>NZ_JAGTWO010000004.1:0-1336061 GCF_018842675.1 Candidatus Pantoea bituminis
GAACTCCCTATAATGCGCCTCCACTGACACGGCAAACCGGCAACGGGATGGCGGTTCAGGAGACACAGGAAACTGGGTCGCCGGAGAAAAGCTTCTGAAAAAGAGGTTGACTCTGAGGAGGAAAGCGTATTATACGCCCCTCGCGACAGACCGGCTAAGCCGCTGTTCGCACTGCTCTTTAACAATTTATCAGACAATCTGTGTGGGCACTCGCAGGATGGATATCAGCGTCTTAGGACGTAAAAAATATCAAGCCTCACGAGTGAACACATAATGAAATTCATTATGACGTTTTACAGATGAGCACCGCTTAACTTGTTTAAGCAAATCAAACTTAAATTGAAGAGTTTGATCATGGCTCAGATTGAACGCTGGCGGCAGGCCTAACACATGCAAGTCGGACGGTAGCACAGGAGAGCTTGCTCTCTGGGTGACGAGTGGCGGACGGGTGAGTAATGTCTGGGAAACTGCCCGATGGAGGGGGATAACTACTGGAAACGGTAGCTAATACCGCATAACGTCGCAAGACCAAAGTGGGGGACCTTCGGGCCTCACACCATCGGATGTGCCCAGATGGGATTAGCTAGTAGGCGGGGTAATGGCCCACCTAGGCGACGATCCCTAGCTGGTCTGAGAGGATGACCAGCCACACTGGAACTGAGACACGGTCCAGACTCCTACGGGAGGCAGCAGTGGGGAATATTGCACAATGGGCGCAAGCCTGATGCAGCCATGCCGCGTGTATGAAGAAGGCCTTCGGGTTGTAAAGTACTTTCAGCGGGGAGGAAGGCGATGCGGTTAATAACCGCGTCGATTGACGTTACCCGCAGAAGAAGCACCGGCTAACTCCGTGCCAGCAGCCGCGGTAATACGGAGGGTGCAAGCGTTAATCGGAATTACTGGGCGTAAAGCGCACGCAGGCGGTCTGTTAAGTCAGATGTGAAATCCCCGGGCTCAACCCGGGAACTGCATTTGAAACTGGCAGGCTTGAGTCTCGTAGAGGGGGTAGAATTCCAGGTGTAGCGGTGAAATGCGTAGAGATCTGGAGGAATACCGGTGGCGAAGGCGGCCCCCTGGACGAAGACTGACGCTCAGGTGCGAAAGCGTGGGGAGCAAACAGGATTAGATACCCTGGTAGTCCACGCCGTAAACGATGTCGACTTGGAGGTTGTGCCCTTGAGGCGTGGCTTCCGGAGCTAACGCGTTAAGTCGACCGCCTGGGGAGTACGGCCGCAAGGTTAAAACTCAAATGAATTGACGGGGGCCCGCACAAGCGGTGGAGCATGTGGTTTAATTCGATGCAACGCGAAGAACCTTACCTACTCTTGACATCCAGAGAACTTAGCAGAGATGCTTTGGTGCCTTCGGGAACTCTGAGACAGGTGCTGCATGGCTGTCGTCAGCTCGTGTTGTGAAATGTTGGGTTAAGTCCCGCAACGAGCGCAACCCTTATCCTTTGTTGCCAGCGATTCGGTCGGGAACTCAAAGGAGACTGCCGGTGATAAACCGGAGGAAGGTGGGGATGACGTCAAGTCATCATGGCCCTTACGAGTAGGGCTACACACGTGCTACAATGGCGCATACAAAGAGAAGCGACCTCGCGAGAGCAAGCGGACCTCACAAAGTGCGTCGTAGTCCGGATCGGAGTCTGCAACTCGACTCCGTGAAGTCGGAATCGCTAGTAATCGTGGATCAGAATGCCACGGTGAATACGTTCCCGGGCCTTGTACACACCGCCCGTCACACCATGGGAGTGGGTTGCAAAAGAAGTAGGTAGCTTAACCTTCGGGAGGGCGCTTACCACTTTGTGATTCATGACTGGGGTGAAGTCGTAACAAGGTAACCGTAGGGGAACCTGCGGTTGGATCACCTCCTTACCTGAAGATACCTTCCCGCGAAGTGCTCACACAGATTGTCTGATAGAAAAGTAATGAGCAAGACGGCTGCGAAGTCGTGACACACCTTTGTGTCCCCTTCGTCTAGCGGTTAGGACACTGCCCTTTCACGGCGGTAACAGGGGTTCGAATCCCCTAGGGGACGCCACTTGCTTGGTGACAGGTGAAAGGTGTCTCCACAAAATATCTCAAAGCCGGCTTTTCAGCCGTGTTTGAGATATTGCTCTTTAACAATCCGGAACAAGCTGAAAATTGAAACGACGCGCGCCGCATCCCTCCGTAATAAGGGGTGCACAGGCGACGCGTTCGAGTCTCTCAAATGCTTACAGCACGCAGCGTTGCAAAACGCCTGTGGGTTGTGAGGTTAAGCGACTAAGCGTACACGGTGGATGCCCTGGCAGTCAGAGGCGATGAAGGACGTGCTAATCTGCGTAAAGCGACGGTAAGGTGATATGAACCGCTACAGCCGTCGATGTCCGAATGGGGAAACCCGGTGCACTCAGTGCATCATCGCAACATGAATACATAGTGTTGCGAGGCGAACCTGGGGAACTGAAACATCTAAGTACCCAGAGGAAAAGAAATCAACCGAGATTCCCCCAGTAGCGGCGAGCGAACGGGGAGCAGCCCAGAGCCTGAATCAGCTTGTGCATTAGTGGAACGGTCTGGAAAGTCCGACGGTACAGGGTGATAGTCCCGTACACAAAAGTGCACAAGCTGTGAGCTCGATGAGTAAGGCGGGACACGTGGTATCCTGTCTGAATATGGGGGGACCATCCTCCAAGGCTAAATACTCCTGACTGACCGATAGTGAACCAGTACCGTGAGGGAAAGGCGAAAAGAACCCCGGCGAGGGAGTGAAACAGAACCTGAAACCGTGTACGTACAAGCAGTGGGAGCCTCTTTATGGGGTGACTGCGTACCTTTTGTATAATGGGTCAGCGACTTATATTCTGTAGCAAGGTTAACCGTATAGGGGAGCCGCAGGGAAACCGAGTCTTAACTGGGCGTTAAGTTGCAGGGTATAGACCCGAAACCCGGTGATCTAGCCATGGGCAGGTTGAAGGTTGGGTAACACTAACTGGAGGACCGAACCGACTAATGTTGAAAAATTAGCGGATGACTTGTGGCTGGGGGTGAAAGGCCAATCAAACCGGGAGATAGCTGGTTCTCCCCGAAAGCTATTTAGGTAGCGCCTCGTGAACTCATCTCCGGGGGTAGAGCACTGTTTCGGCTAGGGGGCCATCCCGGCTTACCAACCCGATGCAAACTACGAATACCGGAGAATGTTATCACGGGAGACACACGGCGGGTGCTAACGTCCGTCGTGAAGAGGGAAACAACCCAGACCGCCAGCTAAGGTCCCAAAGTCATGGTTAAGTGGGAAACGATGTGGGAAGGCACAGACAGCCAGGATGTTGGCTTAGAAGCAGCCATCATTTAAAGAAAGCGTAATAGCTCACTGGTCGAGTCGGCCTGCGCGGAAGATGTAACGGGGCTAAACCATGCACCGAAGCTGCGGCAGCGGCGCGCAAGCGCTGTTGGGTAGGGGAGCGTTCTGTAAGCCGTCGAAGGTGGACTGTGAGGTCTGCTGGAGGTATCAGAAGTGCGAATGCTGACATAAGTAACGATAAAGCGGGTGAAAAGCCCGCTCGCCGGAAGACCAAGGGTTCCTGTTCAACGTTAATCGGAGCAGGGTGAGTCGACCCCTAAGGCGAGGCCGAAAGGCGTAGTCGATGGGAAACAGGTTAATATTCCTGTACTTGGTGTTACTGCGAAGGGGGGACGGAGAAGGTTAGGTTAGCCGGGCGACGGTTGTCCCGGTTTAAGCGTGTAGGCTGGCAGTCCAGGTAAATCCGGACGGCCTCAAGGCTGAGGCGTGATGACGAGGCACTACGGTGCTGAAGTAACTGATACCCTGCTTCCAGGAAAAGCCTCTAAGCATCAGGTAACACAAAATCGTACCCCAAACCGACACAGGTGGTCAGGTAGAGAATACCAAGGCGCTTGAGAGAACTCGGGTGAAGGAACTAGGCAAAATGGTGCCGTAACTTCGGGAGAAGGCACGCTGGCGCGTAGGTGAAGGGACTTGCTCCCGGAGCTGAAGCCAGTCGAAGATACCAGCTGGCTGCAACTGTTTATTAAAAACACAGCACTGTGCAAACACGAAAGTGGACGTATACGGTGTGACGCCTGCCCGGTGCCGGAAGGTTAATTGATGGGGTTATCCGCAAGGAGAAGCTCTTGATCGAAGCCCCGGTAAACGGCGGCCGTAACTATAACGGTCCTAAGGTAGCGAAATTCCTTGTCGGGTAAGTTCCGACCTGCACGAATGGCGTAATGATGGCCAGGCTGTCTCCACCCGAGACTCAGTGAAATTGAACTCGCTGTGAAGATGCAGTGTACCCGCGGCAAGACGGAAAGACCCCGTGAACCTTTACTACAGCTTGACACTGAACCTTGAGCCTTGATGTGTAGGATAGGTGGGAGGCTTTGAAGCGTGGACGCCAGTCCGCGTGGAGCCAACCTTGAAATACCACCCTTTAATGCTTGATGTTCTAACGTAGGCCCGTAATCCGGGCTGCGGACAGTGTCTGGTGGGTAGTTTGACTGGGGCGGTCTCCTCCTAAAGAGTAACGGAGGAGCACGAAGGTCAGCTAATCACGGTCGGACATCGTGAGGTTAGTGCAATGGCATAAGCTGGCTTGACTGCGAGAGTGACGGCTCGAGCAGGTGCGAAAGCAGGTCATAGTGATCCGGTGGTTCTGAATGGAAGGGCCATCGCTCAACGGATAAAAGGTACTCCGGGGATAACAGGCTGATACCGCCCAAGAGTTCATATCGACGGCGGTGTTTGGCACCTCGATGTCGGCTCATCACATCCTGGGGCTGAAGTAGGTCCCAAGGGTACGGCTGTTCGCCGTTTAAAGTGGTACGCGAGCTGGGTTTAGAACGTCGTGAGACAGTTCGGTCCCTATCTGCCGTGGGCGCTGGAAAACTGAGGGGGTTGCTCCTAGTACGAGAGGACCGGAGTGAACGCACCGCTGGTGTTCGGGTTGTCACGCCAGTGGCACTGCCCGGTAGCTAAGTGCGGAAAAGATAAGTGCTGAAAGCATCTAAGCACGAAACTTGCCCCGAGATGAGTTTTCCCTGACCCCTTGAGGGTCCTGAAGGGACGTTGAAGACTACGACGTTGATAGGCCGGGTGTGTAAGCGCAGCGATGCGTTGAGCTAACCGGTACTAATGACCCGTGAGGCTTAACCTTACAACGCCAGAGGCGTTTTGGTTGTAGAGACAGAGATTTTCAGCTTGTTCGACGGATAACCCTGCGCGGCAGAAGCGGCGCGGGACAACAGAATTTGCCTGGCGGCTGTAGCGCGGTGGTCCCACCTGACCCCATGCCGAACTCAGAAGTGAAACGCCGTAGCGCCGATGGTAGTGTGGGGTCTCCCCATGCGAGAGTAGGGAACTGCCAGGCATCAATTTAAGACCAGCACGCTGGTCGTGACCCCGCGGGTGACGCGGCGGGGGCGAAACACCTGCAGCCTGCAGCGCGGGCGGCAGTACAGAATCGGTGGAGCGGTAGTTCAGTTGGTTAGAATACCTGCCTGTCACGCAGGGGGTCGCGGGTTCGAGCCCCGTCCGTTCCGCCACCCTATTTAGGGGCGTAGTTCAATTGGTAGAGCACCGGTCTCCAAAACCGGGTGTTGGGGGTTCGAGTCCCTCCGCCCCTGCCAGAAATAGAAAAAACCTTTGCTTAGGCAAAGGTTTTTTTTGCCTCCAAAATAGCGACAAGAACAAAAATTAAGCCAGTTAACTTTATAACGGGCTTAATTAGTGCTTTGTTAGGCTAAAGATCTGTCAGCGTACCATTACCGGGAATTTTAAGAGCTGTTTGATATGTGCCTGCTGATCACTGTTTTGCAGCCACACCGCATAAAGCGGGCGAACAGCAATCGGTGTGTCGGGAATAACCATCAGATCACTATAAAGGCTGTGCCAGTAATCAGGCAAAAACGCACAGGCGCCGGTGGTATGTAACAGTTCACGCGTGACGTGCGCAGAAGTAGTAGTCAAAACGGGTACGTCATCTCCTCCTGAAAGATAACTTTCATGCTGATGAAAATCCGCACCCCATTCCAACTTAATGTAATCGTATTTCTCACGCTTCTCTGTTTTACGCGCACGGAATAGTGCTAATGAGATATGACCTATCTGTTGGCTCGTCAGCTCATCCATTTTCGGTGCTTCAGTGGTGACCAGCAGGTCGAGTTGACGCTCATGTAGTTGCTTAACCAGAAGATGACGTTGCGCCACACGCGCCTCAAGGTGAAGACTTTCACGATTCTCATAAAGCGTCTGCAGCCAGGGCGTCAAGTAAGCCTCCCATAACGAGGCGCTGGCCCCAATTGAGAGCTCATGATGCTGCTGAGTATGCGAGACTTCTTTCTTAGCCATGAGCCATGTACTCATCAAACTCTCGGCATAGGGCAATAACCGTTCGCCAGCTGAAGTCAGTCGTATGTTATTGCGGTGACGAGTAAAAAGATTTACACCAAGCTGATTTTCCAACTGACGGATGCGAAAACTGACAGCAGATTGCGTTAAGTAAAGTGCTTCTGCAGCGCGCCCGAAATGGCGAGTTCTACTCACTTCCAGGAAAGTTTTCAGTAATTCCGTATCCACAGCGTTCTCCCAAAAAATGTTTGTCGTATAGATTTAAATGTTTTGTTTTACACTCTGTCAAGCCTATCTAATACTCCGCGCCATAAATAGCACGGCCATACGAGAATCAGGAGCGTGTAACATGGCGGAAAGCTTCTCAACAGAAAATCGGTTCTTTGATAACAAACATTACCCTCGCGGTTTTTCGCGTCACGGTGACTTTACTATTAAAGAAGCACAGCTTCTTGAGCGCCACGGATTCGCTTTTAACGAACTTGATTTGTCAAAGCGTGAACCGATAACGGAAGAAGAACGTTTATTTATTGAAGTATGTCGTGGTGTGCGTGAGCCGCAAACGGAAGCGGAACGTGTATGGACAAAATATACCGCACGTATCAAGCGTCCTAAGCGTTTTCACACCTTGTCGGGTGGTAAGCCTCAAATGGATACCGTCGAAGATTACAGCGACAGTGAAGATTAAAAAAGGGGCGAAAGCCCCTTTTTTATTGCAGGCTTTTATGAAGATAAATCATTAACCTGTCAATACTGCGATAGCTCAGCGCTTCCTGCAAATGGCTTCGGTTAATATCCTTTTCTCCTGCCAGATCCGCCACTGTACGCGCCACTTTTAAAAGCCGTTGCCATGCTCGTACTGATAAGCCCAGTTTATTCAGTACAGATTCAAGCCACTCTGCATCCTCTTTCCGAATGTCACACCAACACTGTATATCCGCATTGCTCATATGAGCGTTAATTTTTCCTGCACGCGCAATCTGTACAGCTCGAGCTGACAAAACGCGCTCACGTACTTTTGCAGATGTTTCACCCGCGTGACGTTGCTGGCTTAGCATCCCGCTTGGCAATAAAGGGACTTCAAGCGAGAGATCAAAACGATCAAGAAAGGGCCCAGAAAGCTTACTGAGATACCGTAAAACTTGCTGAGGTGTGCAGCGATTATGTTGGCCTTGGTAATGGCCAGTTGGGCTAGGATTCAGCGCTGCGATAAGCTGAAAGCGAGCAGGATAGGTCACTTTCGCTCGGGCTCGAGATATGGCGATTTCGCCAGATTCTATCGGTTCGCGTAATGAGTCTAAAACTTTTCGTTCAAACTCAGGAAGTTCATCCAAAAAAGCACCCCATTGTGCGCTAATGAAATTTCGCCTGGACGAGGTAGCGAACCGCCCCCAATCAACGCATACAACGAAGCGCTATGATGAGGGGACCTGAATGGCCTTTTACGCCATTGCTGATGAAGATCACCGCTGTTGGCCAGGCTGGCGATAGCGGCACACTCCAGTGCTTCCTGATCGCTCAGCGGTGGCATAATACCTGGCAATCGCGTGGCCAACATGGTCTTTCCCGTACCGGGCGGGCCAATTAACATCAAATTATGTCCGCCTGCAGCGGTAATCTCTAAGGCTCTTCGGCCTTGTTCCTGCCCAATGATGTCACTTAAATCTTCGCTAAAATGCTCGGGTGTTTCATCCTGCGGTTCGGCTACGGTTAGTTCACACTGATTATGCAAAAAAGCGCAGACATCGAGTAGATGCGGGCTAACCAGTGATGTACCCAAGCGGATAAGACCTACATCTGCCTGATTCTCCACAGCGAGTATGAGTTGACGACCCGCTTCAAGCGCCGCCATTGCTGCCGGAATCGCGCCCTGAACGCGACAGAGCGCGCCATCAAGAGCTAACTCTCCCAGAAACTCATGCTGAGTCAATTTCTCGGCAGGAAGCTGTTCAGAAGCCACGAGAATGGCGATTGCCATCGGGAGGTCATAGCGTCCGCCTTCTTTCGGTAAATCGGCTGGGCCCAGATTGATGGTGATACGTTTAGCTGGAAAGTTAAAACCGCTGTTGATGATGGCGCTACGAACCCGCTCCCGGGCTTCTTTTACCGTCGTCTCGGGTAAGCCAACTAATGTCAATGCAGGCAAACCATTACTGATATGCACTTCAATGGTCACTAATGGTGCTTCCACACCCAATGCAGCACGCGTAAGTACTTTAGACAATGACATAACCGCTCCTTGTTGCAGCGATTCTGACGACATAAGGGAGAGATTACGAAAGGATAAAGGTGGACGCGCGAGATGCTGCACAGCAAATTTATGTCACTTGCTTGAGATTACGGCTAAGCGAGACACTGCCCGCAAAAGCACCAATCAATTATAACGTTAGGAAAGTGATGAATATTTATCATTCAGCAAATATCCTTTTAATTACAATTTGATAACGAATAACTCAAATCAAAATTATGAAAATAACTGATGAAAATTATTGTCATCACCCTGCTAACTATGATAACTCTGTAGGCATTACTTCGAACACGTAAAAGAATTGAACAAAAAATGAAAGCCCTTCTACAAGTGATTAGCCTAGTCGTGATTAGCGTGGTGGTGATTATTAACCTACCGTGCGGGGCAACGCTTGGAGAAAGAAAGGCTTAAAAATCAAGCCTGAAACTCGAAAAACCCCCGCACCGAAAGGTCCGGGGGTTTTTTTCGGCCAGGCTAAATATCAGCAAATCATCAAGGAACAAACAATGAACAGTAGCATAAAATTCTGTTGTTCCCCTCAGGATACAGGAGAATAGCGATGACAGGTGCACAGTGGGTGGTTCAGGCTATACGCGCGCAGGGCGTTGATACCGTATTTGGTTATCCCGGCGGCGCAATCATGCCGGTATACGATGCGCTCTATGACGGCGGCGTGGAACACCTATTGTGCCGGCATGAGCAGGGCGCTGTGATGGCTGCAATCGGATATGCGCGTTCTACCGGTAAAACGGGTGTTTGCATTGCAACCTCTGGTCCGGGTGCGACCAACCTGATCACTGGCCTTGCTGACGCCATGATGGATTCCGTTCCTGTAGTTGCGATCACCGGGCAGGTTTCATCCGCGTTCATCGGAACCGATGCCTTTCAGGAAATTGATGTGTTAGGCCTTTCCCTGGCCTGCACCAAACACAGCTTTTTGGTTGAGTCGCTTGATGATCTGCCTTCCGTGATGGCTGAAGCGTTTGCCATTGCTCAATCTGGCCGTCCTGGCCCGGTTTTGGTTGATATTCCTAAAGATATCCAAATTGCGAAAGGTGAACCCGTGCCGCATCTGCTGCCTGTTGAAGAAGTGTTGGCGCTGCCGCACGACGCCATCCTTGAAGCGCGTGCGATGATGGCGCAGGCACAGAAACCGATGCTGTATATCGGCGGCGGTGTTGGCATGGCGCAGGCAGTTCCGGCGCTGCGTGCGCTGGCACAAGAAACTGGTATACCAGCCGTTGCCACATTAAAAGGGTTGGGCAGCGTAGATGCAGAAAGCGAGGTTTACCTCGGTATGCTGGGCATGCATGGAACCAAAGCCGCTAACTTGGCTGTTCAGTCTTGTGATTTGCTGATTGCGGTAGGTGCGCGCTTTGATGATCGCGTAACCGGCAAGCTGGATACCTTTGCGCCGCTTGCTAGCGTGATTCACTTGGATGTTGATCCTGCTGAATTCAATAAACTGCGCCGTGCCCATGTTTCTCTGCAAGCTGACCTGAATCATGTGTTGCCTGCCCTGAGCCAGCCGCTGCAAATTGATGCATGGCGTGAAGAGGTAAAAAGCCTCAAGGCAATGCACGAATGGCGTTACGATCATCCCGGTGATGCAATTTACGCTCCGCTGTTGTTAAAGCAGTTGTCCGATCGTAAGCCAACCAACGCTGTAGTCACCACAGATGTCGGACAGCATCAGATGTGGTCGGCGCAACATATGTCTTTTAGCGCCCCTGAAAATTTCATTACGTCCAGCGGACTAGGCACGATGGGTTTTGGGCTGCCAGCCGCCATTGGCGCGCAAGTCGCACGTCCGCAAGATACGGTGATCTGTGTCTCTGGCGATGGCTCCATCATGATGAATATTCAGGAGCTGGGCACCATCAAACGCGGCAAGCTGCCGGTAAAAATCGTGTTGTTGGATAACCAACGTTTAGGCATGGTTCGCCAGTGGCAACAGCTGTTTTTTGATGGTCGCTACAGTGAAACGAATCTGTCCGATAACCCCGATTTTCTTACACTGGCGAGCGCCTTTAATATCCCAGGCCAGCGTATTACCCGTAAAGAACAGGTCGACGCCGCACTTGATGCTCTGCTGAACAGCGAAGGTCCTTACTTCCTGCATGTTGCGATTGATGAGCATGAAAACGTCTGGCCATTGGTACCACCGGGTGCCAGCAACGCAAACATGATGGAGAAAACCGCATGATCCAGCATCAATTGTCTATCGAAGCACGCTTCCGCCCTGAAATATTGGAGCGCATTTTACGCGTAGTTCGTCACCGAGGTTTCCAGGTGTGTTCCATGAACATGGCGTCAGTGGCCAATGCCGAAAACATTAATATTGAAATGACCGTTGCCAGCCAGCGCTCAGTCGATTTACTGTCTTCTCAGTTAAGCAAATTGATGGATGTCGCGTGCGTCCAGATTCAACAACAGACAACACAACAAATCCGCGCATAGTCGCGAAAGGAATAAAAAAATGAGCACGAAGAAAGCAGACTTTATTTGGTTCAATGGGGAGATGGTTAAGTGGGAAGATGCCAAGGTTAGCGTCATGTCTCACGCGTTGCATTACGGCACTTCAGTTTTTGAAGGCGTACGTTGCTACGACTCTCACATCGGACCGGTTGTGTTCCGCCATCGCGAGCACATGCAACGTCTGCACGATTCCGCCAAAATTTACCGTTTTCCAATCAAACCGAATGTTGACGAGTTGATGGAAGCCTGCCGCGAAGTTATCCGCGTTAACAAATTGAAAAGCGCCTATATCCGTCCGCTGGCATTCGTGGGTGACGTCGGTTTGGGCGTGAACCCGCCAGATGGCTTCAGCACTGATGTGATTATTGCTGCATTCCCGTGGGGGCTTATCTGGGCGCTGAAGCGCTGGAGAACGGCATTGATGCGATGGTCTCTTCCTGGAATCGCGTTGCGCCAAACACGCTGCCAACCGCCGCTAAAGCGGGTGGTAACTATCTTTCTTCACTGTTGGTCGGTAGCGAAGCGCGCCGTCACGGTTATCAGGAAGGTATTGCCCTCGACACCAATGGCTATATTTCAGAAGGTGCGGGTGAAAACTTATTCGAAGTGAAAGATGGCATTCTGTTCACACCGCCGTTCACTTCTTCTGCACTGCCGGGCATCACGCGTGACGCCATCATCAAACTGGCCATCGACATGGGTATTGAAGTGCGTGAGCAAACGCTGTCGCGTGAATCGTTGTATCTGGCTGACGAAATCTTTATGTCAGGCACCGCAGCAGAAATCACCCCGGTTCGCAGCGTCGACGGCATCCAGGTCGGTGAAGGCAAGCGTGGTCCGGTGACTGCACGCATCCAGCAGGCATTCTTTGGCCTGTTCACTGGCGAGACTGAAGACAAATGGGGCTGGTTAGATCCGGTTAACTCATAATTAGATAGTGCGCGGGCGTCAGTCGACGTCCGCGACCTTATTCATTTTGGAGTAAATAGAGCATGCCTAAGTACCGTTCCGCCACTACCACCCATGGCCGTAATATGGCAGGTGCCCGTGCCTTGTGGCGCGCGACAGGAATGACCGACGACGATTTCGGCAAGCCGATTATTGCCGTGGTCAACTCATTCACCCAATTCGTACCTGGCCACGTTCATCTGCGTGACCTCGGCAAACTGGTCGCCGAGCAGATTGAAGCGGCGGGCGGTGTAGCCAAAGAGTTCAACACCATCGCGGTCGATGACGGTATTGCCATGGGGCATGGCGGCATGCTGTATTCACTGCCTTCACGCGAGCTCATTGCAGACTCGGTTGAATATATGGTCAACGCACACTGCGCCGATGCCATGGTCTGTATCTCTAACTGCGACAAAATCACCCCCGGCATGTTAATGGCGTCAATGCGTCTGAACATCCCGGTGATCTTTGTTTCCGGCGGTCCAATGGAAGCCGGTAAAACCAAGCTTTCAGACAAAATCATCAAGCTGGATCTGGTTGATGCGATGATTCAGGGTGCCAACCCAAACGTCAGCGATGCCGACAGCGAGCAGATCGAACGCTCTGCGTGTCCAACCTGCGGCTCGTGCTCCGGCATGTTCACTGCAAACTCAATGAACTGTCTGACCGAAGCGCTGGGTCTTTCGCAGCCGGGCAATGGTTCTTTGCTGGCAACTCACGCAGACCGCAAAGATCTCTTCATCAACGCCGGTAAGCGCATCGTGAGCCTGACCAAACGCTATTACGAGCAGGATGACGTCAACATGCTGCCGCGCAATATCGCCACCAAGGCAGCGTTTGAGAACGCCATGACGCTGGACATTGCCATGGGCGGTTCCACTAACACTGTTCTGCATCTGATAGCGGCGGCGCAGGAAGGGGGAATCGATTTCAATATTTCCGATATTGACCGCTTGTCACGCAAAGTGCCGCAACTGTGTAAAGTGGCGCCGAGTACGCCGAAATACCACATGGAAGATGTTCACCGTGCAGGTGGCGTAATCGGGATTCTGGGTGAGTTGGATCGTGCTGGCTTGCTCGACTCCAGCACTCGCAACATCCTCCAACAGACAATGCGTGAGACGTTAGATCAGTACGACGTCATGCTGACAAAAGACCAGGCGGTGAAGGACATGTTCCGCGCAGGTCCAGCCGGTATTCGTACCACCCAGGCATTCTCACAGAATTGCCGTTGGGACACGTTGGATGACGATCGTGCCGAGGGGTGTATTCGTACCCGCGAGCATGCGTACTCACAGGAAGGCGGCTTGGCGGTACTGTACGGCAACATTGCAGAAGATGGTTGTATCGTCAAAACTGCGGGCGTGGACGAAGAAAGCCTGACCTTCAGTGGCCCGGCGAAAGTTTACGAAAGCCAGGATGATGCGGTAGCCGCCATTCTGGGTGGCAAAGTCGTTGCGGGCGATGTGGTTGTCATCCGTTACGAAGGGCCGAAAGGCGGACCAGGCATGCAAGAAATGCTCTATCCGACCACTTACCTGAAATCCATGGGGCTGGGCAAAAGCTGTGCACTGATCACCGATGGCCGTTTCTCAGGCGGGACTTCAGGTCTGTCGATTGGTCATGCATCGCCAGAAGCCGCCAGCGGCGGCACTATCGCGCTGGTGAAAGAGGGCGATATCATTGAGATCGATATCCCGAACCGTGGCATCAAGCTGGCGGTACCGGATAACGAACTGCATGCGCGTCGTGAAGAGCAAGAAGCGCGCGGTGCTGAGGCTTATACGCCAGTCAACCGTGAACGTGAAGTCTCCTTTGCGCTGCGTGCCTATGCTTTGCTTGCAACCAGCGCAGACAAAGGCGCGGTACGTGACAAGAGTAAGCTGGGAGGCTAACTGATGGCTGAGTCTCAACCGCTACCCGATGCGCCATGTGGCGCAGAGTACTTGCGCGCGGTGCTGCGTTCACCGGTGTATGAAGTTGCACAGGTAACGCCGCTACAAAAAATGGAAAAAATTTCATCGCGTCTCGGTAACACCATTCTGGTGAAGCGCGAAGATCGTCAACCGGTGCACAGTTTCAAACTGCGTGGCGCCTACGCGATGATTGCCGGTCTGAATGAAGAGCAGAAAGCGCGCGGTGTGGTAACGGCTTCGGCCGGAAACCATGCACAGGGCGTGGCGCTCTCCGCCAGTAAGTTAGGTATCAAATCACTGATTGTGATGCCGCTGGCGACAGCCGATATCAAGGTTGATGCGGTGCGCGCATTTGGCGGAGAGGCTTATCTGTTTGGCGCCAACTTTGACGAGGCGAAAGCCAAGGCCATTGAATTGTCAGAGCAGCGGGGCTACACCTTCGTTCCGCCTTTTGATCACCCCGCAGTGATCGCCGGGCAAGGCACGCTGGCGTTGGAGCTGCTGCAACAGGATGCGCATCTCGACCGCGTTTTTGTGCCGGTTGGCGGCGGCGGTTTGGCGGCGGGCGTGGCGGTACTGATCAAACAGCTAATGCCACAAATCAAAGTGATTGCGGTGGAATCAGAAGATTCAGCTTGCCTGAAAGCAGCGCTGGAAGCGGGCCACCCGGTTGATCTGCCGCGTGTGGGTTTATTTGCTGAAGGCGTGGCGGTAAAGCGCATCGGCACTGAAACTTTCCGTCTCTGCCAGGAATACCTCGACGACATCATCACCGTTGACAGCGATGCTATCTGCGCCGCGATGAAGGATCTGTTCGAAGATGTGCGTGCCGTGGCTGAACCTTCTGGCGCGCTGGCGCTGGCGGGCATGAAAAAGTACATCCAGCAACATGACATCAAAGGCGAACGTCTGGCGCACGTGTTATCAGGCGCTAACGTCAACTTTCACGGGTTACGTTATGTCTCCGAGCGTTGCGAGTTAGGCGAACAGCGTGAAGCGCTGCTGGCAGTCACCATTCCCGAACAGCAGGGCAGTTTCCTGAAGTTCTGTCAGACGCTAGGTGGACGTTCCATTACTGAGTTCAACTATCGCTATGCTGATGCTGACAAAGCCTGCATTTTTGTGGGTGTGCGCTTAACGCGTGGCCTGGAAGAGCGCAGTGAAATCATCACGCATCTGACCGAAAGTGGTTATCAGGTAGTGGATTTGTCAGACGATGAAATGGCGAAGCTGCATGTGCGTTACATGGTGGGAGGACGTCCATCCAAGCCGCTGCGTGAACGCTTATTCAGTTTTGAGTTTCCAGAAGCGCCGGGCGCCTTGCTGAAATTTCTGCAAACGCTCGGTACCCACTGGAATATTTCGCTGTTTCACTACCGCAGCCACGGCACCGACTATGGTCGCGTGCTGGCGGGCTTTGAACTGGGCGATATCGAACCCCGCTTTGAAGAGCACCTCGCCGATCTGGGTTACGACTTTCATGATGAAACCCAGAACCCGGCGTTCCGCTTTTCCTCGCGGGGCAGTAAATTTCGGTGACTACAGCTGGCTCCAGAAAGCACTAATAAGCGGCTCCCCGAGCCGCTTTTTTGTACGCAGACACCAAGCTCGAATGGCGCGACCGATTCCACATTTTCTAGCATCAATACGCGATTACGCACCGGTTCTGGGCTGTTTTCCAGTACCACATCAGGCAGCAAGGCAATGCCACACCCTAGCGCGACCATTGACACAATCGCTTCATGCCCGGAAACCGTGGCATAAATCAACGGATTGGGAATGCGGTGACGCCGAAACCATAAATCGATGCGGCGGCGTGCAGGCCCTTGTTCCGGCAGGATAAAGGGAATTTGTGACCAGTCTGGCGTCGGCTGCGTGGCTTGTGCT
Organism: Candidatus Pantoea bituminis; assembly: GCF_018842675.1. Classification (NCBI taxonomy): domain Bacteria; kingdom Pseudomonadati; phylum Pseudomonadota; class Gammaproteobacteria; order Enterobacterales; family Erwiniaceae; genus Pantoea; species Candidatus Pantoea bituminis. The sequence continues at coordinate 15,832 of NZ_JAGTWO010000004.1, forward strand.
CGCACCGTGCAGGGCAGCGCTGGCGCGATCAGCACCAGCGGGATCAGCCCCAATGGCATAAAATCAATGCTGGCGGGCAGCGTTTCAGGCCGTCCGGCAATCGCCAGATCGGCATCGCCGGAGTGCACTTTTTCCACCGCATCGGCGGCATCGCCGGTGTTGAGCTTGATTTCAACTTGTGGATGTTCAGCGCGAAAGCGGTCAAGAATCGGCGGGAGATGGCTGTAGGCGGCCGTTACCGAGCAGAAAAGACGGAGTTCACCACTCAGCGACGGGCCATTCAGATCCATCACGTGACGCAGCTGTTGATACTGCAACAGCGTTTGTTGCGCGAACTGGCGCAAGCGCTCACCTGCTTCAGTCAGCGTCACCGTGCGGTTATCACGTAAAAAAGCGCGTGGCCCACATCTTCCTCCAGGCGCTGTATCTGACGCGACAGCGTCGAAGGGCTGACGTGCATAGCGCGCGCGGTACGGCCAAAGTGACAGCTTTCAGCCAGATGAAGAAACAATTTTAGATCTCGTAAGTCCATATGCGCATCGTCTCAAAGTGGTATTGCAAATATTGCAATGTAACGTTGTTAATATATCAATTTAAGCAACAGATTTCCTGTCATATGATGGGGTCATTCGCGGCGCTGCAATCAGCTGTCGTATCCAAACAAAAACAGTAAACACAACCTCACTGGAGTACTCATGGCCAACTATTTCAACACATTGAACCTGCGCAATCAGTTAGCGCAGTTAGGTAAATGTCGTTTCATGGCGCGCGATGAATTCGCGGACGGCGCTAGCTTTCTGAAAGGCAAAAAAGTCGTCATCGTTGGCTGTGGTGCTCAAGGCCTGAATCAGGGTCTTAACATGCGCGATTCCGGTCTGGACGTTTCCTACGCTCTGCGCGCGGAAGCCATCGCTGAGAAACGTGCATCGTGGCGCAAAGCGACCGATAACGGTTTCAAAGTAGGCACTTACGAAGAGTTGATTCCACAAGCTGATTTAGTGGTTAACCTGACGCCAGACAAGCAGCACTCAGCGGTCGTTCAGGCTGTTCAGCCGCTGATGAAAGATGGCGCTGCGCTGGGTTACTCGCACGGCTTTAACATCGTTGAAGTCGGTGAAACTATCCGTAAAGACATCACCGTGGTGATGGTTGCACCGAAATGTCCGGGCACCGAAGTGCGTGAAGAATATAAACGTGGTTTCGGCGTACCTACGCTGATCGCGGTTCATCCAGAAAACGATCCAAAAGGCGAAGGCATGACCATCGCTAAAGCCTGGGCTGCAGCAACCGGCGGCGATCGCGCTGGTGTGTTGGAATCCTCTTTCGTGGCTGAAGTAAAATCTGACCTGATGGGCGAGCAAACCATTCTGTGTGGCATGTTGCAGGCGGGTTCACTGCTGTGCTTCGACAAGCTGGTGGCTGAAGGTGCCGATCCGACCTATGCTGAAAAACTGATTCAGTTCGGCTGGGAAACCATCACCGAATCGCTGAAATTTGGTGGTATTACCTTGATGATGGATCGCCTCTCTAACCCGGCGAAACTGCGCGCTTATGCGCTGTCTGAACAGTTAAAAACCATCATGGCTCCCCTGTTCCAGAAGCACATGGACGACATCATCTCCGGCGAATTCTCTTCTGGCATGATGGCTGACTGGGCGAATGATGACAAAAATCTGCTGACCTGGCGTGAAGAGACCGGCCAAACTGCGTTTGAAACCGCGTCTCAGTACGAAGGTAAAATCGAAGAGCAAGAATACTACGACAAAGGCGTTGTGATGGTTGCCATGGTGAAAGCAGGCGTTGAGCTGGCTTTCGAAACCATGGTTGATGCAGGCATCATTGAAGAGTCAGCTTATTATGAATCACTGCATGAGCTGCCACTGATTGCTAACACCATTGCACGTAAGCGTCTGTATGAGATGAACGTGGTTATCTCTGACACCGCCGAGTACGGTAACTATCTGTTCTCCTTCGCGGCTGTTCCGCTGCTGAAAGAGTTCATGACCACTCTGCAGCCGGGCGATCTGGGCAAAGCGGTTGAAGGGACTCAGGTTGATAACGCACAGCTGCGTGATGTCAACGAAGCGGTTCGTCAGCATGCAATCGAAACCGTAGGCCGTAAACTGCGTGGCTACATGACTGATATGAAGCGTATCGCTGTCGCTGGTTAATCCTCGGTAACACGATTTTCAGCAGAGAAACCCCGGCTTGCCGGGGTTTTTTTATGGGCTGAATTTGGTACACGCTGCCCCATTCCGGGCAGGCTAGATAAGGTGTCGTTTGTCGGTGCGCGCTGCCCCCCATCCCGGCCTTCCCCGCGAAGCGGGGAAGGAGACGCTGCCGCATGTAGCTTCATAAATAACAGATAGCAGCATCTTCCTCCCCCATTTATGGGGGAGGACCGAGGTGGGGGACAAACGACACCTTACTCAGGAGTAACCGGGATGGGGGACAGCGTGCACCATCAAGTACCCAGCCCAACCCAACCCCAATAAAAAACCCGGCCTGAGCCGGGTTTCTCATCACTACTGAAGCCGAAGTCTTAGCAATTACGCCTCATACAGCGTTTGGTTGCGCGTCTCTTTACAGGCAATCAACGCAATCAGTGTCAGCACCGCCATTGAGGCCAGATAGAACCCTACCGCCTGCAAACCATAGTGGGTGTTCAACCAGGTTGCGATATAAGGCGCAACGGACGCGCCAAGAATCGATGAGAGGTTATAGGAGAACGACGCGCCGGTATAACGCACTTCTGTCGGGAACAGCTCTGGCAGCAGCGCACCCATTGGGCCGAAGGTTAAACCCATGATGCTCAGGCCGAGCAGCAAGAAGACCATGACCAGCGCTTGCGATCCTGAACCCAATAGCATCGGGAACATAAACGAAAAACGATAATCAGCAGGGTAATGGTGATCATGGTTTTACGACGACCAAAGCGGTCAGCCAGGATACCGGCAATCGGCACCATGATGCCAAAGCCAATCACGGCCACCATCAGCATCCACAGGAAACTGTTCCGCGAGAACCCAAGACCAGCAGGGGCCGCTGCGGTGCCGTAACTCATGGAGTAAACGGTCATGATGTAAAACAGCGTATAAGTCGCGAGCATGATAAAGGTGCCAAGGATCGTCGCGGTCATATGCTTGCTTAGCAGCGCCACAATCGGTACACGCACCTGTTTCTTCTCTTTTTGCACCTTGGCAAACACCGGGCTTTCATGCAGCGAAACGCGCACATACAAACCAATTAACACCAGCACGGCGGAAAGGATAAACGGCACGCGCCAGCCCCAATCCATGAACTGCTGATCGGTAAGCAGCCAGGAGAGCAGCAGGAACGTTCCGTTGGCAAAAAGAAGCCGATCGGTGCGCCCAGCTGCGGGAATGAACCGTACAGCGCACGCTTCTTAGCCGGTGCGTTTTCGGTTGCCAGCAGCGCCGCGCCGCCCCATTCGCCGCCTAATCCCAAACCCTGCCCAAATCGCGCCAGTGCCAGCAGCAGCGGTGCCATCACACCAATGGTTTCATAACCTGGCAGCAGGCCAATCACCACGGTAGAAATGCCCATGGTCAGCAGTGAAGCGACCAGCGTGGCTTTACGGCCAATGCGATCACCAAAGTGGCCAAATAGCGCGGAGCCAATTGGACGCGCCACGAAGGCGATGGCAAAAGTCGCCAGCGATTGTAGCGTCGCGACGGTGGCATCACCTTGTGGGAAAAAGATGTGCGGAAAAACAATCACGGCGGCAGTGGCATAAATATAGAAATCGAAGAATTCAATGGCTGTACCGACCAGCGATGCAATAACCACTTTGCTACGCGAATTGACCGGCGTTGGATCATATTGCTTGTCGATTTTTTCTGAGATGGAGGCTTGCATAACTGTATCTTATTTGTAAATGAGACCAAGAATCTTACGCACCTGTATGACGTCATTCAATGACGAAAAACCGCGACACAACAGGCTTTAGCGGCCAAAAAGTGGATAATTTCTGTCTCTTAACTAATGTCGGGTTATGTCAGGGTGAAGTGGCGGAATTTTGGCGGGATACTCTACAAAATGGCTTAATAAAAGAGACCCCTCAGCTATTCATCCTGCTATTTGCATGAAAAATAGGCGAGGGGAAAGATTTTCCGCTGTTGTTAACGCTTTGTCATCAACGGTTACGTGAATCTTTAACCGTTTCCGAGATGCGCGGGTCATCTTTGTACTTAGCCGTAGCGATCCAGGCCGCACAAAACAGCGTCAAACGCGCGAAGAAATAGAAAAAGGCCATTAAGCCCAGCACCGAGCCAAAGGCGGCGCCAGAAGGTGAACTAGCCAGCTTGGGCAGCGTTAGCGTCATCACAAATTTAATCACCTCAAAGCCAATCGCCGCCAGCAGCGTACCGCGAAACAGCGCTTTTTTACGTGGCTTGTGGCGCGGCAGAATCCAGAAAATCCACAGAAACAGCAGATAGTTGGCTAAGACGGAAATCGACGTCGCGATGATAGTCAGCGCGGGGCGCAGCCATTCAATGCCATCCAGCCCTAACGCACGCACAATGGTTTCCTGCGCAGAACCGGCAACAGAGGTCAGCGATAGGGTGATAACCAACGCCAGCATTAAACCGATCAACGACAAAAGATCGCGGAGGTAGCGTTTCCAAATCTTCTCTTTATCGTCGGGCTTGCGTTCCCAAACGTCACGCGACTGCGCGCGAATCGCTTCACGCAGATTGCCCATCCAGTTCAATCCTGAATAGAGCGCCAGCAGTAAACCGGTGATTCCCACCGTCGCACGCTGTTGAACCGCCGTATTCACCGTGTTCTTTAGCGTGGTTGCCAACGTGGGATCGCTGATGCTGCTCACGATCTTGTTGATCACATCGGTCAACAGATCCTGATTGGATGCCAACACAAAACCCACCGCGGCAAAGGAGACCATCAAAATCGGGATCAACGATAAAAAAGAAAAATAGGTAATGGCGGCACCAAACTGGCTGCCGAGACGATCGTTAAAGCGATCAAGCGCACGAATGAAATGCGCAACCGCGGGAATAGCCTGAAACCAGGCGGCAAAACGCGACACGCGAACAATGGATTTATCGACAGATTTATTGCCGGTCTTGATATCGATCAGCGGCTTATCAGGCTGCGTATCGTGTGGTTTTTCCTGGTTGTCTGTCATAGACGCTCATCATCCTGTTATTAATAAAAATAAATTATAGCTTGTCAGGTAACGTACTCCTGCAAGACCTGGCTCAGCCACTCCATAAATACCCGCACACGCCGTGCTACGTTGCGCCGATGTGGGTAGAGCAGATGGATAGGCATCGGTTTCGCCGGAAAATGGTGCAGTACTTCAACCAGCTCACCCGACTCCAGCAGTTTTTGAATGCCAATCGCCGGCACCTGAATAATGCCCAAACCCGCCAGGCAGGCAGCGCGATACGTTTCGGTGCTGTTCACCGTCACCACGCCGCCAGTCTTGACGAAATGCGTCAGTTTGCCATCGAAATACTCAAAACCGGGTGAAGGTTGGCCGAGCTGTTGGGTGTAATGCACCATCGCATGTTGCGATAATTCTTCCAGGCGAATCGGCATACCAAAGCGCGAAAGGTAGCCAGGACTTGCGCAGTTGATCAAGCTGTAGCTGCCGATCTTACGGGCAATCAAGCCTGAATCTTTCAGTTCGCCAACGCGAATCACGCAATCAAACCCTTCCCGAACCACATCAACCTGGCGATCGCTGCTGCTGAGTTCTAATTCGATACCGGGATAGTGCTGCAAAAATTCCGGCAAGCGCGGCAGGACAAAACCGGTTGCCATCGCCACCGACATATCCACGCGCAGCTTGCCGCTTAGGGTGGCGGGATCGTGTTGAAACAGGCTGTCCATATCATCCAAGATCGACAGCATGTCCAAGCAGCGATCGTAATAAACCAGCCCATCTTGAGTCAGTTGCACGCGACGCGTGGTGCGATGCAATAGCCGCGTTCCCATCTGATTTTCCAGCGCCTGTAACTGCCGCGACACGCTGCCCTTAGGAAGACCTAAACTTTCTGCAGCTCGGGTAAAACTGCCCATTTCGGCAACCCGGACGAACACCTGCATTGCGTGAATTTTATCCATGTTGTTCACCGATTGTTGTTTTAAGTGAAACAGTGATGCGTATTGAACTGCGTTTATGGATCAATTATTAGCGAATATCCTTAACGCGTGTTCAATTTTGCAACAGGAGCGAAGTATGAGTCATAAAATAGCGTTAATTACTGGCGGAAGTCGTGGTTTAGGCAAGAATGCAGCCCTAAAACTAGCAGCCAGGCAGACCGATATCATTTTGACCTACCGTAGTCAGGCAGAAGAGGCGCAGGCGGTTGTTAAGGAGATTGAAGCGCTCGGTGGCCGTGCAGTCGCGCTGGCACTGGATGTCGGCGATACTCAACAATTTGACGGCTTCGTGACCGCAGTAAAAAACGCGCTGCAAAATCTCTGGCAGCGAGAAAGCTTTGATTATTTAGTGAACAATGCTGGCATCGGTCATTACAAACCTTTCGCGGAAACCACCGAAGAGGAATTTGATAGTCTGATCAATGTCCATTTCAAAGGCCCTTTTTCCTGACGCAGAAACTGTTGCCCGTGATTGCCGATGGCGGACGCATCCTGAATATCTCCAGCGGACTGACACGCATCATCCTGCCAGGTTCTGGCACCTACGGCTCGATCAAAGCAGCGATGGAAGTCTTAACGCGTTATCAGGCGAAAGAGTTAGGTGAGCGCGGTATCCGCGTCAACATTTTGGCGCCAGGCGCGATAGAAACCGATTTTGGTGGCGGTCGGGTGCGTGACAACCCAGAAATGAACAAGCACATCGCTTCACTAACGGCGTTGGGACGCGTGGGCTTACCAGACGATATTGGCAATGCCATCACCGCCTTGCTGAGTGACGAAACCGGCTGGATCACCGGTCAACGCATTGAAGCATCAGGCGGGCAGTCGATTTAAGCGTGCGGGCGACACGATGTCGCCCGTTTCTTTTACCGCTGACCGCTTTTATAACTGAATCGTGCCGTCGATAACCGTAACGGTGTTACCACCAATCCAAATATTTTCGCCGTCGAAATCGACTTGCACACGGCCTGCACGCTGAATGGCGGTGCCCTGACGTACACGATACGCGCTGATTTGGCCTTGCGCGGCAAAGTAACGCGCCAGGCAGGCGTTAGCGCTGCCGGTGATCGGATCTTCTGTCAGGCTGCCGTTTTCTACCAGTAATCCGCGTACTTCATACTGCTCCGCTTCGCCTTCTGGCAGGCGACCAAACACCATCACGCCATTTACGCCAGCATGTTTCTTCAAGCGCTGCATATCGCTGACGTCAGGTTGGATTGCCAACACCGCGTCGGCGCTGATCATCGGAATCAACAACCAGCGAATTCCCATGTCTGCCACCGTGGCGCTGTGCGTATGATCGAACGCGTCGCTGTTTAAGGCACTGCTCATCAAGGCATCGTTATAGGGCGTTAAGGTTGCAGCCGGTGCCGCAAAGGCCAGCGCACCGCCGGCATCGATTTTCACCGTGACGTTACCCACCCCGCACTCCTGTACAATCTCTCCTGGCGTTTTAGTCGGCCAACCCGCTTCAAGCAGCGCATGAGCGGTGCCCAGCGTGGGATGTCCAGCAAACGGCAGCTCGCCTTCAACGGTAAAAATGCGCACGCGATAATCCGCCTGCGCATCTTGTGGTGGCAGCACAAAGGTGGTTTCTGACAAATTCGTCCAGCGCGCAATCGCGGCCAGCTGTTCATCACTCAATCCCTGTGCATCCATGATCACAGCCAGCGGATTACCGTTAAATGCTGACGAAGTAAACACATCTACTTGCTTAAACGCGACCTTCATTGTCTCTCCTTGCTGATTAGGGTTTGCAAAAGGCTTTTTCTGTCTGGTGATTGCTTATCACTGTTAACAGCGTTATGAATAAGTTAAAGATTTCGCTGGTGGAGCTGGTTATGTTGAAAATTCTTGGACGCGCTTCCTCAATCAACGTGCGCAAAGTTTTATGGCTGTGTGAAGAATTGGATCTTGATTACGAACGCGAAGAGTGGGGCGACAGCAACAAATCGCTGCACTCGCCCGAGTTCATGGCGCTCAATCCCAATGCACTGATTCCGGTACTCAAAGATGATGACTTCGTGCTGTGGGAATCCAACGCCATCCTGCGCTACCTGGTCAACGCTTACAGCGGCGAGTGGCTTTATCCGACACAACCGCAGGCGCGTGCGCCTGTCGATCAGTGGATGGATTGGCAATCCACCGAGCTTAATACGTCCTGGCGCTACGCGTTTATGTCGCTGGTGCGCAATTCGCCTGCCCATCAGGATCCACGCTTGCTGGCAGCCGCGTGTAAAGGCTGGTCGCACACCATGAATATTCTTGATCAGCAGCTACAAAAAACCGGGCGCTACGTCGCAGGGCGTAACTTTACGCTGGCTGATATTCCGGTTGGCCTGGCGGTGAACCGCTGGTTTGAAACCCCATTGGATCATCCCGATTATCCGGCGGTGCGCACCTATTACGAACGGCTGACCGAACGCCACGGCTACACCGTTTGGGGCCGTAACGGTACGCCTTGATCCTGACCTGGCGGCAAACCCGCCAGTTCGCAAGCCACCGCGCCAGCCCGCTTGATAGCCCAGGTATAGCGGTCATCAAACGGGTAACAACAGGAGAGGCGCAACGCATGGTTATAGCGTTCACTCAAAGAGTAGAGCGCGCCGGGCGTGACGCAAATTTGCTCACGCAGCAGGCGATCAAACATTTCGGTAGTATTCACTCCACCCGGCAATTCGACCCAAAATACAAAACCACCGCGCGGCAACGTCGCGCGCGTGCCTTGCGGGAAGTAACGCGCAATCAATCCTCGCGCTTCATCCAGATTCGCGGCATAACGACGGCGTAACGTACGAAGATGATGATCGTAACCGCCGTTAGCTAAAAATTCCGCCAGGGTTTCAGACAGCAGCGCCGACTCAGCCATAGAAGAAACCGCTTTGAGTCGCGCCACCGCATCATGAAAGCGCCCGGCAGCAATCCAACCAATGCGAAAATCGGGTGCCACGGTTTTGGTAAAGCTGGTGCAGTAAAGCACCCAACCCTGCTGATCAAAGGCTTTCACGGCAGGTGAGAGCGGCCAGTCAAACTGCAATTCGTCATACAGGCCATCTTCCAGCATGGGAATCTGGTAAGTATTCACTAACTTCGCAAGTCGCTTCTTATTCTCCAGCGACATGCAGTAACCCAGCGGATTCTGCGCACTCGGCATGGTAATCAGCGCCTGGATACGCTTCTCCTGCAGCAGCATTTCCAGCGCATCCAGCGATAAGCCTTGCTGCGGATCGGTAGGAATCTCCAGCGCCTTCAGGCCCAGCGACGCCAGCAGCGGAAACAGGAAAAAGTAAGTCGGTGACTCCAGCCCAATACAGTCGCCCGGTTGAGTTACCGCACGTAAGGCCAGCTGCAACGCCTCCATGCAACCGTGCGTCAGCGTGATCTCATCAGAAGTCAAAGATTGCCCGGCATGCAAAGCGCGCCGCGCAATCTCCTCCCGTAAGCGCTCACTACCAGGCGGAAGCGCATAGCGCCCAATCATGTTGGGATTTCGACGTAATAATGAAGCGGTAATGCGGCCAATACGCGCCGAGGGAAACAGCTCGCTATCTTGCGGGCAAGCCAGCGAAATATTGATGTAATCAGGGTGATTTTGCGCAGCAAATACTTTATCGATAAGGTCCAGTTTTTCACTGCTGGGATCTCTGACGCGCGCTTTATGGGGCGCGTCGCGCGTCACCGCCGGTAAAACGCTTCGGACATAATAACCTGATTGGGGACGCGCCTCGATTAAGCCGCGATCTTCCAACAGTTGCCAGGCATTGAGCACTGTATTAACGCTAACCTGCTGCGATTGGGCTACCCGACGAATAGCGGGAAGGCGTTTGCCAGGCTTCAGCGTACCTTGATGGATCGCCTCAGCAAAGTTATCTGCTAGCTGCTGATAAAGGCGTTGATCGGTTGATGGCGCAAGGGACACAGAAGTCTCCAAAATTAAGGGGTACAATTTTAAATAATCTTAACTGTAACCATCACAATAGTAATTTTGTGTCTCTGTTACCATTGTTTTTATCGCCGTAGCATGAAGCTCTGTTCACTACCCGGAAAGCCATCATGCTCGATCCCTCTTTTTTCAGTTATGTCACCGTTATGTCCATTACGCCTGGCCCCAATAACCTGTTGCTTGCAACATCAGGTGTCAATTTTGGTATGCGGCGTACCTTGCCCATGGTGTTTGGCATTATGATTGGTTGTGCGGTGCAAACGGCGATTGCGGGCATGGCACTGGAACTCTTGCTGCACTGGATGGCGACGATTCGCCTGCCGCTAACGCTGGTGGGATGTGCCTATTTACTGTGGCTATCGTGGAAGCTGTTTCGGGCAGGCGCGCCGGAATTGCGGGCTAAGCCGCAGCCGATGTCGCTGTTAGGCGGTGCCTGTTTTCAGGCAATTAACCCTAAAGCCTGGCTAATGGCGAGTAACGTCGCGCTGCTTTACAGCACCAGCAGCGGCGTACTGACGGTAATGATCGGTTTTATGCTGCTTAATTTGCCGTGCATTTTAGTCTGGGCGGCATTGGGTGATCGGCTGCGCAGCCACCTGCAAATTGAGTGGAAGCGCCGCCTGTTTAACAGTTTGATGGCGCTGTCGCTGGTTGCAACGACAGCGTGGATGCTGGTGGATGCACTCGCTGCTTAATCGGGTGCGCCCGGCGCGTCCTGTGATGGCCACAACCAGTCGCGCACTTCAGGGATATCTTCGCCATATTCCCGTACGTAACGATGGTGCTCCGCAATGCGTTCCTGCAGGTCATCCAACAGCTCGGGGTGTTTATCGGCAAGGCCCGGCACGCGCAGAATCGCCTCCTGCGCCAGATGATAACGATCGAGTTCATTAAGCACTGTCATATCAAATGGCGTGGTGGTAGTGCCTTCTTCATTAAAACCGCGTACATGGAAGTTGCGGTCGTTGTTACGCTGATAGGTCAGGCGATGAATCAGGCTCGGATAACCGTGGAACGCAAAAATCACCGGTTTATCTTGCGTAAACAGCGCATCAAAATCTGCTTCGGATTTGCCGTGCGGATGCTGATCTTGCGTTTGCAGTGCAAGAAGATCCACCACGTTTACCACGCGAATACGCAAATCAGGCAAATAGCCGCGCAGTAAATCGACCGCAGCCAGGGTTTCCAGCGTCGGCACATCGCCAGCGCAGGCCATGACAACATCGGGCGATTCGCCTTCTGGTGTGGTGCCTGCCCAGCGCCATTCGCCCATGCCCGCTTCGCAGTGCGCAATCGCACTGTCCATATCCAGCCACTGCGCCGCGGGCTGCTTGCCTGCCACAATCACGTTGATACGATCCCAGGTGCGTAAACAGTGATCGCCAACCCACAGCAGTGTGTTGGCATCTGGCGGCAAATAGATGCGCACAATGTCAGCTTTCTTGTTGGCAACATGATCGATAAAGCCTGGGTCCTGATGACTGTAGCCATTATGGTCCTGCCGCCACACGTGAGAGGAAAGCAGATAATTCAGCGAGGAGATCGGTTTACGCCAGCCCAGCTTGCGCGTCACTTTCAGCCATTTAGCGTGCTGATTAAACATAGAGTCGACGATATGAATAAACGCTTCATAACAGTTGAACAAGCCGTGGCGGCCCGTAAGTAAATAACCTTCCAGCCAACCCTGACACTGATGTTCACTGAGAATTTCCATTACCCGACCATCGCGGGCCAGCTGTTCGTCATAAGGCTTAACGGCCTCAAGCCACGTTTTACTGGTGACATCAAACACGGGCGTCAGGCGATTTGACGCAGTTTCATCTGGGCCAAACAGACGGAAATTATCTTTATTTCGCTGAAAGATGGCGCTTAAATAACGACCCAGATGCTCGGTAGCTTGCGCCTGTTGTGAGCCGGGTTTTTGCGTATCAAAAGCAAATTCGCGAATACCTGGCACATTCAGTTCGCGTCGCAGTAAGCCGCCATTAGCAAAGGGTGAAGCGCCCATGCGTTTATCGCCCTGCGGTGCCAGCGCCTGTAATTCAGCTTTCAGCGTACCGTTTTCATCAAACAGATCTTCTGGCTGATAGCTGCGCATCCACTCTTCAAGAATTTTGCGGTGATCATCATTTTCACGACAGCCTGAAACCGGCACCTGATGGGCACGCCAGAAATCTTCTACTTTTTTGCCATCAACGGTTTGCGGGCCAGTCCAGCCTTTAGGGCTGCGCAGAATAATCATTGGCCAGCGCGGAATACCTTCTGTGGCATGGCCTTCGCGTGCTTCACGCTGGTAAGTGGCGATTTTCGCAAAGGCGTTATCCAGGGCATCAGCCATCTGCACATGCATTTTTTCAGGTTCATGACCCGACACAAACAGCGGTTCGTAGCCATAACCGCTGAACAACTGATGCAAATCGTCATCGCTGGCGCGCCCAAGAATCGTTGGGTTAGCAATTTTGTAGCCGTTGAGATGCAGGATCGGTAGCACCGCGCCGTCACGTTCAGGATTAAGGAATTTGATGCCGTGCCAGCTTGACGCCAGCGGCCCGGTTTCCGCTTCGCCATCGCCAATCACACAAGGCACCACTAAATCGGGGTTATCAAAAGCCGCGCCGAACGCGTGAGAAAGCGAATAGCCCAGCTCACCCCTTCGTTTATCGAACCCGGCGTTTCCGGCGCGGCATGGCTTGGAATCCCACCGGGAAAAGAAAATTGCTTAAATAGCCGCTGCATACCTTCCGCATCCTGACTAATGTGCGGATAAATTTCGCTGTAGCTGCCCTCTAACCAGGTATTCGCCACCATTCCGGGGCCACCATGTCCTGGCCCACAGATATAAATCAGGTTGAGATCCTGCTGGCGGATGATGCGATTGAGATGGGCATAGATAAAATTCAGACCGGGTGTAGTACCCCAATGCCCAAGCAGGCGGGGCTTGATGTGTTCCGGTTTCAGCGGCTCACGCAGTAGCGGGTTTGCCATCAGGTAAATCTGTCCAACAGAAAGGTAATTGGCAGCGCGCCAATAGCGATCCAGCAAGGTGAGTTCAGCGGCGGCGGTCGGTTGGGACATATCATTTCCTCCTGATTCAGTGGCAAATGGTGTGCAGCACACCACTAACCCTAATAGAGAATCAGTGAGTCGACCAGGCCAGCGGCAAACAAAAAGGCCTCGCAATGCGAGGCCTTTGAAGAAAGCTCAGCCGGTTACTTTCCCACAACGTGCGCGGTTTCGCGGCCTTCGTCGTTGGCAGCCATGGGCGTGACCGCGACGTATTCAAGCTGCAAAATGCGGCTGGTATCAGCCAGTACGCGTTCTGTCAGCGCCACATCACCATTCAGTTTGCGGCCCCAGGATGGGATCACAGTGCGGATTTTGTTCTGCCATTCCGGCGATGCCATCTGCTCGGGATACACTTTTTGCATCAACTCCAGCATGATCGGTGCGGCGGTTGATGCACCTGGTGATGCGCCAAGCAGGGCAGAAATCGAGCCATCTTCCGATGCCACTACTTCGGTGCCAAGGCGCAGCACGCCGCCTTCTTTCTCATCTTTCTTGATGATTTGCACACGTTGGCCCGCTGTCACCAGACGCCAGTCCTCCTGCTTAGCTTGCGGAACGTACGCGCGCAGCGCATCCATTCGATCGCGATCGCTTTGCAGTACCTGATCCATCAGGTATTTCACCAGGTCAAAACTTTTCAAACCCACATGCATCATCGGCAGCAGGTTCGAACTGTTCATGGAAGCGAACATATCCAGCAGTGAACCTTGCTTCAAAAACTTGGTAGAGAAGGTCGCAAACGGCCCGAACAGCAACACTTGCTTACCATCCAACACGCGAGTATCAACGTGTGGCACAGACATCGGCGGTGCGCCAACGCTGGCTTTGCCATAGACCTTCGCCATGTGCTGTTTCACAACTTCTGGGTTTTCGGTGACCAGGAAAGAACCGCCGACCGGAAAACCTGCATAGCCGCTGGCTTCCGGGATGCCGGCTTTTTGCAGCAGCGGCAGCGCCGCACCACCTGCACCGATAAACACCGTTTTCGCCGTCAGCGTGCGCTGCGTACCGCTTGCCAGACAGTGCAGCGTAACCTGCCAGCGACCATCATCGAGGCGGCTGATATCACGCACTTCCTGATGCAGGCGCAGACGGAAATGAGGCTTTTTCTCCAGCGCTGCAATCAGCTGACGCGTGACTTCGCCGAAGTTAACGTCGGTACCCATTTCGGTCCAGGTCGCGGCCACTTTCTGGCTGCGATCGCGGCCTTTCATCACCAGCGGGATCCACTCCTCAATCTGCTGAGCATCTTCTGAGTAATCCATGCCACGGAACAAGGTGCTTTTCTGCAACGCCTTGAAGCGCTTGCGCAGAAACGAAACGTTATCCTCGCCCCAGACAAAACTCATGTGCGGCGTACTGTGGATAAAGCTTTTAGGGTTCTTCAGATTGCCTTTCTGGACGTGATAAGCCCAAAACTGGCGTGAAATCTGGAAGGATTCGTTGATCGCCACCGCTTTAGAGATGTCGATACTGCCGTCGGCCTTTTGCGGCGTATAGTTCAGCTCGGCCAACGCAGCGTGGCCGGTGCCCGCATTGTTCCAGCCATTCGACGACTCTTCAGCCACGCTGTCCAGACGCTCGACCATTTCGATTGACCAGTCTGGCTCTAAGTCTTGCAGCCATGCGCCTAAGGTTGCGCTCATGACGCCCGCGCCGATAAGCAGAACATCGACGTCTTTACGCTCCTGCGTGGTGGTGTCCTTGCCAATGGCACTCATCGCGAGCGCAAGGTTTACAGCTGAATTGCACATGAGGCGACATCTCCTCTTCTGTTGACCTGAAGCTCAACAGGTTTGCAGGCGAAATAGACACGCTTCGTTCGAGCGCGTTGCGCTATCTCTTAAGGTTAAGACTCAGGTATAGGTTAAAGCGGTGATAACGGTTAACTGCACGTTATGCTTTGTCTTAGGAATATAACATTCTCGCATCTGAATTAAACATTTGTTTATTTTTTAAATGCAGAAATGATTCAGCATAAGAATTAATCATCAAAGGCGGCGGGATATAAGGTCTTTTTACCATTAACTCAGTAAGTTAACCGAGTAATATGTTGCAAGTGGGTTTAAGCGAAAAACAGCAGAGGAAACCGCTGAGTTTTTAAGGAATTAATTAACTTTATGATTATAAACAATAAAAAAATAGTTGAGAATTTATGCGATTTTTTGGTTACGTGATCTGAATCACCTTTCTGTAAAAATTATGTTACATATTTGTGTGTATTCAAACAGGCTGCAAACCTAAACAGCCATCGCGCTTTGTTATATCAGCGGAGAGAAAGAGCCGCTTTCAAGCTCAGGTTTAAACCCTAAACCAGCGGCGCCAGACAAAACGAATCACAAAGAACTCCACCGTTCCCAGCAGCAAAAACCAAATGCAAAAAACCACGGTGTAAAGCTGGCTGAGATCCTGGAAATGAAACATCTCCATCAGGCGTTGCGCCAAAGTGATGCCAAAAGCGGGCGCGGGCAGCAGCAGGGCGGAGAGGAAACCCAGCAATAAAATACCGCCTGGGATAATGACTGTTTCGAATGGGTTATTCATTAGCGACTTTCTCAAAGGGTTAGCCCGCTATTTTCGGGCAATCCACGTTGCGGTTCAATCCCACAATGCCGAACCGGGCGTCAAAAACGGTCTTAAATCACTAAGACAGGTCTCAGAAAATGCTTTTACACCATCAACTTAGCGTCAAACATAGCGGCTGTTAAAAGTTATAGCCTTTGCTATACTTAAATCCATGATTTTACTGTCTTTTTATCTTTAGTAATGCGTGCTAGACTGCGGCCACTTTTTCATTACTGAACAAAATGTGTGGTGAAATCAGCGGTAACTCTGGCTTTTTTCATCGCAATACCTGAAATCATGACTTTTATTGCCACGCTCATTCTTGCCTTAGGTATGTCCATGGACGCTTTTGCCGCTGCACTCGGCAAAGGTGCCACGCTGCATCGTCCTGGATTCAAAGAAGCGCTGCGTACCGGTCTGATTTTTGGTTCGATTGAAGCCTTAACGCCATTAATTGGCTGGGCAATCGGACTTGCAGCCAGCCGCTACATTATGGCGTGGGATCATTGGGTTGCCTTTATTCTGCTGGCCTTTCTGGGTGGCCGTATGATGATGGAAGGTTTTCGCCAAAATGTCGCAGAACCTTGCGAAGCGCCACAGCAGCACGGGTTTATGGTGCTGGCCACCACGGCCGTAGCGACCAGTTTGGATGCGCTGGCGGTCGGCGTTGGTTTGGCTTTTTTGCAGGTCAATATTATTACCACGGCGTTAACCATCGGCGCGGCTACCACCGTCATGGCCACCACCGGCGTACTGGTCGGGCGTTTTATCGGTCCGATCTTGGGCAAATGGGCCGAAGTGCTCGGGGTTTAGTCTTGATTGCAGTAGGCTCAACGATTCTGTTCCAACATCTTGGTTACTTCGCTTAAGCCGTGACTGAGTAAAAAGCAAAAAACCCAAAAAACGTGATCTACTTCAAAATTTATTGCCTGTAAAATGCGCGGAAGTTATACTTTTCGCGTATTTCTTCAACAAATTTTGAAACAGGTGACACATGAAACGCATTATTAAGTACGTGTTCCGCGCTTACGTTGAAACGTTTAAACACGTACCGCCGGGTGCAATGTACTAAACACCCCGCAAGAAACCCTCGATAATCGCGGTCAGGGATCGACCGGTGATTATCACTTTTTCCTCTCGCTTTTCGCTGTAACGCCCTCTTTTTCGCCTTTTTAAGCGCCCTCAGACTTACAACCATAAGCAGGCGATCTACACATAGCTGTAGGTTATACCCCAGCATCAAACAAGCATTCGTCACGCTGTCATCTGCATGAAATATTCCGTTCAGGCCCCTAAACTCTGACGGAATAAAGAGAAACATCATGCTGATCCCTCAACCTTATTTGCTTTTCCTTGGTGATGTCACCGATCCGCTGGCAGCCAAAACAGCGCGCGGCATTCATGTATGGCGTCCTGAACAATGCGTTGGTGAAATCCGTTTGCCGGGTTGCACGGTCAGCCTTGGCCTGGAAGAACTCGACATCGCGACAGCGAAAGCGCGCGGCGCGAAAACACTGGTACTCGGTACCGCTAACGCAGGCGGATATTTGCCCACGCATTGGCTAGCAACCGTAACCGAGGCGATCACCGCAGGAATGAACGTTGCCAGCGGCTTGCATCATCGCCTGGCTGATGAACCGGAACTGGTGGCGTTAGCACAAGAGCATGGCGTGGAACTGTTCGATATTCGCCATATGCGGCCAAAATTGGATGTTGGCAGCGGTAAAAAACGCAGCGGTAAACGCATCTTAACGGTCGGTACGGATTGTTCGGTCGGCAAAATGTACACTTCGCTGGCGCTGGAAGCGGCAATGCGCGAGATCGGAATGAAAGCGGATTTCCGCGCTACCGGGCAAACCGGCATTCTGGTTGCAGGCGAAGGCATTGCGATTGATGCAGTGATTGCCGATTTCATCGCAGGTGCAGCAGAGGCGCTTTCGCCAGCTAACGATGACGATCACTGGGATATTGTCGAAGGTCAGGGTTCACTGTTCCATCCTTCTTATGCAGGCGTCAGCATGGGGCTGATTCATGGCGCACAGCCACATTGGCTGGTGATGTGTCATGAAATGGGCCGTCCGCATATGCGTCACTTGCCGCATCAACCGATGGTTAGCCTGGCCGATTGCGTTGACGCTAACCTGCGCGCTGCCGCAGTGACCAGTGACAACGTCCAACTCGCCGGTTTTGCTATCAACACCTCTAATTTCCCTGAACAAGAAGCCCGCGACTATTGCGCACAGGTCAGTGCTGAGTTTGGTGTTCCTGCGACCGATCCGGTGCGCTTTGGTATCGACGCGATCGCAGCGTTGCTGAAGGAGCAGGGCTAAGATGCGTCGCATGCAGATTCAGCTGCTGGAGCTGCCTTTAGCGCGTCCGTTTGCCATCTCACGCGGCACCCGTACTGCGGTAACGGTCATTCGCGTCACGTTAGAACAGAACGGTTTTATCGGGCGCGGTGAATGTACGCCAACGCCGCGTTATAGCGAAACCGCTGAAAGCGTGCATGCCCAGCTTGAAGCGTTACAGGCCGATATTGAAGCTGGCCTCAGCCGTGACGCGTTGCAAACCCGTCTCGCTGCCGGTTCAGCCCGTAACGCGCTGGACTGCGCTTTGTGGCGGCTGGACGCCGCACTGGCGAAACAAACGCTGTGGCAGCAGGCGGCCCGCAAGGTGCCGATCTCCGTTGTGACCGCTGAAACGTTGAGTCTGGATACACGCGAAAACATGGCAGAAGCTGCCGCAGATGCGGTATCGCGCGGTGCCGTGCTGCTGAAAATCAAACTCAACCGTGATGAGATTCTGGAAAAAGTGGCGGCAATCCGTGCCGTTGCGCCCCATGCGACGCTGATCATTGATGCCAATGAAGCCTGGGCGGGCCTTGATCTGCAAAGCCTGTTCAACGCCTTGCTGCCCTACAACATCGCCATGATTGAGCAGCCGTTACCTGCTGGTCAGGATGGTGATTTACAACGTTTCACCCATTCCATTCCTCTCTGCGCTGACGAAAGCTGTCACACCGTTGCCGACATTGAAGGTCTGCGCAATCGCTATGAAATGATCAACATCAAGCTCGATAAGTGCGGTGGTTTGACCGAAGCGCTGGCGATGGTTGTCGAGGCGAAAAGGCAGGAAATGCGGGTGATGGTGGGCTGCATGCTGGGTTCGTCGCTGGCAATGGAAGCCGCGCTGCCGGTGGCGATTGATGCAGAGCATGTCGATCTCGACGGTCCCATTTGGTTAGCGGCAGACAGTTCGCCGTTTCTCACCTATTCGCAAGGCCGCATCTGGCTGTAACACTCTGGAGCAACGATGACGGACACCTCCTTTTAACTGCCCCCGCCAGCGTTGCCGATACGCGTTCCGCGCCGGTACTCGCCATTCAGGATCTTTGCGTCAGCTTTCGTGGCCGCAGCGGCGTTCATCAGGCGCTCAAGGGCATCTCTTTTGCTATTCATCCTGGCGAAATTGTTGCTGTAGTCGGCGAAAGTGGTTCCGGTAAATCCGTGACCTCGCTAGCGATAATGGGATTGCTGGCCGCCTCGGCGCGCACCGAACGGGGTTCGATTTTTTCCGCGATCGTGCCGGAAAAGAGCATGATCTGAGCAAATTGAGCGATGAACAGCGGCGAACGCTGCGTGGTCGTGAAATGGCGATGATTTTTCAGGAGCCGATGACGTCACTCAATCCGGTATTGCGGGTGGGCGATCAACTCACTGAAGCGTTGCGCGACCATCAGCTGTGCGATAAAGCGCAGGCCCATGCACGGGCGCGTGAGCTGTTACGTCAGGTGCGCATCGCCGATGTTGATCGCGTAATGAAAAGCTATCCCCATTCGCTGTCTGGCGGTATGCGCCAGCGCGTCATGATTGCGCAGGCGCTGGCGTGCGATCCGCAACTGCTAATTGCCGACGAACCGACCACCGCGCTTGACGTTACGGTGCAGGCGCGCATTCTGCATATCCTGCGTGATTTACAACAGCAAAAGCAGATGGCGGTGTTGTTCATCACCCATGACATGGGCGTAGTGGCAGAAGTTGCCGATCGCGTTGTGGTGATGTATCGCGGCAACGTTGTTGAGCAGGGCACGGTCGCAGAGGTTTTCACTGCACCGCAGCATGACTACACCAAGGCATTGCTGGCGGCAGTACCCAAACTCGGCGACATGCGTGAGCTGCCATGGCCGCAGCGCTTTCCATTACTTGGCGCAGAAACCACCGCCGCATCCAGCCAACACACCGCCCGTTACGAGGAAAAACCGTTGCTCGATGTACGCGGTTTGAAAGTGTACTTCCCGATACGCAGCGGTATTTTTTCAGCGCTAACCCATCAGGTTCATGCGGTAGAGCAGATCGATTTCACGCTCTGGCCAGGCGAAACCCTGGCGATTGTCGGCGAAAGCGGTTGTGGAAAGTCCACCACCGGACGGGCGCTGATGCGTTTATTACACAGCGATGCCGAGAGCATTCACTTTCAGGGCAATGAAATTACCAACCTGGAAGAGGCGCAATTCCAACCGCTGCGCCGTGAAATTCAAATGGTTTTTCAGGACCCTTATGCCTCGCTCAATCCTCGGTTAACCGTGGGTTTTACCATTGCGGAACCGCTGCTATTACATGGCGTGGTGAAGTCGCTGGAAGAGGCCACGCCGCAGGTTGAGGCGCTGTTGAAAAGTGTCGGTCTACTGCCGGAACATGCGCAGCGCTATCCGCATGAGTTTTCTGGCGGTCAGCGTCAGCGTATTGCTATCGCCCGCGCGATGGCGCTCAAACCCAAAGTCATTATTGCTGATGAAGCCGTTTCGGCGCTCGACGTCTCGATTCAGGCGCAGGTTGTCAATTTGATGATGGATTTGCAGCAGCAAACCGGCGTGGCATGGATTTTCATCTCTCATGATATGGCGGTGGTTGAGCGTATTGCCAATCGTGTGGCGGTGATGTATCTCGGCCAAATTGTCGAGATCGGCCCGCGCCAGTCAGTTTTCAACCATCCGCAACATCCTTATACCCAACGTCTGCTGGCTTCGGTGCCGGTTGCCGATCCATTGAACCGTCCTGAGCGTCATTTCGATGACAGCGAAATTCCTCGCCGCTGCGCAAGGTTGGCGAGACGGTAGAGAAAAATCGTTATCGCCAGGTGGCTCCCCATCATTGGGTAGCCGAAGGCGCTTTTCCGCGTTAATTCATCAATACCAGGAGCCACCATGAAGCCGTTATTACGTCGTACGTCTCTCGCCCTTGGGCTGTCATTGTGTCTGACGAATGTTGCCCAGGCGCAGGATCTGCGCATCTCCATGTATGCCGACATTACCGGGCTAGACCCGCACGATACCTCCGATAACATCAGCTATTCGGTGCAGAGCGGCATCTTTGAACGCTTGTTCCAGTTCGACGCCAAAATGACGCTGACACCGTGGCTCGCCACCGCTTACACCAGCAATGAAGACGCGACTCAATTTACGATTACGCTGCGCGATGGCGTGACTTTCCAGGACGGCACGCCGTTTGATGCTGAGGCGGTGAAAGCTAACCTTGATCGTCTTGCCGATCAGAGCAAAGGGCTGAAGCGCAACAGCCTGTATCGCATGATTAACACCGTCACGGTGCTGGCACCGAATAAGGTGCAGATCGATCTGAATGAATCCTTTGGTGCCTTCATCAACACGTTGGCGCATCCATCAGCCGTGATGTGGAGCCCGGCGATTCTCAAGCAATACCCAGAAGAGTCGCAACTGCGTTTGCATCCTGTGGGCACCGGCCCGTTCAAATTCGTTGCATGGCAGCCGGGCAAAGCAGTCACCATGGCGAAATATACGGGTTACTGGAATAAAGGCTGGCCGAAAGTCGACAACGTGATTTTCTCGCCTAGCCCAGAAGATGCTACACGCGTAGCAGCATTGAAGTCAGGCCAGGTAGATGCGATTTACCCGCTGCCGTCCGATTTAATTGGCACCGTGCAAAGCGACAGTAAGTTGGCGATTCAGCGCGATCCGAGCATTTATCTCTATTACATGGCGATCAACACGCAGCATAAAGCGCTGGCTGATGTGCGCGTGCGTCAGGCGATCAACTACGCCATTAACCGCGATCTCTGGCTGAAAGTTGGTTTTGCCGGCATGGGAACGCCAGCGACCTCGGCGATTCCAGCGGGCGTTCAGTTTTATCAGAAACAAGGCGAGCCAAATTACCGCTATGCGCCTGACGAAGCCAAGGCGCTGCTGAAAGCGGCGGGCTACCCGAACGGGCTGGACTTAAAATTGTGGAGCACCAATGCCACAGCCAGCGTGCGTGCTGCGCAGTTCCTGAAGGCCCAACTGGCAACCGTGGGCATCCGCGTAACGGTAACGCCAATGGATTCCGGCACCCGCAACGCCAAACTTTGGGGTGTGAAAGATCCTAAGCAGGCTGAATATGATCTCTATTACGGCGGCTGGTCTACCTCAACCGGTGATGCAGACTGGGCGTTGCGTCCGCTGTTCGCCACTGAATCTTGGGTACCGACTTCCTATAACGTTTCTTACTACAGCAATCCCGCGGTGGATAAAGCCATTGCAGGCGGTTTAGCGACAGCCGATCCAACCAAGCGCGCTGCCTCTTACGCAGAAGCGCAGACGCTGCTGTGGAAAGATGCACCGATTGCATTCTTAGGTACGCCGGACAATTTAGTTGGCAAGACCAAAGCGCTGAGCGGCGTCTCGATGCTGCCAGACGGCAATTTGCTGTTTACCCAAGCGGCGTTTAAGTAAGGCTTTGTTGAGGTAGGGCGTTGTTTGCCTCCCATCTCGTTGCTCTTTAGTCCGGGGTCGTTTGTCCCCCACCTCGGTCCTCCCCACATGTGGGGGAGGAAGAGGCTGCAATATGCGAGTAATGAAGTTGCATGTGGCAGCGTCTCCTTCCCCGCTTGCGGGGAAGGCCGGGATGGGGGACAGCGAGCACAATCTTGCAGACAGCGAGCACAATCTTGGGTCCGCGCCCTGTCCCTGGACAATAAGCACCGAGTCAATAAAAAGGAACCTCATGTTCGCATACATCATTCGTCGACTGCTGGAGATGATCCCGGTGCTGTTGGTGGTCTCACTGCTGGTCTTCGGCTTCATCAAGCTGTTGCCCGGCGATCCGGCACGTATCTATGCGGGACCCGATGCGCCCATCGAGGCGGTCGAAGCAGCACGTCAGCACCTTGGTCTTAACGATCCGCTACCACAGCAATATATTCATTGGCTTGGCGGCATTTTTCGTGGCGACCTGGGCGTCACCTATCGAACCCAGCAACCGGTATTAGAGGTGATCAAACAAGGATTTATGCCAACTATGTGGTTGGCGCTGGCCGGTTTTGCCTGGTCAGTCGTGCTGGGCCTCATTTTGGGGGTGATCGCCGCGCTGCGTCGCGGAAAATGGCAAGACTGGACTTTAATGAGCGTGGCGGTTGGCGGCATCTCAATGCCTACCTTTTGGCTTGGCCTGCTGCTGATACAGTTTGTTGCCATGCCGTTTGGCCTGTTCTCCGTTAGCGGCTTCAATAAGCCCGCCGATATTATCCTGCCCGCTATCACGTTGGGTTCCTCAGTAGCGGCGGTCATGGCACGCTTTACCCGCTCAGCCTTTCTCGAAGTGGCGCAGGAAGATTACGTGCGCACCGCGCGCGCCAAAGGGTTGCGCCAGCGGCTGGTCACCTGGAAACATGTGATGCGTAACGCACTGATCCCGGTGATCACCATGCTGGGTCTGCAGTTTGGTTTTCTGCTGGGTGGATCAATTGTGGTGGAAAGTGTCTTCAACTGGCCGGGTTTAGGCTGGCTGTTGATCGAGTCGATCAAATCGCAAGATCAGCCGGTGATCCAGGCGCTGGTGATGCTGTTTGTGTTTGAATTTATTGCGATCAACCTGCTGGTCGATCTGCTCTACGCGGTGGTTAATCCCGCCATCCGTTTGAAATAGGAGTCAGAGATGAGCGAAACGCTTTCTGCTGTTGTGCCTGACACTATCCGCTCGCCGTGGCGCGATTTTTTGCACGCTTTAGTGCGTAATCCGCTGGCGCTGGTGTCGGGCAGCTTTGTGCTGCTGCTGGTATTGGTGGCGATCTTTGCCCCCTGGCTAGCCCCGTGGAATCCCATGGAGCCGGACTGGATGGCGCTCTCTTCGCCGCCGTCTGTCACACACTGGATGGGCACCGATGATCTGGGCCGCGACGTATTAAGTCGTATTATTTATGGTGCGCGCATTTCGCTGTACGTCGGCGTGGTGTCTGTCACGCTCGGCATGCTGGTGGGGATTTTCCTTGGCCTGCTGGCGGGTTATTACGGACGTTGGGTCGATATGCTGATCATGCGCGCTTCTGACGTATTGTTCGCTTTTCCCGGCATGCTATTGGCGATTGCGGTGGTAGCGATTCTTGGTCCCGGCTTGAATAACGTGATCATTGCCGTAGCGGTGTTCAGTGTGCCGGTCTTCGCCCGCATCGTGCGTGCCTCCACGTTGACGCTGAAACAGGCGGCCTATGTAGAAGCCGTGCGCTGCGCCGGTGCGCCAGATCGGATTATCCTGCTACGCCACATTTTGCCCGGCACGCTTTCCAGCGTAATCGTCTACTTCACCATGCGTATTGGTACCAGTATTCTCACCGCAGCGGGCCTGAGTTTCATTGGCCTTGGCCCGGAGCCAGACGTGCCTGAATGGGGCAATATTCTGGCCATGAGCCGCAGCATGATGATGGCGGGCTTGTGGCATGTCAGCGTCTTTCCGGGGCTGGCGATATTTATCACCGTGCTGGCGTTTAACCTGCTGGGCGATGCCCTGCGTGACACCCTGGATCCAAAACTGAAGAGCTAATCATGGATTTTCAACAGATGCAGCGTGACCTGCTGTTGCAGCGCTGGCGCAGCGAACGTCAACTCGGTCAACCGCGCAGCGAATGTGGTGCAACTGATCGTATCACCGATGTTCCGGGCGTACGCGTCGGGCATCACACAATAGCAGCAGGCGAAGTGCAGACCGGTGTCACGGCAATTGTGCCGCCCGGCGATAATCTTTTTACCCAGCCGCTGCCCTGTGCGGCGGCGGTATTTAACGGTTTCGCCAAGCCGGTTGGCTTAGTGCAGCTCAGTGAGTTGGGCGTGCTGCAAACCCCGATTTTGCTAAGCAACACGCTGGCGATGGGTACGCTGTATACCACGCTGGTGCGTGAGGCGATTCTTGCTAATCCGGAATTAGGCCGCAGTTTACCCACCGTGAACCCGCTGGCGCTGGAGTGCAATGATGGCTGGCTAAATGATATTCAGGCGCTGGCGATCACGGAAGAGATGGCGCGCTCTGCGCTTAGCAATGCCGATGCAGATTTTGCGTGTGGCAGCGTGGGTGCTGGGCGTGGCATGAGCTGTTTCAGCCTGAAAGGGGGATCGGCAGCGCCTCGCGGCTCATTCCCACGTTGAACGCCACGCTCGGTGTTTTGGTGCTGGCAAACTTCGGCGCATTAACCGCGTTAACGCTGGATGGCGTTCGCTTGGGCGAGATGATTGCGCCGCTGCTGCCGGAACTGACGCCGCAGCGCGATGCCGGTTCGATCATCATCATCATGGCAACCGATGCGCCGCTCGATGCTCGTCAGCTTAAGCGCGTCGCGAAACGCGCCGGTGCGGGTTTGGGCCGACTTGGCAGTTATTGGGGCCACGGTTCCGGTGACATCGCCGTCGCGTTTTCCACTCAAGCAACGCCGCAACCACCCGATGACGCTGCGCTGGAGCCGCTGTTGGCCGCCGCCGCAGATGCCACCGAGCACGCGGTGCTGGATGCGTTACTCAGCGCCGAGGCAGTAACCGGTTTTCGCGATCATCATCGTCCGGCTTTGCGTGAGGTGCTGGATCGACTGGCTGCACAAGGAGAATCTGACCAATGAAAATCTTTATCTCTGCCGATATTGAAGGCATCGCTGGCGTCATGCGCCCGGAGCAGTGCTCTCCAGGTCATGCAGAATATCAGTTGGCACGTGGCCTGATGGAACAAGAGGTGAATGCCGCCATTGATGGCGCGTTTGCTGGTGGTGCAACGGAAGTGGTGGTGGCCGACAGCCACGCGCAAATGACCAATCTGCGTGCTGAAAATATCGATCCGCGCGCCCGGCTGGTGCAGGGTAAACCGCGCGGCTTATCAATGGTGGAAGGGCTGGAGCAGCAAGCTTTCGACGGCATGATGTTTATCGGCTATCACAGCGCGGCGGGTGAGTTTGGCGTGCTGGCGCATACCATTAACGGGCGCGCATTTTGGCGTATTCAGATCAACGGCCAGGTGATGGGTGAAAGCGACATCTATGCCGCAGCGGGCGCGGAGCAGGGCACGCCACTGTGGCTGGTAAGCGGCGACGATTGCCTGAAAAAGTGGATTGGCGAATATTATCCGTCAGTGGAGTATGTCCAGGTGAAGCGTGCCATTTCACAAACCAGCGCTGAATCGCTCAGCCCTGAAATGGCCCGAACCGCAATTCGTGAAGCCGCAGAACATGCCGTTAAACGGGCGGACCTGAAATCGACGACGTTGCTCACCGCACCTTATCAGCTGCGTTTGCAGGCCAGCAAACCGGTATTAGCCGATTTGTTCAGCCTGATACCGGATGTGGAGCGGATTGATGCGGTGACGGTGGGTTATCAGGCTGACCGCATGGCGACAATTATCAGCCTGTTAAGCGCATTCTCTTATCTGGCGACGACGCAAAATTAGGTCATCCGATGAGCAGAACTCTGTACGATTTTTAGCGTCGCTTTTGTTACCCTGCACGGCATTGATTAAGCACACGTTTTTAAAACAGCGTTCACAACACGCGATACCCAAAATCATTCGAATTGAAGAGTGATGGGTATATAACAAATGAGGCAGTAATGCAGCTTTGCAGTTTTTACCTTCCTGACCTGGAAAGAAAAAGTTTTGGTATTGTGCTGGAAAATGGCGTTATCGATCTCGGCCTGCGTTTTGGCGCAGAATGTCCCGATCTTAAAAGCTTTCTGACCCGCTCATCGCTGGCCGATCTCGATGCGTTTCGTGCCATGCCCGCTGATCATCCGTTCTCTGCACTGCGCTTCCTGCCGGTGATTGAAAACCCGGGTAAAGTCTTCTGCGTAGGCATGAACTACGCCGATAAGCGTAAAGAGTTCGCCGAAACCCTCGACGCGCCGACTTTATTTGTTCGTTTCGCCGATTCGCTGACCGGCCACGATTCATCCTTGCAGAAGCCAGCTACTACACAAGAGTTTGATTATGAAGGTGAGCTGGCGGTGATTATCGGTAAAGCTGCGCATCAGGTAAAAGCCGCAGAGGCGTTAGATGTGGTCGCCGGTTACAGCTGCTTTATGGATGCGACAGTACGCGATATGCAGTTTACCTGGTTCACCGCTGGGAAAAACTGGCCGCAAACCGGAGGATTCGGGCCGTGGATGACCACCGCCGATGAAATCCCCGATCCGCAGCAGTTGGCAATCAAAACCTTCCTGAATGATCGGGAAGTGCAGAACGACAACACCAGCAGCATGGTGCATCCGGTGGCGAAGATTATTGAATATATCTCGGCATTCAGCCCGCTATCACCTGGCGATGTGATCATCACCGGTTCACCGGGCGGTGTCGGTAAGAAACGCACGCCGCCGCTGTTTATGTTTAGCGGAGATGTCATCGAAGTACATATTGAAAAAATTGGTCGTTTAGTTAATGCAATCGCGTAGCGATAGCGTTT
The DNA here is from genome assembly GCF_018842675.1 of Candidatus Pantoea bituminis. Classification (NCBI taxonomy): domain Bacteria; kingdom Pseudomonadati; phylum Pseudomonadota; class Gammaproteobacteria; order Enterobacterales; family Erwiniaceae; genus Pantoea; species Candidatus Pantoea bituminis. The sequence goes on from NZ_JAGTWO010000004.1 coordinate 43,274, forward strand.
AGCGCCTTCATACTTCGCGCTGTAGGTGCGTTGGCTGCATGGGTTAACCCCGGTCACTTACTTGCTCTCACGTAGCGCCTTCATACTTCGCGCTGTAGGTGCGTTGGCTGCACGGGTTAACCCCGGTCACTTACTTATGTAAGCTCCCGGGGATTAACACGTTTGCCGCCTTCCTGCAGCACGAATTATTTTGGCTCGCCTCGGTGAGCGCGCTGAGTCTAAAGCTCGCCTTGGTGAGCGCTGAGGCTAAAAAGAGGACGCTGCTGCGGCTCAGGTTGGTGAGCGCTGAAAATAGACCACGCGGCTGCGGCTGAGTTGGAGTCGAATACGCTCGCCCTGACGCTGTATCACAAAGCGCTTCTGCCACGGACCATCCTTACCGGTGGCGAGAACCCGATCCTGCCCCAGCGATTGCAGCGTGGCGGGGATTGCGGCGGGCCCGATTCCCATCATCAACACCTCGCCTTCCACAGTCAGTTCCGCGCGCTGTTCTGGCGCAAACCAGCGGCCTTGTAGTGCCGTAATTGATGCTTCATCCGGTTCTACCGGTACAAAGTGGCGTGCCGCGTGACCAATTTCACCGACAATTGCCTGCCCTTCATGACGTAAACGCAGCGGGAAAGTGCTGGAAAGCGACACGGCATCGCCATGCGCATCGCCGCGCCACAGCGTTTCGCCTGCGCCCAGCCAGGTCGCGGTCACGCCAGCGATTTCCAGCCAATCGGCTTCAGCCGGATTTTCTGCCACATACAGCCCGGGCGTTAAGTCATGACCTTTTTCTGGCAGGGAACGATTAATCAGCGCCGCCATCACCCGCATCGCGCTTTCAGAGGTTGTAATGTCCTCACGATTGGCAACCAACGCCACGCCAATTTTCAATTCCGGGTGCAGCAGAAAATAACTTTTATAACCCGCGTGCGAACCGCCGTGACCAAACAGCGTCTGGCTGCCGATCATGCTGCTGGTTAACCCCAAGCCGTAGCCGCTGGTGCGGCCATCTGCCAAGGTGCGTGGCGCACTGAGTCGCTGCAACACGCCCGCGCCTGGTCCGCTGTCTGCCAGCAAGGTTTGCAACCAGCGCGTCAAATGACGCAGGCTACCGGTGATACAACCTGATGCCGAAAGATGCAGGCCAGCGCTGGAAAGCAACCAGCGCTCACCATCATGCCAGTAACCTGGCACCAAACCCGGTACGATATCAAACCAGGTTTCGGCGGCGGTGAGATCAATCTCCAGTGGTTCGCAGAGATACTGCTGAAGCAGGTCGCGAAAGCGCACCCTTTGGCTTTCAACGCCTCTTCAACCAGGCGATAACCGGTATTGGTATAAGAAATTTCGCTGCCCGGCGAATAATTTAACTCGCCTTCTTCCGCTACAAAGTGCAGCAGATCTGCGGCTGAAGTCGCGTTGTAAACCGACAAACCCAGCAGCGATAACGTTTCACGCACGTCGGGTAAACCGCTGCTCATATCGAGTGCCTGGCCCACAGTAATCTGACCGTTCGCGCCGCGCAGCTGGGGTAAATGCTGCACCAGCTTATCGTCGAGCGATAAATAGTGACGGCCCGGCCCAGTAACCAGTGCTGCGAAAATGTGTTTGGTAATTGAAGCAAAGCGCACCACGCTGTCGGGGCTGAACGGCGTTTGCTGGGCTAAATCGGCCAGGCCCGCGCTGTGCGCTGAGTGGATCTGATGGGCGTCGAACAGCACGATTGCGCCGCCCGGTGCGCCCGGCTGTTGCCAGCTTTGGGTGATCTGTTCCGCGACGTCTGCCGCGTGTTGCCAGTTAACTGTCATGCAGGTTCCTCAAGCGTCATGCTGAGATCAAAAAGCTGCGCAGTATGCGGATGCTGAATGCGCCTGGCGCGCAAATCGTCCGCGCTCAGCTGCTCCACCATCTCACCGTTTTGCATCACGCCAATGCGCTGACAGAGATGCGCCACCACTGCCAGATTGTGCGTCACCATAATGTAGGTGAGTTTGCGTTCGCTGCGTAGATCACTGAGCAAATTCAGGATTTCCGCCTGCACCGAAACATCGAGCGCTGACGTCGGCTCATCCAGCAGCAGGACTTCAGGTTCAGCAATCAGCGCACGGGCAATCGCCACGCGCTGGCGCTGACCGCCAGAAAGCTGATGCGGAAAACGAAAACGCACCGCCGCCGCTAAACCAACTTCACTCAGCGCCTGGCTGATGCGCTGTTCAGCGCGATCCAGCCGATGCACCAGCAGCGGCTCGTGCAGGATACGGTCGATGGTTTGGCGCGGATGCAGCGAACCATAGGGATCCTGAAACACCATCTGCACCTGCTGGTAGAAATGGCGTCCGCGTTTTGCGCTCAATGCCATTTCACCAAACCGCATCGTACCGTGCCAATCGTGATTCAGCCCGGCTAACGCCCGCAAAAGGGTGGATTTGCCGGAACCGCTTTCGCCCACCAGCCCAAAACTTTCGCCATTGGCCACACGAAAACTCACGCCTTTCACCACCTCGTGCGCACCAAAAGCGATGCGCAGATCATCAATCTCAATCATCTTAATTCCCTTAATCGCGCCACGCGGCATCGCGCTGCAATACCGGTAAACGCGCGCGCGGATGGCGCAGCGACGGCAGGCAGGCCAGCAAACCTTGCGTATAAGGATGCTGCGCCTGATGCAGTTCGCCCGCCTTTAGCTGTTCAACAATCTTGCCGGCGTACATCACTGACACGCGATCGCAGAAGTGCGACACCAAAGGCAGATCGTGGCTGATCAGGATCAATCCCATGCCGCGCGCAGAAACCAGATCGTCAATCAGCTTGAGGATCTCCGCCTGCACCGTGGCATCCAGCGCGCTGGTGGGTTCATCGGCAATCAGCAATTCAGGATCGGGTGCCAGCATCATGGCAATCATGACGCGCTGGCCCATGCCGCCAGAAACTTCATGCGCATACCGCTGTGCGACTGCTTCAGCGTCACGAATTTTGACCTGCTCCAGCAAACCAATGGCTGCCTGCATGGCGGCTTTTTTGCTGCCGCCTTTGTGCTCACGCCAGGCTTCTGCCACCTGCTGACCGATGGTCATCACGGGATTAAGCGAATATTTCGGATCTTGCAGGATAAAACCGACACGCTTGCCGCGAATCTGGCGCAGCACTTTCTCACTCGCCTGGCGCAGATCGATGCCGTCAAAGCGCAACACATCCGCGCTAACGTCTGCATTGCCGGGCAACAGCTGCATCAGGCTGCGTGCGGTAAGCGACTTGCCGGAACCGCTTTCACCGACGATGGCAAACTTCTCTTTGCCGACGCTGAGGCTGACGCCGCGCACCGCCTCAACGGTTTCGCTGCGACTGCGAAAGGCGATGCGCAGGTTTTCAATTTCCACCAGCATTTAGCGCTCCTTGGGATCGAGGACGTCGCGTAAACCGTCGCCTAAAAAGTTAAACGCCAGCGATGTCAGGAAGATGGCGATACACGGCATCAGCGGTACCCACCATTCGCTGAACAGGAAGCGGCGTGCAGTCGCGATCATCGTGCCCCATTCGGGTGATGGCGGTTGCGCGCCCATGCCGAGAAAGCCCAGGCTGGCAGCCGTGATGATGATGGAGCTCATGTCTAACGTGATGCGCACAATCAGGCTGGGCACGCACAGCGGCATGATGTGACGCAGGATAATGCGCAGCGGTGTTGCACCCGTCAGGCGGTTGGCGGCGATAAAATCGCTGTGGCGATATTGCAGCGTTTCGGCACGCGCCAGACGTGCGTAAGGCGGCCACGAAGTTAAGGCAATCGCCAGCACCGCACTTTCAATGCCCGGTTTCAACGCAGCAACAAACGCCAGCGCCAGAATCAAACGCGGAAAGGCGAGAAAAATGTCGGTGATGCGCATCAACGCTTTATCAATAAAGCCGCCGCAATAACCCGCAATGCATCCAATCAGCAGGCCGAGCGGAGCGGTAAGCAGCACCACCGCGATCACCATGCCCAACGTGGTTCTGCCGCCATAAATAATGCGCGTCCAGACATCGCGCCCGAGTTCATCGGTACCGAGCCAGTGTGTAAAAGAGGGCGCGGCCAGGCGATTCTCCAGATGCTGTGCGCTGGGAGCGAAACCACTCAGCAGAGGCGCAAACAGCGCCAGCAGCAGCATAAGCATAATGACAATCAATCCTGCCACGGCCAGCGGATTGCTGCGCAGGTTGAGCCACAAGCGGTAGCGGCGGCCCCAAACTGCTTGTCGGCGGTTGCTGGGCGTGTCGTCGAGCAGCCAGGCTCGTGAGAAAAAGTCATTTTACGCGGGGATCCCAAAGTCGATAGAGAAGGTCAGCTAGCTGATTTAGCAACACGTAAACCGCGCCGACCAGCAGCGTGGCACCGACCACTGGATTCATATCAGCGTTCATCAGCGAGGTAGTGAGATATTGGCCGAGACCAGGCCAGGCGAAGACGTTTTCCGTCACCACCGCGCCTTCCAGTAATCCGGCGTAGGTAAGCGCCAGCACCGTGACCAACTGCACCGCCACGGTGGGAAAGGCGTGTCGCCAAATCACCCGACGGGACGACAATCCTTTGGCGCGGGCAGTGATCACAAATTCGCCGCCTAATGCGTTGAGCATGAAGGTACGCGTCATGCGGGTGATATACGCCATGCTGAAATATGCCAGGATCAACACCGGCTGCGCCATGTGCGCCAGCGCATCCCAAAAGGCGTCATATTCGCCCGCCAGCAGGGAATCGATGGTTAAAAATCCCGTGACCTGCGGCACCATGTCCTGCCAAATAATGTCCTGGCGTCCCGGGCCAGGCGCGATACCCAACACCGCGTAGAACACCAGCAGGCTGAGCAGCGCCAGCACAAACACCGGCAGCGAATGGCCAGCAAGGCATATCACGCGAATGGTTTGATCTATCCACGAACGCTGGCGTACTGCGGCCCAGACCCCAAGGGGAATGCCAACCAGCGCGGCAATCACGATCGCCGCCGTTGCCAGCTCCATCGTCGCCGGAAAGAAGCGCGCAATATCGCTGGTAACAGCGTTAGAGGTGAGAATGGATTTGCCTAAATCTCCGTGCAGCAGTTGATTCAGGTAGTGACCAAACTGGATGTAGAGGGGCTGATCCAGCCCCATTTCCATCCGCACGCGCTCAACCACCGATTGCGGCGCGTTATCACCCACCGCCGCCAGCACCGGATCGGTGGGCATGACGCGGCCAATGAAAAAGGTCAACACGGATAAGCCAAACAGCGTCAGCACTAAACTGCCCAAGGTGCTGAAGGTTTTTTCAACGCCCCCATCAGGCTTTTTTCACCTGCGCATAGGACCACTGTTCCAGCACCGTGAGATGCACATCAGAGATGTTTTTATTGCAGGCCACGGTTTGAATCTGCTGCATCATATAAATGAACGGGCTTTTTTCCCGGCCCATTTGCTGAATTTTTTGGTAGAGCGCAATGCGTTTCGCTGGGTCACTTTCATGCAGTGCCTGCTCGGTGAGCGTGTTGAATTCATCGTCGGACCAGCCGCAACGCCACGCCAGCGTGCGGTTGCGCGCATTGGTGCTGTTGTCGGTATTGACGCAGAACGCTTCGGTGTTGGAGTTGGGATCAAAGTAATCTGCGCCCCATGATGTCAGCGCAAGCTGATGTTGGCGGGCGCGCATTTTGGTTAGCACCTGACGGTTTTCTGAAGAGATCAGCGACACCTTGATACCAATCGCGCCTAACTGAGTCTGAACCGCCTGAGCGATATCTGGGTAAGGCTGCATTGAATAGTGGTCGAGCGTGATGTCGAAACCGTCTGGATAACCCGCTTCTGCCAACAGCGCTTTGGCTTTACTGACGTCTTTATGGAACGGTGTGTCATCCAGCGCCGCCGGGAAGCCGCTCGGCAAGAAGCTTTGATGCACGTTATACGTCAGCGTCAGAATGTTTTTCTGGATGCTGTCGTAATCCAGCGCCCACTTGATCGCTTGCCACACCTGCGGCTTTTTCAGCAGTTCGTTGGTGGTATTGCAAGACATCAGCATGATGGCGGAGAGCGGCTGTTTCACCAGCGACACGCTGGTGTCATTCACCAGCGGCTTGAGCTGTTCGGTGGTCAAATCATACGCTGCATCCACGTCGCCTTTTTTCAGCATCAGCGCCTGCGCAGCGGGATCGGCGATGTGTTTGAGGATCACACGTTTGATTTTGCTCTGGCTGGCGTAAGCCGGGTTCAGTTCCAGAATCACGCTTTCACTGGCTTTCCAGCCGCGCAGCGTAAAAGCGCCCGATCCCGCGCTGTGCTGTTTCAGCCAGGCGTTACCGAAATCGTTGCCTTGCTGATTCGCTAAACAGGCTTTCTTCGACACAATGCTGCCCACCGTTGCGGACAGGCAATACAACAGGAACGATTCCGATGCTGGGCCACCAAGCTTCATCTGCAATGTCTGCGCATCGGTCGCCGTGATCATCTGGTCAACGTTCTCTTTAGTAAAGCCGAACTGGTTGATGATAAACGCCGGGCTTTTATCCAGCTTGACGATGCGTTGGAGTGAGAAAGCCGCATCTTCAGCGGTCAAAGCGGTTCCGTCAGCGAACTTTGCCGCCGGGTCGAGATGAAAAGTGAACACGCTATTATCACTGCTGACGTCCCAGCTTTTTGCCAGTTGACCTATCACTTTATCGGCCTGAACCGGGTCAGCCATCACCAGACGTTGATAGAGGTTGCCGCAGATTTGACCGCCGGTCACTTCGAAACTTTCATGCGGATCGAGGCTGGTTATATTATCGAGCTGCATCGCCATCACCAGCATGCTGGGCGGCGTAGCGGCAAAGGCGGAATTAAGGCTGAGATAGGAAACGAACGGAACGGCGCTGCATCCTGCGAGAAAACGTCTTCTGGTGACCATGCTATCTCCAACTAACTGATTATTAATAGAATTATTTTATATTTGTGCTTTTTTTGTCTTGACATCTTTCTGCGGCAAGCGGATTAATAACGCCTATAGCCGAAAACCCTTTGCCTCTTTTTGGTGCGTTCGCGCGGTCAGTTTGCCTGCGCTGTGCGCGCTCTCTCGTTAACGGAATGGATAAATATGTCTGACAAAATTACCGCTGCACGGCTTGCCATCCCGGTGTTTGATGGGCACAACGACGTGTTAAACAAGCTGTGGGAGCACCATCAGCCGGATCCGGTCCGCGCTTTTTTGCAGGGCACCGATTCAGGCCAAATGGATTTTCCGCGCATCCGCCAAGGCAATATGGCGGGCGGCATTTTCGCCACGTGGGTGCCAACGCATCCGTCTATTGCAAGAAGCGAGCCAGATGCTTTGGATTTTCCTCAGGAAATTGTCTCAGCGGCACGCGATGCCACTTTTTCTATGCTGGCGTTGCTGCTACGAATTGAGGCGGCTTCAGCCGGTAAGATCAAAATCTGCCATAGCGTGCGAGAGATTCGTGAATGTATGGCGCAACAGGTTCTGGCGGTGGTGATGCACGTTGAAGGTGCGGAAGCGCTGGATACCAACGGTGATCTGCTGGATATGCTCTACGCCAGCGGTTTGCGCACGCTTGGCCCACTCTGGAGCCGCACCAACCAATTTGGTTATGGTGTGCCGTTCCGTTATCCCTCGTCGCCAGATCTTGGCGAGGGCTTAACACCCGCAGGTAAACAGCTGGTGCGCGACTGTAATCGTCGCCGTATCCTTGTTGACCTGTCGCACATGGATGAGAAAGGGTTCTGGCATACCGCTGAAATCAGCGATGCACCGTTGGTCGCCAGTCATTCCAATGCGCATGTGTTAAGTGCGCAGTCGCGTAATCTCACCGATCGCCAACTTGCGGCAATCGCCGAAACCAAAGGCTTTGTCGGCGTTAACTTTGCTGTGCCATTTTTGCGTGCCGATGGCGATCGTCATGCGGCAACCGGCGTGGATGAGATCGTGCGCCACGTTGAATATCTGCTGGAAAAAGTCGGTGAAGATGGCGTGGGTTTTGGTTCAGATCTGGATGGCGCAACCATGCCGGATGAGCTGAAAGATGTGGCGGGCTTCCCGCTGCTGGTCGAGGCGCTGGCGAAGCGCGGGTACAGCCACGCCTTGCTGAATAAAATTTGTCATGGCAACTGGCTGCGCGTGCTCGAAGCGACCTGGGGCGAATAACGATGCGGCTGCGGCATATTGAAGTCTTTCAGGCGATTGTGCAGACCGGCACCATCAGCGGTGCAGCGCGCCTGCTGAATGTGTCACAGCCCAATGTGAGTCGGGTACTTAATCACGCCGAACAGCAGCTCGGTTTTACGCTGTTTGAGCGGCGTGCGCAGGGCATGGTGGTCACTGCTGAAGGGCGTCGCCTGTTACCGGAAATTGATGAGCTTTATCATCGCTTGCAGGCGATCAATCTGCTCGCTGAGCAGCTGCGACGTGGCGAAGGGCAAACGGTGCGCGTGGGCGCGGCGCACGCATTTGGTCAAATGGTATTGGCACCCGCGCTGGTGGCCTATCAACAACAGGCGGTGGCGGTAAACGTTGAGCTAGTGACCGAACACTTCGGCACGCTGTGTCGCAGTCTGCTTGATAATCAACTCGATTTCGCGCTGGTGTTTGGTCAACAGGTCGATGCTGATTTACTGGCCGAGCCGCTGTTTCAATCATCCATGGTAGCCTTGTTGCCAGCCGACTCGCCGCAGCAGGCTCCGGTTACGCTGGAATGGCTGTGCGCTAACAATCTGTTGATGATGCAGAATCAGGATCCGCTTGGGCGCGTTTTGCATCGCGCCCTGCGTGATAAGCAGCTGCATTCGGCACTATCGTTGTCGATCAAAACCTATTCAGTCATTGCCGATATGGTGCTGGCGGGCGGCGGTGTAGGTGTGGTTGATCTGTTTACGGCTTGCCGCTACGCCGACAAACTCAAGCTGCTGCCCATCGCACAACCGCTGCCGTTTGAAGTGATGCTGATTAGCCGTCGCGACCAGCCACAATCACAATCTACGCTGCACCTGAAACAGGTGATCCGCAGCAAGCTGTGGGAAATTGCCCGCCAGTGTGAAATACAATTTATGGCCCCATTAATCTGATAAACCGCCTGCCGCTGAATCCCGTCCTACACTGAAAGTCTACGTCTGAACAGGAGCAGCAGATGGGGCGAACTATCCAGAGTAAACGGCGGCAGCGTGCGGCGCTGGTCGCCGGTGTAGGTTTAGGGCCGCCGCCGCGTGGTGGGGCATCAAAAAATGGCAACAGCTGAAGCAAACTCCGCCAGTCTCAACGCGTAGCCATCACGCCGGGTTGGCCGGTTATTATCAGCAAATTGGTGACTGGCGCATGTTTACGCGGGTCACACCCAATGAAACCCACGGCTTGCCGGTGGTGCTGATTCACGGTCTGGTGTTGTCGGGCAGGTCGATGGAAGATCTGGCTTTAGCATTAAGCCGCGATTACCACGTTTTAGTGCCAGATTTGCCCGGCTTTGGCGCCAGCGCGTTACCGGCGAAAGCGCCCATCTTGTCGGTGGATGAGTTAGCCGAAGCGCTTTGGCTCTGGCTACAGCACAACAATTTCCAGCGCGCGATTTGGATCGGTAACTCGTTTGGCTGCCAAATTTTGGCGGCGTTAGCGGTTAATCATCCTGAAGCCGTGGCAGGTTTGGTGCTGCAAGGCCCAACGGTTGATCGTCACGCCCGAAGCCTGCCCCGTCAAATTTGGCGCGACTGGCACAACGGGCGACTGGAATCACATCGCTCTCCCAGTCAGCTGTCGCGTGTTGACTACGCCAAAGCGGGACTGTGGCGCGCCTTTGGCACCCTGCGCGCCATGATGCGCGACCATATCGAACGAAGGCTCACCTACATTACGGCACCCACGCTGTTACTGCGCGGCTCGCGTGATACGGTCTCGCCCGCACGCTGGGTTGAAGAGCTGGGTGCACTGCTGGCCAACGGTGAAACCCTTACGCTGCGCGGCGGCACCCATACGCTACATTTTGTTTATCCGTGGAGTTTCTGTCGCGCAATTCGTCCGTTCCTGGCGCGCATTCAGCAGGAGAATCATCATGAGTAAACCGCCAAAAGGCATCGCCCGTTTCGATTCCTCTGCTGCCATGTTAGTGGCGTTAGCCAATGCGCTACACGATCGCCCGTTTGCCAGCCCCAGCCAGTCGCCAACGCTGGATCGCCTGTTGCCGTCATTGAATAAACTGCCGACGCGGCTGCGAGAATGGGGATACGCCGTTGGCGGCATGGCGGAAGGGATCAGCGTGACCCAGGCTGGCGAACTGGATATTGAAGGTATTGCCGAATGGATGGTAAGCGAATATCCGCAGCAATCCTATCCGGCGGCGTTTATCGGCTCATCAAATGGCGCAATGATTCATCTCGCGGCGGCAATGGGCGTGCCGTGGTTGCCACAAACCTTTCTTTGTCCGGTGCGAGCACACAACAACGATCCCGATGATGCGCAGGCCGGTTTTGAGCAGGGCAAACACGTGGCTGCGGCTCTGCTTGCTGCCTGGCCGCAACTGGCGGTGCACCACATGCAGGATCCAAATCAGGATCGGTTGATGCTCGATCAGATGAGCTATTACCGACTGAAGCTGCGCGCGTTGCCGTTGGCGTTTAACGAATTTTTAATGGGCAGTTTGCCCGCCGGCTCAACACTGTTTATCAATCATTGCACGCGTCAATGGCCGGTGACACGCACCAGCGATCGCTCCTTTTTCCAGTTTGGTGCATTGGGGGAGCAACCGAAAAAGAGTATCTGGAGGGCGGGCCGCGCGTGGCTGAGTATCTGGCGCGTTACGGTATTGATCGCGAAAAATGGGATGCGCCTCGCACCACCGACCATGTGCCGGAAGCGGAATGGGGGCTGGACGGTTATCTGATTCCGCCGCTGAAAAATCTGGCGACATCACAAGGTCTCAAGCTGATGGAAATTCGTTACGAAGACCCGGAAGCGCTGAGTTTTGTCGTGGCTGAAATCTATCGAGACTGGTATCTGGCCGCCGGAATTTTGCCGACGCGCCTGACGGTGGACAGCTTCTTACTGATGGATCCGTGGTGCAGCATGCACCAGCACGCGATTCCCTTCTGGTTGGTGTTCTGTACCTCGCCTTCAGCGGCCGCGCTGCAAAAATTCCTGGAGAAACAGCCGCCATTCCGCAACATCGACATGATGCTGTTTTCACATGGCACCGAGAGTATTGGGTTGGCCGAGATTTCGCGCTGGCAGGAGTTATTAAATTTTGCCCGCGATGAAGGCGCTTTTGTTGGGGTAGATACGGAGCGTTTCCCACGTGATTTTGCCACGCTGGCACGCTTCGATTCTGCTTTGCGTGAGCGCGCAGCGCTGCTTCCGCCGCCGCCGCCGCTGAGTGTTGAAAAGGTGATTTCAGGGATTCAGCGTTACGGCGTACGGCATGGCGTAACGCTGAAGGCGCTGAACTGATCAGCGCCTTCGCGGGGGATTAATCGTTGTCGGTAATGGGTTTACGTACCAGCACCAAATAAGCCAGCGCGCCAACTAAGGTGACGCAGGCACAAATCATCAGCGCCAGGCTGAAGGATTTGGTGGTGTCGAGTACCCAACCGGTAATAACCGGCGCGAACGAGGCGAAGATAAAACTGGCGAAGTTCTGGATGCTGCCCACAGATGCGGTCATACGCGCCGTCACGTTAGCGTGAATCAGGCCCCAGCATGAGGTACCCGCAAAGTGGATGCAGAACAGCGCCATGCCAATCAGCGTCACTGCGCTGGTGGTATCGGTGGCCCGCGTCACAATCGCGGTAAACGCTGCAGACAACACCATGCCGCTCACAATGCAGACTTTACGGGTTTTCACGGCGTCGTAACCGCGACGTACCAGCGCATCAACCACATAGCCGTTCAGCAACATGCCTGCCGCACCAAACAAGAACGGAATCGCTGCCAGCAGGCCAGTGCTTTTCAGATCAAGGTTGTAAGTGGATTGCAGGTAACCCGGCAGCCAGGCAATATACAACCATGCGGTGTAGTTGATGCCGCTGAAGCCAATCATCATGCCCCACATGGTGCGTTGCTTGAACAAACCACGCCAGGATTTGAAACTGATCGGTTCTTTACGCGACGCCACGCTGCCCGCTTGCAGATAATTAATCTCTTCTGCACTCAGCTTGCTGTTGTCACGATCGCGATAAATCATATACCAGCCGATGGCGAGGAAAATGCCCAGAATCCCAATGGTGACAAACATGCCGCGCCAGCCGAGCACCAGCATCATTGCTGCCAGAATGGGTGGCGCAACGGAAAGGCCAATCATCGAGGCAGCGTTGAACATGCCCATCGGCATGCCGCGATCTTTGATATTGAACCAATCGTTGATCACTTTGACGCCGCACGGGTTCATCGGCGCTTCACCGATTCCCAGGCCGATACGCACCAAAATAAATTGAGTGAAGTTGTTTACCAGTCCTGATGCCGCCTGGAACAGCGACCAGAAGAACATGCCTAACCCCAACATGATGCGGGGACCTTTGCGATCCAGCAACGCGCCACACGGCAGCTGTGCCAAACCGTAAGCCAGCGAGAACGCTGACAGCAGCAGCCCAATTTCGGTGGCGCTCAAGCCCATTTCCTCACGGATGGTCATGTTGGCGACAGAAAGCGAGCTGCGATCGAGATAGTTAATGATGGCGGCGAACAGCAACAGCAGCATTGCCGTAATTTGAATTTTGCGAATGCGCGGTGAGCGCACCACATCGCTACGCATCGGGATGTAATCCTGACCTGGCGAGGGCTTGCCGGGCGAGGTATCGCGACCGGTAACCGATGTATTGTCCATTGCAACCTCCCGGAACTGGGTACTTATCGTTATGGTGAAAGTCAGTGTTCGCGTGACGGTAAAAGGGGCCGCCATGACGTTGCAGTTGAGACTAGAAGCAAAGGGTCAACGATGTTGCAAAGATGTTTCTGATTCGTGCGGGAGCTAATGCTTTGTGGTTTTTAATCGGTTTTTAATCGGTTCTTAATTGTACTGACGAATGGATCGCACCATTGAGGTCTTGGCTGTCGTTAGATGATTGTGTAATGCGCACAGCGCATCGACATCTTGTCGGCCAATCAGCGCGGTGAGAATCGCCATATGCTCTTCCAGCGCCACAATATTACGCTGCTTTAAATCACTCTCATCCCATTGATAATGCGAATGAAAAATAACTGAAATAATTTCCAGCGATTGATTAAAAAAGGATTATTGGCAGCGGATAAAATTAGGGAATGCATCTGCTTATCCAGCGCAGCGAAATGACGATAATTACTGGCGATGGTGTCGCGCATTGATCGATGACGGTTCAGCAGATCGCGCGCCTGAATCCAGCGTTCATCGTCGGCAGGTAAATTGAGGAAGCGGCTCAGTGCATGGGTTTCCAGCATTTCTCGCAGTTCGAACAGCTTCTCAGCATAATCCTGCGTGAATTTCTTCATTCGCCATTGGCCACGCTTAACCGGTTCCAACAAGTCGTAACGCATAAAGCGCAGCAGGAATTCGCGCACCACCACCGGACTGACTTTCACCTGCTGGGCCAACTGCAACTCGCTAAACGCATCGCCAGGCGTTAACTGACGCTGGTTAATCATATTGAAAAACGCCTGCTCAAACTGACTGGCCTGCTGTTCAATTGGCGGCGTCAGGGCGCTGAAGCCATCTTCTTGAGTAGGATCGCGCACGATAACGTAGGTTTCTTCCACTTTCTCCAGCACGCCACGCTGATGCAGATAATGCAACGTGTGACGCACCGTGGTGCGACTGATGTTAAACATTTCCGCCAGCGCAGCCTGCGGCGGCAATGGTGAGCGAATGTGGTGCTGCGCAATGCTTTCCAACATCTGGTTGATCACGTTTTGACGCAGGTTTTGACTTCGACTCATGACGCCTCCGGGTTTTTATGCATTAAAAACCATTCAAAGCCAAAAAAATCGTCGTGCTTCACAGTTCCCACTGTTTAAATCCGCGGTTGCGCTGAGATTCGCCATAAATGCCTGCAAGACAACGGGAGAATCATCATGACGACAATGAAAACGCTGGTTATCGCTGAACCGCGCAAAATGGTTTGGACTACGCGTGACAAGCCGACGCCAGCGGCGGGCGAAGCGCTAATTAAAATTCTCACCGCCGGTATTTGCGGAACCGACATTCATGCCTGGGCAGGCAATCAACCTTTCTTCAGCTATCCACGCGTGTTAGGCCACGAATTGTGTGCCGAAGTCGTGGAGTTGGGCAGCGATGCTCGCGGGTTTGAACGGGGCCAACGCGTAGCGCTGATCCCCTATATTTCCTGCCAGCAATGCGATGCTTGTCAGAGCGGCAAAACTAACTGCTGCGAAAAAATCTCTGTGATTGGTGTTCATCAGGATGGCGGTTTTTGTGAATACCTGAACGTGCCGGTTAGCAATCTGCTGGCCGTGGACGATGTGGCGCCCGAAGCTGCCGCACTGATTGAACCCTTCGCTATCAGTGCACATGCAGTGCGCCGCGCCGGAATCGTTGCCGGTGAACATGTTTTAGTGGTGGGAGCCGGGCCGATTGGGTTAGGCGTGGCCGCGATTGCCGCCGCAAACGGTGCAAGCGTGGTGGTAGCAGATACCAGCGAATTCCGTCGACAGCACGTCAACGATAAGTTGGCATTAGCGGCGCTTAATCCCGCCGACGAAAACTTTTACGATGCGCTGCGCGAGCAGTTTAATGGCAGATTGGCCCTGAAAGTCATTGATGCCACCGGCAATCCAGCAGCGATGAATAACGCGGTGAATTTAATGCGTCACGGCGGCACCATCGTTTACGTCGGTCTGCATAAAGGTGATTTGGTGATCCCCGACAGCGAGTTTCATAAAAAGAGACCACGCTAATGGGCAGCCGCAACGCGACGCGTGAAGATTTCGACTGTGTTCGTGCGTTGATGGCCAGCGGAAAATTGCGTGCTGAAATGATGTTAAATGAACACTTCGCTTTCTCAACGCTGGCGGAAGATTTTGAACCGCAGGTGATTAACAATCGTGAGCTGATCAAAGGTGTTATCTATTTTGACCGCTGATGTACCGCGCTAGCCTGGCGGGTTAACCCCATTCTCAAGGATTAACCCGCTTGAAGTCATGATGGCTGTGCGGAAAGGGTAGAGAAGAAGTGCGCGCGTACCGCATCGGCATCAACAGATAACGCAACACGCTGCGCAGGGAGATCGCGAAACGCATCTTCGCGTGATGCTAACCTGCTGAGTTTTCTGACTGTTTGCCCGCTGGCGATGCCTTCAGTGATCACTCTTAGCGGGCTTTCAATCAATGTGAACGCGTGGGGCAAACAGAGCCAGGAAATGGTCAGCGTGTCATGCAGCGCCATGCCGGCAAAACCCTCTTTTGCCAGGCTGTAGGCAAGGTAAGGACGGCAGATGGCACTTAACACAGGCTGATTCAGCTGATGCACTTCTGCCTCACGAATCAAGACTTTGTGCGTAACATCCAGCGGCATCAAAACCACCGGCAATGCTGATGACAGCACCTGATCGGCGGCGTGCGGATCCTTCCAGATATTGAATTCACTGAAGGGCGTTACGTTGCCTGAATGGCCTTCTGTACCAAACGCGCCACCCATGATGACCAACTCTTTCACCAGCGGAATGATGTCAGGCGCCTGATTAATGGCGCTGGCGATATTGGTCAGCGGACCAATCGCCACCAGCGTGATGTCATGCGGCTGCGCCCGCACGCTATCAATGATGAACTGCACCGCGCCCGTGGCCTGATCGCTGTGTGGGTTTTCAAAGGCATCACCCAATCCGTCTTCGCCGTGCAGTTTAGCGGGCGCGCTGGGCGCCTGCGCCAGCGGACGTGAACAGCCGCGATAAATCGGCACATCAATGCCCATTTTTTCACAAAATAGCCGGGCATTTTTTGTCGCTTGCCCAACCGCAACATTCCCGAACACGGTAGTGATACCGAGCAAACGCTGGGTTTTTGCTGCATACGCCAACGCAAATGCGTCATCAACGCCGATGTCAGTATCAAAAATCAGGGTGCGCATGGTGTTCTCCGAAAAACGTATTAAGTACCCAGCATTACAGCGCTGAGTGCCAGCGCGTCAAGTAACGCTGGCGCGCCTGTTTAGCGCCTGATGTTTACACTGGGTTTCAATGTAATCGAAATAATCGAAACGAACGGTCATTCTTTTGTCATAACTTCCTCACCTCTGTGTCAGAGCCGATTCGTTATCCTCTTCACATCAAATCAATGAGGAAACGATCATGAAAAAGCAAATCATTCTGGCCGCAGGTATGCTGTGTGCTCTGGCAGGAACAGCGGCACAGGCGGAAACAGTAAAAAATATTGTATTAGTCCACGGCGCCTTTGTAGGCGGTTCGGGCTGGCGTCCGGTTTACGATCGGCTGACGCACGACGGCTATCACGTCACGCTGGTGCAGGAACCGTTAACCGGTTTTACTGACGACGTTGCCGCGACACGGCGCGTGCTTGATCAGCAAGAGGGGCCGGCGATTTTGGTCGGCCACAGCTACGGCGGCGCGATCATTACCGAAGCGGGCAACGACAAACATGTGGCGGGACTGGTCTATATCGCGGCACATGCGCTGGATAATGGGGAAACCGAAGCCAGCAACGGCAAAAAATTCCCTAATAGCGCGCACCCTTTCATGAAAACGCCGGATGGATTTTTGATGATTGCGCCGCAACACTTTCATAGCGACTTTGCTGCCGATTTGACGGCTAAACAAGCCGACTTTGAAGCGCATGCACAGATGCCGACGTCTGCTGCCGTGTTTACCGCCAACATTTCTGATCCTGCATGGAAAACCAAACCCAGCTGGTACATGGTGGCGAAAGCCGACAAGATTATTAATCCCGATCTCGAGCGGATGTACGCCAAACGCGCCCACAGTCACACAGTAGAAGTGGCCGGCGCCAGCCATTCGGTGTATGAATCACATCCTGATGCGGTCGCCAGTTTAATTGAGCAAGCAGCTCAACACGCCAAATCCTGACCATCGGCGCGCCCGCAGATATTTCCGGAGAACACGATGAAAATTCTGGTGATTGAAGACGAGGCGAAGGCCCGTGAATACATGCGACATGGCCTGACGGAAGCGGGTTATGTTGTCGATGTCGCCGCAAATGGCCAGGATGGCCTGTTTTGCGCACAAGAACACCATTACGATCTGATTTTACTGGATGTCATGATGCCGGAAATGAGCGGCTGGGAAGTGATGGCCTCGCTGGATCAACAGATCCACACGCCCGTGATTTTCCTGACGGCGAAAGGCACGCTAGAGGATCGCATTAAAGGTCTGGAGCTGGGCGCAGATGACTATTTAGTGAAACCGTTCTCGTTTGCTGAGCTGCTGGCGCGGGTACGAACGCAGTTGCGACGCGGCAGCCAGCAGAAGCTTCCCGATATTCTGACACTCTCCGACCTGCGGCTTAGCATTGCTAAACGGCGGGTTGAGCGTGCTGGTCAGCGCATCGATCTCACTAATAAAGAGTTCAATCTGCTGCTGCTGTTTATGCAGCATCCCGGCGAGGTGTTAACGCGCACGCTGATCGCTTCACGCGTCTGGGATATGAATTTTGATAGCGATACCAACGTCGTGGATGTGGCAGTGCGCCGCTTACGACAGAAAGTAGATGAACCCTTTTCCCGGCCACTGATTCACACCGTGCACGGCGTCGGTTATCGCTGCGAGGCGGAAGCATGAAACCGCTGTCGCTCACCACGCGGCTGTCGCTGATTCTGGCGTGTACCATGCTGGTAGTGATGGCGTTAACGGGTCTGGCGCTGTATCACTCATTGGCGAAGCAAATCAGTGTGCGTGATGATGGCGCGTTGCTGGCGCGCATGGATCAAATTCGTACGCTGCTGCGTGATGAGGACGCGATTGCGCTTATTCATCAAAAGCCGCGACTGTTTGCCAACATGTTGGGAAACACCGAGTCGCTATTAATGCTGCGTTTTCCCGGTCAATCGCCACTGATTGAGGTCAATCCTGGCCAGCGCACCTTGCCTGCCATCACGCCGATGTCCGCCGAACAGCCGCTGACGCTCAATGCTGTTCATCATTTACAGTCATCAGATGGCACGCCGTTTATCGCCGCTGCCGCGCTGGCCAACACGCGTGACGGACCGGGAAAAATAGAAATTGTCACCGGACGTTTGATGACCGAACGTACCCAAACCCTTGCCAGCTATCGTGATCAAATTATTACCTTTACCTTACTGGCTACGCTGTTAGTGGCGTTAATCGCGCATGTTTCCCTGCGCCGAGGATTGGTTGGGCTACGTCATTTGGCTTCAGAAACGGATGCGATAGATGTTCGCCACCTTTCTCATCGCATTCGACTCACAAAAGTGCCGCTTGAACTCCAGCCGCTGGTGGCGGCGTTTAACCAAATGCTGACGCGACTGGAAACGGGCTATCAGCAATTGAGTCAGGTCTCAGCGGATATGGCTCACGACCTGCGCACACCCGTGAATACGCTCATCGGGCAAACCGAAGTGGCGCTGCGTCAGCAACGCACGCCCGCTGAATATCAGGCGCTGCTCGGCTCGAATTATGAAGAGCTAGAACGACTGGCAAAGATGATTGATAACATGCTGTTTCTGGCGAAAGCTGAAGATGCCAGCCAGGCGATTGCCCTACAAATCCTGGATCTTGAGAGTTTGGGTACACGCTTAGCAGACTATTTTGAAGGTCTGGCGGAAGAGCGTCAGATGGGGTTACGGGTTGAATTACAGGGCGAAGTACAGGCCGATCTCGACCTGCTGCTGCGTGCGTTGGCCAATCTACTCGCCAACGCGCTGCGCTATGGTGACAGCGGCAGCGTGATTCGGTTGTTCAGCGAAACAGGTGCGAATGGCGTAACAATCTGCGTGGAAAATCACGGCCCAACCATTCCTTCAGAACGGCAAGCCAGACTGTTTGATCGCTTCTGGCGCGCCGACAGTTCACGTCATCTCTCTTCCAGCGGCAGCGGTTTAGGCTTGTCGATTGTGCGCAGCATAATGCAGTTACATCATGGACGCTGCGCGGTTCAGAGTGAGCAGGGATTAACCCGCTTCACGCTCTATTTCCCCTTAAAACCCTGAGTTGTCAGCGGCCAATCTCGCGAGTATTATCATCGCCTTAAGGTGATGGCGTTCCACCTTTCCCAACCGCTTGCGGCGTTAATCCGCGGCTGATGACGCCTGACATACACCGTAATCCTCACGCAGGAGCGGATGTGTCAGGCGCGTGTTTTGCCTGCCACCGCGATCCTGCGCGTATCCCTAAACAGGAGCATTACTGATGTTGAAATCTCTGTTAGCCGTGATGTTAGGCGGGGCGGTTGGATGTGCCCTGCGCTGGCTCATTTCACTGCGTTTTAATACGCTGTTTCCTAATCTGCCGCCAGGCACGTTAATCGTGAATCTGGTAGGCGGGTTTGTCATTGGTGCCGCACTGGCGTGGTTCGTAAAAAATCCTCAAATCGACCCAACCTGGAAATTGCTGATCGTCACCGGGTTATGCGGCGGCTTGACCACGTTTTCGACCTTCTCCGCTGAAATTGTCGTGCTGCTACAATCAGGTAAATACCTTTGGGCGATGTCGAGCGTGTTAGTACACGTTATCGGTTCGCTGCTGATGACCTTTGCCGGCTTTGCCGTGGTCAACGTGCTGGGGTAATCCCTGGCGCGGAAAGGCAGCGAAATCGCCCTTGAATTAACCCTAAAGAGGTAGATACTGTTTCAGGTTCAGTAAAGAGTAAAAACAGAACCTGAACGTTAAGTCACCGATTATTCCGGACGATTAAGGAGCACGTTGATGAGCCACAACCCTAAATTCCTTAACCTGGTGTTGTTAAACGGTGGACCCGAGCAAAAATTGCAGGCGGCACGAGAAGCCGGTTTCGATCAGGTCGAAATATGGCGTGAGGATGTACAAGCTTGTGAGCAGGGTGCAGCGGCGTTAGCGCAGTTTGCGGGCCAACAGGGAATAGGTTTTACCAATCTACAAGTGTTACGCGATTTTACCGGCGCATCCGATGGCCTGCGCGTTGAAAAACGCGAGGAGCTACGCCAGTTTATTCAGATCGCGCAGGCGCTGGGCTGCGATACCATTCAGGCACCGGCAACCACACGTGAAGATTGTCTTCCCGAATGCATTGATGACGATTTACGCTGGATGGCGTCGGAAGCCGCCCGCTACAAAATGCGCATCATGTATGAGCCAATGGCGTGGTGCAGCGTGGATAACACGCTACCGCTGGCGTGGGAACGTTTGCAGCGTCTCGATCAGCCCAACATCGGTTTAGTGGTGGATCTGTTTCACATTTGCGCCCTTGGCGGCGATGCTTCGCAGCTGGACGGCATTCCTGCCGATCGCATCTATGAAGTGCAACTGTGCGATATGGCGGAAAAACCGTCACAGGATAAACAGGCATTGATCGACACCGCGCGCCATCAACGCCTGTTGCCCGGCGACGGCATCATCAATATTGAACATTTCGTTGATAAGCTGAAAAGTGCCGGTTATCAAGGCCCGGTGGGCATTGAAGTGTTTAACGATGAACTCAAACGCTTGCCGCCCGCCGAAGCGGCACAGCAAGCGTGGCGAGCATTAAATCGTTACTGGCCTTAATCCTGCAAACACTGGGCGATAAAAGCGGCAGCATGCATCGCGCCTTGCCCTGAAATCGAATGACCCGTTTTGGGTTCAAACAGCGTTTCGGTCGGGACATTGGCGCTTTTAAGCCGACGTGCTGCTGATTCGCTTTCTCTCCACGGAATCACGTCATCGGCGTGCCCGTGAATCAGCATCGCTGGCGTATAAGGCTGCGGCGTTAGAGGGCCATCAAAAGCCAGTCGACCTGAAAAAGCCACCACGCCGGCCAACGGATAACGGCCATCTACCAGCGCATCCAGCGCCATTATTGAGCCTTGTGAAAACCCCACCAGCACGACTTTATCCCACTGATCGGCCATATTGTTTTGCGCCATGATCTCGCTTAGTCGGGCATCAAATGCGGCTCGCGCTTCACGCACGCGGGCTGGGCGATTTTCTACTGTTACACCGGCCAGACTGAACCATTGATAGCCGAATCCCTGCTCAAAAGCATAAGGCGCGTCAGGCGAGGCAAAAACAACATCGGGTAACAATGCAGTCCAATGCTGACCAATCGGAGCAAGATCGTCACCATTACTGCCAACGCCGTGTAAAAATATCACCAATGCTTTTGCCATGTTTATTCCTTAAAAGCCGTAATCGCTCAGGTCTGGGCCTGCGGGCACAATGCCGTTGGGGTTCAGCGCCTTGATCGAGTAATAACCCTGTTTAATATGATCAATATTGACGGTTTCGCGCACGCCAGACACCGACAGCATGCTCTTCAGGTAGCGGTTGAGCAACGGATAGTCACGCACCCGGCGCAAGTTGCATTTAAACAACCCGAAGTAGGCCGCATCAAAACGAATCAGCGTGACAAACAAGCGGATATCCGCCTCGGTGATGCGCTCGCCAAGCAGAAAAGTGCGGCCATCTTGTAGGCGCGTTTCCAGCTCATCCATTTGCTCAAACACCTCATTACATGCTTGCTGATAGCTGATTTGCGTGGTGGCAAATCCCGCCCGGTAGACGCCATTATTCAGGCGTGGATAGATTTGCGCGTTCAGGGCGTCAATCTCTTCACGTAGACATTCAGGATAGAGATTGATGCGGTTATCCGCCAAACCACCAAACCCGCTGTTCAGCATTCGCACAATATCAGCGGATTCGTTATTTACAATGGTGCCGGTCTTTTTATCCCACAATACCGGTACCGTGGCGCGACCGGTAAAGTCAGCGTCAGCGCGGGTATAAAGTTCGTGCAGATATTCTGCGCCGTTTACGCTGTCGCGATCGGCGCCCGGATAATCACCGAAACGCCAGCCTTGCTCACTTAATAGCGGTTCAACCACCGACACGCTAATCAGTGATTCCAACCCTTTGAGTTTACGGGTAATCAATGTACGTGATGCCCACGGACAAATCAGCGCAACATAGAGATGATAGCGATCAGGTTCGGCAGCAAACTCCGTTGAGCCATCGCTGCTGATCCTGTCGCGGAAGCGTGAAGTCTGGCGAACAAATCCGCCTTGCTTATCGGTGGCCTGCACCGGATGCCATTCTGCACTCCATTTGCCGTTCACTAACATCATTCTGCTCCTCTATGGTAATAAGAAGCAGCTTAACCCGCTGCGGGTTCAGTGATAATCCGGTCCAAAAGGTAAACGTTATTTCCAAAATGGAAAGAATAGTCGCGGTGATACGTTAAGCGGATACGGAGTGAAAATATGCGACATCCACATCGAGCAGCTAGCGTGATGTCTGTGCCAAATGACCAGTGAGCGGGTAAAATGCGCACCGTCGAACGGGTGCAGTTTCAATGCGTTGTCATCACGGAACGATCCATCCCGTTCCATCAATAGATAACGTCTGGCCGCTGCTGATACCATTACACTTTCCCTCTACTCAAAAACCTGCTTGACTGACGGTTCGCCCGTTCTTGTCTGGAGTTGTTGATGTCACTGATTCACCTGACTTCGTTAGCAGAGATTGCTGCCGCCGAATGGGATGCGCTGTTACCTGATGATCAACCTTTTTTACGCCACGCCTTTCTGTCTAGTCTGGAGGAGAGCGGCAGCGTGCGCGCTGAATCGGGCTGGCAACCGGATCATCTGCTGTGGCGTGAAAACGGCGTGCTGCGCGCTGCTATTCCTGGCTATCGCAAGCGTCACTCGCAGGGCGAATATGTATTTGATCATGCATGGGCCGATGCCAGCCAGCGTGCAGGGATCCGTTATTATCCAAAATGGCTTGGGGCCATTCCATTCAGTCCGGTCACGGGCGCACGTCTGATTGGCGCGCCCGACGCGGCGGCACAATTGCTGGCAGCCTTACCGGAAACGCTGCTAAAAAACGGATTGAGCGGCGCGCACATTAATTTTACCGATGCGCAGGCCAATCATCTGCTGCACGAGCAGCCCAACTGGCTTGAACGCTGGGGCCTGCAGTATCACTGGCACAATCGCGGCTACCGCGACTTTCAGGATTTCCTCGACACGTTGATGTCACGCAAGCGTAAACAGCTGCGCAAAGAGCGTGAACAGGTGACGCAGAGTGGCTTTGAATTCAGCGGGTATCGCGGCGATCAGCTCCGTGAAGATCAGTGGGATTTTGTGTATACCTGTTACGCCAACACTTACGCAGTGCGCGGCCAGCGGCCCTATTTAACGCGCAATTTCTTTAGTTTGCTGGCGGAGCGGATGCCAGAAAATATCCGCGTGGTGATTGCGCACCTTCAGCAGCAGCCCGCAGCGATGGCGTTTTACCTCAAAGATGAACACGCACTGTATGGACGTTATTGGGGATGTTTAGCCGAATTTGACCGGCTGCATTTTGAAACCTGTTTCTATCAGGGAATGGATTTTGCCATTGCAGAAGGATTGCAGCGTTTTGATGCGGGCGCACAAGGCGAACATAAACTGGTGCGCGGCTTTGAGCCGCATATTACCCACTCGTGGCATTACTTAATGCATCCGGGATTGCGTGAAGCGGTGGATGATTTTCTTCAGCGAGAAAGGGGGGCGTACGCGCCTGGGAAGAGGAGGCGCGCGACGCCTTGCCCTATCGACGCGGTGATTAATCGGTGCCGACAAAGCCGCCGGTTTGATGCTGCCACAAGCGGGCGTACAGTCCGTTTTGCGCCAGCAACTCGCGGTGGCTGCCCATCTCGACAATCTCACCTTTCTCCAGCACCACTAAGCGATCCATCTTGGCGATGGTCGACAAGCGGTGAGCGATAGCAATCACTGTTTTGCCCTGCATCAGCGATTCCAGGCTCTCCTGAATAGCCGCTTCGACTTCCGAGTCGAGTGCCGATGTGGCTTCATCCATGATCAAAATCGGCGCATCTTTCAGCAGCACGCGCGCAATCGCCACACGTTGACGCTGCCCGCCAGAAAGCTTCACGCCGCGCTCACCAACTTGCGCATCCAGCCCGGTACGTCCTTGCGGGTCAGAGAGCAGCGGAATGAATTCGTCTGCGCGGGCGCGATGAATAGCCAATTGCAGCGCTTGTTCGCTGGCATCGGGGCGGCCATACAGCAGGTTTTCCCGAATCGAACGGTGCAGCAGTGAGGTATCTTGGGTGATCATACCAATCTGGCTGCGCAAGCTTTCTTGGGTAACTTCCGCGATATTCTGGCCATCAATCACGATGCGCCCCCGTTCAGGTCATACAGCCGCAGCAGCAGGTTAACCAGGGTGGATTTGCCCGCGCCAGACGGGCCAATCAGCCCAATCTTCTCGCCCGGTTTGATGTCGAGATTAAGGCGATTGATGACCTGACGGCCGCCGCCGTAATCAAAGCGCACATCCTCAAAGCGGATATTGCCGCGTGTCACTTCAAGGTTTTTGGCTTTTGGCGCATCCTGCACGCTCAGCGGCTGGGCGATGGTATTCAGGCCATCCTGCACCATGCCGATATTTTCAAAAATGCCGTTCACCACCCACATGATCCAACCGGACATGTTGACCAGGCGGATCACCAAACCGGTTGCCAGTGCGATAGCACCGACGCTGATCAGCGACTCGCTCCAGAGCCACAGCGCCAGCCCGGAAGTGGAGACTATCAGCAGGCCATTCAACGCTGATAAGGTCAGATCCATGCTCGTAACCATGCGGCTGGCGTGCTGCGTTTTGTTGGTCTGTTCCTGAATCGCTTCGCGGGCATATTTGCGTTCCAGGTCGCTGTGGGCAAAGAGTTTGATGGTGGTGATATTGGTGTAGCCATCGACAATCGTGCCCATCAATTTTGAACGCGCTTCTGAAGAGACCACTGAACGCGCTTTCACGCGTGGCACAAAAAGCGCAGCGAGGCGGCATAAGCAACAATCCAGATAATCAGTGGGATCATCAATCGCCAGTCCGCTTCGGCGAACAGAATCAGCGAGGTTACGGAATAGATCAGCACGTGCCAGATGGCATCCACCAGTTGTACTGATGAATCTCTGAGCGCATTGCCGGTTTGCATGATGCGCTGCGCAATGCGTCCAGCGAAGTCGTTCTGGAAGAAGTTCAGGCTCTGGCGCAACACATAGTTGTGGTGCTGCCAGCGGATCATACTGGTCATACTGGGGTTAATACTTTGATGCACCAGCATGTCATGCAGCGCGATAAAGATGGGTCGCAGAATCAAGGCGACACATCCCATCCAGAGCAGAATTTGCCAGTTGTCGCGGAACAAGCTGGCGGGCGTTGAATGGTTGACCAGGTCGATGATGCGGCTCAGGTAGCTGAAAAGCGCGACTTCCACCAACGCCGATCCCAGCCCAACCACCAACAGCGCCGCAAAACTGGGCCACACCTGACGCAAATAATACGCGTAAAAGGGCCAAACTGATGAGGGCGGCGATTCGGTGGGCGCATCCTGAAAAATATTGATAAAACGTTCAAAACGGCGATACAACATAGAATCACTCTTTCCAACCGATAAAGAATTACAGCTTAGTGCAATTTGGTGCAGTGAAACCCACCGTCTAACAGGAGAAAATATGGAAATTACCGTTCGTGGACGTGAACCCAGCGATGCTGCGGCTTATCAGCGTTTGTACAGCCATCCTGATGTTTATCCCTGGACGCTTCAGCTGCCGTATCCGAGCGTAGCGACTTGGGAAAAGAAATTTTTGAAAATGGATGCTGAAGGATTCATCGCTTTTGTTGCTGAAATTGACGGCAAAATGGTGGGCGAATTAACCCTGTTTGTTGAAAACAGGCCGCGGACGCGCCACTGCATCAGTTTTGGTATTGGTGTTGATCCCGCCTTTGCCGGGCGCGGCGTGGGCGAGCGATTGATTCGTACCGGGATAGATTACGCGCAAAACTGGCTGGGCGTGACGCGCATCGAACTGGAGGTGTTTCACGATAATCACCGTGCGCTGCGCTTGTATGAGCGTCTTGGGTTTGAGCGTGAAGGCGTACGGCGTCAGGCATCGTTGCGCGACGGAAAACGGCATGACGTGGTGATGATGGCGAAGCTGCTGGATAGTTAACCAAGCCCGGAGCGGCGGACAGGCCGCTCCGGTTTCAGGTTATTTACTTTTATCGATGTACTGCTGCATGTTCTCTTTAGTGACCAGCTCAAACGGGATCCACTGATGCGAATCCACTTTTTCGCCTTTTATTAAACGCTGCGCCACCTCAACAGACTTCTTGCCTTGTCCCACCGCATCCTGAAATACCGTGACCTGCATGCTGCCGTTAGCCATCGATTTTAATCCATCCGGCGTGGCATCAATGCCGCCGACCAGAATGTTTTTCTTCGGTTTTGCCTGCGCGATGGCCATGGTGGCACCAATCGCCATTTCGTCGTTATTGGCCGCAACAATGTCGATATCTTCACCGTTCGACAGCCAGTTCAACATCAAATCCATGCCTTCGCTGCGTGAATAGTTGGCGGTTTGTTTCAGCACCACTTTCATGTTGGGGTATTTCGCCACCACTTGCTCAACGTCTTTGGTACGCTGCAATGCACCCGCATCGGTGAGGTTGCCAATCATGATGGCGACGTTGCCGCGATAGTTAGCCATTTTTGCGAGCGCTTCCATCTGCAACACGCCCGATTCACGTTCGTCAGAACCCACAAACACCACGCCCGGCGGCAGCGTTTTATCGCCTGGCGTACGGTTAACAAACACCAGCGGAATTTTTGCCTGTTGCGCCAGCTTGGTGAGCGCAGGCGTGCTGGCAGAATCAACCGGATCGACAATGATGGCGTCTACACCTGAGCCGATAAAGCTCTGTACCTGATCGGTTTGCCGACCGACATCGCCGCGCGCATCTTCAAACTGCGATTCCAGCCCCTGCGTTTTAGCCTCTTTATCAATCGACTGACGAATAATGGTGAGAAAGTTTTGGTCAAAGTAAGCCATCGATACGCCGATTTTTTCAGCCAGCGCCGAAGCGGAGAGACTCATCATGCACAGCATTACTAACGCTTTCTTTTTCATTGCAGACTCCGCAGGCTATTTTTGGAATTTTCTTTTCATTAAGAAAGGAAACGGTTTAATGAATTCATTTGCAGCCTACGAGTCGGCGCGGGCTTTGACAATTGCCTGATTTTACTCTTGCAAGCGGGTGCACACTTTGCTGAAAAAATTTGTGCTGCATAGCCTTCTCTGGTGCTGATTTCTCAGACACGGCGCACATTCCACGGCAAAAAGGGCGTACTTTTTCAGCTTATGTGCAGCGTCGCACTGCGCATTGTGGCAGATGCCAAAATTAGCGCTAAACATGGCCGACAATCTCACCATTCGCACAATGACCTTTAGTTAGGCTCCTATCTATATTTTCTTCACAAGGGAATCTCAGCGGTATTCCTGAAAAAAACTATGCGGCAGGACGCTGCCCCTTTTTAAGGAATTCACCTCATGTTGAAAGATAAGCTCGCGACGAAAACCTCGCATGTTCGTATCTGGATTTTGTGTCTGATCCTCTTTTTATCGGTGGTGGCCTATGCTGACCGTTCGATCCTGTCGATCTCAGGATCGGCGATCAAAGATGAATTTGGCCTGTCCGCGATCCAGCTTGGGCTGATCCTGTCGGCATTCAGTTGGGCATATGTGATCGGCCAAATCCCCGGCGGACTTTTTCTGGATCGTTTTGGGGCTAAAAAAGTCTATGGCGTCACGCTGGCGCTCTGGTCGGTATCCACTATCGCGATGGGATTTGTCGGTGAGTTTTCCAGCGGCATGACAGGTGCACTGATACTGATGTTTGGCCTGCGTTTCCTGCTGGGATTGATAGAAGCACCCAGCTTTCCTGCCAACGCCCGCGTGGTGATCATGTGGTTTCCTGGCGCTGAACGCGGTCGTGCGTCGTCGCTGTTTAGCTCGGCGCAGTACTTTGCTGTCGCTATTTTTTCGCCGCTTTCTGCCTGGCTGGTTTCACGTCACGGTTGGGAATGGCCTTTCTTTGTGCTTGGCGGCATTGGCGTGCTGGCGGTGTTTGTTTGGGCAACCTATATGCGTGAACCGCGCAATCATCCTGGCGTGTCGGAAAACGAATTCCGCCACATCGTTGAGGGTGGCGCGCTGGTGGATATCGACTCAGCCAAAACACTGAAAGAGCGTCCGGCACTGAGCAAAGCGATGTTCAAAAAACTGCTGACCAACCGCATGTTGTGGTGCGCCTATCTCGGCCAGTACTGCATCATCGCGCTGAGCTACTTCTTCATTACCTGGTTTCCTATCTATCTGGTGCAGGCGCGCGGCATGAACATTATGGATGCCGGTTTAGCCACCATTGCACCGGCGCTGTTTGGCTTCCTCGGCGGCATCAGCGGCGGTTATATCTCTGACAAACTGCTGGCCAGAGGCTGGAGCGTTTCCTGGGCGCGTAAAACGCCTTACATCGTGGGTATGTTGATGGCAGCCAGCTTGATTCTGGCGGCAGTGATCCCCAGCAATGTGGGCATTATCGCCATCATGTCGTTTGCTTTCTTTGGCAAAGGTGTGGCAGCGGGCGCAGGAACCTGGACCGTGATTAGCGATACCGCACCCAAAGAAGCGGTTGGCCTGGCGGGCGCAATCTTTAACGGTATCGGTAATATCGCGGGTTTCACCACGCCGCTGCTGTTCGGCATCATCGTGGGTTTGACCGGCAGTTACAGTATCGGTTTGGTGTTTGTCGGCGCGCACTGCGTGATTGCCGCAGTATTGTTCCTGTTTGTGATGGGCCCTATCGAACGTGTCGGGGAAGAGCAGCAGGAAAATCACCAAGGCTTCGAAAAACAGGGGAAAGAAGATGGCATTAAAGCAATTTAACGTGCTGATAAAAGCCCCCCATAAGTGCGGGGTCGTCTGTCCCCCACCTCAATCCTCATAAGTGCGGGGTCGTTTGTCCCCCACCTCAGTCCTCCCCATATATGGGGGAGGAAGACGCTGCCACATGCGAGTATTGAAGCTGCATGTGGCAGCGTCTCCTTCCCCGCGATGCGGGGGAAGGCCGGGATGGGGGACAGCGCGCAGAGGAGGCCGTTTGACAGCGCGCAGATGAAGCCGTTTATCCCCCTCGATCCTCATAAGTGCGGGGTCGTATGCCCCCACCTCAATCCTCCCCCATACATGGGGGAGGAAGACGCTGCCACATGCGAGTATTGAAGCTGCATGTGGCAGCGTCTCCTTCCCCGTGGTGCGGGGGAAGGCCGGGATGGGGGACAGCGCGCAGATGAGGCTGTTTGACAGCGCGCAGATGAGGTCGTCTGTCCCCCCTCGATCCTTATAAATGCGAGGCCGTTTGTCCCCCACCTCAATCCTCCCCCATATATGGGGGAGGAAGACGCTGCCACATGCGAGTATTGAAGCTGCATGTTGCAGCGTCTCCTTCCCCGCGATGCGGGGGAAGGCCGGGATGGGGGACAGCGCGCAGAGGAGGCCGTTTGACAGCGCGCAGAGGAGGCCGTTTGACAGCGCGCAGATGAGGCCGTTTGACAGCGCGCAGATGAGGCCGTTTGACAGCGTGCAGAGGACAGGAGACAGCGCGCACAATCCCCGTCTCGTCGTACCACACAGTTTGCACAAAACCTGTTGAAGAATATTTGTTCAGCTGCCGATATCACCCTACCACCCGCTGATATTAAGGAGTGATATCGTGATAAAGCTGATTGCCGTTGGCGAACTGCGGCTCGGAATGTTCATCCACAAACTGGACGTTTGGTGGATGAAAGACAAGCGCATTCGCAACCAAATGCTGATCACTGATCCTCATCAGATCATCACTTTACGTAACGAAGGGATCCAATCGATCTGGATCGATCTCGATAAATCGGTACAGGCCCCGCTTGCACCAGCAGTAGAAAAAAGCTATTCCACGCACGCCGTTTTTTCAGGAACTGGATAAGGCGCAGCTGATCTTTCAGCAGGGCAAGCCGAAAGTGTTAGCGATGTTCAACGAAGCGCGTCTGGGTAACAGCCTCGATCTCTCTTTTATGATCGATTTAGTCGATGAAATCGCCGGATCCATTGAGCGTGAACCTTCTGCTTTGCTGAGCGTGGCGCGGCTAAAAAGCCACGATGATTACACCTATCTGCATTCCATGGCGGTCTGCGGCTTGATGATCTCACTGGGTAAAACATTGGGTCTCAACGAACAGCAGCTTCGTCGAGTGGGTATGGGCGGCTTGCTGCATGACGTGGGCAAGGCGGCGGTGCCGCTGGATATTCTCAATAAGCCCACCAAGCTGACAGAGGAAGAGTTCAACGTCATGCGTCAGCATCCCATTATCGGAGCACAGATTTTAATGGAGGCTGACGCTGACGAAGATCTGCTGGATATTGCCCTGCACCATCATGAAAGATATGACGGAAATGGCTATCCACATGGGCTGAAAGGCGAACAGATTACACGGTTCGCTCGCATGGCGGCGGTGTGCGATGTTTACGATGCACTGACGTCGACGCGTGTTTATCGTAAAGGCTGGACGCCCGCAGAAGCGATGCACAACATGCTGAGCTGGCGCGGTCATTTTGACAGCCACCTGCTCAATAGTTTTGTGCGCACTATTGGCATTTATCCGGTGGGATCGCTGGTGCGTCTGGCATCGGGCCGGGTTGCGCTGGTGGTAAAGGCAGGCGAAAAATCCCTGTTGCGTCCTTGTGTTCACGTATTCTGGTCGCTGCATGCCCAGCGCGAAATGAAGCCTGAAATAGTCGATCTCGGTGACAGCTTTTGTACTGACAGTATTGTTAGCGCAGAAGAGAGCAATTTATGGATAAACGTCGATCTCAACCGTATTTGGGCGTTGCATGCGGCTTAAGCGCCGCCTATTAATGCAGCCTGCATAACCCACATAAAACGCCTGATTTATCGGCATTTTTATACTTTATTTACACCCACGCCACGCATTTTAACACCTTCTTTATACGCCTCAGCGCAAGCTAATCAGCAAATCCAATTCTCTGGAGGTGACTGTGAGCGTGGACGTAATAACCGGCATTGTGCTGGTGGTGTTATTGCTGGGCTATTTAGTTTATGCCTTGCTCAATGCGGAGGCGTTCTAATGGCGGCTAATGCATTTTTACTGATCGCCGTTTATGTGCTGCTGCTCATGGTACTGGCGCAGCCACTGGGACGTGGGCTGGCACGTTTCGTGGCTGACAAGCCGCTGTTTGCCGGGCTGGAACGCCCGCTGTGGCGTCTGTTGGGAACGGAGCAGCCAGGCATGCGCTGGCCGCATTATTTGCTGGCGATTCTGCTGTTTAACGCCCTTGGTTTGCTGCTGTTGCTGGCCATTTTATTGCTACAAGGCGAATTGCCGCTTAACCCGCAGCAGTTGCCGAGCCTGAGTTGGCATCTGGCGCTGAATACCGCCGTGAGCTTTGTCACCAACACTAACTGGCAATCTTATGGTGGCGAAAGCACGCTGAGTTATTTCAGTCAGATGGTGGGATTAACGGTACAAAACTTCCTGTCGGCAGCCACCGGCATCGCGGTGGCGTTTGCGCTGATCCGCGGCTTCGCCAGTCGTTCGCTTGAAACTTTAGGCAACGCCTGGCGCGATCTCACACGCATTACGCTGTATATCCTGCTGCCAATTAGCCTGCTGATGGCGCTGTTTTTTGTCAGCCAGGGCAGCATCCAGAACTTTTTACCCTATCACAGCATCACCACGCTGGAGGGGCACAGCAAACGCTGGCGATGGGGCCGGTGGCATCGCAGGAAGCGATCAAAATGCTCGGCACTAACGGCGGTGGCTTCTTTAACGTTAACTCCGCTCATCCCTTTGAAAACCCCAACGCATTAACCAATCTGGTGCAGATGCTCAGCATCTTTTTGATCCCCGCCGCGCTCTGCTTTGCCTTTGGTGAAAGCGTCAAAGATCGGCGTCAGGGCAACATGCTGCTGTGGGCGATGACGCTGATGTTTGTGGTCGCGGTGAGTGTTGTGATGTGGGCAGAGGTCAAGGGTAATCCGCATTTCATCGCATTAGGCGCTGACAGCGCGATGAATATGGAAGGCAAAGAAACGCGCTTTGGCATTCTCAACTCCAGCCTGTTTGCGGTGATCACCACTGCGGCTTCCTGCGGGGCGGTGAATGCCATGCACGATTCTTTTACCGCGCTGGGCGGTATGGTGCCGATGTGGTTGATGCAGTTGGGTGAAGTGGTGTTTGGCGGCGTGGGCGCAGGCTTGTACGGCATGCTGCTGTTTGTGCTGTTAGCGGTGTTTATCGCGGGCCTGATGATCGGTCGTACGCCAGAATTTCTCGGCAAAAAAAT
This sequence comes from Candidatus Pantoea bituminis, assembly GCF_018842675.1. Classification (NCBI taxonomy): domain Bacteria; kingdom Pseudomonadati; phylum Pseudomonadota; class Gammaproteobacteria; order Enterobacterales; family Erwiniaceae; genus Pantoea; species Candidatus Pantoea bituminis. The sequence goes on from NZ_JAGTWO010000004.1 coordinate 75,559, forward strand.
CGATGTGTGGGAAATGAAAATGACCGCGCTGGCGATTTTAGTCACGCCTGCGCTGGTACTGATCGGAACGGCGCTGGCGATGATGACCGATGCTGGGCGTGCTGGCATGTTAAATCCCGGCATTCATGGCTTCAGCGAAGTGCTGTATGCCGTTTCATCGGCGGCGAACAACAACGGCAGCGCCTTTGCGGGTCTAAGTGCTAACACCCCTTTCTGGAATCTGCTGCTGGCAAGCTGCATGTTGCTGGGACGATTTGGCATCATCATTCCAGTGATGGCGATTGCCGGTGCGATGGCGGTGAAAAAAGTGCAGCCGGTTGGCAACGGCACTCTGCCGACACACGGCCCGTTATTTATTTCGCTGCTGATTGGCACCGTGCTGCTGGTGGGTGCACTGACTTTCATTCCTGCTCTGGCTTTAGGCCCAATCGCTGAGCATCTTAATCTTCAGGTGAAAACATCATGAGTCGTCAACAACAGGCGCTGTTTGATGCAGCGCTGCTGCGCATTGCGGTGCTCGATGCCATGAAAAAGCTCGATCCGCGCGTGCAATTTCGTAATCCGGTGATGTTTGTGGTTTACCTCGGCAGCGTACTGACCAGCCTCTTAGCGTTGGCGATGCTGGCGGGAAAAACCAGCGGCAGCGCCAGCTTTACCGGCGCGATCGCGATTTGGCTGTGGTTTACCGTGCTGTTCGCCAATATGGCAGAAGCGCTGGCGGAAGGGCGCAGCAAGGCGCAAGCCAGTAGCTTAAAAGGCGTGAAGAAAACCAGCTTCGCCAAAAAACTCGCCGAGGCGCGCTACGGCGCAAGCTGGCAGCAGGTCGCGGCCGATCAGCTGCGTAAAGGCGACGTGGTGTTAGTGGAAGCGGGCGACATCATTCCCTGCGATGGTGAAGTGCTGGAAGGTGGCGCATCGGTGGATGAAAGCGCCATCACCGGCGAATCGGCACCGGTGATACGTGAGTCGGGTGGCGACTTTGCGTCGGTGACGGGTGGCACGCGCATTCTTTCCGATTGGCTGGTAATCAGTTGCAGCGCAAATCCGGGCGAAACCTTTTTAGACCGCATGATTGCCATGGTTGAAGGCGCGAAACGTCGTAAAACGCCTAACGAAATCGCGCTGACTATTTTGCTGGTGTCGCTCACCCTCGTCTTTTTGTTGGCAACGGTGACGCTGTGGCCCTTTTCCGCGTGGGGCGGCACGCCGGTCAGCGTTACGGTGCTGGTGGCGCTGCTGGTCTGTTTGATTCCAACTACCATTGGTGGCCTGCTTTCTGCGATTGGCGTGGCGGGAATGAGCCGCATGTTAGGCGCAAACGTGATTGCAACCAGCGGGCGGGCGGTGGAAGCAGCGGGTGACGTCGATGTGTTGATGCTGGATAAAACCGGCACCATCACGCTGGGTAATCGTCAGGCCACGCAATTTTTACCGGCACCCGGCGTCAGCGAAGAGCAGCTGGCAGATGCGGCGCAGCTCGCCTCGCTGGCGGATGAAACCCCGAAGGGCGCAGCATCGTGGTGCTCGCCAAGCAGAAGTTTAATCTGCGCGAACGCGACCTTAGCAGCATGGGCGCGAGTTTTATTCCCTTCTCGGCGCAAACCCGCATGAGCGGCGTGAACGTGCAGGATCGCTTGATTCGTAAAGGCGCGGTGGACGCGGTACGTCGTCACATTGAAGCCAGTAATGGTCATTTTCCGGCTGAAGTGAATGCGCGAGTTGAAGAGGTGGCGCGCACCGGCGGTACGCCGCTGGTGGTGGCAGAAGGCGCGAACGTGTTAGGCGTGGTGGCGCTGAAAGATATCGTTAAAGGCGGGATTAAAGAGCGTTTTGCCGAGCTGCGCAAAATGGGCATTAAAACGGTGATGATCACGGGCGACAATCCACTGACGGCGGCGGCGATTGCTGCGGAAGCGGGCGTGGATGACTTTTTGTCGGAGGCAACGCCGGAAGCCAAGCTGGCGCTGATCCGTCAATATCAGGCTGAAGGCCGCCTGGTGGCGATGACAGGCGACGGCACCAACGATGCGCCTGCATTGGCACAGGCTGACGTTGCGGTGGCGATGAACTCGGGAACCCAGGCCGCAAAAGAGGCGGGCAACATGGTGGATCTCGATTCTAATCCCACCAAGCTGCTGGAAGTGGTGCACATCGGTAAACAGATGCTGATGACGCGCGGTTCGCTGACGACCTTCAGCATCGCCAACGACGTAGCCAAATATTTTGCCATCATTCCGGCGGCATTTGCCGCCACGTATCCGCAGCTCAATACGCTCAACGTGATGCAGCTGCATTCCCTAACTCGGCCATTCTCTCGGCGGTGATATTCAACGCGCTGGTGATTGTGTTCCTGATCCCGCTGGCGCTAAAAGGCGTGAGTTATCGTCCCCTGAGTGCGGCGGCATTATTGCGTCGTAACCTGTTGATCTACGGATTAGGTGGGCTGCTGGTGCCGTTTGTCGGTATCAAAGCCATCGACCTCATCTTGGTGCTGTTTGGCGTGGCCTGAGGAGAAAAAATGAGTCAGTTACGTCCTGCGATTTTACTGTTGTTGCTGCTTACCGTTGTCACCGGCGTGGTTTATCCTTTGCTCACCACCGGCCTGGCGCAATGGCTTTTTCCCGCTCAGGCCAACGGTTCATTATTAGAGGAAAAAGGTGTGGTGCGCGGTTCGGCGCTGATTGGCCAGAACTTTACCCAGCCAGATCGCTTTTGGGGTCGCCCGTCGGCAAGCGGCGATGCGCCTTACAATCCGCTGGCTTCCAGCGGCAGCAATCTGGCGGGCAGCAATCCGGCGCTGGATAACCTGGTAGCTGAGCGCGTTGCAGCGTTGCGGGCAGCCAATCCGCTCGCGCCAAAAGCGGTGCCGGTTGAATTAGTTACCGCGTCGGGCAGCGGCCTCGATCCCGATATTTCGCCTGCGGCCGCGCAATGGCAAGCGCCGCGCATTGCCGCTGCGCGCCAGCTGCCGTTAGAACAGGTGCAGGCGCTGATTACACAACAGGCGCGTCGTCCGTTTTTGACCTTCAGCGGCGAAGCGACGGTGAACGTATTACAGCTGAATATGGCGCTGGATGCGATGCCAGCAAACCCTTAATAAGGACGCTATGAACGACGAGCCTTTGCGGCCCAATCCCGATGCGCTGCTGCAGGAAAACAGCGACAGCCATCGCGGCAAGCTGAAAATCTATTTTGGTGCCTGCGCGGGCGTCGGGAAAACTTACGCCATGCTGCAAGAGGCACAGCGCATGCGGGCGCAAGAATTGGATGTATTGGTCGGCGTGGTAGAAACCCATGAACGGCCTGAGACGGCGCAGCTGCTGGAAGGTCTGGCGCTGTTGCCACGCCGCGCGACGGGGCGTTCGCGCCATGCCGAGTTCGATCTTGATGCTGCGCTGGCACGCCATCCTGCGGTCATCCTGATGGACGAACTGGCGCACACCAATGTGCAGGGGTCACGTCATCCAAAGCGCTGGCAGGATATTGAAGAGTTGCTGGAGGCGGGCATTGACGTACTCACCACCGTCAACGTTCAGCACCTTGAAAGCCTCAACGATGTTGTTGGCGGCGTGACCGGCATTCAGGTGCGCGAAACCGTGCCCGATCCCTTTTTCGACAGCGCCGATGAAGTGGTATTGGTCGATTTGCCGCCGGATGACCTGCGCCAGCGGCTGAAAGAGGGCAAGGTTTACATGGGTGAGCGCGCTGAACGCGCCATCGAAAATTTCTTCCGCAAAGGTAACTTGTTTGCACTGCGTGAGTTGGCGCTACGCCGCACCGCCGATCGTGTTGATGACCAGATGCGTGCCTGGCGCGACCGTCAAGGCAGCGATCGCGTATGGCATACGCGTGACGCCATTTTGCTGTGCATTGGCGACGACAGTGGCAGCGAAAAATTAGTGCGCAGCGCGGCGCGGCTCGCCGCCAGGTTGGGCAGCGAATGGCATGCGGTTTACGTTGAGACGCCGCGGCTGAATCGCCTGCCAGAAGCCCGCCGTCGTGCCATTCTCCGCACCTTGCAACTGGCGCAAGAGCTGGGCGCAGAAACCGCTACGCTCTCCGATCCTGATGAAGCCCAGGCGGTGCTGCGTTACGCACGCGAACACAATCTTGGCAAAATTGTAATGGGTCGCCGTCCGGTACGCCGCTGGCGACGCGATAGCTTTGCCGAGCGTCTGGGTCAGCTCGGCCCGGATGTCGATTTATTGGTAGTGGCGCTGAATGAGCCGGTAAAGGATGCGCCGCATCCACTGGCGGAGGGACGCATTAGCAACGATAAATGGCGGTTGCACCTGCGTGGCTGCTTTATGGCGCTGGTGTTGTGCGTGCTGGTGACGGCGGTGGGGCAAACGTTGCTGATCGGTTTCGATCCCGCTAACAGCGTGATGATCTACTTGCTGGCGGTGGTGATCGTCGCGCTGCGTTATGGACGCTTGCCTTCGGTCATTGCGACCATTTTGAACATTCTCGCTTTCGATCTGTTTTTTGTCGCGCCGACCGGCACGGTTGCGGTTTCCGATTTGCAATATTTGGTGACCTTTGCGGTGATGCTGGCGGTGGGGGTGATTGTCGGGAATCTCACCGCTGGCGTGCGCTATCAGGCGCGGGTTGCACGTTACCGCGAACAGCGGGCGCGCTATCTGTATGAAATGGCGAAATCGCTGAGCAGCGCATTAACGCCGCAGGATATCGCTGCGACCAGCCAGCGGGTAATTGACGTTACGTTACAGGCGCACAGTCTGCTGCTGCTGCCGGATGAGCAGGGTGAGTTACAGTCTATTGGTGATGCGCTACCCGCCAACGAACCGGATCGCGCTATCGCCAAGTGGAGCTTCAGCAAAGGCCAACCCGCAGGCGCGGGCACTGACACCTTGTCCGCCGTGCCTTATCAAATCCTGCCGCTCAAAAGTGGTGCGCTGTGTCGCGGTTTGCTGGTGGTTGAGCCACAAAACCTGCGCCAGTTGATGATTCCTGAGCAGCAGCGGTTGGTCGAAACCTTTACCGTGCTGATCGCTAACGCATTAGAGCGTATAGCACTTTCGCAGAGTGAAGCAGCGTCGCGCTTGTCAGCAGAACGTGAACAGTTGAGGAATGCACTGCTTTCGGCGCTATCCCACGATTTGCGCACGCCGCTGACGGTGCTGTTTGGGCAGGCGGAAATGTTGATGCTCGATCTCGCCAGCGAAGATGAAAAATATGTGCAGCAGGCCAGCCAGATTCGCGAACAGACGTTGAGCACGATTCGGCTGGTGAGCAATATGTTGGATATGGCGCGTATCCAATCGGGCGGTTTGAATTTACGTGAAGAGTGGCTGGCGCTGGAAGAGGTGATTGGCGGCGCCCTCAGCAGCATGGCTGCCTCGCTGAAAGGGCAACATATTCAGCTGGAGTTACCGCCAGAGATGGTACTGATCAAAGGCGACAGCACGCTGCTTGAGCGGGTGTTGACCAATTTGATTGAAAACAGCCTGAAATATGCGGGTCACGGCGCACCTCGCGGCATCAAGGCGTGGCAGGAAAAAGACCGGCTGGAACTGGCAATTTGGGACGGCGGGCCGGGCATTGCCGAGGCAGAGTTAACCCGTATCTTTGATAAGTTTGCGCGCGGGAATAAGGAATCGGCGGTGCCGGGTGTGGGCCTGGGTTTAGCTATCTGCAAAACCATTATTGAAAGCCACGGCGGGCAGATTTGGGCAGAGAATCGTCCACAGGGTGGCGCATCATTTCGCTTATCATTGCCGCTGCCGCCCGTGCCGGAAATTTCTGAAGAGGCACTGAAATAACTTCACAGTTCCTCGGTTATACTGCCCAGCTTATTTGATCATTATTGGGAAATTATGGAACGTTTTACCGAAAACCTGATGTATGCATCCCGCTGGTTGTTGGCTCCGGTTTACATTGGACTTTCGCTGGGATTGCTGGCGCTAACCATCAAATTTTTTCAGGAGATTGTTCACCTGTTGCCCAACATTTTCAGCGTGGCGGAAAACGATCTGATTTTAATCCTGCTGTCGTTGGTCGACATGGCGCTGGTGGGAGGGTTGTTGGTAATGGTGATGCTGTCGGGCTATGAAAACTTTGTTTCTAAACTCGACATTGATGAAGACAAAGAGAAGCTGAGCTGGCTGGGCAAGATGGATTCTGGCTCGTTAAAAAACAAGGTTGCGGCCTCGATTGTGGCGATCTCGTCTATCCATTTGCTGCGCGTGTTTATGGAAGCGCGCAATGTCGCTAATGACAAGCTGATGTGGTACGTGATTATTCACCTGACCTTTGTGCTGTCTGCGTTTGTGATGGGCTGGCTGGACAATATGTCGCGTAACCAAAAGAAAGATTATTAGGAAATTAAGCGGTGGCCAGGGCTTGTGCCACTTCAATACCAGCATGCGGCAGCGTCTCCTTCCCCGCGTCGCGGGGAAGGCTGGGATGGGGGACAGCGCGCAGATGAGTCGTTTGTCCCCCACCTCGGTCCTCCCCATAAATGGGGGAGGAAGACGCTGCAATATGTCAGCTCAATACCAGCATGTGGCAGCGTCTCCTTCCTCCGCGTCGCGGGGAAGGCCGGGATGGGGGATAGCGCGCAGAGGAAGTCGTTTGTCCCCCACCTCGGTCCTCCCCATAAATGGGGGAGGAAGACGCTGCAATATGTCAGCTCAATACCAGCATGTGGCAGCGTCTCCTTCCTCCGCGTCGCGGGGAAGGCCGGGATGGGGGATAGCGCGCAGAGGAAGTCGTTTGTCCCCCACCTCAATCCTCCCCCATAAATGGGGAGGAAGACGCTGAAATATGTCAGCTCAATACCAGCATGTGGCAGCGTCTCCTTCCCCGCGTCGCGGGGAAGGCCGGGATGGGGGATAGCGCGCACCTTCCAAACCTAACGTGATGCTGGCCTTGTACCTGCCAGCGTAGGCATTACATCTTTAATCATTGCAAAAAACTGGGTTAGCCTTGCCGGGTAATAACTTGCCCACGGATAAGTTAGCCAAATGGGCAGCGGCGGTGCTTGCCATTCCGGCGTCAGTTGAATGAGCCGTCCAGCAGCCAAATCCTCCTGCACTACCCAAGCCGACACGATCGCTGCACCCATTCCTGCTAAAGCCGCTTTGCGCACCGCATATAAGCTGTCGCTGCTCAACCTTGGCGTAATAGCCAGATTCACGGGCTGTCCATCCTGAACTCGCTGCAATGCCACTTCATTACGATAAAAACTGGTCAGCGCCAGCCAAGGCAAATCACACAATTGTTCAACCTGTTCGACAGGAGCGTGCTGTGCCAATACGTCTGGCGATGCCACTACAATGCGCGGAACTTCAGCCAGTAAAATCGCCACCAGCGAGGTGTCTGTCGGTGCACCGACCTGAATCGCGCAGTCCACGTTCTCTGCCATAAAATCGGGCGTGCGATCGTTTAACATCCACTCGACATTCAGGCGTGGATAACGCCGCAGGTAGTCGAGCAGCGGGGCGATCAGCTGATCTTGACCAAATGCATGCGGCGCACGCACGCGCAATGTTCCTACCGGATCGTCGCTGGCACGCGTCAAATCGTCTTCAAGCGCATACCAGGTTGCCAGCAGCTGCCGCGCTTGCGCATAGCAACGTTCACCATCATCGGTGAGTTTCAGCGCATGGGTAGTGCGCATAATCAGTTTCAGGCCGAGCCGCTGCTCCAGCGTCTGCAAGCGACGACTGATGGTCGGCTGCGTAGTGCCAAGTTGTTGCGCTGCGGCTGACAGACTGCCGCTCTCAACAATGCGGATAAAAGTTTGCATTAGCTCAATGCGATCACTGCTGATGGGGTTGCTCATACGCCTCGCGCATAACGGTTTTGCTTTTAAGCAGTCTACCGCGTATAGCCGCAATGCGCTTTAATGTGCGAAATGAATTTATAGGAAGAGATTATGTCAGCAGTTAACAGCATCAATAGCGACCAGGCCGAAGCCCTTCCGGGCCCGTTGGTTTTTACACTCGCAGCAGGCGCGGGTTTAAGCGTGGCGTCGATTTACTACAGCCAGCCCATGCTGGATATCATCAGCAAGCAATTCAACGTGGGCGTTGGCGCGGTGGGCATGGTACCGATGCTGACGCAGGCGGGTTATGCGTTGGGCATTTTACTGCTGGCACCGCTCGGCGACCGACACGATCGCCGCACCATTATATTAATCAAAGGGCTGCTGTTAATGGCGGCGCTGCTGCTGTGTGGATTTTCGGGTGGTCTGAGTGCGCTGCTGGTTGCCAGCTTTGCTACCGGATTAACCGCCACTGTGGCGCAGGATATCGTTCCCGCTTCTGCAGCGTTAGCACCAGAGCGCAGCCGCGGCAAAACAGTTGGCACCGTCATGACGGGTTTGCTGGTGGGGATTTTGCTGTCACGCGTAGTGAGCGGCGTAGTGGCGGAATATTTCGGCTGGCGCACCATGTATATGATCGCTGCGCTGGCGGTGCTTTTCATTAGCCTGGCGCTGTGGCGCGTGCTGCCACGCTTTACGCCGGGCACATCGGTGAGCTATCCACGTTTACTGCTGTCGTTGGTGCATCTCTGGCGTCAGCATCAAACATTGCGCCGTGCCGCGTTAGCGCAAGGATTGTTATCGGTGGGTTTCAGCGCCTTTTGGTCAACGTTAGCGATCATGCTTAGCGAGCGGTTTCATTTCGACAGCGCCGTTGCGGGTGCATTTGGTTTGGCCGGCGCGGCGGGCGCATTGGCTGCGCCGCTGGCAGGCAGCGTAGCCGACCGCATCGGCCCGGCACGCGTTACCCAAGTGGGCGCAGCGTTAGTGACCGTTTCTTTCGCCTTGATGTTTTTACTGCCGCTGCTGCCGATGCCTGCTCAGCTAGCATTGATCATCATCAGTACCGTCGGTTTTGATTTAGGCGTGCAGGCCACCTTGGTCGCCCACCAAACATTGGTTTATGGCCTTGCCCCGGAAGCGCGTAGCCGCCTGAATGCCTTGCTGTTTACCGTTGTCTTTATTGGGATGGCAAGCGGTGCAGCCTTGGGAAGCCTGGCGCTGGCGCATTGGGGTTGGAACGGCGTGGTGGCGTTATCCACGTTAGCCGGAGCAGCGAGTTTGGCGGTGCGCTTTGCCAGTCGCCATCTTAAAAACTGATTATATTGTGCTTGCCATGACGCTCACCTCATTTTCAAAAGATGTGCCAGGATTAAAGATAATCTGGAAATAATTGGAGCGTTATGGATTTTCTCGCCTGGACAGCCGCAACCGGCTGTCTGCTACTGCTTATGTCACTGGCTGCCGGTTGGATACACCGTGGGCCAGTGACCTCATTTGGACTTTTTCTGGTTGCAGGCGTGTTATGCGGCCCGTGGGTTTTTAACGTCCTGCAAATTGACATTATCCGCCATTCCGAGCTGGTAGCGCACATCACTGAAATCACCATGGCAGCGTCGCTGTTCATCACTGGGTTAAAATTGCGTTTGCCGTTAAAAGCGCGCAGCTGGCGTACTGGCGTCAGGCTGGCGTTCCCGGCTATGCTGCTCACTGTTGCCGCAATGACTGCGCTGGTGCACTGGATAATTGGTTTTGACTGGCCGCTGTCGCTGGCGTTTGGCGCAATTGTCGCACCCACCGATCCGGTGCTGGCGAGTCTGATTTCTGTTAACGATGCGCGTGACGATGATTCACTGCGTGTCGCAATCTCAAGTGAAGCTGGCATGAATGATGGCTCGGCATTGCCGTTGCTGGTTTTGGCGTTGGCGCTGTTTAACGGTAAAAGCGTGAACGGCACGCTGCTGACACATTGGGGCGCGACTGAGGTGCTTTGGGCGATTGGCGGTGGTTTGCTGATTGGCTTTGTGCTTGGGCGATTGATCGGCTCGCTGGCAACCAATTTACGTAGTGCGCATGGTAATGTCGCACCCAATGATTTTCTTGCGCTGGCGCTGATCGCCCTGAGTTATGCGTTGACACAATGGCTGGGTGCGTCTGGCTTTCTCGCTGCGTTTGCTGCCGGCGTAGGCTTACGTCGTGCCGAGCTGGGGTGTTCAAACGCTATCAAACGGATGATATGACCGATGATGAGCGCGTGATGCCAGCGGAAGCCTTGGTAAATCCCAATAAACGCATGGAGCACGATGACAACGGCATGGTGAAATCGGTGGGTTTGGTCGTAGGCGATGCGTTGTCATTCGGCGATACTATTGAACGTTTATTGGCTGCGTTGATGATGGTGGTGCTGGGCGTAACGCTGGCGTATCACTGGAATCTCAACGGTGTGATGCTTGGCCTGCTACTGTTTGTTGTAGTACGGCCGGTCGCGGTGTGGCTGGTAACTATCGGAGCCGGCATTCCCACAGCGCAACGCTTGCTGATAGGTTGGCTGGGTATTCGCGGCATCGGTAGCCTTAACTATATCGCTTTTGCCTGGGTGCATGGCATGGAAGGTGCGCAGGCCGAAATGATGGTGGATATGGCGTTGACGCTAGTGGTAAGCAGCATAGTGGTTCACGGTGTAACGGTGACACCGCTGTTGAATTGGCGGCAGAAACGCCTTGAAGCACGACATCGTAACTAACGTTTTTGCTTAATTTAAAAAAACAGGAGTCAGTAATGAAAGCTACTCAACTACTGCTGCTGGGCATGCTGGTTTCCGGCAGTGCGCTGGCAGCCAACGAAGGCGAACAAAATGTGTATGCCAGCCAGCTGTGTCACATTGTTAGCAGCGAGCACGCGGTTTCCAGCGCTGATCAATACGTTGAAAAAATGAAGACGTATGTCGCGCAAAGCCAGTCACCTTCAGCCATGAATCAGCCCGAGTTTGATGAAGATACCGCCAATGAAGTGGCCAGTGCCTGGCTGCAACTGGGCGATGAAGAACGCGCTAAATTACGTGCCAATGAACAGCAGTGTGAACAGACTGTCATGACGCAGTTTCAGCAAGAAGATTAGTTCAGCTTGATTAACGAATAAACGCGCCTGACTGGCGCGTTTTTTTATGGATTTTAAGGCAAAGTTGCGTACATAATCGCCAGCATTTGGCACTGGACTTGCATTACATAATCACTCCTCAGTGAACCGCAACGGTTTGCTGATCATTTGAGCATTGAAATACAGGCATCATGATTACGCGTCGACACTTTATTCTCGGCACGGGAGCCCTTGCGCTTTCTATGACCACTGGCAAATTGTTTGCTCGAGACGACATTATTCCCCTCTGGCCGGACGATCCGCCCGGCGGTGGCGGACCGTCCGGCGAGCTGCATATCAATAAAACGGGTTCATGGTCGAACATTGTTAGCCCGTCAATTCAACGGTTTAAGCCTGAAAATCCCAACGGCGAGGCGGTAATAATTGCTGCCGGTGGCGGCTATCGTTGGATTGGAATGGGGCGTGAAGCCTGGCCGGTGGCGCGCTGGCTAAACGCCCATGGCTATACCGCGTATGTGCTGAGCTACCGCCTGCCGCAGGAAAAATGGCAAGCCGGGCATTTAGCGCCGCTACAGGATGCGCAACGCGCCATTCGCTTGGTGCGCTCTTTTGAGCGCAAGGTGCATGTGCTGGGCTTCTCTGCGGGTGGGCATCTGTTGGGAATGGCGGCCGCGCGCCCAGAATATGACTCTTATGCTCCGCAGGATCCTCTGGATGAAGTGGTGCCGAAAGTGGATAGCGTAGGTCTGATCTACCCCGTGATTACGCTGGAAGCGCCGTATCAGCACACCACAACCCACTTAATGTTGGTGGGGAAAAACGCCACGCCGCAAGATGAAGCTAACTGGTCGGTGCAAAATTACGTTACACGCAGCTATCCGCCCACGTTCCTGGCGCAGGCCGAGGACGATCACACCTCAAACCCTTTCAATACGGAACTTATGCGCGATACCTGTCGGCGTAATCGTGTCCCGGTTGAGCTGATTCAAATCAGTAAAGGCGGACACGGTTTTGGTTTAGGTAAAGCAGGAACGCCTGCCGCACTGTGGGATCAAGCCTATGTAGGCTGGCTGGATCGACTAAGTTAATCTGCACCGAACCGGTGCAGCGCTGCACCCACAAAAAATGTTAATAAGGCGGCATAAAACCGCCTTTTTCATGCCTGAATTCGCTATTTTCCCCAGAAAAATCCTTTCTTAACAAGCTTCTATAAATTCTTTGAACAAGTTATCAAATGCATTCCGTTATCTCTTATGCGCCTGTCGCCGTAAAGTTTATTCCAACAGCACAACCACCTAATCAACGGCTTCTGAGAGGAAATAATCATGTCTAAACTTGACCTGCTCGACCCACAAAACTCTACCCTGATCTTCATCGACCATCAGCCGCAAATGGCTTTCGGCGTCGCCAATATTGATCGTCAGCAGCTTAAAAATAACACTGTCGCCCTCGCCAAGGCGGGCAAGATTTTTAACGTGCCGACGATTTATACCTCCGTTGAGACCGAAAGCTTCAGCGGTTATATCTGGCCTGAACTGCTGGCGGTTCACCCGGAGATTAAACCGATTGAACGCACCTCGATGAACTCGTGGGAAGATGCCAAATTCGTCGAAGCCGTGAAAAAAACGGGCCGCAAAAAACTGGTGATTTCCGCGCTGTGGACGGAAGTTTGTCTGACATTCCCGGCATTGATGGCACTGAACGAAGGCTTTGAAGTCTACGTGGTCACCGATACGTCGGGCGGCACCAGCGTTGATGCACACGAACGCTCAGTACAGCGTATGGTGCAGGCGGGTGCGATTCCTGTCACCTGGCAGCAGGTGCTGCTTGAATATCAACGCGACTGGTCACGTAAAGAGACCTATGACGCGGTGATGGATCTGGTTCGTGAACACAGTGGTGCTTATGGCATGGGCGTTGATTACGCTTACACGCTGGTGCACAACGCGCCAGCGCGCCAGGGCTGATAGTTGGCTTTCACCGCATCAATAAGCAGCCTTAAGGCCACCGGCATGATTAACGGCATTGAAAGCGCACAAGTCAGTTGCGTATAAAGTGGATAGCGCGAGGTTCTTATAGAGAGAGAGTTAACCCTTTTATTATGAACCAAGCATCTTATAGGGTTGGTATGATCGTAAAAGGCTCAATATTGAGCCTTTTTTATTCTTTTAAAACTCAGGGTTCATATAAAGGATGAATTGCCGATCCTAGGTAGATTGCCAAAAAAATCCTACATTCAACATGTAGGATTCTGATGAGAAATAAATGTGTAATCAATGGCGGCTATTAGCGCATTGTCACAAACTCTTCCGAAGCCGTTGGGTGAATCGCGACGGTATTATCAAAATCTTTTTGGTCGCGCCCATTTTCAGCGCCACGGCGAAGCCTTGCAGCATCTCGTCCATACCAAATCCGATTCCGTGAATGCCGACAATCTTCTCTTCAGCGCCGACACAAACCAGCTTCATGCGGCAGGGTTGGCGATGCTGCGTCACGGCGGTATACATCGCGGTAAAGGCCGATTTATAGACTTTCACCTGATCGTCGCCATATTGCTCACGCGCTTGTGGCTCGGTTAAACCTACAGTGCCAATCGGTGGATGGCTGAATACCACGGTTGGGATGTTGCTGTAATCCAGATGCTCGTCCGGCTTGTTGTTGAACAAGCGCTCGGAAAGACGACGGCCAGCGGCGACGGCCACGGGAGTCAGCTCGACTGCGCCCGTGTTATCGCCCACGGCGTAAACGCCTGGCACGTTGGTGTTCTGGAACTTATCAACCTTGATATAGCCTTTTTCGTCCAGTTCCACGCCTGCGGCTTCAATGTTCAACACATCGTTAGCTGGTTCGCGGCCAATAGCCCAAACCAGACAATCAACCGTTTGCTCGCTGCCATTTTCTAACTGCAGCGTCAGGCTGCCATCACTATTTTTAATCACAGCTTTAGGGATGGAATGGGTGTGCAGTGTTGGGCCTTCGGTGTTCATGACTTCAACCAGCGTTTCGGTGATCAGCGGATCAAAGGTGCGCAGCGGCGCATGTTGACGCACGAACAGATGCGTTTCCGAACCCAGCGCATTCACCACGCCCGCCAGCTCAACGGCGATATAACCGGCACCGATGACCGCAGTGCGCTTTGGCAACGCGTCGAGTTCAAAGAAACCGTCGGAATCGATGCCATATTCCGCACCCGGAATGCGAGGATGGCTTGGACGGCCGCCGGTCGCGATTAAGATGTGATCGGCGGTGATGGTTTCACCGTTGACTTCCACTGTGTTCGCATCAACGAAGCGGGCAAAACCTCTGATCACTTCAACCTGGTTTTTGCCCAGCACGTTGTCGTAGGAGGTGTGAATACGATCAATATAGGCGCTGCGATTTTTCACCAGGGTCGCCCAATCGAAGCGGTTTACCGTGGTATCGAAGCCGTAATCGGGGCCATAAAGATGGATAGCTTCAGCGATTTGCGCAGCGTGCCACATTATTTTCTTCGGCACGCAACCTACGTTGACGCAGGTGCCGCCCAATTCTTTGGCTTCGATCAGGGCGCATTTTTGTCCATGCATCGCCGCACGGTTAATTGAAGCGATGCCGCCGCTGCCGCCGCCAATGGCGAGATAGTCAAAATGTCGGGTCATTGCAGTATCCATCTGGTTGCAAGAAAAATTGGCATAGAGTGTAACGCTGCGGGTCGAAATGACGCAAAGTTTGCGCCTATGATTGTAATAGGGTCGAATTTTTTCCACACATTACAGGGAAGCATAGCATGCACCTTACTTTTCTTGGTACCGGCGGCGGTGCGCCCAGCCTGCAACGCAACGTAACCTCTATCGCTTTTACCCGCTCAATTCGCGGCGAAACCTGGCTCTTCGACTGTGGTGAAGGTACCCAGCTTCAATTCATGCGCACTGCGCTGAAACCGGGCAGATTGGATAAGATTTTTATTACGCACCTGCACGGCGATCACATCTTTGGCCTGCCGGGTTTATTAACCAGCCGCTCAATGGCGGGACTGCTTGATCCTTTTACCGTTTATGGGCCAAAAGGCATTAAAACCTTCATTGAAACTGCGCTGTCACTGAGCGGATCTTTTACCAGCTATCCGCTGGACATTATTGAGATTGAAGCCGGAACGGTTTTGGATGATGGCGAATTTCGGGTGACGGCCTGGCCGTTGAATCACGTCATTGAATGCTTTGGTTATCGCATTGAACAGTACGATAAACCGGGTTTTCTGGATGCGCCGCGTCTGAAAGCGGAAGGTGTGCCGCGCGGGCCGTGGTATCAACAGCTGAAGCTGGGCCAAAAAGTGACGCTGGAAGATGGCCGCGTGATTAATGGCGCACACTATTTGGGGCCCGCGACCAAAGGCAAAACGCTGGCGATATTTGGCGATACAGCACCGACTGAGGTTGCGCTTCAGCTCGCGGCGGATGTTGATTTGATGGTGCATGAAACCACGCTTGAAGCCGCGATGATTGAAAAGGCAAACGGACGTGGGCATTCAACCACGCTTCAGGCAGCACAAGCGGCGAAAGACGCAGGGGCTAAGCGTTTGATTGCCACGCACTTTAGCTCACGCTACCTGCCGCAGGATATGGCGCGCCTGCTGGCAGAATGTCAGACCATTTTTCCGGCGACTGAGATAGCGCATGATTTGGCGGTCTTCACCTTTTAATGCTGCAGCGCAGGGTAAGTAAAAAATAGCAGATGCGTCATATTGAAGGTGAAGTGGCATGCGGTTGCGATCCACAAGCGGCCGCTCCAGTGCCACGCAAGGCCGTAAATTATCCCGGCGAGCGTGGCAAAAATCACCAGCAATACACCGCCTGGAAAATGTACCAATCCAAACAGCAGTGACGTTATCCACAAGGCTTTGCCTCCGCCTACTCGCTGGCGCAAGCGGTGCTGCAAATAACCGCGAAAAAAGCTTCTTCAGCCAGCGCCACGAAAAACAGATTGGACAACATGAACGCCCAAATCCACGCGGGAAAATGCGGTTCAAATCCTAATCCACCCAGCATCACCGCCAAACAAAGCAGCAGGGGAATAGCAGCCACCAAGGCAAACCAAACGATGTTATGCCGTGGCGGATGGGCGGCAGTGTTGAACAGCGTGGGCGTGCAGGCTAGCAGCAGAAAAGGAATTAATGCTTTATCAAAATTGAACGAGAAGCTAAAAGGCACGCTTTGCGGGCCTGCTCTCACCGCTTCGACGTGCGGCGGCTGATGAAATCCGGGGAAAAGATGCAGAAACAGCCCAATACAGATGAAGACTAACAGCGCTTCGGTGCTGCTTTGCAGTTGAGGATTGGCTGGGTAACGTAAACGCAGCCCGACGAGGCTTGCCGAAAGTAAAATCAATATGCCGGCTGGCCAGCTCAATAGACCCTGATAAAGTCCCAGCAAAAGTGAGAGTGTCAGCAGCAGCAGCGCCAGGCGTTTTGCCTGCGCCAGTGAAATCAGCGCGCCAGCCAGAACTAACCACATGACAGAAGCCTACAGATGACATTTGCCGCGACGTTAACATCGCGGCAGCGTTATGCGTTACTCGGGTACGACCTGCGTCACGCTGAAATGACCGGTGCCAGCAGGAACCAACTTTTATGCAGCCAAGGCAGCAACGTGTTCATTTGGCCAGCCAGTTTCCATGGTGGATTGATCACAATCATGCCCGATGCTGTCATGCCACGTTGAGCGCTGTCAGGACGCACCGCCAGTTCAATCTGCAAAATATTGCGAATGCCGGTCGCTTCGAAATCACGCATCATGTGTTTGATCTGCTGACGCATAACCACTGGATACCACAGCGCAAAGACGCCAGTGTTAAAGCGTTTGTGGCCTTCCTGAATACCTTTTACTACCGCCTGATAATCACTTTTCATCTCATACGGCGGATCGATCAGAATCAAGCCACGACGTGAAGGTGGCGGCAGCTTGGCCTTTAACTGTTGATAACCGTCGGCGCGTTCAACGCGGGCGCGGCTATCTTTGCCAAACTCGTTACGCAGCAGCGGGTAATCGCTGGAATGCAGTTCCGTCAGTTGCAGTTTGTCATCTTCACGTAGCAAATGACGGGCAATCAGCGGCGAACCGGGGTAATAACGCAAGGTATCGCCACGATTAAGCGATTTAATGGCATCGAAATAAGGTTGCAACAGCTCGGGTGCGTCTGGCTGTTGCCAGATACGCGAAATCCCTTCCAGGTATTCGCCGGTGCGCTCAGCGTGCTCACCGCTCAATTGATAACGTCCTGCACCCGCATGCGTATCGAGATAGAAAAACGGTTTTTCTTTCTCTTTAAGGGCGGTGATGATCAGGCTTTGTACGGTGTGTTTCAGCACATCAGCATGGTTGCCGGCGTGAAAACTGTGGCGATAACTCAGCATAAAAAATGGGATTTCCGAGGTTGCAGCTAAAAAGGGATACAGCGAGTGCGCTGGATTATAACGTCAGATGCGAACAATTGCTGACGTTTCGCGCTATTCAACAGCGCTTGCAGCTTAAGTTTAGTCATTTTATGGCCCTTTCGACCTGTACGACGTGGCTGAATTCCAGAAATCCGGCGCACAAACCAATAAATATCTGCAAATTAAAGATTCGGTTAGCGGTGACTCAACAATCGGGTGATGTCGCGCTACCCGTTCCAGATGTGTGAATTGTGCTTGCGTAGCAAGACGCTTTTTATGCCTTGCGCCTCGTCGCTGTCCGTTTCTTCCGCGCCTCATCATAGCCGCCATTGATTTTCGCTACACTTAACCGCATGTTACTTTGATTGCATTGCGCGACCTGTCGCGCCTCATACATCGATAAAGGACTGCGCTATGACCAATCCGTTACTCACTTCTTTTGATCTGCCGCCATTTTCTGCCATCCAACCTGAACATGTGGTTCCCGCCGTTACCGAGGTGTTGACCGACTGTCGTGCCATGGTGGAAAAAGTCGTGGCGCAAGGCGCACCTTACACCTGGGATAATCTTGTTCAGCCGCTGGCAGAAACCGATGATCGTCTTGGCCGCATCTTCTCGCCGGTTAGCCACCTTAACTCAGTGAAAAACAGCCCGGAGCTGCGTCAGGCGTATGAACAAACGCTGCCGCTGCTCTCTGAATACAGCACATGGGTAGGACAGCATGAAGGTTTGTATCAGGCGTATCGCAATCTAAAAGAGGGCGAAAATTACGCGGCACTGGATTTAGCACAGAAAAAAGCGGTCGATAACGCGCTGCGTGATTTTGAACTCTCCGGTATTGGTCTGGATAAAGAGAAGCAGAAACGTTATGGCGAAATCGCCGCGCGCCTCTCTGAGTTGGGTTCTGCCTATAGCAACAACGTGCTCGATGCCACCATGGGCTGGAGCAAGCTGATCACCGATGAAAGCGAGCTTGCCGGTATGCCGGAAAGCGCAATGGCAGCGGCCAAAGCTCAAGCCGAAGCGAAAGAGCAAGAGGGCTGGTTGCTGACGCTGGATATCCCAAGCTATTTGCCGGTGATGACCTATTGCGATAACGCTGCACTGCGTGAAGAGATGTATCGCGCTTACTCAACGCGCGCGTCTGATCAAGGTCCAAACGCCGGTAAGTGGGACAACGGTCCGATCATGGCAGAAGAGTTGGCGCTGCGCCATGAGCTGGCTCAGCTGCTGGGCTTTGATTCCTTTGCCCACAAATCCCTGGCCACCAAAATGGCGGAAAGCCCATCGCAGGTGATCGACTTCCTGAATGATTTGGCAAAACGCGCCCGTCCACAGGGTGAAAAAGAGCTGCAACAGCTGCGCGCCTTTGCTGAAAAAGAGCATGGCGTTGAAAGCCTGAATCCTTGGGATCTCACTTACTACGGCGAAAAACAGAAGCAGCATCTTTATACCATCAGCGATGAGCAACTGCGTCCTTACTTCCCAGAATCACGCGCGGTTGCGGGCTTGTTTGAAGTGGTAAAACGGATTTACGGCATTACCGCTAAAGAGCGTACCGATGTTGATGTTTATCATCCAGACGTGCGTTTCTTCGACCTGTTTGATGAAACCGGCGAGCTGCGCGGCAGCTTCTACCTTGACCTGTATGCGCGCGAGCACAAACGCGGCGGGGCATGGATGGACGATTGCGTCGGCCAGATGCGTAAAGCGGATGGTAATCTGCAAAAACCGGTGGCGTATCTCACCTGTAACTTCAATCGCCCGGTGAAAGGGAAACCTGCGCTGTTCACGCACGATGAAGTGATCACGCTGTTCCATGAATTTGGTCATGGCTTGCACCATATGCTCACGCGCGTGGAAACCCCCGGCGTGGCAGGTATCAACGGTGTGCCTTGGGATGCGGTCGAGCTGCCAAGTCAGTTTATGGAAAACTGGTGCTGGGAACCGGATGCGCTGGCGTTTATTTCGGGTCACTTTGAAACCGGCGAACCGCTGCCAAAAGAATTGCTGGATAAAATGCTGGCGGCGAAGAACTATCAGGCGGCGCTGTTTATCCTGCGTCAGCTGGAGTTTGGCCTGTTCGATTTCCGCTTGCACACGGAATTCAATCCAGAGAAAGGTGCACAAATTCTGGAAACCCTGCGCGAAGTGAAAAGCCGGGTTGCCGTGGTGCCAAGCCCAGAATGGGGCCGATTCCCGCACGCGTTCAGCCATATCTTTGCCGGCGGTTACGCCGCAGGTTATTACAGCTATTTGTGGGCAGATGTACTGGCCGCAGACGCCTATTCACGCTTCGAGGAAGAGGGGATTTTTAACCGCGAAACCGGTCAATCCTTCCTTGATAACATCCTGACGCGCGGCGGCTCTGAAGAGCCGATGGAGCTGTTTAAACGCTTCCGTGGACGTGAGCCGCAGCTGGATGCGATGCTGGAACATTACGGCATTCAGGGATAAGTCGTTACGTGAAAATCTGTTTGATCGATGAATCAGGCGCCGGAGACGGCGCCTTATCACTTTTAGCGCAGCGCTGGCAGCTGGAGCATGACGACGATGCACCGCTGGCGCTGGTACAAACGCCTACGCATCTTGAGTTGCGTAAGCGCGATGAACCGAAGCTGGGCGGCATTTTTGTCGATTTCGTCTCCGGTGCGATGGCGCATCGTCGCCGTTTTGGCGGCGGACGCGGTGAAGCGGTAGCGAAAGCGGTGGGCATTAAAGGCGGATACTTGCCTGATGTGGTTGATGCAACAGCCGGTCTGGGACGTGATGCCTTTGTGCTGGCAGCGTTAGGTTGCCGGGTGCGGATGCTTGAGCGTCATCCGGTGGTGGCAGCGCTGTTAGAAGATGGTTTACAGCGCGGCTATCAGGATGCCGAAATCGGGGGTTGGCTACGTGAAAGGTTGACGTTGATCCATGCGTCCAGCGCCCAGGCATTAAGCGAGATATCGCCACAACCTGACGTAGTTTATCTCGATCCGATGTATCCGCATCGCCAGAAAAGCGCCATGGTGAAGAAAGAGATGCGGGTATTTCAGTCCCTGGTGGGTGCCGATGAGGATGCTGACGCGTTGCTGGAACCGGCGCGGCGCTTAGCGAAAAAGCGCATCGTGGTGAAACGACCCGATTACGCACCGCCGCTGGCAAATATTGAGACGCAATCGGCGGTGGTGACAAAAAGCCATCGCTTCGATATCTATCCGCCCTTGGCAAAATAAGCATAAAAAAAGCCGGTTATTCAACCGGCTTTTTTAGGCGAAAAACGCGTTATTCGTCTTCTTCATCGCGCAACGGCACGATCAGCATGTCGATATGAACGGTGTTGATGAGCTGACGCGCTGAGGACATCAGTTTGCTCCAGAAATCTTGATGATGACCGCAGACCACCATATCCACATCATATTTTTTGATTGCGTCTACCAGCACTTGGGCAAGATCGCCGCTGCCGCTCAGGGTTTCGCTGATTGGATAACCCGCCGAGTCAGATAAGCCTCTTAATGCCTGGTGCGTCTCCTGAGAAATACGCTTTTGCATATCGCCAAGATTTACGTCAATCAAACCGGTGTAGAGATCGGAGTAATTCACGTCTACGTGAATCAGAGAAATTTTTGCATCATAAGGGCGAGCCAACGAAACGGCTTTATCCACTAACAGTTGGCTTTCGGGAGAAAGATCTACTGCAATCAGGATATGTTTATAAGCCATGATATAACTCCTTCCACGAGATTAAGGATGGCAACCGGTATTCCTGCCGCGTCACAGCTGGGCGAAATCCTTTGCGCGAACGGGCGATGAGCGCCACCAAAGTGTTTGCCTGCGAGGCAGGCGTCATATTGTTTTACCGTTGAGTATAGCTGCGAATGTTAACAAATGCTTCCGCGGCCGCTACGGTTGTGAATAAGATCAAAGGTCCGCTATTTTTGCTCGCGCCGAACGAAAATCATCGCTGGAAAAAAATGAAACATTTCTCCTACACTGAAAATGACGGTTACTCACGTATGGTACTGAGCGCCCGAGCTTGTCAGAACAACATCGCAGTCTGGTTCATTCAGTGGTTGGCAATTTCTGTGGGGCGTATTTAGCGTTATTCCGCTGCAAGCGTCTCCGCGGCTCCAGCCGGGAGGGGAACATGATGATCAGCACCATCGCGCTTTTTTGGGCTCTGTGTGTGGTTTGTATTGTGAATATGGCGCGCTATTTCTCTTCTCTGCGCGCCTTGCTGGCGGTATTACGAGGCTGCGATCCGCTGCTCTATCAATATGTCGATGGCGCGGGCTTTTTCACTTCTCATGGGCAGCCAAGCAAACAAGTCCGGCTGGTACGTTATATCTGGGCTAAGCGTTATCTTGATCACCACGATGAAGAGTTTATTCGTCGCTGCGAGCGGGTACGTGGGCAGTTTATGCTGACCAGTTCTTTGTGCGGATTAGTGGTGATTAGCCTGATAGCGATGGCTATCTGGCATTAAAAAAGGGCGACTTGCGTCGCCCTCTATTCAAACTGATTTACACCAGTTTTAACGCTATCCAGTACAGCGAGCCTGAAAGAACAATACAGACAGGCAAGGTGAATATCCACGCCATGGCAATGTTCTTGATGGTTCGACTCTGCAAGCCGCCGCCGTCTACCAGCATGGTACCTGCGACAGAAG
The DNA here is from genome assembly GCF_018842675.1 of Candidatus Pantoea bituminis. Taxonomy (NCBI): domain Bacteria; kingdom Pseudomonadati; phylum Pseudomonadota; class Gammaproteobacteria; order Enterobacterales; family Erwiniaceae; genus Pantoea; species Candidatus Pantoea bituminis. The sequence goes on from NZ_JAGTWO010000004.1 coordinate 97,504, forward strand.
AAGAGAGGATATGCGTGGTGGAAACCGGCAAGCCGGTATAACTGGCCACACCAATTGAAACCGCAGCCGTGACCTGCGCGGACATCCCTTGTGCGTAAGTCATGCCTTTTTTACCGATCTTTTCACCAATTGTGGTCGCAACACGACGCCAGCCAATCATTGTGCCGATGCCTAATGCCAGCGCAACTGCCACAATAATCCACACCGGCGCATATTCAATCGTGCCGAGCAGATCGCTTTTCAGCTTGTTAAGGAAGCGTTTGTCATCGCCAGTGGTTTCCGGCAGCTTAGCCGCTTTATCTGCGGTATCAGAGATACACAGCAGCAGGCGACGCATCTGGCTGCGTTGTTCCACAGAAAGCTGATCGTAGCTCTGCAGGTTATTCAGCAAGCTTTGCGCACGCTGAACGGCTTGCAGCGCACGTGCGCTATCACAATGGAACTGCTGCGGACCTGACGGCACTTCTTCCGGGGTTGGCAGCGCAGGCGGAGCCATCTGGATGATGTGCGTCAGCGATTCATTGTGCTGCTGATAATACTGTTCGAGATGATTAACTGCATCGCGGGTACGCGTGATGTCATAACCCGACGCATTCATATTCACCACGAATCCCGCAGGCGCAACGCCAATCAGGACCAGCATGATCAGGCCAATGCCTTTCTGACCATCATTCGCACCGTGCGAATAACTCACCCCAATTGCAGAAACAATCAGCGCGATACGCGTCCAGAACGGCGGCTTTTTCTTGCCATCGATCTTTTCACGGTCAGCAGGCGTCATATGAATCCGGGCGCGCTTCTTGGTGTTGCTCCAGTAGCGACGCAGAATGAAAATCAATCCACCCGCTATCAGCAGACCCACGATGGGCGACAGAATCAGTGACAGGAAGATGTTGATCACTTTCGGGATGTTGAGTGCATCAACCACCGAAGTGCCATTCATCAACGCATTGGTGAGACCGATACCGATAATGGCACCAATCAAGGTATGGGAGCTGGAAGCCGGTAACCCTAAATACCAGGTGCCGAGGTTCCAGATGATCGCCGCTAATAGCATAGAAAACACCATAGCGAGACCGTGAGCCGATCCGACATTCAACAGCAAGTCGGTGGGAAGCATGTGAACAATGGCATAGGCAACGCTCAAACCACCGAGCAGCACACCAAAGAAGTTGAATACACCCGCCATCACCACAGCAAGCTGGGCACGCATGGCACGCGTATAGATGACCGTCGCAACTGCGTTGGCCGTGTCGTGAAAACCGTTGATTGCTTCGTAAAACAATACAAACAGCAGGGCAAGAACCAATAACAGGCCGGTACTGAGGTCTAGGCCAGCAAACAGATGTAGCATAAACGTTACGCCATTTTGGGAGGACATGAACGCGGCGCATTATCCGCGACAACGTGCTGTATGGGAAAGGAAAATATAGTCCTAATTTACTGTTAAGTTGTAATTTACACGATATAACGGGGTAAAAAGGTCTAAAAATTAGTCAGTTACATTATGACACATTTACGGCAAATTTTTGACGCTGGCGTCGGAGTGAGCAGATCACTACAATCTGCGCCTTTCAGATAAAGTGGGTAAGAAGCAGTGGAACAGTTTGACGTTATCATCATTGGTGCGGGTGCCGCAGGCCTGTTCTGTGCCGCGCAGGCTGGCCTTCGTGGCCGTCGCGTGCTGCTGCTGGATAACGGTAAGAAGCCGGGCCGTAAAATTTTGATGTCGGGCGGCGGCCGCTGCAACTTCACCAATCTCTATACCGAAGCCGCGGCTTATCTGTCGCACAATCCTCACTTCTGCAAGTCTGCGCTGGCGCGTTATACCCAATGGGATTTCATCGATCTGGTGAACAAACATGGCATCGCCTGGCATGAAAAGACCTTAGGACAGCTGTTTTGTGATGATTCGGCGCAGCAAATCGTCGAACTGTTAGTGAAAGAGTGCGAAAAAGCAGAGGTTACGCTGCGTCTACGCTCGGAAGTATTGAGTGTCAGTCGTGATGAATCTGGCTATACGCTGCAACTGAATGGCGACACGGTGCGGGCTAAAAAGCTGGTGATCGCCAGCGGCGGATTGTCGATGCCAGGATTGGGCGCAACCCCGTTTGGCTATAAAATTGCTGAGCAGTTCGGCCTTAGCGTCTTTCCCACTCGCGCCGCGCTGGTGCCGTTTACGCTGCACAAGCCGTTGCTGGATCAGCTGCAAACCCTTTCCGGCGTCGCCATCGACAGTACCATTGAAGCGCAGGACGGCACGCTGTTCAAAGAGGCGATGCTCTTTACGCATCGCGGTTTGTCGGGACCGGCGGTATTACAAATTTCAAGTTACTGGCAGCCCGGTGAATTCGTCACTATCAATTTATCGCCGGCCAATGATCTGGACGCGTTTATTAACGTGCAGCGCGAGGCGCATCCCAATCTCAGTGTAAAAAACAGCCTGGCTAAATTGCTGCCTAAGCGTCTGGTCGAAATTCTGCAAGAGATGAAGGTCGTGCCGGACGCCAGCCTGAAGCAGCTCAACAGCAAACAGCAGGCCGAGCTGGTACAAACGCTACATCAATGGCGAGTTCAGCCAAACGGCACTGAGGGCTATCGTACGGCGGAAGTCACGCTGGGTGGCGTGGACACCACTCAACTCTCTTCGAAAACCATGGAAGCGCGTGATGTGCCTGGACTGTTTTTTATTGGCGAAGTGGTAGACGTAACCGGTTGGTTAGGTGGCTATAACTTTCAATGGGCGTGGAGCTCGGCCTGGGCATGTGCGCAGGCGCTTTAATGTATCGTTCGATTTTTAAGGAGGCATCATGCTGATCAACTCATCCATTCGTCTTAACAAATACATTAGCGAGAGCGGTATCTGTTCTCGTCGCGATGCCGATCGTTATATCGAACAGGGAAATGTTTTTATTAACGGCAAGCGAGCCGCAATCGGCGATCAGGTCACAGCCGGGGATGTGGTGAAAGTCAATGGTCAGCTTATTGAGCCGCGCGACGAAGAGGACTTAGTACTGATTGCGCTGAATAAACCGGTGGGAATCGTCAGCACGACGGAAGAGGGTGAACGAGACAATATTGTTGATTTCGTTAACCACAGCAAACGCGTCTTTCCGATTGGTCGTCTGGATAAAGATTCGCAAGGGCTGATTTTCCTGACCAACCATGGCGATCTGGTCAACAAAATCCTGCGAGCCGGCAACGATCACGAAAAAGAGTATCTGGTTACCGTCAACAAGCCGATAACCGATGAATTTATTCACGGTTTAGGTGCGGGCGTGCCGATGCTGGGAACGGTGACAAAAAAATGCAAAGTGAAGAAAGAAGCGCCTTTTGTGTTTCGCATTACGCTGGTACAGGGGCTTAATCGACAGATTCGTCGGATGTGTGAACACTTTGGTTATGAAGTCACCAAGCTTGAACGCACGCGTATCATGAACGTCAATCTTAAAGGGCTGCCGCTGGGTGAATGGCGCGATTTAAATGACGATGAGCTGATTGCGTTGTTTAAACTGATTGAAAACTCCTCTTCAGAAGCCAAACCGGCGAAGAAAACGCAGGCTAAGTCAGGCGCGGCTAAAAAGCCGGGCGTTAACCGCCCTAAAATCGCAGAAAAAGCGGAGAGCAATGCTGCATCGCGTAAGCGTTTTAACCAGCCGGGACGTAAAAAGAAGGGGCGATAATCCCCGCTGTTTCTCCGTCGCCGGGGAAATTATCCTCGGCAAGGCAAAACATATTTTGCACGACACAGAGCGCGCTGCATAACAGTGCTACGTAAGCCTCAGTATTCCCTCAACTAAGTGCCAGCCGCTTGGTTAATCATTTGAATTTAGGAACTTTTACCCTTAATAAAATGGCAGGAATGGGTATCCGGTCACATACTTTCACTTTAAGCCAAATGAAGTGAGAAATATGTTTAGATATGTTCTTTCCGTTTTTTCCAGCCCAGAAAAATTCATTCAACTCATGTCACGCCAGGACATCAACGAATCCATCGCTGATGGTGATCGCATCATCATTGATGAGGATGGCAACGCGTCGGTTAACGTCACCAGTGATGAGGTACGCGAAGATTTCGCTCGCCATGTGAACGCTTTAAAAGGAGTGTGACATGGGTACGGCAATCTTTATGGTGTTGATGGTCAGCGGGTATTGGTACACCAGCCGCGATCTCTCTAGCCGCTTTAAAATTCGGCGATCATCGGGTTGGGATGTTTACTTCCTGGTCGCGCTTTACGGCTGCATCTTCGTATTACAGGGCGTGTTTGCCACCGGTATTATTTGGATCGTGCTGTTAGGTATCTCAGCGATTGCGAATGCACTGCAGGAAATCCCCGGCGTCCATTTAAAATGGCAAATCGAGTTCATGAACTGGAGTTTCCTCGGCATCCAGGCGCCGGTCGTGGTGATGCTGGCATTCGCAATACTGTTTTGCCTCTATCGTTCCAACTGGTCCGGCAGCGCACGTCTCAATGCGCCGGGACGCAAAGATCTCTACCAGAAGTTGTCCCGTTCTAACGGCGTTGAGCAGTTGCTGTTTCAATGTATGGAAGAGGGTGAGCTGGCCTGGATAACTTTAAAATCACGTCGTATCTATATTGGCATGATACACGCCGCCACGTTTGAATATGAAAGCACGGCCAATATCGTCTTGATCCCGATGCTCAGCGGCTACCGTGACAGCAAAACGCTGAAATTAGCGGTCGAACACAACTACAGCAAATGGTACGCGGAGCATGATATTACGCTGGAATCTGAACCTAAAAATGCCATGGCCTTTCGTAAAGTGCTTATGGTTGATCAGATAGAGAGCCTTTCCCTGTTCGATCCGGCCAGCGCCAGCGCTTTGGCCTATGGCGATCCGCAAGCGGTGACTAAAAGTCCGCAGTCAGAAGAGTCACCAGAAGAGTTATAAATTTTTCTTATCACGACGACGCTCCTCTCTTAATCGCAACAGGAGTAGGCTGTGAAAAAAGCCGCTAAGGGGGTCGTCGAGATGGAAATTATTCAGGCAGAAGAACACCATATTCCTGCAATACAAAAAATTTATGCCTGGCATGTGCTGCATGGCACGGCAACGTTTGAAACCGAACCGCCCAGCGAAGCTGAGATGCTTAATCGGCTGAGGAAAATTCAGCAAGCAGGCTTGCTGTGGTTGGTGGTCATTCATGACGGCGAGGTAAAAGGCTACTGTTACCTGGGCCGTTATCGAGAACGCTTTGCCTACCGTTTCACCCTCGAAGATTCCATCTACATCAACGTCGATTTTCAAAAGCGTGGCGCAGGCCGTGCGCTGCTGGAGTGCGCTATTAGCTGGGCGGAGCAGAAAGGTTTTCGTCAACTGCTGGCGGTGGTGGGCGACAGCGCGAATCAAGGCTCGCTCAATGTGCATTATGCCAGCGGATATAAGCTTATTGGCACACTAGAGTCGGTAGGATTTAAACATGGCCGCTGGCTTGACACCGTTATCATGCAGCGTGATTTAGGTGAAGGTAACCGCACCGATCCGCTTTAAAAGTAAGCCAGGATAAAATCCTGGCTGGATGATTACCCCTGATATTGCACCGCTGTTTCTCTTAATACTGCTGCAAAATTATAAATATCGTTGAGTGATGAAATAGGGTGGCGCGTTTCTTTTCTCTCTTTATCAAAAATCCCGATATAGAGTTGGCTGCGATTAAAGTGCAGGCGGCAAATTGGTCTTCTGTTGTTGTCATCCAATAAAATACCAAAATAACTTTGCGTATCGCGGTAGGTAATGCGTTCGGGCTTGACCATTTTCCGAATGATTGACTTCACAATATGGAAGCCTTCGATTTCCTCTTCTGTCGTCACGATGAGTGCGCTACCTTGCTCTTCCTGCGCATTCTCTTCTTTGTTAGGCGTTTCGGTAGATATATTAATGCTGGCAGAAGCGGTTCCATTTATTGCTGATTTAAGACGCTCATTGACCTGATCATTTAACCATTGCGTCGCGGCTTTCTTGGTCAAGGTCAGAAATAACTCCCTGACTTTTTGTGTGATAATTCCATCATAGACGCGTGACGCGAAAAATTTAACGAAGTCTTCATCGGGCGTACTGAATTGAGTGGAGATCAGTTTTTTGATCTGGCTGATGTACTTGAGTTCACCTGCTGCGCTTACAATGGAATCGACATCAAAAGCGCTTCTGCTCAGTTTGCTGATTTCAGGTATGACGTGTTCATCAATATCAAGTAAATCAAGCTCTAAAAATGGCTTTTCGTCCATTTTATTCGGCGCGTCCAGGTCGGTAAAAAACTTATAGACCTGTCCATTAGTGAGTATGGATATCCTGGCGTTTGTGACGTGGAAATAGCGAAAAAGCTGTGAGGCATGTTTGATATTAAGCGACTCGCCGATTTTTTTGCATTCAATCAGGATCTGGATTTCACCCCTTTTAGAATGGCAAAATCTATTTTTTCGCCCTTTTTTGTACCGACATCACAAATGAACTCTGGGATAACTTCTGCCGGGTCAAATACATCGTAACCCAAGACCTGACTGATAAAAGGCATAACAAAAGCGCTTTTTGTGGCTTCCTCAGTTTGAATAATGGCTGATTGCTGCTTAATTTTATTGGAAAGGCCATTCAGGTTATTAAGAATATCCATTTTATTCCTGTTTGAATGTTAAATTAAATCAGCAGGATGCCTGCTGAATTAAATGATGAATAAGTCCGGGTGCTGCGTTTTAATGAAGGGCATTACCTTATAAAACCGCAACTATTGCTGATGTTTTTCTTTTAAAATCAATAAAAAGGGAGGTGTGCGAGAAATGTCCCGATTTTTTATTATCTGGGTAGGCATCATCCGCCACATTTTCGCCTCATCTTTTTACACCTCGTGCTATGCGCCCGTCAAACCGCATTTGCGAATCAATGCCTCATGAATGAAAAGCTAAGCTGGCAGTTAACGTAAAAAAGAGGAACGGATATGGCACAGCAAGGCAAAGCATTAGTGGTAGGGGCGTCACGCGGTATCGGCTTGGCGGTTGTTCAAGCATTTTCAGCTCAAAACTGGGATGTGACAGCCACTTACCGCAGTGAAATTCCTGCGGCGGGCCATGTTGCGAAGAGTGACTGGCATCGGCTGGATATGACGCAGCCGCAGGCAGTAAGCGCGTTCGCGGCGCAGCTTGGTGAGCAACGGTTTGACCTGATCCTGATTAATGCGGGCATCTTTGGCCCTTCACATCAAAAGTTGGCGCAAAGCGAAGATGATGAGCTGGCTCAGCTGTTCCTTACCAACGCGGTGGCGCCGGTGCGCACCGCAGAAGTACTGCTGCCTTTACTGAGTGATGAGAAAGGCGTGCTTGCCTTTACCTCCTCAACGTTAAGTAGCCTGAATGAAAACCCAGATGCAGAGATGCCGATCTATTCTGCCAGTAAGGCGGCGTTAAACATGCTGACTCGCTCGCTGGCGGGTGAAGTCGAAGCACAACGCGGCACGCTGCTAACGCTACATCCCGGCTGGGTAAAAACGGATATGGGCGGTGAATCTGCGCCGCTGACGGCGGAAGAGAGTGCTGCCGGTATTATCCAGCAGCTCAATACCTGGCGCGGGCGCGGCGGTCATCACTTTGTTGACTACGCCGGCCATACGCTGCAATGGTAGAAAAAGCGGGGCGGTTACGCCCCGATATCCCGCAGCGCTTTTCCTTTCATCAAATTGCGCTCAATGTGCTCCAGCGTGACGTGTTTGGTTTCTGGCACCAGCAGCATCGTCAGTAAAATAAACACCAGGTTCAGCGCCGCATAGAACCAGAAGGTGTTGGCATTGCCCAGCTTGTCGAGCAGGGTTAAAAAGGTCGCGCCAACAATCATATTACCGACCCAATTGGTCGTAGTTGACGCGGTAATGCCAAAGTCACGGCCTTTTAGCGGCTGGATTTCAGAACAAAGTAGCCAGATCACCGGGCCTGCCGCCATGGCAAAACCAACGATAAACATCAGCAGCATGGCGATGGCGAAGTATTTGCGGAAGTCCGTTTCAACCCCCATGTGCAGCAGCGTGCCTAGCGCGCCCATACCCACCGCCATCACCAGAAAACTGGTGGTGAGCATCGGTTTACGTCCCCAGCGGTCGACAAAGCCAATCGCAATCAACGTCGCCAGCATGTTTACCAGGCCGACAATCACCGTGCCCCACATCTGCTCGCTGGTGCTGGAAAAGCCAGCAATATTGAATATTTTTGGCGCGTAATACATCACTACGTTCATACCGGTGAACTGCTGCATAACCTGAAGCAGCATGCCCAACCACACGGCACGACGAAAGTTACTGTTGCTTTTAAACAGTGACCAGCCGCGTTGTTTCACTTGCAGACTTTCACGAATCTCTTCCAGCTCTTGCTTCGCTTGTTCGCTGCTATTACGCAGCCGGTCTAGCACCCGTTGAGCTTCATTGAAGCGGCCATGCGCTGCCAACCAGCGTGGGCTGTTGGGCAAAAAAGCACGCCAATGAATAAGATCACCGCAGGAATAGCGATCACACCCAGCATTCCGCGCCAGTTACCGCTATAGCTAAAAGCGGTATCCGACAGATAAGCCACGACAATGCCAGTGGTTAACATCAGTTGGTACATCGAAATCATTGAGCCACGCACGCGTTCTGGCGCGATTTCTGCCAGATAAAGGGGGCGGTGTAAGAGGCAATGCCCACTGCTAAACCCAACATCACACGGGCGCACACCAGCGATTCAACATCAGGAGAAAACGCTGACCACAATGAGCCGATGACAAAAAGCGTGGCGCCGGCCAGCATGCTTTTTTGCGTCCCAGCTTGGAAGACATCCAGCCTGCACCCAGCGCACCGATTGCTGCGCCAAACATCATTGAACTGACTACCCATTCCTGTTCGTGATTAGAGATATGCAGGTCGTCGGAAAGAAACGGCAGCGCTCCCGCAATCACGCCAATATCTAATCCAAACAGCAGGCCAGACAATGCGGCCATGAAACAGACGAACCAGGTAAAACGATTTTGGCTGGTTTTTTGTGAGCGGCACTCATGCATTTCTCCTTGAAGGTTCAGCTTTGTCAATATTGTTAATGTTATGTAAACATAGCTGATGCAGACGTGCTGCCGGTCACATAAAAGTCAGTCTAGCGGCGTTGATTTAAGTGATACGGCAGGAAAAGCATTAGAGAACAAAGAGGTTAACAACGATTTGCTCAGCTGCGCTGCCGCACAAATGCGCAAAGAACGTTGGCTTACTGCCTTTATAAAGCGAAATTTTGCAACATAACGCGGCGGAAACTACACTGCCGCTTTCAAGCTATACATTGAAGGTGCTTATGACTCAACCCTTTCAACGATCACCGCTGCCGCTGCCCGATGGTCATCGTAAAGTCCTGTTGCACTCTTGCTGTGCGCCCTGTTCCGGCGAAGTGATGGAAGCGATGCTGGCATCTGGCATCGAATATACCCTCTATTTCTACAACCCAAATATTCATCCGCTTAAAGAGTATGAGCTGCGTAAGCAGGAGAATATTCGGTTTGCCGAAAAATTTGGCGTGCCGTTTGTGGATGCGGATTATGATCGTGATGACTGGTTTGCACGGGCGCGCGGCATGGAATGGGAACCGGAACGCGGCGCACGCTGTACCATGTGTTTTGATATGCGTTTCGAACGCACCGCGCTTTACGCCCATGAAAATGGTTTTCCGGTGATCACCAGTTCGCTGGGGATTTCGCGCTGGAAGGATATGCAGCAAATTAATGATTGTGGCGTGCGCGCCGCGGCGCATTATCCCGATCTGAGTTACTGGGAATTTAACTGGCGTAAAGGCGGAGGTGCAGCGCGCATGATTGAAATCAGCAAGCGCGAACACTTTTATCAACAGGAGTATTGTGGTTGCGTTTATTCATTGCGCGACACCAATCGTCATCGCGTTGCCAATGGTCGCGAGCGTATTCAGATTGGTGTGCAATATTATCAGCCTGACGAATCTTAATCAGGAAACGTAGCGCGACGGAATAAGGTGTCGCGTGGAAGCGAGTGCCATGCGTTGTGATGACCCGCAGCGCATAATCTCTTGCTTAGTCGAGTGAAAGCAGAGCGCACAAGGGTTATGACTTTTCTCCAGTTGCGCCTGTGTTTCTGCATTCAGCTGTCGTTTACGGCATACGCTCGGTGTGCATCCCATAACCTGTTTAAACGAGCGAGTAAAAGATTGCTGGCTTTCAAAATGGTATTTCACGGCCAGACTAATAATCGGCGCGTTACTGTTTTTTAAATCATGCACGCAGGCGGCTAATTTCCGCTTGCGAATATAGCGTGCCAGCGTTTCATGGTGATAACGCGCAAACAGTTTTTGTAAATACCATTTGGAATAACCGGATTTCTCGGCAATGTCATTAATACTCAAGCGCTGATTGAGATTGTTATTAATCCATTCAGTGATGGAGATAATCACACCTTCATTGTATTTATTCTCGTTCATAAGCCACCTCATTTAAGATGCGGGAAGTTTAGAATAATTTATCTTTCTCTACACGCTGCTTTAGTAAAGATTTATCAGGAAATGAATTTTTATTTTTTAGATATAAGACCGGTCTTTGAAATGGTGATTTTTTAAGGGCTTTTGTTGTTTGGATGTTATAAATTCTGAAGGAATAGAGGAATTAGATGATGGAATTAATTTGCTTATTCCAAAATAATTTATCTATTCAAGGGCATCGCCGGGTTAAATGACGGTTGAATCTGAATTAACCACATAGCACGGCGTATCAATACATTTTCAGGTGGGTCGTGCCAGGCTTAGTGCTCTTTTTATCGCATGGAGAAATTCGGATGGGCCCGACATACGTGTTGAAGAAACCGCTTGCCGCTTTGCTCACCTCGCTGACCTTACTCAGCGCCGCACCTGCCCTTGCCGCCAATGTTTATGGCGAGCAGCTTGAAGGCTTTACCTACCCCTATACGTTGCAGCACTTCAATTTTTCATCACAACAGCAATCGCTTAGCATGGGCTATATGGATGTAAAGCCGCAGCAAAATGCCAACGGGAAAACTGTAGTGCTAATGCACGGAAAGAATTTTTGCGGGGCCACCTGGGAAGAGACAATCCGTGATCTGAGTGAAAAAGGGTATCGCGTGATTGCCCCCGATCAAATTGGTTTTTGTAGCTCGACCAAACCCGCTAATTACCAGTACACCTTTCAACAGTTGGCTGAAAATACCCATCAACTGTTGACTAAACTGGGCGTTCAAAAAGCGGTCATTATTGGGCATTCAACCGGTGGCATGGTGGCAACACGTTATGCGCTGATGTATCCCAATCAAACGGAAAAATTAGTGTTAGTGAATCCCATTGGCTTAGAAGACTGGAAAGCCAAAGGCGCACCCTATCGCACCGTCGATCAATGGTATGAGCGTGAGTTAAAATTAAGCGCGGAAGGCATTAAAAAATATGAGCAGCAAACCTATTATGTGGGACGCTGGAAACCAGAATATGACAAATGGGTTGATATGCTGGCTGGGCTGAACAGCGGGCCAGGACATAAAAAGGTCGCCTGGAACTCAGCACTGATTTACGACATGATTTTTACCCAGCCAGTGTATTACGAATTTAAAGATCTTAACGTGCCGACTACGTTAATCATCGGTACCTCAGACACCACTGCTATCGGCAGCGATATCGCCTCACCAGCGGTGAAAGCGACGCTGGGCAACTATAAGGTGTTGGGCAAAGAGGTTGCGAAGCTGATTCCAGGGGCGCGATTGATTGAGCTTCCTGGTATGGGACATGCGCCGCAAATGGAAGAGCCAGCTAAGTTTAACCAGACGTTAATAGACGATCTGGCCAGGTAAACCCGTTCAGGCGCTACGGCGCCTGAATAGCGGATATCAGCGCTTGCTTGCTCTTTTTATTCAGGTACATCTGTTCATCACTGTTATGCAGCAGTTGTTCCAGCGTCTGCGGCTGGGCTGCATCAAATTCCACCACGCCAGCTGAAAATTGCAGGTTATATCGGCGGTTAAGGTGGCTAAATTGCTGCTGCAAATAGCGTGAGAACTGTTGCAACAATGCTTCTGCCTGCGGTTGCTTCAGGCCATTAAATAGCACCACAAACTCATCTCCGCCCAGGCGGGCGAAAAGATCAGAGTGATTGAAAACCACTTTCATTGCATCGGCAAAATCCATGAGGGCGCGATCGCCTTCACGGTGTCCTAACGTGTCATTGATCTGCTTAAACTTGTCGAGATCGAGAAAAGTCAGACAAGCAGGCTTTTGCTTGATAATGCACTCATTCAACACCAGCTGGCCCAGCGTCATAAAACCACGACGATTGGTAATTTGTGTCAGCTCATCGCAGGTTGCGGTCTGAAATGCTGCCAGCTCCGCTTCAGCCATGGCGGCCAGATCGCGCAAGGTCACCTCATCATCTTCAGTAAATTGACGCGGCTCCCGACCGATAATGCACAGGGTGCCTAGTTTTGCGCCGCCCGGTGCCCGCAACGGACATCCCGCATAAAAGCGGATGTGGGGATCGCCAGTGACCAGAGGATTATCGTGAAAACGCTGATCTTCTAATGCGTTTTCGACAACCAGAACGTCGTCCCGGAGAATGGCATGGCCACAAAATGAGGTGGTGCGCGGGGAACGGGTTTGGTCAAATCCCTGAGAAGATTTAAACCATTGATAATCGGCTTCCAGCAAGCTGACTAACGCGATAGGAACGTTAAACAGGCGGCGAGCCAGGCGGGTTAAACGATCAAAACGCTCTTCCGCTGGTGTATTCATGATATTTAACGCACGCAGTTGCGATAAACGTTGTGCCTCGTCGGCAGCAAACTTAGGTGCTTTCATCACAGAGACCTTTTATTTTTTTAGCTGAAGCCAGGTTCTGGTGTTTGCCTTGCGGCGAAGAAAAAGACAGCGACTGAAGCGATGCAGTGCGCTGTCTTTGAGAGAGGGATCAGAGCACTTTTTGTTCTGCGAGATCAAGGGCAAAATAGCTGAAAATCAGGTCTGCACCGGCTCGCTTAATCGCACCGAGGCTTTCCAGTACTACATTACGTTCATCAATAGCACCAGCCTGCGCAGCGAATTTGATCATCGCGTATTCACCACTGACCTGGTACGCAGCCAGCGGCAGCTCTGTGCGCTCGCGGATATCACGCAGGATATCGAGGTAAGCGCCAGCCGGTTTCACCATCAGTGAATCTGCGCCTTCTGCGGCATCCAACAGCGACTCACGAATCGCTTCGCGGCGGTTCATCGGATTCATCTGATAAGTCTTGCGATCGCCTTTCAGAGCCGTGCCCGCAGCTTCACGGAACGGGCCGTAGAACGATGAAGCAAACTTTGTTGAGTAAGACATGATAGCTGTTTGGGTGAATCCAGCTGCATCCAGTGCCTGACGGATCGCCTGCACCTGGCCATCCATCGCCGCTGAAGGCGCGATAAAGTCAGCACCGGCTGCTGCGGCAACCACCGCCTGCTTGCCCAGGTTGATCAGCGTTTGGTCGTTATCGACGCCGTGATCGCACAGCACGCCGCAATGACCGTGGCTGGTGTATTCACAAAAACAGGTGTCAGACATAACAATCATTTCCGGCACGGTGTCTTTACAGATACGCGACATACGCGCCACCAAACCGTTCTCATTCCACGCGTCGCTGCCTGTGGCATCAAGGTGGTGAGAAATACCAAATGTCATGACTGAGCGGATGCCCGCTTTCGCAATACGTTCGATTTCATAAGCGAGACGTTTTTCTGGAATGCGAACCACGCCAGGCATTGCCTGAATCGCTTTGTAATCATCAACACCTTCCTCAACGAAGATTGGCAACGCCAGATCGTTCACGCTAAGAGAGGATTCTTGAAACATTGCGCGCATTGACGCGCTAGAGCGCAGCCTTCTAGGGCGCTGAATAAGGGAAAAATCAGACATATTCATTGCTTACCAGTATAAAAAAGTGGCGATAGTTTACTCCCTTTGGCAGCAAGGGATGAAGGTTTGTGTGCGGCGGAGAGCAGAGACAGAAAAAATCTCCCGCCGGGCGGCGGGAGAGAAAAGATTACTCGTTGATGTCTGGGTGCTGCTGCACCAGGTTTTTACGCTTCGCTTCGAGGCGCGTAATTTCTTCATCGATATCTTCGATTTTCTGCTCGATATTATCGTGATGTTCCTGAAGAATTTCACGCGCTTCATTAAGGTCAGACGCCGCAGGCGTAGCGCCTTTCAGTGGTTTGTTCGCGGTCTCTTTCATGTAGATACCGGTAATTAAACCAATCACGGCGATGACCATCAGGTAGTAAGCCGGCATATAAAGGTTGTTGGTGGTTTCAACCAGCCAGGCAGCAAAGGTAGGCGTCAGACCCGCAATCAGTACCGAAATGTTGAAGGCGCTGGCTAACGCACTGTAACGGATGTGCGTTGGAAACATGGCGGGCAGCGACGATGCCATCACGCCGGTAAAAGCATTCAGAATCACAGCAAGCAATAGCAGACCCGCAAAAATCAATCCTAATACGCCGCTATTAATCAACATAAACGCCGGAATCGCGAAGATCAGTAACGCGATACTGCCAATGATGATAAAGGGACGACGACCGAAGCGGTCGCTCAACATTCCCATGACGGGCTGAACGAACAGCATACCAATCATGATAGCGATGATGATCAATACGCCATGATCTTCGGAGTAATGCAGGTTATGCGACAGGTAACTTGGCATGTAGGTGAGCAACATGTAGTAGGTTACGTTGGTTGCAATCACCAGCCCTACGCATGCCAGCAGGCTGCGCCAGTGTTTAGTGGCAATCTCTTTGAAAGAGACTTTTGGACCGTCACGCAGGCCTTCGCGATCGCCTTGTTCCAGTTTTTCAACGTGCTGCTGAAACGCCGGCGTCTCTTCCAGCGCATGACGCAAATAGAGACCAATGATGCCCAGCGGTAACGCCACAAAGAACGGTAAGCGCCAGCCCCATTCAAGGAAGCTCTCTTCACCAATAATGGCGGAGATCAGCACCACTAAGCCTGCACCCAACACAAAGCCCGCGATGGAGCCGAAATCGAGCCAGCTGCCCATGAAGCCGCGTTTGCGGTCCGGCGAATATTCGGCAACGAAAATCGATGCACCGGTATATTCACCGCCCACCGAGAAGCCCTGTGCCATTTTTGCCAACAGCAACAGAATAGGTGCCCAAATGCCGATTGAGGCGTAAGACGGTATCAGGCCGATACAGAACGTACTGATCGACATGATGATAATGGTAATAGAGAGAATCTTTTGGCGACCATATTTATCGCCCAGTCTACCGAAGAACAAGCCGCCCAAAGGACGAATTAAGAAAGGAACAGAGAAAGTACCCAGCGCAGCAATCATCTGCACACTGGGAGAAGCATCTGGAAAGAAGACCTTGCCCAGCGCATAGGCTACAAAGCCGTATACACCAAAATCAAACCACTCCATCGCGTTGCCCAAAGATGCCGCGGTGATGGCTTTACGTAAACGGGCATCATCAATGATGGTGACATCATCAAGCCCAATTGGTTTTACACGCTTCCTACGCAATTTCATAGAATTACCCTGTAATGGAACATGAAAGTCCTCAACGGCGCGAACCGAGCAAATGCATTCAGACCGCTGCGTTGAGGAAATTTAAGCATAGCCGGAAAAGTGCCTTTTCCCTGGCGGTAAAAGCAATAATTCCTGTCGAAATTATCGCTTCAAGCGACAGAGTATACCGTTTTAGTGTGATATTTGTCATGTTTGACCTGATAATGACCGTTTTGGCCGGGTAACAAACAGCAGGCTAGTGGGTTAAAAATGGCGGTGTCTGATGACGATTGATGGGTTTTTCCGCAACGTTGAAAAGCGCCAGTAATGCGCTTAATAAGGTTAATCTTAAGTTAAAGTAATGTATATTTTGACTGCTTATTGAAACTTGCCAGATTTGAAACATTCGGTAATACTCTGCGCGTCATGACGTAAGGAGGATAAATGACACGGATATCGCTTCAGCCCTTCAAGAACTCCTGGCTGTCTCAATTTGACACCATAGAAAGAAAATTAATCAATTATCGGCCCCTCTCTCGACGAAAGCCTGCTACTAAGGTGATTCCGCAGTTCTGGATTCAGTGTGACGATCGCGCTGAACAAGCACTGCAACAGCTAGCACAAAATCCTGATGATTTGCTTCGGCGCGCAAACGATTGGCTGACCAGGCAGGGCAAGGATTGCATCCGACAATTGCAGCAATTAGGCGAAGCGCTACACATTTCTACCCGTACCGGCAAAAATAGCGCTCAACTGGATGAGTATCAGCGCTTGGTGGGGCAATTAATGCCGACGCTGGAGCGGATTAATCAGCGCCTTCAGGCGCAATCCGCCGCGCCGCTGCAGGCAGGGAATGAAGATTCCGTTGAAGTGGCGTTACGCGTCGCCATGAAGCGCCGCGCGCCGCTATTTAAGTAGAGAACGCAGCGGCTTGTTATCCAGCCACGCCGCAATATTTTCTACTGCCTGAGCAAAGTAAGCCTGATAATTGCTGTCAGCGACGTAACCCAGATGCGGCGTAGCCACGACGTTAGGCAAATTGCGCAAAGAGTGATCGGCAGGAAGCGGCTCAGTTTCAAATACATCCAGTGCAGCTCCCGCAAGCTGCCCCGATTTGAGAGCAGCAACCATCGCGGATTGATCAACCAGCCCAGCACGTGAAGTATTAACCAGCAGCGCGCCCGGTTTCATCTGCGCCAACGTGCTGGCGTCCAGTAGGTTACGCGTGCGATCGCTAAGCACCAGATGAAGTGAGACGACATCGCTGTTTGCCAGCAGCGCCTGTAACGTGGGCATTTGGGTTACGCCACATTCTGCTGCGCGTTCAGCCGTCAGATTCTGGCTCCACGCACAGACCTTCATATCAAACGCCTGCGCGACTTTTGCCATCGCGCTGCCTATTTTGCCTAAACCCACTAATCCCAGCGTTTTACCTTGCAGCGTCATGCCCAGAGATTGCTGCCAAGGACCGTTGGTGCGCAGCGCCTGATTCTCGTCGGTAATGCGCCGTGCCAGTGCGAGTAAAAGTCCCCATGTCAGCTCCATTGGCGGCGCGCTGCTGCTACTGGTGCCGCACACTTCAATGCCACGCTCGCGGCAAGCAGCCAGATCGATCGCGGCATTGCGCATGCCAGAGGTCACAATCAGTTTTAACGCAGGTAAACGCGCTATTAGCGCCGCATCAATGGCTGTGCGTTCGCGCATCACCACTAAAATATCGCTGTTGGCAAGTTGCTCAACCAGCTGGTCGGGTTCATCAATATGTTGTTGCAGGCTACGCGAGGTGACAACGGGTTGCAGCGATTCCCAGTCCGCCAGTGATAAGGCGATATTCTGATAATCATCAAGAAGGGTGCAATTCAGACGCATCATGATCCTCAACGTGAATGGGCAATGGGCCTTTTTCTTTGAGCCAGATTTTCAGCGCGCTATTACTCATGGGCTGAGCGTAATAGTAGCCCTGAATAAACACCACGCCGCGTTGTTGCAAATAAAGAAGCTGTAACGGTGTTTCCACGCCTTCACCCAAAACCTGTAAACGCAATTTAAAGCTGAGATTGATAATAGCGTCCAGTACCGGTGTTTCACCGCCCAGCGATTCAATAGCGTTAATAAAACCCCGATCAATTTTTAAATAATCGAGCGAGAAGGTCATTAAATAGCTCAGCGAGCAATGACCGGTGCCAAAATCATCAATCGCGACCTTAATGCCGACTTCACGCAACGCATCAAGTTTACGCGCCACGGCGTCGCCATCTTTAATCAGACTGCGCTCCGTTAATTCCAGCGTAATAACAAATTGTTGATGCTTCACTTTTTCGACAAATTGCAGCATATCGCTGACGAATTCAGGATGCTGTAAATGTTCAGCGGCCACGTTAATGGCTAAATGAAAACCCGGCTCAACTTCCCAATCCTGCACATCCTCAGCGATCAACTCCATTAAGTGGCGTGTTAGCGGCACAATCATGCCTTCGGCTTCAGCCGCGCTGATAAAAATGTCGGGACGGATCACGGTGCCGTTAGGCAACGTCCAGCGCATTAATGCTTCGGCACCGGAGCAGCGCTGCAGTTGGTCGTTGTAAACCGGTTGATAATGCACGGTAAACTGGCGGCCATTAATGGCGCGGCGTATCTCATCGCGCCATGAGATCCGCCGTTGCAGCCAGTTAGCGGTAAGGATCATCAACAGAATTGAAAAAATGGCAGCCATCGGCAGAAAGACAAACAGAACCTGACGCCAGGCACGGGCTAATTCAGAGCCTGGTGCCACGATATTGACGCTAATCGGGTAGCGCAATGAGGTCGTCTGATAGGTTTGAGCATCAAAAAAACGATTTTTCACCGTCTCAACTTTACCGACAGAAATAGGCGCGCCGTCGTTGAAACGCATTGAGAGCTGATAACCGCGCGATTCACCAATGGCCTCCATGAAGTCCATCAGGTATTGACCATCAATCACCGCCCAAAAACCTTCACCGTCTGGCAATTGGCGCACAAAGATCACCGCAGGGCGATTGGGCACGCCTGCGGTGCCGGCAATCGACAAACTCCACCAGGCGCGGCCTGTTACCGGCGGATCGCGCCTGATCATCTCTTTGAGCGAACCCGGGTTTAAGCCATACGCGGATGAGCAGGCCACCCTGTCATCCTGTAACTTCCCAATGGCCCTGAAATAGGCATTTAGCGTGCCTGCAAGCTGTAATTTATCTTCGATTTGGTTGCAAGGTTGGTAATGGTATTTACGCAGAGAAGTGATCATATCCCAGCCGCTGTCGCTCATTTTTTCGGCCTGAGACAAAAGTGTTTTTGCGGCGCTCACCTGTTGCTGGCGAACCGTATGGTGGGCATCGATAACGGTAAAAATAGTGCCAAGAATCAATGGCAATGCGCCGGCGAGGAGAATGATGAGCCTGGCGTAATCACGTTTTCGTTTCAGTGGCGGCACCGCAAAATCCTCTAAAAGTGATCCGTATTGAGGAGGTGCTAATGAGTCAGCGCAGCATAGCATGTCCTCGGGCGATGCAGGGTAGCGTTTTGATTAAGATCAAAACTGATTAAGGTCAATTATCGACCGTTCATTGCAAATATTGACAATGTTTTGCCGTTTTTGGCATTTCCCTGACGTGAAAAGGCTGTGTCACGATGACCGCAAGCACATATTCAGCAACAAGGAGCGGACATGAGCACGGCAATTCTGACCTCAACTTCCTTACAACAGCGCGTAAGTGATGCCGAATGGCAGGCACGCGTTAAGCTCTCACAAGCCTACGTATTAGCCGCAAAACTCCGTTGGACCGATCACATCTACACCCATTTTTCGCTGCGTGTGCCGGGCGATCAACCCCACTTTCTTATCAATGCTTATGGGCAAACGTTTGATGAAATTCGGCCTGAAACGTTGGTGAAGATTGATATTGACGGCAATATTATTGACGACCCAACAGGGCTGGGAATTAACCCTGCGGGATTTGTTATTCACAGTGCTATTCATCGTGCGCGCCCAGATGCACATGCGGTAATGCATACCCACACCGCCGCAGGAATTGGCGTATCGGCACAAAAACAGGGTTTGCTGATGATTTCTCAGCACAGTACCCGGTTTCACCAGCGCGTGGGTTACCACGATTACGAAGGTATCGCCCTCGATCTGGATGAACAGCAGCGCATCGTCGCCGACCTCGGTTCTCTCAATGCGCTGATCCTGCGCAATCATGGCTTGCTGACCAGCGGTGGCAGCATCGAAGAAGCTTTCTACAACCTTTATTACCTTGAGCGAGCGTGCCAGGCGCAGCTTGCGGCGCAGTCTGGCGGCGCTGAATTACTGATTCTGCCGGATGCGGTGGCAAAGAAAGCCGCGCAGACGTTTGAGAACAGCATTACCAATAAAAAATATCTACTGCATTGGGATGCCTACATCCGCCAGCTCAACCGTAACGCGCTGTAAGGGATAAAGATGAAAATCATCAGAGTGGCGCTCGTCGCCCTGTTAGTCAGTGTGAATCTCAGTGCGCAGGCAGCAGAGGATTTGAGTAAGGTGACGCTGGTGTTGGGCGATCAAGCTCGCAATCTGCGCTCGCTGGTGGAAGCGGCAGACGTAATGAAAGATGCGCCTTATCACTACCGCTGGGCGAATTTTCAGGGTGCTGCACCTTTGTTTGAAGCACAGCGGGCGGGCGCGGTTGATACCTCTTACGCGGGCGACCTACCGGTATTGATGGCCGCCTCCGGCGGCGTGCCGCTGAAAATAATTGCCACCAATGTTGGTGATGGCGGCTCAAATGGCTTGGTGGTTCCCGCCGACTCGCCGATCCACAGCGTAAAAGATTTAACGGGTAAAGAAGTGGTGGTCTCATCGGCACGCGGCAGTATCTCGCAGTATTTGCTGTATCAGGCGTTGGATGAAGCGGGGGTAAAACGCGACAGCGTGCCGGTACGTTTTGTGTTGCCTACCGATGCCAGTGCAGCCTTTAACTCCGGTCAAATCGGCGTTTGGGCAACGTTTGATCCCTATTTAGGTATTGCGGAACAACAGGGTGGACGCGTGTTGCGTGATGGAAAAGGGCTTACCACAGCGTTGTCATTTGTGACTGCTACGCAAGCATCGCTCGACGATCCGGGTAAGCGTGCGGCGATTGCTGATTTCACCCAGCGACTCGAAAAAGCCCGTAAATGGGCGATCAGCCATCCAGAAGCGTACAACAACGTTTATGCACAGCTAACGCGCCTGAAACCACAGGATGCGCAGAAAATTACCGCCCGTATTTCCCACGGTATTCGCCCTGTGACGCCGGACGATATTGCCAAAGTGCAGGAAGTCTCGAATCTCTTTAGCGAATTGAAGATTTTGCCAAACGCCGTGAACGTGCAGGCGATTACGGATAGAACCGTATTTAACGCAGCCCCTTAATCGCTGAAAGAAAGCCCCGAACAGCGCAACCTGTTCGGGGCTTTTTTATGGCCTTTAATCCTGAAAAAACGTTTGGCGCAGCGCCACTTCAACGCCTCGCAATTCCGCTAATCCTTTCAGACGGCCAATGGCTGAATAGCCGGGATTGGTACGCTTGTGCAGATCGTCTAACATTTGATGACCATGATCGGGACGCATCGGAATCGCGCGTTGGTTCCCCGCCCGGCGGCGACGTTGTTCTTCTGTCAGAATCGCTTTGATCACGCCGACCATATCGACGTCACCGGCCAGGTGCGCCGCCTCATGGAAACTGTTGGGATTTTCTTCGCGCTTGGTGGCGCGCAGATGGATAAAGTTGATGCGGTCAGCGTACGTTTCCGCCATCTCGACCAGCGCATTGTCTGCCCGCACGCCATATGAACCGGTGCAGAAGCAGAAGCCGTTATGCAGGCTGTCGACAGTTTCTTTGAGCCATTGCATATCCTCCTGCGTCGAAATAATGCGCGGCAAACCGAGAATAGGGCGCGGGGGATCATCAGGATGCACCGCCAGTTTAATACCCACTTCTTCCGCCACCGGCACGATGGCACGCAGGAAAGTCGCCATGTGTTCACGCAGTTTGGCTTTATCAATACCGTCATATTGCGCCAGCTGCACCTGGAACTGTTCCAGCGTATAACCCTCTTCGGCGCCTGGCAAACCGGCAATAATATTACGTACCAGCGTGGTTTTTTCCTCTTCGCTCATGGCGGCGAAGCGGTTAGCAGCAGCTTGCTGCTCTTCAGCACTGTAATCTTTTTCGGCACCGGGACGTTGCAGCAGAAACAGTTCAAAGGCGGCAAAAGCATCCGCATCAAAGCGCAGGGCTTTTGCGCCATCGGGCAATTCCCACGCCAGATCGGTTCGCGTCCAGTCGAGTACCGGCATGAAGTTGTAGCACACCGTATCAATGCCACAGGTCGCCAGATTGCGGATCGATTGCTGATAGTTAGCGATGTAACGCGCATAATCGCCGCGCTGGGTTTTAATGGATTCGTGCACCGGAATGCTTTCGACCACCGACCAGATCAAGCCTTTTTCCGCCAGTAACGCCTGACGCGCTTTGATCTCTTCCACCGGCCAGACTTCGCCATTCGCAATGTGATGCAGCGCGGTCACAATGCCTGTTGCACCCGCCTGACGTGCATCATCCAGAGAAACCGGATCGTTCGGGCCATACCAACGCCAAGTGTGTTCCATTTTCACTCCCTTTGTGATTTGGCCCAGTGGTCAGGCCGCTGGACCAAGAGTAAGATAGTGCGTTATAAAAGGCCGTGATCGGGATCGCAGCATGAAAAAATGTGAGCGCTGCGACACGTCGGTCTTCTGCGCACGCAAAGGAGAAAGAGATGGCGCTACCTGTACTGAAAGCAGAACGTTTATATCGTCAAATCGCTAACGCGATTATGGACAGCATTAAAAAGGGCGAATTTGTGCCGGGCGGATTATTGCCTGCGGAACGTGAGCTGGCGAAGCAACTTGGTGTGAGTCGCTCATCGGTACGCGAAGCCTTAATTGTTTTGGAAATGACGGGCTGGGTGGATATCCGTACCGGAAATGGCATTTATGTGGCGCAAGCGCTGCCGCAGGGCGGCGTAAAAAATGACATCAGAGAAACAGAAAGCTTCAGTCTGCACGACCTGCTTCAGGCGCGTGAAGCTTTTGAAGGGATGTTAGCTGCCTTTGCAGCGCGTCATGGCACTGCACAACAGCGCGCCGCCTTGCTGGCGTTGACAGCAGAATTGCAGCAGTTTAATGAAAATGACGCCGCGTTTCTGGAGCAAGATAAACAATTTCATCTGTTAATCAGCGAAATGAGCGGCAACGATCTGCTGCGCGACATGATGGAATATCTCTGGAACAAGCGTCAAAGTCCGCATTTTAAACGGTTGGAGCGGCACTACGCAGATAACGCATTTGCCCAAGAAATGAATGAGGATCATCAGCACATTGCCGAGGCGATTGTCGCGGGTGATGAAACCGCTGCACGTGCTTCGATGGAAAAGCATCTACAACACGTGCAGCAGCGTTTACTTGGTTAATCCTTTCGCGCGTTTGGGACGTCCGGTGCCCAGCATGATCGCCAGACGGCTACCGCCCGGCGTGGTCTCCATCAATATTTTCGTAATGCTGGTCAGCGGCACCGATAGCAGCATACCGACCGGCCCCAGCAACCAGCCCCAAAAATCAACGACAAAAAGACCACCAGCGTTGATAAACCCAGTCCACGCCCCATCAGGCGCGGTTCCAGCATATTGCCGAACACCATGTGAATGGCAGAGAACAGCGCCGCCACCATCACGGCATCAAAGAGGCTATTCAGCAGCAGCGCCTGAATAAACGGTGGAATACCCGCAAGGATTGGACCGATGTTAGGAATGAAGTTGAGAATAAACGCCACCACGCCCCACAGCAGCGCGAACTTCACGCCCAGCAACACTAAGCTGAGCCAGACGGCAACGCCGGTCACTAAGCTAACCAGCGTTTTTAATGCCAGATAATGTGTGACGCCTTTCAATGCTTTGTGCAATCCCGCGATGCGTATTTTGGGATTGACCAGTGCGTTACGCATTTTGTAAGGCAGATGGTGAACTTCAAACAGCATGAAAACCACCGTCAGAACCAGCAGCACAATATTGGTCATGGCACCGGAAAAACGGGTTAGCGCACTGGTGGCCAGATTCATCATCATGCTGGGATCGAAGCGTTGTACCAGAGACTCGGTGGAGATATTAAGGTGAAACTGCGCTGCTAAATGCTGCACAACCGTCATTTTCTGTTCCAGGGTGGCGCGTAATTGCGGATAGATATCCGAAAATTCACTCACCGAACTGGCTATTACCGCGATGAGCAGCAACATCACCAACATAATCACCGTAATAACCAAGGTGATCGCCACTCCACGACGTAACCCGCGGCGCATCAACATCGTCACCAACGGATTAAGCACAATAGCGAAGAAGGCCGCGAGTAACAGCGGAACCAGAATATCGGAAGCTGCGCGGATACCCGCCAGAACGATGACCAGCATCGCCAGTTTAATCAGAATATTTTGCCCAATTTTTTCCTGCTGTAGCTCGCTCATTCCCTCTCCTGAAATAAAATTGGCTGAGAGAAGTGTAGCCTAAGCCGGATTAACAAACTGATTTATCAGAGAAACGGTAAGAGCTCACTCACGTGGCGACGCAGTCATGCCTGCGCGCCTAATATCAATGTCAGACGGGAAAGCAATGCGACTGCCGCTATTGTCCCACCACACCCTGTTCACACTGTCGCCAGATAAAATCGTGATGGTTTGCGTTGCCGCTGACGCAAATCGGTACGGTAAACCGCTTGCAGAGCACAATAGCGAACCTCCTCTCTATTGTTGTCTGTAAGCGGGGCCGATCAGCCACCGCCTTGCCGCAATCCGAATTATTTAAGGTATAGTCATTTCTTGAGCCTAAAAAATTCAGCTAAAGACGAGCGCAATCACTCATGCCAGACCAACCCGCAGCGCAATCTGCACCCCGTCATTCCCAGATTACCCTCCTGATTATCTCCATTGTGATGTACAACTTTGCTACTTATCTCACTATCGGTTTACCGTTGGCGGTGCTGCCGGGTTTAGTCAACGACACGCTCGGCTACAGCGCTTTTTGGGCGGGATTAGTCATCAGCTTGCAGTATCTCGCCACGCTGCTGAGTCGTCCGCATGCTGGACGATACGCCGATCTCTGGGGACCAAAAAAGTGGTGGTTTGGGGGTTGGTGGGGTGTTTGATCAGCGGGTTATGCATTTTGGCGGCAGCATTGACGCTCAGCACACCAACGTTGAGCCTGGTGTTGCTGTGTGTGGGACGATTAATTCTTGGCGTGGGCCAAAGTTTCTCGGGAACGGGCACCTCGCTATGGGGCGTGGCGCGCGTCGGCTCGCTGCATATTGGTCGGGTAATATCCTGGAATGGCATCGTCACCTATGGCGCGATGGCGATTGGTGCGCCGCTCGGCGTCATGATTTTTCGTATGGGCGGCTTATTGTGGCTCTCCGCCATTATTATCACTATTTCTGTGGTCGCCATTGCTTTGGCAATACCGCGCCCAGCGGTAAAAGCGAGCAAAGGCAGACCACTGCCGTTTCGCGCCGTGTTGGGAAAAGTGTATGGATTTGGCCTGATCCTGGCGATGGGATCGGCGGGCTTCGGCGTTATTGCGACCTTTATTACACTGTTCTACAAGGCGAAAGGCTGGGAAGGTGCCGCCTTTGCGCTCACGCTGTTTAGTGCCGCTTTTGTCGGTGCACGCTTGCTGTTTCCCAATGCGATTACTCGTCACGGTGGACTGCGCGTTGCCAGCGTTTGCCTGGCAGTGGAAGCGGTTGGTCTGTTTCTGGTGGCGGGCGCGTTCGAGCCCTGGATGGCAAAAGCGGGGGCATTTCTCACCGGCGCAGGCTTCTCGCTGGTATTCCCGGCAATTGGCGTGGTGGCGGTAAAAGTGGTGCCGCAGCAAAATCAGGGCAGCGCGTTAGCAACCTACACGGCGTTTATGGATTTATCTCTGGGGATCACCGGGCCAATTGCCGGGTTTATCATGAGCTACGCAGGTGTGCCGCTGGTCTATCTGCTCACCGCGCTGTTGGTCTGCTTTGCGCTGTTTTGCACATTACGCATGATTCGTCATCAGCCCACCGCGCTGAAGAGTGAAAGAGAGGAAAAGTAAAAAAGCGGCCTCCGACCGAGGCCAAAAAATGTGTCACAAGACACAGATAAGGGTAAGGTCACGCGGCGCAAAGACGTCAGCGCCGCGCAGGGGATTAGGCTTGTAGCAGTTCGATACTGAAACGAATTTGGCGTTCTATTTCGGTTGGCGTCCAGCGGTTTAGTTCGGATGAGAAAGGCTCAAACGCGTAGACACCTTTATAACCAAGCATCTCCAGGCGCTTCACCTGCGCCACGCTGTTCAACACATCGTGATCACTCAACATGATGCGTTCTTCGTCGGTCAACTCAGCCGTTGGGCGGGTATCTTCCACGCCGGACAAGTGCACCAGGCCAATCTGGTTAACATCAATCTCTGCCGGAAATTCTTGTTCGGCATTTTCATACAGATGGTGGTGGAAAGTATCCAGCAGCAGTTTAAACGGTACGTTGGCATCACGAATCAACTGCTGTGCCTGTACGGCAGAACGCAGCGAACTGATCGGGAAACCCAGCGGCTCAACTAAACCCTGCACGCCATAATGTTCAAAACGCGGCGCGAGTTTCTGCATCGCTTCCAGCGTCTGCTGAGGTGAGATGGCAACGCCTTCGTTCAGTGGGCACATCACTAAGGCTTTCGCACCGATACTTTTTGCCTCTTTTAACAGCGCCTCCGCTTTTTCCAACAGCGCATCGTCGGCACGGTTAAAGGGATAAAGCGCATTAATAGTGACAATTTCAATGTGATATTTCTCGGTAAGCGCGCGCAGTTGTTCAGGTGATAAATCATCTGTCACTTTGCCGCTCGGCATGTCATTACGCAGCTCTACTTTGCTTAATCCCAGGCGCTGTACTAACTGGAAGAAGGCTTCCAGCGAAAGGGCGGGGGCAATTTTTCGGTTAATACAGAAACGAGTGGGATCAATGGCCATGCTGCGGCTCCTGTTAGGGGAGATAAGATGCAGCAAAGAAAACATTTATTTCATTAATAGTGAATAATGGAATGCGTATTATTAGATCTGCTTCGCAATAATTTCATATTTCGTTCCATAGCACAGCTCCTCCACCCTGTTTCTTTGAAAAAACGCATAAGATTTTATGGCACTGCTGCCGCTGCTGGAGGCGCATTATCACTGGCTAAAATGCATTTTGATGCCAACACGCAAAGCCGCGAAGAAAAATGCGATCTGTGCCGCTAAAAGAAATTTTCCAAAAAGAACTATTTGAAAAATTTGTTCCACTGTAATAGCTTCATAACACGCTTTAGGCTTCGCCTGATCAGGCAACGTGACTTCCAGCACGCGCAGTCTGCAGGGAACGTAAACATTCAAAGAGGCAACAACATGAATATCGTAGGAAACTTTATTGGCGGTAAAACCACCCACAGCGCCAGCAACGAAACCATTCCTGTTTATGATCCGGCAACCGGCAAAGTGGTCCGCGAACTGACGCAAAGTACCGCTGATGAAGTCGCTCAGGCGATTGAAGTTGCACACAATGCCTTTCCAGCCTGGTCAAAAACCTCTCCGCTACGTCGTGCGCGCGTGCTGTTCAATTTTAAAGCATTGATGGAACAACATCGCGATGAGCTGGCGGCATTGATCGTCTCTGAACACGGTAAAGTCTGGTCAGATGCGCTGGGCGAACTGACGCGCGGCATCGAAGTGATTGAATTTGCCTGCGGTATTCCACACCTGATTAAAGGCGAATATTCGGCTAACGTCGGCACTGGCGTTGACAGCTTCTCGCTGATGCAGCCGGTGGGTGTTGTGGCGGGTATTACCCGTTCAACTTCCCGGCGATGGTGCCATTATGGATGTTCCCTATCGCGCTGGCGTGCGGTAATACCTTCATTCTTAAGCCGCCTGCACTCGACCCTTCTGCCGCTGTTCGCATGGCAGAACTGCTGACCGAAGCGGGTCTGCCGGACGGTGTCTTTAATGTGGTTCACAGTTCCAACGACGATGCAGAGCAGTTGTATAAAGATCCACG
Source organism: Candidatus Pantoea bituminis (assembly GCF_018842675.1). NCBI lineage: Bacteria > Pseudomonadati > Pseudomonadota > Gammaproteobacteria > Enterobacterales > Erwiniaceae > Pantoea > Candidatus Pantoea bituminis. The sequence continues at coordinate 125,153 of NZ_JAGTWO010000004.1, forward strand.
CATCGCTGCTGTTAGCTTTGTGGGTTCTTCCGGCGTCGCAGAACATATCTATAAAACAGCCAGCGCCCACGGCAAACGCGTTCAGGCGTTTGGTGCAGCGAAAAACCACGCCATTGTGATGCCGGATGCCGATCTGGATGCCACCGTGAACGCCATCATGGGCGGCGCGTTTGGATCCGCAGGCGAACGCTGCATGGCGTTGCCAGTTGTGGTTGCTGTTGGCGATGATACGGCTGATAAGTTAATTGCGAGCCTGACTCCGCTGGTGAAAGCGCTGCGTGTCGGCCCTGGCATCAACAAAGGTTCAGAAGAGAATGAGATGGGGCCGGTGGTTTCCGCGGCACATCAGAAAAAGTGCTTGGCTACATAGATAAAGGCGAGCAGGAAGGTGCAAAACTGGTGGTGGATGGCCGTAACTTCCAGGTGCCTGGCCATGCTGAAGGTTATTACGTTGGCGGCACGCTGTTCGACAACGTGACGTCTGACATGGTGATCTGGCGTGAAGAGATTTTTGGACCGGTGCTGAGCATTATGCGCGCGCCTGATTACGACAGCGCATTGAAACTGGTTAACAGCCACGAATTTGGCAACGGCAGCGCTATCTTTACCAGCAACGGCAATACCGCGCGCGAATTTGTGCAGGATGTTGAAGCGGGCATGGTGGGTGTTAACGTACCGGTTCCTGTGCCGATGGCCTTCCACAGCTTTGGCGGCTGGAAACGTTCGGTCTTTGGTGCATTGAACGTGCACGGCCCAGATGGCGTCCGCTTCTATACCCGCATGAAAACCGCAACCGCCCGTTGGCCGAGTGGTCAGCAAACCGTTTCTGAATTCAGCATGCCGACGCTGGGCTAATTCATTTTTATACCCGAAAGCCTTCAGGCGACAGCAGTGGAACATGCGTTTGCATCCTCAATCCTTGATAGAGGTAAACAGATGCTATTAACGCAGTTGTCGCTTGAATGATGACGGAGAAGGAGGATTAGGATGTCTTTACTTTCTAAAGCACAACAGCCTGACAGCCAGGGACGTATTCAGCATGTCACCCCGGAAAGTGCAGGCTGGCGTTATGTTGGCTTTGACGCTTACCTGCTGAAAAAGGGAGAAATCCTGCGTCTGAGCAGCGGTGAAAAAGAGCTTTGTTTAGTGTTAGTGGCGGGGCTGGCATCAGTGAAAACGCGCCACGCTGAGTTTCCTGGCATCGGCAAACGCATGTCACCCTTTGAACGCGTTCCACCCTATTCGGTGTATGTGCCGCACAACGATGAAGTCGAGATTCAGGCGGACAGCGACCTTGAGCTGGCGGTATGTAATGCGCCAAGCCAGGGCAATTTACCGGCTCGCCTGATTGCGCCCGCTGACGTCGGCGTTGAACAGCGCGGAAAAGGGCGCAATAAACGCCTGGTACATAATATTCTGCCGGATAATGAACCCGCCGACAGCCTGCTGGTCGTGGAAGTGTATACCGATGAGGGCGACACCAGCTCATATCCAAGCCACAAGCACGATCAGGAAAACAGCGAAAACGAAACCTATCTGGAAGAGACCTATTATCACCGTTTCGATCCAGAGCGTGGATTTGCGATGCAGCGCGTTTATACCGAAGATCGCTCGCTGGATGAGTGCATGGCGCCCTATAACCGCGATGTGGTTACTGTGCCGCGCGGTTATCATCCGGTCGCGACTCTGGCGGGGTATAACAACTATTACCTCAACGTGATGGCTGGCCCGGAACGTTTATGGAAGTTTACCTGGGAGAAAGATCACGCCTGGGTAAACAGCGATGACTATCCGCGCAGCAAATAATGGCGGAAAACAAAAAGGCAGCCTTGAAATGGCTGCCTTTTTTATGCCTGAACGCGAATGTTTGATAAAACACCCTGCTCAGCAATGATCTCTATCAGTTATGACTTTTTTCGACATTCTTATCCGCATTATTCAAGGCAAGCGAAACGGCCAACGTCTGCGCCAGGCACAACGAAGCGACCTGAGAACGGAAGCCATCAACCTGCGCTTCACGTACCACGAAGCAGACATCGCTGAAAGCGGCCAGCGGACTGACCTGGCTGTCGGTAATGGCGATTTGATGCGCGCCGCGTTTAGCCCCTAATTCAACCACTTCAACGGCTTCACGTGCGTAAGGTGAATAGCTAATGGCGATCACCACATCTTTCGGATTTACCAGGCTGAGCTGCTCGGTGAACATCCCACCCAGACCATCAATCAGGAAGGCACGACGTTCAAGGTGGCGCAGAGCATAAACCAGATAGGACGCCACGCTAAACGAGCGGCGCAGGCCAATAACGTAAATGTTTTCAGCTTCATTAAGCAGCTTAACGGCCTTATTTAACTGGTCCGGATTCACCTGCATCGCCAGCTGCTGCAATGCCTGGCTGTTTACCATAGTGAAAACGTTAAGGATTTCGGCTGGGCTTTCTGGTGCGCTGGCGCTGTCATCGGTAGAGGTTTGACGAAACAGGCGGGCGCGCTCGGTATAGTTCACCGTTTCTTCCATCAGATGCTGACGGAAAACTTGTTTCATTTCGTTGAACCCGCTGAAGCCAAACGCATTGGCAAAGCGAATCAGTGTGGAAGGCGGTACATCCGCTTGGGATGCGATGGAAGCCACGGTATCAAAAGCAATGCTGTTACTGTTATCAAGGATATAACGAGCGACCTGTTTTAGACGCTTGCTCAGTGTTTCATAGCGGCGACGAATATCGTCCTGCAGCAAGGAAAGTTGGGTGGGATTATTGGTCATTACTTCTGCCCGTTTAATAAGAATAATGGCTGGATAATGAGCGCTATAGTACCAGATGGATGGAAAATTTCATTTCTTTGCGTGTAATGAGGGCTTTATTTCATGGGTTTATGAAATACCTCACAGAATCCGTGGAGATGCGTGACGAAGCACGACATCCCCACCATTTTATTACGGTCAGATTTCAGGTTAAAGAAGGTTTAAACGTTACAAACCTGCATTTTCGCGAATGTATTTGCGCGCCTTCACGGCATATTCAAAGGGATTAGCCAGCGCGGGATCTTGCTCCGCTTCCACCACCATCCAACCTTTGTAGCCGTAATCGTCGAGGATTTTGAACACCGGTTTGAAGTCAATCACGCCGTCGCCGGGTACGGTAAACGTGCCTTTTTTCACCCCATCGAGGAAAGAGAGTTTATTTTGACGCACCTCTGCCACTACGTCATCGCGCACATCTTTCAGATGGACGTGGAAGATACGCGGCAGGTATTTTTTCAGCACTGCCAGCATCTTCTCTTGTGAGCCTTCTGAGTAGTAAACATGGCCAGTGTCATACAACAGGCCGACGTTTTCGTTGGTCAGCGCCATGAAACGGTCAATCTCTTCAGTGGTCTGAATGCCGGTTCCCATATGATGATGCAGCGTAACGCGCATGCCTTTTTCAGCTGCGATAGCCGCCAGCTCGTTATAACCTTCCGCCGTTAAACGCCACTCTTCATCGGTGAAAACCGGCTTCTCTTCCAGCACCGCCAGCGTGGTGCCCTGAATACTTTTGCTCTGCTCAGAGCAGCCAATGACACGTGCACCCATCGCGTGCAGGAAGTTCATGTGGTTCACAAACTCGTCGATGGTTTTAGCTTTGTCGCCGTTGGCAAAAAAGGTGCTGAACCAGGCGTTACAGATCTCAATGCCACGAATATCCAGCATCGGCTTTAAAATTGCCGGATCGCGCGGGTATTTGCTGCCCACTTCGCTGCCAGTAAATCCTGCCAGCGCCATCTCACTCACCGTCTGTTGAAAAGTATTTTCACTGCCCAAATCAGGCATATCATCATTGGTCCAACCGATCGGCGCTATTGCCAGCTTCACGTTATCTTTGTTCATTTTGTAATCCTTTTGATAAGGGCGGAACAGTGCCGCCCACAATAAAAGCGCGGGATCAGTGGTTATAAAAATCAGGACGCGGCGGCATTTCTACTGGCTCAATCGCGCCGCTGTTTTGCGCCTTCAGGCACGCATCGGCAGCAACGGAAGCAGCAAAGCCATCCCAGGCTGAGGGGCCCGTTAACTGGCCCGCTTTCACATCATTGATGAACGCCTGTAGCTCAACGTCATAGGCATCAATAAAACGATCTTTCCAGTCGACCAAAATGGTGTTCGAAAGTTTGGCGTCTTTACGCAGCTGAACAGAAGAGGGCTCAGGCAGTTTAGCAATACCGGTTTCGCCAACCACTTCACACTGAATGTCGTAGCCGTAAGCGCAGTTAACAAAAATTTCCACGTCGATGCGCACGCCTTTTTGCGTTTCAAACAGCACAATTTGCGGATCTTTCAATTTGGCGTGGCTCTTCGACGTCACGCGTGGGAAGACCACCTGCACGCTTTTATAATCGTCGTTGGTCAGCCAGCGCAGCACATCCAGTTCGTGAATCAGGGTGTTAGTAATCGCCATATCGGTGGTGTAATTTTCCGGCACCGTTGGGTTGCGATGGGCGCAATGCAGCATCAGCGGTTCGCCAATTTCACCGTCGGTAATCACCTTTTTCAGGGCGCGATAACCAGAATCGTAAGGGCGCATAAAGCCCACCTGCACTAGACGCTTGCCGTGTTTGATCTCCGCCTCTACCACGTGACGGCAGCCTTCAGCGCTCATTGCCAGCGGCTTTTCACAGAACACCGGCTTACCGGCAGCAATCGCAGCCAGGGTAAACTCTTCATGAGTCGGATCCCATGAAGTCACTAATATGGCGTCGACTTCAGGCGATTGAATCACCTGATGACCATCTTGATAGACTTCTGCTTCGATATTCAGGCGTTGCAACGCTGCGCGTGCGCCATCAACGTTGATGTCAGATACGGCGACCACTTTCGCACCCTGCAGCACGTTATTGCAGCGACGAATGTGTTCCTGACCAATTGCACCTGTACCGATTACGCCAAGTTTCAAAGTCATAATTATACCTGTAGGGTTCATTCGGATAAGAGAAAGGGCCGGGAACCGGCCCTGAGATTAATACTTACGGGCTTGATCCAGGTGCGCGTTTAGGCTGTCGGCGACGCTTTGGGTGCGTTCTGAATCCGACGTCTGCGCCACGCCCACGTGCCACCAGCTGAAGTACTTATGAATCATGGTCTTTGGCAAGACTTTAATATCAATGAGCGTCGATACCGTCTGCTTCTTCGCATCTTCCAGCGCCGCTTTGAGCTGATCCAGCGTGGTCACACGATAGGTTTTGCAGCCGTAACCGGCGGCAATAGAAGCAAAATCAACCGGGACAAAACCCCCATCCAGCTTGCCACCTTCCGGGTTACGGAAGCGGAATTCGGTAGTGAAGCTATCCATGCCGTGTTCCATTTGCAGGTTATTGATGCAGCCGTTGGTCATGTTATCCAACAGCACCACGTTGATTTTGGCGCCTTCCTGAATGGATGTGACCAGCTCGGAGTGCAGCATCATGAATGAACCATCACCGACCAGCGCGTAAACTTCACGCTGCGGCTGCGCCAGTTTGACGCCCAGTGCGGCATTCACTTCATAACCCATGCAGGAATAGCCGTACTCAACGTGGTACGCGTTGTAATCTTTGGTGCGCCACACGCGTTGCAGGTCGCCCGGCAAGCTGCCCGCGGCTGCCACAATCACTGCATCCTTTGGGAGCTGCTCGTTTAAGGTGCCGAGCACGCTGCTCTGCGTGAGCAGGGATTGTGTCAAACGGTTGAACTCAGCAAATACCGCTTCGCGATCGATGTGATCGGCAATTTCTGGGGTAAAGCCTTCGCTGTATTCAACCTGATAAACACGCTGCGTCTCTTTCAGCAGTTTGCTTTGAGCCTGCTCGATTTGGTTGCCCCAATCGTTGCTGTAATTTTGGGAAACCAGCGCCGCGCTCAGCGCCGTTAATCCTTCACGCGCATCCGCTAGCAACTGCACGCCATCTAACTTGTAGCTGTCGAAATTACTGACGTTAACGTTGAGGAAGCTGACCTCGGGGTTCTGGAAAATCCATTTCGATGCGGTGGTGAAATCGGTGTAGCGCGTCCCCACGCCAATCACCAAATCAGCCTCTTTCGCCAGCAAGTTGGCGGCCAGACAGCCGGTTTCGCCGACGCCGCCCACGTTGAGCGGATGATCGGAAATGATTGTGCCTTTACCCGCCTGGGTTTCAGCAAAGGGATTTGATAGCGTTCAGCAAACTGACGCAGCGCTTCGCCCGCTTCGGAGTATTTCACGCCACCGCCACAAACAATGATTGGCTTGCGTTTACGCACAATCAGCGAAAGGGCATCTTCTAACTGGGCTGCGGTGGGTAAGCGGCGATCCAGACGATGAACACGTTTTTGGAAGAAATATTCCGGGTAATCCCAGGCTTCGCCTTGTACATCTTGTGGCAGAGAGATCGTCACCGCGCCGGTTTCTGCCGGATCGGTGAGCACGCGCATTGCATTGATGCAGGCGGTCATCAGCTGTTCTGGGCGGCTGACACGGTCCCAGTATTTGCTGACGGCGCGGAAGGCGTCATTGGTGCTGATGCTGAGATCGTGCGCTTGTTCAATTTGTTGCAGCACCGGATCGGGCTGGCGGGTCGCGAACACGTCGCCCGGCAGCAGCAGCAGAGGAATACGGTTTGCCGTGGCGGTAGCGGCGGCGGTAATCATGTTTGCCGCACCCGGCCCAACGGAAGAGGTGCAAGCAATGATTTGACGACGCAGCGATTGCTTAGCAAAACCCGTCGCAGCATGCGCCATACCTTGTTCGTTACGTCCCTGATGCACTACCAGATCGCCGCTATCCTGCTCCAGCGCCTGACCCAAACCCAGAACGTTGCCATGACCGAAGATGGCGAAGATGCCTTTGACAAACTTCGTCTCAACGCCATCAACATCAATGAATTGGTTATCAAGAAATTTAACCAGCGCCTGTGCAGTGGTCAGTCTGATTGTGCCCATATGCTCTTCCTTTACATGCTGGTGGTGCCTGAAATCCGAGCGCGGTAGGCGATGTAGAACCTCGGAAAAGGCGACCGGGGGTAATTGAAACGTGAAGCGATTATAAACAAATATATTTTTCATAAAATACGATTACAGAAGAAACATTTCATTTTGCGAGTGAGATCAAATTTAACGCCAAAACGGGGCTTTGATCGTTTTTGTCACGTCGTAAAGTGGAACGCCCGGTAGGCTTCACTGCCATATGAAAAATTTCATTTCATTTCAGTAGATTCCCCTTTTAATCAGGCTTTTCCTGCGATCTGTCTCACAACCCTGCAACAGCGGGTACTGGCGGGGTTGAATCTTTCCAGTATTGATCGCTTTCCAGAGTTTTACCTGGTTCACAAAATCGCGATGGATATTTCATTTCATATTGAATTTGGAATTTTTATTCCCCATACTTCGGAAATAGCCAATCAGGCACCTTGAGACCCCGGAAGCAAAGCGCGCGTTATCGGGCTTTTCGCCGACAGTGTCTGCTTATCACAGAAGGAAACCACAGGTATGAGTACACAACAGAAGCGGCTTGATGTGATTTGTATCGGACGCATCGCCGTCGATTTTTATGGTCAGCAAATTGGCGCTCGCCTGGAGGATGCCACCTCGTTTGCTAAATACCTTGGCGGTTCTTCAGGGAACGTGGCTTACGGTACGGCCATTCAGGGTTTGAAATCCGCCATGCTGGCGCGGGTGGGTGATGAGCATAATGGCCGCTTCCTGCGTGAAGAGTTACAGCGCGTGGGCTGTAATACCGAGGGATTGATTACCGATGAGAAACGTCTTACCGGCATGGTGATCCTTGGCATTAAAGATGAAGAGACCTTTCCGCTGATTTTCTACCGTGATAACTGCGCCGATATGGGCCTGGTGCCAGAAGACATTAAAGAGGAATTTATCACTGCTTCTCGCGCCGTGGCGGTTACGGGAACCCATTTATCGCATCCGCAAACGCGTGAAGCGGTACTGAAAGCGCTGGATATTGCCAAGCGCAATGGCCTACGTACCGCGCTGGATATCGATTATCGCCCGGTTTTATGGGGTTTGACCTCGTTGGGTGACGGTGAAACGCGTTTCATCGAATCGGCTCAGGTCACGCAGCAGCTACAAGAAGTGGTGCATTACTTCGATTTGATTGTTGGAACCGAAGAAGAGTTTCATATCGCTGGTGGCAGCACTGACACGTTAACCGCGTTGAAAAATGTGCGTCAGGCGAGTCAGGCGACGCTGGTTTGTAAGCGCGGTCCAATGGGATGCGTGGTGTTTGAAGGCGATATTCCTGACAGCTGGGAACAAACCAAACTGCAAACTGGCGTACGCGTAGACGTGCTAAATGTACTGGGCGCAGGCGATGCCTTTATGTCTGGCCTGCTGCGCGGCTGGTTGAATGATGAAGGTTGGGAGCAAGCTTGCCGCTACGCCAATGCCTGCGGCGCGCTGGTGGTGTCACGTCACGGTTGTGCGCCAGCCATGCCGACCAAAGCGGAGCTGGATGATTTCCTCAGCCGTGACAAAGACGTTAAACGCCCCGATCTCGACAGCCGACTGAACCATCTGCACCGCGTTACAACACGTAAGCAGCAATGGCCAGAACTGAATGTTTTTGCCTTTGACCATCGCAAGCAGCTCGCGGATATGGCGCGTGAAGCCGGTGTTGATGAAAGCAAAATTCCGCAGTTAAAAGTCCTGCTGTTAAGAGCAGCAGAAGAAGCGGCGCAAGAAGCGGGCCTGGAGAACAAGAGCGGCATTTTGGCCGACACCACATATGGGCAGAAAGCGCTGAATGCGATTACCGGAAAAAACTGGTGGATTGGCCGCCCGATTGAGCTGCCAAGTTCACGGCCGCTACGTCTTGAGCATGGAAACATCGGTTCTCAGCTTATCGACTGGCCTACTGAACACGTGGTGAAATGTCTGGTGTTTTATCATCCGCATGACAGCGCCGAACTGCGCAAAGAGCAGGATGATCTGATCCTCGACGTGTGGAAAGGTTGTAACAAAAGCGGGCATGAGCTGCTGCTGGAAGTGATTTTGCCGGAGAGCAACCCGGACCATAAAGAAGCCTATTATCTGGAAATGCTGAGCCATTTCTACAGCCTGGGCGTTCAGCCAGACTGGTGGAAACTGCCACCGATGTCAGCAGAAACCTGGCAGGCGATAAGCGGCTTGATTGAGCAGCAAGACCCATACTGCCGCGGCATTCTGTTACTGGGACTTGATGCGCCAGAAGAAAAGCTGAAAGCAGGCTTTGCCGCCGCCGCTAAGGCACCGTGGGTGAAAGGCTTTGCTGTCGGACGGACCATTTTTGGTCAGCCTTCACGCATGTGGCTGCAAGGTGAGCTGGACGATCAGGCGCTGATTGATACGGTGAAAGGTAATTATTTGCGCCTCATTGGTTACTGGCGCGAAGCGCGAGGTTAAAGAGAGGATCGGGCGCGATATCGCGCCCGATAAGCCCTTCGGTGAGTCGGAACTCCCCATCAAATCACTTCAGCGTTACGCTCTTCACGATATTGTCGGCATCGCTTTGCGCTTGCTGCTGATTATCGCCTGGCAGCGTAATCTGCATTGTCATCAGCTTACCGTCCACTTTTGCCAGAATCACGGAGGACCATGAGGTCTGATTGTTGGCAGAAATTACCGTATCCAACTGCTGTGCTGGTTGGTCTTTCAGGGTAACGGATTTGTTCGATACCACCTGCAACTGCGGATCGCGGTTACGTTGCTGCTGCTCCATACGTTGCGACAGCACATCCAGACTATCGGTGGTTTCGTCACCCGCAATAACAATAATGGCGCGTGCACCTGTTTCGTCAGCATAAACATGCATGTTGGTGGTTTGATTGCCCAGTTTGCCGCTCTTATCAGACATGCCTGGCGGCAGCGAGAAGCTCAGCTTGCCATCCATCAGCGTGACGTTTTGACTGGATTGGCTGGCGCTCACACCGTTGTCGTTCGCCGCTTCGTCTTTTTCTGGTCACAGGCGGCTAAGCCTAAAACCAGTAAACCCATTCCCGCATATTTCACTAGGTTACGCATCAGAATCCCTTTTATCTTTCCAGACAGCCGTTTATATACCTTACACCCTTCGCGTTGCAGTAAGGCGGCAAACGCGTGAATCCCAGAGAGCTTACTCGGGTAAGTGACTGGGTGAACGCGCGCTGCCAACGCACCTGCAGCTTGAAGTATGACGGGTATACAACAGTAATCAGGTTGCAAACGCAACCCGATGATTGTCAGGAAATCTTAGCCTGTCGTGGCAAAAAGCTCTATTTCCGTTTAGCCGAAATTAACGTGCGCACGGTTGGCGTGCTCGGTCAGGCGTTTTAACGTGGCATTCAACAGGACACCGTAAGCAGGCAGGAAGAACACCATGCAGATCAACATTTTGAAAGTGTAATCCACTAAAGCGATCTCAACCCAATGCTGCGCCATAAACGGATCGGGACTTTGATAGAAGGCGATAGAAAAGAAGGCTAGCGTGTCGCTGATATTACCGAGGAACATCGCGCAGCCGGGCGCAATCCACCACTGTGGCAAGCGACGCAGGCGATTAAATACATGCACATCAAGGATTTGGCCCAGCGCGTAAGCCATAAAGCTGGCGCAGGCGATGCGGGCGACGAATAGATTTACCTCTTTCAGCGCGTGCCAGCCTTGCCATTCGCCTTGATAGTAGAGGCTAGAAACAGCGTAAGAGATAAACAGCGCAGGGATCATTACCGCCAGAATAATGCGGCGTGCCAGCGCCGCGCCAAAAATGCGCACGGTAAGATCGGTAGCAAGAAAGATAAACGGGAAGCTGAAAGCGCCCCAGGTGGTGTGAAAGCCAAAAATGGAAACCGGCAATTGCACCAGATAATTGCTGGAGGTGATCACCAACAAATGAAACAACGACAACCAAAACAGCGCGTGCATGCGCTGACGCGATGAGAATGCGATCATAATAAGCCTTTTTAGTGTTGGGGTGAGGGAACCCATTGCAGAAGATTGCCAGCAATATCCTGCGATTAAACGGATGAAAAAGCGGCGGCATCTTACCGCGTTGTGCTATTTATGCAATGGCTAATTTTAACGCAATCGTTATCGTCTTGCGTCGGTTTATTGACGCGCTAGAATAGCCGACCCACATCAAAACTGAGTCCATTATGAGCGATGCTTTTACTTCTGCCGACCATCAGCTCGATGCGCGCGGCCTGCGCTGTCCTGAGCCGGTAATGATGGTGCGTAAAACCGTCCGCAATTTGCAGGATGGAGAAACGCTGCTGATCATTGCCGATGATCCGGCGACGACACGTGATATTCCAGGCTTCTGCCGCTTTATGGAACATCGGCTTTTAGCCCAGCAGACGGAAACCTTGCCTTACCAGTTTCTGCTGCAAAAAGGGTTGGAAGGTTAACGGCGGCAGATGACCGCCGTCGATTTTACCGCGTTCGTGAATGCAGAAGCCGCAAGGCGTTTGCCGTGACCAGCGCGGTAGCGCCGGAATCGGCTAAAACCGCCAGCCATAATCCGGTTAATCCCAACAGCGTTGTCACCAGAAACAGCGCTTTCAGCCCCAGCGCCAGCGCGATGTTTTGGCGGATGATGCTGCGTGTTCGGCGGGCTAATGCAATCATGGGTGCCAGATTCGTCAGTTGGTTACGGGTTAATGCGGCGTCGGCAGCCTCCAGTGCGACGTCTGTGCCGCTGCCCATGGCGATGCCTAACGTTGCGGCTTTCATGGCAGGCGCGTCGTTGATGCCATCGCCGACCATCGCCAATGAAGAGTATTGACTGAGCTGACGAACCGCCTCGACTTTATCGGCGGGCAGCAGGCTGGCGCGGTAATCGATGCCAAGCTGCTGAGCAATGCTCGCTGCGGCACGCGGATTGTCACCGGTTAACATCAGGCTCTTAATGCCGAGTTTTTCAACGCGGCTATTGCTGCTATCGCATCGCTACGCAGCTGATCCTGCAACGCCAGTGCACCCAACGCTTCGCCATCACGCAGCACAATCACCAGCGTCTGACCGTGCGCCTCCTGCTCGGCAATCAACGTCTGCTGCGCTGGCGTCAGTGTCGTCACGCGTGCCGGGGCAAGTAATTCTATTCGTTGGCCTGCGACCTGTGCGGCGATACCACTTCCCGCGAGTGCCTGTTGTGAGTTGGCCTGCGGAATCTGCAGATCACGTGCCTGTGCAGCCGCAATAATCGCTGTCGCCAGCGGATGCGTGGAACCTTGCTCCACGGCGGCGCTGAGTGTTAACAGCTGGGCTTCGCTGATCCCGATAAACGGTAAGATGCGCGTAACCTGCGGTTTCCCGGCGGTCAGCGTACCGGTTTTATCAAACGCCAGCATGTGTAGCGAACTCAGCCGTTCCAGCGCTGCGCCACCTTTGATCAACGCGCCCTGACGAGCGGCAGCGGCTAACCCAGAAGTAATGGCGGCGGGCGTTGAGATCACCAGCGCGCAAGGACAGCCAATCAGCAATAACGTAAGCCCTTTATAAATCCAGGGTTGCCAGTCGCCGTAGCCCAGCAGCGGCGGTAGCACCATCACCAGTAGCGATAACAACATAATGGCGGGCGTATAAATGCGGCTGAAAGCGTCGATAAAACGCTCCACGGGCGCGCGATGGCTTTCGGCTTCTTCGATCAGTTGCAGAATGCGGTCAATGGCACTTTCGCCGGGTTTCGACGTGACTTCCATTGTCACCAGTCGATCTACGCTGGTGGCACCCGCCATAATTTTTTCGCCCCTTTCGTGCGAGACCGGCAATGATTCTCCGGTTAATGCGCTTTCATCAAAGCTGGCGCTGCCGCTTAACAATCGCGCATCGACCGGTAAACGCCCGCCCGCAGCAACTTCAATCACATCGCCGGGTTGCAACGCATCCAGTGCAATCTGCGAGCGCGTGCTGCCGTGAATACGCATGGCGAATTCTGGGCGCAGCGCCATCAGGCTAGTGACGCCGCTGCGCGCGCGTGAGGCAGCATAAGCTTCCAGGCGTTCACCCAGCTGGAACAGCAGCAGTACCATGGCTGCCTCTATATGCGCGCCAATGATTAATGCGCCCGCAGAGGCCAGCGTCATTAACATTTCAATCGTAAAGGCAGAGCCGCTGCGCAGTCGAAGCCAGGCGCTGTATGCTACTGGGCCTAGCCCAATCAGTGTGGTGATAACAAACAGGCGATCGCCCCAAACGGCGTCAAAGTGGCTAACTAACGCGCTGACAACCATCAATACACCAAGCAGAATGAAACTGCGATTGGCTTGCCAGTGCGAAGGGGAGACGTCTGGGTTTGAGATGATGTCAGTGTGAAACCGGCTTTTTTACTGCATTTTCAACGGTAATTTGCACATCACGATAGGCATCGACCACCAGCTTTTCACTGGAAAAAGGATGCGGGCGGCGGCAACGTCAGGTAAATGGCGAACGGCGGTTTCAATCGTGCGGGCACAGCTGGGACAATCCATGCCGCTTACGCGCCAGCTGAATTGTTGCGTACTTTGCTGCGTTCTGGCGACTCGCCGGTCGCTTTCCTCTTCAGCTTCGCTAGCGGGGCCGGAAGGGCTATCGCCAGAACAGCAGGCAGGCGTATCTGATGAAATCGGCGTGGCAGCGCTAATAGAAAGTGTTGTCGGGCGAAGGTTGCTTAGGTTGCAAAGGGGCTTTGATGCAGCATGCATGGTGCGGGATTTACCGCAGCCACAGGATTGATGTTGATGCATATGACCTCCAGAAGCGGGCGGAAGTGCCCGCTCTGATATCCTACACTCTGGAGTCAACTCCAGAGTCAAGCCTTTGGTCATTTTTTCTTCAGTAGAGCCACAGTGAACGCACAATCATGAAGTGACCGGCGAAATAGCAGGCTGCGATGATGGCGCTATCGGCGCTGAAACGGCGGCGATAATGAGAGATAAACCAAATAATATTGGCTAACAGCAACAGGCCGGCACCGACCATGATCGAAAAGCTGTAATCGGTTGGACGGAAGAAATATTGCTCGGTCGCCATCCAGGTCATGACCAATGTCATGCCAATAAAGGTACAGATTGGCCACCGCAAATCGGCCAGCTTGTTCCAAAGAACACCAATCACCACCACGCCAATAATCAGCAGCGTAAGGGGAATCGGCCAGAAGAAGCTCATCGTCATGTTAGCGGCAAAACTCAGCGTATAAAGCAGATGCGAAAGAAAGAACGCACCCAGCGCATAGAGCATTTTCTGACGCGGCAGCAGTGTAAGAGCATCGCCAACCAAGGTAGCGATTAACCCGGCAAGGATCAGATAATCGGTGGTGTTAAGCGTAGGTGCTTGCCATGCCAGGCCAACCAGCAGCAGAAGCGTAACCGGTTTAAACAGCCAGCGTTGCCATTGTGGACCACGATATGAGGCATCGACATACAGCCAACCGGAGAAAAGTACAGCGAGGAAAGACCAGAGCATTGTTTCTCCCTTTTAACCAAAAATGGTGAATGTTCCCAAAATGTCGATCTCAGTTTAGGTTACGCCTCAGCAATGTGACAATCAGGCAACTCTGGTTGTATGCTTGCCGCGCAATAAATCTCTCCTGTAACCGATTAAGAACGAGCGAAAATATGAGCAAACCACCGCTACTCTTTTTATCGTCCTGGCCATTATCGCCGTGTTGGCGACCCGTCAGTTCATTAAGCAACGGCGTGAAGCTGCCGTGAATGATGTTTCACCGATCCGCAGTCTGACGGTTGAAGTGAAGACTAAACGCGAATTTCCAGCACCTAATCGCCGCTCACGTCAGCGAGAAGTGATTGCTGGTGAAGAGATGCGTTACGAAGCCTGGTTTCACCCACTGAACGGGGCAAGTGATATAAAAGTGCAGGTAAAAGAAGATGATTATCATCAAATGGATAAAGGATCGAAAGGCGAGCTAAAAATGCAGGGTTCGCGTTTTGTGAGTTTTACGCCTGTGCATTAAAAAGCGGGCATTGCGCCCGCTTACCGTCACTTTTTACGTGGAAAGTGCTTCTTCTGCCAGGCCACCAGTTCAAACACGCCAAACAGGAAAACTTTTGCCTGCGTTAAGCGGTCAATGGGCGGCGCATCTTTGGTTTGCGTTGCGCGCAGTAACACCAACTGCAAGCCGTGCATCATAATCATGAAAAACAGTGCGACGTTAATGAAATAGGTCAACGGCTTCGGATACGGATGTATCACGTTGAACAGTAGAAATCCCCAAACGCACAGCATCAACAGGCGCCCTAAATTAAGTAACATCATGCGTCTCCTGTTGACGTTGATATAAACGATAAGCTACCTGACCTGCAATTTTTTCGCGGTGCAAATCCCAGTTCGCCGGTACTGGCGGCGTGCCATTTTCTACTTCGCTTTCGACGTAAATCAGCGCCTCTTCTGCCAGCCAACCGTTTTGCTCCAGCAGCAGTAATGTTTGCTCCAGCAAGCCTTTACGAAACGGCGGATCGATAAACACCACATCAAAAGGCTGGCCGGGCTGATCGAGCCAGGTCAACGCGTTGGTTTGAATCACCTTGCCGTGAGTGGCACGCAGCGTTTGCAGGTTTTTTCCAACTGCTGCGCGACCGGACGTTCTAGCTCAAGCAGTGTTGCCGCACCTGCATAGCGCGACAGCGCTTCAAGGCCCAGTGCGCCGCTGCCGGCAAAACAGTCCAGGCAATTAGCCTGTTGAATCACGGGCGCCAGCCAGTTGAACAGCGTTTCACGCACGCGATCGGTGGTGGGGCGCAGACCGGCGCTGTCTGGCACCGGCAATTTACGTCCGCGCCATTGACCGCCAATAATGCGGATCTGCCCGGCACCGCCCGTATTGCGGGGATTTTTTATCATCTTGCTCACAACTCGTCATAATTTGTTGCGTAGTTTAACGGGCGAAACGATGAGAAGAAACGTTAAAAAAGGGTGCTGTGGTGAGCTGGCTGGAAAGTGTTAGACTACTGAGTTGCTGAAGTCATGCATAATTCTGCGGTTTTGCGCCGGTCTGGCGTTTAATACCACTACTGATTTTACACCTGGGAACAGTGTGCGACCGGGATAAAGCCATCGAGGAGTGTAGTCACACAATGGCAAAAGAGAAAAAACGTGGCTTTTTTTCCTGGCTAGGATTTGGCAAAGAGGAAGAAACGCAAAAACCGGTTGAGACGCCAGAGCAGGAGCAGGAACAACAGCCTGCTGAAGCTGAGGTTCAGCAGCCGGAACATCCATCCCAGGCGCTCAACGAGGCCGAAGCGGACGCGGAAGAGACTGTCGCCATTACCGAAGCGGTGGCCGAACAGCAACGCGAAGCGGAAACTGAACCTGAACTCGAAACTGAATCTGAACCAGAACCTCAACTGATCGTCGCTGAACCCGACGTTTTGGCGACACCAGAAGCGGTTAAAGCCGATCCTGAAGCGCTGCTTGAAGTTGAGCCAGAAGTTGAACTTGAGCCAGAGCCAGACGTGGCTGAAGTTGTCGACATCGACGTGGAAGACATCGAAGACGACGCGCCACTCAGCGACGAAGAGCTGGAAGCGCTGGCACTCGCCGATGCAGGCATCATCGAAGAGGCGGAAGTCGTTGAGCCGGAAGATACCGTCAGCGATCTGCCGTTAGCGGCCGCACCCATCATTTCCCACGAGCAGGAACGTCCTACTAAAGAGGGCTTTTTTGCGCGCCTGAAGCGTAGCCTGGTTAAAACCCGTCAGAATCTTGGCTCGGGCTTTATCAGTCTGTTCCGCGGCAAGAAAATTGATGACGAGCTGTTTGAAGAACTGGAAGAGCAACTGCTGATCGCTGATGTTGGCGTGGAAACCACGCGTCGCATCATCACCAATCTGACGCAACAGGCAAACCGCAAACAGCTGCGTGACGCTGAAGCGCTATACGGTCTGCTGAAAACTGAAATGGCCGATATTCTGGCTAAAGTTGATGCGCCGCTGGATGTGACCGGTCAAACACCTTTCGTCATCCTGATGGTTGGCGTGAACGGCGTGGGTAAAACCACCACCATCGGTAAGATGGCGCGCCAGTATCAGGCCGAAGGCAAATCAGTGATGCTGGCGGCGGGTGACACCTTCCGTGCCGCTGCTGTTGAACAGCTTCAGGTTTGGGGCCAACGCAACAACATTCCTGTTATTGCTCAGCATACCGGCGCTGATTCCGCCTCGGTGATTTTTGACGCGATTCAGGCTGCCAAATCACGCGGCGTAGATGTGTTGATTGCCGATACTGCGGGTCGCTTGCAGAATAAAGCGCATCTCATGGAAGAACTAAAGAAAATCACTCGCGTCATGAAGAAGCTGGATGATTCTGCGCCGCACGAAGTG
Source organism: Candidatus Pantoea bituminis (assembly GCF_018842675.1). Lineage (NCBI taxonomy): Bacteria > Pseudomonadati > Pseudomonadota > Gammaproteobacteria > Enterobacterales > Erwiniaceae > Pantoea > Candidatus Pantoea bituminis. The sequence continues at coordinate 142,427 of NZ_JAGTWO010000004.1, forward strand.
ATGCTGACGCTGGACGCCAGCACTGGGCAGAACGCCGTTAGCCAAGCCAAACTGTTCCATGAAGCGGTGGGTTTAACCGGTATTACCCTCACCAAGCTGGATGGTACGGCCAAAGGCGGCGTGATCTTCTCGATAGCCGATCAGTTCAGTATTCCGATTCGCTATATCGGTGTTGGGGAAGGCATTGAGGATTTACGGCCGTTCAAGGCTGAAGATTTTATTGAGGCACTGTTTGCCCGAGAGGACTAATTGGGATGATTCGCTTTCAAGAGGTGAGTAAGGCATATCTCGGTGGACGTCAGGCGTTGCAGGGCGTGGATTTTCATCTGCGTCCCGGCGAAATGGCGTTCCTGACCGGCCATTCTGGTGCCGGTAAAAGTACGTTGCTGAAGTTGATATGCGGCATTGAACGTCCAAGCGCCGGACAAATTTGGTTTAGCGGACATGATATTTCTCGCCTGCGCAACAGCGAGGTGCCATTCCTGCGTCGCCAAATCGGCATGATTTTCCAGGATCACCATCTGCTGATGGATCGTTCCGTTTATGAAAACGTGGCGATTCCGCTGATCATTTCGGGTGCCAGCGGCGAAGATATTCGTCGTCGCGTGTCAGCGGCACTGGATAAAGTCGGCTTACTCGACAAAGCGAAAAGTTTTCCGATTCAGCTTTCTGGTGGTGAACAGCAGCGTGTTGGTATTGCGCGCGCAGTGGTTAACAAACCTGCTGTACTGCTGGCGGATGAGCCCACCGGTAACCTTGACGATGCACTGTCGGAAGATATTCTTCGGCTGTTCGAGGAGTTTAATCGCGTTGGCGTAACGGTGTTGATGGCAACGCACGACAGCGGCTTGATTGCGCGTCGTCAGTATCGTGTCATGACGCTGAATCAGGGACGTTTGCATGGAGGCCACGATGGTCAATAAACGCAATAAACGCCCAGCGGCGCCAAAAGCGAAGCAGCCGTCAAAAAGCAAAGCGCTGAAAGGCGGCTGGCAGGAACAGTGGCGTTATGCCCTGCGCGGCACGCTGTCAGATATGTGGCGTCAACCGCTGGCAACGCTGTTAACGGTGATGGTCATTGCGATTTCGCTTACCTTGCCCAGCGTCTGTTACATGGTATGGAAAAACGTGAGTCAGGCCGCGACGCAATGGTATCCCGCGCCGCAGTTGACGGTTTATCTCTCCAAAACGTTGGATGATACAGCAGCAGAAAACGTGGTGGCACAGCTTAAGCAAGTCGATGGTGTGGATAACGTCAATTATCTGACCCGCGAAGAAGCGTTGAACGAGTTCCGCAACTGGTCTGGGTTTGGTGGTGCAATGGATATGCTGGAGCAAAATCCGCTGCCGGCAGTGGCTATCATCACGCCGAAACTTAATTTCCAAAATTCAGACACCATGCAAAATCTGCGCGACAGCGTGGCGAAAGTGCAGGGCGTGGATGAAGTGCGTATGGATGACAGCTGGTTTGCCAGGTTAGCGGCATTAACAGGATTAGTCGGTCAAATTGCGTCGATGATTGGCATCCTGATGATCATCGCGGTGTTCCTTGTGATAGGCAACAGCGTGCGGCTCAGCATCTTTGCCCGGCGCGACACCATCAATGTGCAGAAACTGATAGGCGCTACCGACGGCTTTATTCTGCGTCCGTTTTTATACGGCGGCGCATTGTTAGGCCTAAGCGGCGCGGTATTATCCTTGATCCTGTCGGAAGTATTGGTGTTAAGGCTGCAATCGGTAGTGGCTAACGTTGCATCGGTGTTTGGCACCACATTCTTGCTGGAAGGTTTTTCCTGGGATGAAGCGTTGCTGCTATTACTGATTGCCGCGATCATTGGTTGGATCGCCGCCTGGCTGGCGACAGTTCAACATTTACGTCGTTTTACGCCCCAGTAAACGCCTGCAACATTTTTTGCTATAATGGTCCTCTGCTATCGACAAGGGAAAGCAGAGGATCTTTTCCCCGCTTTCCTTCTTGTCATCTGTGTGTAAAATATGCACCGCTAATATTGAACTTGTGGATAACTTTATCATCCAATAAGTAGCACAGATTGCTTTCGAACTTTTAGCGGCGTTGACATACTGTAGCGTCTGCTCAAGGACGACGGTTCAAAGAACTGTGCAGCTATTCCACTTGATTTGTGAGGGTTTGAATGACCAAAGAAATGCAAACTTTAGCTATTGCTCCTCTTGGTAACCTGGAATCATACATTCGGGCTGCCAATGTCTGGCCGATGCTGTCGGCAGAAGAGGAAAAAGCGTTGGCTGAACGGCTGCATTACCAGGGCGATCTGGATGCGGCAAAGACGCTGATCCTGTCTCACCTACGCTTTGTAGTTCATATCGCTCGTAATTATTCCGGTTACGGCCTGCCGCAAGCGGACCTGATTCAGGAGGGCAACATCGGCTTAATGAAAGCCGTGCGTCGCTTCAACCCTGAAGTGGGTGTGCGTCTGGTTTCTTTTGCCGTGCACTGGATTAAAGCCGAGATTCACGAATACGTGCTGCGTAACTGGCGTATCGTGAAAGTCGCTACCACGAAAGCACAACGTAAGTTGTTCTTTAACCTGCGTAAAACCAAGCAGCGTCTGGGCTGGTTTAACCAGGATGAAGTTGAAATGGTTGCGCGTGAACTGGGCGTAAGCAGTAAAGACGTGCGTGAAATGGAATCACGTATGGCCGCACAGGATATGACCTTCGATATGTCCGCAGACGATGAAAGCGGTGAAGGTAAATCCATGGCACCCGTGTTGTATCTGCAGGATAAAACCTCAGACTTCGCGGACGGCATCGAAGAGGATAACTGGGATTCGCATGCGGCAGACAAGCTGAGCTATGCGATGGAAGGCCTCGACGAACGCAGCCAGCACATTATCCGTGCACGTTGGTTAGATGAAGACAACAAAACCACGCTGCAAGAGTTAGCCGATCAGTACGGCGTGTCAGCAGAACGTGTGCGACAGCTCGAGAAGAATGCCATGAAAAAACTGCGTATGGCGATCGAAGCGTAATAACGCGAAGCGTTAATGAAAGAGGGCGACAACATGTCGCCCTTTTTGTTGCCTGCGGTTTATAGTCTGAAACTCACTTCACCCAGCCGTCGGTTTGCGCCCTGAATCCACAGGCCTGCATAAACGCCGCACGAATCCTTTGATCATCACTGCCATCATCCGCAATCCACCAATCCGCCAGCGACGGATTCTGCGCCATGGTCTCTTCCAGCAGATATTGCCCAACGCCGCGACGCCGCGTGGCATCTCGCACCCTTAAGCGATGTACCTTTCCGTGTATCCCCGAAATTTCCAGTTGCAGCGCAGCTAATAAGCGGTCATTAAAACGCGCCGCATACAGCCGATGATTCTCGCTCAGCGACTGCTCTAACTTTTCTATGTCCAGTTCAGGCCAAACTTTGCCTAAGTCGATGCGGTCCTGCGTTGTAAACGCTGTTAAGCGCAGGATAGTGAGTTTCATGGCAAACACCTGTTGGTTTAAAAGAGGAAGTGTAGCGAAATTATACAACCACAGCGCCAGCAGATTTTCCTGAATAAAACAGGTCAAAAGTTGGCCTGGATGCCAGAATGATAGTTGTAAACAAGTAAACCTGAGGCATAAACCAGCATAATGCGCTGGAGAAATGGTGAAAATACGGCCATTGCATCCAGTAGATTATGCTGCGTAACCCTGCCGTTACTGAATATGTCAGTTGATTTACCGAAGAAACATCCTGTTTAATGAGCTGAAAAATAAAGCCTTATTACCAATAAATGCCAGAAAAGCGTGCTAACTCATTATTGTTTAATCAGTTTTCAACTTTATCTGGCAGAAAATAAAGCAACTCACAACAAACACGACATAACAGATGGGGTAGTTCGGATGAAGATGAAAGGTCGCGCGTTACTGGCAGGATGCGTTGCACTGGCGATGAGCCATGCTGCGCTGGCAAAAGACATTAAAGTGGCCATCGTTGGGGCGATGTCAGGTCCGGTTGCACAATATGGCGATATGCAGTTCGCAGGCGCAACGCAGGCCATTGAAGACATCAACGCGAAAGGCGGCATCAACGGTGACAAGCTGGTTGCGGTAAAATATGACGATGCCTGTGACCCAAAACAAGCGGTCGCCGTGGCGAACAAAGTGATTAACGATGGCATCCGCTATGTGATTGGCCATCTTTGCTCCTCTTCAACTCAGCCCGCTTCTGACATCTATGAAGACGAAGGCGTACTGATGATTACGCCAGCCGCTACCGCGCCAGACTTAACCTCTCGCGGATACAAGCTGATTATGCGTACCACCGGCCTCGATTCTGACCAAGGCCCTACGGCGGCAAAATATGCGATGAGCGAGATCAAACCACAGCGTATCGCTATCGTTCATGACAAACAGCAATATGGCGAAGGCCTGGCGCGTTCGGTACAAAAAAGTCTGAAAGACGCAGGCGCTAACATTGTGATGTTTGAAGGTATCACCGCAGGCGATAAAGATTTTTCTACGCTGGTGGCCCGCCTGAAAAAAGATAACGTCGATTTCGTCTACTTCGGCGGTTACTACCCAGAAATGGGCCAGATCGTACGCCAGGCGCGTGCAGCGGGCCTGAAAACCCAGTTTATGGGGCCAGAAGGCGTGGGCAATGCCTCGCTGTCGAACATTGCTGGTGCTGCCTCTGAAGGCATGCTGGTGACGTTACCGAAGCGTTACGATCAAGTGCCAACCAACAAAACCATTGTTGATGCGCTGAAAGCCAAAAAGCTCGATCCAACCGGCCCCTTTGTCTGGACCACCTACGCGGCATTGCAATCGCTGGTGGCTGGTATGGAGCGCAGCAAGAGCGCAGAGCCAGAAGATATTGTGAAGAACCTGAAAGAGGGCGCAGCCGTGCCGACCGTGATGGGCGACCTGAGCTGGGATGAGAAGGGCGACCTGAAAGGCTTCGAATTTGGTGTGTTCAAGTGGCATGCCGACGGTACGTCTACTGCGGTGAAATAAGTTTTAGGGGCGGCTTTAATGCCGCCTTTATCAACACGGCTTTACTTTCCGCCTGGCTGTCAAAGATTCACGCTAACGCATTCAGTTCACGGACGTTTTTTTAAGGTACATTCTATGTCCGAGCAATTCCTCTATTTCCTTCAGCAAATGTTCAACGGTGTTACCCTTGGCAGCACCTACGCGCTGATCGCCATCGGTTACACCATGGTTTACGGCATTATCGGCATGATTAACTTCGCCCACGGCGAGGTCTACATGATCGGTAGCTATGTCTCCTTCATCGTGATTGCCGCCCTGATGATGATGGGCATCGACACTACGTGGCTAATGATTGCCGCCGGTTTCGTGATGGCGGTGATCATTTCCAGCGCTTACGGCTGGAGCATTGAGCGCGTGGCATATAAGCCGGTGCGCTCTTCTAAGCGATTGATCGCGCTGATCTCCGCGATCGGTATGTCGATCTTTCTGCAAAACTACGTCAGCCTGACGCAAGGTTCCCGCGACCTCGCGCTGCCAAGCTTGATTACCGGGCAATGGACGGTAGGCGAAAGCAACGGCTTTGCCGCCACCATTTCAACCATGCAAATTGTTATTTGGATTGTGACCTTCCTGGCGATGCTGGCGTTGACCACGTTTATCCGCTATTCCCGCATGGGCCGCGCCTGTCGCGCCTGCGCTGAAGACCTGAAAATGGCCAGCCTGTTGGGGATCAACACTGACCGCGTGATTTCGCTAACCTTTGTGATCGGTGCGGCGATGGCGGCAGTTGCAGGTGTGCTGTTAGGCCAGTTCTACGGTTCAATCAACCCCTTTATCGGCTTTATGGCGGGGATGAAAGCGTTTACCGCGGCGGTTTTAGGCGGCATTGGCAGCATTCCCGGCGCGATGATTGGCGGATTAGTATTGGGTATTGCTGAAGCACTGACATCGGCCTACCTCAGCACTGAATACAAAGATGTGGTTTCGTTTGCCTTGCTGATTGTGGTGCTGTTGGTGATGCCGACCGGAATTCTGGGGCGCCCGGAGGTCGAAAAAGTATGAAGTCTTCCTTCGTTAATGCACTTATCTCCTCGCTGATGCTGCTGGTTCTCGCCACCTTTTTCATGGGGTTGCGCCTGAACCTGGATGGCACGAATTTGATAGTACAGAACGCCGGTAGTCTGCGGTGGGAATGGATCGCTGTCGCCTGCGTGGTGGTATTCTTATTCCAGCTGATGCGCCCAGTGTGGCAGAGCGGCATGAAGAAAGTTTCGTTGCCCGCGTTCGTATTACCCGGCATTGATGGTTCCACGCCAAAGCAGAAACTGGTGATGGGGATCATGATCCTGGCCGCTGTTGCCTGGCCGTTTTTGGTCTCACGCGGCACCGTCGATATCGCCACCATGACGTTGATTTACATCATGCTTGGCCTTGGCCTCAATGTAGTGGTTGGCCTTTCTGGCCTGTTAGTATTGGGCTACGGCGGTTTCTATGCGATTGGCGCTTACACTTTCGCGCTGCTTAATCACTATTTCGGTTTAGGTTTCTGGGAATGTCTGCCGCTGGCGGGCATTGTGGCAGCGATGTTTGGTCTACTGCTGGGTTTCCCGGTGCTGCGCTTGCGTGGCGACTATTTGGCGATTGTGACGCTTGGCTTTGGCGAAATTGTGCGTATTTTGCTGCTCAATAACACCGACATCACCGGTGGTCCAAACGGCATCAGCCAGATCCCCAAACCCACCTTTTTCGGGCTGGAGTTTAACCGCACCCCGCGTGATGGCGGCTGGGATACCTTCCATAACGTCTTTGGCCTGAAATACGATCCCAGCGACCGCATCATTTTCCTCTATTTGGTTGCGCTACTGCTGGTGGTGCTCACGCTGTTTGTGATCAATCGTCTGCTGCGCATGCCGCTGGGCCGTGCGTGGGAAGCGCTGCGTGAAGATGAAATTGCCTGCCGCTCGCTGGGCCTCAGCCCAACGCGCATCAAGCTCACCGCTTTTACCATCAGCGCCGCCTTTGCCGGGTTTGCCGGTAGCCTGTTTGCAGCACGACAGGGCTTTGTTAGCCCCGAATCCTTTACCTTTGTTGAATCCGCCTTTGTACTGGCGATTGTGGTGTTGGGCGGCATGGGTTCGCAGTTTGCCGTGATTCTCGCCGCCATTCTGCTGGTGGTTTCGCGTGAACTTATGCGCGATCTCAATGAATACAGCATGTTGGTGCTGGGTGGATTAATGGTGCTAATGATGATTTGGCGCCCGCAAGGTCTGCTGCCGATGAAGCGTCCACACCTGAAACTCAAGCAGGGTAAAAAAGGAGAGCAGGCATGAGTCAGCCTTTGTTAGCCGTTGAAGGCCTGATGATGCGCTTCGGCGGCCTGTTAGCCGTGAATAACGTGGCGCTGGAACTGCGTCCGCAAGAGATCGTTTCTTTGATTGGCCCAAATGGCGCCGGCAAAACCACCGTTTTTAACTGCCTGACCGGTTTCTACAAACCCACCGGCGGCAGCATCAAGTTGCGCGATCAGCATCTTGAAGGGTTGCCGGGCCAAAAGATTGCGCGCATGGGCATCGTTCGCACCTTCCAACATGTGCGTCTGTTCCGCGAAATGACGGTGATTGAAAACCTGTTAGTGGCGCAGCATCAGCACCTGAAAAGTGGCGTGTTCTCTGGATTATTGAAAACGCCAGCGTTTCGCCGCAGCGAAAGTGAAGCGTTGGATCGCGCCGCAACCTGGCTGGATCGCGTGGGCTTGCTGGAAATGGCAAACCGGCAGGCGGGCAATCTGGCGTATGGTCAGCAGCGTCGTCTGGAAATCGCCCGCTGCATGGTGACACGCCCAGAAATTCTGATGCTGGATGAACCCGCGGCGGGTTTGAACCCCAAAGAAACCCACGAACTGGATGAGTTGATTGCTGAACTGCGCGGTGATCACAAGGTTTCCGTGTTGTTGATTGAACACGATATGAAGCTGGTAATGGGTATTTCCGATCGTATTTACGTGGTGAACCAAGGAACGCCATTAGCCAACGGCACGCCGGAAGAGATTCGCAATAACCCGGATGTGATCCGTGCCTATTTAGGAGAGGCGTAACATGGCCAACACGATGTTAACCATTGAGAACGTCAGCGCGCATTACGGCAAAATCCAGGCGCTGCACAATGTCAGCCTGTATATCAACCAAGGCGAAATCGTCACCTTGATTGGCGCGAACGGCGCAGGTAAAACCACGCTGCTCGGCACGTTGTGTGGCGAACCTCGCGCCACGCAGGGCTCCATCACCTTTGACGGTAAAGCCATAACCGACTGGCAAACTGCACGCATCATGCGTGAAGCGATTGCGATTGTGCCGGAAGGGCGTCGCGTCTTTTCACGCATGACGGTGGAAGAAAATCTGGCGATGGGTGGTTTTTTTGCCAGCCGTCAGCAGTATCAGGAGCGCATCAAGCGCGTTTATGCGCTGTTTCCGCGTCTGGATGAGCGCAGATTACAGCGCGCAGGAACCATGTCCGGTGGCGAACAGCAGATGTTAGCGATTGGTCGTGCATTGATGAGCCAGCCGCGTCTGTTACTGCTGGATGAGCCTTCACTCGGTCTGGCTCCGATTATTATTCAGCAAATTTTCGATACCATTGAGCAGCTGCGTAGCGAAGGGATGACCATTTTCCTTGTGGAGCAGAATGCGAATCAGGCATTGAAACTGGCCGATCGGGGTTACGTGTTGGAAAACGGCCATGTGGTGCTGGAAGATACCGGCGCTGCGTTGTTATCCAATGAAGCGGTACGCAGTGCTTATTTAGGCGCCTAGTTTTCCTGTTGCTCTAACTCAAGTACGAGGTCGTTGCCCCCACCTCAGTCCTCCCCCATACATGGGGGAGGAAGACGCTGCTCTATGTTAGTGAGGAAGCGGCATATGGCAGCGTCTCCTTCCCCTGCTTTGCGGGGGAAGGCCGGGATGGGGGACAGCGCGCAGATGAGGTCGTTTGTCCCCCACCTCAATCCTCTCAGGTGCGAGGTCGTTTGCCCCCACCTCAATCCTCCCCCATACATGGGGGAGGAAGACGCTGCTCTATGTTAGTGAGGAAGCGGCATATGGCAGCGTCTCCTTCCCCGCTTCGCGGGGGAAGGCCGGGATGGGGGACAGCGCGCAGATGAGGTCGTTTGTCCCCCACCTCAATCCTCTCAGGTGCGAGGTCGTTTGCCCCCCACCTCAGTCCTCCCCCATACATGGGGGAGGAAGACGCTGCAATATGCTCGCTCTGAAATTGCCTGTAGCAGCTCCTTACCTGCATATGGCAGCGTCTCCTTCCCCTGCTTTGCGGGGGAAGGCCGGGATGGGGGACAGCGAGTACCTCACCAAAGCAGCGTGCACCTCAGTCAGCTAAGTACGGAGCCGCCGGCCCCCCACCTCAATCCTCTCAGGTGCGAGGTCGTTGCCCCCCACCTCAGTCCTCCCCCATACATGGGGGAGGAAGACGCTGCAATATGCTCGCTCTGAAATTGCATATGGCAGCGTCTCCTTCCCCTGCTTTGCGGGGAAGGCCGGGATGGGGGACAGCGCGCACCATCAAAAAACGCTTCGATCCACTTCACTCTGCTTAAATCCTGAAATCCCGCTGTAACCTCTCTGTCATTAAGCCGTTATTTATCCGTCATTTTCCCGTGTCATGTTACGTCGCGAACAAAAAAATGCGCGATCTTGCGCGTACTTACCTGCACAGGAAAACAATATGTCCGTGTTTACTTTTCGTCGTAGCCTGATGAGTGCGGTGCTGGGCCTGACGCTCAGCGGCAATGCGCTCGCCGCCACTGAAATTCCTTTCTGGCACTCAATGGAGGGCGAGTTGGGCAAAGAAGTTGACTCTTTGGCGCAGCGTTTTAACCAGGCGCACCCCGATTACAAAATTGTTCCGACCTACAAAGGTAACTACGAGCAGAGCCTGGCCGCTGGCATTGCGGCGGTGCGTACCGGCAAAGCGCCGGCGATTTTGCAGGTTTATGAAGTCGGCACTGCCACCATGATGGCATCGAAAGCCATTGTGCCCGTGCATCAGCTCTTCCAGGATGCAGGCATCGCGTTTGATGAAAAACAGTTCGTTCCTACCGTTTCCGGCTATTACAGTGACTCAAGCGGCCATCTGATCTCACAACCGTTTAACAGCTCTACGCCGGTGCTTTACTACAACAAAGACGCGTTTAAAAAAGCGGGTTTGAATCCCGATCAACCGCCAAAAACCTGGCAAGAACTGGCGAAAAGCGCCGATGCGCTGCGTAAAGCGGGCATGAGCTGTGGCTACGCCAGCGGTTGGCAGGGCTGGATCCAAATTGAAAACTTCAGCGCCTGGCACGCGTTGCCGGTTGCAACCAAAAACAACGGTTTCGATGGCACTGACACGGTACTGGAGTTCAACAAACCGGTTCAGGTTCGTCATATCCAGATGCTGGAAGAGATGAACAAAAAGGTGACTTCACCTACTTTGGTCGTAAAGACGAATCCACCGCCAAGTTTTATAACGGCGATTGCGCTATCACCACCGCTTCTTCCGGCTCGCTGGCCGACATCCGCCATTATGCGAAATTCAATTTCGGCGTAGGCATGATGCCGTATGACGAAACGGTCGCGAACGCGCCGCAAAATGCCATCATCGGCGGGGCGAGTTTGTGGGTGATGAAGGGCAAAGATGCAGGCACTTATAAAGGCGTTGCGGAATTCATGCAGTTCCTCGCGCAGCCAGAAATTGCAGCCGAATGGCATCAGAAAACCGGTTATCTGCCTATTACCACCGCGGCTTATACACTGAGCAAGCAGCAGGGTTTTTATGACAAAAATCCAGGTGCCGATATCGCCACACGTCAGATGCTGAACAAACCGCCATTGCCGTTTACCCAAGGTATGCGTCTGGGCAACATGCCGCAGATCCGTACCGTGATTGACGAGGAGCTGGAAGGCGTCTGGACCGGCAAGCAGTCACCACAAAACGCGCTGGATAACGCCGTGAAACGTGGCAACGATCTGCTGCGTCGCTTCGAACAGCAAGTTAAGTAATTGCCCTTCAGGGCCAGCTTATCCTGGCCCTTGTTCTCCTTTACGCAGAGCACGCTATGTCTTCATCTCGTCCGGTATTTCGCACCAGCGCGTTGCCCTATCTTCTGGTGCTGCCGCAATTGCTGATTACGGCTATTTTCTTTCTCTGGCCTGCCGGAGAAGCGCTGTGGTATTCGCTACAAAACCTCGATCCTTTTGGCCTCTCCAGCACTTTTGTCGGTTTAGATAATTTCAAGCGCCTGTTCGCTGATGCGTATTACCTGGCGTCGTTTTGGACCACGATAAAATTCAGTGGATTGGTCACGGTGTGCGGCATGACCTTTTCGCTGCTGCTGGCGGCGCTGGTGGATTACGTCATTCGCCTGCGCAAGCTCTATCAAATGCTGCTGCTGCTGCCCTATGCCGTCGCGCCGGTTGTCGCAGCGGTATTGTGGATGTTCCTGTTTAATCCTGGGCTTGGCCTGTTCAGCTACCTGCTGAACCATGTCGGTTATAACTGGAACTACGCGCAAAACAGCGGACAGGCGATGTTCCTGATTGTGCTGGCCTCTATCTGGCAGCAGATGAGCTATAACTTCCTGTTTTTCTTCGCTGCACTGCAATCTATCCCTAAGTCGCTGGTGGAAGCGGCGGCAATCGATGGCGCAGGTCCGGTGCGCCGCTTCTTTAATTTATCGCTGCCGCTGATAACACCAGTGAGTTTCTTCCTGCTGGTCGTGAATCTGATTTACGCCTTCTTCGATACCTTCCCGGTGATCGATGCCGCCACCGGCGGCGGTCCGGTTCAGGCCACTACCACGCTGATCTACAAAATTTATCGCGAAGGATTTACCGGCCTGGATCTGTCGTCCTCGGCGGCGCAATCCGTGGTGCTGATGCTGCTGGTGATTGGCTTAACGGTGATTCAGTTCCGCTTTGTGGAGCGTAAGGTGCAATACCAATGATTGAAAATCGACGCGGGCTGGATATCTTTAGCCACATCGTTTTGGTGCTTGGCGTGCTGACCATTCTGTTTCCGCTGTATGTCGCTTTCGTGGCCGCCACGCTGGATAACGAAGCAGTTTATCAGGTGCCAATGACGCTGATTCCCGGCACGCATTTATGGGAGAACGTCTCGCGCATCTGGACACAGGGCGTCAACGGTAACGGTCCGGCTTTTGGCATGATGTTGCTCAACAGCATGATCATGGCGCTCGGCATCACCTTCGGCAAAATCGTGGTGTCGATTCTCTCCGCTTTTGCGCTGGTGTGGTTTCGCTTTCCGCTGCGCACGCTGTTCTTCTGGCTGATTTTCATCACCCTGATGTTGCCGGTTGAAGTGCGTATTTTCCCCACTGTGCAGGTGATCGCGGATCTGAACATGCTCGACAGCTACAGCGGTTTAACGCTGCCGCTGATGGCATCTGCTACCGCGACATTCCTGTTTCGCCAGTTTTTTATGTCATTACCCGATGAGCTGGTTGAAGCGGCACGCATTGATGGCGCCAGCCCGATGCGCTTTTTCTGGGACATCGTACTGCCGCTCTCCAAAACCAATCTGGCAGCGCTGTTCGTCATCACCTTTATCTACGGCTGGAACCAATATCTTTGGCCGTTGCTGGTGATCAACGACGCCAGCCTGGGAACAGCAGTAGCCGGGATAAAAAGCATGATCTCCAGCAGCGGTTCGCCCACGCAGTGGAACGAAGTCATGGCAGCAATGTTATTAACCCTGATCCCACCGGTGGTGGTGGTATTCGTCATGCAGCGCGCCTTTGTGCGTGGCCTGGTTGAGAGTGAGAAATAAGAGATGGCAGGTGTAACGCTTCAGGCGGTGACAAAATCCTACGATGGAAAAAATCAGGTCATTCAACCGCTGAATGTCACGGTGAATGAGGGCGAATTTATGGTAATGGTGGGGCCGTCCGGCTGCGGCAAATCAACCCTGCTGCGCATGGTCGCTGGGCTGGAGCGCGTCAGCTCAGGCGATATTTATATCGATGGCAAACGTGTCACCCACGAAGAACCGAAAGATCGCGGCATCGCGATGGTGTTTCAGAATTACGCGCTCTATCCGCACATGTCGGTAGAAGAGAACATGGCGTATGGCTTAAAGATTCGCGGTATGGGCAAAGAGCAGATCCGTCAGCGCGTACTGGATGCCGCACGCAGTCTTGAGCTGGATCCGCTTTTAAGCCGTCGTCCGCGTGAGCTTTCTGGTGGGCAGCGTCAGCGCGTTGCGATGGGCCGGGCGATTGTGCGCGAACCGGCGGTATTTTTGTTTGATGAACCGCTGTCCAATTTAGATGCGCGGCTGCGTGTGCAGATGCGGTTGGAACTGCAACAGTTGCATCGCCGCCTGAAAACCACCAGCCTGTATGTCACGCACGATCAAGTGGAAGCGATGACGCTGGCGCAAAGAGTAATGGTGATGAACAAAGGCATTGTCGAGCAGATCGGCACGCCGGTTGATGTCTATGAACGGCCTGCCAGCCAATTCGTTGCCGCGTTTATCGGTTCGCCGGCCATGAATCTGCTGAAAGGAGACATCAACAGCGACGGCACGCGTTTCACCCTTAATGCCTCCTGCGCGCTGCCGCTTGGCATAAATAAAGCGAAATGGGCAAACCGGCCAATGGTACTCGGCATTCGCCCGGAACACATTCAGATCAGCAGCCGCGAGCAGGCAGGCATTCCGATGGTGGTCGAAACGCTGGAGATGCTGGGCGCGGACAACCTGGTACATGGGCGTATTGGCGAGTCACGTTTAGTGGTGCGCTTGCCCTACAGCGAACGTCCCAAGGTGGGCAGCACGCTGTGGCTGCATCTGCCAGCAGATGCGTTACACTTCTTCGATTCAACCCATGGAAAGCGTCTGGAATGAGTCAAAAAACTGGCCTTACCCGCACATCGTCGCGCATCGCGGTGGCGGTAAACTGGCACCGGAAAACACCTTAGCGGCGATTGATATCGGTGCGAAATATGGTCATTTGATGATTGAGTTCGATGCCAAACTGTCGAACGATGCGCAAATTTTTCTGCTGCACGACGACACGCTTGATCGAACCAGTAACGGTTGGGGCATCGCCGGAGAGTTGTCCTGGGACAAGCTGGCGAAACTCGATGCGGGCAGCTGGTTTAGCCGCGACTTTAACGGTGAACCGCTGGCGCTGTTGGCCGACGTCGCCGCGCGCTGCCGTCAGCATCAGATGATGGCGAATATCGAAATCAAACCTACAACTAACAGCGAAGTTGAAACCGGTCGCGCTATCGCACAGGCTGCGGCGCAACTGTGGCAAGGTCAAACCGCACCGTTACTTTCTTCTTTCTCTTATGAAGCGCTGGAAGCCGCCATGCAGGTTGAACCTGAGCTGCCGCGCGGATTGTTGTTGCACAGTTGGGATAAACAGTGGCAGGAGAAGACCACCGCGCTGGATTGCGTGTCGATACACCTTAATCACAAGGTGTTGAGTGCAGCTCGCGTTGCTGAACTCAAAGCAGCAGGCTTACGCATTTTGGCTTATACCGTAAATAACCCAGAGCGGGCGCGGGCGTTGCTGAAGTGGGGCGTCGATGCCATCTGTACCGATCGCATCGACATCATTGGCCCCGATTTTACTTAGTTCTGATTCTGCTGCTGGCCCGGCTGCGTTCTAATCACACGCTGCTGGGCACTGTCACGCTGTTCCTGCATTTTGCGCTGCACGTCCTGATTTTGCCGCTGCTGCTCCTGCTGCAACTTCATTTTTTGCTGTTGCTGCTGGTTCTGCATCTGCGACTGCATCCGCTGCTGGCTCGGATTGTAGCCCGGTTTGTTCGGATCATTAGTGCTGTTCAGCGTGTTCGCCATGCTGGTTAACGGCAAGAGCGCCGCAAAAACAATTAGCCATCTCTTCATAAAAAACCCTCCGTAAGCGCGATCGCTGCTGTGTGCAATAGGCTGAAATCAACCTTTAGATTGCCTCTTCTAGTTTATTAGATATCACAAACTCCACATTTAAGAGTGTGCCGAATTTGACTTAACCCTCAATAATTTGCTGTATTTGTAATCACTTGAAGAAATGATAAAAAAATGTAAATAACAGAGGATGGTGGCAGGATGAAAATTCAAGGCAAGGTGCGCCAGCTCGGCTGGTCGTTGTTAATGAGTTTTGTGGTGATGAGTGGGGCCAGCGCAGCCCCTGGTTCGACGCCACCGGTTTCGTATGGCGTCGACAGTGACACCTTTCACCCGGTAAAAGCGCAGCACGGCATGGTGGCCTCAGTAGATGCGATGGCGACAAACGTCGGCGTTGATATTCTGCGTCAGGGCGGCAATGCCGTTGATGCGGCCGTTGCCGTGGGATTCGCCTTAGCCGTGACGCATCCGCAGGCGGGTAACCTGGGGGCGGAGGTTTTATGCTGCTGCGCACTGCATCAGGCCGCACCACTGCCATCGATTTTCGTGAAATGGCGCCGGGCCACGCTTCACGCGATATGTTCCTCGACAAGCAAGGCAACGCTGATAGCAAGCTTTCACTGACTTCTCATCTCGCGTCTGGTACGCCAGGCACCGTGGCCGGTTTTGCCTTAGCTGCGCAAAAATATGGCACATTGCCACTGAGCACCTTGCTGGCACCGGCCATTAAACTGGCGCGCGACGGCATTGTGGTTAACGATGCGCTGGCTGATGATCTGAAAACCTACGGCAAAGAAGTCTTGATCACCCACGCCAACAGCAAAGCTATTTTCTACAAGCCGGACGGTACGCCGTGGCAGAAGGGCGATCGTCTGGTGCAGAAGAATCTGGCGCGTAGCTTAACGTTAATTGCGCAGCAGGGACCGGATGCATTTTACAAAGGCAATATTGCCGACGAAATCGCCGGAGAAATGGCGCAGCACGGTGGTCTGATCAACAAAGCGGATTTAGCGGCTTACCGCGCGGTTGAGCGCAAGCCCGTTAGTGGCACCTATCGCGGTTATGAGGTCTTTTCGATGCCGCCTCCTTCTTCCGGTGGCATTCACATCGTTCAAATCCTCAATATTTTGGAAAACTTTGATTTAGCGAAGATGGGCTTTGGCAGCGCCGATGCGATGCAGGTAATGGCTGAAGCGGAGAAATACGCTTACGCTGACCGCTCTGAATATCTTGGCGACCCAGATTTCGTCAGAGTTCCTTGGCAGGCATTGACCAGCAAAGCCTATGCGAAGTCGCTGGCGCAGCAGATTGATGTGGCAAAAGCGCGTCCTTCCAGTGAGATCAAACCCGGCAAACTCGCGCCTTATGAAAGCAATCAGACCACCCATTTCTCGGTGGTGGACAAGAACGGCAACGCGGTCGCAGTAACCTACACGCTCAACACCTATTTCGGCAGCGGCATCGTGGCGGGCAACAGCGGCATCCTGATGAACAACGAAATGGATGATTTCTCTGCCAAACCCGGTACGCCAAACGTTTACGGATTGGTTGGCGGAGAAGCGAATGCTGTACAACCGGCAAAACGTCCGCTCTCGTCGATGTCTCCGACCATTGTGGCGAAAGAGGGTAAAACCTGGCTGGTTACTGGTAGTCCAGGCGGTAGTCGAATCATCACAACTGTGCTGCAAATGGTGGTTAACAGTATCGATTTTGGCATGAATGTGGCAGAAGCGACTAACGCGCCGCGCTTCCATCATCAATGGTTGCCGGATCAGCTACGCGTTGAAAAAGGCTTTAGCCCGGATACGCTGCGCCTGCTGGAGAATAAAGGTCAGCACGTAAAAGTTCTGCCCGCTATGGGCAGCACCCAGAGCATTATGATTGGGCCAGATGGCACATTATATGGCGCATCCGATCCGCGCAGCGTGGACGATCTCAGCGCAGGTTATTAAGTCTTTAAGGCACCGGTTAGGTGCCTTTTTTATGGGGAATAACAGAAAGGTTTTCGTTTGGATTCGAATAATCCCTTTTAACATCAAGGGTTTTTTGAATTAATTAAATGAAAATTATTCTCAAAAACACTTTACAGACGCGAATGATAATGATTATTATTGCCATGCGTTCTCGGGACTCCAACGACGTCCTTAGAAAGCACGACATTGCTCACATTGCTTCCAGTATTATTTAGCCAGCCCGGGTGCTGGCTTTTTTTACTGCGTATAAGCGGTTTCTGACCTTCGTTCCCACCCGCCAGCCCCAATGACGGTATCGTACAAAAAGCGCGTCTACGGGACGCCATCTTCATCATTTTTTTTGAACAGAGGAATGAAGTTTTTCAGCTATCAATCTTTTCCCCTCAGGCACAGACTACATAAAACATTGAGGAGATTTGAACATGATCTATTTACGTAAAGCTGAAGAACGCGGCCATGCCAATCACGGTTGGCTGGATAGCTGGCACACTTTCTCCTTTGCCGACTATTACGATGCCAACTTTATGGGCTTCTCGGCGCTGCGCGTGATCAACGAAGATGTGATCGATGGAGGGCAGGGTTTTGGCACTCATCCGCACAGAGACATGGAAATTCTGACTTATGTGTTGTCCGGCACCGTTGAGCACCAAGACAGCATGGGCAATAAAGAGCAGATTCCCACTGGTGAATTCCAGATCATGAGCGCCGGTACCGGTGTGCGTCATTCGGAATACAACGCCAGCAAAACGGATGCGCTGCACCTGTATCAGATCTGGATTATCCCTGAGCGCACCGGCATTGAACCGCGCTACGATCAGCGCCGGTTCCCGGATATAAAAGGTCGCCAATTTGTCCTGACACCGGATGCGCGTGACGGCTCGTTGAAGGTTTATCAGGATATGACGCTATCGCGTTGGCTGTTTGCCGCCGGGGATAGCGACAGCGTGGAGATTGAAGCGGGTCGCCGCGTCTGGATCCAAGTGGTGAAGGGCGATGTAAAGGTCAATGGTCAGCCCGCTGGAACCAGCGATGCGTTTGCTATTTGGGATGAAAATACACTGACAATTGAAGCGGACAGCGCTGCCGAAGTGCTGCTGTTTGATCTGCCGCCAGTCTAAAACGTTAAGGGGCGCGCATCGTCGTGCCCCGTTGGCAATTCCATGACAATTTAATGTTAGACTCATCGTAAATTAGCTTTCAGCTGACTCCAGGCGCTTACGATGAAGAAAAAAGACCGGTATTACAGGACGTTGCCGATCGCGTCGGCATTACTAAAATGACCGTCAGCCGCTACCTGCGCAATCCCCAGCAGGTCTCCGCTGCGCTGGGCGAGAAGATCGCCGTGGCGCTGGATGAGCTCGGTTATATCCCCAATCGCGCCCCCGATATGCTTTCTAACGCCACCAGTCGCGCCATCGGCGTGCTGCTGCCTTCGCTGACCAATCAGGTATTTGCCGATGTACTGCGTGGCATCGAAGCCGTTACCGATGAAGCGGGCTACCAGACGCTGGTGGCGCACTTTGGCTATAACCCGCAAAAGAGGAGTTGCAGCTACGATCGCTGTTGGGCTGGAATATTGATGGGGTGATCCTGACGGAACGCAGCCATACGCCGGGCACGCTGCGCATGCTTGAAGTGGCGGGGATCCCGGTCATAGAAGTAATGGACAGCGTTACGCCTTGTTTGGATATGGCGGTGGGTTTTGACAATGTCGAAGCGGCACGTCAGATGACACAGGCTATCCTGAATAAAGGCCATCGACACACCGTCTATTTAGGTGCTCGCCTTGATGAACGTACGTTGCAAAAGCAGCGTGGCTACGAAAAAGCGATGCAGGAAGCGGGGCTCACGCCGCACAGCGTGATGATGGAAGATGCCTCTTCGTTCAGTGCCGGTGGTGAGTTGTTATGTGAAGCGCAACGTCTTTACCCTGAAACAGACAGCCTGTTTTGTACCAATGATGACCTGGCGGTTGGTGCGATGTTTGAGTGCCAGCGTCAGGGATTACACGTGCCGACGCAAATGGCGATTGCTGGATTCCACGGACATGATATTGCGCTAGTGGTGACGCCGCCTTTAGCGACAGTGCTGACGCCACGCGACCGTATGGGACGTGAAGCTGCCGCGCTGTTACTGGCGCGTATTGCGGGCGATCACAGTGTAAGCCAGCCGCTGGATGTGGGTTTTGAAATAGCGGAAGGCGGCAGCATCTGATTCTGTCGAATCTTTGAGTCAGTTCACACTTTTGTGCTTTTCCGGGTAAAAGGGTTGCCAGGCTGTTAAGCGGTCAAGACAATGAGAAATGACATTGTTATCGGTAACATTGGCAATTCCACCTGCCGGAGAAGAAAAATGACAACGCACTCCCCGTCGCATCACGTCTTTATCCTGATGGGCGTTTCAGGCAGCGGCAAATCTGCCGTCGCCAACCAGGTTTCGCATCAACTGAATACCGCCTTTCTCGACGGTGATTTTCTCCATCCGCGTGCCAACATCATGAAAATGGCAGAGGGTCATCCGCTGGATGACAACGATCGCCAGCCGTGGCTACAAGCCCTTAATGATGCAGCGTTTGCGATGCAGCGCACCCAAGAGATCTCCATTATTGTCTGCTCCGCGCTGAAAAAGCGTTACCGTGACATCCTGCGTCAGGGCAATGCCAACCTGAGTTTTGTCTACCTGAAAGGGGATTTCGACACCATCGAGTCACGCCTGAAAGCGCGCAAAGGCCACTTCTTCAAGCCGCAAATGCTGGTGACGCAGTTCGCCACGCTGGAAGAGCCGGGCAGTGACGAGCCGGACGTACTATCAGTGAATATTGATCATTCACTCGACGAGGTTGTAGCGGCTACGGTTGCGACCATCAAGGAAGCAATCAATCAAGGCTAGGCAATGAATACCGCAACACTCGTTTTGACGGCAGCAGGCTCAGTCCTGCTGCTGCTGTTTTTGGTGATGAAAGCCCGCATGCATGCTTTTGTTGCTTTGATGATTGTCTCTGTGGGGGCGGGTTTGTTTTCCGGCATGCCGCTGGATCAAATCGCTGAAACCATGCAGAAAGGGATGGGCGGTACGCTCGGTTTTTTGGCTATTGTCGTGGCGTTGGGCGCAATGTTCGGCAAAATTTTGCATGAAACTGGCGCAGTTGACCAAATCGCCATTCGCATGTTGAAAGCTTTTGGCGAAAGCCGTGCGCACTACGCGATGGGTATCGCAGGATTGATCTGTGCGCTGCCGCTGTTTTTGAAGTCGCGGTGGTGTTGCTGATCAGCATCGCTTTCGCGGTGGCACGTCGCACTCAAGGTAATCTGGTGAAACTGGTGATCCCGCTGTTTGCGGGCGTTGCGGCGGCGGCAGCTTTTCTACTGCCGGGACCTGCACCAATGTTGCTGGCTTCACAGATGCACGCCGATTTCGGCTGGATGATTTTGCTGGGCCTGTGCGCCGCCATTCCGGGCATGTTGATTGCTGGTCCGCTGTTCGGCAACTTCATCGGTAATCACGTAACCTTCAGTTCGCCGCCGGAAGATCATCAACCTGATGTTGATGAAAACAAGCTACCATCCTTTGGTTTTAGCCTGTCGCTGATTTTGTTTCCGCTGGTGTTGGTTGGCCTGAAAACCATTGGCGCGCGCTTTACCACCGAAGGCACTTCGCTGTATCAATGGCTGGAGTTTATTGGCCATCCGTTTATTGCGATTTTACTGGCTTGCCTGGTGGCGATTTATGGTCTGGCTTATCGTCAGGGCATGGACAAAGAGAAGGTGATGCAGGTATGCGGCAGTGCGCTGCAACCGGCGGGGATTATTCTGCTGGTGATTGGTGCGGGCGGTGTATTTAAGCAGGTACTGGTCGATTCTGGCGTGGGCCCGGTGTTGGGCAATGCGCTGACCGGAGCTGGTCTGCCGATCGCGCTGGCCTGTTTTATTCTCTCTGGCGCGGTACGTGTGATTCAAGGTTCGGCGACCGTCGCGTGCTTAACCACGGTGGGGTTGATCATGCCGGTGATTGAGCCGCTGCATTACAGTGGCGCGCAGCTGGCTGCGTTGTCGATTTGTATTGGCGGCGGGTCGATCATTATCAGCCACGTGAATGATGCGGGTTTCTGGCTGTTCGGGCGCTTTACCGGTGCCAGCGAAGCGGAAACATTGAAAACGTGGACGTTGATGGAAACCATCCTCGGCACGGTCGGTGCCAT
Source organism: Candidatus Pantoea bituminis (assembly GCF_018842675.1). Lineage (NCBI taxonomy): Bacteria > Pseudomonadati > Pseudomonadota > Gammaproteobacteria > Enterobacterales > Erwiniaceae > Pantoea > Candidatus Pantoea bituminis. Next base: position 163,487 of record NZ_JAGTWO010000004.1, read on the forward strand.
TGTCGGTATGATCGCGTTTACGTTGTTGTCTTAATTTTTTGGTGAGGCGTCGTTTGTCCTCTCAAGTGCGAGGTCGTTTGTCCCCCATCTCGGCCTTCCCCGCATCGCGGGGAAGGAGACGCTGCCACATGCCGTCTCATCACTAACATAAAGCAGCATCTTCCTCCCCCATTTATGGGGGAGGACTGAGGTGGGGGACAGCGCGCAGAGGCCAATAACGCGCAGTAAGCAAAACCTACCCAAACTACAACTTTAAATAAACCCGAATCCCATCCAAAAACATCTGCGTTGCCAGCATGATCAGAATTAATCCCATCAGACGTTCCAGCGCATTTACGCCTTTATCACCCAGTAACCGCAGAAACAGGCCTGACAGCAGCAGAATTACCACCGTAGCGCCCCAGGCGATCAGCAGCGCGCCTACCAGATACGACATTTGATGGGGATATTGATGCGATAACAGCATCAAGGTTGCCAGCAATGAAGGGCCTGCAACCAGCGGAATCGCCAGCGGTACCAGAAAAGGTTCTTCTCCCGCAGACAAACCGGTACTGCTGCTTTCAGGAGAAGGGAAAATCATTTTTATTGCGATCAGGAACAGGATCACGCCACCCGAAATTGAAACGGTTTCCGTACGCAGATTCAAAAACGCCAGGATGCGTTCACCCGCAAACAGAAACAGCAACATAATTGCCAGGGCGATCAGCATTTCGCGGATCAACACAATACGCCGCCGCTTGGGTTCCAGATGCTTCAAAACCGACATAAAAATCGGTAAATTGCCCAGCGGATCCATAATTAGCAACAATAATATTGTCGCAGAGATCATTTCAGTCATTCGTTTTACATCATCTTATTGTCGATAAATTACTGTTATTAGGTGCGCTGCTGAAAAAGTTAGCGCCATCGAATTAATTCACTTGCCAGATGTGCTGCATTTTGTAGAGTTGGTCGTCATATACCCCACAGACTTCACGCCGCCGGTGCGTTGGCTGCACGACTTCACCCCAGTTACTTACCAGAGTAAGCGCTTGGGGCTGAATCAGCTTGCCGCCTTCCTGCAACGCGAAGTCTGTAGAGTAACGGTAATTCTCATTATTACGCAGAGTGGAGTGAAAGTGGCATTCCGCTCTTCCCATCGATAAAAGTCAGGTCGTTAACACCGCCTGAGACGGACACAACATGAAGAATGTAGGTTTAGTTGGTTGGCGCGGTATGGTCGGCTCTGTGCTGATGTCCCGCATGATCGAAGAACGCGATTTTGATGTCATCAATCCGGTCTTCTTCTCTACCTCGCAGCATGGTCAGGCGGCGCCAGAGTTTGGCGGTAAACACCATGGCACGCTGCAGGATGCGTTTGATATCGATGCACTAAAGGCGCTGGATATCATTATTACCTGCCAGGGCGGCGACTATACCAGTGAAGTTTATCCTAAGCTGCGCGCCAGCGGCTGGAAAGGTTACTGGATTGATGCGGCGTCCACGCTGCGTATGAAAGAGGATGCCATCATCATCCTCGATCCGGTAAACCAACAGGTTATTCGTCAGGGCATTGACAGTGGTCTCAATACCTTTGTCGGCGGGAACTGTACCGTAAGCCTGATGCTAATGTCGCTCGGCGGTCTGTTTACGCAAAATCTGGTTGAGTGGGCCTCGGTGGCGACATATCAAGCTGCATCAGGTGGCGGTGCGCGTCACATGCGCGAACTGCTGACACAAATGGGCATGTTGCACGATCACGTAGCGAAATCGCTGCAGAATCCCGCCTCAGCGATTCTTGATATCGAACGCAGCGTGACTGACTTCACTCGCTCCGGCACGCTGCCAACCGATAACTTCGGCGTGCCGCTGGCGGGCAGCCTGATTCCATGGATCGACAAGCAGTTGGACAATGGTCAGAGCCGCGAAGAGTGGAAAGGCCAGGCCGAAACCAACAAGATTCTGGGTACGCAGCACACTATTCCAGTCGATGGCTTGTGCGTGCGCGTAGGCGCGCTGCGCTGCCACAGTCAGGCATTTACCCTGAAGCTGAAAAAAGACCTGCCGCTGGCCGACATTGAACAACTGCTGGCTTCGCACAATGAATGGGTAAAAGTCGTGCCAAACGATCGTGAATTAACGATGCGTGAACTCACGCCTGCCGCTGTCACCGGCACGCTGACTACGCCAGTGGGTCGCTTGCGCAAGCTCAATATGGGGCCGGAATACCTTTCCGCCTTTACGGTTGGCGATCAACTGTTGTGGGGCGCTGCTGAGCCGCTGCGTCGTATGCTGCGCCTGCTGGTCGACTAATTCTGAAAACCTCTTTCAAAGGCCGAAAAACTTCGGCCTTTTCTCTTTTTATCCTGTAATAAGTCAATTAGCTTGCCTCCCGGAAGTGATCCGCTTCCCCTTTTTGTCTGTTAGTTAATAATTTTTTTGGTTTCTTCCCTGGCAACTTCTCTCGCCAAGCTATGATTTAACAATGATGTGCCGCTAGTAAACTGTTTTGATTTTTGAACTGAATGGTTGTTGTACACGGCAAAGACTCTTTCCCACGGACTGGCTTATCTCCCTTGCCGTTGTACTCATGGCTCAATGAAGAGCAGTGCATCTGTTGCGCGAGACAAGTCGCATCCATTTCGCCTGCCAAATATCACAGGAAGAAAGTCATGTCAGAGCTTCCCGATCGCCAGGCGATCAATGCCCTGTTTGCGGGTAATTACGCCGATCCCTTTTCGTTATTAGGGATGCACCAGACTGAGCAAGGACTTGAAGTGCGAGCCTTGCTACCCGAAGCCTCGGAAGTCTGGGTTATTGAAACCAACACCGGGCGCAAACTGGCCCAACTGAAATGTGTCGATTCGCGTGGCTTTTTTAGCGGCGTGATTCCGCGTCGTAAAAAGCCGTTTCGCTATCAGCTGGCGGTAAACTGGCACGGCCAGCAAAATTTACTGGATGATGCTTATCGCTTTGGCCCGCTGCTGGAAGAGATGGATGCGTGGTTGCTGGCGGAAGGGACGCATTTACGTCCTTATGAAACCTTAGGCGCACACGGCGCGGTGATAGATGGCGTTAACGGTACGCGCTTTTGCGTCTGGGCGCCGAATGCACGCCGCGTTTCGGTGGTAGGCGATTTCAACTTCTGGGATGGACGTCGTCACCCGATGCGCCTGCGTCAGGAGATGGGCATCTGGGAACTGTTTGTCCCCGGCGCGTTTAACGGTCAGCTCTACAAATTTGAAATCATCGATGCCAACGACAAGCTGCGCATCAAAGCTGATCCCTTTGCCTTTGAAGCGCAGATGCGTCCAGAAACCGCGTCAATGATTTGTGGCCTGCCCAACAAAGTGGAGATGAGTGCCGAGCGCAAAGCCGCCAATGCTTTCGACCAGCCTATCTCAATCTATGAAGTGCATCTGGGCTCCTGGCGTCGTCACACCGACAACAATTTCTGGCTGAGTTACAAAGAGCTCTCTGAGCAGCTGATTCCTTACGTCAAAGAGATGGGTTTTACTCACCTTGAATTGCTGCCGATTAACGAACATCCGTTTGATGGAAGTTGGGGTTATCAGCCGCTGGGTATGTACGCACCCACGCGTCGCTTTGGTGCGCGCGATGAATTCCGTGACTTCATCGCCAGCGCTCATGAGGCGGGCTTGAACGTGCTGCTGGATTGGGTGCCGGGCCATTTCCCTAGCGATGATTTTGGTTTAGCGAAATTTGACGGCACCGAACTCTACGAGCACAGCGATCCGCGTGAAGGCTATCATCAGGACTGGAACACGCTGATTTATAACTTCGGTCGCCGAGAAGTCAGTAATTACCTCTCTGGCAACGCGCTGTACTGGCTGGAGCGGTTTGGCATTGATGGATTGCGTGTAGATGCGGTGGCATCAATGATTTACCGCGACTACAGCCGCGCTGAAGGTGAATGGGTTCCCAATCATTTCGGCGGCCGTGAAAACCTCGAAGCCATTACCTTCTTACGTTACACCAACCGTACTTTGGGCCATGCGGCAGAAGGCACGATCACCATGGCGGAAGAGTCCACCGATTTCCCTGGCGTTTCGCGTCCACCGGAAAGCGGCGGATTGGGCTTCTGGTTCAAATGGAATCTCGGTTGGATGCACGACACGCTGGACTACATGAAACTCGATCCGGTGCATCGCCGTTTTCATCACAATCTGATGAGTTTCGGCATGATGTACAACTACACCGAAAACTTTGTGTTGCCGCTGTCGCACGATGAAGTGGTACATGGCAAGCGCTCTATTCTGGATCGCATGCCGGGCGATGCATGGCAAAAATTTGCCAATCTGCGGGCTTATTACGGCTGGATGTGGGCGTTTCCCGGTAAAAAGCTGCAGTTCATGGGCAATGAATTTGCCCAAGGCAGAGAGTGGAATCACGATACCAGCCTCGACTGGCATCTGCTGGAAGGCGAAGACAACTGGCACCACGGCGTACATCGCCTGGTGCGCGACCTTAACTTCACTTATCGCCACTACACGCAGCTCTATCAGCTTGACTACGATCCGGCAGGCTTTGAGTGGCTAGTGGTTGATGACGCTGAAAATTCGGTATTTGTGTTTATCCGCCGCGATCGTGAAGGCAACGAGATGATTGTTGCCAGTAACTTCACGCCAGTTACGCGTCCCGGTTACCGTTTTGGTGTGAATCAAGCGGGCAACTGGCGCGAGGTGCTTAACACCGACCAGCACGAATATCATGGCAGCGATGTACGTAACCATTTAGTGCATACCGATCAGATTGAAAGCCATGGACGACCACAATCGCTGAGTCTGAGTCTGCCACCGCTTGCTACTGTGTGGCTGGTGCGGGAGGCCGAATGACATTAAAACCCGGTCAGCCTGAACCGTTAGGTGCTGTTTACGATGGTAAAGGGGTTAATTTTACCCTGTTTTCACAGCATGCCGAACGCGTCGAACTTTGTCTGTTTGATGATCATGGCGTTGAACACCGTTTTGACTTGCCGGGCCGCACTGAAGATATCTGGCACGGCTATTTTCCTGCGCTTAAACCAGGCCAGCGCTATGGCTATCGCGTTCATGGCCCTTGGGCACCGCAAAAAGGGCATCGCTTTAATCCGGCCAAGCTGTTGGTGGATCCTTGTGCCCGCGAGGTGGTGGGCGATGTACCGGATGATCCGCGTTTTCAAAGTGGTGAAGTTGAACCCGATCCCTTGGATAACGCGGCGATAGCGCCTAAGTCGCTGGTGGTGGCGGAAGATTTTGACTGGGAAGATGATATTGCACCGCGCACGCCGTGGGGAAAAACGGTTATTTATGAAGCTCACGTGCGTGGGTTAACCCTCCAGCACCCGGATATTCCGGAAACGCTGCGCGGGACTTACGCGGCGCTAGGCCATCCTGTTATGGTGGATTATCTCAGCCACCTTGGCATCTCCGCCATCGAACTGCTGCCGATTGCCCACTTTGCCAGCGAGCCGCGTTTGCTGCGGCTTGGATTAAGCAATTATTGGGGCTACAACCCGTTTGCACTTTGGGCTGTCGACCCACGTTACGCCGCTGGGCAGGATGGTGTAACGCCTTTGCAGGAGTTCCAACAGGCGGTGAAAAATCTGCACGCCGCAGGTATTGAAGTGCTGCTGGACGTGGTGTTTAACCACACCGCAGAACTGCACGAGGCGGGCCCAACGATCTCGATGCGTGGTATCGACAATGCCAGCTATTACTGGCTCAACGAGCAGGGCGATTACGAAAACTGGACCGGCTGTGGCAACACAGTCAACCTTAATCATCCGCGGGTAATGGAATGGACGCTGGAAGCGCTGCGCTATTGGGTACGCGTTTGCCACGTTGATGGTTTCCGTTTTGACCTCGCTACGGTAATGGGCCGCACACCCGATTACCAGCGCGATGCGCCGCTATTCGAGGCGATACGCGCTTGCCCGCTGCTGTCGACGTGCAAATTGATTGCCGAGCCTTGGGATATCGGTCCCCACGGTTATCAGGTGGGTAACTATCCGCAGCCCTTTGCTGAATGGAACGATCAGTTTCGTGATACTGCGCGCCGCTATTGGCTACGCGGCGAAATGAGCAACAGTGATTTTGTCCGGCGCTTTGCGGCTTCCAGCGATCTTTATCAGCGTGAGGCAAGGCAACCTCATGCCACGATTAATCTCATTACCGCCCATGACGGTTTTACGCTGTGCGATCTGGTGAGCTTCAACAATAAACATAACGAAGCCAACGGCGAAGACAACCGCGACGGTCATGGCAGTAACTTTAGTAACAATCACGGCAAAGAAGGGCTTAGCGTTAGCTTCGATGTCATTGAGCGCCGACGCCTCAGCGTGCATGGCTTACTCACCACGCTGCTGCTGTCGCAAGGCACACCTATGCTGTTGGCTGGCGATGAGCGTGGCAACAGCCAACACGGAAACAACAACGCTTATTGTCAGGACAACGCGCTCAGTTGGCTTGACTGGCAGGAAGGCGATAACGGCTTGGTCGATTTCACCGCTGCATTGATCCATCTGCGCCAGCGCATTCCCGCGCTGACCAAGGATCGCTGGTGGCAGCCGGGTGACGACAATGTGCAGTGGCTCAATGCCAGCGGCAAACCACTGCAGCACGAAGAATGGACGCAGGGGGCGCATAGATTGCAGATCCTGCTCTCCGGCCGCTGGTTAATAACAATAAACGCCACGGAATCGGTGAGTGATATCGCCTTACCAGACGGAGAATGGCGTGCCCTTCCTCCTTTCGCCGGGGACGATAACCCCATTTTGTTAACTGTCTGGCATGGTCCCGCACACGGTGTGTGCGTGTTCCAAAAGCAATCATAAGGAGTCAGACATGGTTAAATTAGATAGAACAGAACACCTGATGTTGGCCCGCCAACTCCCTTCACAAACGGTGGCCCTGATCCTCGCGGGAGGACGCGGTACGCGCCTGGTCGATCTGACGGCAAAACGTGCCAAACCCGCAGTGCATTTCGGTGGCAAGTTTCGCATCATCGACTTTGCGCTTTCCAACTGCGTCAACTCCGGCATCCGCCGCATTGGCGTTATCACTCAATACCAGTCGCATACGCTAACCCAGCATATTCAGCGTGGCTGGTCGATCTTCAACGAAGAGATGAATGAGTTTGTGGATTTGCTGCCAGCGCAGCAGCGTTTAGCCACCGACCAATGGTATCGCGGCACCGCCGATGCTGTGACCCAAAATCTTGACGTCATTCGTCGCTATCAGGCGCAATACATCGTGATTCTTGCCGGGGACCATATTTATAAAATGGATTACTCACGCATGCTGTTGGATCACGTGGGCAAAGAGGCGAAATGCACCATCGCCTGTTTACCGGTGCCGGTGCATGAAGCGACGGCATTCGGCGTGATGGCGGTAGATGAAGAGAATATGGTGGTGGATTTTGTTGAGAAACCGCCAAAACCGCCGACCATGCCGGGTGATGACACCAAGGCACTGGCCAGCATGGGTGTCTACGTTTTTAACGCAGATTATCTTTATCAACTGCTAGAAGAAGACTTACAGGAACCTAATTCGAATCACGATTTTGGTAAGGATATTTTGCCAAAAATCGTGGCGAGCGGCGAAGGTTATGCCCATTCGTTTGTGCTCTCCTGTGTGCAAAACGATGACAACGCGCCGCCTTATTGGCGCGATGTGGGGACGCTGGAAGCTTACTGGCGTGCCAACCTCGACCTGGCTTCGGTAACACCTGAGTTGGATATGTATGACTCTACCTGGCCAATACGCACGCATATGGAACCGCTGCCGCCTGCCAAGTTTGTGCAGGATCGATCCGGTAGCCACGGCATGACCATGAATTCGTTGGTCTCCGGCGGCTGCATTATCTCCGGCTCAGTGGTGGTGAACTCCGTGCTTTTCCCACGCGTGCGCGTTAATTCTTTTTGCAATATCGATTCCACCGTGCTGCTGCCTGATGTGGTAGTGAGCCGATCCTGTCGTCTGCGCCGCTGTGTGATTGACCGCGCCTGCGTGCTGCCAGAAGGGATGGTGATTGGTGAAAATCCAGATGAAGACAGCCGCCGGTTTCACCGTTCGGAAGAGGGCATCGTACTGGTTACCCGCGCCATGTTGGCCAAATTGGCTACTGCGGGGCAGTAAGCGATAAGCGGCACACGCAATCGGCACGCGGATCGTGTCTGATAACTTAATGAGGTCGAGGATGCAGGTTTTACATGTCTGTTCAGAACTTTTTCCGCTGCTAAAAACTGGCGGGTTGGCTGATGTAGTCGGGGCATTACCTCAAGCACAAATTGCAGGTGGAACGGATACGCGGGTGCTGCTTCCCGCGTTTCCTGCATTGCGTAAAGGCATTCCTGATACACAAGTCGTTGCCGAGCTACAGACCTTTGCGGGTCCTGTAAGCTTACTTTTTGGACAGTTCGATGGTGTGGGTATTTATTTAATCGATGCGCCCGGACTTTATAACCGACCGGGAAGTCCGTATCACGACGAATCGCAGTTCGCCTATGTTGATAACTATATGCGTTTTGCGCTACTGGGTTGGATGGGGTGCGAGCTGGCGTGTGGGCTTGATCCTTACTGGCGTCCTGACATTGTGCATGCGCACGACTGGCATGCGGGACTCACCTGCGCCTACATGGAAGCGCGCGGGCGTCCGGCAAAATCGGTGTTTACGGTGCACAACCTGGCGTATCAAGGCTTGTTCTCTGCGCATCACATGGCTGAGATTCAGCTGCCGCAGTCGTTTTTCAACATGCACGGCCTTGAATTTTTTGGCCAAATTTCTTTTCTTAAAGCTGGGCTGTTTTATGCCGATCATATTACGGCAGTGAGTCCAACTTATGCGCATGAGATTACCTCGGCAGAGTTTGGTTACGGCATGGAAACCTTGCTGGCGCAGCGTATGCTCGAAGGGCGGTTGAGTGGCATCTTAAATGGCGTGGATCCCTCCATTTGGGATCCGGCGCACGATCTGCTGCTCAGTGCCCGCTACAACCGCGACACGCTGGAAGCCAAAGCGGAAAACAAGCGCCAGTTGCAGGTCGCGATGGGGTTGAAAGTGGATGAAAAAGCCCCGGTGTTTGCCGTCATCAGCCGCCTGACGCGGCAGAAAGGGCTGGATTTAGTGCTCGAAGCGTTGCCCGGCCTGCTGGCGCAGGGTGGACAGCTGGTGCTGCTTGGTCAGGGCGATGCGGAATTGCAGCAGGGCTTTTTAGCGGCGGCAGCGGAGCATCCTGGCAGCGTAGGGGTACAAATTGGTTATCACGAAGCCTTCTCCCACCGCATTGTTGGCGGTGCAGACGTCATCATGGTGCCAAGCCGTTTCGAACCCTGCGGACTTACGCAACTTTATGGATTGAAATATGGCACCTTGCCGCTGGTAAGAAGAACCGGTGGTTTGGCGGATACGGTTAACGACAGTTCTCTGGAAAATCTGGCAGACGGCATCGCCAGCGGTTTTAGTTTTGAAGACAGTAACGCCTGGTCACTTTTACGGGCGATTAGACGCGCTTTTGTACTGTGGTCCCGTCCCTCGCTCTGGCGTTATGTCCAGCGTCAGGCGATGGGAATGGATTTTAGCTGGCAGGTGGCAGCGCAAGCCTACCGCGACCTTTACCAACGTTTGTTGTAACGGATGGGATACTGGATATGAATGCACCTTTCACTTACGCCTCACCGACGTTGACGGTTGATGCTTTAAAGCACTCGATTGCCTATAAGCTGATGTTCACCATTGGTAAAGATCCTTCCATTGCCAATAAGCATGAGTGGCTCAACGCCGCGCTGCTGGCGGTACGCGATCGCATGGTTGAACGCTGGCTGCGTTCCAGCCGTGCTCAGCTATCGCAGGATGTGCGCCAGGTTTATTACCTGTCGATGGAGTTTCTGATGGGCCGCACGTTGGGGAATGCGCTGTTGTCGATGGGCATTTATGACGATCTTAACCAAGCATTAGACGAAATGGGTCTCGATCTGGCTGAACTCATGGAAGAGGAGAACGATCCGGGCTTAGGTAATGGCGGGTTAGGCCGTTTGGCCGCTTGCTTCCTCGATTCTCTCGCCACTTTGGGCATGCCAGGCCGCGGTTATGGCATTCGCTACGATTACGGCATGTTCAAACAGAACATTGTGGATGGCGAGCAGAAAGAGTCGCCCGATTACTGGCTGGAATATGGTAATCCGTGGGAATTTCAACGTTTCAACACCCGATACAAAGTGCGTTTCGGTGGACGTATTCAGCATGAGGGCACCAAGGTGCGCTGGCTGGAAACGGAAGAGATCCTGGCGATGGCTTACGATCAAATCATTCCTGGTTTTGACACCGACGCGACCAACACGCTGCGATTGTGGGGAGCGCAGGCCAGTAATGAAATCAACCTGGGTAAGTTCAATCAGGGCGATTACTTTGCGGCAGTTGAAGATAAGAACCATTCAGAAAACGTCTCGCGCGTGCTCTATCCCGATGATTCAACCTATTCTGGGCGTGAGCTGCGTTTACGTCAGGAGTATTTCCTGGTGTCGGCAACGGTGCAGGATATTCTTAATCGTCACTGGCGCATGCATCAAACGTGGGACAATCTCGCGGATAAAATCGCCATTCACCTCAATGACACGCATCCCGTGTTAGCGATTCCTGAACTGATGCGCCTGTTAATTGATGAGCACAAGTTCACGTGGGACAATGCGTTTGAAGTGATTTGTCAGGTCTTCTCCTACACCAACCATACGTTGATGACGGAAGCGCTGGAAACCTGGCCAGTGGACATGATCGGCAAAATTCTGCCGCGCCATCTCGGCATCATCTTTGAGATCAACGATTACTTCCTGAAAACCATTCAGGACTATTACCCGGATGACTGGGAATTGCTGTCGCGCATCTCCATTATCGATGAAAAAGATGGCCGACGAATTCGTATGGCGTGGCTGGCGGTGATAGTGAGCCATAAGGTTAACGGCGTCTCGGAATTGCACTCTAACCTGATGGTGCAGTCGCTGTTTGCTGATTTCTCGCGTCTGTTCCCTGGCCGTTTCTGCAATAAAACCAATGGTGTGACGCCGCGTCGCTGGCTGGCGTTGGCTAACCCAGCGCTGTCTGACGTGTTAGATGACGAGATTGGTCGTAACTGGCGTACCGAACTGAGCCAGTTAAATGAGTTGAAAGCGCAGATTGATTACCCGGCCTTTATCAAAAAAGTGGCTGATGCCAAATACCAGAACAAGCGTCGCTTAGCGGATTGGGTTGCCAAAAATCTTGATGTGGTGCTCGATCCTAATGCGCTGTTTGATGTGCAGATCAAGCGTATTCACGAATACAAACGTCAGTTGCTCAACGTGTTGCACGTGATTACCCGTTACAACCGAATTAAAGCTGAGCCGGATGGAGATTGGGTGCCGCGCGTCAATATCTTCGCCGGTAAAGCCGCGTCGGCCTATTACGTCGCGAAGCACATTATCCATTTGATCAACGATGTCGCGAAAGTGATCAACAACGATCCGCAGGTAAAGAACAAGCTGAAAGTGGTGTTTATTCCCAACTACAGCGTGAGTCTGGCGCAGATCATTATTCCCGCCGCCGATCTCTCTGAGCAGATCTCTACCGCAGGAACAGAAGCCTCGGGCACCAGTAACATGAAGTTCGCACTCAACGGCGCGCTGACCATTGGGACGCTGGATGGCGCCAATGTTGAAATGCTCGACCATGTTGGTGAAGAGAATATCTTTATTTTCGGTAACACTACACCGCAGGTCGAAGCGTTGCGCCGGGGAGGTTATAACCCGCGTAAATATTATGAAGAGGATGCGGAGCTGCATCAGGTGCTGACCCAAATTGCCTCGGGTGTATTTAGCCCTTCCGATCCGGGTCGCTATCGTAATCTGTTCGACTCGTTAGTGAATTTCGGCGACCACTATCAACTCCTGGCCGATTATCGTAGCTATGTGGATACGCAGGACAAAGTGGATGCGCTGTATCGTCAGCCGGATGAATGGCAACGTCGCGCCGCGTTAAATATTGCTGGGATGGGTTACTTCTCGTCGGACAGAACGATTCAGGAATATGCGGATGAGATTTGGCACATTGCGCCGGTAAGGTTGTAATCTTGCCGCGTGGATGAGAATCCAGAAGCGTAAAATGCAAAACGCAGAGGACAAAAAGCGTCCTCTGCGTTTTTTTATCGTCTGAATACTCTTCGGCTAACCGAAGAGTGGACGACTCACATTATCATGAAGCCAGCGACAACGCCGGTTTAGCCGCCAGCCACTCAGCCACACGCGCCTGCTGCTCTTTGGTCAGCCACATGCCTTGCTTGGTGCGGCGCCAGATTGCATCATCCAGTTCGCGAACCCATTCGTTCTGCACTAAATAACGCAGCTCTGCTTCATAGAACTCATGACCAAAGTTCTCACCTAAATCTTCCCGGCTTTTCGCGCCTTCTAACAAAACTTCAGTATTGCTGCCATAGGTACGTGAATAATGACGCGCCATGTTTTCACTGATAAACGGATAACGACGACGCAGGCTAGCTGCATAATCTTCACGCGTTCCCGCGATGTTACCGCCTGGCAATACGCAGGTTTTGGTCCAGGCTGGACCCGCATTCGGGAAATACTTGGTCAGTTTTTCCAGCGCATGCTCCGCCAGTTTGCGATAGGTGGTCAGCTTGCCACCAAACACTGACAGCAACGGCGCCTGGCCATTTTCATCACGCACGTCCAGCGTATAGTCGCGAGTGATGGCCTGCGGTGAATCAGATTCATCATCACATAACGGACGCACACCGGAATAAGTCCAAACGATATCGTCAGCAACCAGCTGTTTTTGAAGTGACCGTTGTACACCTTCAACAGATAATCGATCTCGTTATCATCGATCTTGACGTTTTTCGGATCGCCTTTGTATTCGACGTCGGTGGTGCCGACAATCGAGAACTCATCCATCCACGGAATGACAAACACAATGCGGTTATCTTCGTTCTGCAGGATATAAGCCTGTTTCTCAGTATGAACGCGCGGCACCACAATGTGGCTGCCTTTGATTAAGCGAATACCGTAAGGCGATTTTAGCTTCAGGCCGTCGTCAAAGAACTGTTTCACCCACGGACCCGCCGCGTTCACTAATCCTTTAGCGCGCCAGGTGAAGGTTTTTCCGCTGTCGACATCTTCAGCTTCTACCATCCACAAACCGCCTTCACGCCAGGCACGCGTCACACGAGTACGCGTTTTAACTTCACCGCCGTGCTTCACCACTTCCTGCGCATTTAAGACAACCATGCGCGCATCATCAACCCAACAGTCGGAATATTCGAATCCGCGCGTGATCTCAGGCTTCAGGGCGGAATCCGCGCCAAAACGCAGGCTTTTGCTGCTGGGTAAGCTGGTGCGCTTACCGAGGTGATCGTACATAAACAGGCCGGTACGAATCATCCATGCTGGACGCAGGTGCGGGCGATGCGGCAGACGAAAGCGCATTGGAAACGCAATGTGTGGCGCCATTTTCAATAGCACTTCACGCTCAGCCAGCGCTTCGCTCACTAAGCGAAACTCGTAGTGCTCAAGGTAGCGCAGGCCACCGTGAATCAGTTTTGAACTGGCAGAAGAGGTCGCGCAAGCCAGATCCCGCGCCTCCAGCATCAGCACCGACAGTCCGCGTCCTGCAGCATCCGCTGCAATGCCGGCACCGTTGATGCCGCCGCCGATCACGATCAGGTCTTTGGTTTCCACGTCATCTCCTCCGATGTTCGGAATAGTTCATTAATGTTCGTTTTCGAGCATAATAATAATCGTAAACCAACATTGATGCCAGCTTTTAACCCGGTAAAAACATTTTTGCGTGATATAGCTAACATTCTGAACGTGAAAAAAATACAAGTCCGCAGTGTTTGTCAGGTTATTGGCGCTAATTCTCGGGTTACACTAAGCGCTAATTGTGACGCAGTAATGAGAGACACCATGGAAACCTTCGAATGTATTGATGTTCAGCAGGCACAGGCGCAGCTGGAGCAGGGCGCGCTGCTGGTGGATATACGCGATCCACAAAGTTTCGCGCTTGGCCACGCTGCGGGAGCCTTGCACCTGTCAAACAGCAACCTCAACGCCTTTATTGCGGATGCCGATCAAACATTACCGGTGTTGGTGATGTGTTATCACGGCAACAGCAGCAAAAGCGCAGCACAATATTTGTTGAGTCAGGGATTTGCGGCGGCTTATAGCATTGATGGCGGTTTTGATGCCTGGCGTGCTGCTTTCCCGATGCAGGTCGCTAACGGCAGCGTTTAAACAGCACATCGTCACATGGAGAGTTACGTATCATGCGCATTACCCAATTCAACCAGCCGCGCATGGCGCAGGCGTTCGTCGATTACATGGCAACGCGCGGCGTTACGCTGCGTATTGAGCACGAAAGCCATTACGTCATCATGTTGGATGATGAAAGCAAACTGTCGATGGTCGAAAACGAACTTCAACAGTTTGTGCACGATCCGAATCATCCACGGTATCGAGCAGCCAGTTGGCACAGCGGCAAAACCGACAGCGGTTTGCGCTATGAGCGCACTAACTTCTGGGCGAATATCCGCGAGCGAGCGGGGCCGCTAACGCTTACTGGAATGGTGGTCTGTATTGCGGTGTTTATTCTGATGCAGATCGTTGGCGACCGTACCGTAATGTACTGGCTCGCCTGGCCAGATGGCCCGGATCAATATCTGGAAGTGTGGCGTTGGTTCAGCCACGCCTTTTTGCATTTTTCGCTGCTGCACATTTTGTTCAACCTGATGTGGTGGTGGTATCTCGGCGGCGCCGTCGAAAAACGGCTAGGCAGCGGTAAGCTGTTTGTCATCCTGCTGATTTCCGCCCTGCTTAGTGGCTGGATGCAGGCTAAATTCAGCGGTATCTGGTTTGGTGGTTTGTCGGGTGTGGTTTACGCCTTGATGGGATATTGCTGGCTACGCGGCGAACGCGATCCCGACAGCGGTATTTACCTCGAACGAGGTTTGATTGGATTCGCCCTTGTCTGGCTAGTGATTGGCTGGTTTGGCGCATTGGGTCTGGCCATTGCCAACGCGGCGCACGTTGCCGGTTTAGTGGTGGGATTAGCCATGGCTTTTGTTGATACGCGCAAAACAAAGCGCCGTCAGGCGTAATAAAAAGAACAGCGGCCACTGGCCGAAAACAGGAGAGCAATGTGAAGCAGACGCAACGTCATGACGCCATTATCGATCTGGTTCGGCGCCAGGGTTATGTCAGTACCGAAGAGCTGGTCGATCACTTCGAAGTGAGCCCGCAAACCATTCGTCGCGATTTGAACGACCTTGCCGATCAAAACAAAATTCAACGCCATCATGGTGGCGCGGCGCTGCCTTCCAGCTCTGAAAATACCGCCTGGCAAGATCGTAAAATGATGTTGTCGGAAGAAAAAGCGCGTATTGCTCAGCGTGTTGCTAGCCAGATCCCGGACGGCGCTACGCTGTTTATCGACATCGGTACCACGCCGGAAGCGGTAGCGCATGCGCTACTCAACCATAACGATTTGCGGGTTGTGACCAACAACCTTAACGTAGCGATGCTGTTAATGGGCAAACCTGATTTCCGGGTGATTATTGCGGGTGGCGAAGTGCGCACCCGCGACGGTGCGGTCATGGGTGAAGCCACGCTGGACTTCATTTCGCAGTTCCGCCTCGATTACGGCATTCTCGGTATCAGCGGCATTGATATGGATGGCTCGCTGCTGGAGTTTGATTATCATGAAGTCCGTACCAAGCGTGCCATCATTGAGAACTCACGCTGCGTCATGCTGGTGGTGGATCACTCTAAATTCGGTCGCAACGCGATGGTTAATCTGGGCAATATGAGCCTGCTCGATTATCTCTACACTGACCAAGCGCCACCTGCCAGCGTATTAAAAGTGATTGAACAACACGAAGTTCACCTCGAACTCTGCTAATCCCCTCAGCGCCAGCATAATGCTGGCGTTTTTCTTTGATTACTGTCGCTTTTTTTGCACTCGCGTCTTTACTTAACTCTTCGCTGGCTCGTTGTGGTCAGCTCGTGCGCATGCCGGTTTCGCGTAACCTCCAACGGATTCAGAAGGGAGTGATATGTCGCTGCAAAATCTCGAAAAAGCACATTTTGAAGCCGCTCTAATCCATCAATGGCAACACTCAAAGCACGCTAAATGCTAAGGAGCGGCGATGAAAGAAAATGCACTTGATAAGGCAGCGCGTGCTGCTGGAATTTCGCTGGAATATATCAATGCCAAAGGTCAACCCGAAGCGATCAGCGATGAAACCAAACGCGCTTTACTGGCGGTGATGGATAACCCCGATAAAGGCAAAAAAACGCCCTTACCGCCGGTTGCGGTATTCAGTGGTAGTCGCAAACGTCAGCTGACACCGCAAGGGCGGGGCGAGTATCACTGGCAGCTGCGCAGTGAAGCAGGGAAGAAGTTTGAGGGAACACTTGTTGGCGGTGAACTTTTTACCCTGCCTTCGCCGCTCGGACAGGGTTATCACCAGCTGACACTTAGCAAGGGCAAGCAGCAATGGCAAACGCGTATTATCGTTACGCCGCGCCGTTGTTATCTGCCGCCAGCACTGCGTGACGGTGAAAAGCGTTGGGGCGCGCTGGTGCAGTTATATACCGTGCGCTCAGCTAAAAACTGGGGTATCGGCGATTTCGGTGATTTACAGCAGTTGGTGCAACAGCTTGCTGCAAACGGCGGCGACTTTGTAGGGTTGAATCCACTGCATGCGCTCTATCCCGCCAGTCCCGACTTCGCCAGCCCTTACAGTCCTTCTTCACGACGCTGGCTGAACATCATCTATATCGACGTGTCGCAAGTGGTGGATTTCCAGCAGAGCGCGGCGGCACAAAAGTGGTGGAAAAGCGCCAAAACACAGCGTGCGCTGGCTGAAGCCCGTGAAAATGATTTGGTTGATTACGAGGCGGTGATGGCGCTGAAACTGACGGCGCTGCGCCATGCGTGGACAGAATTTCAGCCACGTGATGAAGAAAATGAAGAGAAGCGCGCCTTTGCGGCTTTCGTGCGTGAAGGCGGAGATAGCCTACGTTATCAGGCGGTATACGAAGGTGTGCAGGCAGAGCGTCGTGCAGGCAATGCACAGCATTGGGGCTGGCCGGCCTGGCCAGAAGGGTGGCGCAACAGCCAGCTTCCTGACGTGCAACATTGGTGTGAACAGAATGAAGATGAAATCGCTTTCTGGCAATGGCTGCAATTTTTGGCGCAGCAACAGTTTTCCCAATGCTGGCAAGTCAGTCAGACATTGGGCATGAGCGTTGGGCTGTACCGGGATTTAGCCGTTGGCGTGGCGGAAGGCAGCGCGGAAACCTGGCACGACCCGGAGCTCTATCGCCTGAAAGCTTCCATCGGCGCGCCGCCCGATCGGCTGGGGCCGCTGGGTCAATATTGGGGATTACCGCCGATGGATCCGCATGTGATGAAAGCGCGGGGTTATCAGCCGTTTATCGATATGCTGCGCGCTAATATGCGCGATTGTGGGGCGCTGCGTATTGATCACGTCATGTCGCTACTGCGGCTCTGGTGGGTGCCCGCTGGAGAAACCGCGGATAAAGGCGCTTACGTCGCCTATCCCGTAGACGATTTGCTGGGCATTTTAGCGCTGGAAAGCCAGCGCTTGCGCTGCATGGTGATTGGAGAAGATCTTGGCACCGTGCCGAAAGAGATTATCAGCCTGCTGCGCAACAGCGGTATTTTCTCCTGGAAGGTACTGTGGTTTGAACAACAGCGCGACGGGGAGTATCGCTCACCCGAGGAATATCCACGGCAGTCGATCTCCAGCGCCAGCACCCACGATCTGCCGACGTTAAGCGGTTTTTGGGATGCCGGTGATTTGCAGTTGGGCGAAAAGATAGGTTTGTATCCCGCTGACGCGGTGCAGCCGCTGCATGAACAGCGAACGGCGCAGAAACAGGCGCTGCTGAATGCGCTGCATAAAGCGGGATCACTGCCGGCACGCAGTGCAAAACAGGCAGATAAATTAGCGATGTCGCCGCAGCTTAATCAGGCGATTCATCGATTTTTGGCCGATACCCAAAGTGCATTACTGGGATTGCAGCCGGAAGATTGGTTGGGAATGACCACGCCGGTCAATGTGCCGGGCACGGTTGAGCAATATCCCAACTGGCGACGCAAATTGACGCAGCCGTTAGAGGAAATCTTTGCGGATAAAGAGGTGCAGAAATTGCTGAAAACGGTGAGTCAGCGACGTAAAGCGAACTGAAAATGAAAGCGCGACAGCTAAACTGTCGCGCTTAATGATCGTTAAATCTGATCAGTAATAAGAGTGTTCGCCACGCTGGTGTTCGGTCAGATCACGCACGCCTTTTAACTCTGGGAAAGCCGCCAGCAGCTCTTTCTCAATGCCATCTTTCAGCGTCACGTCGATCATTGAACAGCCGTTACAGCCGCCGCCAAATTGCAGAATCGCATAACCATCTTCAGTAATTTCCATCAATGAAACCTGGCCACCGTGACCGGCGAGCTGCGGGTTGATCTGCGCCTGCAGCAGGTATTCAACGCGCTCAATCATCGGCGCATCGTCAGAGACTTTACGCATTTTGGCGTTTGGCGCTTTCAGCGTTAACTGCGAACCGAGGTTATCGGTAACGAAGTCAATTTCGGCATCTTCTAAATAAGGTTTGCTCAGCTCGTCTACATAGGCAGAAAGTTTTTCGAACTTGAGTTCGGTATCAGTAGATTCAACGGCATCTGGCGGGCAGTAGGAAACACCGCACTCCGCTGTTGGCGTACCCGGGTTAATCACGAATACGCGAATCTGGGTGCCGTCTTCTTGTTTGGACAGCAGTTTTGAAAAGTGCTCTTGGGCAGAATCAGTAATTCGGATCATGTCGATTGCTCAATAGTTGACTAATTTAGTTGGTTATAATACGCCCATCACGGATGCTCTACAAGGTACGGCACAGGCACCAAACCTGCACACTGGCCGCGCCCTGCGCCAGTAAAAAACGGCTGATTTCTTCTACCGTGCTGCCTGTGGTGATCACATCGTCGATAAGGGCGATATGGCGTCCGCGTACCGCAATTTCAAGACCGAATGCACCTCGCAAATTGGTGCGGCGCTGCTTTGCGCTGAGTTGATGCTGCAATGCGCCTTGATAATGACGCCGCAAGCCTTGGCTAAATTCACATCCCAGCCAGCGCGCCAGCGGTTGAGCTAACAGGGCAGTTTGATTGTAACCACGCTGCCAGCCACGTCGATGATGCAGCGGCACGCACAGCAGCAAATCGGGCCGCGTGAGTAAGCGTGTGCGGTATGCATACAACCAGCTTAGCAAAAGCAGCCGCGCCAGCATCACCTTGAGTGCGGTAACGCGAGAAAATTTCAGCTGATGTATCCAGTGACTCAGCGGCGCGTGATAGCCGGTAACGCACACCAAGGCTTGCCACGCGGGCGGCTCACGCAGGCATCGGCCACAAGGCGAACGCAGGGAGGAAGCGGGTAATCCACAGCGCGGGCAAAGCATGGGCAGCTTCGGTAAACCGCGTAAGCAGCAACTGCAAATACCGTGATGGGCAAAACGCAGCGGTAATGCGCATAGCCAACAAAGGGCGGGCATTGGTAGCATAGCGACCTCCTTATCAATTTTGGGATAGTAACTGATGACGTCGCTTTACTGGCACACCTGCGGAGAAGGGGATGCAGATCTTGTGCTGCTGCACGGCTGGGGACTGAATGCGGAAGTGTGGCAAAGCATTGTTCCGCGGCTCAGTGCACAATTTCGCCTGCATCTGGTGGATCTGCCGGGATATGGCCGCAGTCAGGGTTTTTCCGCGCTAACGTTGGATGAGATGGTGCAACAGCTGCTGCCGTTGCTGCCGCCACGCGCTGTGGTGCTGGGTTGGTCATTAGGCGGCTTAGTAGCGACGCAGCTAGCATTAACTGCGCCGGAGCGGCTACGTGCGTTGATTACCGTTGCCTCCTCACCTTGTTTTACCGCCAACGATGAATGGCCAGGCATCAAACCAGAAACGCTTCAGAGCTTTCAACAGCAGTTGAGTCATAATTTTCAACGCACTGTTGAACGATTTTTAGCGCTGCAGACGCTGGGAAGTGAAAGCGCACGCGCCGACGCACGTCAGCTCAAAGAGATTGTATTGTCGCAACCGATGCCCGCAGTAGAGGTGCTTGAAGGTGGACTGGAGATTCTGCATCACGTGGATCTGCGCAGCGCATTACCTGAGATTAATGTGCCGTTCCTGCGCCTTTACGGATCGCTGGATGGCCTGGTGCCGCGCCGTATTGCGCAGCCGCTAGACGACGCGCTGCCCGCGTCACCTTCTATCGTGATGGAGAAGGCGTCCCATGCTCCTTTTATTTCCCATCCCGACACTTTCGTTCAACATATCCTGTGTTTCATCAAAGATTTGCCGACATAACGTGTTACAAAACTGGCAAAATCGCAGGTAGCGGCAATACTTCATTCGTGAGCACAGCCGCTGCACTTATACCCTAAATAATTCGAATTGCAGGAAGGCGGCAATGAAGTGAATCGCGATGCACTGACTAAAGTCAGTGATTCGGGTGAGCGAGAACAGCCAACGCGCCTGCAGTTCGAAATATGAAGAGTATTTATATGTGAATAGTCATGGATTGGACTATGCCGTTCCATATTGCCTTATCGCATTTTGCGGCTGCTTACATCTCAACAATGGATAATGAATGAGGGTAAACAAATGAAGGTTATGAAATGGGTTTTGGCTTCAGTGATGATGAGTGCCGTTTCGTTTTCTGCTCTGGCGGCTAAAGAAGTAACCAAAGAAGATGTGCAGAAAATGAATCTTGAGAAAATTGCTACGGTAACCACTACGGCAGAAACCACTTCGCCGATGGATGCAAAAAAGAACTCTCTAAAATGGCTGACGAAAAGGGTGGTCGCTATTATCTGGTGATTGCGGGTCGTGAACATGGCAAATTCAGCGCCGTTGCTGACGTCTATAAATAATTAACCTCGTAGCCACATAAACTGCCAGGCATCCAGCGTTAAAGGCTGGGTGCCTTCTATTTTTCCCCGCTGATTACGTCCTGCAATGTACGTGCCTCTGGCAAACGCGTTTCTACTTTTCGACTGCTGAGATTGAACACGCACAGTAAACCCGCTTCGCTATCAGGCAGATGGCGTTTCAGCACCAGTAAAGCATTTTCACTGTCGAACAGCGTCATGGCGTTATCGGGATGAAAGGCGGGTTGGCGTCGGCGCAACTGAATCAGCTGGCTGAGTTGGGTATAAACCTGCTGCCGCAACCAGTCGCCACCCACCAGCGCCGATTCGATCTCGTGCAAATCATACTTTTGACGATTGATGGCGCGGTTATGACCTGCTGCCCGCACGCCGTCGTAATCATTTCGCGACCCCAACATGCTTTGAATGTAGATCGCCGGCACGCCAGGAAATGCCAATAAAATAGCGTGTGCCAGCAGGAAGCGTTTGAGGCGAGTTTCGTCGTTATCTTCCTGACGATTCAACGCATCGAGATAGGTAACATTGATTTCATAGGGGCTGGTGGTGCCATCAGCATTGTTTTTATACGAGACCAAGGCGCCTTCCAGTGCCAGATCGCGCACCAGCGCTACGATCTCTATCTCCGTCAAAATGCCACGAGCTGGGTTCAAACCAATCCCATCATGCGAAGCCAGAAAGTTAAAAAAGTTGTACCGCGATGACTTAAATCGAGCGTGCCAGCCCACTGACGCAGCGCACGACCTGAGCCAGAATGGATCGCATGCAGCACCAGTGGCGGGAGTGAAAATTGATACACCATCTGCGCTTCATCTTGGCCGTTACCGAGATAGCTGATGTTATCTTTATGCGGCACGTTAGTTTCAGTGATGATCACCGTGCCTGGCGCGACCACATTGGAAATTGCACGGAACAGCTTAACCAGTTGATGCGTTTTTTCCAGATGGATGCAGTTGGTGCCAGGTGTTTTCCACATATAGCCCACCGCGTCCAGCCGCACGTAATCGGCACCGCGCGCCAAATAATCGAGCAGGACATTCACCATACGGATCAATACTTCGGGATTGGCGAAATTGAGATCGATTTGGTCGGCGCTGAAAGTGGTCCAAATGTAGCGTGTTTCGCCATCCGCCATCTCAAACGGTGTGAGCAATGGTGACGTTCGTGGCCGCGTTACGGCGCTGAGATCGGTGGCGGGCGGCATGCTGATAAAGAAGTTGTCCCAACCGGGATCCTGCGCCAGGAAGTGTTTAAACCACGCACTGTGCGCCGACATATGGTTGCAGACGAAATCAAACATCAACCGGGTTTCCTGATGCAG
The DNA here is from genome assembly GCF_018842675.1 of Candidatus Pantoea bituminis. Classification (NCBI taxonomy): domain Bacteria; kingdom Pseudomonadati; phylum Pseudomonadota; class Gammaproteobacteria; order Enterobacterales; family Erwiniaceae; genus Pantoea; species Candidatus Pantoea bituminis. Next base: position 185,801 of record NZ_JAGTWO010000004.1, read on the forward strand.
CGTGGCGACATCCGACCATTCGCCACACAGCGGGTTAACCTGGTGATAATCAATCACTGAAAAACCATCGTCGGAAGAGTAAGGAAAAAATGGCAGCAGATGCACCAGCGGAAAAGTGGATTGCAGATGCTGCTGATAAAAGTGTGAGAAACTGCTGAGCGTAGGTTTATCCGGCTCGCGAAACTGATCGGCGTAGGTAATTAACACCACATCCTGTTCATCCCAATGCGCTTTTCGCGGCAACTTTACTGCGTCGCGCGCCTCGGCAATATTGGCAAGCAGGCGCTCACGCGAGGCCTGTGGAAAGGTGTCAGCATAAATCTTATCGATTAAAGCAGTGATCGTTTCCATCGCAAATTGGGTGCCACAGCAGGTGTTGTTTTTATGACAGGCGTGTTTTTAGCGTAGTGTGCTAGCGAGGATTTTCCACTTCGGCAATGAGATTTGGGTTGGATTGGGTGTTGGAATTGTCCCCCACCTCGGTCCTTTATTGTGCGGGGTCGTTTGTCCCCACCTCGGTCCTCCCCCATACATGGGGAGGAAGACGCTGCAACATGCGAATTCGGTGTCAACATGTGGCAGCGTCGCCTTCCCCGTAAAGCGGGAGAAGGCGGGGATGGGGGACAAACGGCGTTAATCTAACAAGGCTTCCGATGCGACTACTTCTTACCGAAAGCCGCCGCTAATGCATCACCCATTGCGCTATTACCCGCCGGCGAGTTGGCAGGACGTGAGCGTCCTTTTGCCGCCGCTGGTCGAGCGTTTTCACGCGGTGCGCTGCGGTTACTGCTGCGCGCATTGCTTTCACCTGGCTGCTCATCAAGACGCATGGTCAGCGCGATACGTTTGCGCTGCAAATCCACTTCCATCACTTTCACTTTAACGATATCACCGGCTTTGACCACCTTGTGAGGATCGTCCACGAACTTGTCGGAAAGCGAAGAGATATGCACTAAACCATCCTGATGGACGCCAATATCAACGAAAGCGCCAAAGTTGGTCACGTTGGTTACTGCGCCTTCCAGCACCATGCCTGGCATCAAATCGTTCAGGGTTTCAACGCCCTCAGCAAACTGCGCTGTTTTAAACTCTGGACGGGGATCGCGGCCCGGTTTTTCCAACTCTTTAATGATGTCAGTGACGGTCGGCAGACCAAACCGCGCATCGGTAAAATCCACGGCTTTGATGTCGCGCAGGCCAGATGGATTTCCCATCAGATCGCTCAGCGCTTGCTCAGTGGCGGCCAGAATGCGCTCCACCACGGGATAGGCTTCCGGGTGAACCGTTGAAGCATCAAGCGGATTGTCGCCATGATTAATGCGCAAGAATCCTGCACATTGCTCAAAGGCTTTCGGCCCTAAACGGCTGACTTTCAACAGCTGTTGACGGTTTTGGAAACGGCCATTTTCATCACGCCAGCTGACAATGTTTTGCGCCATCATGCGTGTCAAACCCGCTACACGAGTGAGCAGCGGCACCGAAGCCGTATTCAGGTCAACGCCTACGGCGTTCACGCAATCTTCTACTACGGCGTCCAGCTTTTTCGCTAACTGACTTTGGCTGACGTCATGTTGATACTGACCGACACCAATCGATTTCGGATCAATCTTCACCAACTCAGCCAGCGGATCTTGCAAACGGCGAGCGATGGAAACCGCACCACGAATGGACACATCTAAATCAGGAACTCCAACGCCGCCAGTTCTGATGCGGAATAGACGGATGCACCCGCTTCGCTGACGATCACTTTCTGTGCGGTGATGTGTGGAAACTGTTTTTGTACGTCCAGGAAGAAGCGTTCGGTCTCACGTGAAGCGGTGCCATTACCAATCGCCACCAGTTCAACCTGATGTTTCGCACAAAGCGCGGCAACAGCGGCAGCGGCTTTCGCGGTCTGGCCGGTATGGGGATAAATCGTATCAGTCGCGACCAGCTTGCCGGTGGCATCAACAACCGCCACTTTCACACCCGTACGCAGGCCTGGATCAAGGCCCATGGTGGAACGCATACCTGCGGGCGCAGCCATCAGCAGGTCATGCATGTTGCGGGCAAACACATTGATGGCTTCGTCTTCTGCGCGCTCGCGCACCGTGCCCATCAATTCTGTTTCAAGGTGCAGCATCACTTTGATGCGCCACGTCCAGCTCACCACCGCTTTGCGCCAGGTATCGGCTGGCGCGTTATTCAATCGCAGGTTTAGGTGCTCAGCAATTAGCGTTTCGCCGTGGCTTTCACGTGGGGCTTCGTCAAACTGTGGATCGGCATTCAGCGACAGCTGTAATACGCCTTCATTACGTCCACGCAGCATCGCCAGTGCCCGGTGTGAAGGTACGCTGTTTAGCGCTTCATGATGATCGAAATAGTCACGGAATTTTGCACCCGCTTCTTCTTTACCTTCGACCACGCGTGAGACCAGATGCGCATTTTTCCACAGGTAATTACGCACTTTAGCCAACAGCGTGGCGTCTTCAGCGAAGCGTTCCATCAAAATATAGCGTGCGCCATCCAGCGCAGCACGAACATCTGCGACGCCTTTGTCGGCATCAACGTAACCTGCGGCTAACTGCTCAGGATCGTGAGAAGGATCTTGCCATAAAGTCTCAGCCAGCGGCGTCAGCCCGGCTTCAATCGCTATCTGCCCACGCGTACGGCGCTTGGGTTTATAAGGCAGGTAAAGGTCTTCGAGTTCGGTTTTGCTGAGCGTGGTGTTGATGGATTTAGCGAGGTCGTCGGTGAGTTTACCCTGCTCATCAATCGATTTAAGAATCGACTGGCGGCGCTCTTCCAGTTCACGCAGATAGCTGAGGCGGGTTTCCAGCTGGCGCAGTTGGGTATCATCCAATCCGCCGGTCACCTCTTTACGATAACGTGCAATAAACGGCACGGTATTCCCTTCGTCCAACAGGCGAACGGCGGCATCAACTTGCTCTGCTCGCGCCTGCAGCTCACTTGCAATTATGTGGCTCAGCGTATCTTTCATCATCATCAACTGTCTTGCTTACAGGGTTAAGAAATAGCGGACAGTTATACGGATTGATGGTTGAAATTGCCAGCGATGCGGGCGGCTTTAGGCGATATTCTGAATCGCTATTCCAGATAATTAATTTCGTTGACGTACCACAACGCGGGGCCGATTGGCGTCTCTACCGTTGCGGCATCACCGACCTCTTTTTTCAGCAACGCGCGCGCCATTGGGGAGTCGATAGAGATGTAATCTTTGCGGCCAAAAATCTCGTCGTAACCGACGATACGAAAGCGTTTCGTCTCACCGGCATCATTCTCAACTTCTACCCACGCGCCAAAAAGACTTTGCCATCCTGCTGCGGTGAATAATCTACGATGCGTAACTGCTCAATGCTTTTGGTGAGATAACGGACTCGACGATCAATTTCACGCAGGCGTTTTTTGTTGTATTGATAATCAGCGTTTTCGCTGCGATCGCCCAAGCTGGCGGCCCAGGTCACTTTCTTAGTAACTTCGGGTCGCTCTTCGCGCCAGAGATAATCGAGTTCAGCTTTCAGCTGGTTAAAGCCTTCGCGGGTAATAAGTCGGGTTTTCATACAGCAGCAGCCAAAAGTGTCTAAAGAAGCGCAGTGTAAAACAAATGCGGGCTGGCAAAAAGAGTCGGGGAAAGGGTTTTTAAAGGTTAAAAACCCACGTTGACTTCCCCGGTGGCGAAACTGGCTAACACAGAAAGGGTATTCTAAACGTTGTTAAATTATTTTCCGGCCTGAGTCGACGTGGTGGTTGATGTGCCATTACCGTGGCCATCACCGCCGCCGCCCGCGGTTGCGAGCGCAACGCCAAACAGTGCGGCTACTGCACCCACGCCAATAGCGTTTGAGTTCCCTTGTGCCGTGGTCGACGCTTGTGCACCTGCGGCTTCACCTGTTGCCGTAGCGGCAAAAACCGGGTTAACACTGGTCAGCGCCAGCGCACTCAGCAGTAATACGATTTTTTTCATAGTTTTATCCCCGTAATGACATCGCAAAGCGTGATGCCAATGCAGTCTGAGTGAAATTATTCAGGGCGAAAAGATGGCTTTACTGATTGATTTATTGGGCTTTAACCGATATTGGTCTTGAAGGGCAAGGCGTTGAAATTAATCCGAGAGGGAAATGTGAATAAGCGCTAATTAGCGGGATTTTATGCTGATATTTTGCTTCAGAAGTGGCTTAAATGGAGTTCACAGGGATCGAAAGCTCGCGTTTAAGTCAAATTATCTGCTAACTCGCTGAATTTCATGCTCGAATAAAAATCGGCTTCATTATGGCGCCAGTGAATCAAAGAAAATTTGGCGAAATTTCGGAATTGTTGGAAACATCTCAACCCGCTGTTAAACGAGCTTTTTACGCTCCAGCGAAGCGGTAAATTTAAATATAACCTCCTGTTTAATATGCTTTGTAACAATTTCGGCTAGAATATAAACCATTAATGACTGTCACTATAAGGCATGTTTTTTTAACAATATCGGTTCAGGCAATAGCGCCTTTGGGAGTACAAAAATGCAAGAGAACTACAAAATTCTGGTCGTGGATGATGATATGCGTTTGCGCGCGCTGCTCGAACGCTATCTCACCGAGCAGGGCTTTCAGGTGCGCAGTGTCGCTAACGCCGAACAGATGGATCGTTTGTTAACCCGCGAATCTTTTCACCTGATGGTGCTGGATTTAATGCTGCCGGGCGAAGATGGTTTGTCGATCTGCCGCCGTTTGCGCAGCCAAAGTAATCCAATGCCGATCATTATGGTGACGGCAAAAGGGGAAGAGGTTGATCGCATCGTTGGATTAGAAATTGGCGCGGATGACTACATTCCAAAACCGTTTAATCCACGTGAATTGCTGGCGCGTATTCGTGCTGTGCTGCGTCGTCAGGCCAACGAATTGCCGGGCGCGCCTTCGCAGGAAGAAGCCGTTATCGCCTTTGGTAAATTCAAGCTGAACCTGGGTACGCGCGAAATGTTCCGTGAAGATGAGCCGATGCCATTAACCAGCGGTGAGTTTGCAGTACTGAAAGCGCTGGTGAGCCACCCGCGTGAACCGCTATCGCGTGATAAGTTGATGAACCTGGCGCGTGGCCGTGAATACAGCGCCATGGAACGTTCTATCGACGTACAAATCTCCCGCCTGCGCCGCATGGTGGAAGAAGATCCGGCGCACCCGCGCTATATCCAGACCGTTTGGGGTTTGGGCTACGTCTTTGTGCCGGACGGCAGTAAAGCATGAGGCGGCTGCGCTTCTCGCCCCGCAGTTCTTTTGCCCGCACTTTGCTGTTGATCGTTACCTTGCTGTTTGTCAGCCTGGTAACGACCTATCTGGTGGTGCTTAACTTCGCCATTCTGCCAAGTTTGCAGCAGTTCAATAAAGTCCTCGCTTACGAAGTTCGTATGTTGATGACAGACCGATTGCAGCTGGAAGATGGAACGCAGTTAGAAGTGCCACCGGCGTTTCGTCGGGAAATCTATCGCGAGCTGGGTATTTCGCTCTACACCAACGCGGCAGCAGAGGAGAGCGGATTGCGTTGGGCGCAGCACTATGAATTTCTCAGTGAACAAATGGGCCAGCAACTCGGTGGTCCAACCGATGTGCGGGTTGAAGTTAACAAAAATTCGCCGGTCGTGTGGCTGAAAACCTGGCTGTCGCCCGATATCTGGGTGCGTGTGCCGCTGACCGAGATCCATCAAGGCGACTTCTCGCCACTGTTCCGTTACACCTTAGCCATCATGCTGCTGGCGATTGGCGGCGCCTGGCTGTTTATTCGTATTCAGAACCGACCCTTGGTCGATTTGGAACACGCCGCGTTGCAGGTGGGTAAAGGCATGATTCCGCCGCCGCTGCGCGAATATGGCGCTTCAGAAGTGCGTTCGGTGACGCGTGCTTTTAACCAAATGGCGGCGGGCGTGAAGCAGCTGGCTGACGATCGCACATTACTGATGGCGGGTGTCAGCCACGATCTACGTACGCCGCTGACGCGTATTCGTCTCGCAACCGAGATGATGAGCGAGCAGGATGGTTACCTTGCCGAGTCGATTAACAAAGACATCGAAGAGTGTAATGCCATCATCGAACAGTTCATCGACTACCTTCGCACGGGTCAGGAGATGCAAACCGAGCGCGCCGATTTGAACAGCGTGTTAGGTGAAGTGGTCGCAGCAGAAAGCGGCTACGAGCGCGAGATTGAAAATGCGGTGATGCCAGAAGAGCTGATGCTCAATATCAACCCACTTTCGATTAAGCGTGCATTAGCGAATCTGGTGGTGAATGCGGCACGCTATGGCAACGGCTGGATAAAAGTGAGTAGTGGCCATGAACTGCATCGCGCGTGGTTTCAGGTTGAAGATGATGGTCCAGGCATTAAGCCCGATCAGCTTGCGCATCTGTTCCAGCCCTTTGTACGCGGTGACAGTGCACGCAGCACCAGCGGCACCGGTTTAGGCTTAGCGATTGTACAGCGCATTATTGATGCGCATCAGGGTTCACTGGAAATTGGTGAAAGCGAACGCGGGGGATTACGCATTCGAGCCTGGTTGCCGTTAGTCGAAACACCCGCTCCGGCCGTCACCAGCCTGAGCGTACCAAGCTAAATCAGGCGCGGCAATGATCGCCGCGCCTCTGCTTTTAGCGTTGTGGACCCGCGTTTACCAATGCGGCGCCTGCCGCGTTATCGGTATATTTCTCGAAGTTAACAATAAAGCGCTGCGCCAGATCCTGCGCGGCTTCATGCCATTTCTCTTCGCTTTCCCAACTGCTGCGGGGATCCAGCTTCGAGGCATCCAGATCACCCAAGCTTTTCGGCATCTGCAGATTGAAAATCGGCAGTGTTTCAGTGGGTGCATCATCCAGCTCGCCGGCCAAAATCGCGTTGATGATGGCGCGGGTATCTTTCAGCGAGATGCGTTTACCGCTGCCGTTCCAGCCGGTATTGACCAGATAAGCCTGGGCGCCCGCGGCTTCCATGCGCTTCACCAGCACCTCAGCGTACTGAGTGGGATGCAACATCAGAAAGGCGGCACCAAAACAAGCAGAGAAGGTGGGTGTCGGCTGCGTGACGCCGCGTTCCGTACCCGCCAGCTTAGCGGTAAAGCCAGAAAGGAAGTGATACTGCGTTTGCTCTGGCGTTAAGCGCGAAACGGCTGGCAGAACGCCGAAGGCATCAGCCGTCAGGAAGATCACTTTCTTTGCGTGTCCCGCTTTAGATACGGGTTGAACGATGTTGTCGATGTGATTGATCGGGTAGGAGACGCGGGTATTCTCCGTTTTGCTGCCGTCGGCATAGTCCACGCTGCCATCGGCGCGTACCACCACGTTTTCCAGCAAGGCATTGCGGCGAATAGCACGGTAAATTTCCGGCTCGGCCTGCTCAGAAAGGTTGATGGTTTTGGCGTAGCAACCCCTTCGAAGTTAAACACGCCGTCATCATCCCAGCCATGTTCATCATCACCAATCAGTTGGCGATCAGGATCGGTCGACAGCGTCGTTTTACCGGTACCGGAAAGACCAAAGAACACCGCTACATCGCCCGCTTTGCCGACGTTTGCCGAACAGTGCATAGAAGCAATACCCTTGAGTGGCAGCAGATAGTTCATTACCGCAAACAGGCCTTTCTTCATCTCGCCACCGTACCAGCTTCCGCCAATCAGTTGCATGCGTTCAGTGAGATTGAAAGCAATGAAATTCTCAGAGTTCAGGCCCTGTTCTTGCCAGTTTGGATTGGTACATTTAGCGCCATTCATGACCACGAAATCGGGCTTAAAGGTCGCCAATTCCTCTTCATTTGGCTGAATGAACATGTTCTTAACAAAGTGCGCTTGCCACGCGACTTCGGTAATAAAGCGTACGCTTAAACGTGAATCGGGGTTGGCACCACAAAAGGCATCAATGACAAATAAACGTTTCCCGGACAGCTGCTGCGTGACACAGGTTTTCAACGCTTGCCAGGTTTCCTGAGAAAGCGGCTGGTTGTCATTTTTGCCGGTTCCCTGATCGTTCCACCACAGGGTATCGCGCGTGGTGTCATCACGAACGATGTACTTATCCTTGGGCGAGCGACCGGTGAAAATACCCGTATCCACCGCAATTGCGCCGCTGTGCGTCAGGGTGCCACGTTCAAAACCTTCGAGTTCCGGGCGAGTCTCTTCCTGAAATAGCGTGTCGTAATCAGGGTTATAAACCACTTCCGTAGTATCAATGATGCCCATGTCGGCAAGGTCTTGCGAGGTCAGGCCGTTAACGCGCATTTTACTGCTCCTCAAATCAGTATCTGTTCTGCAAAGGCAGAGAAAGGTTGGAGTCATGCAGTTTTCATGCCGTCATTTTTCAGGCAACTGCACGATCGCGCGCAGTTTACTCTTCTGAAACCTCGGTAAAAGTCTTGTTCCTCAGAAATGCGACGCAGGGCGCGTTAAGGCGATATTTCGAACGTTTTGAAGTTGTTAAGAAAGTAAAAAAAGATAATTTGCTTTGAAAATTATGGGGATAGGTGGCAGGAATTGAAAAGGGCGGCAAGGCCGCCCGCAAAAAATTAGTGCAAACGATCGCTGTTTTCGACCGTATTGGTGCGGATAGCCGCAATGTCTACTGCATCAAAAATGTAATGCGACCCGCAATAATCACAGTGCATGTCGATTTTGCCATCTTCTTCAATGATCTCATCGACTTCTTCCTGTGGCAGCGTTTTTAACACATCACCACAACGCTCGCGCGAACAGGTACATTTGTAAACGACTGGCTGCGGTTCATAAACGGTGGCTTCTTCCTGATGATATAAACGCCACAGCACGTCGTTGGCTGGCAGGTCAATCAGCTCTTCGGTTTTGATGGTTTCGGTGAGCGCCGCAAGATGATCAAAATCGTCTTTATTGGTCTCTTGTGCAGGCATGACTTGTAGCAGGATGCCTGCCGCGCCTTTTTCATTGGTACGAATAAACAGACGCGTAGGCAGCTGTTCAGAACGCATGAAATAATCTTCCAGACACTCGGCCAGCGTTTCACCTTCCAGACCCACTACGCCTTGATAACGCTCGCCTTTTTCTGGCGAAATAGTGATGACCAGATAACCGTTGCCCACCATGCTTTTCAGTGTGCTGTCATCGGGGATTTCACCTTTAAAACGTGCCACGCCGCGCAGTTCCTGGTTATTGTTGCCGTTGATCACCGCCAGCGACAGCGGGCCATCGCCCTGCAGCTGTACGGTAATTTCACCGTCAAATTTCAGCGTTGCGGTCAGCAGGCTGGTTGCAACCAGCATTTCGCCCAATAGCGTCTGCACTGGCGCAGGATAATCATGATTTTTAACGGTCTCATGCCAGGTATTGGAGACGTTCACCAACTCGCCGCGCACGGCCGCGTTTTCAAACAGGTAACGATGCAGTTGATCTTGTACAGACATAGGTTTTCTCTCGGTGAGGGCGAGGCGTTTCAGCGCCTGAAAGGTGTAGCGCTACTCATCGCCCGATAATTTAAATTTCATCAGATCGCGACGCTCTTTTTTATCTGGTCGGCGATCGGGATGTGGCATCGTGAGTGCATTCATTTTGCGCGCCTGCGCCATTTTCTCGCGCTTCTCAATGCTGGCGTCGGTTTCACGATACAGTTGTTGTGCTTCACTGGCGGGACGACGCTGATCGCTTACGTCCATAATCACCACGGTGCGTTCGTCATTGCCCTGGCGCAGCGTCAATTCAGCATTCAGCTCAACCAGTTTGCTGGGTTTGCTGCGCTGGCCGTTGTAATGCACTTTGCCGCCTTCAATCATTTCACGCGCGATTGAGCGGGTTTTATAAAAGCGCGCGGCCCATAACCATTTGTCGAGGCGCACGCCCTCGCTAACTTTTTCTTTCATCGCTGCTCCTGAATCAAATCAGCGTGCGGTAATCGCTTACTGCGACATGACGCTGAAAGAGTTGCTCAGGTCGACCCGAATCGGGATTACTCACGCCTAAGCACCAGCCAATGCCCCAAACCTTTGCGGCATCCAGAATCGCTTCGTTGTCATCAATAAACAGCGTACGCGGATTAATAAATCCGGTTTGCTGTTGTACCGCTTGCCATAAACGTTGGTCTTCTTTCGGATACCCAAAGGTGTGGGTAGAAAGTAATAAATCAAGGTGTGGCGCTAAACCGGTTTGAGCCAGTTTGACGTCCAGATTGTAAGGATGCGCATTGGTGAGCAAAATGGTGCGCTTGCCGGCGCGACGAAGAGCCTGCAAAAAAGGCAGCGTATCTTCGCGCATCTTAGCGCGGCTGCGCTTCTCCCAGGTCATGGCACGAATATCCAGCGCCAGCTCCTGCGCCCAATAATCCAGACAATACCAGTTTAGCGTATGCGCGACGGCCTGATACTTTTCCGCAATGATCTGCTCGGCCTGCGCCAGCGTAATACCGCGTTGCAGGCTGAGTGCTTCCGGTACATGCTCCAGCCAAAAATGGCGATCAAACGCCAGATCAAGCAGCGTGCCGTCCATATCGAGCAGCACGGTATCAATTTCAGACCAGTCGAACGTCATTGGTTTAACCCCGAAGCTTTACCCGAAAAAATTGGGCAACAGGGTAGCACAGAAGGAGAGGGCTCAGAATAACGAGCGCACGCTCTGTATAGAGCCGAGGTTATGATTGAAGCACTTATCGTAATAGTGCTGGATGTCGGTCATGCGCTGTCGATTAAGGTGCATGCGGCGTAGCGCCAGCAAACCGTTAATGATCCCGCAAGTCACCAGCACCAGCAGCAGCAGCGCGGTGCCGAGATAGCGCCACTGCGCCATCGCGTCAGGTTCGTTATGCAGGGCAATGTGACGCGTGCCGTTCGCATCGGTGGTGATGCTGGTAATAATACCATTGGCGCTAAAGGGAGTGTGCAGCAACATAGCGGACAAACGCTGCAGCTCATTCCACTGCGAAGGTGCATCCAGATCAAACAGTGACACACCCGGCTGCGGCTGATTCACTAACTGACGACCTTCATCGCTGACAATCAAGAAACCACCCGGCGGCGGGCTATTCAGATTTTCAGACGCACGACGCGTTTCACGGAAGAAGAAAGTCGATGTGGCGGTATTAACCAGGTTTTCCAGCGCTTCAGCGCTGACCGGACGCAGCAGCACGTTCATCCCATTCAACTGACCCGAGTCCGCGCGACGTACCAGCGCTTCCCAGTCTTTTGCATTGCCCAGGTTAACCAGCGCATTTTTCAGACGTACGCAATCTTGCTGCTGACTGCAGAGATCTTGTGTTTTCAGGACTAAATCTGAGAAATCGTCTAACAAAATCATGCCCGATTTTTGAATGGCTGAAGCCAGTTGCGGGTTGAGTTTGGGATCGGTATTGGTTTCCGGGTGCAACTGTCGGGTAGTGGTATCCAGCAGCGCGGCCGCTTTATCAATAATATCTGATTGCGGCTGGGGTAACGGCGTGGCGTTGTTCCAGTAAACGGCTGAGCAATCGAATGGCATGTAAGCGTAGCTGCGATTGCTTTGATAATTATCAGGTACTGAACACATGCCTGTACCGCTGACCTTCAGGCTGTCACCAATATTGAGAGCAACGCCATTAAGTTTATCTACGCTGCTGACTTGCAGGCTATCGGTGCCTTTCGCCCAGGCAAGGCTGAGCTTGATCGGCATGCTAAGTGGAACCCAGGTTACCAGTAGCGTCAGCACCAGCAGAGACCCGCATGCCAGTACCACGTTCTTACGCCAGCGTTGAATCGGAAAATTTTTGACTTCGTCCTGCAGAGAAAGAAAACGTCCCTGACGCACGACTTGTCGATTGAGGTAGATCTCGACATCAGTAACCTGGCCCAAATCGTGGGCGACGTAAGGCTGCCAGTGTGGCGGATAGGTTAAATCAATAATGCCTAGCGTGATGTTGCTCTGCTCTTGATTAGATTCGCCAAACAAGCCCCAGCGTTTAGGTGCGCCACGCAAACAGTGAATGTCACGCAGGCGACTTTCAGCGGGAAAGCGATACAACAACCACAGGCTGACGCCAATCATGGCGCATCCAGCCAGCAGCAGCCAGATCATCAAACTCGTGGGAAGCAGCAGACTGACAAAAAACAGCAAAAAGGCCAACGAGATAGTCACGGCTTCGCGTGTGCCATCCGGGCGGGAGAGGCGATACTCTTCCGGCGTCTCTTTGCGCACCTGCAGTAGCTCAACGTTCTCACTTTCCGCTTTACGAATGGAGGCGTTGGTGGACATGGGCCGCATCAACGTCGGCAAGGCAGATTGATTTAAGGCGTAATCAATCAGCGAGTGGCCATTAAGCGAAATAACCAAAGGAATGGATTGGGTGCGAATCAGCTCAACGTAGTTCTCGTCGGCGATGTATTGTTCCCATAATGGCGGCAGATGAACTTCGACTTCATCCAGATAATAACGCCACTTGTGCGGATCGTCGGTCGATAAACCGTAGCGCGTAATTGCACGGGTAACGGGATAGACATTATTGCTTTGCGCGGTTAGCGCGATTTTGCCATTGCTAGGGCGTTTCTCGCCGGGCAAAGCATCGCGCGGCTGCTTTTCCAGCGTCGCGACATATTTTTCAACGGCGATGCGTTCTTCATCAGAGAGTTTTCTGCAAGGCGGACTGATAAATGGCAGTGGTTTCGCCAACGGCGGGCGATGCCGCATAGCGTACCAAAATCCGATGCCTGCCAAAATTGAACAGGTTAGCACTACGGCCAATAGGGTAATTATTGTGCTCATGCTTTGCTCAATTCAGCCAAAATACTGCCTTCACGTTAAATACGCACTCCTGGATGCTCCCACAAGTTAAGACAAATTATGCGGGAATAAACAACGCTGACAAGTTAAACACCAGATGAAATACTGCTGCAAATCATTTAATTAGAAGTTTTTACAACATGCCTTGTCGGAATGGTAACTGGCAAATGCTTAATTAAATATCGGTATTATCTGAATTTTAAAGTGGAGCATTGACTAATTAAAAATAGTGTTCAGTAGTAACCTAAGAGGTTTATGGCATTGTGCTGATGCTTCCTGCTTCCCCCGATTAACTGACTGTCGCACATTTGGACGCGGTTAGGTATGCTGATCCGCTCCTGACCGCTAGTGCAGCAATGTTTGAGGCTGATATGAAAAATACGTTAAAAAACCTGACATCCTCAAGGTGGAAACTGTGGCGCGCTCGCGGCTATTCACGATCGAAGCGGTCAATTTAACCTTCAGTAACGGTGCTCATCGTGTTTACGAACGCATGAAACCTTCGGAACGTGAAGCCGTAATGATCGTGCCCATCGTGGATGATCATCTGATTTTGATTGAGGAATATGCCGTCGGGCTGGAAAGCTACGAGCTCGGTTTTCCTAAAGGCTTAATTGATCCGGGCGAGTCGGTGAATGAAGCGGCCGATCGAGAGTTGAAAGAAGAAGTAGGCTTTGGCGCGGGTGAGCTGACGTCGCTTGGCAAACTCACCATGGCACCTTCTTACTTCTCCAGCAAAATGAATATTGTGGTGGCGGAAGGCTTGTATGAAGAGAAGCTGGAAGGGGATGAGCCGGAACCGTTAATCGTGCGCCGCTGGCCTCTGAGCGACATGCTTTCACTGTTGCAGGAGCCCGACTTCCGCGAAGCACGCAACGTCAGCGCACTGTTTATGGTGCGTGAATGGCTGGTGAAGCAGGGCCGTATTCAATACGAAACTTCAAAAAGCTAAGGCATAAAAAAGGCTGACATCGTCAGCCTCGGCATTCGGAAGGGACGACGTTAGTCGTCCCTTTTACATCAGAACAGCTCATGACTTTGACCATTATCCATGATGGTAGTACCAACATCATGGACAGAATACTCAGTAGGCTGCGTGCCATTAATGAAGAATTCCTGACGCGTATTTCCGCCGTTAGCCAGTTTGCCGGTGTTACGGTCGATAGTGACCGTAACCACGCCATCGGGAGGTGTTAACGGTTGCACCGGTACGCCATCCAGCGCGGCTTTCATATAGTCGTCCCACGCCGGTTGCGCACTCTTCGCGCCGCCTTCATAACCAGAAATCTGATCGGGAATCGCACCAGACAAGGTGCTACGACCCAAATCGCGACGTGCATCATCAAAGCCAATCCACACCGACGTGACTACGCCCGGGCCGTACCCTGAGAACCACGCATCTTTTGAGCTGTTAGTGGTACCCGTTTTACCGCCGATATCATTACGCTTCAGATCGCGTGAGGCGCGCCAGCCCGTTCCCATCCAGCCCGGTTCGCCAAATATATTGGTGTTGAGCGCGCTCTTGATCAGGAACGACAGCGGGGTATTAACCACATGTGGCGCATATTGCTGATCGCCATTTTGCTGTGACTGAGTGGGAACCTGCTCCAGTTCCGGCTGCGGCACTGCACTGTTTTGATTCTGGTCGGAAGCCGCGACGTTTTCGACGCTCTCCTCGTTTAACGCGAGGGCTTTCTTCGTATCACCATAAATCACCGGCAGATTGCACTGCGGACAGGCAATTTTTGGCTTCTCTTCAAACAGGGTTTGTCCCTGTGCATCCTCAATCTTTTTGATGAAATAAGGATTGATCAGGAAGCCGCCGTTCGCCATGACTGAATATCCACGTACCACCTGCAGAGGCGTAAACGAGGCTGCACCCAACGCCAGCGATTCGGTATGAACAATGTTTTGTGCAGGGAAGCCGAAGCGCTGTAAATACTCAGCAGCATAATCAACACCCATTGCACGCATTGCTCGCACCATCACGACGTTTTTCGACTGACCTAAACCCTGACGCAGACGAATCGGGCCGTCGTAGGTTGGCGGTGAGTTTTTCGGACGCCAGTCCGCACCTGCGCCTGCATCCCAGCGCGAAATCGGTACGTCATTCAGAATTGAAGCCAGCGTTAAACCGCGATCCATCGCTGCGGTATACAAGAACGGTTTGATGTTTGAACCGACCTGACGCAGCGCCTGAGTTGCGCGGTTAAACATGCTCTGATTGAAGTCAAATCCACCCACCAGTGCGCGAACTGAACCGTCCGTCGGATCGAGTGAAACCAGCGCAGAGTTCACATCTGGTACCTGTCCCAGCCACCAGCTGTCACCGACTTTGCGTACCCAGATTTGCTGCCCGGCCTGTAACACTTGCGTCACGCTCTTCGGCGTTGGCCCTTGCAGCGTGTCTGATTTATAAGGACGCGCCCAGCGCACGCTGGCCAGCGTTAACGACACGTTGGTGCCGTCTTTCATTATGGCTGTGGCTTCATCGCTGTTCGCATTGGTGACCACCGCCGGAATCAGCGGACCGTAAACCGGCAACTTTTTCAGTGCTTTTTCGATTTCCGTCTGGTTCAGTGCGGGTTCACCCACTCGCCACAACACATTGGTTGGGCCGCGATAGCCATGACGCATATCGTAAGCCATCACGTTGTTGCGCACCGATTCCTGCGCAGCCTGCTGCAGTCGACGCGTCACGGTGGTGTAAACCTTGAATCCTTCGGTATAGGCATTTTCGCCGTACCGCTTCACCATTTCCTGACGCACCATTTCGCTGAGATAGGGTGCGGAGAAGGCGATTTCCGGTCCGTGATATTTGGCCACCAGCGGTGTGTTGTGCGCTTCATCATACTGCTGCTGGGTGATGTAATGCTGATCCAGCATACGGGCCAGCACCACGTTGCGGCGCGACAGCGCGCGGCTGTGAGAGTAGAGCGGGTTAAAAGTAGAGGGCGCTTTCGGCAAACCGGCAATCATCGCCATTTCGCTCAAGGAAAGCTGATCCACTGGCTTACCGAAATAGACCTGTGCAGCAGCACCCACGCCATACGCGCGATAGCCGAGGTAGATCTTATTCAGGTAAAGCTCAAGGATTTCATCTTTCGTCAGCAGCTGTTCAATGCGGATCGCCAGAAATGCTTCTTTGATTTTACGCATCAAGGTGCGTTCAGGGCTAAGGAAAAAGTTACGGGCGAGCTGCTGAGTAATGGTACTTGCACCTTGCGAAGCGTGGCCAGAGACCAGCGCAATGCTGACGGCACGAAATATCCCGATCGGATCGACGCCATGATGCTCATAAAAGCGGCTGTCTTCGGTCGCGATAAACGCTTTTACCATCTCAGGCGGCACCTGTTGCAAGCTCAGTGGAATACGGCGCATCTCACCATATTGAGCCATCAATTCGCCGTCTGCGCTGTAAACCTGCATTGGAGTTTGCAGGCGCACATCTTTCAGTGTGTTTACGTCGGGTAACTGCGGCTCTATGTACTTAAAAAGACCATAAACCGAGCCGACTCCCAGCAAAATGCAACACACTGCAAGGATCAATAAATACTTTACGAACTTCACCTGAGATTTCCCATCTGTTGTCAATTGGGCAGTTTATAAACAACCGCGCGGTAGTATAAAGGCAAGCCAGACGCTTTGATATGTCCATTTTCCCTGACGATAAGGAGATCGCGCGCATGGCTTTTCACACATGGCAAATTGGACTGGATATTCAGAATAGGCAGCTTTGTGCCCTCGCCATCCAGCCTCATCGAGAAGGCTGGAAGTTGTGCCACTGGTGGCAGCAGCGGCTGCCGCAAGATACGTTAAGAAACGGCGTGCTGCAATCTTCGCCTGAATTAGTCGCGGCGTTAACCACATGGCGCAAGCGCTTACCGCAGCGCTATTCGCTACGCGTTGCACTGCCTGATCATCTGATACTGCAACGGCCTTTGCCGCTGCCAACACAATTGCTGCGAGAACCCGCAATGCAGCGTTACGTTCAGGCCGCGGCGCGAAAACTGTTTCCCATTGAGCCGGAGGCGCTGGCGCTGGATTACCGTGCCGATCCCGCGAGCGGCCAGCTCTGCGTCACGGCGGCGCGGCAAGCCGTGGTTGAACAGTGGTATGCACCGTTACACCAGGCAGGGTTACAACCCGCAGTATTTGAACTGACTTCTCAGGCATTTAATGTGACAGCTAAAGCCGCCAGGTTACCTGTAAATGGCGTACTGGTTTTACGTCATGAGACGCGCTGGCTGTGGAGCGATGGCGCCGCAAGCCACGGCACTAGCGAACTCGCCACGCTGGCAGAACTGCAACAGCAGTTACTGCCGCAAGGTATCAATATCCGATTATGTGATAACAGAGAAAATGCCCTTTCTGCTGGCGCAGAGCCGTTTTCCCCTTCGATTTGTTTCACTATAAGCAGCCACCAATGCCGGAATACGCCAGCGATTTTACGCTCGCTGCTGGACTTGCTTTACGTGCGGAGGATCGCTGATGGTCGCAGTGAATCTTCTGCCCTGGCGTCAGTTGCACTGGCAGCGTCAGCGGCGACAAAGCTTCAGTATTGTTTCGCTGCTGCTGTCTGCCATTGTGTTACTCGTTGCGCTACAGGCGTGGCGTACGCATTCGATTTCGCAAGCCGCGCTTCAGCAACAAGAGACGCTACGCACGGCATTGGATGAGATCGCTCAACGCCTGACGCTGCAAAAACAGGCGATGCAACGGCTGGCTACGCAGCAAAAGCGGCTGGATAACCAGCAAATTCAGATTCAACAGCTTGCCCGCTGGCAACAATTTTGGCTCGATTTACCGGCCTTACTGCCTGACACGCTCTGGCTTCAACGGCTGGAAAAGCGCGACCTCCAGCTATTTTTAGAGGGGCATGCGCAGGATATGCAGGCAATTCGCGCTTTCCGTCATCAACTGGCGAATTATCCACTTTTCACTTTAGTGCAGCAGGGCAGCGTAAAGCGCCAGTCAGAAGGACATTATCGTTTCTCATTGCGGGCGCAACTGCAGGAGATAACCGATGAATGAGTGGATACAGCGCTGGTTAAATCTGAGTACATTGCCGCGCTATATCCTGTTAATGGCGGCAGCGCTGAGTTTGCTACTCATTTGCTGGATAGCGATATTGCGTCCGCTAAAAGTAGCCCAGAGCGCATTGCTGCTTTCTCTGGAACAGCAGCAACATAGCTTGCAACGGCGCCAACACCAGCTTGCGCAAAATCCCTCACTGGAAACATTGCAACAACAGTGGGTGCAAGCATCGGCGCAGTTGCGTTCCGCTTCTTCAGTCCCCGCGTTAGAAGCTCTTTTAGCGGCGCGGGGTCAGCAACTGGAACAATGGCAGCCGGATGCTCAACCGCGAGCGTTAACATTGCATCTTCAGTGGGCGCAATTTCAGCCGCTGTTCGCCGAAATGGCTACATCTTCTGCGCCGTTTCCTCAGCGTTTTCAGTTGGCTATGCAGCAGACGCACTTAGTGGCTGAACTTTGGCTGGAGCATGAAGATGCACCGTAGCCTGCTCCTTTTACTGCTGTGTTGTTGCAGCGTGTTGGCACGCGATCCGTTTCAACCTGTTCTTGGTGCAGCCTGTGTTCAGCCCATTGAACCGCTAGCGGGCTGGCGCTTGCAGGGCATCATTGGCCGTGACAACCATTTCCAGGCATGGCTTCTCGCCCCACAGGGAAAAGCCGTCAAAGTACATACAGATGATCCTTTTCCGCTTGTGCCGTGGAGAGTGAAGACATTAACGCGGCATAGCGTCTCGCTGAGCGTTGAAAACAGCTGCTCAAGGCAAACAATCTCATTCCAATTAAAAGGACGCGCACGTGATAAGGACGATCATTTTAACGTTGGCCTTGTGTTGTCTGACGCCAGCCTTCGCCAATGATGAAAAACTCAGCCTTGCCTTTGATGATACGCCGGTGGAGCGCATTTTACAGGCGCTGGCTGATTATCAAGGTATCAATCTGCTGATCGCACCCGACGTACAAGGTGCTCTCACGCTGCGGCTGGATGATATGCCTTGGTCCCAGGCGTTGGATCTGGTTTCACGTATGGCGCGCCTGACGCTGATTGAAGAGGAGAACGTCCTACTGGTTTATCCCGAAAGCTGGCAGCAGCAACAGCAGAAAGAGGAAAAAGCGCAGCAGGAAGAGAAGCAACATCAGCTACCCTTGAAACAGCGTCGTGTCGTGCTGCATTACGCTAACGCCAGCGATGTGCATCGCAGCCTGCTGGGGGAACGCCAGTCATTGATGACGCTGCGCGGCAGCGCCACCGTCGATAGTCGTACTAACACGTTGCTGTTACGCGATACCGAGGCGGCGTTGAAAGAAACTGAGCGCTGGCTGCAAGCGCTGGATGTGCCGCTGGAGCAGGTAGAACTGGCCGCGCATATTGTGACCATCAGTGAGGAGCATTTGCATGAGTTGGGTGTGAACTGGGGTTTGCACACTGCCGAAGGTGCTGTGATTAATGCCTTACGCAATCCTCAACTGAATATACCCCTTGCTATCAATGCGGCTGGCGTAAGCGTCGGCGTTACGCTGGCACGAATCGGTGGACAATTGCTTGACCTGGAGCTAAGCGCGCTGGAACAAGAGAATCAAATCGAAATCATTGCCAGTCCACGTTTGTTTACGTCTCATCAGCAAACCGCTTCTATTAAGCAGGGCACTGAAATTCCTTATGAAGTATCAGCGGGAAACAGCGGTGCAACCAGCATTGAGTTCAAAGAAGCGGTGCTGGGCATGGAAGTCACGCCGACAGTGTTGGGCAATGGGCGCATTCAGCTGAAAATTCGCATCAGTCAGAATGTGCCGGGCCGCAGCATTAAAACGGGTGAAACCGAGGTGCTTTCCATTGATAAACAAGAGATTGAAACGCAAGTGACGTTGAAAGATGGCCAGACGCTAGCGCTCGGTGGTATTTTTCAGCAGCAGCGAAGCCGAGGGCAAAATCAGCTGCCACTACTCGGTGATATACCGCTATTAGGCGCGCTGTTTCGTCAACAAACGGAAGAGCGTAAAAAAAGGAGCTGGTTATCTTTATTACACCGCGATTGGTCAGGGAAGCAGCGCTTACCGCCGGATAAACCGGAAAATAGCGCCCTAAATGCCATCTACGTTGACGCAGCGCAGGAATTAGCATACAAGGTTTAGCGATTTTCAATACGTTGTAACCGTCCATGTTGGTTAAAATCCAGCAAAGGAATCAGAAATCTCCTCTGAAAGCCGCGTTGTAAAAACGCAGTGCTGACGCGTTACAGTTTCGCGAACGACAGGCCAATTCAGAAATGGATGTGCTGCAAGCAATATAATCGGTTGCCAAACAGCCTTGAGTGTTGAGATAATTTTCCATCTGACTCTTGCTAATGCTCATGAGGTCTCAGTTCCTGTCCCGCCAGCGAGAAGCTGAACGCGGGGTATCATTAACGAATTCTTAGTAATACCGACAAAATGGCAGAGAAACGCAATATCTTTCTGGTTGGGCCGATGGGTGCCGGCAAAAGCACTATTGGCCGTCAGTTGGCTCAGCAACTCAATATGGAGTTTTTCGATTCCGATCAGGAAATTGAGCGACGCACCGGAGCGGATGTGGGCTGGGTTTTTGATGTCGAAGGCGAAGATGGCTTTCGCGATCGCGAAGAAAAAATCATTAATGAACTGACCGAGAAGCAAGGCATTGTCCTGGCGACGGGCGGTGGTTCCGTTAAATCCCGAGAAACCCGTAATCGTCTCTCCGCCCGCGGTGTCGTGGTGTATTTAGAAACCACTATCGAGAAGCAACTGGCGCGCACGCAGCGTGACAAAAAACGTCCGCTGTTGCAGGTGGATTCACCGCCACGCGAAGTGCTTGAAGCGCTGGCTGGCGAACGTAATCCGCTGTATGAAGAGATCGCTGATGTCACCATCCGTACTGATGATCAGAGTGCGAAAGTGGTGGCGAATCAGATTATCCACATGTTGGAAAAAGTTGATCCAACACCCAAAAGCTCTGTAACAGGTATTGAGCATCATGGAGAAGATCACTGTTTCATTGGGGGAACGTAGTTACCCCATCACTATCGCCGCCGGACTGTTTAACGATCCGGCTTCTTTTGGCCGTTAAAGGCAGGCGATAATGTCATGCTGGTAACTAACCAGACATTGGCACCGCTCTACCTTGAGAAACTGTCGACGCTGTTGACAGCGGCGGGCGTGAAAGTGGATCAGGTGATTTTACCCGACGGCGAGCAATACAAAACGCTCGCCGTGATGGATCAAGTCTTTACAGCATTGCTGCAAAAACCGCATGGTCGCGACACCACGCTCATCGCCTTAGGCGGCGGCGTGATTGGCGATCTAACCGGTTTCGCCGCCGCCAGCTATCAACGTGGCGTGCGCTTTATTCAGGTGCCGACCACCTTGCTGTCGCAGGTTGACTCCTCGGTAGGCGGCAAAACCGCTGTTAATCATCCGCTCGGCAAAAACATGATCGGGGCATTTTATCAGCCCGCTTCGGTGGTGATTGATACCGACTGTTTGCACTCACTGCCGCCTCGTGAACTGGCGTCGGGTCTGGCGGAAGTCATTAAGTACGGCATCATTCTTGATGGCGAATTTTTCACGTGGCTGGAGCGCAATCTTGACTTGCTGTTGACGCTGGATACGCAAGCTATGGCTTACTGTATTCGCCGCTGCTGTGAGTTAAAAGCAGAAGTCGTTGCGGCTGATGAACGTGAAAATGGTCAGCGTGCGCTGTTGAATCTGGGCCATACCTATGGCCACGCGATTGAAGCGCACATGGGTTACGGCAACTGGCTACACGGCGAAGCGATTGCGGCAGGCATGGTGATGGCCGCACGTACTGCTGAACGTTTAGGTCAGTTCAAAACAGACGATGTCGATCGTGTTATCGCTTTACTGCAGCGCGCTGGTTTACCCGTGCACGGCCCAGAAGAGATGAAAGCGGAAGATTATTTGCCCCATATGATGCGCGACAAGAAAGTGCTCGCCGGCGAATTGCGTCTGGTGTTGCCTTTGTCGATCGGCCGCTCTGAAGTGCGTAGTGGCGTGACACATGATAGGGTGCTGGCTGCAATTAACGATTGCCAGAAATCTTGATATTTAGCAGTTAAGCGGTAAAGCGGCGCGTAAAAGCGTAACGCGATAACCGCTTTACGGAGGAGGCAAAATGGATGAGTTCAAACCGGAAGATGAGTTAAAACCTGACGCCAGTGACCGCCGTCCCTCGCGTCCACGCAAGTCGTCTTCTGCACCTAAAGTGCCGGTTTCCCGTCAACACATGATGATGGGTATCGGCATTTTGGTTTTGCTGCTGTTAGTGTTGGGCATTGGCTCGGCGTTAAACGGTTCAGACGAGAGCAAACCGGCGTCGACTGGAAACAATCCTGCATCTTCTGGCGGCTCTAACGCTACGGGTGACAGGAATATCGATCTTACCGAATCAACCTCCATGGCGGGCGGACAAAACACGCCTGCGACCGAGGCACCCGCGGAAAACAGCGCGCCTGTGGCGGATAATGCCAGCAGCGCGCCACGTGATGTCTCCATGCCAGCGGTCTCCTCTACACCCACGCAAGCCGCACCGGTAGAAGCGCCTGCGAACCAGCAGCGTGTTACTTTGCCAGGCGATCTCAACAGTGCGCTGAGCAATCAGCAGCAGCAAGTTGATAATGCTACCCAGAGCGCTACCAGCTCTTTGCCAACGGCGCCTGCGACGGTAAGCGGTAACGCAAATAGTGGAACAGCAGCGCCTGCTATCCGTCCAGCACCGGTAAAAAACAGCACGCCAGCGCGTGCTCAGCAGCAGCAGCCGCACAGAACTGCTTCGAAACCTGCGACCAGCGAAAGCAAAACACACACCACGCCAGCGCGTCCAGTAACCAGCGGTTCGGGCACCAGCAGCACGGCAAATAGCGCGAGCAGCACATCGCTGCCGGGCGGCAATTACACCTTGCAGTTGAGCGGGGCATCGCGAGCTGACAGCCTAAATGCCTGGGCGAAAAAGCAGAATTTAAGCAGTTATCACGTATACAAAACTACCCGTAACGGTCAGTCGTGGTTCGTACTGGTGAGTGGATCGTATGCGACACCAGCCGATGCCAAACGTGCCGTTGCCTCGCTGCCAGCCGGTGTGCGTGCGCAGAATCCATGGGTCAAACCGCTGAGCCAGGTTAAGAAAGAAGCCCAATAATAGATGTGGGGCCAGCGATGTTGGCCCCGTTTTAAGCGCAGATCTGCTGTCGGTCCAGCCACAGCCTTACCATAAGATGTATTACCACGACAGCATGAAGAAAAATCGCGCTTTCCTGAAATGGGCGGGAGGAAAATTTCCCTTAGTAGAAGAGATTCATCGCTACTTGCCGCAAGGCGACTGCCTGATTGAACCCTTTGTTGGTGCCGGATCGGTGTTTCTTAACACTGAATTTGATCGCTACATCCTTGCTGATATCAACAACGACTTAATCAATCTCTACAACATTGTCAAAAACCGCACGGCAGAATTTATTCGTGATGCACAGCTGTTATTCACCCCAGAAGGGAACAGCGAAGTCTGTTATTACCTGCGCCGTACCGAATTTAATCTCAGCACTGACAGCTATCAGCGTGCGCTGCTGTTCCTCTATCTGAATCGCCACTGCTACAACGGTTTGTGCCGTTATAACCTGCGCGGCGAATTCAACGTGCCCTTTGGTCGTTATCGCAAACCCTACTTTCCTGAAGCGGAACTGTTATGGTTTGCCGAACGCTCACAGAAAGCGACATTTGTCTGTGAGTCATACGATGTTACCCTGACCAATGCCCTTAAAGGCTCCGTGGTGTATTGTGATCCACCGTATGCACCGCTCTCGACAACGGCTAATTTTACGGCGTATCACACCAACAGTTTTAGCCTGCGTGAACAGCAGCATCTGGCGGAGTTGGCGGGCAAACTGGCGACTGAAAGCCAAATTCCTGTATTGATTTCCAATCACGATACTGCGCTAACGCGTTTGTGGTATCAGGATGCAGTGTTACATGTGGTTAAAGCCCGGCGTTCTATTAGCCGAAGCATAAGCGGTCGCACGAAGGTCGACGAACTGCTGGCGCTCTATAGCTAGTCTGTTTCGTCCGCGACCAACGCATTACGCCAACCGTATGGTTGGCCACAACAGTGGGAGAATCGGATGAAACAATATTTGCTGGCCCCTTCAATCCTTTCGGCGGATTTTGCCCGTCTGGGTGAAGATACCGCAAAAGCCCTGGCGGCTGGCGGCGACGTGGTTCACTTCGACGTCATGGATAACCATTACGTTCCCAATCTGACCATGGGGCCGATGGTGCTAAAAGCGCTGCGCGACTATGGCATCACCGCACCTATCGATGTGCATCTGATGGTGAAACCGGTCGATTCTCTGATCCCTGACTTTGCCAAAGCCGGCGCTACCTACATCACATTTCATCCGGAAGCCAGCGAGCACGTTGACCGTACGCTACAGATAATCAAAGAACATGGCTGTAAAGCGGGTCTGGTGTTTAATCCGGCAACGCCACTTAGCTATCTCGATTATGTAATGGATAAGCTAGACATCATTCTGTTGATGTCAGTGAATCCAGGCTTTGGTGGGCAATCCTTTATTCCTGGTACGCTAGACAAGCTGCGCGAAGCACGTAAACGCATCGACCAGAGCGGCTACAACATCCGCCTGGAAGTTGATGGTGGCGTAAAGATTGATAACATTGGACAAATCGCTGCGGCGGGTGCCGACATGTTTGTCGCGGGTTCTGCCATTTTTGGTCATCCCGATTACAAAAAGTGATTGATGACATGCGCAATGAACTGGAGAAAGCCAATGGCTCATTTCACTGATATTCGTGCGCTGGCCTTTGATCTTGACGGCACTCTGGTGCACAGCGCGCCTGGTCTGGCGGATGCCATCGATCTTGCGCTGGCCGATTTAAAATTGCCTGCCGCAGGTATTGAGCGCGTATCAACCTGGATTGGTAATGGGGCCGACGTGATGATGTCGCGCGCGCTGACCTATGCGTTGGGCCGCGAGCCGCAACCCGATGAACAACGTGATGCGCGTGCGCTGTTTGACAAGCATTATGCTGACACGGTG
This sequence comes from Candidatus Pantoea bituminis, assembly GCF_018842675.1. Lineage (NCBI taxonomy): Bacteria > Pseudomonadati > Pseudomonadota > Gammaproteobacteria > Enterobacterales > Erwiniaceae > Pantoea > Candidatus Pantoea bituminis. Next base: position 210,635 of record NZ_JAGTWO010000004.1, read on the forward strand.
GAAGCGGGCAGTACGCTGTTTCCACAAGTAAAAGCGACCCTGGAAGCGCTGCAAGCCAAAGGGATTCCGATGGCAATCGTGACTAACAAGCCAACGCCTTTTGTTGCGCCTTTGCTGGCATCCCTGGGTATTGCCGATGCGTTTCCGCTGGTGATTGGCGGTGATGATGTGATTGTGAAAAAACCGCATCCCGCAGCCATTTTCCTGGTGCTGGGCAAATTCGGTGTACTTCCCGGACAATTGCTGTTTGTCGGCGATTCTCGCAATGATATTCTCGCTGCCCAGGCGGCTGGCGTACCGAATATCGGCATGACGTTTGGCTACAACTATGGTGAACCCATTGCCACTAGCCAGCCCGATTTAACACTCGACTCTTTCGAAGAACTTTTGCCCGCTATCGGGCTGTAATTATCAGGACATAAGCATGAGCAAACCCATTGTTTTCAGCGGCGCACAGCCGTCCGGCGAACTGACCATTGGCAACTATATGGGTGCGCTGCGTCAGTGGGTGCAGATGCAGGATGATTTCCACTGCATTTACTGCATCGTCGATCTGCACGCCATCACCGTTCGTCAGGATCCTACAGCGCTGCGTAAAGCCACGCTGGATACGCTGGCGCTTTATCTCGCCTGCGGTATTGATCCTGAGAAAAGCACCATTTTTGTTCAGTCGCATGTGCCAGAACACACTCAGCTGAGCTGGATCCTGAACTGCTATGCCTACTTCGGCGAACTCAGCCGTATGACGCAGTTCAAAGATAAATCGGCGCGCTACGAAGAAAACATCAATGCGGGCTTGTTCGATTATCCGGTGTTGATGGCAGCAGACATTCTGCTTTATCAAACTAATCAGGTGCCAGTAGGCGAAGATCAGAAACAGCATCTTGAGCTGAGCCGCGACATCGCGAGCCGCTTTAACGCGCTGTATGGTGATATCTTCAAAGTGCCTGAGCCGTTTATTCCAAAATCGGGCGCGCGCGTTATGTCGCTGCTTGAGCCGACCAAGAAAATGTCCAAGTCTGACGAAAACCGTAACAACGTTATCGGTCTGCTGGAAGATCCTAAGTCGGTGGTGAAAAAGATCAAACGTGCAATGACCGACTCAGCAGAACCGCCAGTGGTGCGTTATGACATTAAAGAGAAAGCGGGCGTTTCTAACCTGCTGGATATCTTGTCCGGCGTCACCGGCAAAACCATCGCCGAGCTGGAACAAGAGTTCGAAGGCAAAATGTATGGCCATCTGAAAGGCGCGGTTGCTGATGCGGTTTCTGGCATGCTTACAGAGTTGCAGGAGCGTTATAACCATTTCCGTAATGATGAAGCGCTGCTTGAACAGATCATGCGTGATGGCGCGAGCAAAGCGCGCGCGCAGGCACAAGAGACATTGAAAAAGGTGTATCAGGCTGTGGGGTTTGTTGCGCAGCCATAAGCGTTCATCGGTAAAAACAGAAACGGCGGGCTGAAATAGCCCGCCGTTTTTATTTATTCCGATTTTATTCGATACAGCGAAAACTCAGCACTCTGCCAGAACAGGCGCGCATCATCCTCTTTCTTTACAGCATTTTGTCGTGCTTAAAACCAACGCAATGTTTCGCGTAAACTCACTACGCTGCCCACAATAATCAGGCTCGGGCTGATCACCTGCTGCGACAGTTCACCCAACTGTGCCAGCGTGCCGGTCACAACGCGTTGGCGAGCACTGGTGCCGTTTTCCACCAAGGCAACAGGCATATCGGCGCGCATTCCGTGCGTTAACAATTGCCGCTGAATTTCCGGGGCTTGCACCAGCCCCATGTAAAACACCAGCGTCTGTTGCTCGGCAGCCAGTTTTTGCCAGCCGAGTTTGCCCTCTTTTTGTAGATGTCCAGTGACCAGCCGTACGCTTTGCGCATGATCGCGATGGGTAAGTGGAATGCCGCTATACGCTGCGCAGCCTGACGCAGCCGTGATACCAGGCACCACGCTAAACGGGATCTTATGTTGCGCCAGTACTTCCAACTCTTCACCGCCTCGACCAAAGATAAACGGATCGCCGCCTTTTAATCGCACCACGCGTTTACCGCGCTGCGCCTGCTCCAACAGCAGCTGATTGATCTGATCCTGTGGAACGCAGTGATATCCGGCGCGCTTACCCACGAATACCCGCTCAGCGTCACGGCGTACCAGATTGAGAATGTCGTCTGATACCAGCCGATCATAAACAATGACATCGGCCTGCTGAATCTGTTGCAAACCTTTCAGCGTTAACAATCCCGCATCGCCCGGTCCGGCACCGACCAAAGCGACTTCACCTAGCGCTTCGGGCGCGGCATTGAATAACGTTTCCGTTATTTGTTGAGCGCGCGGGTTGTCGCCATTCGCCAGGGTTTGCGCCAGACGATCGCTATTGAAAAAGCGCTCCCAAAAATGGCGGCGCTGACCCATTGAATGAAATTCTGTTTTTACTCGAACGCGTAGTTTACCGGCGAACTGCGCAAGTTGACCAAGGTGCTGAGGCAGCATCGCTTCGAGTTTTTCGCGCAACAAGCGAGCCAACACCGGGGCAGATCCACCCGACGACACCGCAACCATCAGCGGTGAGCGATCAATAATTGATGGCATGATGGCGCTGGCCTGTTCGGGGGCATCGACCAGATTGCAGAAAATTTGTTGGGCTTCAGCGGTATCTGCCACCTGCTGATTGATGTTGTTGTCATTAGTCGCTGCGACAACCAGCCAGCAATTTTTTAACCAGCGGGGATCAAAATGGCCATCCAGTAAAGTCAGCTCTCCCTGTTGCGCCCAATGTTGGAAAGCCGGAGAGAAATCCAGCGCGCCGACATACAGGTCTGCGCCCGCTGCCAGCAGCAAACGCGCTTTGCGTTCTGCGACATCACCGCCGCCCACCAGTAAACAACGTTTACCTTGTAGACGACAAAACAGGGGAAATACTCCATGAAAACTCCTGAAAAAAGCCCGCGTTAAGCGGGCTGAAATAGGGGGATTAAGCTGTTTTAACCGATCCGACTGAAAGATCAGGTTGTGGGCGCTGTGCACGCGGTGTGGCATACCAGTAACCGAGCCCCATAAACACCATGCCGGAAAGCATGTTACCCAACGTCACCCAAAGCAGATTGTGGCCGATGCCGCCCAATGTCAGGCTCTCATTATGCTGACCGAACCAGGAGAGTGCAAAAACCGTCATGTTAGCCACGGAGTGCTCGAAACCGGAAGCAATAAACGCCAGCAGGCACCACCAAATCGCAATCATTTTCGCTGCGCCTTCAGTACGCAATGCCATCCAAATCGCCAGGCAAACTAACCAGTTACAGAGTGCGCCTTTGAAGAACAGGGCCATGGCGGGTTGGGCAGTTTTCGCCAGTGCAGCCGCGTGGATAAGCGAATTAGCATTAGGCAGCAGCGGGCCAGCGGCAAAGTAGTAAATCAGGGCAACCGCAACGGAGCCGACTAAATTACCCAACCAGGTTTGCGGCAAAACACACCACAACTGGCCTTGCGAGATGCTGCCTGCTTTAACACCGATCGTCAGGAACATCGTATGGCCGGTGAAAAGTTCCGAACCCGCAACGATCACCAGCGTCAGCGCGATGCCAAAAGTGGCGCCCATCACCAACGGCCGCAGGGCAGGATCGACAAGATTACCCAGCGTGAAGATAAAAATGATCGCTAAACCGACGTAAGCACCCGCCATCGCCGAGCTAATCCAGAAAGCCAGCGGGCTCTCCTGCGCAGTACGGACAATACGCGCCGCGTTGGCCGCGCTTTTATTCAGTGTGTCAGTAAACATGGTGTTGTCTCATAAAGTGAAATTCAGGCGCAAACTTCGACCTGGCCCGCGCTAACGCGCACCGGATACGCAGCGACCGAGCGTGCTTCATCTTCCATACAGTGGCCATCATAGAGGCGAAATCGCTGCTTTTTTAGCGGACTCGCCACCCACAATGCATCCTGATGCTCGGCGATAATGCCGCGCGACAGCACGCTGGCATCGGCAAAAGGATCGATATTGCTGATGGCAAACAGCTGCTCATCATCACGTGGACGGAAAATGGCAATCTGCTGACCATTGACCAACGCACAGACGCCGGTCGCGGGTAAGATTTGTGTCAACTGACACACGACAGTCCACTGGTTCATGCTTCACTCTCCTCAATTAGCGTGACGGCAATACGTTCAGATGGGCGCGCCGGGCGATGTTGATCGCGTTCAGTCACGATTTGTACATTGGGATCGCGTTGCGGCGAATTGATAAAGTGGGCGAAGCGCGCCTGGCTTTGTTGATCCTGTAGCGTGGCGGTCCATTCACAACTCACGCTGCCGCGCAGGCGATTCAATTCACTTTCCAGCTGCGCATTGATGCCTAATTTGTCGTCAACGATCACGCTGCGCAGATACTCAACGCCGCCTTCCAGACTCTCTAGCCACAACGACGTGCGTTGAAGGCGATCGCCGGTACGGATGTAAAACATCATGAAACGATCGAGGTAGGTCACTAAGGTGGCTTGATCGAGATCGGCTGCCAGCAGATCTGCATGGCGGGGTTTCATGCCGCCATTGCCGCAGATATAGAGATTCCAGCCTTTCTCAGTCGCAATCACGCCGACATCTTTGCCTTGAGCTTCAGCACATTCACGGGTACAACCCGACACGCCAAATTTCATTTTGTGAGGCGTACGAATACCTTTGTAACGATTTTCCAGCATCACGCCAAAGCCCAAGCTGTCGCCGACGCCAAAGCGGCACCAGGTGCTGCCAATGCAGGTTTTCGCCATGCGCAATGCTTTCGCATAGGCGTGACCGGTTTCAAAGCCCGCAGCAACCAGCTTGGACCAAATCGCTGGAAGATCATCTTTCTGGGCACCAAACAGGCCAATACGTTGTGAACCGGTGATTTTGGTGTAGAGGTTGTACTGCTGTGCGACTTCGCCAATCACTTGCAGACCTTGCGGGGTGATTTCGCCGCCCGGTGAACGCGGGATCACTGAATAAGTGCCGTCTTTCTGAATATTGCCAAGGAAAACATCATTGCTGTCCTGCAACGGCGTATGTTGCGGTTTCAGGACATAATCATTCCAGCAAGAAGCCAGCAGCGATCCCACCGTGGGTTTACACACTTCGCAGCCGTAACCCTGACCATATTTAGCCAACAGCGCATCAAAGCTTTTAATTTCGTCTACCCGAATCAGGTGATACAACTCCTGGCGCGAATAAGGGAAGTGGGCGCAAAGATGATTATTCACTTCAATGCCCTGACGGCTAAGCTCGCTGTTAAGCACCTGCGTAATCAGCGGTATGCAGCCGCCACATCCGGTGCCGGCACGGGTTTCCCCTTTAACGCCGCCACGGTGTGACATCCGCCTTTTACTGCTGTGATGATGTCGCCTTTAGTGACGTCAAAACAGGAACAAATCTGCGCGCTGTCAGGCAGCGCATCCACGCCAATTGACGGCTTTTCGCCGCTGCCGGTCGGAAGAATCAACGCTTCAGGATTGCCAGGTAAAGGAATCGCATTCAGGACCAGTTGCAGTAGATTGCCATAATCGCTGGTATCACCGACCAGCACTGCGCCAAGCAGCGTTTTCTGATCTTCGCTGAGGATCAGGCGCTTGTAGATAGATTTGCTTTCATCCAGCCAGACAACACTTTTCGCGCCCGGCGTGTTGCCACGAGCATCGCCAATGCCGCCGACATCTACGCCCAGCAGTTTTAATTTGGCGCTCATGTCCGCGCCAGAAAAAGCGTTATCACGGCCCAATAGCGTATCGCAGGCGACCTGGGCCATTTTATAGCCCGGCGCAACCAGGCCAAATACACGATCTTGCCAGGCGGCGCATTCACCGATGGCGTAAATGGTGGGATCGCTGGTTTGGCAGCGGTTATTAATGGCAATGCCACCGCGCGTACCGATTGAAAGTCCGCACTGCTTCGCCAGTTTGTCCTGCGGACGAATACCGGTTGAGAAGACAATAAAATCGACCTGCAACTCGCTGCCATCCGCAAACTGCAGCGTTTTGCCGCCTTTGTCATGATGAAGAATCTGTTGGGTATTTTTGCCGGTATGTACCTGCACGCCCATCTCTTCAATCTTGCGACGCAGCTGTTCGCCGCCCTGTTTGTCGAGCTGTTCCGCCATTAAGACGGGCGCAAACTCAATAACGTGCGTCTCGATACCCAGATTTTTCAGCGCACCTGCGGCTTCTAAACCCAGTAATCCACCGCCAATCACCGCGCCACGTTTGCTGCGACGTGAACAGGCTTCGATAGCGTTGAGATCTTCAATCGTGCGATAAACAAAGCAGTTGCTGCCCTCGGCCCCTTTGATGGGCGGAATCCAGGGATAAGAACCGGTGGCAAAAATCAGCGTATCGTAATGAACGGCGCGACCGGTGTTGGAGTGAATCAGCTTCTCTTCCCGGTTGAGGGTAATGGCGCGTTCACCAAGCAGCAGCTTGACCTGATGTTTTTCGTAAAAGCCTTCGCGAACCAGGGAAAGTTCTTCGGCGGTGTGGTGGGAGAAGTATGCAGAAAGGTGAACGCGATCATAGGCGACGCGGGGTTCTTCACAAAAAACGGTCAACGAAAACTGGCCAGGATCAGCTTTGTCGATCAGCTCTTCTATGAAGCGGTGGCCGACCATGCCGTTACCAATAATGACGACATTGTGCTTGCTCATTGTTGCCTCAAATTTGCGATATCTGCGGCTACAATAGCGCGACGTTTTTAGCCCTTATTGATGTATATCAATAAGGGCTTTATATACCTATTTAGAGTTATATGGCTGATTTTGAAAGAGTTTATCTAACCCGCTTATATTGCTGAAAAAAGCGTTATCTGGCTCGCTCTCATCATGAAGCTGAATCGTGCTAGCTTTAAGCGAATACGTCTGAATGGAGAACGCATCGCTATGACCAAACCGTCCCTGAAGTCGATTATCAATTTGCGCCTGCCCGGGCGTGATGGAGAGTGGCAGATCGATATTGCTGAAGGCAAGATCGCCGCTATTCATCAGCAGTCGCAGCACACCGAGCAGATGAATGCGGTGCTGGATGCAGAAGGCGGATTAGCCAGTGCGCCATTTATTGAGCCGCATATTCACCTCGATACCACGCAAACGGCGGGCGAACCGGCGTGGAATCAATCCGGCACGCTGTTTGAAGGCATTGAGCGCTGGGCTGAGCGCAAAGCGTTGCTCAGCCATGAAGATGTAAAGCAGCGCGCGATGCAAACGCTGAAGTGGCAAATCGCGAATGGCATTCAGTTTGTGCGTACCCACGTAGATGTTTCTGATCCCACCTTGACCGCGCTGAAAGCCATGCTGGCGTTGAAAGCGGACATGGCGCCGTGGATTGATATCCAGATTGTGGCGTTTCCACAGGAGGGATTCTCTCTTATCCCAATGGTGAAGCGTTGCTGGAAGAGGCGATGCGCATGGGCGCGGATGTGGTCGGCGCGATCCCCCATTATGAATTTACCCGCGAATATGGCGTGGAGTCGCTGCATAAGGCATTTGCCCTTGCTAATCGTTACGACAAGCTGGTGGATGTGCACTGCGATGAGATTGATGATGAGCAGTCGCGCTTTGTTGAAACCGTGGCGGCGCTGGCACATCGAGATGGCATGTGCGCGCGCGTAACCGCCAGTCATACCACGGCAATGCACTCTTATAACGGCGCTTATGCTTCACGCTTGTTTCGTTTGCTCAGCCTTTCAGGCATTAACTTTGTGGCAAATCCGCTGGTGAATATTCATCTGCAAGGACGCTTCGACACCTATCCCAAAAGACGCGGTATTACGCGGGTAAAAGAGCTGCTGGAAGCGGATATTAATGTCTGCTTTGGCCATGATGATGTGTTTGATCCCTGGTATCCGCTTGGCACCGCCAACATGCTGCAGGTGCTGCACATGGGTCTGCATGTTTGTCAGCTAATGGGATATGAACAGATTGATGCAGGACTGAAGCTGATTACTCACAACAGCGCAAAGACCATGAATCTCAGCGGTTACGGTCTTGAGGTCGGTAATGATGCCAACCTGATTATTCTACCGGCAGAGAACGGTTTTGATGCGGTAAGGCGGCAGGTTCCCGTACGCTATTCGATTCGTGGTGGCGCACTGATTGCGGCGACCCAACCGGCGCAGAGCGAGATTTATTTACGGGAAGCAGAGCGGGTAGATTTTAAACGCTGAACGAGGCAGGGCGGCGCCGTAACGCCGCCCTCGGGGATTAATGCGTAACGTGACCATGCTGGCGATGCTTGGTAACAAAACCCAGCAGCACACACATGACGAACACCACAGCATACAAGCCATTCGCGGTAGAGAGCGCAGTGTGTACGCCACTCTTTTCAACAATCGGACCGGTAACCACAAAGGTCAACATGGTGCCAACGGTGCCGCAGGTCAGGATAAAGTTCACCAGCTTCGGTGAAGCGACTTTGGTTTGCAGCGAACCCAGCGTGATGATGGTGGTGTAAATTGCGCTGGAGCTGAAGCCCAGAATCATGATGATCCAACTCAACATGCTGGCGTCGTTGCTGCTGACAAACCAGTACATCAATACCGTGGCGAGGCCCGCTAATACCATCAGAATGCGTTGCAGGTCGAAGAAACGCAGCAGGAAGCTGAACACCCACATGCCAACCATGTAGGCTGTCCAGAAGTTACCGACCAACTGACCTGCGCTGGCGATATCCATGCCCATGGTTTTGGTCGCGTATTCTGGCACCCAAGAGATAAAGCCAAGCTGGCCGAGGATGTAGCACAGCGCGGCAACGGAAAGCAGCAGCACGCCCACGCCCCATTTCTCTTTTTCTACGGTTGGGCTGTTTTCTGGTTTGCGCAGCACGGGGAATTCAATAAACATCGCCAGAACAAAAATAGCCACATAGATAACGCCGATGCAGACATAAACCCAGTACCATGGCAACTGACGCGCCAGCAGAATCCCTGCCAGCACCGGAAACAGCGTGCCTGCCATGCTGAAAAAGGAGTCGGTAAACAGCAGGCGTGAACCGCGTTGACGACCTTCGTACATATGGGTAATCAGGAAAGTACCAATCGACATGGTAATGCCGCTGACCACACCCAGCACGAACATGCATAGTGAGAAGATGCTGAGATCGCGGCTGGTCATCAGGCCAATGATGGCAAACACCATTAATATGAAGCCGAAAATCAACTGGCGCTTCAGCGGGATAATAACCATCAACCAGGCGTTAAGAAAAACTGCCGCCAGGATGCCGGTATTAAGGAAGGTAAACGTATTACTCATGCTAGAAATAGGGATCTGGAAATCTTTCGCAATATCACCCATTACCATGCCGGTGACGATCACCAGCGCGCCGGTAAGCGCATACGAAAAGAAGCTGATCCAGGTAAGGCCTAGTCGATTTCGGTTTGTCATGTTCTGAACCTGTTAAGAACCGGAAGGTCGGCAAAAGTGTCAGAAAGTGTAAACGCAACTGTGATCTTAATAAACAACCAGTGAAAATCATGATCCATATTTCATTGAATGTGTGATTTTAGTCACGTAAGACGTTGGGTTTAACGTTTGCGCTGTTTCGTTGAGCTCAGCGTAAATTAAGGTAAAACGCTGGCTCTTGTATTACATGCTCTTTACAATCAATCACGTTTTGAGCTCGCTCTCCAAGGTAAGGAATCTTTCATGTTTAAACGTACTTTGACAGCGGCAGTTGCCCTGTTAGCGCTCTCCTCAGTTTCCGCCTCGGCATTAGCCGCTAAAGGCGATACACACGTTCTGCTTACTACTTCTGCCGGCAATATCGAACTCGAACTGAACGACCAAAAAGCGCCGGTTTCAGTGAAAAACTTTGTCGATTATGTGAACAACGGTTTTTATAACAATACTATTTTCCACCGTGTGATCCCGAGCTTTATGGTTCAGGGTGGCGGCTTCACCACGGATATGCAGCAGAAACAGACCAATGCGCCAATCAAAAATGAAGCGGACAATGGCTTGCGTAACCTGCGTGGCACTATTTCAATGGCGCGTACGGCTGATAAAGACAGCGCCACCAGCCAGTTCTTCCTGAACGTGGCAGATAACGCCTTCCTCGATCACGGCCAGCGTGATTTTGGTTATGCGGTATTTGGTAAAATTGTGAAAGGCATTGAAGTGGCCGATAAAATTTCTCAGGTGCCAACGAAAGATGTAGGCCCATACCAGAATGTACCGTCAAAACCGGTAGTTATCATTTCCGCGAAAGTCCTGCCTTAACGCACTTATATCGCCATCTCCCGATGGCGAACCCTATCCGCCTCCGGCAAAGGAAAATTTTGCTCTTATACTTAGGGCAAATCCCAGCAGGAGGCGACATGGCACATAAACTCACAGACAAACAAAAATCTGCGCTCTGGCAACAGCGGCGTGCTGCCAGCTATCAGGCGAGCTGTCGGCTGGAAGGCTTCACGTTAAATGAGCTGGCTTTGAAAGGTGAAGATGCTCAGGCGCGACTAGAATCGTTGAGGAGGCAATATGGCCAATAATATTGCTGCCGCCCGCGATCCTTATCTGTGGCATAACGATGATGTGCTGAAAAATCGTCTTGATATTCACGATGCCGCTCAGCTACGCAAAGCGGAGTTAAGCTTCAGCGCAGCGCGGCTTGCTACGTTAGAGCTCAGCACCTATACGCTGGGTTTGCCCTATCTTTGTTATATTCACCGCACCCTCTTCCAGGATGTGTACAGCTGGGCAGGCGAGCTACGTACTATCGATATCTGGCGCGGCGATACGCCATTTTGCCATTTCGAATATATCGAAAAAGAGGGGAATACCCTCATGAGCGCATTGGAGGAGGAGAATGGTTTAGCCGATCTTTCCCCAGAAGCGTTTGTGCAGCGTATGGCGCATTATTATTGCGAGATCAATGTGCTGCATCCTTTCCGTGAGGGAAATGGCCGCGCGCAACGCATCTTCTTCGAACAGTTAGCGCTGCATGCAGGTTATTTGCTGGAGTGGGGAAAAATCGAGTCTGAAGCATGGAACGCTGCAAATCAGGCGGGTGCTTCCGGCGACCTCAAGCCGCTTGAGAAGGTCTTTACGAAAGTGGTGAGTGAGATAGCGTAACAGCTGTAGAATGGCGGCGCTTTTAACCACTCAGGATTGGTCATGCTGCTGCTCATCGACAACTACGACTCTTTCACCTGGAATCTCTACCAATACTTTTGCGAACTCGGCGCAGAAGTCAGCGTGGTGCGCAATGACGCCATCACGCTGGAAGAGATAGAGGCGCTGCCTTTGACGCATCTGGTGATTTCGCCCGGCCCTTGTACACCGGATGAATCGGGGATTTCGCTGGCGGCGATTCGCCATTTTGCCGGACGTATACCGATACTGGGCGTCTGTCTGGGTCATCAGGCTATCGCGCAAGCATATGGAGCCAAAGTGGTGCGCGCGCGTCAGGTGATGCACGGGAAAACCTCTGCCATTCAACACACCAGCTGCGGCGTGTTCCGCCATCTGAATAATCCCCTTACCGTAACGCGTTATCACTCTTTGATCGTCCAGCGTGATACGTTGCCAGACGAATTTGAGATTACCGCCTGGAGCCTGCGCGATGGGCAACCCGATGAAATTATGGGGTTCCGCCACAAAACCCTGGCACTGGAAGGCGTACAGTTCCATCCAGAAAGCATTCTTAGCGAACAAGGGCATCAACTGCTGCGCAATTTTCTTGATCAGTAAAACACTGTTTGCCTTTGAATGATTTTTTATGCATATTTTGTGATTATTATTTCACATTGGCTCAACAAACAATCAAATGAGGTCGTCAATGGCAGCGGAAAAAATTGCGGTAACGCGGGAAACGTTCGATAACGTTATTTTGCCTGTTTATGCACCAGCGCAGTTTGTGCCGGTGAAAGGCAAAGGCAGTCGCGTATGGGACCAGCAAGGCAAAGAGTATATCGACTTTTCAGGCGGCATCGCAGTGACCGCGTTGGGCCACTGCCATCCGGCGCTGGTAGAAACGCTGAAAAGCCAGGGTGAAACGCTGTGGCATACCAGCAATGTTTTTACTAACGAACCGGCGCTGCGTCTTGCCAGCAAGTTAATCAACGCCACCTTTGCTGACCGCGTTTTTTCGCCAACTCTGGCGCAGAAGCTAACGAAGCCGCCTTCAAGCTGGCGCGTTATTATGCCTATAAGCGTCATAGTCCTTTCAAAAGCAAAATCATCGCTTTCCACAATGCTTTTCATGGCCGTACGCTGTTTACCGTATCGGTTGGCGGGCAGCCGAAGTATTCCGATGGCTTTGGTCCAAAACCGGCGGATATTGTGCATGTGCCTTTCAACGATTTGGACGCTGTCAAAGCGGTGATTGACGATCACACCTGCGCCATCGTGGTTGAGCCGATCCAGGGTGAGGGCGGCGTGATGCCCGCCACGCCGGAATTTATGCAAGGCCTACGCGCATTGTGCGATCAACATCAGGCGCTGCTGGTGTTGGACGAAGTACAAAGCGGTATGGGCCGCAGCGGCAAGCTATTTGCCTATGAACATTATGGCGTGACGCCAGATATTCTGACCTCGGCCAAAGCGCTGGGCGGCGGTTTTCCGGTAAGCGCGATGCTGACCACCAATGAAATCGCGTCGACCATGGCACCGGGCGTGCACGGCACCACTTACGGCGGTAATCCGCTGGCGTGCGCCATTGCCGAAACCGCGCTGGACATCATCAACACGCCGGAAGTCCTGGACGGGGTTGAAACGCGCCGTCAGCAATATGTTGAAGCGCTGAAGGCTATTGATGCGAAGCACGATCTGTTCTCAGATATTCGCGGTAAAGGTTTGCTGATTGGTGCGGCGCTGAAACCGCAGCACGCAGGCAAAGCGCGAGACATCCTGAATGCTGCTGCGGCAGAAGGTTTGATGATTTTGGTGGCTGGCACCGACGTGATTCGTTTTGCGCCATCGCTGGTGATCGAGCCCGCCGATATTGAAGAAGGCATGATGCGTTTCGCCAAAGCGGTAGAAAAGGTACTTAACGCGTAACGCCTTTTCCGTGAATTAGCTTTTCCGCAAATGCCTCACCAGCCAGCGACCGTGTTGCGGGCGCTGGCTCCAGGCCAGGGACGAGATGGTATGCATCACGCTCAGATGGGCCTGAATGCGTTTAACATGCTGCTCTAACACCGTAATCGGGCCTTCGTTGATGTTCTCTGCGGCTTCCAGCACGTTGGTCTGAGAACTGTTCCCGTCATACTCCAGCCGCTGCTGACAACGCTGCAAGGCAATTTCACACGACTGCAAATAGCTCTCCGCCAGTGAAGGGGGCAACATGGTATGTTCACGCGCCAGAATGGTCATGGCGTTAATGTGTTCAACGATGAACTGACTGTGTGTCACCCACATGCGCATATCTTTTAAATATTGCGAATTAAAACCCGGCTCCTGCATCGCCTGATTGAGCGAGTTGAACAAGGCGTTATGTGCCTGATTAACCAGCACCCGCTGATAAGCCAGTTTTTCAGCCGATTGTTCAGGCCCCAGCAACATGCGCAGCGCATCCTGGTAAGTTTCCAGCGCATCATGCGCATTTTGACGCAATAAACCGCTCTGCCATTGTGGCCACAGCCACACCATACCGCCAAAGGCGATCAGGCAGCCCATTATGGTATCCATCAGGCGCGGCAGCAGAAATTGCGCGCCATTCAGTGACAGCAACTGCAACGAATAAACCGCTGTGACGGTAAAACCAATTGTTGCCCAGCCATAAAACTGGCGAGTGAAGACATAACTGATAAAAGTAATGGCCAGCATGATCAACAGCACCAGCGATTCCGGGACGGCGAAGCGCAGCGTGGCGGCCGCAATCACCAATCCAGCAAAAGTACCCAGCGCACGGTGCTGAATACGAACCCGCGTGGCGCTGTAACTGTTCTGGCTGACGAACATAATAGTCATCAAAATCCAGTAGGGTTTGGGGATATTGAAAAACATCGCCAACGCGCTGCCAAACATCAGCATCACAGAAAAACGTCCGGCGGTGCGCAGTGCGGCGGATCTGAATCTTAGATAGCTACGCAACGCAGACAGAAGTGGAAGGCGACGTTGACGATCGGCCATTAAGTCACGTTGATAGAGCGGCTTTTGCGTACGTAACACGCGGGCGATGCGGTTGAAATGGTAAAGGCAAAAATTGCCGACCGGGTTATCGGGATGCTGGCGCGTAATTTTTTCCAGTGCGCCCAGTTGCTTATCCATTGAGAAACGATCGGGAAGCTGGTGATAAAGGATGTTGTCAGCTAAGACGCGCAGCCGTGCAGAAATGGTTTTAGCGTTCCAGCGGATCACCGCTTCGGCATGGCTTTGCTCAACCAGCTTTTGCACTTCTTCCGGCTGATGCAGACTGACCGAAATATGCTCTTGTAAATCCAACGCAACCTGAAAAGCCCGCTTCAGGCGTTTATGGGTTTCATCACCGTTGGCAGACAGCATATGCATCTGCTGATAGCAGATATTAATCAAATCCACCGCTTTTTGCTGACGCGCCAGCAGAGGTGGCAGCGCCTTTTCAGGATCGGTGAGTTGTGTCAGCAGGGTGTATTTCGCGTCGCAATAATTTGCCAGCTCGCGATAGACCAGACTCAGGCTTTCACGCATTGGTTGCTCTTTCCACAACCAAAACCAGAACCAGTTAAACAGGCCATACCACAGCGTACCGCCAATGTAGAGCAGCGGCGGAACCCAGATAGGCATGTGACCCATCAGGCTTAAGGTGAAGATTGAGGCGATCAGCGCGCCGGGCAGTAAACGCCCGTGAAGTGGACTGATCTCACCCGTTACACCCAGCAAAAGCGGCACGACAAACAGAATCGCGGGCAGGGGAATGCCTTTCAGCGTAAGCCACTGAATAAGAAAGCTGCCAAGTGCAAACAGTCCGCCGCCAACAATCAGGCGTTTGAAGAAGCGTTTGTGGGGCGTGTCAAGGCCAGCAATATTGCAGCAAGCGGGAACCAGTGAGAACAGCAGACCTTTTTGCAGATCGCCAAACAGCCAGCCGAGCGCAACGGGCACGCAAAGGACCAGCGTTTGCCGCAGGGCATAATTGATCTCAGGATGATAAATGATTCGACGCCACATCAGCTCAGCGCAAATAATAACGGCGTGATGTTGCCATCACGCCGGGAGTGACAGGAATTAGCGGGTGCCGTAAACGACGATGGTTTTGCCGTGTGCTGAGATCAGGTTCTGATCCTCCAGCATCTTCAAAATACGGCCCACGGTTTCACGTGAACAACCAACAATTTGGCCAATTTCCTGACGAGTAATTTTAATTTGCATGCCGTCGGGATGCGTCATGGCGTCTGGCTGTTTGGCCAGATTAAGCAGTGTTTGTGCAATGCGTCCAGTCACGTCGAGGAAAGCGAGGTTACCCACTTTTTCTGACGTTACCTGTAAGCGACGCGCCATCTGCGACGACAGTCGCATCAAAATATCCGGGTTTACCTGAATCAACTGACGGAATTTCTTGTAAGAAATTTCCGCCACTTCGCACGCGGTTTTCGCACGTACCCAAGCGCTGCGTTCCTGACCTTCTTCAAACAGGCCAAGCTCGCCGATAAAATCGCCTTGATTCAGATAGGAGAGAATCATCTCTTTGCCTTCTTCATCTTTGATCAGAACCGCAACGGAACCTTTCACGATGTAGTAAAGCGTTTCAGCTTTTTCACCTTGGTGAATCAGCGTACTTTTGGATGGATATTTGTGAATATGGCAATGGGACAGGAACCATTCGAGTGTAGGGTCTGTTTGCGGTTTGCCGAGAACCATTCGCTATTATCCTCTGTTGTAATCGTGCCCAAAATACAGGGGACAGTTTCCCTGTCAGGCGATGAAAGCGTAAAGCATTTTCCATTTTGGAAATTATTCGGGCTGCATTTGGCGCAGTGCGCTTAATTCTTCCCGGCTCCGTCATCGAGTGACGAAAAATATTTTCAGCTCTGTTTGTAGCACAGCTTTTGCCGACTGTCTTGTGTTGTCTCGCTTCAGCAAAGTGCGGATTTCTCTGGATTGCTGTTTACCAGGTGAAAGCGTACTCTGGCGGCAAATCAGCATATTCTGGGAGCTAAATCATGCAGGCAAGAGTGAAATGGGTTGAAGGTCTAACGTTTCTTGGCGAATCCTCTTCTGGTCATCAGGTTTTGATGGACGGCAACGCCGGCGATAAAGCCCCTAGCCCAATGGAAATGGTGTTGATGGCAGCGGGCGGTTGCAGCGCGATTGATGTAGTCACCATTTTGCAGAAAGGCCGCAATGATGTAGTGGATTGCGAGGTGAAGCTGACGTCCGAACGTCGCGAAGAAGCGCCGCGTATTTTTACGCATATTAATTTGCACTTTATTGTCAGCGGCAAAGCGCTGGCTGACAAAGCGGTTGCACGTGCTGTCGATCTTTCGGCTGAGAAGTATTGCTCAGTCGCGATCATGTTGGGTAAAGGGGTAGAAATGACCCACAGCTATGAAGTGAAAGAACGGTAATTGCTGGAGGCCGACTCTCGGCCTCTCTATTCATCATTTTTCAAATTGCTGGTGCGTTGACTGCCCGCATTCACCGGTATCATCTACTTTAATCAGCTCATCAGGATTGATTCGTTGCCATCTCCCTGCGATTCGAATTATTTAGGGTAGATATTTATTCAATCCGCTTACCTTCCATTAATCGTTTTACCAATGGCCCCATAATCAATTCCATCGCTAATCCCATCTTGCCGCCCGGCACCACCAGCGTATTAATGTGCGAAATGAACGATCCCTGTAGCATCGCCAGCAGATAAGGAAAATCGATATCTTCCAACGCCTGAAAATGGATCACCACAAAGCTCTCATCCAGCGACGGAATGGTGCGTGCGGCAAACGGGTTTGACGTGTCTACGGTAGGAACGCGCTGGAAGTTGATATGCGTGCGGGAAAACTGTGGGGTAATGAAATTGATGTAATCCTCCATTGAACGCACCACTGAATCCATCACCGCTTCACGTGAATGCCCACGTTCGCTGGTATCACGCACCAGCTTCTGAATCCATTCCAGATTCACAATCGGCACTACGCCAACCAGTAAATCGACGTTTTCAGCCACATTGTGTTGCGCTGTCATCACGCCGCCGTGCAGGCCTTCGTAAAATAAAATATCCGTATTCGACGGCAGCGGCTGCCAGGGTGTAAACGTGCCGGGCACTTGATTCCACGGCACCGCTTCATCATAGGTATGCAGATATTTGCGCGACTCACCCTGACCACTTTTACCGTATTCGATAAAAGAGTGTTCTAGCAGGCCGAAGTCATTGGCTTCGGGACCGAAATAGCTGACATGACGTCCAAGATCGCGCGCTTTGCGGATCGCCATGTCCATTTCCGGGCGGGTAAAGCGGTGAAAACTGTCGCCTTCAAGCTCTGCCGCGTGCAGATCCAGCTGCTGAAAAATCTTACGAAAGGCGAGGCTGGTGGTGGTGGTTCCGGCTCCGCTGGAGCCGGTCACCGCGATAATTGGATGCCGAGCAGACATAAAAAACTCCCTGTGAGGTCGGGCGAAGAGCATTGTTAGCATGAATTTCTCGTTAGCGCATTAGCTGCGAAATTCATTGCGCGGCATGATATTTACCGTTTCATGCAGTTCAGACCACACCAGCACAACATCGCCACGCTCAAGCTGGCGGCGCACATCAGCAACTTTGTCTTCCAGACTGCGCTCATGCTCGCCGTAGTCGGTACCTTCTCGCAGGACAAAGGTTTCAATCAGATTTTCGAGTGTTTCGGGCGAAACATCTTGCCAGGGAATAATCACGGGTTAGCAATCCAAAAAGGGGAAATCCATTGCGGCACGCGCTGTTCCAGCCACAGTTGCGGTTGACGCAGCGTACCACCGACAAAACCAACATGGCCGCCATGTGACGTCAGCTGATAAGTAATAGTGGCAGATAATTGTTCTTTGCGCGGTATCACTTCATCGCTCATAAACGGATCGTCTTTGGCATGAATGATCAGCAGCGGTTTACGCACCGCCTTTAATAAAGGCAAAGCACTGGCACGACGATAATAGTCGCTGGCATCCGTAAAGCCGTGGGCGCGTGCGGTGATTGCATCATCAAAATCACGTAAACGGCGCAACGCCTTCAATTGAGTTAAATCCACCGGCAGCGTTTCCGGCCAGGCAAGCAGCTTGCGTTCAGCGTTTTTCTTGAGTTGAGCGAGCAGGTAATATTGATAGAAGCGTGACAAACCTCGCTCCAGCCGGAGGCTACAGGGCTCAAGCATCAGTGGGGCCGAAACAATTACGCCTGCATCCAGTGCGGCCTCGTTGCCTTGTTGACCCAGCAGACAGCCCAGCATATTACCGCCAAGCGAGAAACCGACCGCCACGGTGGGAACATGGCCCCAGCGCGCGCGTAACCAGTGCAGGAAAAAGCTGGCGTCGCCGGTTTCACCGGAGTGATAAATACGGTTCAGGCGATTTGGCTCGCCACTGCAACCGCGAAAATGCATGACCACCGCCAGCCAACCGCGCGCCTGACACATCTGCATCAAACCATGTACATAAGGGCTGGTAAAACTCCCCTCAAGGCCATGAAACAGAACCACGCGCGGCTTGTGCTGCGCTTGCTGCGGATCTTCACTCCACGCCAGATCAACAAAATCGCCATCCGGCAGATCGAGCCGCTGCCAGTGTGGCTGCAACGTTACATGGCGTCTGAGCAGGCGCGGCAGCACGGTTTGCAGATGCGGGTTGCGTAAGCCCGCGGGTGCGTTAAAACGTTCATCTGCACTGCCAGTAAATTTCATGTCGTAAAGGCTTGTCTGTTCCATATCACACTGTTAGCTTCGATAGGTTTTTGCTTGATGGGGTGAGGAGCACCCGATTTTCATGGAACTGAGCCTTTTTTATCGATGTTGGGTTTTCTCTGGGTCGCCGCGATCACGCCTGGCCCTAATAATATGTTACTCACCGCCTCGGGCGCCAATTTTGGCTTTATGCGCACCATTCCGCTGATGATTGGCATCATGATCGGCATGCAGGTCATGTTACTGATGGTGGCGTTCGGTGTGGGCGGCCTGATCGTGCTTTATCCTTCACTGCATTTATTCCTTAAGATTGCCGGTAGCCTCTATCTCTTGTGGCTGGCGTGGAAGATTGCGACCGCAGCTTATGAAAAACTGGAAACCGATGATGCACCCGCAGCACCCATGCCATTTTGGCAGGGCGGATTATTACAGTTAATCAATCCCAAAGCCTGGTTAATGGCGTTGGGCGCGGTAGCCAGCTTTAGTCTGGCGGGCGAGGCGTATCGCCATTCCGTGATGGCAATTAGCCTTGGAATGTTCATTGTGAATTTGCTGTCAGGGGTAATCTGGATGGGGTTTGGCGCGATGATTGGCCGCATCCTTCGCAGCCGCCGGGCTTGGACAATTTTCAACGTGGCAATGGGCGCATTAACCGCAGCCTGCGTGCTGTTGATCTGGCATTGAGTTAACTGGAAGCGCGTTCAACGCGCTTCCAGGGCAACACTTCCCGAATAATCGGCGCACGTGGATGGCGAATTTTTTCCAGCAGCAGCTGCACGCTGCGCGCGCCGAGCTGATACATCGGCTGTTCGATAGTGGTCAACGGCGGATTCAGGCTGCTGGTAAAAGGAATACCGTCAAAGCCCACAACGGCTAAATCTTCGGGTATCCGAAACCCGGCTTCCAGCGCGGTATGAATCACGCCAACCGCTAATACGTCAGAAACGGCAAACACCGCATCCGGTGGTTCCGGCTTCGTCATCAGTTCGCGTAACGCTTTGCTACCCGCTTCGCAGGAGATATTTTCGGCATAGGCCACGCCCATCCAATCCAAACCCAGTTCTTCAATCGCCTGGCGATACCCTTTTTCACGATGATGTGAGTAGAGATAGCGCATATCGCCGTTTACCAGCCCGATGCGTTTACGCCCTTTGCCTGCCAGATAATGCACGGTGTCACGTGCGGCACCAAGATGATCGATGGTGACAGAAGAAGCCTGAATCAGCGGATCGAATTCCGAACACTGCACCCAAGGCGCATTGCCGATGATGGTGTTGAGATCTTGTAAACCTGCCGCTGCATCCATAGTAATCACGCCATCCACTACTTTCCCGGTCAGCAAGGCCAGATAGGCCGCTTCACGCTGCAGCTGTGAAGCCGAATGACAGAGCAAAATATGATAACCGTGGATTTCAGCCTCAGCTTCAATCCCCTGAACTACCCGTGAACAGAAGGGATTAGTGATGTCAGAAATTAACACCATTAACATATGGCTTTGTGACGTACGCAGTTGGCGCGCTAACAAATTTGGCTGATAAGCGCTGGCGGAAATAGCTGATAAGACCTTTTGGCGGGTAGCCGGTTTAACGCCGGGATGTTGGTTCAGAACCCTTGAAACGGTGGCTTTGGATACGCCAGCCAACTGAGCAACTTTCTCTATCGACATCGAACACAAAGCCCTTCATTAGCCAGCAAAAAAGAGGATATACCAATATCACAACCCGAATGTGAGCGCATAACCTATTTCCGCCTTTACGCTTTTTTAACGTTATCGACTGCAGTCTTGACTGCTTTTCTAATTGCATCCAGTGCATGAGTTTTGCGGATTTTGATCTAAGAACTTATTTCTATTAGGGATAATTTTTAATTCCTTCATGAAATTAAACGTCTCAGTGAAACTGCCTGCATCATAAAAGCATCGGGGTGCAGCATCATGGTAGTAAAAGGACGATTGTCAATTTTAGCGGCGGCATTGGCGCTGCTGACATTCCAGGCGGCAGCGGTAAACGTCACAGTGGCGTACCAGACTTCAGCGGAACCAGCCAAAGTTGCGCAGGCGGACAATACGTTTGCGAAAGAGAGCGGCGCAACGGTTGACTGGCGCAAATTCGACAGTGGTGCAGGCGTGTTGCGTGCACTCGCTTCGGGTGACGTACAAATCGGTAATATCGGTTCTAGCCCGCTAGCGGTTGCGGCGACGCAGCAGTTACCCATAGAAGCATTCCTGCTGGCCTCTCAGCTGGGAAATTCAGAAGCGTTCGTGGTGAAAAAAGCATTACCAGCCCGAAAGACCTGATCGGTAAACGCATCGCTGTTCCTTTCATTTCAACGACGCATTACAGCTTGTTGGCCGCACTTAAGCATTGGGGCATCAAGCCTTCGCAGGTTCAGCTTGTTAACCTTCAACCGCCCGCCATTATTGCCGCCTGGCAGCGTGGCGACATTGATGGCGCTTACGTCTGGGCTCCCGCCGTTAACCAGCTGGAGAAAGAGGGCAAGGTGCTGACAGATTCTTCACAAGTGGGCAGCTGGGGCGCGCCAACCCTCGACGTTTGGGTGGTACGCAAAGACTTCGCCGAACAGCATCCCGATATCGTAACGGCTTTCGCCCGTAGTGCATTGGCAGCACAGAAACCTTACATCGATAACCCTGATGAATGGCTGAAACAGCCAGACAACCTGAGCAAGCTGTCTCGTCTGAGCGGCGTGCCGGAAGCGCAAGTTGCGGGACTGGTGAAAGGCAACACTTATCTCACTGCACAGCAGCAGGTTGAGCAGTTAGGCAAGCCGGTTAACAAGGCGATTGTCGATACCGCGCAGTTCCTGAAAGAGCAGGGCCGTGTGCCGCAGGCGGAGAGTGACTACAGCAGCTTCGTCACTACGCGTTTTGTTGCGCCGTTAGCTAAACCCTAAGTCACCTTGTAAGGAGTCACTATGCTACGCATCGCGCATCTTAATGCTCGTTACGCCGGACAACCCGCCTTGCAGGACATCAATCTGCAAGTGGATAAAAGCGAACTGCTGGTGGTGCTGGGCCCATCGGGTTGCGGCAAAACCACGCTGCTCAACCTGATTGCCGGTTTTCTTCCGGTTGAATCTGGCAGCATCACGTTGGAAGGCAAGACGATCAATGGCCCGGGCGCGGAGCGTGGCGTGGTATTCCAAAATGAAGGATTGCTGCCCTGGCGCAATGTCCTCGACAACGTTGCGTTTGGCTTACAGCTAGCCGGCATGGCGCGTCAGGAACGCGAAACTATTGCGCGCCGGTTGATCAAAAAAGTGGGACTGGAAGGTGCGGAAAAACGCCAGATTTGGCAGCTTTCCGGTGGACAGCGCCAGCGTGTAGGGATTGCGCGAGCCTTAGCTGCCGATCCGCAACTGTTATTGCTGGACGAACCGTTTGGAGCACTTGACGCTTTTACCCGCGAACAGATGCAAACGTTGCTACTGACGCTGTGGCGCGACAGCGGCAAACAGATTCTGTTGATTACCCACGATATCGAAGAAGCCATTTTTCTTGCCAGCGAATTGATTCTGCTTTCACCGGGGCCGGGCCGCATTGTTGAGCGACTGCATCTTGATTTTGGACAGCGCTTTGCCAGTGGTGAAGCGTGCCGCAGTATCAAATCTGATCCAGCGTTCATTGCTCAACGCGAATATGTGCTGAGCCGCGTCTTTGCCCAGCGAGAGGCTTTTGTATGAGCGCCTTAATCAACGACAAAACCAGCGTGGCACGACGCCGCCTGCATTGGCCGCTCTCCATGCAACTCAGCCTGAGCTTGCTGAGTTTACTGACGCTGTTGCTGGTGTGGTGGGGCGTCACGGCGCTTGGCCTGATTGCGCCGCTGTTCTTGCCTTCACCGCAGCAGGTGCTGAGCAAGCTGTTCCTGATTGCCAGCGCCCAAGGATTTATGGACGCCACGCTGTGGCAGCATCTGGCCGCGAGCCTAACGCGCATGGTCATTGCTTTGCTGGCGGCGGCGGCAATCGGTATCCCGGTTGGCATTGCGATGGGGCTGAGTCCGGCAGTGCGTGGGTTACTCGATCCGCTAATAGAGCTTTATCGTCCGGTACCGCCGCTGGCGTATTTGCCGCTGATGGTGATCTGGTTTGGCATCGGCGAAACCTCGAAAATTTTGCTGATTTACCTGGCGATATTCGCGCCGGTTGCTCTGTCAACGCTGGCTGGCGTACGTAATGCGCAGCAGGTGCGTATTCGTGCCGCGCAAGCGCTCGGTGCCAGCCGTTGGCAAATCTTGCGCTGGGTTATTTTGCCTGGTGCGTTGCCAGAAATTCTTACCGGTCTGCGTATTGGCTTGGGGTGGGCTGGTCAACGCTGGTGGCTGCTGAATTGATCGCTGCAACGCGTGGACTCGGTTTTATGGTGCAGTCAGCCGGAGAATTCCTCGCTACCGATGTGGTGCTGGCCGGAATTGCCGTGATTGCCGTGATTGCTTTTAGCTTAGAACTCGGGCTGCGCGCATTGCAGCGCCGCCTGACGCCCTGGAATGGAGAACAACAATGAACGAACGTCTGAATATCACTGCACTGGGCCCGAACATTGGTGCGCAGGTTGCTAACCTTGATTTAGCGCGTCCCTTAAGCGATGCGCAGTTTGAGCAGCTTTATCATGGCTTGCTGCGTCATCAGGTGCTTTTTTACGCGATCAGGTGATTACCCCGGAGCAGCAGCGGGCGCTGGCAATACGATTTGGCGATTTACATATTCATCCGGTTTATCCGCATGCTGAAGGCGTGGAAGAGATTATCGTGCTGGATACGCATCAGGATAATCCACCAGACAACGATAACTGGCATACCGACGTCACGTTTATCGATACGCCACCCGCGATTGCGATTTTAGCGTCAAAGGTGTTGCCGGAGTCTGGCGGCGATACGTTGTGGACCAGCGGCATTGCCGCCTATGAAGCGCTTTCTACGCCGCTTAAAACATTGCTGGCGGAATTGCATGCCGAGCACGATTTCAAAAAATCGTTTCAGGAATTTAAATACCGCAAGAGTGAAGAAGAGCATCAGCGCTGGCAGCAAGCGGTGGCGAAGCATCCGCCGGTACAACACCCAGTGATTCGTACCCATCCGGTCAGCGGTAAAAAAGCGTTGTTCGTTAATGAAGGCTTTACTACGCGGATTGTTGATTTAAGTGAGAAAGAGAGCGAGGCGCTGTTAGGCTTTTTGTTTGCCCATGCGACTAAACCTGAGTTTCAGGTGCGCTGGCGCTGGCAGCCAAACGATGTCGCTATTTGGGATAATCGCGTAACACAGCATTATGCCAATGCGGATTATTATCCGGCGCGGCGGGTGATGCATCGGGCGACAGTGTTAGGCGATAAACCGGTTTGATTTTTGCGGGCTGGATTCGTAGTTTGTGCCTCAGACAGTGCTGGTTGTCCCCCATCCCGGCCTTCCCCGCTAAGCGGGGAAGGCGACGCTGCCGCATGCTGACACCGAATTCGCATGTTGCAGCATCTTCCTCCCCCATGTATGGGGGAGGACTGAGGTGGGGGACAAACGACCTCGCACTAAAAAGCGTCTTAAATTGATGCCATCATCTGCTCTAACTTTTCTTGCGCTTCAAGCCACGCCATTTCGACCTCTTCCAGCGCCGATTTACTCTCTGCCTGCTGCTGCAGCGCGGCGGTTAAATCGGCTTTGCGGCTTTGATCGTAAATAGCGCTGTCGGAAAGCTGCGCTTCAGCGTCAGCCAACTGGCTTTGCCATTTGCTCATCTGCTTTTCCAGCTTCTCGATCTCTTTACGCAGCGGCTGAGTTTGGCTACGCAATTCGGCATCACGGCGCTTTTGATCTTTACGCGACTGCGCGCTGTTGACGTTATCCTGCTTGGGCGCGCTATCTTGTTGCGCCTGCTGCTTCTGCAAATCACTCAACCATTGCTGGTAATCTTCCAGATCGCCCGGAAAAACATCAACTTTACCGTCATGAACTAAATAGAGATCGTCGGTGGTGGCGCGGAGCAGGTGACGATCGTGCGACACCACCACCAGCGCGCCTTCAAAGTCGATCAATGCTTCAGTCAGCGCTTGACGCATGTCTAAATCAAGGTGGTTGGTCGGTTCATCAAGCAACAGCAGGTTAGGGCGCTGCCAGACAATCAGTGCCAACACCAGACGCGCTTTTTCACCGCCAGAAAAGCGTTCAGTAATTTCACTGACTTTATCGCCCTGGAAACCAAAGCCGCCTAAATAATCACGCAACTGCTGTTCCAATACCTTGGGCGCAATGCGGGCGAGATGTTGCAATGGTGATTCATCGGCGCGCAAAAATTCCAACTGATGCTGAGCGAAGTAGCCCAGTTTGATGCCTTTTGCTAAACCAATCTGACCTTGAAGCGCATCCAGTTCGCCTGCCAATAGCTTAATCAGCGTTGATTTACCCGCGCCATTACGGCCCAGTAAACCGATGCGCGAACCCGGCACCAGGTTCAGTTTGATGGCGTCAAGAATGATGCGATCACCATAGCCGGCGGTGACTTTCTCCATTTTGAGTAATGGATTCGGCAAGCTTTCCGGTGGACGGAAACTGAAGGTGAACGGGTTATCCACGTGCGCAGGCGCAATCATCTCCATGCGTTCCAGCATTTTGATGCGGCTTTGCGCCTGTTTAGCTTTAGATGCTTTGGCGCGGAAGCGATCAATGTAGCTGTGTAAATGCGCCACCTTTTCTTGCTGGCTTTCATACAGCGACTGCTGCTGTGCCAGTTTGGCGACGCGCTGACGCTCAAACGACGTGTAATTGCCGGTATATTCAAACAACGATTGCTGTTCAATATGGATGATCTTGTCCACAACGGGATCGAGGAAATCACGGTCATGGGAAATCAGGATCAGCGTGCCTTCATAGCTTTTAAGCCAGCGCTCCAGCCAAATCACCGCGTCAAGATCGAGGTGGTTTGTAGGTTCATCCAGCAGCAGCAAATCAGAGCGGCAAATCAGCGCTTGTGCCAGGTTGAGGCGCATACGCCAGCCACCGGAGAAATCGCTTACCGGACGTTGCAATTGTTCCTGACTAAAGCCCAAACCGTGCAGCAGACTTGAGGCGCGAGCCGGTATGCTCCACGCCTGAACCGCATCCAGTTTGCCGTGCAAAAGCGCAATGGCGTTGCCATCGTTGCGTGCATTCGCGTCAGCTAATTCAGATTCAAGCTGGCGGAATTCGCGATCGCCATCAATAACGTAGTCAAGAGCCGGTTTGCTCAAGGCAGGTGTTTCCTGATTAACCCAAGCCAATGCCCAGTTACCAGGAAAGGTCATGCTGCCGGCATCGCTGGTGATCTCACCTTTTAGCAGCGACAGCAGTGTGGATTTACCACAGCCGTTTTTCCCCACTAATCCGACTTTCTGGCCAGGATTGATGGTGGCGGTGGCATTGTCGAGCAAGACGCGGATGCCGCGGCGTATTTGTAAGGCTGAAAAGACAATCATAAGCGCCGTATCGTCAGAATATGTTAATTTACAGGCAACATAATAAGATTTTGCTGGTCGTGCATGGTAGCGGAAAAGCGCACCAATGACGACGATTTGGAGGGTAACGATGTCGCAGCCACCGAAGATTTTGCTGCTTTACGCCCACCCGGAATCACAGGATTCGGTTGCTAATCGGATTTTGCTGCAACCGGCTCAGGCAATGGAACATGTCACGGTTCGCGATCTCTACGCGATCTATCCGGACTTTTTTATTGATATTCACCGAGAGCAAGAACTCTTGCGTGAACATCAGGTCATTGTTTTTCAACACCCACTTTATACTTATAGCTGTCCATCGCTGCTGAAAGAGTGGCTGGATCGCGTACTGTCGCGCGGGTTTGCCAATGGTACCGATGGCAATGCGCTGGAAGGGAAATATTGGCGCAGCGTGGTGACGACCGGTGAACCTGAAGGCGCTTTTCAAAGCCAGGGCCTAAATCGCTATCGCATGAATGACATCATGCTGCCGTTTGAGCTGACCGCGCAGATGTGCAGTATGCACTGGATGCCACCGATGATTATCTATTGGGCGCGCCGCCAGAATCCCGAGTTGATGAAAAATTATGCCCGCGCCTATGGCGATTGGCTGGCAGCACCGCTGTCGAATGGAGGGTTGTAATGGGAGGACAAACGCTGCTGACCGCAGGAGTGATTTATCTGGTTGCGGCGGTGCTGATTGTACCCGTGGCGGCTCGCCTCGGTATTGGTGCAGTTTTGGGGTATTTGGTGGCGGGCATCGCTATCGGCCCGTGGGGATTAGGATTTATTAGCGACGTCGAAGAAATTCTGCATTTCTCTGAACTTGGCGTTGTTTTCCTGATGTTTATCATTGGGCTGGAGCTGAACCCTTCAAAGCTTTGGTCACTTCGTCGATCAATCTTTGGCGTAGGCGCCGCTCAGGTTATCTTCTCAGCCGCGATTCTTGGCACGCTGCTCTGGTTGAGTCATTTTGACTGGCAAGCTGCAGTGATCGGTGGGATTGGTTTAGCCATGTCCTCCACCGCAATGGCATTGCAGTTGATGCGTGACAAAGGCATGAACCGCAGCGAGTCAGGGCAGCTGGGCTTTTCTGTGCTGCTATTTCAGGACATCGCGGTTATTCCAGCGCTGGCATTGATTCCTCTTTTAGCCGGAACCGACAGCGGACACATCGACTGGCTAAAACTTGGCATGAAAGTGCTGGCGTTTGCGGGCATGTTGATTGGTGGCCGCTATTTGCTGCGCCCGATATTCCGTTACATCGCCGCTTCGGGCGTGCGTGAGGTGTTTACTGCCGCGTCGCTGCTGTTGGTGCTGGGATCAGCGCTGTTTATGGACGCGCTGGGTTTGTCTATGGCGCTTGGCACATTCATCGCCGGGATTCTGCTGGCGGAAAGCGAATATCGTCATGAGCTGGAAGTGGCTATTGATCCCTTCAAGGGCTTGCTGCTGGGCTTGTTCTTTATTTCCGTGGGCATGGCGTTAAACCTTGGCGTGCTTTATACCCATATCTTTACCATCTTACTCGGCGTGCTGATTCTGGTAGTGGTTAAAACGCTGGTGCTGTATGTGTTGGGCAGAATGTTCGGCTTGCGCAGTTCAGAGCGTCAGCAGTTTGCCGGTGTGTTAAGTCAAGGCGGTGAATTCGCCTTCGTGCTCTTTTCCGCCGCTTCATCGGCAAAATTGTTCTCTGGCGATCAGCTGCCGTTGCTGCTGGTGACAGTAACCTTATCAATGATGACCACGCCGCTGCTGATGAAAGGAATTGATCGGCTACTGGCGCGCCGTTTCAACGAAACGGATGAGAATGCAGAGAAGCATTTTGTTGAAGACGACCAGCCGCAGGTGATTGTGGTCGGTTTTGGACGTTTTGGTCAGGTTATCGGACGCTTGTTGATGGCTAATAACAAGCGGATTACCGTTTTGGAACGTGACATCAGCGCGGTCAGCCTGATGCGTAAATATGGTTACAAGGTTTATTACGGTGATGCAACTGAGCTGGAGTTGCTGCGTGCAGCAGGTGCAGCCAGCGCCCAATCCATTGTGATTACCTGTAATGAACCCGAAGACACTATGACTATTGTTCATCTTTGCCAACAGCATTTTCCGCAGTTGCAGATTTTGGCGCGCGCACGTGGACGTGTTGAAGCTCACGAACTGCTACTGTCGGGCGTGACACAATTCTCACGTGAGACGTTCTCCAGTGCGCTGGAGCTGGGCCGTAAGGCATTAATGTCGTTAGGCATGCATCCACATCAGGCACAGCGCGCGCAGCTGCATTTCCGTCGTTTGGATATGCGCATGTTACGTGAGCTTATGCCTAACCATGCGGACAGCGCGCAGGTTTCTCGTGTTCGTGAGGCGCGTCGTGAACTGGAGGATATCTTCCGTCGCGAGATGCAACAGGAGAAGCGTCAGCTGGATGGTTGGGATGATGACGAGTAAAAAGACAACACAGGCAGGACACAATGCGTAAACGATTTATTGCTGGTGCGGTCTGTCCGCACTGTCAGGAAAAAGACACGCTAGCGATGTGGCGTGAAAATAATGTTGATGTGGTTGAGTGTGTAAAATGCGGCCATCAGATGCGTGAGGCTGATAAGCAGGCTCGCGATCAGGTTCGCAGCAATGAACAAGTTATTGGAATTTTCCATCCTGAGTAGCGGAATGGCGCAGCTTTTTTAAGCTTGAACTTACAGCGGGATTGAATTCCGTTACAATTGGCGCCATTAACGCTGGGGTCGCGAGAGAAAGTAAAACCCTCTCGTACCCAGCCCCGAACCTTTCTGGTTGGTGTTATTGCACGCAAAAATAGACCAATGAGACGGGATCTCAGCTCTCAACGGTTAGGAGATATCATGAAAGTAGCAAAAGACCTGGTGGTAAGCCTGGCCTATCAGGTACGTACAGAAGACGGCGTGTTGGTTGACGAGTCACCGGTGAGTGCACCGTTGGACTATCTGCACGGTCATGGTTCCCTGATTTCTGGTCTGGAAAACGCATTGGAAAATCACGTAGCAGGCGATAAGTTTGACGTGCATATTCCCGCTAACGATGCGTATGGTCAGTACGATGACAACCTGGTTCAGCGTGTACCAAAAGATGTATTTATGGGCGTTGACGAACTGCAAGTTGGCATGCGTTTCCTGGCAGAAACCGATCAAGGTCCCGTTCCGGTTGAAATCACCGAAGTGGAAGACGATCACGTCGTGGTCGACGGTAACCACATGCTGGCGGGTCAGAACCTGAACTTCAATGTTGAAGTGGTAGCGATTCGTGAAGCAACGCCGGAAGAATTGGCTCATGGCCACGTTCACGGTGCTGATGGTCATCACCACGACCATGATCACGACCATGACCATGACCACGGTAAAGGTGGTTGCGGTACGGGCGGTTGTGGCTGCAGCCACTAAGTAAAGCGTGATAAAAAGGCCACCTTCGGGTGGCCTTTCTTTTGGTATCGTAAGGGCTTGTCTCGTGACTGCGCGGGCCGCGCCAGACTTAATAATGAGGTGGCGGTGTTTCTTCCGATTGCGAAGCAATCATTGATGGCGCGCTGGCTTTCAGTTTATCCAGTAATATGCGCATCTGTTCGCGCATTTTTACCATTTCCAATTCGTGTTGCACCACGGTGGTGTTCAGTTGATCAATGGTCATTTCCTGAAAGGCCAGTTTGCTTTCCAGCGTTTCGAGACGTTGTTCCCACTCTGATTGTTGCATGACCCCTCCTCATAATATGGGTGATGTGATTGGCTAAGGGCGTGATTCTACGGCCTGACGGCACAGAATTACCCGATTTTTTACCATTCTCTGGCGTTACGCTTGAAAAAGCACATTACGGCATCATCTCTGATGAAACTTCCTGTCGCAAAAAAGGTCGGAGGTTAACCGGGTAATTACGTTGTGGGAGTGTTCGCCACTGCCACGTACAGTTATAGTGTGGGCCCTCAAGTCTGCAATGATTCCCGAGGTTAGAGGCTTCGGTTTTGGAGAAAGGATGAAATCACTGTTAAAAGTCACATTGTTAGCTACCACCATGGCCGTCGCGCTGAATGCTCCGCTGGCAATGGCTGCAGAAACTGCCGCTGCACCAGCAGCAGCAGCGACGTCTGCACCTCAGGCTCCAAAAAATGCGGCCTTCAAAAATGAAGATCAGCAATCCGCTTACGCGCTGGGCGCCTCGTTGGGTCGCTACATGGACAACTCCCTGAAGGAGCAGGAAAAACTGGGCATCAAACTGGATAAAGATCAGCTGATTTCTGGTGTTCAGGATGCGTTTGGGGGCAAAAGCAAACTGTCCGATGAAGAAATTGAGCAGACTCTGCAAGCATTCGAAGGCCGCGTGAAAGGCGCAGCCCAAGCGAAGATGGAAAAAGACGCGAAAGAAAATGCCGATAAAGGCGACGCTTATGCGACCAAATTTGCTAAAGAAAGCGGTGTGAAGAAGACTGAAAGTGGTCTGCTGTATAAAGTCGAGAAAGAAGGTACCGGTGACGCACCGAAAGACAGCGACACGGTGGTTGTGAACTACAAGGGTACATTGACTGATGGTACTGAGTTCGACAACTCGTATACACGTGGCGAGCCGCTGTCATTCCGTTTAGACGGCGTGATTCCAGGCTGGACCGAAGGTCTGAAGCACGTGAAAAAAGGTGGCAAGATCAAACTGGTTATCCCACCGCAGTTGGCTTACGGTAAAAACGGCGTTCCGGGTATTCCGGCAAACTCCACGCTGGTATTTGATGTAGAACTGCTCGACATCAAACCTGCACCTAAAGCAGATGAAAAAGCGCAGGCTCCTGCGGCTGACGCGAAAAAATCGCAGTAATCTGTTCACCGCCGCCTTCGGGCGGCGGTTTCATTTCCGCATCACCACAAACCTCTGGCATAAGCGGGCGACATTTGCCAGACTAGCGCCTGCATAACTATCCCAATATTGAGTCTGCCCTGCAGCGCTGTGACAGGCTCCAGCCACTTAGGGTGATGTCTTCAATGTCTAATCCATTCAATCCCGGCGAACTAAGCGACTTCGATCTTCTGGAGCAGCGTCCGTTCGAACAAAGCGATTACGATATCTTAAAGTCGTACGAGGCCGTTGTTGATGGTCTGGCGATGTTAATTGGCTCGCATTGCGAAATTGTCCTGCATTCTCTGGAAGACCTGAAATGTTCCGCCGTGCGCATCGCAAATGGTGAGCACACGGGACGTAAAGTGGGATCGCCAATTACCGATCTGGCGCTGCGCATGCTGCACGATATGCACGGCGCAGACAGCAACGTTTCCCGTGCCTATTTCACACGCGCCAAGAGTGGCGTGCTAATGAAATCGGTGACTATTGCCATTCGTAATCGCCAGCAACGTGTCATTGGTTTGCTGTGTATCAACATGAATCTGGATGTGCCGTTCTCGCAAATCATGTCGACGTTTATGCCACCCGAAATGCAGCAGGTTGATTCGAATGTTAATTTTGCCAGCTCAGTGGACGATTTGGTAATGCAAACGCTGGAGTTCACTATTGAAGAAGTGAGCGCCGATCGTAACGTTTCAAACAATGCTAAGAATCGCCAGATAGTGTTGAATCTGTACGAGAAAGGTATTTTTGACATTAAAGATGCCATCAACCAGGTCGCCGATCGCCTTAATATCTCAAAGCACACGGTTTACCTTTATATTCGCCAGTTCAAGAATGGCGATTTTCAGGGACAGGATCGTTGATGCGCTACACCTTGTTGGTGACAGGTCCTGCCTATGGTACGCAGCAAGCCAGCAGTGCGCTGCTGTTTGCCCGGGCGTTATTAGCGGCAGGGCATCACCTGGAAAGCGTCTTCTTTTATCGGGAAGGTGTGTTGAACGCTAACCAGCTCACTGCACCGGCAAATGATGAATATGATCTGGTACGGGCCTGGCAGAAGCTAAGTAATGAAGAGGGCGTGGCATTGAACATTTGTGTGGCGGCGGCATTACGACGCGGTGTAGCCGATGCGCAAGAGGCGGAGCGTTTACAGCTTTCAGGAAATAATCTGCAGCCCGGTTTTGAGTTAAGTGGTTTGGGTGCGCTAGCAGAAGCTGCATTGAGCTGCGACCGTCTGGTGCAATTTTAACAAGGTGCTTCTTTAATGAATCGCGTGGCTTTTGTTTTTACTCGCGGCCCACATGGTAGCAGTGCAGGGCGAGAAGGTTTAGATGCGGCATTGGCCACCGCTGCGCTCAGCGATCAGGTCGGCCTGTTTTTTATAGGTGATGGCGTGCTGCAATTAATGATGAACCAGCAACCTGATGCGATTCTTAGTCGTCACTATGCTGCAACGTTCGGCGTGCTAGCACTCTATGATATTGAACACTGCTATCTTTGCCTGGATTCCCTTAAGACGCGGGGACTGGCTGCTGAGCAATCGCGCATATTGGATGTAGAACTCGTTGCCGCTGCTGCGCTGCGTCAAAAGCTGGCACAGTATGATCGCATTCTGACTTTTTAAGAGAGACTCATGCTGCACACCTTGATGCATTCTCCTGCTTATAGCGATCTTGATACCTTACTTTTGCTCCTTAACGCTGAAGATGATGTCTTGCTCATGCAGGATGGTGTTTTCGCTGCATTGAATGGAAGTCGGACGCTGGCTCGGCTGTTAAGCACACCAGCAACCTTGTGGGTATTGGAAGAAGACCTGATGGCGCGCGGCCTGGCTGAACAAACTTCAACCAAAATACAGCCAGTGAACTATAATGGTTTCGTCGCGCTGACAGAAAAGCATTCACAACAAATGACCTGGTAATGAGGTAAAACCTGGTTATTTCTTGACACCCCTTTGACTCAGCCCTAAAATTCTGCCTCCTCGTAATTCTACGAGGCGATTTATTACGTGTTTACGAAGCAAAAGCAAATCCAGGAGCTATTTAATGGCAACAGTTAACCAGCTGGTTCGCAAACCACGCGTCCGCAAAGTTGCAAAGAGCAACGTGCCGGCGCTGGAAGCTTGCCCGCAAAAACGTGGCGTTTGTACTCGTGTGTACACCACCACTCCTAAGAAACCAAACTCCGCACTGCGTAAAGTCTGCCGTGTGCGTTTGACCAACGGTTTTGAAGTTACCTCCTACATTGGTGGTGAAGGTCATAACCTGCAGGAACACTCCGTGATCCTGATCCGTGGCGGTCGTGTAAAAGACCTGCCAGGTGTGCGTTACCACACCGTTCGTGGCGCGCTTGACTGCTCAGGTGTTAAAGACCGTAAGCAGGCTCGCTCCAAGTACGGCGTGAAGAAGCCAAAGGCTTAATGGTTCTCCGTTAAGTAAGGCCAAACGTTTTAAATTAAATGTCAAAATAAACTCATAGAGTTTTGGACAATCCTGAATTAACAACGGAGTATTTCCATGCCACGTCGTCGCGTCATTGGTCAGCGTAAAATTCTGCCAGATCCTAAGTTCGGATCAGAGCTGCTGGCCAAATTTGTAAATATCCTGATGGTAGATGGTAAAAAATCTACTGCAGAAACAATCGTTTATACCGCTCTTGAGACCCTGGCTCAACGTTCTGGTAAAAACTCCTGGAAGCTTTTGAAGTAGCCCTCGAAAACGTGCGTCCGACTGTCGAAGTTAAGTCACGTCGCGTTGGTGGTTCTACTTACCAAGTACCAGTAGAAGTCCGTCCGGTTCGTCGTAATGCTCTGGCAATGCGTTGGATCGTAGATGCTGCTCGTAAACGCGGTGATAAATCTATGGCTCTCCGCCTGGCGAACGAACTTTCTGATGCTGCAGAGAACAAAGGTACTGCAGTTAAGAAACGTGAAGACGTTCACCGCATGGCAGAAGCCAACAAGGCGTTCGCTCACTACCGCTGGTAATAGCCACGTAGTTGTTGTTAAACCAGCGGGCGCTCAAAAAGCTAACCCGCTGGGTTCAACTTACTTTGAACGTCCGAGAATCAGAGGAATCAAATGGCTCGTAAAACACCCATTGCTCGCTACCGTAATATCGGTATCAGTGCGCACATCGACGCCGGTAAGACTACCACTACCGAACGCGTTCTGTTCTACACCGGTGTAAACCACAAAATCGGTGAAGTACATGACGGCGCAGCAACCATGGACTGGATGGAGCAGGAACAGGAACGTGGTATTACCATCACTTCCGCTGCGACCACCTGTTACTGGTCTGGTATGGCCAAGCAGTTTGAACCACACCACATCAACATCATCGACACCCCAGGACACGTTGACTTCACCATCGAAGTTGAACGTTCTATGCGTGTGCTTGATGGCGCGGTAATGGTTTACTGTGCAGTTGGTGGCGTTCAGCCACAGTCTGAGACCGTATGGCGTCAGGCTAACAAATATAAAGTTCCACGCATTGCGTTCGTTAACAAAATGGACCGCATGGGTGCTAACTTCCTGAAAGTTGTTAAGCAGATGGAAGTTCGTCTGGGCGCAACTCCAGTTCCTCTGCAGCTGGCTATCGGCGCAGAAGAGAAATTCACCGGTGTTGTTGACCTGGTGAAAATGAAAGCAATCAACTGGAACGACGCAGACCAGGGTGTAACCTTCGACTACGAAGATATTCCAGCTGATATGCAGGAACTGGCTGAAGAATGGCATGCGAAGCTGGTTGAAGCCGCTGCTGAAGGCTCTGATGAGCTGATGGAGAAATTCTTCGGTGGTGAAGAACTGACTGAAGAAGAGATCAAAACATCTCTGCGTAAGCGTGTTCTGAACAACGAAATTATCCTGGTAACCTGTGGTTCTGCATTTAAGAACAAAGGTGTTCAGGCGATGCTGGATGCAGTTGTTGAATATCTGCCAGCACCGACTGACGTTACCGCGATCAACGGTATGCTGGACGACGGTAAAGACACGCCGGCTGTTCGTCACTCTGATGACAACGAGCCGTTTGCTGCACTGGCGTTCAAAATCGCTACCGACCCGTTCGTGGGTAACTTAACCTTCTTCCGCGTTTACTCTGGTGTTGTTAACACGGGTGACACCGTGTTCAACCCGGTTAAGTCAAACCGTGAGCGTCTGGGCCGTATCGTTCAGATGCACGCTAACAAGCGTGAAGAGATTAAAGAAGTTCGTGCGGGTGATATCGCAGCTGCGATCGGCCTGAAAGATGTGACCACTGGTGACACCCTGTGTGACCCAGATAACGTCATCATCCTTGAGCGCATGGAGTTCCCGGAGCCGGTAATCTCTATCGCCGTTGAGCCAAAAACCAAAGCTGACCAGGAAAAAATGGGTCTGGCTCTGGGCCGTCTGGCAAAAGAAGACCCATCATTCCGCGTATGGACTGATGAAGAATCTAACCAGACCATCATCGCCGGTATGGGTGAATTGCACCTCGACATCATCGTTGACCGTATGAAGCGTGAGTTCAACGTTGAAGCAAACGTGGGTAAACCACAGGTTGCTTACCGTGAAGCGATTCGCAACAAAGTTACCGATGTTGAAGGTAAACACGCCAAGCAGTCTGGTGGTCGTGGTCAGTATGGTCATGTTGTTATCGACATGTACCCACTGGAGCCAGGTTCGAACCCGAAAGGCTACGAATTTGTCAACGACATCAAAGGTGGTGTGATTCCTGGTGAATACATCCCTGCGGTTGACAAAGGTATCCAGGAGCAGCTGAAATCAGGCCCTCTGGCTGGTTACCCGGTTGTGGATCTGGGCGTGCGTCTGCACTTCGGTTCTTACCACGATGTCGACTCCTCAGAGCTGGCGTTTAAACTGGCCGCGTCTATTGCCTTCAAACAAGGCTTTAAACAAGCGACACCTGTTCTGCTTGAACCTATCATGAAGGTTGAAGTTGAAACGCCAGAAGAGAACACGGGTGATGTCATCGGTGACCTTAGCCGTCGTCGTGGTATGCTCAAAGGGCAGGAATCTAACGCTACTGGCGTTCAGATTCACGCTGAAGTTCCGTTGTCTGAGATGTTCGGATACGCAACTCAGCTGCGTTCTCTGACCAAAGGTCGTGCTTCTTACTCCATGGAGTTCTTGAAGTATGACGATGCGCCGAACAACGTAGCGCAGGCCGTTATTGAAGCTCGTAGCAAATAAGGCTACGGTTTAAATTTGAACTGATGCCTTCATCCAAATGATGAAGGCATAACGTAAGGAATTATCGCCATGGCGAAAGAGCAATTTCAGCGTAACAAACTGCACGTAAACGTGGGCACCATCGGTCACGTCGACCACGGTAAAACCACTCTGACTGCAGCAATCACTACCGTTCTGTCTAAAACTTACGGCGGCCAGGCTCGCGCGTTTGATCAGATCGATAACGCGCCAGAAGAGAAAGCGCGCGGGATCACCATCAACACTTCTCACGTTGAGTATGAAACCCCGACTCGTCACTACGCACACGTTGACTGCCCAGGCCACGCCGACTATGTGAAAAACATGATCACCGGTGCTGCGCAGATGGACGGCGCGATCCTGGTTGTTGCTGCGACTGACGGCCCAATGCCTCAGACCCGTGAGCACATCCTGCTGGGTCGTCAGGTTGGCGTTCCTTACATCATCGTGTTCCTGAACAAGTGCGACATGGTTGATGATGAAGAGCTGCTGGAACTGGTTGAGATGGAAGTCCGTGATCTGCTGACTCAGTATGATTTCCCAGGCGACGATACTCCAATCGTTCGTGGTTCTGCTCTGAAAGCGCTGCAAGGCGAAGCTGAGTGGGAAGAGAAAATCATCGAACTGGCTGGATTCCTGGATACCTACATCCCAGAGCCAGAGCGTGCAATTGACAAGCCGTTCCTGCTGCCAATCGAAGACGTATTCTCAATCTCTGGCCGTGGTACTGTTGTTACCGGTCGTGTTGAGCGCGGCATCGTTAAAGTCGGCGACGAAGTTGAAATCGTTGGTATCAAAGATACCGTGAAATCAACCTGTACCGGCGTTGAAATGTTCCGCAAACTGCTGGATCAGGGTCAGGCTGGCGAAAACTGTGGTGTTCTGCTGCGCGGTATCAAGCGTGAAGACATCCAGCGTGGACAGGTTCTGGCTAAGCCAGGCTCAATCAAGCCACACACCCAGTTCGAATCAGAAGTTTATATTCTGTCGAAAGACGAAGGCGGCCGTCATACTCCGTTCTTCAAAGGCTACCGTCCACAGTTCTACTTCCGTACAACTGACGTGACTGGCTCAGTAGAGCTGCCAGAAGGCGTTGAGATGGTAATGCCGGGCGACAACATCAAAATGGTTGTTACCCTGATTCACCCAATCGCAATGGACGACGGTCTGCGCTTCGCAATCCGTGAAGGCGGCCGTACCGTTGGTGCGGGCGTTGTTGCTAAAGTTATCGCTTAATTGTGATTGCTTAAGTGGCTGTGTATTGCAGCCACTATGCAGAAAGAGCACTTCGGTGCTCTTTTTTTGCTCTTTTTCTAATTACCCCACAAAGCCTGGGTTTGAAATAAAAACTATTCGCATTTACACTACGTATAGAAAATGTACCAGAGTGAAGAGTAAATGTACGTCTGCCTGTGCAATGCCATCAGCGATAAAACTATCCGTGAAGCGGTTCGCCGCTACCAGCCAAAATCTATCCAGCAACTGCGCCAAATTGTTCCCGTGGGGAAGCAATGCGGGAAGTGTATTCGTGCCACACGTGAAATAATGGACGAAGAGATGCAGCTTGTACCGCTGTATAAAGAAGCTATTTAAATTGCTGTTTTAAATTCCTGCTAAATACCCACAATATTTGTCGCGTTTTTTTGACTTCTTTTTATACGCATCTACGCTCAAGATAACTGGAAGCGGAGGAAGCAAAATGAAGGGCGACGTCAAAATCATAAGTCATCTCAATAAATTGCTGGGAAATGAATTGGTTGCTATCAATCAGTATTTTCTTCATGCGCGTATGTTTAAAAATTGGGGCCTGATACGCCTCAATGATGTTGAATATCATGAATCAATAGATGAGATGAAACATGCGGACAAGTACATTGAGCGAATTTTGTTCCTTGAAGGTATACCCAACTTACAAGATCTAGGCAGACTTCGAATTGGCGAAGATGTTCCTGAGATGTTGAACTCAGATTTGGCTCTTGAACTTGAGGGAGCGAAGGATTTGCGTGAAGCCATTACCTACGCAGATAAAATCCATGATTACGTTAGCCGCGATATGATGATTGAAATTTTAGCTGAAGAAGAACATCACATTGACTGGCTAGAGACGGAACTCGATCTGATACAAAAATTGGGTATTCAAAATTACCTACTGGCACAAATAAAAGACGAATGAATCTGACTCAAACCAACACTACGCCAAGCCCGCGAATCATTGAAGATACGAAAACGCGGGCTTGTTAAGTGGTTAATCTTTTTAGCCTGCCAAAAAATCCCTCATTAAAATCTCTGCATATTTTCGCTGCAGCACGCAGCTGCATCAGAACAGGTATAGAGAAATTCACCTTAAGCTACCCATCAAATCACCCCTTCTTATGTTACCAGCCATGCAAAGGGAGGAGTGAGCGGATAATATTTTCGTGAGAATGGGGGTTATAACAAGAACGCGGGTTGCTTCCTGAACAGATTTACGTATAATGCGCGGGCCTGCCGACATTGGTAGGCGCGATTCGAGCAGAATCGTAGACGGCAGAATTTTGGGCCGTCTGACAATACTCCCAATTGGGGAGTTATATGCTGAACGATTACACTCTCCCATCAATCGTAATGGGTTCGAGTAGTAATTTTTTCGTCTATAAAAAGTTTGGAGCTCTGGTCTCATGCAGAACCAAAGAATCCGTATCCGTCTTAAAGCGTTTGATCATCGTCTGATCGATCAATCAACCGCGGAAATCGTTGAGACCGCCAAGCGCACTGGTGCGCAGGTTCGTGGTCCGATCCCGCTGCCAACCCGCAAAGAGCGTTTTACCGTTCTGATCTCTCCGCACGTTAACAAAGATGCGCGTGATCAGTACGAAATTCGCACTCACAAGCGTCTGGTAGACATCGTTGAGCCAACTGAAAAAACCGTTGATGCTCTGATGCGTCTGGATCTGGCTGCCGGTGTTGACGTGCAGATCAGCCTGGGTTAATCAGGTCATCGAGCGATTGAGAGGTTGAAACAATGATTGGTTTAGTCGGTAAAAAAGTGGGCATGACCCGCATCTTCACTGAAGATGGCGTATCTATCCCCGTCACCGTAATCGAAGTTGAAGCGAACCGCGTTACTCAGGTTAAAGCCCTGCAGAACGATGGTTACCAGGCAATTCAGGTTACCACCGGTGCTAAAAAGCAAACCGTGTGAACAAACCTGAAGCTGGTCATTTTGCTAAAGCTGGCGTAGAAGCTGGCCGTGGCCTGTGGGAATTCCGCACCGCTGAAGGTGAAGAGTTTTCTGTAGGTCAGAGCATCAGCGTTGAGATTTTCGCTGAAGTTAAAAAAGTTGACGTAACTGGCACCTCTAAAGGTAAAGGTTTCGCTGGTACCGTTAAGCGCTGGAACTTCCGTACCCAGGACGCTACTCACGGTAACTCCTTGTCACACCGCGTTCCGGGTTCAATCGGTCAGAACCAGACTCCGGGCAAAGTGTTCAAAGGCAAGAAGATGGCAGGTCAGCTGGGTAACGAGCGCGTAACCGTTCAGAGCCTGGATGTAGTACGTGTTGACGCTGAGCGCAACCTGCTGCTGGTTAAAGGTGCAGTTCCCGGTGCGACCGGTAGCGACCTGATTGTTAAACCAGCTGTGAAGGCGTAAGGGGATAGCAATGGAATTAGTATTGAAAGACGCGCAGAGCGCGCTGACTGTTTCCGAAACTACCTTCGGTCGTGATTTTAACGAAGCGCTGGTTCACCAGGTTGTTGTTGCTTACGCATCAGGCGCCCGCCAGGTACTCGCGCGCAGAAAACTCGCGCAGAAGTAACCGGTTCAGGCAAAAAGCCTTGGCGTCAGAAAGGCACCGGCCGTGCTCGTGCAGGTTCTGTTAAGAGCCCAATCTGGCGTTCAGGTGGTGTGACTTTCGCTGCGAAGCCGCAGGATCACAGTCAAAAAGTTAATAAAAAGATGTACCGCGGCGCGCTGAAAAGCATCCTGTCCGAACTGGTACGTCAAGATCGTCTGATCGTTGTCGAATCATTTGCTGTAGAAGCACCGAAAACCAAGCTGCTGGTACAGAAACTGAAAGACATGGCGCTGGAAGACGTGTTGATCATCACCGGTGAACTGGATGAGAATCTGTTCCTGGCTGCGCGTAACCTGTACAAGGTTGACGTGCGTGATGCAGCAGGTATCGATCCAGTTAGCCTGATCGCCTTCGACAAAGTCGTTATGACTGCTGATGCAGTTAAGCAAGTTGAGGAGATGCTGGCATGATCCGTGAAGAACGTCTGCTGAAAGTACTGCGCGCGCCGCATGTATCTGAAAAAGCATCTAGCGCGATGGAAAAAACCAATACCATCGTACTCAAAGTAGCTAAAGACGCGACTAAAGCAGAGATTTTTGCTGCTGTTGAGAAACTGTTCGAAGTAGAAGTTAAAGACGTAAACACCTTAGTTGTTAAAGGTAAAGTTAAGCGTCACGGACAGCGTATCGGTCGTCGTAGCGACTGGAAAAAAGCTTACGTCACCCTGAAGGAAGGCCAGAATCTGGACTTCGTCGGCGGCGCTGAGTAAGTCGGAGGAGAAAGACAATGGCAGTTGTTAAATGTAAACCGACATCTCCGGGTCGTCGTCACGTTGTTAAAGTGGTGAACCCAGAGCTGCACAAGGGCAAGCCGTTTGCCCCGTTGCTGGAAAAAAACAGCAAATCCGGTGGCCGCAACAACAACGGTCGTATCACTACCCGTCACATCGGTGGTGGTCATAAGCAGGCATACCGTCTGGTTGACTTCAAACGCAACAAAGATGGTATCCCGGCAGTTGTTGAACGTCTTGAGTACGATCCGAACCGCTCTGCGAACATCGCACTGGTTCTGTACAAAGACGGCGAGCGCCGTTATATCCTGGCCCCTAAAGGCCTGAAAGCTGGCGACCAGATTCAATCTGGCGTTGATGCTGCGATCAAAGCAGGTAATACCCTGCCGATGCGTAACATCCCAGTAGGTTCTACCGTTCATAACGTAGAAATGAAACCAGGCAAAGGCGGTCAGATTGCTCGCTCTGCTGGTGCTTACGTGCAGATCGTTGCGCGTGAAGGTTCCTACGTGACCCTGCGTCTGCGTTCAGGTGAAATGCGTAAAGTCGAATCTGACTGCCGCGCAACTCTGGGCGAAGTCGGTAACGCTGAGCATATGCTGCGCGTTCTGGGTAAAGCCGGTGCAACCCGTTGGCGTGGTATTCGTCCGACCGTTCGTGGTACCGCGATGAACCCAGTTGATCACCCGCACGGTGGTGGTGAAGGTCGTAACTTTGGTAAGCACCCGGTAACTCCGTGGGGCGTTCAGACCAAAGGTAAGAAGACCCGTAGCAACAAGCGTACCGATAAATTTATCGTACGTCGCCGTAGCAAATAATATTAGAGGATAAGCCATGCCACGTTCTCTCAAGAAAGGTCCTTTTATTGACCTGCACTTGCTGAAGAAGGTAGAGAAAGCGGTGGAAAGCGGTGACAAGAAGCCTTTGCGCACTTGGTCCCGTCGTTCAACGATCTTTCCTAACATGATCGGTTTGACCATCGCTGTCCATAATGGTCGTCAGCACGTTCCTGTCTTTGTTTCCGACGAAATGGTTGGTCACAAATTGGGTGAATTCGCGCCGACACGTACTTATCGCGGTCACGCGGCTGATAAAAAAGCCAAGAAGAAATAAGTAGGAGGAAGAGATGGAAACTATTGCTCAACATCGCCATGCTCGTTCTTCTGCTCAGAAGGTACGCCTGGTGGCTGACCTGATTCGCGGTAAGAAAGTGTCGCAGGCTCTGGATATTTTGACCTACACCAATAAGAAAGCTGCTGTATTGGTCAAAAAGTCTTGGAATCTGCCATTGCTAACGCTGAACACAACGATGGCGCTGATATCGACGATCTGAAAATCACGAAAATTTTCGTTGATGAAGGTCCGACCATGAAACGCATTATGCCGCGTGCCAAAGGTCGTGCAGATCGCATCCTGAAGCGCACCAGCCACATCACTGTGGTTGTGTCCGATCGCTGAGACTCTGGAGACTAGCAATGGGTCAGAAAGTACATCCTAATGGTATTCGCCTGGGTATTGTAAAACCATGGAACTCTACTTGGTTTGCGAACACCAAAGAATTCGCTGACAACCTGGACAGCGATTTTAAAGTACGTCAGTTCCTGACTAAAGAACTGGCTAAAGCGTCTGTATCTCGTATCGTTATCGAGCGTCCAGCGAAGAGCATCCGTGTGACTATTCACACTGCTCGTCCGGGCATCGTTATCGGTAAGAAAGGTGAAGACGTTGAAAAACTGCGCACGGTCGTCGCGAAACTCGCTGGCGTTCCTGCACAGATCAACATCGCCGAAGTCCGTAAACCGGAACTGGACGCGAAACTGGTAGCTGACAGCATCACTTCACAGCTGGAGCGTCGTGTGATGTTCCGTCGTGCGATGAAGCGTGCTGTTCAGAACGCCATGCGTCTGGGCGCGAAAGGTATTAAAGTTGAAGTTAGCGGCCGTCTGGGCGGCGCCGAGATCGCACGTACCGAATGGTACCGTGAAGGTCGCGTGCCGTTGCACACTCTGCGTGCTGACATCGACTACAACACCTCAGAAGCGCACACCACTTATGGTGTAATCGGCGTTAAGGTATGGATCTTCAAAGGTGAGATCCTGGGTGGTATGGCTGCTGTTGAACAACCGGAACCGGCTGCTCAACCTAAAAAGCAGCAGCGTAAAGGCCGTAAGTAAGGAGAGTCGCTGATGTTACAACCAAAGCGTACGAAATTCCGTAAAGTGCACAAAGGCCGTAACCGCGGTCTGGCTGCCGGTACGGATGTCAGCTTCGGTACTTTCGGTCTGAAAGCTGTTGGCCGTGGTCGTCTGACTGCTCGTCAGATCGAAGCAGCACGTCGTGCTATGACCCGTGCAGTTAAGCGTCAAGGTAAGATCTGGATCCGTGTATTCCCGGACAAACCGATCACCGAGAAGCCGCTGGAAGTGCGTATGGGTAAAGGTAAGGGTAACGTTGAGTATTGGGTTGCCCTGATCCAGCCTGGTAAAGTCCTGTATGAAATGGACGGCGTACCAGAAGAGCTGGCCCGTGAAGCATTCAAGCTGGCAGCAGCAAAACTGCCTATCAAAACCACCTTTGTAACTAAGACGGTGATGTAATGAAAGCAACTGAGCTGCGTGAAAAAAGCGTTGAAGAGCTGAACACTGAGCTGCTTAATCTGCTGCGTGAGCAATTTAACCTGCGCATGCAGGCAGCATCTGGCCAGCTGCAGCAGACCCATCTGCTGAAGCAAGTTCGCCGTGATGTTGCACGCGTTAAGACTTTACTGACTGAGAAGGCGGGTTCGTAATGACCGATAAAATCCGTACTCTGCAAGGTCGTGTGATCAGTGACAAAATGCAGAAATCTGCAGTTGTCGCTATCGAACGTTTCGTGAAGCACCCAATTTACGGTAAATTCATTAAGCGTACGACCAAGCTGCACATCCATGACGAGAACAACGAATGTGGTATCGGTGACGTGGTTGAAATCCGCGAATGCCGTCCA
The DNA here is from genome assembly GCF_018842675.1 of Candidatus Pantoea bituminis. NCBI lineage: Bacteria > Pseudomonadati > Pseudomonadota > Gammaproteobacteria > Enterobacterales > Erwiniaceae > Pantoea > Candidatus Pantoea bituminis. Next base: position 254,530 of record NZ_JAGTWO010000004.1, read on the forward strand.
CTGTCTAAGACTAAGTCTTGGACGCTGGTTCGCGTTGTAGAGAAAGCGATTCTGTAATAGAATTCGCCCTCTTTAAAAATCTGATGAACGGCTCGCAAGAGCCGTTCATTTTTCTACCCATCTGCGAGAACCGGTGTTATAATGCCGCGCCCTCAATTATGGGGCTTTCTAACGACCTGAGGTCTAGGTCCCGAAGTAGTAGTTGACATTAGCGGAGCACTAAAATGATCCAAGAACAGACTATGCTGAACGTCGCCGACAACTCCGGTGCACGTCGCGTAATGTGTATCAAGGTTCTGGGTGGCTCGCACCGTCGCTACGCAGGCGTCGGCGATATCATCAAAGTTACCATCAAGGAAGCAATTCCGCGTGGTAAGGTGAAAAAAGGTGATGTCCTGAAGGCGGTAGTGGTGCGCACCAGGAAGGGTGTTCGTCGCCCGGACGGTTCTGTCATTCGCTTCGATGGTAATGCATGCGTTATTTTAAACAATAACAGTGAGCAGCCTATCGGTACGCGTATTTTTGGGCCGGTAACTCGTGAACTTCGTACTGAAAAGTTCATGAAAATTATCTCTCTGGCACCAGAAGTACTCTAAGGAGCGAACAATGGCAGCTAAAATCCGTCGTAACGACGAAGTTATCGTGTTAACCGGTAAAGATAAAGGTAAGCGCGGTAAAGTTAAGAATGTCCTGTCTTCTGGCAAGGTCATTATTGAAGGTATCAACCTGGTGAAGAAACATCAGAAGCCGGTTCCGGCTCTGAACCAACCAGGTGGCATCGTTGAAAAGGAAGCTGCAGTGCAGGTTTCTAACGTTGCACTGTTCAATACGGCAACTGGCAAGGCAGACCGTGTAGGCTTTAGATTCGAAGACGGCAAAAAGTCCGTTTCTTTAAATCTAATAGCGAAACTATCAAGTAATTTGGAGTAGTACGATGGCGAAACTGCATGATTACTACAAAGACGAAGTAGTCCAGAAACTCATGACAGAGTTTGGCTACAATTCTGTCATGCAAGTCCCTCGGGTCGAGAAGATCACCCTGAACATGGGTGTAGGTGAAGCGATCGCTGACAAGAAACTGCTGGATAACGCAGCAGCTGACTTGGCAGCAATCTCCGGCCAAAAGCCGTTAGTCACCAAAGCACGCAAATCAGTTGCAGGCTTCAAAATCCGTCAGGGCTATCCGATCGGCTGTAAAGTAACTCTGCGTGGCGAACGCATGTGGGAGTTCTTTGAGCGTCTGGTCACCATTGCTGTTCCACGTATCCGTGACTTCCGTGGCCTGTCCGCTAAGTCATTCGATGGTCGTGGCAACTACAGCATGGGTGTACGTGAGCAGATCATCTTCCCAGAAATCGACTATGACAAAGTCGATCGCGTTCGTGGTTTGGATATCACCATTACCACTACTGCGAAATCTGATGATGAAGGCCGTGCTCTGCTGGCTGCCTTTGACTTCCCGTTCCGTAAGTAAGGTAGGGTTACTTAATGGCTAAGCAATCTATGAAAGCACGCGAAGTTAAGCGTGCGAATTTAGCAGACAAATTCTTCGCAAAACGCGCTGAACTGAAAGCGATCATTTCTGATGTGAACGCTTCCGACGAAGATCGTTGGGATGCTGTTCTGAAGCTGCAGAGTCTGCCGCGTGATTCCAGCCCTTCACGTCAGCGTAACCGCTGCCGTCAAACAGGTCGTCCGCACGGTTTCCTGCGGAAGTTTGGGTTGAGCCGTATCAAGGTCCGTGAAGCCGCAATGCGCGGTGAAATCCCGGGTCTTAAAAAGGCTAGCTGGTAATTGTCACCAATTGAATCACGGGAGTAACACAGATGAGCATGCAAGATCCGATCGCGGATATGCTGACCCGTATCCGTAACGGTCAGGCCGCAAACAAAGTTGCGGTCATCATGCCCTCTTCCAAGCTGAAATTGGCAATTGCCAACGTGCTGAAAGAAGAAGGCTATATTGAAGATTTTAAAATCGAAGGCGACATCAAGCAGGAACTGGAACTTACTCTTAAGTATTTCCAGGGAAAAGCTGTTGTAGAAAGCATTCAGCGAGTAAGCCGTCCTGGTCTGCGCATCTATAAGAAAAAGATGAGCTGCCAAAGGTAATGGCTGGTATGGGCATCGCTGTAGTTTCTACATCTAAAGGTGTCATGACTGATCGTGCAGCGCGCCAAGCTGGTCTTGGTGGCGAAATTATCTGCTACGTAGCGTAATCGGAGGATACTATGTCTCGTGTTGCTAAAGCACCTGTCGTTGTTCCTGCCGGCGTAGAGGTAAAACTCAACGGTCAGGTAATTTCGATTAAAGGTAAAAACGGCGAGCTGACTCGTACTATCAATGATGCTGTTGAAGTTAAGCATGCTGACAACGCTCTTACTTTCGCTCCACGCGAAGGTTTCGTTGATGGCTGGGCGCAAGCGGGTACTTCTCGCGCGCTGCTTAACGGAATGGTTATCGGTGTTACCGAAGGCTTCACTAAGAAGCTGCAGCTGGTTGGTGTAGGTTATCGTGCTGCCATTAAAGGCAACGTAGTTAACCTGTCTCTGGGTTTCTCTCATCCAGTAGATCACCAGCTGCCCGCGGGTATCACTGCAGAGTGTCCGACTCAGACTGAAATCGTACTGAAAGGTGCAGATAAACAGTTGATCGGCCAGGTTGCAGCTGACTTGCGCGCCTACCGTCGTCCTGAGCCTTATAAAGGCAAGGGTGTCCGTTACGCCGACGAAGTCGTGCGTACCAAAGAGGCTAAGAAGAAGTAAGGTAACACTATGGATAAGAAATCTGCTCGTATCCGTCGTGCGACCCGTGCACGTCGCAAGCTCAAAGAGCTGGGTGCTACTCGCCTGGTGGTACATCGTACCCCGCGTCACATTTACGCACAGGTAATCGCCCCGAACGGTTCCGAAGTTCTGGTCGCTGCTTCTACTGTAGAAAAAGCTATCACTGAACAACTGAAGTATACCGGTAATAAAGAAGCCGCAGCTGCTGTAGGTAAAGCTATTGCAGAACGCGCAATCGAAAAAGGCATCACTGGTGTTTCTTTCGACCGTTCCGGTTTCCAATATCATGGTCGCGTCCAGGCACTGGCAGATGCTGCTCGTGAAGCTGGCCTTCAGTTCTAAGGTAGAGGTCTAAGATGGCACACATCGAGAAACAAGCTGGCGAACTGCAGGAAAAACTGATCGCGGTAAACCGTGTTTCTAAAACTGTAAAAGGTGGTCGTATTTTTCCTTCACCGCACTGACTGTAGTGGGTGATGGTAACGGCCGCGTTGGTTTTGGTTACGGTAAAGCGCGTGAAGTTCCAGCAGCGATCCAGAAAGCGATGGAGAAAGCCCGTCGCAATATGATTAACGTCGCGCTGACCAACGGCACTCTGCAGCACCCTGTTAAAGGTGCTCACACGGGTTCCCGCGTGTTCATGCAGCCGGCTTCTCAAGGTACCGGTATCATCGCCGGTGGTGCAATGCGCGCCGTCCTGGAAGTCGCTGGAGTACATAACGTTCTGGCTAAAGCATATGGTTCCACCAACCCGATTAACGTGGTTCGTGCAACGATTGATGGCCTGGGCAATATGAATTCTCCGGAAATGGTCGCTGCCAAGCGTGGTAAATCCGTTGAAGAAATTCTGGGGTAATCACGATGGCTAACACTATTAAAATCACTCAAACCCGCAGTGCAATTGGCCGTTTGCCTAAGCATAAAGCCACACTGGTTGGCCTGGGTCTGCGTCGTATTGGCCACACCGTTGAGCGTGAAGATACGCCTGCTGTACGCGGTATGGTTAACGCGGTTTCCTATATGGTTAAAGTGGAGGAGTAAGAGATGCGTTTAAATACTCTGTCTCCGGCCGACGGGTCTAAGCACGCACCTAAGCGTTTAGGTCGTGGTATTGGTTCTGGCCTCGGTAAAACCGGTGGTCGTGGTCACAAAGGTCAGAACTCACGTTCTGGCGGTGGCGTACGTCGCGGTTTTGAAGGCGGTCAGATGCCTCTGTACCGTCGTCTGCCGAAATTCGGCTTCACCTCTCGCAAATCAATGATCACCACAGAGATTCGTCTGTCTGATCTGGCGAAAGTTGAAGGCGGTATCGTAGACCTGAACACGCTGAAAGCGGCCAACATTGTCGGTGTGCAGATTGAATTCGTAAAAGTAATTCTGTCTGGTGAAGTTTCTACACCGGTAACGATTCGCGGTTTACGTGTCACTAAAGGTGCTCGTGCTGCAATCGAAGCTGCTGGCGGTAAAATTGAGGAATAAGTAGCAGATGGCTAAACAACCGGGATTAGATTTTCAAAGCGCCAAAGGCGGCTTTGGTGAACTGAAACGCAGACTTTTGTTTGTTATCGGTGCACTGATTGTCTTCCGTATTGGCTCTTTTATTCCAATCCCCGGTATTGATGCCACTGTACTTGCCAAACTGCTTGAACAACAGCGTGGCACCATCATTGAAATGTTTAACATGTTCTCTGGTGGTGCTCTTAGCCGTGCTTCTATTTTCGCACTGGGTATCATGCCGTATATTTCGGCATCGATAATTATCCAGTTATTGACGGTGGTTCATCCAGCGTTAGCGGAAATTAAGAAGGAAGGGGAGGCTGGCCGTCGTAAGATTAGTCAGTACACTCGTTACGGTACGTTGGTATTAGCCATATTTCAGTCGATTGGTATTGCTACCGGTTTGCCGAATATGCCTGGAATGCAGGGCCTGGTGATGAATCCGGGCTTTGCCTTCTATTTTACCGCTGTTGTGAGTCTGGTCTCAGGAACGATGTTCTTGATGTGGCTAGGCGAACAGATTACTGAACGGGGTATCGGTAACGGTATTTCGATCATTATCTTCGCAGGTATTGTTGCGGGTTTACCGCCGGCCATTGGCCATACCATCGAGCAAGCGCGGCAAGGTGACCTGCACTTCCTTCTGTTGCTGTTGGTTGCAGTTCTTGTATTTGCAGTGACCTTCTTTGTTATTTTCGTTGAGCGTGGTCAACGCCGCATTGTGGTGAACTATGCAAAACGTCAACAAGGTCGTCGTGTATACGCTGCACAGAGCACACATTTACCGTTGAAAGTGAATATGGCGGGCGTAATCCCAGCTATTTTTGCTTCCAGCATTATTCTGTTCCCGGCAACGATTGCATCGTGGTTTGGGGGCGGGACCGGTTGGAACTGGCTGACAACTATTTCGCTGTATTTGCAACCAGGACAGCCGCTTTATGTGCTACTCTATGCGACTGCAATCATCTTCTTCTGTTTCTTCTACACGGCGTTGGTTTTCAACCCACGTGAAACAGCAGATAACCTGAAGAAGTCTGGTGCATTCGTACCGGGAATTCGTCCGGGAGAGCAAACGGCGAAGTACATCGATAAAGTAATGACACGTTTGACCTTAATTGGCGCTATGTATATTACTTTTATCTGCCTTATCCCGGAGTTCATGCGTGATGCGATGAAGGTCCCCTTCTACTTTGGCGGTACGTCACTGCTCATCGTAGTGGTCGTCATCATGGACTTTATGGCTCAAGTGCAAACTTTAATGATGTCAAGTCAGTACGAGTCTGCACTGAAGAAAGCTAACCTGAAGGGCTATGGCCGTTAATTCAGGTGGTTGAGAAGTTACGGAGAGTAAAAATGAAAGTTCGTGCTTCCGTCAAGAAATTATGTCGTAACTGCAAAATCATTCGTCGCGACGGTGTCGTTCGTGTGATCTGCAGTGCCGAGCCAAAGCATAAACAGCGCCAAGGCTGATATTGTCACATATTTTTCTTGCAAAGTCGGGTTGAGCTGGCTAGATTAGCCAGCCAATCTTTTGTATGTCAGTACGTTGCCATTTGAGTATCCTGAAAACGGGCTTTTCAGCATGGAACGTGCTTATTTAATAATAGGAGTGCATAGTGGCCCGTATAGCAGGCATTAACATTCCTGATCAAAAACATACCGTTATCGCATTAACTTCGATCTTCGGTATCGGTAAGACTCGTTCAAAAGCCATCTGCGCTTCAACGGGTATTGCTGAAAATGTTAAGATCAGTGAGCTGTCTGAAGAACAAATTGATCAGCTGCGTGATGCAGTTGCTAAATTCGTTGTAGAAGGTGATCTGCGCCGTGAAATCACCCTGAGCATCAAGCGTCTTATGGACCTTGGTTGCTATCGTGGTTTGCGCCATCGTCGTGGTCTGCCGGTTCGCGGTCAGCGTACTAAGACCAACGCACGTACCCGTAAGGGTCCGCGTAAACCGATCAAGAAATAATCGGGGTGAGTAAATAATGGCAAAGGCACCAGTTCGTGCACGCAAGCGTGTAAGAAAACAAGTCTCAGATGGCGTGGCTCATGTCCATGCTTCTTTTAACAACACCATCGTTACTATTACTGATCGTCAGGGTAACGCATTGGGTTGGGCAACCGCCGGTGGTTCCGGTTTCCGCGGTTCACGTAAATCTACTCCGTTTGCTGCTCAGGTCGCTGCAGAGCGCTGTGCAGAAGCGGTAAAAGATTACGGTATTAAGAACCTGGAAGTTATGGTTAAGGGTCCGGGTCCGGGTCGCGAATCAACTATTCGTGCTCTGAACGCCGCTGGTTTCCGCATCACTAATATTACTGATGTGACTCCTATCCCTCATAACGGTTGTCGTCCGCCGAAAAAACGTCGCGTATAACGCCCTCGTTTTTTAGGATAGTTGGAGAAAGAAAATGGCAAGATATTTGGGTCCTAAGCTCAAGCTGAGCCGTCGTGAGGGCACTGACTTATTCCTTAAGTCTGGCGTTCGCGCGATTGACACCAAGTGTAAAATTGAACAAGCCCCTGGCCAGCATGGTGCGCGTAAACCGCGTCTGTCTGACTACGGCGGTCAGTTACGTGAAAAGCAAAAAGTTCGTCGCATCTACGGTGTTCTTGAGCGTCAGTTCCGTAACTACTATAAAGAAGCAGCACGTCTGAAAGGCAACACCGGTGAAAACCTGTTGGCTCTGCTGGAAGGCCGTCTGGACAACGTAGTTTATCGTATGGGCTTTGGTGCAACGCGTGCAGAATCACGTCAGTTGGTAAGCCACAAGTCTATTTTGGTAAATGGCCGCGTTGTTAACATCGCTTCTTATCAGGTATCTCCGAATGATGTTGTTAGCATCCGTGAGAAAGCCAAAAAGCAATCTCGCGTGAAGGCCGCTCTGGAGCTGGCTGAGCAGCGTGAAAAGCCAACCTGGCTGGAAGTTGATGCGACTAAGATGGAAGGTGTGTTCAAGCGTATTCCTGAGCGTACTGATCTGTCTGCGGACATTAACGAACACCTGATCGTCGAGCTTTACTCCAAGTAAAGCTTAGTACCAAAGAGAGGACACAATGCAGGGTTCTGTGACAGAGTTTCTAAAACCGCGCCTGGTAGATATCGAGCAAGTGAGTTCGACGCACGCCAAGGTGACCCTTGAGCCGTTAGAGCGTGGCTTTGGCCATACTCTTGGTAACGCACTGCGCCGTATTCTGCTTTCTTCCATGCCGGGTTGCGCGGTGACCGAGGTTGAAATTGATGGTGTACTGCATGAGTACAGCACCAAAGAGGGCGTACAGGAAGATATCCTGGAAATCCTGCTCAACCTGAAAGGGCTGGCGGTAAGAGTTCAGGGGAAAGATGAAGTTATCTTAACGCTGAATAAATCTGGCATTGGCCCTGTGACTGCAGCCGACATCACCCATGATGGTGATGTCGAAATCGTCAAGCCTCAGCATGTAATCTGTCATCTGACCGATGAGAACGCATCTATTAGCATGCGTATCAAAGTTCAGCGTGGACGTGGTTATGTGCCGGCTTCTGCCCGAATTCATTCGGAAGAAGATGAGCGCCCAATCGGCCGTCTGTTGGTTGACGCATGCTATAGCCCTGTAGACCGTATCGCCTACAATGTTGAAGCAGCGCGTGTAGAACAACGTACTGATTTGGATAAGCTGGTCATCGAAATGGAGACTAACGGCACAATCGATCCTGAAGAGGCGATTCGTCGTGCAGCTACCATCCTGGCTGAACAACTTGAAGCTTTTGTTGACTTACGTGATGTACGTCAGCCAGAAGTTAAAGAAGAGAAACCAGAATTCGATCCGATCTTGCTGCGCCCAGTTGATGATTTGGAATTGACTGTCCGCTCTGCTAACTGCCTTAAGGCAGAAGCTATCCACTACATCGGTGATCTGGTACAGCGTACTGAGGTTGAGCTGCTTAAAACGCCTAACCTGGGTAAAAAATCTCTTACTGAGATTAAAGATGTGCTCGCCTCACGTGGTCTTTCTTTGGGCATGCGCCTCGAGAATTGGCCGCCGGCAAGCATTGCTGATGAATAACCGGATCACAGGTTAAGGTTTCACTGAGAAGGATAAGGTCATGCGCCATCGTAAGAGTGGTCGTCAACTGAACCGCAACAGCAGCCATCGTCAGGCTATGTTTCGCAACATGGCTGGCTCTTTGGTTCGTCATGAGATCATCAAGACGACTCTGCCGAAAGCCAAAGAGTTGCGCCGCGTAGTTGAGCCGCTGATTACTCTTGCCAAGACCGACAACGTAGCTAATCGTCGTCTGGCATTCGCCCGTACTCGTGATAACGAGATCGTGGCAAAACTGTTTAATGAACTGGGCCCGCGTTTCGCGAGCCGTGCCGGTGGTTACACTCGTATTCTGAAGTGTGGCTTCCGCGCTGGTGACAACGCTCCGATGGCATACATCGAGCTGGTTGATCGTCCAGAAGCTCAAGCAGAAGCTGTTGCAGAGTAATCTGTAGCAACGTAAAGAACCCGCTTCGGCGGGTTTTTTATTGCCTATCGTTAAGCAAATTAACTATTCTGATCATCATGCGATTTTGGAGGCACTTATGTGGTTACTCGATCAACTTGCTGAGCAGCATATAAAAGCAGCACAGGATAAAGGTGAACTTAGTCATCTTCCCGGGAGGGTAAACCTCTCGAGCTCGATGATGATAGTCACGTACCTTCAGAACTCCGAGCGGGCTATCGGCTGCTTAAAAATTCAGGCTTTTTACCGCCAGAGCTTGAAATACGCCGTCAGGCTATAGAAATCAACGATCTTCTCCAGCAACTCGATCCTGACGATCCTCAATATTCAGATCATTGTAAGTACCTAATGTTGTTAGAATTTAAACTTCATCAAGCGGGAATGAATACAGACTTTCTTCATAGCGAATATGGAAAATCCATTCGCCAACGCTTGGGGAGAATTAAATGTACCGTATTGGTCAGCTTGCAAAGCTAGCGGATGTTACGCCAGATACGATTCGCTTTTACGAGAAGCAACATATGATGGATCATGAGATTCGAACGGAGGGTGGTTTTAGACTTTATAGCAGTAGCGATCTTCAACGTTTAAAATTTATTCGCTATGGCCGCCAGTTAGGTTTTAGCCTCGAATCAATCAGAGAGTTGCTTTCTATTCGAGTCGAACCTGCTAAACACACCTGCCAGGAATCAAAAGCCATAGTTGAAAAAAGGCTTAATGAAGTTAATAAAATGATGGCTGAGTTAAAAGTAATGCAGCAATCGCTCCTTCATTTATCAGAAGCATGTTGCGGTGATAGTCATACAAGTGTTGCCTGCTCAATTCTGGAAGCGTTAGAACGTGGTCCAGTGTTGAATGAAAGTTAGGCTGTGTTACATTGCGAGATACAAAACAGGAATACATTACAGGAGAATATATGAGTGGTTATAAACATACCAAAGGGATAATTAGAGACAATGCTATTGAAGCATTGCTTCACGATCCGCTGTACCGTCAACGTATTGTGCAACAGCGTAAAGGGAAAGGCAGCTTTAAGCGCAAAGAAAAATCTAATAAGGAAAATATTTGGGAGGGCAGTGATAAATCCAAAATTTATCACTGCCCTTCTTTAAACTATAAAAAAGCCGCCTCGTTGGCGGCCTATTTTAGATTTTTGTATTTTGCTGTTTAAGCAAATCACGAATCTCAGTGAGCAGAACCTCTTCATTACTCGGTTTTGCAGCTGGTTTTTCAACTTCTTTTTCTTGTGCAGTTTGTTCATCAATTTAATAGCCATAAAAATCGCGAAGGCAACAATAATGAAATCAAAAACTGTCTGAATGAAAATACCATACTGTATTATTACTGCCGGCGTCTCTCCTTCTGCAGGTTTGAGCACCCAGCTAAATGATTTAAAATCAACGCCACCAATCAGCAATCCTAGTGGTGGCATAATTATGTTTGCGACTAAAGATGAAACGATTTTGCCGAATGCTGCACCGATGATCACACCTACCGCGAGATCAACCACGTTTCCACGCATTGCAAAATCACGAAACTCTTTGAATAAACTCATTCTTCTCTCCTTGCCCTGGCCAATGACCTAAAGTCTAACAAAGCTTCCTGTATTTGCCATCATCGATGCGCAATTAGCAGAATTATCTTGAGTTAGTATTTTAACGTTCATTTCTTCTATAAAAAGAAAGGGCTAGGCTGGAATAGCCGTTCAACATCAGGAACAAACTTTTTATCTGTCAAAAACATGATGACATGATCGCCTTGTTCTATACGCAGATTGTCATTAGCAATCATGACATCATCGCCACGTACTATGGCACCAATAATAGTACCAGGTGGCAGTTTAATATCATCAATTGGACGCCCAACGACACGTGATGTTGTTTCATCACCGTGGGCTATGGCTTCTATTGCCTCGGCAATACCACGGCGTAAAGATGAAACGCCTACGATATCAGCTTTGCGCACATGGCCCAGCAGGGCAGATATAGTTGCTTGCTGTGGTGATATCGCAATATCAATAACGCTTCCTTGCACTAAATCGACATAAGCACGACGTTGTATCAATACCATGACTTTCTTCGCGCCCATCTTTTTCGCGAGCATCGCAGACATGATATTAGCTTCATCGTCATTGGTAACAGCGATAAACAAGTCAACTTGTTCAACATGTTCTTCTGCCAGCAACTCTTGGTCAGAAGCATCACCATAAAACACGATAGTATCCTCAAGACGCTCTGCCAGTTCTGCAGCGCGTTGTGGATTGCGCTCTATTAATTTGACGCTGTAATTTTTCTCAAGTCTTTGGGCTAAACCAAAACCAATGTTTCCACCACCAACAAGCATGATGCGCTTATAAGGCTTTTCGAGCCGCTGCATTTCGCTCATAACAGCACGAATATTTTGACTGGCCGCTATAAAAAACACTTCATCGCCCGCTTCTACAATGGTTGAACCTTGCGGGCGGATAGGGCGATCCTGACGAAAAATGGCGGCGACACGCGTATCAATGTGCGGCATATGTTCGCGTAGGATAGAAAGTGGATTCCCGACTAAAGGCCCACCATAGTAAGCTTTTACTACGGCAAGACTCACTTTCCCTTCAGCAAAATTAACGACTTGCAGCGCGCCAGGATACTGAATTAATCGATAAATATTATCGATCACTAATTGCTCTGGAGAGATAAGGTGGTCAATGGGCACGGCTTCTGGAATAAATAATTTATCCGCATCACGCAAATAATCAGCAGCACGGATACGAGCAATACGGTTAGGCGTATTGAAAAGTGAATAGGCGATTTGGCAGGCAACCATATTGGTCTCGTCAGAGTTAGTGACAGCAACCAACATGTCAGCATCCTCGGCACCGGCTTCGCGTAAAATACGCGGATGAGAACCATGGCCCTGAACAACACGCAGATCAAACTTATCTTGTAACTGACGTAGACGCGTTGAATCGGTATCAACTACCGTTATGTCGTTATTTTCGCCGACCAGGTTCTCTGCCAGTGTGCCACCTACCTGACCGGCACCAAGAATAATGATTTTCATCGATTAAGAATGCTCATTTCAATTTACCTCAGGTTTCTTCACAAGCTTAGCGTAGAAGAAACCATCGCCACCATCGACAGTTGGAAATACTTGCAAGCCTGTTTCAGGCGCACCAAAAAGTGAGCACGCGACAGCATCATTATGGCGTTCCAGAAATGCGCTTATCTGCAGCTGATTTTCATCCGGGAGTATGGAACATGTCGCATACAATAGCGTTCCGCCGGGTTTGAGCTGGGACCAAATAGCTTCAATGATCTCAGATTGAAGTTTGGCTAGTTCGGCAATATCGCGTTCGCGGCGCAGCCACTAATATCTGGATGTCGACGAATTACACCAGTCGCTGAACAAGGCGCATCAAGTAAAATGCGATCAAACAGTTCATCGCCACACCAATCTTGGGGAGAGCGACCATCGCCTTGCTTCACTTCAGCCTTCATCCCTAGCCGTTGTAAATTTTCATGCACGCGCACCAGACGCTGTGCATCAATATCCACTGCAAGCACCCGAGCTTCAGGTGCGATTTCTAAAATATGAGTGGTTTTTCCACCCGGTGCTGCACAGAGATCGAGAATGTATTCACCATTTTTAGGCTCAAGCAATAAAGCGCAGCGTTGAGCTGAAACATCTTGAACTGTTACCCAGCCTTGATCGAAGCCTGGCAATTGGGTCACAGACGTAGGGGTTTCGAGTCGCAAAGCCTCAGGCACTTCAGCATCTATAAAGGCTGTTTTTTGAGTTTCAGCTAATAAAGCAAGCCAGCTATCACGAGAATGATGTTGCTGGTTTACGCGTAGCCACATTGGCGGACGAACGTTGTTTGCTTCAACAATTTGTTGCCATTGTGTAGGCCAGGCAATTTGCAAACGCTTCAGTAGCCATCCAGGATGGAGGTAGCGCTGTGGACCCTCTTTTATACTGGCAAGCAATGCATCCTGCTGTCGCTGAAACTGGCGAAGCACGCCATTCAATAAGCCTTTCAAGCTACCACGTTTTAAAACTTCTGCACCCGCAACAGTTTCTGCCAAAACAGCGTGAGCAGGTATGCGTGTGTAGAGTAATTGATACAATCCAACCATGATCAAATAATGTAAAACGCGTTGTTTACCCGTCAGGGGCGTTCCATTAATTTACCAATCAAGGCTTCAAGCTGTGGCAAAGTGCGTAGTACACCGAAGCAAATTTCTTGCACTAGTGCGCTGTCTTTATCGGACAGTTTTTTTGTGCCTGAGGCAATACGGTATTGAGTGATTCACCTTTATCGACAACACGTTCGATAAGCTGGGCTGAAAGGCTACGTAGATTGGTATTTTTGTTCATAGGTTTTTGTCATCAAACAAAAAGCCCGGTGATTACCGGGCTAAAGGGTCAGGCCAGAATAGTTCCAGGTTCAAACCATTCACGGCGCGAGTTGAGAAGATCTTGTGCAGACATTGGCTTTTTCCCAGCAGGTTGAAGCTGGAGCAAATTGAGCACGCCCTCTGCTGTCGCTATTTGTATACCTTGCTTATCAGCCTGGATGATTTCACCGGGTTGCTTATCAGCATGCGGAAGCACGCTTGCTTGCCAGACTTTAATTGGCTGATCATCAATGTTGAAAAAACTCATTGGCCATGGATTGAAAGCGCGAATGCAGCGCTCAAGTTGCATCGCGGGGAGCTGCCAGTTAAGACGCGCCTCTTCTTTACTCAATTTCTCTGCATAATTGGCTAATGCTTCATCCTGCTTTTCTGGATGCGCACGGCCATCAGCAAGCTGCGACAGCGTATCCAGTAATCCTTGCGGCCCAAGCTGTGCAAGTTTGTTATAAAGCGTTGCACTGGTATCTTCAGCGGTGACAGGGCAGGCAAGCTTATACAGCATATCGCCGGTATCCAGGCCGACATCCATCTGCATGATAGTGACACCCGTTTCGTTATCTCCAGCCCACAGCGCACGCTGAATGGGTGCTGCACCACGCCAGCGAGGAGTAGCGAGCCGTGCACGTTAATGCATCCTAATCGTGGCATATCAAGAACCGCTTTTGGCAGGATCAAACCATAGGCAACGACAACCATAATATCTGCCTGAAGATTGGCAACCAACTGCTGACTCTCTTCAGGGCGTAATGATTTAGGTTGGAAGACTGGAATGTCGTTTGACTGAGCCAAAACCTTTACCGGACTAGGCGTCAATTTATTACCGCGGCCTGCAGGGCGATCGGGCTGTGTAAATACAGCCACTACCTGATGCTCAGAAGCGAGCAGCGCGTCAAGATGACGCGCTGCAAAGTCAGGTGTGCCAGCGAAGATTATTTTTAATGGGGCAGACACATTTATCCCTTCTAAAGAGCTTAAGATTCTCGCGTGTTTTGACGCGCCAGCTTCTCTAATTTCATTTTGATTCGCTGACGCTTCAACGGCGACAGATAATCAATAAAAAGTTTGCCGTCCAGGTGATCAATTTCATGCTGGATACAGATTGCCAACAAATCACCGGTTTCCAGCTCAAAGCTATTACCATCGCGATCGAGCGCACGAATTTTTACACGCTCAGCACGCGGTACGAAAGCGCGTTGATCGGGTATAGAGAGACAACCTTCTTCAATTCCCGTTTCGCCACTTTTTTCCAGCAACTCGGGATTAATCAGCACCAAGCGTTCTTCACGGCTTTCAGAAACATCAATCACTATAATGCGTTGATGAATATCGACTTGCGTAGCGGCCAGCCCAATGCCTTCTTCGGCGTACATCGTTTCAAACATATCATCCACGATACGCTGAATATCTGCGTTAACTTCTTTAACTGGCGCGGCGATTTTGCGCAGACGCTCGTCAGGGAAATGTAATACCTGCAAAACTGACATAAATTTCCAGATCTGTATTCGGTTAAGTAAAGATTACTACCTCATATTGTAGACTTTTTGGGGCATGATTGACAGCATTCCACCGCAGGAAGCCTCAGCGAAAATGGATGCTAAAAAATGGAAAAGATGGCGTTATGTCTACAATTAGCCGCTGTTAGCGGAATGGTTGGTAAGCGTTGGCTTGAAGCCGCAAACCTGCTTTTAAGCGGGGGTGATGTCGCTAAACATTTGTCTCAGCTTAAATTTGATGAGCGCCAACGACAACAATTCAATAGTTTCCAGCAGGCTAATTTCAAAGAGCTACAGGCATGGCTCGCCAGTCATCGCAAACACCATTTCCTTACGGCGCTTGATGACCATTACCCCGCTTTGCTTACTGAGACTGATCGCTTCCCGCCGCTTATTTATATCAAGGGTGATCCTGCAGCTCTAAATACACCGCAGTTGGCTGTGGTCGGGAGCCGTAATTGCTCACATTATGGACGACACTGGTGCGAATGGTTTACTCAACAATTGGCGTTAAGTGGTTTGACTATAACGAGTGGGTTAGCCCGTGGCATTGATGGCGTTGCACATCATGCTGCACTTAATGTCGAAGGCAAAACGGTGGCAGTATTGGGTAGTGGTTTGAAGCACCTCTATCCGAAATCTCATTTCGCACTCGCTGAAGAAATCGTAGAAAAAGGTGGGGCGATTATCTCAGAATTCCCGCTAAATGCACCACCTAACGCCACCCATTTCCCTCGACGTAATCGTATTATCAGTGGCCTGAGCCAAGGTGTGTTAGTGGTTGAAGCCTCACTCAAGAGCGGTTCACTTGTTACCGCACGTTATGCCCTTGAGCAAAATCGTAACGTATATGCTTTGCCCGGGTCATTGGGTAATCCCAGCAGCGAAGGTACAAATTGGCTAATCCAACAAGGCGCAATGTTAGTGGCGCACCCCAATAATATTCTCGAAGATTTGGGCAGTGCGCTTAACTGGTTACCTGTTACAAAATCAGATGAAATATATTGTGATGACAATGTTCATGCTCCATTGCCATTTGCCGATGTGTTGGCTAACGTAGGTGATGAGGTTACACCTGTTGACGTTGTCGCTGAACGTGCCGGCCAACCTGTGCCAGTTATCTCAGCTCAGTTGCTGGAACTGGAGTTAGCAGGATGGATCGCAGCTGTACCCGGCGGCTATGTCCGATTGAGGAGGGCATGCCATGTTCGACGTACTCATGTACTTGTTTGAGACATATATCCACAACGAAGCAGAAATGGGTGTTGATCAGGACAGATTGACAGATGACTTGACGGATGCCGGTTTTCATCGTGAAGATATTTATAATGCGTTGAACTGGTTAGAGAAGTTGGCGGACTATCAAGAAGGGCTGGTTGCGCCAATTTTACTGACAAATGATCCGCTCTCCATGCGTATCTATACAGATGAAGAGAGCAAACGTTTAGATGCTGAAAGCCGTGGTTTCCTGTTATTTTTGGAACAAATTCAAGTTTTGAATTTGGAAACACGTGAAATGGTCATTGAACGTGTCATGGCGCTTGATACTCCAGACTTCGATCTTGAGGACCTTAAGTGGGTAATATTAATGGTTTTGTTTAATATACCTGGATGTGAAAACGCTTATCAGCAGATGGAAGAACTGCTATTCGACGTCAATGAAGGTATGCTGCATTAAATTCCTTTTCATACATCTCTATCGTTATGAGTAAAACTGCACTCTTCGCTGTGCGAAAACAGGATCCCTGCCCCGCTTGCGGGGCAGAACTTGTTATTCGTTCTGGCAAACATGGACCTTTTCTTGGCTGCGCAAATTATCCTGCTTGCGATTATATCCGCCCACTGAAAAATCAGGCTGATGGCCATATCGTTAAAGTGTTGGAGGGGCATGCTTGCCCGGATTGTGGAGCAGATAAAGTGCTGCGCCAAGGGCGCTACGGTATGTTTATCGGTTGCAGCCATTATCCCGAATGCGCTTATACGGAAACCATCGACAAACCAGATGAGACTACGATTGATTGTCCTCAGTGTCAGAAAGGCAAGCTTGTACAGCGCCGATCGCGCTTCGGCAAAACGTTTCATGCCTGCGATCGTTATCCGGCCTGTCAATTTGCAGTAAATCTCACCCCAATTGCAGGTGTGTGTCCATATTGCCAGTTTCCGTTATTAGTTGAGAAAAAACTGCGCAGGGCGTAAAGCTGTTCTGTGCCAGTAAAAGTTGCGGCAAAGCTATCGCTCAAGAGAATTAAGAGTTCAACATGCATAACCAAGATCTTTCTACTTCGTTAAATGATTGCGTAGGTCACCTTAAACGTCACGCCGTAATCGCCTATCCTACTGAAGCTGTTTTTGGGCTGGGGTGCGATCCGGATAATGAAAGTGCAGTAATGGCGTTATTAGCTCTTAAACAAAGACCCGTCGAAAAAGGATTGATCCTGATTGCTTCTGAATATGCGCAATTAGAACCCTATGTGTCCGATCGAGAGCTTTCAGTCATCCAGCGAGAGCGGATGTTTGCCTGCTGGCCTGGACCAGTAACATTTGTTGTGCCGGCTCCGCCGCATACTCCCCGTTGGTTAACGGGAAAATTTGATTCATTGGCGATACGAGTCAGTGATCATCCTGATGTACAAGCATTATGCCGCGCATTTGGTAAACCTTTAGTTTCAACCAGCGCTAATCTTTCGGGGCAACCGCCTTGCCGCACAATAGAAGAAGTAAAATTGCAGTTTGGTAATGACTTTCCTGTCCTCCCGGGATTAACCGGTGGGAGGCAAAATCCTTCCGAAATTCGCGACGTCATCACCGGTGATCTCATACGACAGGGATAATTTATGAATAACTATGCTGTTTTTGGTAACCCTGTTAGCCACAGTAAGTCACCATTCATTCACCAAGCCTTTGCCCAACAGACGGGAATAGAACATCGCTACGGCCGTATTTGTGCTCCGCTAGATGGATTTCCGCAGGAAATCGCTGAGTTCTTTGCTCAAGAAGGCGTAGGGGCAAATGTCACCCTGCCTTTTAAGCAGCAGGCGTGGAAATTGGCAGACGAGCTTAGCGAGCGGGCAGCCCTTTCCGGCGCAGTGAATACATTAAAGAAGCGCAAAGATGGCACTATCCTCGGCGACAATACTGATGGTATTGGTTTATTGAGCGATCTCGAACGTCTCTCGATGATTAAGCCGGGAGACAGAGTTCTTCTGGTCGGGGCAGGCGGCGCTGCACGTGGCGTAATTCTACCCTTACTTTCTTTGGGCATTGCATTAACCGTGACTAATCGTACGCGCTCGCGAGCAGATGAATTAGCAAATCTCTTTAAACACAGCGGTGCAATCAATACTTGTAGCTTTGATGAATTAGAAGGCAAAGCGTTCGAACTCATCATTAATGCTACGTCTAGTGGCGTTGATGGGCATACTCCACCCTTACCTGTTTCGTTAGTGCATCCCAGCTTACGCTGCTATGACATGTTTTATCAGTCTGGGCAAACGCCGTTCTTATATTGGTGCCAACAGTTTGGTGCACTTCATTTAGCCGACGGTCTGGGCATGCTGGTGGGACAAGCGGCACATGCCTTTCATTTATGGCATGGCGTTATGCCTGATACCGCGCCAGTAATTGAATCTTTGAAAAGAGAGCTAGAGCTATGAATCAGGCGATTCAATTTCCCGATCGAGAACATCTCGATCCGAATTTAAACGCTATTTGTTTTCCTGTATTAGTTAATGGCATGGGGCTGACCTGTGCCATCCATACAGAGGCGTTACATCAACGGTTTGGCGACGAGGAAGCGATGACGCTTTTTAGCAACCACCGCTGGGATCTGGAAGAAGAAGCCGAACGCTGTATTCGTCGAGATGAAGTTGATGTTCAGGGTTGGGTTTGGCTTTCTGTCAAATAGTCATCTTTCCATCCGACATAATTATTAGCCGAATAGAGCAGCCCTTCAATTTCCTTTTCGTTAAGCGGTCGAATCTGTTTTACCGGACTTCCTAAATATAGATAACCGCTTTCGAGACGTTTACCTGGAGGCACCAAGCTTCCTGCACCAATCATCACATCATCTTCTACAACGACCGCATCCAACAAAATAGACCCCATCCCAACCAAAACACGATTACCTATAGTGCAGCCGTGTAGCATTGCTTTATGCCCAACCGTGACATCTTCACCAATTATTAGAGGGTAACCTTCGGGATTTGATGCTGATTTATGAGTGACGTGCAGAACGCTGCCGTCCTGTATGTTAGTACGGGCACCAATACGCACTTGATTCACATCTCCACGAATAGCAACCAAGGGCCAAATACTAACATCATCCGACATGATGACATCCCCAACGACAACGCTGGTCGGATCTATCATTACGCGCTGGCCCAGCTGTGGATAAAGGCGTTTGTAAGGACGTAAGGCTGATGACATAAAAGCTCTCCTTTACTTAGTTTCTTTGCAGCCTGGTGTGATTTTGAGCGGCAGGCAAGGGGATTCTGCCTGAGATCGATGACGATCTCATCAATATGAATGTTTTCTCGCCACTTAGAAAAAAGATCCAGAAAAAGGCTTGTGCTAAGAAATTGGATCCCTATAATGCGCCTCCACTGACACGGCAAACCGGCAACGGGATGGCGGTTCAGGAGACACAGGAAACTGCGTCGCCGGAGAAAAGCTTCTGAAAAAGAGGTTGACTCTGAAGGAGAGAAGCGTAATATACGCCACCTCGCGACAGACCGGCTAAGCCGCTGTTCGCACTGCTCTTTAACAATTTATCAGACAATCTGTGTGGGCACTCGCAGGATGGATATCAGCGTCTCCGGACGTAAAAAATATCAAGCCTCACGAGTGAACACATAATGAAATTCATTATGACGTTTTACAGATGAGCACCGCTTAACTTGTTTAAGCAAATCAAACTTAAATTGAAGAGTTTGATCATGGCTCAGATTGAACGCTGGCGGCAGGCCTAACACATGCAAGTCGGACGGTAGCACAGGAGAGCTTGCTCTTTGGGTGACGAGTGGCGGACGGGTGAGTAATGTCTGGGAAACTGCCCGATGGAGGGGGATAACTACTGGAAACGGTAGCTAATACCGCATAACGTCGCAAGACCAAAGTGGGGGACCTTCGGGCCTCACACCATCGGATGTGCCCAGATGGGATTAGCTAGTAGGCGGGGTAATGGCCCACCTAGGCGACGATCCCTAGCTGGTCTGAGAGGATGACCAGCCACACTGGAACTGAGACACGGTCCAGACTCCTACGGGAGGCAGCAGTGGGGAATATTGCACAATGGGCGCAAGCCTGATGCAGCCATGCCGCGTGTATGAAGAAGGCCTTCGGGTTGTAAAGTACTTTCAGCGGGGAGGAAGGCGATGCGGTTAATAACCGCGTCGATTGACGTTACCCGCAGAAGAAGCACCGGCTAACTCCGTGCCAGCAGCCGCGGTAATACGGAGGGTGCAAGCGTTAATCGGAATTACTGGGCGTAAAGCGCACGCAGGCGGTCTGTTAAGTCAGATGTGAAATCCCCGGGCTCAACCCGGGAACTGCATTTGAAACTGGCAGGCTTGAGTCTCGTAGAGGGGGTAGAATTCCAGGTGTAGCGGTGAAATGCGTAGAGATCTGGAGGAATACCGGTGGCGAAGGCGGCCCCCTGGACGAAGACTGACGCTCAGGTGCGAAAGCGTGGGGAGCAAACAGGATTAGATACCCTGGTAGTCCACGCCGTAAACGATGTCGACTTGGAGGTTGTGCCCTTGAGGCGTGGCTTCCGGAGCTAACGCGTTAAGTCGACCGCCTGGGGAGTACGGCCGCAAGGTTAAAACTCAAATGAATTGACGGGGGCCCGCACAAGCGGTGGAGCATGTGGTTTAATTCGATGCAACGCGAAGAACCTTACCTACTCTTGACATCCAGAGAACTTAGCAGAGATGCTTTGGTGCCTTCGGGAACTCTGAGACAGGTGCTGCATGGCTGTCGTCAGCTCGTGTTGTGAAATGTTGGGTTAAGTCCCGCAACGAGCGCAACCCTTATCCTTTGTTGCCAGCGATTCGGTCGGGAACTCAAAGGAGACTGCCGGTGATAAACCGGAGGAAGGTGGGGATGACGTCAAGTCATCATGGCCCTTACGAGTAGGGCTACACACGTGCTACAATGGCGCATACAAAGAGAAGCGACCTCGCGAGAGCAAGCGGACCTCACAAAGTGCGTCGTAGTCCGGATCGGAGTCTGCAACTCGACTCCGTGAAGTCGGAATCGCTAGTAATCGTGGATCAGAATGCCACGGTGAATACGTTCCCGGGCCTTGTACACACCGCCCGTCACACCATGGGAGTGGGTTGCAAAAGAAGTAGGTAGCTTAACCTTCGGGAGGGCGCTTACCACTTTGTGATTCATGACTGGGGTGAAGTCGTAACAAGGTAACCGTAGGGGAACCTGCGGTTGGATCACCTCCTTACCTGAAGATACCTTCCCGCGAAGTGCTCACACAGATTGTCTGATAGAAAAGTAATGAGCAAGACGGCTGCGAAGTCGTGACACACCTTTGTGTCCCCTTCGTCTAGCGGTTAGGACACTGCCCTTTCACGGCGGTAACAGGGGTTCGAATCCCCTAGGGGACGCCACTTGCTTGGTGACAGGTGAAAGGTGTCTCCACAAAATATCTCAAAGCCGGCTTTTCAGCCGTGTTTGAGATATTGCTCTTTAACAATCCGGAACAAGCTGAAAATTGAAACGACGCGCGCCGCATCCCTCCGTAATAAGGGGTGCACAGGCGACGCGTTCGAGTCTCTCAAATGCTTGCAGCACGCAGCGTTGCAAAACGCCTGTGGGTTGTGAGGTTAAGCGACTAAGCGTACACGGTGGATGCCCTGGCAGTCAGAGGCGATGAAGGACGTGCTAATCTGCGTAAAGCGACGGTAAGGTGATATGAACCGCTACAGCCGTCGATGTCCGAATGGGGAAACCCGGTGCACTCAGTGCATCATCGCAACATGAATACATAGTGTTGCGAGGCGAACCTGGGGAACTGAAACATCTAAGTACCCAGAGGAAAAGAAATCAACCGAGATTCCCCCAGTAGCGGCGAGCGAACGGGGAGCAGCCCAGAGCCTGAATCAGCTTGTGCATTAGTGGAACGGTCTGGAAAGTCCGACGGTACAGGGTGATAGTCCCGTACACAAAAGTGCACAAGCTGTGAGCTCGATGAGTAAGGCGGGACACGTGGTATCCTGTCTGAATATGGGGGGACCATCCTCCAAGGCTAAATACTCCTGACTGACCGATAGTGAACCAGTACCGTGAGGGAAAGGCGAAAAGAACCCCGGCGAGGGAGTGAAACAGAACCTGAAACCGTGTACGTACAAGCAGTGGGAGCCTCTTTTATGGGGTGACTGCGTACCTTTTGTATAATGGGTCAGCGACTTATATTCTGTAGCAAGGTTAACCGTATAGGGGAGCCGCAGGGAAACCGAGTCTTAACTGGGCGTTAAGTTGCAGGGTATAGACCCGAAACCCGGTGATCTAGCCATGGGCAGGTTGAAGGTTGGGTAACACTAACTGGAGGACCGAACCGACTAATGTTGAAAAATTAGCGGATGACTTGTGGCTGGGGGTGAAAGGCCAATCAAACCGGGAGATAGCTGGTTCTCCCCGAAAGCTATTTAGGTAGCGCCTCGTGAACTCATCTCCGGGGGTAGAGCACTGTTTCGGCTAGGGGGCCATCCCGGCTTACCAACCCGATGCAAACTACGAATACCGGAGAATGTTATCACGGGAGACACACGGCGGGTGCTAACGTCCGTCGTGAAGAGGGAAACAACCCAGACCGCCAGCTAAGGTCCCAAAGTCATGGTTAAGTGGGAAACGATGTGGGAAGGCACAGACAGCCAGGATGTTGGCTTAGAAGCAGCCATCATTTAAAGAAAGCGTAATAGCTCACTGGTCGAGTCGGCCTGCGCGGAAGATGTAACGGGGCTAAACCATGCACCGAAGCTGCGGCAGCGGCGCGTAAGCGCTGTTGGGTAGGGGAGCGTTCTGTAAGCCGTCGAAGGTGGACTGTGAGGTCTGCTGGAGGTATCAGAAGTGCGAATGCTGACATAAGTAACGATAAAGCGGGTGAAAAGCCCGCTCGCCGGAAGACCAAGGGTTCCTGTTCAACGTTAATCGGAGCAGGGTGAGTCGACCCCTAAGGCGAGGCCGAAAGGCGTAGTCGATGGGAAACAGGTTAATATTCCTGTACTTGGTGTTACTGCGAAGGGGGGACGGAGAAGGTTAGGTTAGCCGGGCGACGGTTGTCCCGGTTTAAGCGTGTAGGCTGGCAGTCCAGGTAAATCCGGACGGCCTCAAGGCTGAGGCGTGATGACGAGGCACTACGGTGCTGAAGTAACTGATACCCTGCTTCCAGGAAAAGCCTCTAAGCATCAGGTAACACAAAATCGTACCCCAAACCGACACAGGTGGTCAGGTAGAGAATACCAAGGCGCTTGAGAGAACTCGGGTGAAGGAACTAGGCAAAATGGTGCCGTAACTTCGGGAGAAGGCACGCTGGCGCGTAGGTGAAGGGACTTGCTCCCGGAGCTGAAGCCAGTCGAAGATACCAGCTGGCTGCAACTGTTTATTAAAAACACAGCACTGTGCAAACACGAAAGTGGACGTATACGGTGTGACGCCTGCCCGGTGCCGGAAGGTTAATTGATGGGGTTATCCGCAAGGAGAAGCTCTTGATCGAAGCCCCGGTAAACGGCGGCCGTAACTATAACGGTCCTAAGGTAGCGAAATTCCTTGTCGGGTAAGTTCCGACCTGCACGAATGGCGTAATGATGGCCAGGCTGTCTCCACCCGAGACTCAGTGAAATTGAACTCGCTGTGAAGATGCAGTGTACCCGCGGCAAGACGGAAAGACCCCGTGAACCTTTACTACAGCTTGACACTGAACCTTGAGCCTTGATGTGTAGGATAGGTGGGAGGCTTTGAAGCGCGGACGCCAGTCCGCGTGGAGCCAACCTTGAAATACCACCCTTTAATGCTTGATGTTCTAACGTAGGCCCGTAATCCGGGCTGCGGACAGTGTCTGGTGGGTAGTTTGACTGGGGCGGTCTCCTCCTAAAGAGTAACGGAGGAGCACGAAGGTCAGCTAATCACGGTCGGACATCGTGAGGTTAGTGCAATGGCATAAGCTGGCTTGACTGCGAGAGTGACGGCTCGAGCAGGTGCGAAAGCAGGTCATAGTGATCCGGTGGTTCTGAATGGAAGGGCCATCGCTCAACGGATAAAAGGTACTCCGGGGATAACAGGCTGATACCGCCCAAGAGTTCATATCGACGGCGGTGTTTGGCACCTCGATGTCGGCTCATCACATCCTGGGGCTGAAGTAGGTCCCAAGGGTACGGCTGTTCGCCGTTTAAAGTGGTACGCGAGCTGGGTTTAGAACGTCGTGAGACAGTTCGGTCCCTATCTGCCGTGGGCGCTGGAAAACTGAGGGGGTTGCTCCTAGTACGAGAGGACCGGAGTGAACGCACCGCTGGTGTTCGGGTTGTCACGCCAGTGGCACTGCCCGGTAGCTAAGTGCGGAAAAGATAAGTGCTGAAAGCATCTAAGCACGAAACTTGCCCCGAGATGAGTTTTCCCTGACCCCTTGAGGGTCCTGAAGGGACGTTGAAGACTACGACGTTGATAGGCCGGGTGTGTAAGCGCAGCGATGCGTTGAGCTAACCGGTACTAATGACCCGTGAGGCTTAACCTTACAACGCCAGAGGCGTTTTGGTTGAGAGACAGAGAAATTTCAGCTTGTTCACCGGATACACCTGCGCGGCAGAAGCGGCGCGGGATAACAGAATTTGCCTGGCGGCTGTAGCGCGGTGGTCCCACCTGACCCCATGCCGAACTCAGAAGTGAAACGCCGTAGCGCCGATGGTAGTGTGGGGTCTCCCCATGCGAGAGTAGGGAACTGCCAGGCATCAAATTTAGTGTGCTGATATGGCTCAGTTGGTAGAGCGCACCCTTGGTAAGGGTGAGGTCCCCAGTTCGACTCTGGGTATCAGCACCAGTAGTATAAGCATGAGTTCGATTTTAAAGAATTTGCCTGGCGGCTGTAGCGCGGTGGTCCCACCTGACCCCATGCCGAACTCAGAAGTGAAACGCCGTAGCGCCGATGGTAGTGTGGGGTCTCCCCATGCGAGAGTAGGGAACTGCCAGGCATCAAATAAGAAAAAGCCCTTTGCATCTGCAAAGGGCTTTTTTCGTTTTGTACGTTAATAAAAACAACATTTTTAATCCTTTCCTGTCCTTGCGTCTATAAATTCCACGGTAAAATAACGTCTATTTAATCAATGGGATGGAAAGATTGACGTGATCGAGACACCGCAAAAATACATATAAAAAACCCGGCGCGTGGCCGGGTGTGAACGGCATAATTGTCATCCTGTTAATGGATAACCTGCGACAGGAAAGCGCGCGTGCGTTCCGATTTAGGGTTCGCAAAGAACTCCTGCGGTGGAGCAACCTCAACGATTTCACCACGATCCATAAAGATCACTCGATCAGCCACGGTACGAGCAAACCCCATCTCATGCGTGACGCATAGCATTGTCATACCATCTTCAGCCAAACCGATCATGGTATCGAGTACCTCTTTTACCATTTCGGGATCGAGTGCTGAGGTAGGTTCATCAAAAAGCATAATTTTCGGTTTCATACACAGAGAGCGAGCAATGGCTACACGCTGTTGCTGACCACCTGAAAGCTGACCCGGAAATTTGTGGGCATGCTCGGCAATACGGACTCGCTCCAGATAATGCATAGCCAGCTCGTCAGCTTCCTTCTTTGGCATTTTACGTACCCATGAAGGAGCCAACGTACAGTTCTGCAAAACTGTCAGATGGGGAAATAAATTGAAGTGCTGAAATACCATACCCACTTCTGTTCGAACTTTCTCAATATTGCGGACATCATCGTTGAGATGGATGCCATCTACCACAATTCGACCTTGCTGATGTTCTTCTAAATGATTGATACAACGAATAGTCGTCGACTTACCTGAACCGGAAGGGCCGCATAATACAATGCGCTCACGCGGTTTTACATGAAGATTAATATCTTTGAGAACATGAAATTGTCCGTACCATTTATTCACATTTTCGAGCGTAATCATCATAGCATTGGCAGATGGAGTGATAATTTGTGTCATTTAAAAACCTCAGTGCGATTTACGCCCGGTGTGAAAGCGCTTTTCCAGATACTGGCTATAACGCGACATGCTGAAACAAAAAATCCAATAAACAAGCGCGGCAAATACGTAGCCTTCAGTGGACATGCCTAGCCATGCTGGATCGACAGTTGCCTGCTGAACGCTGCTGAAGAGATCGAAAAGGCCAATAATGATTACCAGGCTAGTGTCTTTAAATAGCGCAATAATAGTATTCACCAGGCCGGGAATAGTTAGCTTCAATGCTTGAGGTAATATAACCAGCATCTGAGTCTTCCAGTATCCTAACGCCAGCGACTCCGCAGCTTCATATTGGCCTTTCGGCAGCGCTTGTAACCCGCCTCTTACCACTTCTGCGACATAAGCCGATTGGAAAAGTATGACGCCAACCAATGCGCGCACTAACTTATCGATAGTGGTGCCCTCGGCCATGAACAGCGGCAACATCACCGAAGACATAAACAGCACAGTAATTAGCGGAACACCACGCCAGAATTCAATAAATATTACTGAAAGCGAGCGTACAACTGGCATGTGTGAACGGCGTCCTAGCGCTAACAAAATACCCAATGGCAATGCACCGGCGATCCCAACAGCAGCGATAATTAACGTTAGCGTTAAACCACCCCATTGACGCGTTTCCACGCGCTCAAGACCAAAATATCCACCATACAACATGAACCAGACGATAATGGGATAAGTAACCGCCCAAGCAGCGATATAGCGCCCTCTGTATGGCAAATTCTTGATGAACATCGGAACAATTGAAAGCAGGCCAATAATCAGCGTCAGGTTAATACGCCAGCGCTGCTCATGTGGGTAAAGCCCATACATAAACTGACCAAAGCGCGAATGGATAAATACCCAACATGCGCCTTCTTTCGTGCAGTCAGCACGGGTTGTGCCAAACCAGTTAGCCTGAAAGATTAACCAATTCAATGCCGGTGGAATCACACTCCACATCACCCAGATGCAAAAGAGGGTAAGCAGGGAGTTCACCCAACCTGAAAACAGATTCTTACGTGCCCAACTCCAGGCGCGACTTATTGGCGTGGTAGGTACGGGCGGTGTTTCATGTGTAGTAACAGACATAGTTATCCCGTTCTCTTAACGCTCAACCAGCGCAATTTTGCGGTTGTAGAGGTTCATCAATAATGAAATCAACAAGCTGATAATCAGGTAAACGCCCATAGTTATCGCAATGGTCTCGATCGCCTGGCCAGTTTGGTTGAGCACGGTCCCGGCAAACAACGACACCATATCGGGATAACCGATAGCTGCGGCCAGAGAGGAGTTTTTCACTATGTTGAGGTATTGGCTGGTCAGCGGTGGAATGATGACGCGCATCGCCTGTGGAATAATGACCTGACGTAACGTGACTGGATGCGGTAAGCCTAGCGAACGCGCAGCCTCATGCTGTCCATACGGTACTGACTGAATACCAGAGCGTATAACTTCAGCGATAAATGACGATGTATAAATCGACAATGCCAGCGTTAACGCGGCCAGTTCAGGAATCATCACGAAGCCACCGCGGAAGTTAAATCCACGCAGTTGTGGTAAATCCCAATGGGTAGCGGCCCCAAATCCCAAATGTGCAATGAATGGAAAAATGACTAGCATAGCGATCGCTACGGGCCAGGTACGACGCAATTGGCCGGTTTTGCGCTGATGCGTTCGATTAAAACGAAACATCCCATAGCTAGCGGCAACGGCTAGCAGCAATGCGATAACAAAAGGCCAGGTTCCCGCTGCGTACGTAGGCCAGGGAACGTATAAACCTCGATTACTAACAAAAGCCATATCAAATGCACTTAATGCCTGGCGCGGTCCCGGCAAATTACGCAACACGGCAAAATACCAAAAGAAAATTTGCAGCAGTGGCGGAATATTACGGAAGGTCTCGATATAGATATTAGAGATTTTACGCAGCAGCCAGTTTTCAGACAGGCGAGCAAGGCCAATAAAAAAACCTAAAAAAGAGGCAAACACGATGCAAAGGGCGGAGACCAGCAGAGTGTTAGTTAAACCAACCAGAAAGACACGCGCATAGGTATCTGCTTCTGTATAAGCAATAAGATGTTGGACGATACCGAAGCCAGCATTACGTTCCAGAAAACCAAAACCGGATGTTATCCCACGATTAGACAGGTTGATCACTGTGTTGTGGATGAGATACCCCACCACCGCAATGACCGCTACTATCGCGATTGTTTGGTAAAGCCAGGCGCGAACTTTGGGATTACCGAATGAAAAATCCCTTTTCACGATTGGGCGTTGCGACATGTTGAAACCTCAATGACAAAAGCTTTGGTGGGGCACCGAAGAATACGGTGCCCGATTGGCGAGGTGTAATTAACGTACCGGTGGCGCGTATTGAATACCGCCGTTGTTCCAAAGCGCATTCTGACCACGTGCGATTTTCAGCGCACTGTCTTTACCAACGTTACGGTCAAAACTTTCCTGATAGTTACCAACCTGCTTAATGATGTTGTAAGCCCATTTGTTATCAAGCTTCAAATCCTTGCCAAAGTCGCCTTCAGCACCCAGCAAGTGCGCCATATCCGGCGTGGTAGGTTTGGCCGTCATCTGATCAACGTTTTTAGAAGTGATGCCCATCTCTTCAGCATTTAGCATTGCGTAAAGCGACCATTTCACGATGGTGAACCAGTCATCATCACCACGGCGTACCACCGGTCCCAACGGCTCTTTTGAAATGACTTCAGGAAGCACGATGAATTCGTCTGGTTTACCCAGCTTAATGCGCAATGCATAGAGCTGAGACTGATCAGAAGCCAGCGTATCGCAGCGGCCGCTGTCGAGCGCTTTAGCTGATTCGTCAGAACGATCAAAGGTGACAGGTGTGTACTGCATTTTATTGGCTTTAAAGAAGTCCGCCACGTTCAGCTCGGTATCGGTGCCTGCCTGAATACATACGGTAGCGCCATCCAGCTCTTTAGCGCTTTTGAGACCCGCTTTCTGATGTGTCAGGAAGCCGATGCCATCATAATAATTCACACCAGCAAACAAAAAGCCCATGCCGCCATCACGCGCGGAGGTCCAGGTCGTATTACGTGAAAGGATATCCACTTCACCTGATTGCAGCGCTGTGAAGCGCTCTTTAGCCGTCAGCGGGGTATATTTCACTTTAGTGGAATCCCCAAAGACTGCCGCCGCCGCTGCACGGCAGACGTCGACATCAATTCCCGTGAATTTGCCGTTGGAATCAGCGTAGGAAAAGCCCGGCAGGCCGTCACTGATACCGCACTGAACAAACCCTTTCTTTTTAATCGCATCCAATGTGGTTCCTGCATGCGCTTGCTGAGCAACAGCAAAGAGAGAAGCAGCAGCGACCAAAGTGGAGAGCATCATCTTTTTCATAAAGCATCCTGTGTGGCGGAATCGTGTTGTTATGTATTGCGCACTTTTTTGTGCGTTTTTTCCTGTCTGCGGCAGTCAGCCATTCACGACTTTGCAAAGCTGATGCCAGGTTTGCAGAATCATGAATTCCTTAGAAAGATCTATTAATACTCCGAAGCACTTAGAAAGTTCCGCTAATATCGCGCACCAAAAGGAAGCATAGCGAGCCGACTCGATCACATTTAGTGCAATTAGTTTCACTATATGGAAGCAGTGTGAGAAGAGCCTCAGGATAAAATGTACAGACAGGACTTGTTGCTAATAAGGTCGGGAGGGATCACAAAAGCTCATAGACCGCGCAATAAGCGGCAACATAGGGGAAGAAACAGAAAGGGGAGGCAAGCAAGGCGATGAGAAAATATTACGTTTGCGATTGCAACACTCGTTACCATTAGGCGCTTGATCGTTTCACGCGTTTTTATTTGGCTTTGTTGCATAAAGCACAAATAAAAACGCCAACCCGAAGGTTGGCGTGATTAGCAGGCTGAACTAAAAATCAGTTCATACCGTATTTTTTCAATTTCTTACGCAGCGTACCGCGGTTGATACCCATCATCAAGGCAGCGCGAGTCTGGTTGCCACGGGTATACTGCATCACCATGTCCAACAGAGGCTGCTCGACTTCAGCCAAAACCAGCTCATACAGGTCACTAACGTCTTGACCATTCAGTTGAGCAAAATAGTTCTTCAGTGCTTGTTTTACCGAATCACGTAACGGCTTTTGCGTTACCTGATCTTGTGAGTTAACGGTAGAAACAGTCAGTACGTCAGAATTTACGCGTTGTTCGAACATAGTTCTTTCAGCTCTTTATTTCGTTACGCAAGATTTTCGAAGTATGCCTCCAACGCCTCCAGCTGTTCGCTGGCATCCTCAATGGCGTTGAATGTGCGCCGAAACTGGTCATTCGGGGCATGCTCCTGGAGATACCAAGAGACGTGCTTTCGCGCTATACGGTATCCTTTGCCTGAACCGTAAAAGTCGTGCAGCTCACGTATATGCGAAACAAGCAAGCGCTTCACCTCTGCCAAGGGCAGCGGAGCAAGCAGCTCCCCAGTGTCCAGATAATGCTGGATTTCCCGGAAGATCCACGGTCTTCCCTGAGCAGCACGTCCTATCATCAGAGCATCGGCTCCGGTGTAGTCGAGCACCGCTCGGGCTTTATGCGGGTCAGTTATGTCTCCATTCGCGATAATCGGAATAGAGACACTCTGCTTAACTGTCCGAATGCTGTCGTATTCAGCTTCCCCGTTGAACAGGCAGGCACGAGTGCGGCCATGTATCGTCAGGGCTTGAATGCCACAGCGTTCAGCCAATTGGGCAATCGCGACACAGTTCCTGTTTTCAGGATCCCAACCAGTACGAATTTTAAGCGTTACCGGCACATCCACTGCATTAACCACCGCGGAGAGGATAGATTCCACTGTCTCGGGGTATTGCAGTAAGGCCGAACCCGCCATTTTACGGTTAACTTTCTTTGCAGGGCAGCCCATATTAATGTCAATGACCTGTGCACCGGCATTAACGTTAACACGTGCAGCTTGGGCCATTTCGCTGGGATCGCAACCGGCAATTTGTACGGCACGAATGCCTGGCTCATCGCTGTGCACCATACGTAACCGAGATTTGTCACTCGCCCAAACTTCAGGGTTTGATGACAGCATCTCAGAAACCGCCATGCCTGCACCCATCTCATGACAGAGCGTCCTGAAAGGCCTGTCGGTAATACCGGCCATAGGCGCTGCAATCAATCGATTTCTCAGCTGAAGGTTTCCAATACGCATGAAGTCGGGATGCCATACTGTGTCTGCAAGGCGGCGTATATTACGCATTTTTTCAGGAAGATGAAAGGCCAAACTTTGAACAATAAGCATGGAAAGATCAAGCGAATCGGGATGTTGTAAGCTTACATTAACTTTTATTATTTAAATTCAACGAGTTACTGATTTACGCTGGAATTGTGAACAAACGTTTTTCCGATAAAGTTCAACAAAATGCCAGATATTAAACGTCACTTAGCGTGATTAACGATACATGTGGCGGAAGAAAAGGGTTTAGAAGAGGGTTCGGTCATGTCGCATGTCAGGATGCAGTCAGGCGACGTCAACGCTTTACTCAACTATAAGGCGATCGTCCGGTGGCTGAACCAGACGGTTATTGCCGTGATCGCCTAATAAGCGGACAAAGGGTGGTAATTGCGCAGGCGAAGCGCTTACTGAATTTTTCATTATTATCCAGCGTACGCCTTCTGAACAAGGAAATGTGGTCAGTGAGCCATTGAAGCGATAGTAATATTTATTATCTGGAATCAGTTCAGCGAGACTCAATGGTTTATTAAGCATTTTCTCTTGATTCACTTTAGAAGGATCATGCTTTTAAACCGCCTCAACAGCAGGTTTTACTTGACCTGCTTCGAACGTGACACCGATAACGGGCAATTTATCTTGTTCGCTTTCAATAACAAAATGCATTTCTAACGAGAGAGATTTACTCTGGATGCGCTTTTCACTTGCCGTATGGAAATGGAATGGGCGTAATGTAAAAGTCTCTCTATCTCATTTAATTGTGCCGCCACCTTTAATACAAACCTGAATAGTATGACCATTATTAACAATGTTTTTTTGGCATAATAGTCCAAATTCAGAGGATTCAGCGTGCCGTTAACCACGCTGATAATATCAACAGGCAACTGATTTACCGTGGTTTTACAGGTTCAATAAGCAGCACCTAAATCACCCTAATGCTCAGGGGAGTGAATATTATGGGCATAGGTTAACGGTGCCAGAACCAGTAATAGCGCAGCCATGCTCAATTTAAATTTCTTATTTTAATTGAATAAAAAACTGAAATTGCGGTGCCGGTTGATGGCCCTATAAATAGTGATGGCGCTGTACCTGTGCGGGGAGTTTAATGGAGAAATTGTAAGGAAACGCCCTGTGATTTATACCCAAGGCGTTTTGAAAAGGGTCTTATTATCGCGCGCTAACAGACTTGATAATGAGCCTAAATTATTAAGCGTTGCGTTTTACGCCGGTAATTCGACACCACTCTTCTTTAACGGCAACCGGATCCAAATCGAACTGCTCTATATAAGCTTCACACACACCTTCAGCTTGGCTTTCCAAAACACCCGATAAGCCCAAATGGCCTCCTTGTTTTGGCAGCACACTGATCAGCGGCGCTAATTCACGCAGCGGACCCGCAAGGATATTCGCGACCACAACGTCAGCTTGAAGATTCTCTGGCTGTTGGTGCGGCAGATAAAGAGAAAGTCGTTCAGAAACGCCGTTACGCTCCGCATTATCGCGGCTGGCTTGAATCGCTTGCGGATCGATATCAACA
The DNA here is from genome assembly GCF_018842675.1 of Candidatus Pantoea bituminis. Classification (NCBI taxonomy): domain Bacteria; kingdom Pseudomonadati; phylum Pseudomonadota; class Gammaproteobacteria; order Enterobacterales; family Erwiniaceae; genus Pantoea; species Candidatus Pantoea bituminis. Next base: position 287,168 of record NZ_JAGTWO010000004.1, read on the forward strand.
CCAATCGCCTGCGCTGCACCTAATTTCAAGGCGGCGATCGCCAGGATCCCTGAACCACAACCGAAATCGATCACAGTTTTACCGGTTAGATCCAATCCATCCAGCCAAGCCAGGCATAGCGCGGTTGTTGGGTGTGTTCCGGTGCCAAAAGCCAAACCGGGGTCAAGCATCACATTAACTGCGTTGGGATCCGGCACATCGCGCCAGCTTGGGCAAATCCACAAACGCTCGCCAAAACGCATTGGGTGGAAGTTCTCCATCCATTCACGTTCCCAGTCTTTATCTTCAATCTGTTCGATCTTGTGGCGGAAATCAGCTGCTAATACCGGATGTTGTGACAGCTCAGCGACTACCGCTTCCATATCCGTTTCTGCGTCAAACAAACCAATCACGTCGGTATCGCCCCACAGGCGCGTTTCGCCCGGTAGCGGTTCGTAGACGGGTGTGTCATTGGTGTCCTGAAAAGTCACTGACACCGCGCCTGTTTCTATTAACGCATCGCTCAGCGTCTCCGCATGTTCACCTGCGCTATTAATTTTAATTTGAATCCACGGCATAATGTCTCTCTTTAATTCAGTGTGGTGGCGCATCAACCGGTTGCGGGACACGTCCAAATAGATTGCCGACTAAAAATGCCAGCAGACTTAAAAGCAGGGCAGGTACGATGGGATGAAATCCCCCTATTTGCCAGTTCAGGCTCGCCAGAAAAGCGTAGCAGCTGCCACCAACCACCATACCGCTGATCGCACCTGCGGCATTTGCGCGTTCCCAATACAGACCCAAAACCAGAGGCCACAAGAACACCGCTTCCAGGCCACCAAAGGCCAGCAGATTGAGCCAGATAATCATATCGGGCGGATTCCAGGCGGCGACCAGCAGCAGAATACCGAGCACAAAAGTGATGGTGCCAGACAAGGCGCGCAGTCGCGCTTCATTTTCCATTTGGTGCGGCGCAACACGCAAATAAAGATCTTTTACCAGCGTTGCTGAAGCCTGCAGCAGCTGCGCATTAATCGTCGACATGATAGCCGCCATGGGCGCTGCCAGAAAAATTCCAGCGGCTAACGGTGGAAGCACAGTAATCATTAATGTTGGAATCACGCTATCGGGCACCGTGAGATTGGGCAAAACGGCCCGACCTAAGGCACCCGCCAGATGCATGCCAAGCATCAAGATCACCACTACGATAGTGCCAAGAATAATCGCACGATGTACTGCTTTGCTGTCTTTATAGGAGATACAGCGTACCGCGGTGTGCGGCAGGCCAATAACGCCAAAGCAGACCAGCACGGTAAACGACGTGAGAAAGGTAGGGTTAATAATATCGCCCGGCCCTTCCGGCGATAGCAGTTTAGGATCGATGGCATGAAGTTTTTCTACCGCTGCGTGTAAGCCACCCGCCTGATGAATAACGGCAAACAGCAGCAGAAAGGTACCAATCAGCATCACTACGCCTTGCATAGCGTCGTTGAGTACACTGGCGCGAAAACCACCAAAAGCGGTATAGAGCGCAACGGTGCCGCCAAAAATGAGCAATCCAGTGTCATAAGGAATGCCGGCCGCTGTTTCGAGCAGGCGTGCACCACCAATAAACTGGACGGTCATCGCCCCAATAAAAGCAATAAGAAGGCTCAGGCTGGCTAACCAAATAAGCAGTGTGCTGCCATAACGCGCATAGAGCATGTCATTCAGGGTTACTGCGTTGTATCGTCGCGCCAGGATAGCGAATTTTTTGCCTAATACGCCTAACGAAAGCCATACCGCTGGAACTTGCACCATCGCCAGCAGCACCCAGCCTAAACCATATTTATAGGCTGCGCCGGGGCCACCGATAAATGAGCTGGCACTGATATATGTAGTCGTAATGGTCATCGCCAAGACAAATCCGCCCATCGAGCGGTTACCGAGGAAATATTCAGTAAGGAAATTGCCTTGGCGCTGTTTACGCGCGGCAAACACCGACAGAGCGGCGATCCCCACCAGGTAGGCTAATAAAGGAAGGACAATTTCAGTTTCCATTTTCATCCTCCAGCGACATATTGCGGAATATCAGCCGCACCATCAACCAGCATAAAAAATGAACAGCAGCGGCGCAAAAACGCAGGAAAGTTCGAACCAGCGAGGCAAGCCAATAATGCCGATTTGATTACCGCCCAGCCAGGCAGATAAGCCCCAAACGACTAGCCAGGCCAGCGTCAAATACAGCGACCAGCGCGCTTCTTTATGTGCCTGTAAAAAGCGAGGATCCATCATTCACCCCAATCCCAGCGGCAAAAGAAAAAGGCCGGATTAACCGGCCTCTCATTGTCTCAGCGTTGCGTTTATTTATCGTGCAGGCCGAGTTTTTTCTCCAGATAGTGGATGTTGGTACCACCGTGCTGGAAGTTTTCGTCGGACATGATCTTCATCTGCAGCTCGACGTTAGTCTTGATGCCGTCAATGATCAGTTCCGCCAGCGCGTTTTTCATGCGCGCAATGGCCACGTCACGGGTTTCACCGTAAGTGATCAGTTTGCCGATCATAGAATCGTAGTACGGCGGCACACTGTAGCCAGCGTAGATGTGCGATTCCCAACGTACGCCAAAACCGCCCGGCGCGTGGAAGCGGGTAATTTTACCCGGACTCGGCAGGAAGGTATTGGGATCTTCGGCGTTGATTCGGCACTCAACTGCGTGACCGCGAATCTCTACGTCAGATTGCTTGATCGACAGCGGTTGACCGGCAGCGATACGCAGTTGCTCTTTGATCAGATCGACGCCAGTGATCATCTCAGTAACCGGATGCTCAACCTGAATACGGGTATTCATTTCAATGAAGTAGAATTCACCGTTTTCATACAGGAACTCGAAAGTACCTGCGCCACGATAGCCAATTTCGATACAGGCTTTAGAGCAGCGTTCACCGATAAAGCTGCGCATTTCAGGCGTGATGCCTGGCGCTGGCGCTTCTTCAACGACTTTCTGGTGACGGCGCTGCATAGAGCAGTCGCGCTCGCCGAGATAGATGGCGTTGCCCTGACCATCGGCCAGTACCTGAATCTCGATGTGGCGCGGATTCTCCAGAAACTTCTCCATATAAACCATGTCATTGTTGAAAGCCGCTTTGGCTTCCGCTTTTGTCATGTTAATGGACTCTTCCAGATCTTTGTCACTGCGCACGACGCGCATGCCGCAGCCGCCGCCGCCGCCGGAGGCTTTGATGATCACCGGATAGCCGATGCGCTTCGCGAAGGCACGGTTCTTTTCCATGTCGTCGGTCAGCGAGCCGTCAGAGCCTGGTACGGTTGGCACGCCTGCTTTCTTCATCGCGTTGATAGCGGAGACTTTGTCTCCCATCAGGCGGATAGTGTCCGCTTTCGGGCCGATGAAGATAAAGCCTGAGCGTTCAACCTGCTCGGCAAAATCGGCGTTCTCAGAGAGGAAGCCGTAGCCGGGATGGATCGCCACGGCGCCGGTGATTTCCGCTGCGGAGATCAGGGCCGGGATGTTCAGGTAACTTTTGACCGACTGAGCCGGGCCGATACAGACGGTTTCGTCCGCCAGCAGCACGTGCTTGAGGTCACGATCCGCGCTAGAGTGCACCGCTACGGTCTTGATGCCCAGTTCTTTACAGGCACGCAGAATACGCAGCGCGATCTCACCACGGTTAGCAATTACAATTTTATCCAGCATGGTTCGCCTCGTTATTCGATGACGACCAGCGGCTCGTCGAATTCAACCGGTTGACCGCTTTCCACCAGGATCGCTTTCACCACACCAGACTTATCGGCTTCGATCTGGTTCATCATTTTCATGGCTTCAACGATGCACAGCGTATCGCCGGCATTCACTTTCTGACCCACTTCGATGAAGGCTTTGGCATCTGGGCTCGGGGTGCGGTAGAAAGTACCGACCATAGGAGAACGCACGATGTGGCCGCTGATTTCCGCTGGTGCGGCTTCCGCCACGGTAGCAACCGGTGCAATAGCGTTAGCCAGGGCAGGTTGCGGAGCAGGAACAGCATAAGCCTGCTGCATCATCGGATAACCAACATTTGCAGGTGCACGACTGATGCGAACGGACTCTTCGCCCTCGGAGATTTCCAGCTCGGAGATGCCAGACTCTTCAACCAGTTCGATCAGTTTTTTAATTTTACGAATATCCATGAGTGGGGTTCCGTACTCAGTTTGATTAATTTGTTTGAGACAGGCGTTTTACTGCCGTTTGTAAAGCCCATGCGTAGCCGTCAGCGCCAAGTCCACAAATCACGCCAGCAGAAACATCAGAAAGATAGGAATGATGACGGAAGGGCTCGCGAGCATGCACGTTTGAGAGATGCACTTCGATGAACGGAATATCTACCGCCAACAGTGCATCACGCAGTGCTACGCTGGTATGCGTAAACGCGGCAGGATTAATAATGATGTAATCCACATTGCCTTTGGCCTCATGAATGCGATCAATAAGCTGGAATTCAGCATTGGATTGCAAGTGGCTTAACGTCACATTCAATTGGTTTGCTTGCTGCGTCAGATCGGTGACAATCTGATTTAGCGTGGTGTGACCGTATTTCTCAGGCTCGCGCGTTCCCAGCAAATTAAGGTTGGGACCGTTTAAGAGCAGAATGTGTAATTTATGCGCCATCTTGCTGCCATCTCCCGCAATCATTGAGGCATCGCGTAAAATACCTTGCCTCTCTTCGTTTGTCACCCGTCAGGGTAAAAAGAAGACATGGCTTGCAATAAAGCCGGGCATTATATCCGTTTCGTAGCATTTCGCAGCAAAATACTGGTCTTATCTGCGAAGATGATTGGACGTGGCCCAAGGGCCACATCTTTTATCAGAGAGTAGAGGCAGAAAACAACGCAGGAAGGGTTAAAAAGGCCACCATTTAATGAATTTTTTGTAACGCCACGCTAATAGCAGTGCAGCAATACCGGCATAAATCAACGGTTGCGGCGACACAGTTTTCACTGACCAAATGTAGTGAATAGGTGCCAGTATGGCCACGATATAGATGCAGTTATGCAAAGTTTGCCAGCGTTTGCCGAGCTTGCGCTGCATACGTTGAAATGAAGTGACAGTAAGTGCCAGCAGTATCAACCAACAAATAATTCCCAGCGTAAGATAAGGACGGGAAATTAATTCGCTCCCCAACAAACGGAGATTATCAACGCCAAGTTCCAGCAGGTAGTAGCTCAGTAAGTGAAGGCAGGCCCACACAAAGGTCCAGACGCCAAGCAGGCGGCGTGTGCGGATCAACAGCGGCTGTTTAGCGTAGCGAGTCAAGGGTGAGACCAACAGCGTTGCCAGCAGCAATTTAAGCGCCATACGGCCAGTAAAATGTTGGATATCCTTGGCTGGGTCAGCGCTCAATCCTCCCTGGCTGGCTGCCAGGAAAAGATAAACCAGCGGTAAAAATGCCACTAAATGCAGCACCACCTTTAGCCAGGTAATCTGCTTAATAGAAAGGCGCACTCAATAATTCTCCCGCAGATCGAGTCCACGATAGAGCGAGGCGACTTGATCCGCATAACCATTAAACAGCAGTGTTGGCTGACGCTCGACTTTCAAGGATCCGCCGGGACCAATAAAACGCTCGGTGGCCTGCGACCAGCGTGGATGATTTATATGCGGGTTCACATTGGCATAAAAGCCATATTCGTTGTTGGCGATCTGGTTCCAGGTTGTCGGTGGCTGCTCACGCGTTAACGTAATTTTGACGATCGATTTAATCCCTTTGAATCCATATTTCCACGGCACGGTCAGGCGAATTGGCGCACCGTTTTGAGGGGGCAACGCCTTGCCATAGACGCCAGTACTGAGAAGGGTCAGCGGATGCATGGCTTCATCTAAGCGTAATCCTTCAACATAGGGATAGTTCAGTCCGCCGCCAATAAACCGATCTTTTTGGCCCGGCATCTGGTCTGGTGCATAAAGTGTTTGAAAGGCGACAAAACGCGCATTGCTGGTGGGCTCCGCAAGACTAAGGAGTTTATTTAACTCAAAACCAACCCATGGAACGACCATCGACCAAGCTTCGACACAGCGCATGCGATAGATACGCTGCTCCATAGCAAAGCGTTTAAAAATCTCATCCATGTCTAACGTAATGGGTTTAGCCACTTCACCGTCTATCGTCAGTTTCCATGGATCGGTTTTCAGTGTGCCAGCGTTAGCGGCAGGATCCGCCTTATCCAGACCAAATTCATAGAAATTGTTATAACCCGACACTTTATCTTCTGGCGTTAATGTCAGATTATTTTGATATTGCTCGGGTTTACTGAAATCCAGGGGCGGCCAGCCGGTGCTGCAGGACGATCGTTGCCTTTAAACCAACTGAGGATATCTGCATTCGCCATACTGGGTACGCTCATGGCCGCAGCACTCAAACCTAAAGTTTTCAAGACCTGACGGCGCTGCATATTAAAAATACTTTCAGGGGTAACGTCGTTTTCAGTCAGGCTTTTGGTTGTTTTCATGCTCTATTCTCCAGACTCGATTTTGTCTTCCAGCATGGCTAAAAACCCTGATGCTGGCGAATTTCGCCGCGAAAATGTGAAATTTCCTGGCAAGCCTTGCCAATCAGAATACACCGAAAAGTTTCGCGATAAAGTTCAGCTGTCATCTGCCAGCGGTATACTGATCGCTCACACATTGCAACGCTGCCGCCTGACGCAAATTATGCTATTTTGCTCGCGTTTTCATCGGCTCGGCGATGCCATACAGGAACGTGATCTGGTTATCACCGCAGTAATACAGGCACAGGGATGCGATTAACCACCAAACTATCCGCGTTTATTACATTTCTCAGCGTACTGGCGATGTTACTTATGCTGGTAGGCTGTGCTTTCAGCGTTTTTTGGCTGAGCCATCAGCGGGTTGAAAACAGAGTACAAGTGCTGGCGACCGAAGTGGATAAATCACTTTTTAACCAAACACCCGATCAACTCAACGGCTGGCTATCTCGCTTGATGCCGGTCATGAATGCCGAGCAACTCACCTTGCACAGCGGTAGTCACACGCTGCTCACACTCTCTCGCCACGAACATCAAATGATTGAAGATCAACCCAATCGTTTTATTCAATTTGATGTGCCATTAATGCACCAAACAGGCGTGAGTTTACGTGTCCTGATGCTCGATCCGGCGAAAACCTGGCTGCGTTCTATTACCGCGGCTTATACGCTTGGTGCCTTACTCTCCGTTGTGCTGGTGATGAGTCTACTGTTGTTCATTATGCATCGCTGGTTAACCCGACAATGGCGAGGCATGGAACATTTAGAAGTGCGTGCAGATGCAATTATTGAAGGTGAGCGCCAGATAATGCGCAACAGCCATATCGACGAGTGGCCACCCAAAGCCAGTCGTGCGCTGGACGTGCTGCTGACAGATTTACAGGAAGCGGGTGAGCAGCGGCTTCGCATCGATACCCTGATTCGCACATTTGCCGCTCAGGATGGCCGCACAGGTTTGAATAATCGTCTGTTTTTCGATAACCAGCTGGCTACGCTGCTTGAAGATCAGGAGGCTGTCGGCACGCACGGGGTGGTTATGATGGTGCGCCTGCCCGATTTCGATATCCTGAATGAAACACTGGGTCCCTCCTTAGTCGAAGAATATCTTTTCGATCTGGTCAACATGTTGTCGACTTTTGTGTTGCGCTATCCAGGCGCGCTGCTGGCCCGTTATTTCCGCAGTGATTTTGCCGTATTACTGCCGCATCGTAGCTTAAAAGAGGCGAATGGCATTGCCGATAAATTGATTAATGCTGTCGATTCGCTGCCACCCATGCGCATGGTGAATCGTGACGATCTGATACATATCGGTATCAGCGCCTGGCACAGCGGACAAAGCGTGCCGCAGGTAATGGAAAATGTCGAAATGGCGACACGGCGGGCAACGCTACTTGGCGGGAATAACTGGTCGAATGGCGAAGGCAATCCTCTTGATGCCGGGCGAGGTAGCGTGCGCTGGCGCACTTTATTGGAAAATACGCTGAGCCGCGGTGGGCCACGCTTATATCAAAAACCTGCAGTGAACAGAGAAGGCAAGGTGCAGCACCGGACAATGCTGACGCGCATCTTTGATGGCGATAAAGAGGTGCAAGCGGCAGAGTATATGCCGCTGGTACAGCAGCTCGGCATGGCAGAGATTTGGGATCGCCAATTAGTGACGCGAATCGCGGCTTTATCAGAATGGTGGCCGGAAGAAACGCTGGTCATGCCTGTGAATATAGACTCTTTGTTACAGCGTTCTTTTGTGCTCTGGCTGCAGAATATGCTGCTGCAATGTCCAAAAGGACAAAGAAAACGATTTTTATTTGAACTTGCCGAGGCAGATGTATGTCAACACATCAACCGTTTAACGCCAGTTTTTCGTGCGTTAAAAGCTTTTGGTTGCCGGATTGCGGTAAGCCAGGCTGGATTGACGGTGGTAAGCAGCGCCTATATCAAGCAATTACCGGTGGAATTGATCAAGCTTGATCCCGGCTTAGTTCGCAACATTGAGCACCGAACTGAAAACCAGCTTTTTGTGCAGAATTTGATGGAAGTGTGTAAATCGACGCATACCCAAGTTTTTGCCACAGGCGTACGAACGCGCGCCGAATGGCAAACGCTGGTGGGCTTAGGTGTAGCAGGGGGCAAGGCGACCTATTTGCGCCATCTCAACCGGTAAACAGTAACGTTAAAAAGTATTCTCAACGTTATCGTATTTAGCCCATTGCGCCGCTTTATAGGCTTTACACTCGCTTTTTTGCCAATGAACCTAACGCAGAGTCCAGAATATCTGGCCGGAAATGTTAAAGTTTATGTCGAAGCTCTTCTGAAACATTGCAGCTAAAAGCGGCTAACAAGGCGTCATTTCGCCATTCCGCTGGTGCAGAAGCCTCGTACAGATAACTTAAACGCAATTTGGCGTGTTTTTTCACCGAAGCAGAACGTTTTTGCGCCTTGTGGCAGCTTCGTGTGGTTGGTAAAGTAAGCGGATTTTATTTTCCGCCCCCAGCTTGCAGGATTATCCCTTAGTATGTTTAAAAAATTTCGTGGCATGTTTTCCAATGACTTGTCCATTGACCTGGGTACCGCGAATACCCTGATTTATGTGAAAGGACAAGGCATCGTGCTGAACGAGCCCTCCGTGGTTGCTATCCGCCAGGATCGAGCCGGTTCACCGAAAAGTGTTGCGGCCGTCGGTCATGACGCAAAACAGATGCTTGGCCGTACGCCAGGTAATATTGCAGCCATTCGCCCGATGAAAGACGGCGTTATCGCTGATTTCTTCGTCACCGAAAAAATGCTGCAACACTTTATTAAACAAGTGCATAGCAACAGCTTTATGCGTCCCAGCCCACGCGTGCTGGTCTGCGTGCCGGTGGGGGCGACGCAGGTAGAACGTCGTGCCATCCGCGAATCTGCTCAAGGTGCTGGTGCGCGTGAAGTGTTCCTGATTGAAGAGCCAATGGCTGCGGCAATCGGTGCTGGCCTGCCTGTCTCTGAAGCAACCGGTTCAATGGTGGTTGATATCGGTGGCGGTACGACAGAAGTGGCTGTGATCTCCCTGAACGGTGTGGTTTATTCCTCTTCCGTGCGCATCGGTGGTGACCGCTTCGATGAAGCTATTATTAATTATGTGCGTCGTAACTACGGTTCATTGATTGGTGAAGCGACCGCAGAACGTATCAAGCATGAGATCGGTTCAGCCTATCCGGGCGATGAAGTGCGTGAAATTGAAGTGCGTGGTCGTAACCTTGCTGAAGGTGTACCGCGCGGCTTTACGCTGAACTCCAATGAAATTCTTGAAGCGTTGCAAGAGCCACTGACCGGTATCGTTAGTGCGGTAATGGTTGCGTTGGAACAATGTCCGCCAGAACTGGCGTCTGATATTTCCGAACGCGGCATGGTATTGACCGGCGGTGGTGCGTTGCTGCGTAATTTGGATCGTCTGCTGATGGAAGAAACCGGTATTCCGGTGGTTGTCGCAGAAGATCCATTAACTTGCGTAGCACGCGGCGGCGGTAAAGCACTGGAAATGATCGACATGCATGGCGGCGATCTGTTCAGCGAAGAATAATCGCCTCAACCGGCTGAGACCGTGAATTATCATGCGCAGGGAATAGCGTGTAAACCGGCGCGGCACGCGTCGGTTAGATACGTCCAGCCCAAGGGAGTACGGTCATTACCGTGCTTCCTTACCTGTTGTCGAGGAACACGCAGATTATATGAAGCCGATTTTTAGCAGGGGGCCTTCCCTGCAGTTGCGTCTTTTTTGGCGGTGATTGTGGCAATAGCTATCATTATTGCCGACAGCCGTGTGAGTTCATTCAATCAAATACGCAACTATCTGGATACGTCGGTCAGTCCGTTTTACTTTCTGGCTAACGGGCCACGCCAGCTTTTAGACGGCGTGTCAGAAACGCTGGCATCGCGTCAGCAGCTTGAGCTGGAAAACAAAGCCTTACGTCGCGAACTCTTCCTGAAAAATAGTGACCTGTTAATGCTGGGGCAATATAAGCAGGAAAACGCACGTCTGCGTGAACTGTTGGGTTCACCGCTACGTCAGGATGAGCAAAAAATGGTGACGCAGGTGATCTCCACCGGCACCGATCCTTATACCGATCAAGTGGTCATCGACAAAGGCAGTGTTAACGGTGTTTATGAAGGTCAGCCCGTTATCAGTGATAAAGGCGTAGTAGGGCAAGTGATTGCCGTAGGGCAAGTCTCGAGCCGCGTGTTGCTGATATGTGATGCCTCACATGCGTTACCTATCCAGGTGTTGCGTAACGATATTCGTGTTATTGCGGCCGGAAATGGCTGCACCGAAGATCTGCAACTTGAGCATCTGCCAGGTAATACTGATATCCGTGTAGGTGATGTGTTAGTCACATCAGGATTAGGCGGGCGCTTCCCGGAAGGTTATCCGGTGGGTGTGGTCTCTTCCGTGAAAGTGGATACGCAACGTGCTTACACTGTGATTCAGGCGCGTCCAGCCGCAGGTTTGCAGCGTCTGCGCTATTTGCTGCTGCTGTGGGGAGCCGATCGCAATGGGGATATGCCTATGGCGCCGGCAGATGTCCATCGTGTTGCTAACGAACGATTGATGCAGATGATGCCGCAAGTTTTACCGCCTGCGGGAGAAATGGGTCCACCCGCACCTGCTGTGCAGATGGGACCTCCAGCACCAACGCGTAACGAAGGCAACACACAAGGTACGCCAGCCCGCTCACGCGGAGGTCAGCCTTGAGTCGATATCGCAGCCAGGGACGTTGGGTTATCTGGCTGTCTTTTCTGGTTGCTCTCATCTTGCAAATCATGCCATGGCCGGACCAGCTCTATATGTTCCGGCCTTCATGGCTTTTGTTAATTCTCATCTATTGGGTTTTAGCGCTACCGCATCGGGTAAACGTAGGTAGTGGATTTTTGATGGGTGCAATCATGGATTTGATTGCCGGTTCGACGCTCGGTGTACGCGCGTTAGCGCTAAGCATCATCGCCTACCTTGTAGCCTTTAAATTCCAGCTTTTCCGTAACTTAGCGTTGTGGCAGCAGGCGTTAATGGTTATGGTGCTGTCGCTGGCGATGGATGTGATTGTATTCTGGGCGGAATTCTTAGTGATCAACGTCTCATTTCGACCCGAGATTTTCTGGAGCAGTGTCGTCGACGGTATTCTCTGGCCTTGGCTATTCTTATTAATGAGAAAGATTCGTCGTCAGTTCGCTGTTCAATAAGGAAATTTATGGTATCCCTTTATTTGGCTTCCGGTTCACCGCGTCGGCGTGAGCTGTTGACTCAGCTTGGCCTCACATTTGAACGTCTCATTACCGATGTAGAAGAGCAGCGTCAGCCGAATGAAGCGGCTGATGCCTATGTTCGCCGTCTGGCGAATGACAAAGCTCGCGCGGGCGTTATGTTGGCTGAGCATGATTTACCCGTGCTGGGCGCGGACACGATCGTGGTGTTAAACGGCGAAGTGCTCGAAAAACCGCGCAACGCAGAACATGCGGCAGAAATGCTGGGCAAACTTTCAGGGCAAACGCATCAAGTGATGACCGCCGTCGCGCTGGTTGATCGTCAGCAAGCGCTGGATTGTCTGGTTACAACTGATGTCACGTTTCGAAACTTAACCGCATCAGATATTCGCGAGTACATTACGACCGGCGAGCCGATGGATAAAGCCGGGGCATACGGCATTCAGGGCATAGGTGGAAACTTTGTCCGCAAAATCAATGGAAGCTATCACGCGGTTGTCGGATTACCTTTGGTTGAGACAGGAGAGTTATTCAGCCATTTTCAGTCACTGCGTGCCTTAAGGGGACAACAATGACGGCTGAACTGCTGGTAAACGTCACGCCATCCGAAACGCGCGTCGCTTATATTGACGGCGGCATTCTGCAGGAAATCCATATCGAGCGCGAAGCGCGCCGCGGTATCGTTGGTAATATCTATAAAGGACGCGTTAGTCGCGTATTGCCTGGCATGCAGGCCGCTTTTGTCGATATTGGATTGGAAAAAGCCGCCTTCTTACATGCTTCCGATATCATGCCGCACACCGAATGCGTAGCCGGCGATGAGAAAAAGAATTTTATCGTACGCGATATTGCTGAACTGGTACGTCCTGGCCAGGATCTGATGGTGCAAGTGGTGAAAGATCCGCTGGGCACCAAAGGTGCACGTCTGACTACCGATATCACACTGCCGTCGCGTTATCTGGTGTTCATGCCTGGTGCGTCGCATGTAGGTGTCTCACAACGCATTGAAAGCGAAAGCGAGCGCGAACGGCTGAAAGCTGTAGTGGCTGATTATTGTGACGATCTCGGTGGCTTCATTATTCGTACTGCTGCAGAAGGCATCGGCAACGAAGAGCTGGCGCAAGACGCCGCTTTTTTAAAACGTTTGTGGACCAAAGTCAGCGAGCGTAAAAAGCGCAACCAAACACGCTGCCTGCTTTACGGTGAGCTGGCGCTGGCACAGCGTATTTTGCGTGATTTCACGGATGCCGCGTTGGATCGCATTCGTGTTGATTCACGTCTGACCTGCGATTTGCTGTTGGAATTTACCAGCGAATATATTCCAGAAATGGCCCGTAAGTTGGAGCTCTACAACGGCAAACAGCCAATCTTCGATTTGTTTGACGTAGAGAATGAGATTCAGCGTTCACTGGATCGCAAGGTCGAGTTGAAGTCTGGCGGTTATCTGATCATCGATCAAACCGAAGCGATGACCACCATTGACATTAATACCGGTGCCTTTGTCGGCCATCGTAATCTCGACGAAACCATTTTTAATACCAATGTAGAGGCAACGCAGGCTATTGCTCGCCAGCTGCGGCTGCGTAATCTCGGCGGCATCATCATCATCGACTTTATTGATATGAGTAATGAAGATCATCGCCGCCGCGTTCTACATTCGCTGGAAAGTGCGCTAAATAAAGACCGGGTGAAGACCGGCATCAGCGGTTTCTCCGCGTTGGGGCTGGTGGAGATGACGCGTAAGCGCACGCGCGAAAGCATTGAACACGTACTCTGTGAAGATTGCCCGGTGTGCAAAGGGCGCGGCACCTTGAAAACCGTCGAAACCGTCTGCTACGAAGTCATGCGTGAGATAGTCCGCGTTCACCATGCTTACGACGCCGATCGTTTCCTGGTCTACGTCTCGCCAACCGTCGGTGAAGCTTTAAAAACCGATGAGTCACATGCATTGGCCGAGGTGGAAATTTTCGTCGGGAAACAGGTTAAGGTGCATGTCGAAGCGCTTTACACCCAAGAGCAGTTTGATGTTGTGATGATGTAGCGTCTTGCTAACGCTGGCCCGACCAAGTTGGTCGGGCTAAAAAGCGCCCATGTTTGGGTTAAAATGCACATTCATACCGCTTATTTTTGTCTGATGACGGTTGGGTATGAGAATGAATCCTCCGTCATTCGCGGAAGGCAAGGAGAAGTGTGAGTGAGGCAGTTGCCGAGGATCTTGTTACTGCTGGTCGCGACAGTCATCGTGATTGTCGCGCTGCTTGTCAGTGGGCTGCGTCTGGCGATGCCGCATCTCGACAGCTATCGCAGTAACATTTTGCAGATTGCTTCCAATGCCAGCGGCATGCCGATAAAGGCGAGCAAGCTGCAGGGCAAATGGGAGAACTTCGGCCCAACGCTGGAAATTCACGACCTCAACGTAGAAATGAAGGACAGCGACAAGCTGACCATTGCCCGGGTTAATCTGGCGCTGGATGTGTGGCAATCTTTGCTGCATTGGCGCTGGCAGTTCCGTGATCTGACCTTCTGGCAGCTGCATCTCGACAGCAACCGCCCGCTGCTGGCGAGTGATGAACAGAAAAATAGCTTCAAGCCAGCCCAAATCAACGAACTCTTTTTGCGCCAGTTTGATCACTTCGATCTGCGCGACAGCTCAATACGCTTTCTCACCCCTTCAGGCCAACACGCCGAACTGGCGATCCCTAAGCTCACCTGGGTAAACGAAAAACGCGTCACCGCGCCGAAGGTGAAGTCAGTCTTTCCAGTTTTACCGGCCAACATGGCGTGGTGCAGGTGCGCCTCAATCTCAACGATAGCGAAGGTTTACTTAACGACGGGCGCATCTGGATGCAGGCGGACGACGTAGATGTACGGCCATGGTTAGGACGCTGGATGCGCGATAACACGCGTCTCGACAGCGCGCGCTTTAGCCTTGCGGCATGGGTTAATTTGCGTGAAGGCGAAATCTATGCAGGTGATTTATTGTTGCGCAAAGGCGGCGCGCGCTGGCAGGGCGAGGGAGGGCCGCATCAGCTGCAGGTTGATGGCCTGACTGCACATCTTTCACGTTATCAAAATGGCTGGGCGGTGAATGTGCCGCAAACCAAACTCAGCACCGATGGTATAGCCTGGCCCGCGGGACATTTCGCGTTGCTGTGGCGACCTGAAGACAAACAATTGCTGGGAGCGAATCAGCAGGCTGAAGTGCGCGTCCGCGCGACGCAGTTAAATTTAGAGCACATTGCGCCGCTGGTGCCGCTTTTTGCGCCGTTATCGCCAGCCTTGTTCGATAACTGGCGCGCCGTGCGACCGCAAGGCACCATTGAAGGACTGGCACTGGATATCCCGTTACAGCAGCCAGAAAATACCCGCATGCAGGTAAAATGGCGCGATTTTAGCTGGCAACACTGGAAGCTGTTGCCAGGGATCAGCAAGCTGAACGGTGAAGCACGCGGCAGCCTGGTGAATGGTCAAGTGAAAGTGGATATGGGCCGTGCCGATGTGCCGTATGGCGACATGTTCCAGGCTCCGCTGGAAATTGATCAAATCACGGGGTCAATGAGCTGGCTACGTGATGATCATGGATTGACCCTGGATGGCAAAGATCTCGACGTGCAGGCACGTTCGCTCTGGGCGCGCGGCGGTTTCCGTTATCAACAGAACAGGGGCAGCGAGCCACGCCTGGATATCCTTGCTGGCATTAACCTGACCAATGCCGGTGATGCATGGCGCTATTTCCCGGTTCCGCTGATGGGGCATAACTTAACCCATTATCTCAGCGGTGCGATTAAAGGCGGCAAGGTGGACAATGCCACGCTGCTGTTTGCCGGTAATCCCAAACTGTTCCCGTTCAAACATAACGATGGCATGTTCCAGGTTTGGGTGCCGCTGCGTCAGGCAACGTATGCTTTTCAGCCTAAATGGCCAGCTATCAATAATCTCGACATCGATCTCAACTTCATCAATGACGGTTTGTGGATGAATGCGCCAGCCGCAAAGCTGGGCGACGTTAATGTTCGCAATATCAGCGCTATTATTCCTGATTATCTCAAAGAGAAGCTGATTATTGATGGCGACGTAAGCGGCGAGGGCAGCCAAATTGCTGACTACTTCCAGCAAACGCCGTTGAAAAGCTCTTTGGGCGCGGCATTAGAGCAGTTACAGATTGGCGGCAATACACGCGGCCACCTTAATCTGGATATCCCGCTGAATGGCAAACTGGTGCATGCCAGCGGTAACGTGGTAATGAATAATAACTCGCTACATATCAAGCCGCTCAACACGACATTGACCAACCTGACGGGCCGATTCCGTTACAACAACGGTAATTTAGACAGTGAGGAAATGCAGGCGAACTGGTTTGGTCAGCCGCTGGGCGTCACTTTCAGCACCAAAGAAAATCCCGACGATTTTGGTGTGAGCGTCAAACTGTTGGGCGACTGGCAGCCGGGCAAAATCACGCAAATCCCACAGCAATTTCGTAGCCAGCTCGGCGGTCATTTGCCATGGCAAGGCAATGTTGATATTACGCTGCCGCATAAAGGCGGCGCACGTTATGAGATTGGGATTAAAGGCGAAGCGAAAGAAGTAAGTAGTCGCTTACCTGCGCCGCTAGATAAAAAAGGCGGCGAAGCGATGCCGATCACTATCAAAGCCAGCGGTGATCTGAAGCGTTTTGAACTCAGTGGCAGCATTGATGAGCGCCATCGCTTTAACAGCCGGTGGTTGCTGGAACCGCAGTTGCGCGTTGATCGCGGCATCTGGCTGAATGATGCGAAACGTACACCCGCGCTGCCTGAAAACACCGGCATGGTGTTGAACTTACCGGCGCTGGATGGCGAAGCCTGGACGGCGTTGATGGCCGGTAGCAGCGACGGTAATGGCGGCACTAAAACGACGCAAAGTGCGCGACAAGTTGGCGGTGCGACTATTCCTGGCAACATCATTCTACGTAGCCCAGCGGTCAAGCTGGCAGGACAGCAGTGGCATGATATTGATGCGACGCTGGCAGAAAATGCCAACGGTAATACGCAGGTTTCAGTAAAAGGTAAAGAAATCCAAGGGCAACTGGCCATATCACCTTCTGCGCCATGGCAGATTGCACTCGATTACCTTTATTACAATCCACAATGGGGCGATAGTCAGGCGAAAAGCGCGTCACCGTTGTCGCAGCAATCCAGCCAAATTAATTTCAGTGGCTGGCCGGCGTTACAACTTCGCTGCAGCGAGTGCTGGTTAATGGGTCAAAAATATGGCCGCATGCAGGCCACGTTGCAACCTAAAGGTGATACGTTAGCGCTTACTAACGGTTCAGTGGATACGGGTAGCTCAAAACTCAACATTCAGGGTGAATGGGTAAACCGACCTAACGACCAGCGCACTTCACTAAAAGGCACCCTGAAAGGCCAAAACATCAATAATGCGACCAACTGGTTTGGGATGAACACGCCGCTGCGCGACGCACCGTTTAACATCGATTACGATCTGCACTGGCGTTCAGCGCCGTGGCAGCCTTCAGAGAAAACGCTGAGCGGCACGTTAAAAACGCATTTCGGCAAAGGCCAAATCGCTGATGTGAATACCGGTACCGCCGGTCAAATTCTGCGGCTGTTCAGCTTTGACGCGCTGCTACGCAAGCTCCGCTTTGACTTCAATGACACCTTCAATCAGGGATTCTATTTCGATTCAATTAATGGCACCGCATGGATTGAAAATGGCGTGATGAGAACGGATAACCTGTTGGTGGACGGGCTTGAAGCGGACATTGCCATGCAAGGCAAGATGGATTTAGTGCAGCGTCGCATTGATATGGAAGCGGTGGTTGCGCCGGAAATTTCCGCCTCGGTCGGCGTTGCGGCGGCATTTGTCGTGAATCCTGTGGTGGGTGCCGCGGTATTTGCCGCCAGTAAGGTATTGGGACCACTGTGGAACAAAATATCGCTGCTGCGTTATCACATCAGCGGACCGCTGGATAAACCGGAAATCAATGAAGTGCTGCGCAAACCGCGTGAAAACGGCACCAAGTGAATTTGACGCCGTACCGGAATTGCCGCAGGCTATGATTATCCGAGCACATAATGAGTGAGAAACGATGACTCTGAACCTGGTAAGTGAGCAGTTGCTAACTGCTAACAGCATTAATCAGCAGGACCTTTTTTCCCTGTTAGGGCAGCTTTCAGAACGTCGTCTGGATTATGCCGATCTCTATTTTCAGTCCAGTTTCCACGAATCCTGGGTGCTGGAAGACAAAATCATTAAAGATGGCTCCTACCATATTGATCAAGGTGTTGGCGTGCGCGCGGTTAGCGGTGAAAAAACCGGTTTCGCCTATGCTGACCAAATCACTTTGAATGCGCTGCGTCTGTCGTCTGAAGCAGCACGCAGTATCGTGCGTGAGCAAGGTGATGGCAAAGCGCATACGCTGTCAGCGGTGATAAACCGCTCGCTCTATGCACCGACTAATCCGTTGGATAGTCTGACGCGTGAAGACAAAATTGCACTGCTGCACCGTGTTGATCAGGTTGCGCGTGCTGCCGATGCGCGCGTGCAGGAAGTCAGCGCCAGCCTGAGCGGTGTTTACGAGCAAGTGCTGGTGGCCGCAACCGACGGTACGCTGGCGGCGGATGTCCGTCCGCTGGTCCGTCTTTCTATCAGTGTTCAGGTGGAAGACAACGGCAAGCGCGAGCGTGGCTCAAGCGGTGGCGGTGGCCGCACAGGTTATGAATTTTTCCTCGCCGATGAAAACGGTGACGTACGTGCTGATGCCTGGGCACGTGAAGCGGTACGCATGGCGTTAGTTAATCTTTCTGCCGTCGCCGCGCCTGCTGGCACCTTGCCGGTGGTGTTGGGCGCAGGCTGGCCGGGCGTGCTGTTACACGAAGCTGTTGGACATGGTCTGGAAGGTGATTTCAACCGCCGCGGTACGTCTGTGTTCAGCGGTAAAATGGGGCAACTGGTCGCCTCCGATCTCTGTACCGTGGTTGATGACGGCACGATTGATGGCCTGCGCGGTTCGCTGGCAATTGACGATGAAGGTGTGCCTGGCCAATACAATGTGCTGATCGAAAACGGCGTGCTGAAAGGTTACATGCAGGACAAGCTCAATGCGCGCTTAATGGGTGTGAAGCCAACCGGCAATGGCCGACGTGAATCCTATGCTCATCTGCCGATGCCGCGTATGACAAACACCTACATGCTGGCGGGTAAATCTACCCCGCAAGAGATCATTGAAAGCGTTGAGTACGGCTTGTATGCGCCTAACTTCGGTGGTGGCCAGGTCGATATCACGTCCGGGAAATTTGTGTTCTCAACGTCGGAAGCTTATCTGATTGAAAAGGGTAAAGTGACCAAACCGGTGAAAGGCGCGACGCTGATCGGTTCTGGCATTGAAGCTATGCAGCAGATTTCCATGGTCGGTAATGATCTGGCACTGGATAAAGGTGTTGGCGTTTGCGGTAAAGAAGGCCAAAGCCTGCCTGTTGGCGTAGGTCAGCCCACGTTGAAACTCGACAAACTCACCATCGGCGGCACCGCCTGATGTGTTAAAAACAACCCGCCACCCGGCGGGTTGTTAGCTTTTACGGTGCTGCTGATACTGTTCGGCGACCTGTTCAAAATACTCTGTCAGATAATCGATACAGACCTGTACCTTAAGCGGCAGTTTATCTTTTTCGGTATATAACGCATAAACCGGACGCGGATCGGATTGATACTGCGGAAATAAAATATCAATCTCGCCTGCTTTAATCTCTTCAATCACCCACATCATTGGCACGTAAGCGATGCCATTGCCCGCTTTTAACCAGCGAATCAACGTCAGTGAATCATTAGTGACGAAACGTCCCTGCGGTGATAACCGCGTAACCAAACCTTCCGGGGCGATTAACTCGAAATTGTTGTCAGGCCGCACGCTGTATTCCAGCCAGGCAAAGTTATCGATATCGCTGGGTTTTTCCGGCGTTCCCTGCTGCGCCAGATAACTTTTTGCTGCACAGACCACCATTGGCATAGCGCCAAGGCGGCGGGAGAACAGGCTGGAATCTTTCAATGCACCGACACGAATCACTAAGTCCAGCCCATCCGCTATTAAGTCTGGCGCGGGAATACCGGTGACCAAATTAACGCTAAGCCCGGGATATTCACGCAGCATATCGCTGGTCATGCCGGCGAGAACGTTCTGCGCCATGGTGGATGAACTGCCGATGCGCAGTACACCAATGGGCGTATTATTGAAGGCATAAAGCTGCTCATGAACCTGCATCGCTTCTGCCAGCATGCGGCGACAGCCTTGATAATAAATTTTTCCTGCTTCAGTCAGTCCAATACTGCGCGTGCTGCGATTAAGAAGTTTAACCTGCAGCTCATCTTCCAGTTTCGCAACAATTTGACTGATAGACGAAACGCTAAGATGAAGTTGACGTGCAGCGGCGGTAAAAGAACCCATTTCAACCACTTTGGCGAAAATGGACATGCCTTTTAGTCGTTCCATTGTTTACTCTGGCTAAAAAGTGATTTAGATCACATTCGGTAGAAAACGTATAGTCAAGCGCGTTACTATAAGCGCGCCGGGGTATTACCCGGTGATTCTTCATTGCCTGATATCACCCGATGATACGCTATTATTAAGCCATCCGTGGTTCGGATGTGGTGTTCAGCTGTTCGTTATCTTCGATAACATTAATGGGTTCAATTAGGCAACGGATTATCCCGGCAAGGTCGAACTAAGGATTTCTGATGAGTGTGCTTCCGGTATTTGTCATGTTTGGGCTCTCTTTTCCGCCCGTTTTCATTGAACTGATTATTTCACTGATGCTGTTCTGGTTGGTGAAGCGTGTGCTGACGCCCAGCGGTATTTACGATCTTGTCTGGCATCCGGCACTTTTTAATACAGCACTTTACTGCTGTGTGTTTTACCTTGTATCCCGTCTATTTGTCTGAGGTTTAAGTGAAAACGCTCATAAGAAAAATCGCGCGTTACGCGATTACCATTCTGTTAGTCATCATCGCAGTCATCATCATTTTTCGCGCTTGGGTGTTTTACACCGAATCGCCGTGGACGCGTGATGCCAAATTCTCAGCCGATATCGTAGCGATCTCACCCGATGTCACTGGTTTGATCACAGATGTCCCGATTCACGACAACCAGTTAGTGAAGAAGGGTGACACGCTGTTTGTGGTGGATCGCCCGCGCTATCAAAAGGCGTTGGATCAATCCCAGGCGGATGTTGAGTATTATCAGGCGTTGGTCAGCGAAAAACGCCGTGAAGCTGGACGACGTAATCAGCTGGGCACTTCTGCGATGTCGCGTGAAGCGATTGATCAAGCCAACAACGATCTGCAAACCAGCGAGCATCAGTTAGCGAAATCCATTGCTACGCGCGATCTGGCGAAAATTGATCTCGACCGCACCACGATCAAGGCACCGTCTGACGGTTGGGTAACCAACCTTAACGTTTTTGAAGGTGAATACATCACGCGCGGCTCAGTCGCGGTGGCGCTGGTGCAGCAACATTCGTTCTATGTGCTGGCATATCTGGAAGAGACCAAGCTGCACGGCGTTCAGCAAGGTTTCCGCGCAGAAGTCACACCTTTAGGCAGTAACGTGGTGTTACGCGGCACGGTAGACAGCGTTGCCGCGGGTGTGACAAACAGCAGCAGTTCGGTAGATACCAAAGGTATGGCAACCGTGGATTCAAATCTTGAATGGGTACGTTTGGCACAACGTGTGCCGGTACGTATTCGTCTCGATCAGCAGCCCGGTAATCGCTTCCCGGCGGGCACCACCGCAACAGTGGTTATCACCGGAAAAGAGGATCGCCAACATACCAATGCCTCGCCGATGAGCAAGCTGTTCAATCGCCTGCGTGAGTTCGGTTAAGGGTTATGATTGAGTTTCTGCGTTTCCCGGTAAAGCTCAGTTTCGCGCTGGTCGCAGCGTTGATGATCGGCTTTCACCTCAATCTTGAAACGCCACGCTGGGCGGTGATGACCGCAGGGATTGTCGCTGGCGGCACCGCCTTTGCTGCAGGTGGCGATCCCTATTCTGGCGCGCTGCGCTATCGCGGCATCCTCCGTATTATCGGTACTTTCATTGGTTGTATCGCTGCGCTAACCATCATGATTGCGACCGTGCGTGCGCCGGTGGTGATGCTACTACTGTGCTGCATCTGGGCCGGTTTATGCGTTTGGCTCTCCTCGCTGATTAAAGTTGAAAACTCTTATGCGCTGGGATTAGCCGGGTATACCGCGTTGATTATCGTGGTTACTGCGGATGCCAGCGGCGGCCTGACGTTAGCACCGCAATATGCCGTAGAGCGTTGCAGCGAAATCGTTTTAGGGATCTTGTGTGCGATCCTCGCCGACATGATCTTCTCACCGCGATCGATTAAAAAAGTGATCGATCAGGAAGTTGATTCACTGCTGGTGGCGCACTACAAATTGCTGCAACTTTGCGTTGCACATGGTGACAAAGAGGAAGTGGATAAAGCGTGGGCCGCATTGGTGCGTCGTACCACTGCACTTAACAGCATGCGCAGCCAGCTGATGATGGAATCTTCGCGCTGGCAGAACGCTAATCGCCGCCTGCAAATGCTGAATACCTTATCGCTGACGCTGATTACCCAAGCGGCGGAAACGTTTTTGATACAAAACGCCCGACCAGATTACATCGCGCCGCAGTATCGTTTGCTGATTGAAAAAGAGGTTGAAAGCGTCGAAGACGTGCACCAGCGTATGAAGATTATGCGTCGGGTGCTGGGCGTCAGCAGTAAAACCTCGCCGCTCACGCTGGCGAGCTGGGTCGGCGCAGCCACAGAATATTTGCTGTTGATCAACGGCATCAGAAGTAATAGCCGTATCACCGCGCTGGAAGAGGAGATTTTACAGCGTGAGGTAGTGATTCAGGCACGATCAGCAGAAACGCATCATGCAATGATCAACGGTATCCGTACCTTTGTAGCAACGGCGCTGGGCTCGTTGTTTTGGCTTTATACCGGATGGACTTCTGGTAGCGGCTGCATGGTGATGCTGGCAGTCATCACCGCGCTGGCGATGCGTATGCCAAATCCGTTGATGATGGCCAAAGACTTTCTGTATGGCATGACGGTGGCGGTGCCATTGGGGGCACTCTACTTTATGTATGTGTTGCCGGGCACCCAGCAAAGCGCGCTCCTGTTGTGTATTGCCATTGGATTGCTGGGTCTCATCGGCGGTATCTTTGTTCAGCGACGCCAGTTGGGTACGCTGGGTGCGCTGATCGGCACCATCAACGTGCTGGTGCTGGATAATCCGATGCAGTTCGAGTTCAACGTTTTCCTCGATAACGTGCTGGGCCAGGTCATTGGTTGTTTTGTGGCGATGATGGTAATTCTGCTGATTCGCGATAAATCAAAAGAGCGCACCGGCCGCAAATTGTTGAACCGCTTCATGTATGCAGCCGTATCAGCGATGACCACCAATCAGGCACGACGTCGTGAAAACCACCTGCCTGCGCTCTATCAGCAACTCTTTCTACTGTTGAATCTGTTTCCTGGCGATATAGATAAGTACCGCATCGCGCTCACGTTGATTATCGGTCATCAGCGTCTACGTAATGCCGAAGTGCCGGTTAATGCTGACTTATCGGCCTATCATCGCCAGCTTCGCTATACCGCTGATCGGGTGATCTCTGCCAGCAGCGATGACAAGCGGCGTTATTACTTTGAGCGTTTGCTGCAAGAACTGGATGTTTATCAAGAAAAATTGCAGCAGTACGAAGCGCCAGCTAGCGTCACTGAGCCGGTAAAACGGCTGGCACTGATGTTAAGTAAATACCAGAATACGCTCATCCAAATCTGAAACTGGCCGCTGCGTACCGCAGCGGCCTGCGCAATGCCATTCCTTCATAAAACCTGTCGCTTTTGCCAACTATACTTTCTTGACGGAAAGTGAAACTGACAGGAGCGAATCAATGAGTACTTCACTACAAGACAGCGAACTGTTTCAGACCGGCTACCTGGCTGATGGCAAATGGCATCGCGCTGCCGCCACCTTTGACGTGACCAATCCCGCTACAGGCGAGGTAATAGCGCAGGTCGCAAAAGCAGGGAAAAGCGAAACCGAACAGGCGATTGCTGCGGCTGAACGCGCCTTTCCTGCCTGGCGAGCGCAAACGGCTAAAGCCCGCGCAGATATTCTTAATCGCTGGTATCAGCTGATGATTGAGAACAAACACTGGCTTGGTCAGCTAATGACAGCTGAACAAGGTAAGCCTGTAAAAGAAGCTGAAGGCGAAGTGGAATATGCCGCCAGTTTTATTCAGTGGTTTGCTGAGCAGGCCAAGCGTGCAAATGGTGAAATTATTCCTCCGGCCAAAGCGGGATCGCGCATTCTTGCTACACGTGAACCGATTGGTGTGGTGGCCGCTATCACGCCATGGAATTTCCCCATGGCAATGCTGACGCGCAAGCTGGGACCCGCACTGGCAGCGGGCTGTACCGGTATTATTAAACCCGCAAATAACACGCCGTTGAGTGCGTTTGCCTTGCTGGCGTTGGCAAAAAAGCGGGCGTGCCGGATGGCGTATTGAATGCTGTCGCTGGCGACACACATGCTATCAGCGACGCGATCATGGCCAGCAAAGTGGTGCGCAAGATCTCTTTCACCGGCTCCACGGAAGTCGGCAAGCTGCTGATGCGTAACGCCGCCGAAACCATGAAAAAAGTGTCGATGGAGCTAGGCGGCAACGCGCCTTACATCGTGTTTGATGATGCAGATATTGATGCAGCGGTACAGGGCGCGATTGCCAATAAGTTCCGCAATGCCGGGCAGGTCTGCGTCAGCGTCAATCGCTTTTATATCCATAATGCCGTTTACGACCGCTTTGTTAACCAACTCGCCGACGAAGTGAAAAAACTTAAAGTAGGCAATGGCATGGAAGAGGGTGTGATTGTTGGACCGTTGATTGAGTCTTCAGCGGTAGAGAAAGTAGAACAGCATGTTAAAGACGCGATAGCTAAAGGCGGCAAAGTACTGGTGGGAGGAGAACGTCACGCATTGGGTGGCAATTTCTGGCAACCCACGGTCATTACTGAGGCGCATGAAGGGATGAAACTGGCACAGGAAGAGACGTTTGGTCCTGTGGCAGCATGCTTCCGCTTTGATGATGAAGATGACGTTATTCGCCGCGCTAATGACACAGAGTTTGGCCTGGCTGCCTACTTCTATACGCAGAATTTGCAGCGCGTTTTTCGCGTTTCAGCCGCGCTGGAAAGCGGCATGATTGGTATTAATGAATGCGCGGTATCAACTGAACTGGCGCCGTTTGGCGGCGTTAAAGAGTCTGGATTAGGGCGCGAAGGATCGGTGCTTGGCATGGAAGAATACCTGGAAATCAAAGCGCTGCATCTGGGCGGTCTGAACTAGTTTCATCACTACGGACGACGAAAGCGGTCGTCCGCAGTGGGAGGATGGGAGCTGTCCGCATGAAAAACGAGTGTTTTGACTTTAATGAGATCGTTGATCAAGCCCATTTCTTTCGCCAGTTCAGCGAACGTTTTGCTTTGGAAGATCGGCGTATCTGTGATCTGGATGGATTATGGGAAGTTGTCACAGGTGAAATATTGCCTATGCCGCTACACATCGAATTTGTGAACTTAGGCAAGGGACAGAAAAGACGCTACGGCGCGCTAATTTTATTATTTGATGAAGCAGAAGAGGAGCTGGAAGGTCAACTCCATTTCAATGTCAAATAACAACGAAAAAGGGCCCCGACGAGCGGGGCCAAAGGGTTCGTCAAGAAACTGACGAGGAATTATTTATAGAGCTCAGCGGTGAGGTGATAATTATCACCGGTACGTGCTTCAATCACTTTATAAGCGCTGGCACCTTGCTCATCGGCTTTCTGAGAAAGCTGCGCACGATAATCCATTGGTGCGCCAGCCGTACCACTAATGGTGATGGTTCCCGCAGGCTGCATATTTTGTGCTTGCTGTTCAGTCACTAGCTGGGCAGCAGATGCGCCAAAAGCGATAACTGAAAGCAGGCTAACTGTAGCGATGGTTGCTTTGATTTTCATAATTCGTCTCCTCATTACAATCAACAACCTGCGGAATTCAAAGATGAAGCGGGTCGTCGATATGTGTCAGGTGTCGTTTAAACACCGGTTCGGTTAATTATTTATACAGCTCAGCTGTCACGTGATAGGTGTTGTCTTGATTGTTCTCGATAACACGATAGTGGCTGGCACCTTGCGCATCGGCTTTCTCAGAAAGCACTTCACGGATATTCGTCTGATCACCATCACGACCACTTACGGTAATGGTTTGATTCATAGGCTGTAGAGTCTGCGCCTGTTGATTTGAAACCAAGCTGGCAGCGCTAGCGCCAAATGACAGAACAGAAGCCAGACTTAATACGGCAAGGGTTAATTTGGTTTTCATGATTCACTCTCCTGAAATTTGAGGTGGCAACCCGAAGTGCATATGCGCGCTTCAAAAAGGCCGCCCGTTATCTGTTGTCTTGTCGCCTGAACTTAGTTGTAAAGTTCAGCCGTCGCGTGGTAGTTGCCGTTGTTGTAAGCCTCAATCACACGATAGGCTTTTGCGCCTTGCTGATCGGCTTTATCACTCAGCTTCTGGTTGATATCCATTGGCGAGCCAGCGACACCGCTAACACTTATGGTGCCAACGGACTGCAAATTTTGCGCTTGCGAAGTATTGATAGAATCAGCTGCAACAGCACCAAATGACAGGGCAGATAGAATACTCAGGGTGGCGATAGTGGTTTTAACGTTCATATATATTTCCTCGTCGTCTGTTTTTATCTTTTTGTTTGTGTGATTCGCATCACGGAAACAAGTATAGAACTAATAACGGAAGAAATTAATACTCTGCTAATAATGTTTTTTTGCGATTCTTTATCCTTATGACATATTTTAATAACCTTAAGTTATAAAAAGTGGTTAAAAAATGATCTTTTGTGGTTAATTTCATGTTAAAACAGTGACATGCATCACTTTATCTTTTTGTGCGAAAAGTAGTGGTCGATATGGCTGCAAGTTGATTTAGATCTGGGTAATGACGCTAAGTCTGTGATGTAAAGCAGTGTAAAATAGCGCAAATGGTTAAGTTGGCGCAAAGGTTTAACCATTTGCGCGCAGCGCTAAATATGAAGCGCTGTAATATCAATATATTGAATTTTAAGAAAAAATTTGAGTTTCTTGTGTAACAGAGAGAAAAGAACGCGTAACCGGCAGGTTAACTGCCGGCAGCCAAAGCGGGGTTTATAGCTCTTGTTCGAATAAAACCAGAATAGCGTCGTGCAGTTGTTTAACTGTGAAGGCGCGGGCAGGGGTGATAAAGATGGTGTCATCACCTGCAATGGTGCCAAGAATACCTTCTGATTTTCCTAAGGAGTCCAGCAAGCGTGCAATCAACTGAGCCGCGCCGGGGCTGGTATGAATCACCACCAGTGCATCGTTGTAATCGATATCCAGCACCAAATTTTTCAGTGGACTGGTGGTGGTGGGCACGCCTAATTCTGCAGGTAAACAGTAAACCATCTCCATTTTGGCGTTGCGAGTACGCACTGCGCCAAACTTGGTGAGCATACGAGAAACCTTTGACTGGTTAATATTCTCGAAGCCTTCATCCTGCAGCGCCTGAACAATCTCGCCTTGGGAACTGAACTTTTCTTCTTTTAATAAGGCTTTAAAGGCCTTAATCAGATCGTCTTGTTTGGATGGGTTTCGCATAGGTTACCAATAAAAAAGGGGAATAACCGGGATTCAGCCCACGGCAGAGCGATGATTATGCATTTAAATGAATTTTTATTCAATTGGTTAGCAAGTGAGCTATCTGAAGCGGCCAGCGGGCGTGGATAATAGCAAAGATTTTTGTTCAGACCAAAACCGCGCTTTATGACGCATCAGGGCAAAGGTTGCAAAGTTGTTATACTATTGGAGATGTAGCAACAGATAACGAACACAGCCGTTCTCTGTCTGCAGACGGCGAAGTTGTCGGTCATTCAGGTAATGAGATGATAAGTAATTATTGAATCCGGAGATTAAGCGCGTTAGCACGTAGAATGAGCGCGGATAATCGTCATCGCCTGAGCTGTTGATTAAGGTCTGACTCAGATGGAATTTCGGCTCTTCTCTGCCCCACCTTAATAAGGAGTCACGAATGAAAGTTGCCGTCCTCGGTGCTGCAGGTGGCATTGGCCAAGCGCTCGCACTCTTACTCAAAACGCAGCTTCCTGCGGGTTCAGAACTCACCCTTTATGATATCGCCGCGGTTACGCCTGGCGTCGCTGTCGATCTCAGCCATATTCCTACTGCGGTAAAAATTCAAGGTTTCAGTGGAGAAGATGCCACGCCAGCCCTGACAGGCGCTGACGTAGTATTAATTTCTGCCGGTGTGGCACGTAAGCCCGGCATGGATCGCGCTGACCTGTTTAACGTCAACGCGGGCATTGTCCGTAACCTGATTGATCAGGTTGCTCAAACTGCACCTAAAGCGTTAATTGGCGTCATCACTAATCCCGTCAACACTACGGTAGCCATTGCCGCTGAAGTGCTTAAAAAACATGGCGTGTATGATAAAAACCGCCTGTTTGGTGTCACTACGCTCGATATCATTCGCGCCAATACTTTTGTTGCTGAACTAAAAGGCAAATCACCGGGCGATATTGAAGTTCCAGTCATCGGTGGGCATTCGGGCGTGACTATTCTGCCGCTGCTGTCACAGGTTAAAGGCGTCAGCTTTAGCGATCAGGAAGTCAGGGACTTAACCAAACGCATTCAGAATGCAGGTACTGAAGTGGTAGAAGCCAAAGCGGGTGGCGGTTCAGCAACGTTATCCATGGGACAAGCGGCAGCGCGCCTTGGCTTGTCACTGGTACGCGCCTTACAAGGCGAAGAGAACGTGGTGGAATGTGCCTATGTCGAAGGCGATGGGGAATATGCGCGCTTTTTCTCACAACCGCTGCTGCTGGGAAAAAATGGCGTCGCTGAACGCAAGCCTTTGGGTAACTTAAGCAGTTTTGAGCAGCAGGCACTGGATGGCATGTTGGAAACCCTGAAGAAAGATATCGCGCAGGGTGAAGAGTTTGTGAAGCAGTAAGCGTGAGATAAACAGAAAAACGCCCGGTCTAACCGGGCGTTTTTGTTTACACTTTGTCCCTACAAATCTTTTTCTACAAACCACCTGATTTGAAATTACGTGACGCGGGCGCGCCATTGGTCGCTGGCGCTTTCTTGCCCAACGTTTCCATTCGCATCTGGAATGGAGGGAAGGGCATTTCAATGCCGTGCTGGTCAAAGCCTTGCAGGATGAGCTGATGCAATTCATGGCGCAGCGGCATGCGATGCCCCATCTCAGCGGCATGAACACGCAATTCAAACAGTTGAATGCCCTGCTGTAAATCAACCAGGAATGCTTCTGGTGGCGGAGTATCCAGAACATAACTGCAGCGCTCGGCGGCCTGTTTCAAAATGGTCGTAACCTCTTCACTGCTCACTTTCGCAGGCGCTGGAATGGTTAACACCACACGTGTTACTGAATCTGACAAGGACCAGTTAACAAACTGCTCGGTAATGAACGCTTTGTTAGGCACGATAATCTCTTTGCGGTCCCAATCGGTAATGGTGGTCGCACGGGTATTGATTCGGGTGATGCTGCCGGTGAGATCGCGAATTGTCACGGTATCACCGATGCGAATAGGTTTTTCAAACAGAATAATCAGGCCAGAAATAAAGTTGGCGAAAATCTCCTGCAAACCAAAGCCCAATCCAACACCGAGTGCGGCGACCAGCCACTGCAGTTTCGACCACTCAATACCGATCAATGAGAAACCCAGCAGGCCACCAATTAGCAGCAACACATATTTGGTTAGCGTGGTAATGGCGTAACCGGTGCCAGGCGTAAGATCAAGGTGTTGTAGCAGAGCCAACTCCAACAGTGCGGGCATGTTACGTACCAGCTGCGTGGTGATAATAAACACCAGGATCGCAATCAACACTGAGCCAAGCGTGATCGGTTGAATGCTCTCGACGCCTTGTATAGACGTGTTCACATCCCACAGACGGATATTCTCAAGGAAGCCGAAGGCCGAATGAATTTCTGACCACAGGACAATCACCGAAACCAAAGCAATCAAGGTGAGAATAGAACGCACCAGCCGCAACGATTGCGCACTAATGGCATCAAGATCAATGACCGGTTCTTCTATCTCAATCGCATCCACATTTTGCGCGCCTTGCTCTTTCTCTTCTTCGCTGCGCGCGCGATTTGCCAGTATATCGGCACGGCGTGCGCGGGCACGATCAAAGCCGAGGCGACGGCGCTGAATCAACATCCAGCGACGAATAATGTGGTAAATGATCAGCAACAGGAACCAGATCGCTACCGAGGTTTCCAGACGTGCCAACAGCGCCTGCGCGGTCGCCAGATAACCAATCGCCGAGGCGAGGGCGGCGAGCAGGGGGATCGCAATCATCAAATTCCACAACACGCGGTTAATGATGTTTTCGCCGTTGCCTTCTTTATCCAGATGTAACGGAATACCGGCACGTTTCAGGCTAACGGTAACCAGGCTGATTGCTCCGCAGATCAGGATAAAACAGAGGCGGCCTAGCGAGGAGGAGAACTGGCGATCCTCGAGGTTGCTAAAGGCGATCAGCAACATAATCAGCGGCACAATCAGGCCGATACTCAGCGAGTAATAACGCATTGCGCGCGCCACGCGGCTCTGGGGCCAGCGGAAGTGCACAATAAACAAACCGTTTTTACGTGCAAATGCAGCGCTGATCATAAACGCCCACAGCAGCGGCAGCGTGGCGGTAATGCCATCGCCAATCGCAACTGCGATCGGATAAGGCCAGGCATTTTGCAAACCATAACCCAGCGCGCCCCATAATACCGGCAGCGGTAACGCCACCAGAATCGACCAAAACACGGTGCGAATCGTCAGGCGAAAACGATCCTGCGTTACCTTGCCGACTTTGCTGGCAGAGCGATCAAGGAAGCCGTTGAAATGGCGGCGTGAACTAATACTGAAACCCACCAATAAAACCGCGCCGATAATAGGCAGCACCGTAGCACGGCTGGTAAACATCATCGCCAGCGCTTTGCCGAGCTGGCCTAAGGTGTCGAGCGACAGCAGACGCGACAGATCCTTAGCCAGCTCCAGCGGATAACTCAAACTAATGGGGCTGACGTCGGCAGTCCAGAAAAGGTAGCGATGTGTCGCGTCTTTGACTTCTGTTAACGCATCCTGAAGCTGCGTGTTAGCGACCTTCAGCTTGGTGATTTCAAGGATCAAGGTATCGCAGCCGGAGATCAGCGAATTCAGCAGTTCGCGCTGGGTTTTCAGCTGCGCATCAAGAATACGTTTTTGATCATTGGTGAAAGGCTGTCCATCGGCCTGATGCGCTTTACGCAACGCATCCTGACGTTCCAGCAAATCTTCATAATAGAGGCGCTGCACCCGCAGCTGCGCCATCTCGTTATCAATCTGTTGGGACTTCGGCATCTCCGGTAAGCGGGCAACCTGAGCCCGCAACGCTTCGCCCAGTAAGCTCGATGCACCCAGCCATTGCGACTGTTCGCGTAACGTGGTGAGCGCCTGACGCACCTGAATAATTTGATTGGTAGCCAGTCGCTGTTGCGAAGCCACCAAATCCATACGCTGCGCCTGCTGATTCAGCGCACCCGAAAGGTCGCGGTTAACCCGGAACTGATCGCTGATTGATGGCGGGAGATCGCCACTGTTTTCCGCCAACTGCTCTGTCCGCGCTAACGCCAGTTCAGCTTCGCGCTGGCGCTGGTCGTTGAGCTGATTACGCAGTAACTGAAGATAGTTATCTAACTGTGCGGCTTTGCGTTGATGCGCATCCGCGCGCATGCGTGCCAGCTCCTGGCGATTATTGGCTGACAGCTGTGCCAGTTCTATCTCATCAACGCGCGCTTTGTTCGCGGCATTTTCTGCCTGACGTGCGGCCAATTGCGTCTGTGATTGCGGCGTGGTGCCGCCGTTGCCTGCGCTTTGCAAACGACGCTCACTTTCAGTCATGGCGCGACGCGCTTCTGTCTGATCCTGCGGCAGTTGAGAGAGGGAGTCACTGATTTCACGCGCGCGATCTTGCTCCTGCTGAGCCTGCCGTCCCTCTTCCAGCAACTGGCTGCTGACCTGCAGGATCTCTTGATCCAATTCAGCGCTGCTCATCGTCGTTCGAAGGGTTTTAGGACTGTCGTTTAGCGAGGCAATTTGCTGGCGTATTTCACGGGAAAGGCGCGGGAAGTCATCAATAACTTGCTGATACTGCCGGGCCCGTTCCAGTGATTCATCACGTTCAGAAAGGGAATTTAGCGCAGCTTCAAGCGACTGAATCTGTTCCGCCTGTGCCGGAGAGCTTTTAGCGGCTTTCGCCTCTTCCAGCTGCTGTTTTAAAGAACTGGCTTCCGGAACGCTGGCCGCCAAGGCTGAGGTGCTGAGCCACAGGCTCAGCAGCAAGAAGAGGATCGAACGCAAAGGGAACACTCAATTTAGTCGACGATAACGTCAGAAACGTGGGGCGCCATCGGTAGCGTCATCGCCAGCGGTTGGCCCAAACGTGTTTTACTTTCAGCTTCCAGGCTTTCTGCCAGTTTTATGCGGCCTGGTGCGAACAAGTTAATGACCGTCGAGCCCAGCTTGAAGCGGCCCATTTCCTGACCTTTCAATAACACCACTGCGCCTTCATCATCAGCCGCAGGATAGTGCCAACGTTTAATCACACCTTCACGCGGCGGCGTAATGGTACCTGCCCACACAGTTTCAATGCTGCCGACAATGGTGGCACCCACCAGGATCTGCACCATTGGGCCAATATCCGTCTCGAAATAGCAGATGACGCGCTCGTTGCGAGCAAAAAGATTGGTAATGTTGCGCGCGGTAAGCGGGTTTACTGAATAGAGATCGCCTGGCACGTAAATCATTTCGCGCAGGATGCCATTGCACGGCATATGTACACGGTGATAATCACGCGGTGCCAGATAAGTCGTTACAAACTCGCCATCGCGGAACTTCGCCGCCATCTGCTCATTACCGGCCAGCAGTGCTTCGAGGGTGTAATGATGGCCTTTAGCCTGAAAAATCTGATTACCATCAATATGGCCAAGCTGGCTAATTGCGCCATCGGCGGGCAGGGCGATCAGGTTTGCATCAAGGTCAATCGGGCGCGCGTCATCTTTCAACGGGCGAACAAAGAAATCGTTGAAAGTGCGGTAGCTAGCGGTATCAGATTTGCGCGCTTCCGCCATGTCAACTTTGTAGAACCAGACGAAGATGTCGATGACCAGTTTGGTCAACCAACCACCGCGGCGACTGGCGCCCCAACCGGCAAGTTCAGTCAGCCATTTTTTCGGGAGAACATGATTCAAGCCGAGTTTTAAACGATCAAACACCTTAGCCTCCTGGCTATTTATCGTGACGTTAAGAAAAATGGGGGCGGATTGTAGCAGCGCCCCGGTCAGATGGCGAATACCGGCCGTTATTCTTCGCTGGCGAAGTTTTTACGCGTCTTTACCTGCGCCATGCTTTCCAAAATGCGGTGATAGTTCTCGAAACGGGAAATGTTAATTTTACCTGCTTCTACCGCTTCGCGGATAGCGCAACCCGGATCGGTGTCATGCTTGCAATCACGGAATTTGCAATCGCCAAGAAACTCACGGAATTCGACAAATCCACGGGTGATTTGTTCCGGCTCAAGATGCCATAAACCAAACTCGCGCACGCCCGGTGAATCGATCACATCGCCGCCATTGGGAAAGTGATACATACGTGAAGCGGTGGTGGTGTGCTGGCCGAGGCCGGAGGCATCTGAAACATCTTTGGTCAGAATGGCCGTTTGCTCTTCGCGATCAAGGCCGAGCAGCGCATTCAGCAGGCTGGATTTACCCACACCCGATTGGCCGGCAAAAATGCTGACGCGATCGTTCAGCGCTTCCTGCAGTTCATCAAGGCCGTTTTTTGCCCGACTGGACACCATCAACACGCGGTAGCCAATCTGGCGATAGATATCCATCTGCTCATCAACAAAGGCGCGTGCCTTTTCGTCCAGCAGGTCGGTTTTGTTCAGCACCAACAGCGGCTCAATATCCAGCGTTTCACTGGCGACCAGATAACGATCGATGATGTTAAGCGACAGCTCTGGCAGAATCGCCGAAACAATAATTATTTGATCGATATTGGCAGCGATGGGTTTTACGCCATCGTAAAAATCGGGACGGGTCAATACGCTGGTGCGTTCATGCACCGCTTCGACGATCCCTTTACCACCACTGTGGGCAGGACGCCATAAAACGCGATCGCCGGTCACTAATGAACGGATGGTGCGGCGAATGTTACAACGATGGGCGATGCCCGCACTGTCTTCGACGTCGGCATGCATCCCGAAACGGCTGACCACCACGCCATCAGCAGCTTCACCAAACAGATTGTCGTCAGCTTCCGGGCGATCTTTCCGCTGATTAAGACGACGATCGTGGTTAGCACTTACGCGACGTTGTTGACCTTTCGACAGTTTATTTTTGCTCACTAACCCTCACACGGCTTTCGCCTGGTTTCGCCCCGCTGGGCAAAACGTCTATGATACACCCTAATCACAGTTAATGACGACTACAGCAACGGCAGGTAACAGCATGGCTACTGGAAATGAAAACAATCTGATCTGGATTGATCTTGAGATGACCGGCCTCGATCCGGAACGCGATCGTATTATTGAAATCGCGACCATCGTGACCGATGCCGATTTGAACATCCTGGCAGAAGGCCCGGTGATGGCGGTGCGTCAGTCTGATGCACAACTGGCGCTGATGGATGAGTGGAACGTGCGTACCCATACCAACAGCGGTTTGGTTGAGCGCGTAAAAGCCAGTGAATTTGACGATCGGTCGGCAGAGTTGGCGACCATTGAGTTTTTGAAAAAATGGGTGCCAGCCAATACTTCGCCTATTTGTGGTAACAGCATTGGGCAGGATCGTCGCTTCCTGTTCAAATACATGCCGGAACTGGAAGCCTACTTCCATTACCGCTATCTGGATGTCAGCACCCTGAAAGAGTTAGCGCGTCGCTGGAAGCCGGGTATTTTGCCAGGCTTCAAAAAAACCGGAACGCATCAGGCGCTGGATGATATTCGTGAATCCATTGCCGAGCTGGTTTATTACCGCGAGCACTTTTTGCAGCTTTAAGCGTCAGGCGGTGCGCAGGAAATCGCCAGTTTGTTGATTTAATCAGCAAACGCATCGAAAGCGAAAAATTTTGCTTTCAGGCACTTGCAGCAGCAACGATTTCTCGTATAATGCGCACCCCGTACCGGTGAAGAATTTATTAACGGTACAAGGCGCGGGAATAGCTCAGTTGGTAGAGCACGACCTTGCCAAGGTCGGGGTCGCGAGTTCGAGTCTCGTTTCCCGCTCCAAATTTTTTTAGCAGTAGCAGTATCCTCTTTGCGGGAATAGCTCAGTTGGTAGAGCACGACCTTGCCAAGGTCGGGGTCGCGAGTTCGAGTCTCGTTTCCCGCTCCAAAATGTGTTTAGCAGTTGCAGTACCCTTCTATGCGGGAATAGCTCAGTTGGTAGAGCACGACCTTGCCAAGGTCGGGGTCGCGAGTTCGAGTCTCGTTTCCCGCTCCAAATTTTTTTGATGACATAAAATCAGCCAGTTATATAACACGTTGATTGTTGTTGCTGTCGACGCTTTTCTAAAGGTTATCCACAGCGCTACACGCCGTCATCTATGCCATTCACAGCGATCTACAAAACTCTTTTAAACAGAGTTATCCACAGCTTTGATTAGCAAGCCAAGCGATAGCCCAATTCTTAAATAAACACAATTTCAGCGTAACCTATTGAATAATAAGTTAATGAAAATATTTCAATTTGTTATTTAAGCGACTTGATAATGTTATGTCGTTTGAATGACAACAGCTTTTTATTTTTATTCACAAGGTGTGGAAAAACTTTTTTGACTAGCATGTTGCTCAATCATGCATCACGCGGTAATCCTTTCTCCACTGCACGAACCAGCCGTTTTTGTTGAGCCGGCTGCACTTCAATAGCCAGCTGCTCACGTTTCTGCTGCTGCTGTAGTAATGCCCATTCAATATGCTCATCTAACAAAGCCTGTTCTCCCCGACGCTGTTGTAACGCTGCTACCACTTCCGTTGACCAGGGTGCATTGCCTAACGCGACAGCAATATTACGCAGCCAGCGGGAATGCCCAATCCGGCGAATGGCAGAACCTTCGGTAATACGCAGAAATTTTGCTTCATCCCAGCCAAAAAGATCGATCAACTCAGGCGCATGCAGCGCTGCTCGCGGTGAAAAATCGGGTTCATCACTTAATTGCCCGTAGCGATTCCATGGGCAGATCAGCTGGCAATCGTCACAGCCATAAATTCTGTTGCCCATTAACGGACGGAACTCTTCCGGGATCGCCCCTTCCAACTCAATGGTGAGATAGGAAATACAGCGGCGTGCATCCACTACGTAGGGTTCGACAATCGCATTGGTTGGGCAAATGGTCATGCAGGCTACGCAGCGTCCGCAGTTTTCTTCCTGTGGCGCATCAATCGGCAACGGCAGATCAATTAATAATTCGCCAAGGAAAAACCATGAGCCCGCTTCCCGGTTGAGAATCAGTGAATGTTTGCCGGTCCAGCCCAAGCCCGCTTTGGCGGCGAGCGGGCGTTCAAGCAGCGGCGCAGAATCAACAAATGGGCGGAAGTTAAGCTCGCCGCAGTGTGCCTGGATCATTTCTCCGAGCTTTTTCAGTCGATTGCGCAATACTTTGTGGTAATCACGTCCCAAAGCATAACGACTGACGTAGCCCAGTTGGGGATTTTTCAGCGTACTGGCAAAGGCGGCTTTTGCCGGAAGATAATTCATGCGGACACTGATGACGCGCAGTGTCCCAGGCAACAGCTCGTGCGGCCGGGCACGCATCATACCGTGGCGCGCCATCCAATCCATTTCGCCATGATATTGCTTATCCAGCCACTCTTGCAGACGCGGCTCTTCCGCGCTGAGATCGGTATCGGTAATGCCGACCTGCTGAAAGCCGAGATCTAATCCCCACTGTTTAATGTGTTGAGCGAGTTGATGAAGATCGAGAGGGTATGACATGAGTAACCAGGATTCGAAGAAAAACAGGGGCAGTTTACCATATTCTGTCTGGCCTGCGCAGGCACTGGCGCAGCTAGAGCGTGAAGGCGCCGATACGCTCGGGATTACCTTATATGAACTGATGCTGCGCGCCGGTCAGGCTGCCTATGAGCACAGTCAAACCCATTGGCCTGAGGCGCAGAGCTGGTTAATTTTGTGCGGTCACGGTAACAATGGTGGTGATGGTTATGTGGTGGCGCGGCTGGCACAAGCGGCGGGAAAACAGGTTACGCTGCTGGCCTGTGAAGGGAAAAAGCCGCTTCCTGAAGAAGCACAATCCGCGCGTGACGCCTGGCTTGAGGCGGGGAGAAATCCATGCGGCCGATGCAAGCTGGCCCGAAAAAGTTGATCTCATTATTGATGCGCTATTGGGCACTGGAATCAATCGGGCGCCAGCGGAACCTTATGCCACTTTGATTCAGCAGGCAAACAGGCATGCTGCGCCGGTTTTATCCATTGATATGCCGTCCGGTCTGTCTGCCGCCACCGGCAGTGCGCCTGGCGATGTCGTTGATGCAACCCATACGTTGAGCTTTATTGCGCTGAAACCGGGTCAAATCACCGGTAAAGCCCGCGATTACATTGGCGAGCTGAATTATGCAGATTTAGGCTTGAGCGCCTATTTGTCCGGTGAAACAGCACCTATGGCACGTTTTGACGCCTGCTTTTTGTCACACTGGTTGAAACCTCGTAAACCTACCTCACATAAAGGCAATCAGGGACGTTTGCTGGTCGTGGGTGGCGATGCAGGAACCGCAGGCGCTATTCGCATGACTTCAGAAGCTGCACTGCGCACCGGCAGTGGTTTAGTGCGAGTACTCACTCACAAAGATAACATCGCGCCGATTCTGACTGCACGGCCAGAAATCATGGTAGATGAATTAACCGATGAACGGTTGAGCGAGGCGCTGGAATGGGCAGATGTGATTGCCATTGGCCCAGGTTTAGGACAGCGAGATTGGGGTAAGAAGGCACTGAAAAGCGTCGCTGAAAGCGAAAAGCCGATGCTTTGGGATGCTGATGCTCTTAACCTGCTGGCAATCAGTGCGGAGAAACGTCAGAATCGCATCATTACGCCACATCCAGGTGAAGCGGCTCGCCTGCTGGGAATAAAGACCAGCGAAATTGAGAGTGACCGCTTACATGCCGCGCAAGCTTTAGCAAATCGCTATGGTGGTGTTGTGGTATTAAAAGGCGCGGGAACGATTATCGCCAGCGAAGCGGGTGAAATGGCTTTTGCTGATGTAGGGAACGCAGGGATGGCTTCAGGCGGAATGGGCGATGTGCTGAGCGGTATTATCGCCTCGCTGATGGGGCAAAAATTGGCGCTGTTCGATGCGGCTTGTGCGGGTTGTGTGGCGCATGGCGCTGCAGCCGATGCGGTGGCAGCGAAACGCGGCACCCGCGGCATGTTAGCGACAGACTTATTCGATCTGCTGTGGCAGTTTGTTAATCCAGAGATGAATCAATAATAAAGCATGAAAACCTGTGTTATTTCTCTGCCTGACGAAGCGGCAACGCTGGAATTAGGTGCACAACTCGCTCGCGCATGTCACCGCGCGGCGGTTATCTATTTGTATGGCGATCTCGGGGCGGGTAAAACCACCTTTAGCCGTGGTTTTCTGCAGGCGTTAGGCCATCAAGGCAATGTAAAAAGTCCAACCTATACACTGGTTGAGCCTTACATCTTGGGCGATCGCTCACTTTACCATTTCGACCTTTATCGTCTTGCCGATCCCGAGGAACTTGAGTTCATGGGAATTCGTGATTATTTCACGGGAGACGCAATTTGCCTGGTGGAATGGCCGCAGCAGGGCGCAGGCGTTTTGCCGCCGCCCGATTTGGCACTGACGCTGCGCTACGTTGATACGGCACGTGAAGCTGAGCTGGTGGCGCAATCGCCACTGGGTCAAACATGGATTGATGAGATTGAGCAAGGCAGGAATCAAGCATGATGTCACGGATGAAAATCGCGCTGGTAACACTGTTGTTACTGGTTGCCACACCGCTGTTTGCCGCGAATCTTTCTGATATTAAAGTGGCGAATGGCGACAGTCAGGCAACGGTGACACTTAGCTTTGCCGGCCAACCGGTTTACGGTTTCTTCCCGCTGCGTAATCCCGATCGCGTAGTGTTGGATATTCGTCAAAGCGGCGTTATTCAAGGTTTACCGCTGAATTTCAGTGGCGAAAACATCGTTAAACGCATTCGCACTAGCACGCCGAAAGATAAGCAAAGCGTTCGGTTGGTGCTTGAGCTAACGCAGCCAGGCAAAACGCGTGCAGTGACGCAGCGCAATGGCAACAATTAC
The DNA here is from genome assembly GCF_018842675.1 of Candidatus Pantoea bituminis. Taxonomy (NCBI): domain Bacteria; kingdom Pseudomonadati; phylum Pseudomonadota; class Gammaproteobacteria; order Enterobacterales; family Erwiniaceae; genus Pantoea; species Candidatus Pantoea bituminis. The sequence continues at coordinate 326,384 of NZ_JAGTWO010000004.1, forward strand.
AACGTGGTGTTTACCATCAACGGTACGCGGCCTGCAACACGAAGCACACCTTCCCGCACGCTAACACCTTCTCGCGTTCCGACACAAAGCACCTCAACCCGCAATCCTTTCGATGCGAGTCCGGTGACCGCTGTAACCAGTACTGCAAGCACGGTTCGGCCTGGCTCCGCATCCAGTCTTAACGATACGGTAATTGTGGCGATTGATGCCGGGCATGGCGGTCAGGATCCCGGCGCGATGGGGCAGAATGGCTTAAAAGAGAAGAATGTCACCATTGCGATCGCTCGCAAGCTGAAAGTGTTATTGAACAATGACCCGATGTTCAAAGGTGTGCTGACACGTGACGGTGACTATTTTATTTCGGTCATGGGGCGCTCGGATGTAGCGCGTAAGGCCAATGCCAACGTGCTGGTTTCGATTCACGCCGATGCGGCACCAAGCCATGCGGCGACCGGTGCGTCAGTTTGGGTGTTGTCGAATCGGCGTGCTAACAGCGAAATGGCAAACTGGCTGGAACAGAAAGAGAAGCAATCTGAACTGCTCGGCGGCGCGGGCGATTTGCTGGCAAACAGTCAGGCCGATCCTTATCTCAGCCAGGCGGTGCTTGATCTGCAATTTGGTCATTCGCAGCGCGTGGGATATGACATCGCGGTAAAAGTATTGCAACAGATGCGGGGTGTCGCAACCCTTCATAAGCGTCTACCTGAGCATGCCAGCCTTGGCGTGCTGCGTTCGCCGGATATTCCCTCACTGTTAGTGGAAACCGGTTTTATCAGTAATACCTCGGAGGAGCGACTGCTTGGCAGTAGCGCACACCAGGAAAAAATTGCGCAGTCGATCTATAAAGGTCTGCGCACTTATTTCCTGGCGCACCCGCTACAATCGGTCCCAAAGGAGGAAAACCGCCCAGTCGGCTCGCAGCCGACGATTAGTGTTGCCAGTAATCCGGCCACGGGCGTAACGCAGTACACGGGCGTTACCCAGCGTCATACGGTGACACGCGGTGAAACGCTTTCCGGGATTGCGGAAAAATATGGCGTTAGCATGGCGACGTTGCGTGAGATGAATACCCTGAAGCGTGATGTAGTTTGGGTTGGCCAACGTTTAAAAGTGCCCGCCAGCGCCGCAGCCAGCCGCACGACGGCCGCACAAAAACCGGTACGTCATAAAGTGGTTCGAGGTGATTCATTAACGGGCATTGCTGCGCATTACGGTGTTAGCCCGAAAGCGATTATGCAGGCGAATAATTTGAAATCGACCAATGTGATGCTAGGTCAAAATCTGAAGATTCCAACGTCCTGATTGTTTGCCCGGCCACTGCGCCGGGCTACCCGCTAAAAGGATATCCATCATGCCGATTCAAATTTTACCGCCGCAGCTGGCTAATCAAATTGCCGCAGGCGAAGTGGTTGAGCGTCCCGCATCGGTTGTAAAAGAGCTGGTGGAAAACAGCCTCGACGCGGGTGCGACACGCATTGATGTGGATATTGAAAAGGGGGTGCCAAGCTGATCCGCATTCGCGATAACGGCTGCGGCATTAACAAGGCAGAACTGGCGATGGCGCTGGCACGTCATGCCACCAGTAAAATCGCCTCACTTGACGATCTTGAAGCCATTATGAGCCTGGGCTTTCGTGGCGAAGCGCTGGCGAGTATCAGTTCCGTTTCGCGTCTGACATTGACTTCACGTACTGCTGAGCAAAATGAAGCCTGGCAGGCCTATGCAGAAGGGCGCGATATGGCAGTCACAGTCAAACCGGCGGCACATCCTTGCGGCACCACGCTTGAGGTGCTCGACCTGTTCTACAACACGCCTGCACGCCGCAAGTTTATGCGTACCGAAAAAACCGAATTTACGCATATCGATGAAGTTGTCCGTCGCATTGCGCTGGCGCGTTTTGACGTGGCTATTTCACTTAGCCACAACGGCAAATTGATGCGCCAATATCGTGCTGTCACTGATGAAGGGCAGCGCGAACGCCGTCTGGGCGCGATTTGCGGCACCACCTTTATGCAACATGCGATGCGTATTGACTGGCAACATGATGATCTCTCTTTACGCGGATGGGTCGCCGATCCCGCCGGTTCACGTCAGGTTAGCGAGCTGCAATATTGCTATGTTAATGGCCGCATGATGCGTGACAAGTTGATCAATCATGCCATTCGCCAGGCTTTTCAAACGCAGCTGCAGGACGACCAACAACCCGCTTATGTGCTTTATCTGGAGATCGACCCACATCAGGTCGATGTGAACGTTCATCCGGCAAAACATGAAGTGCGCTTTCATCAGTCACGCCTGGTGCATGATTTTATTTATCAGGGCGTAATCAGCGCTTTACAGGCGAGCGCCGCGCCAACGTTGCCTACGTTGCAAGCTGAAGAACCGGCTCCGCGCTGGCAGCCCGAAAACCGCCAGGCGGCGGGAGGCAACCATTTTGCCCAGCCCGCGCCGCGCCGCAGTGAAAGTGTCTCAGCTCCAGCTCCCGCTCAGGTTCCCGCGTGGCAAACGAAAGAGAACAGTTACAGTAAGCGTGAAGGCTCGGTGTATCAGCAATTGCTGAAAACGCCGCAGGTTAGCGCGCCAGAAACCACGCTTCGTCCAGCGGTAAAAGAAGCTCCGCTGGCAGCGCATGCACAAAGTTTTGGTCGCGTATTAACGGTAATACAGGGCCAATATGCGCTGCTGGAACAAAATGAAACCCTGATGCTTATGGCGCTACCGGTTGCATCTCGCTGGTTGAAACAGGCCCAGCTTCAGCCTGGCGAAGCGGGGTTAAAACCGCAACCATTGTTGATTCCGGTCCGGCTGAAAATTGCACAGGTTGAGCGCAAGGCGGCGCAAGAAAATGCCAGCTTACTCAATCAGATGGCAATTGATTTGCAGCCACAAGGCGACCATGTGACCTTACGCGCAGTGCCTTTACCGTTACGAACACAAAATTTACAAATCTTGATTCCTGAGCTGTTAGGCTATTTGGCCCGACAGCAAGAGAATTCTGCCGCGCAGCTGGCCCAATGGCTGGCACGACGCGAAGATGCAGAGTCTCAAAACTGGAATCACTCGCAGGCGATTACATTGTTGGCTGAGCTGGAACGGCTTTGCCCACAGCTATTAAAATCGCCGCCTTCAGGCTTATTACAAGCCCTTGAAACTGAGAGCGCGATCAACGCGTTGAAGCATGAGTGAACTAAACCAGGCTGGCCGGCCCAAGGCTATTTTTTTGATGGGACCCACCGCTTCGGGCAAAACCGCCTTAGCGATTGAGCTGCGCAAGCAGTTGCCTGTGGAACTTATCAGCGTGGATTCTGCCTTAATCTATCGTCAGATGGATATTGGCACGGCGAAACCATCGGCTGAAGAGTTAGCGTTGGCACCCCATCGTTTGTTAGACATACGCGATCCCGCAGAGGCCTATTCGGCTGCGGAATTTCGTCGCGATGCTTTAGCAGAAATGGCGGATATTGTCCGAAGCGGACGTATTCCGTTGCTTGTTGGTGGAACTATGCTCTACTTCAAGGCGTTACTTGAAGGATTGTCGCCGCTGCCCTCGGCCGATCCGGAGGTTCGTCAGCGTATAGAGCAAATGGCGCGTGATGATGGATGGGAAGCCTTACACCGCCAACTGTGTGAAATCGATCCGGTTGCCGGCAGTCGTATTCATCCGAATGATCCGCAGAGACTTTCGCGAGCACTGGAAGTTTTTTTATTTCGGGTAAAACTTTAACGGAACTGACAAAAACGTCCGGCGAAGCGTTACCCTACGACGTGTACCAGTTTGCCATCGCCCCCGCGAGCCGCGAGCTGATACACCAGCGCATCGCTTTACGTTTCGAACAGATGTTAGCGTCAGGATTTGAAGCGGAGTCTCGGGCCCTGTTTGCACGAGGTGATTTGCATACGGACATGCCTTCCATTCGTTGTGTGGGATATCGTCAGATGTGGTCTTACTTATCTGGCGAAATTGATTACAACGAGATGGTTTATCGGGGAATTTGCGCGACCCGGCAGCTCGCTAAGCGCCAAATGACATGGCTACGTGGTTGGGAAAACGTTCACTGGTTAGACAGCGACGAACCCCAATTAGCCCGCGAAACGGTGTTACAGGTTCTTAGTGCGAAGCATGGGTGATTGTGTACAATTGGCTGGTTATCGTGCGCAAATTTTTACGCAGTTTTTTCAGAACTCTAGGTTCTAAAAGCAACAAACTACAAGCATATAAGGAAAAGATAGAATGGCTAAGGGGCAATCATTACAAGACCCGTTTTTGAACGCATTGCGTCGTGAACGTGTTCCGGTTTCGATTTATTTGGTTAACGGTATTAAGCTGCAAGGTCAGATTGAGTCATTTGATCAGTTTGTGATTTTGTTGAAGAACACGGTCAGTCAGATGGTGTACAAGCATGCCATTTCTACCGTAGTGCCTTCACGTCCGGTTTCTCACCATAGCAATAATACCGGCGGCAGCACGAATAATTACCATCATAGCGGCAGCACGCCATCAGCGCAGCCGCAGCCACAACAAGACGGTGATAGCGCAGAATAAGGCGCCGCCGTTCAGCCAGGACTGGAGAACGTTAATCGTTTTCCGTCCTGGTCTTTTATTTTTAGCGAGGTTATAGCTTGTTTGACCGTTATGATGCCGGTGAGCAGGCCGTACTGGTACACATCTGGTTCTCCCAAGACAAAGAGGTAGAAGATCTACAGGAATTTGAAACCCTGGTTTCTTCTGCTGGCGTCGAAGCGCTGCAAGTCATTACCGGCAGTCGTAAAGCGCCACACCCGAAGTATTTTGTCGGTGAAGGAAAGGCCGTTGAAATTGCCGATGCGGTAAAATCAAGTGGAGCATCGGTCGTATTATTCGATCATGCCTTAACGCCCGCTCAGGAAAGAAACCTGGAGCGGTTATGCGAATGCCGTGTGATTGATCGCACAGGCTTAATCCTTGATATCTTTGCCCAGCGCGCCCGCACCCACGAAGGTAAATTGCAGGTCGAGTTGGCTCAGCTACGTCATCTTGCTACGCGTCTTGTGCGTGGTTGGACGCACCTTGAACGCCAAAAAGGCGGTATTGGCCTGCGTGGCCCGGGTGAAACGCAGCTAGAGACTGACCGCCGTTTATTACGTGGCCGCATAAGCCAGATTCTTTCCCGTCTTGAGCGTGTTGAAAAACAGCGCGAGCAGGGACGTCAGGCGCGCGCTAAAGCCGATGTACCCACCGTTTCTCTGGTAGGCTACACCAACGCCGGAAAATCCACTCTGTTTAACGCCATTACCTCTGCCAATGTGTACGCTGCGGATCAACTCTTTGCGACCCTTGATCCTACTTTACGTCGCTTGAATGTGGCTGATGTTGGCGAGGTGGTATTAGCGGATACTGTTGGGTTTATTCGCCATCTCCCGCATGACCTTGTCGCTGCGTTTAAAGCTACACTGCAAGAAACGCGTCAGGCAGCATTGCTGCTTCACGTCATTGACGGTGCAGACGTGCGACTGAATGAGAATATCGAAGCCGTAGATACGGTTCTTGAAGAGATTGAAGCGGACGAAATACCGAAGCTTCTGATCATGAATAAAATCGATATGCTCGATAATTTTGAACCGCGTATTGATCGCAACGAAGAAAATCTGCCGATTCGTGTCTGGCTTTCAGCCCAGACTGGCGTGGGCATTCCTTTGTTGTGGCAAGCGTTGTCAGAGCGCCTGTCGGGTGAAATTGCCCAATATGATTTGCGTCTGCCACCAGATGCGGGGCGCTTGCGCAGCCGTTTCTATCAGTTGCAGGCGATTGAGAAAGAGTGGAATGAAGAAGACGGCAGTGTCGGTTTACAGATCAGGATGCCAATTGTTGACTGGCGTCGTTTATGTAAACAAGAGCCGTCACTAACCAGTTACATTGTTTGACATGTTGCCCAATCGAACTTACCCAATAGATTTCAGGTTGTAGCAAGGCAGTCATTGAGCGAATCCCATAAAGCATACTGCGGTAAGTCATTGGGGTAAGCGAGAGCAGCTAACGTCGCGCCAGCATGAAAGATGAAGGTAAGCCGCAAATACAATAAATGGAGTAGAGACATGGCGTGGAATCAGCCCGGAAATAACGGACAGGACCGCGACCCGTGGGGAAGCAGCAATAATCAAGGCGGCAACTCTGGGGGAAATAAAGGAGGTCGAGATAAAGGGCCACCTGATCTGGATGATATCTTCCGTAAGCTGAGCAAGAAGCTCGGTGGACTGGGCGGTGGCAAACAGAGTGACAACGGACAGCGCGGCTCCGGCAGCGGTGGAAAAATTGTTGGCATTGTAGCTGTTGCTGCTGTGGTCATCTGGGCCGCCAGCGGATTCTACACCATCAAAGAAGCGGAACGCGGCGTGGTTACACGCTTCGGTAAATTCAGCCATCTGGTTGAGCCGGGCCTTAACTGGAAACCGACATTTATCGATCAGGTCCGCGCGGTTAACGTTGAAGCAGTACGTGAACTGGCGGCTTCTGGCGTGATGTTAACGTCTGATGAGAACGTGGTGCGCGTAGAAATGAACGTGCAGTACCGCGTGACCGATCCAGAGCGCTATCTCTATGCAGTGACCAGCGCCGATGACAGCTTGCGTCAGGCAACTGACAGTGCGCTGCGTGGCGTTATTGGTCGTTCAACCATGGACCGCATTCTGACTGAAGGCCGTACCGTGGTGCGTAGCGATACCCAACGTGAAATCGATGAAACCATTCGTCCATACAACATGGGTATTGCGGTGCTTGACGTCAACTTCCAGGCAGCACGTCCTCCGGAAGAGGTGAAGTCAGCGTTTGACGATGCAATTGCAGCGCGTGAAAACCGCGAGCAATACGTACGTGAAGCGGAAGCTTACGCCAACGAAGTTCAGCCGCGAGCCAATGGCCAGGCGCAACGTCTGCTTGAAGAAGCACGTGCTTATAAAGAGCGTACTGTTCTGGAAGCACAAGGTGAAGTAGCGCGTTTTGCCAAGATTCTGCCGGAGTATAAAGCCGCGCCAGAGATCACCAAAGAGCGTCTGTATATCGAAACCATGGAACGCGTGTTGAGTCACACTCGTAAGGTGCTGGTTAATGATCGTGGTAATAGCCTGATGGTGCTGCCGCTTGATCAACTGATGCGTGGCATGGATTCTTCCGGTCAGAGTGGTAAAAAAGGCACGAGTTCATCTACGCTGCCACCTCTTTCAGACCGTAATACCAGCCGCAGTGAAAGTTCGTCATACAGTCCAGACAGCGTCCTGGATCAGCGTCGAGTGAATGCTCAGCGCAACGATACCCAGCGCGAAGGGAGAGAGTAATCGATGCGTAAGCCCATAATCTTTTTACTTATTGTTGTGCTGGTGGCGCTTTACGCATCGCTGTTTGTTGTGCAAGAAGGCCAGCGGGGCATTGTGCTGCGTTTCGGTAAAGTGTTGCGCGATGATGAAAACAAACCACAGGTGTTTTCACCGGGTCTGCATTTCAAGATTCCGTTTATCGAAACGGTTAAATCGTTGGATGCACGTATTCAGACCATGGATAACCAAGCCGATCGCTTTGTAACCAAAGAGAAAAAAGACCTGATCGTTGACTCTTATATCAAATGGCGCATCAGTGATTTTAGCCGTTATTACCTGGCAACCGGCGGCGGTGACGTTTCACAGGCTGAAGTGCTGCTGAAACGTAAGTTCAGTGACCGTTTGCGTTCTGAAATGGGTCGTCTGGATGTGAAAGACATCGTGACGGATTCGCGTGGCCGCTTAACCACTGACGTGCGTGATGCACTGAATACCGGTAGCGCGGGCAACGACGACGAAATTGCGACACCCGCCGCTGATGATGCGATTGCTAACGCGGCAGCGCGCGTTGAGCGTGAAACCAACAGCAGTGAACCTGCGCCAAACCCGAACAGCATGGCGGCGTTAGGTATTCAGGTTGTTGATGTGCGCATTAAGCAAATTAACTTGCCGACCGAAGTGTCTGACGCCATCTTTAACCGTATGCGTGCAGAACGTGAAGCGGTAGCGCGTAGTCAGCGTTCACAAGGTCAGGAAGAGGCGGAGAAATTGCGCGCTCAAGCCGATTATCAGGTAACACGTACCATCGCAGAAGCACAGCGTGAAGCGTTGATTACCCGCGGTGATGGTGATGCTGAAACGGCGAAGTTATTTGCAAATGCGTTTAGTCAGGACCCGGATTTCTATGCTTTCATCCGCAGCCTGCGCGCTTATGAAAATAGCTTCAACGAAAATCAGGACATCATGGTGTTGAGCCCAGACAGCGATTTCTTCCGATATATGAAAGCGCCCTCTAACGCAACGCGATAAGAACTGATATAACCTACGGGCCGACACTTTTGTCGGCCTTTTGTTTGGATTACAGGAATGAACACGAGTATCTGGATAGCATTAGCGTTGGTATTGGTGCTGGAAGGCTTAGGACCGATGTTTATGCCACGTGCCTGGCGGCGGTTAATTCAAACCATGACGCAACTGCCCGATCGCCTGCTGCATCGTTTTGGCGGCGGCTTAGTGGTCGCGGGTGTAGTGATTTATTGCATGTTAAGCATGCACGGCAATATCTGATGCGCGATCGCTCACAGCCTAAATTGTGGTTTTAAGGCGCGTTTCCCCCACATGTTGTAGTGATCAAAACTCAGGCAAAAAAGCGCGCAATCGTATGCTAAAAGTGCTGAAAGCGACCCGATCAGATGGTAGAATCCATTTTTAAGCAATCGGTGATTTTGAGAAATGGGTAAGAACGTCGTCGTACTGGGCACCCAATGGGGTGACGAAGGTAAAGGTAAGATTGTAGACCTTCTGACTGAACGCGCGAATTACGTTGTGCGTTATCAAGGCGGCCACAATGCGGGCCACACACTTGTCATCAACGGTGAAAAAACCGTTCTCCACTTGATCCCTTCTGGCATTCTGCGCGAAAACGTTACCAGTATTATTGGTAATGGCGTGGTTCTCTCTCCTGAAGCATTGATGAAAGAGATGAAAGGCCTGGAAGCGCGTGGGATTCCGGTACGCGAACGTCTGCTGATTTCTGAAGCTTGTCCGCTGATTCTGCAATATCACGTTGCGATGGACATGGCGCGCGAAAAAGCGCGTGGTGCCAAAGCGATCGGCACCACCGGCCGTGGTATTGGCCCGGCTTATGAAGATAAAGTGGCTCGCCGTGCTCTGCGTGTTAGCGATCTCTTCAACAAAGAAACTTTCGCAGCCAAACTGAAAGAAGTGGTCGATTACTACAACTTCCAGCTGGTGCATTACTACAAAGAAGAAGCTGTCGATTTCGACAAAGTGCTGAGTGATGTGATGGCGGTTGCCGACATCCTGACCAGCATGGTTGTTGATGTGTCTGAACTATTGGACGGCGCGCGTAAGCGTGGCGACCTGATCATGTTCGAAGGCGCACAAGGTACGTTGTTGGACATCGATCACGGTACTTATCCGTATGTAACCTCATCAAACACCACCGCAGGCGGCGTTGCCACCGGTTCAGGTATTGGTCCTCGTTACGTTGATTATGTGCTGGGCATCGTTAAAGCCTACTCTACTCGCGTAGGTGCAGGCCCGTTCCCAACGGAACTGTTTGATGAAACGGGTGAGTTCCTGTGTAAGCAAGGCAACGAATTTGGTGCTACCACGGGTCGTCGTCGTCGTACTGGTTGGCTGGACGCTGTTGCTGTTCGTCGTGCCGTTCAGATCAACTCTTTATCAGGTTTCTGCATGACCAAGTTGGACGTGCTGGATGGCCTGAAAGAAGTGAAAATCTGCGTAGCGTATCGCATGCCAGATGGCAGTGAAGCAACCACCACACCGCTGGCGGCAGAAAACTGGGAAGGCATTGAGCCGATTTACGAATCAATGCCAGGCTGGAGCGAAACGACTTTTGGTGTGAAAACACTGGAAGGCTTGCCACAAGCTGCCCGTAACTACATCAAACGCGTAGAAGAGATCACTGGCGTGCCGGTTGATATCATCTCTACTGGCCCTGATCGTAGTGAAACGATGATTCTGCGCGATCCGTTCGACGCATAATCACATTGAGGCCGGACAATCTCCGGCCTTTGTTTTTCCGCGCTTTGACGCCCCTGAATATCCCTTCGCTTATCAAATCACCCTCTGGCTTAAAAAACGCACAGCTGCCCAGACTCTGGTTTATCATCTTACTTAATTAAAAAGCGAACCGGTTAACAATTGAAATTAATCGCAAGGCGAACACACGAATCAATGCCACTTTTGATGATTCACCGAGGTTAATGTGCAGCTGACAAGTTTTACTGATTATGGTCTGCGGGCCTTGATATATATGGCTACCTTGCCGGAAGGCAAGTTGACTAACATTACCGAAGTAACCAATACCTATGGCGTATCGCGTAATCATATGGTCAAAATCATCAATCAATTAAGCCGTGCTGGGTTTGTGGCAGCTACGCGCGGTAAAAATGGCGGCATTCGTTTAGGCATGAAAGCCAATCAAATCGTCATTGGTGAAGTCGTTCGTAAGATGGAACCGCTACAATTAGTAGATTGCAGCGCGTGTGCCATTACGCCAGCTTGCCGTTTAAGGAATGCACTCCATGCTGCGGTGCAGGTATTCTTACGGGAACTGGATAGCTATACCCTGGCGGATCTCGTTGAAGGAAATACACCTTTATATGAAATCATATTGTCCGAACCGCCGGTGGCAATGAAAATTAAATGACATCGGAGGAACCGTTATGTCAAAAGATCCTTATCAGGATAGAGAAGCTGAAAAATACGAAAACCCAATTCCAAGCCGGGAATTTATCCTGGCGCTGTTAGAAAAACGCGAAAAGCCAGCCAGCCGCGATGAGCTGGCGCAAGAAATGAATTTGCAAGAAGAAGAACACCTTGAAGCATTACGTCGCCGCTTACGTGCAATGGAGCGCGACGGCCAGCTGGTGTTCACTCGCCGTCAATGTTACGCCTTACCTGAACGTCTCGATCTGCTGCGCGGCAAAGTTATCGGCCACCGTGATGGCTACGGTTTCCTGCGCGCAGAAGGGCAGAAAGACGATCTCTACCTCTCTGCAGAACAGATGAAGTTCTGCATGCACGGCGATGTCATTCTCGCTCAGCCTTTGGGCGCGGATCGCAAAGGCCGTCGTGAGGCGCGCGTTGTGCGTGTGCAAGAGCCGCGTAACAATCAAATCGTGGGCCGCTACTTCACTGATGCGGGAGCCGGATTTGTGGTGCCTGACGACAGCCGCCTGAGTTTCGATATTCTCATTCCACCAGAAGAAACCCTGAACGCCCGCATGGGTTCGGTGGTGGTGGTCGAACTGGTACAACGTCCAACACGCCGCACGAAAGCCATTGGTAAAATCGCTGAAATTCTTGGCGATGACATGGGCACTAGCCTTGCCGTCGATATGGCATTACGTACCCATGAGATTCCACACACCTGGCCGCCAGAAGTAGAGAAACAGGTAAGCAAGCTGAGTGAAGTGGTGCCAGAAGAGGCCAAAGTTGGGCGTGTTGATTTGCGTCAGCTGCCGCTGGTCACTATTGACGGTGAAGATGCGCGAGACTTTGATGATGCCGTTTACTGTGAGAAAAAGCGTGGCGGTGGGTGGCGTTTGTGGGTTGCGATTGCGGATGTCAGCTATTACGTGCGTCCAGGCACGCCGCTTGACGATGAAGCCCATCAGCGTGGCACTTCTGTTTACTTCCCGTCTCAAGTCGTTCCTATGCTGCCGGAAGTGCTTTCCAACGGATTATGTTCGCTGAACCCACAGGTCGATCGCCTGTGTATGGTGTGCGAAATGACCGTCTCATCCAAAGGCAAGCTGACAGGCTTTAAGCATTACGAAGCGGTGATGAATTCGCATGCGCGTCTGACTTACACCAAAGTGTGGAATATTCTGCAGGGCAATGCGGAACTGCGCGAGCAATATGCGCCGCGAGTCAAAGAGCTTGAAGAGCTGCATAATATGTATCAGGCGCTGGAAGCGGCGCGCGAAGAGCGTGGTGGTATCTCGTTTGAAACGGAAGAAGCCAAGTTTATCTTCAACGCTGAACGTCGTATCGAACGTGTAGAGCGCACTTCGCGTAATGATGCGCACAAACTCATTGAAGAGTGCATGATTTTGGCGAACATTGCCTCGGCACGCTTTGTTGAAAAAATGAAGAGCCGGCGCTGTTCCGCGATCATGATCGTCCTACCGATGAAAGTATTAAAAGCTTCCGCACCGTATTAAACGAGCTGGGGCTGAGCTTGCCGGGCGGGACTAAGCCGCAACCCATCGATTACGCAGCGCTGCTCACGCAAGTTGCCGATCGTCCTGATGCGGAAATGCTGCAAACCATGCTGCTGCGCTCAATGAAGCAGGCCGTTTACGATCCAGAAAACCGTGGTCACTTCGGTCTGGCGTTGACCTCTTACGCGCACTTTACTTCACCGATTCGCCGTTACCCAGACCTGCTCTTGCACCGCGCAATCAAATATCTGCTGGCAAAAGAGCAGGGCGAAGTGAAAGGCATTACTACCGAAACTGGCGGTTATCACTACGAGATGCAGCAAATGCTGCAGTTGGGCCAGCACTGCTCCTTAACTGAACGCCGTGCTGATGAAGCCACCCGCGACGTTGCTGATTGGCTGAAGTGTGACTTCATGCAGGATCAGGTCGGCAATGTCTTCAATGGCGTCATTTCTAGCGTCACCGGTTTTGGCTTCTTCGTTCGCCTCAACGATCTGTTCATTGATGGTCTGGTACACGTATCAACGCTCGACAATGACTATTATCGTTTCGACCCGATTGGTCAGCGTTTGATTGGCGAATCAGGCGGGCGTACTTATCGTCTGGGTGATGCCGTAGAAGTCCGAGTTGAAGCGGTGCACATGGATGAGCGTAAAATCGACTTTGCCCTGATTTCCAGCTCTCGCAAGCCACGCGGCGAAGGTAAAACGGCTCGTGAACGCGATAAACGTGAAGGCAAAGCACCGCCGAAGCGTCGTCGTGAAATCAGTAAGAAGGCTAACTTCGAGCCAGATTCCGCGTTCCGCGGTGAGAAGAAAAAGCCCGCTGGCGAAAAGAAAAAGCCTGCTGCTGCAAACACCGAGAAAAAAGTAAAAAAGTCTCGGAGAAAACCCGTAAAATCGCCGCCGCCACTAAGGCCAAGCGCGCCGCGAAGAAGGCAAATCCTGTCTGATGCGCATCTCCGCCCTTGCTCCGAAGAGCAAGGGCGGTTTGTAATCCATTCATTCTCCCAATACTGAGCAGATCGATGAGCGAAATAATTTTTGGTATCCATGCCGTGCAGGCGCTGCTGGAAAACGATCCACAACGTTTCCAGGAAGTCTTTATCCTCAAAGGCCGCGACGATCGTCGTCTGCAACCGTTGGTAACCGCGCTGGAAGCTCAAGGTATCGTGATTCAACTGGCTAACCGTCAATGGCTCGATAGCCAGGTTGAAGGTGGCGTGCATCAGGGTATTGTCGCGCGCGTGAAGCCGGGCCGTCAGTATCAGGAAGGCGATCTGCCGGATCTGCTGCAAAGCCTGGAAAAACCATTTTTACTGGTGCTGGATGGCGTCACCGATCCGCACAATTTGGGTGCTTGCCTGCGTAGCGCCGATGCTGCGGGTGTGCATGCGGTCATCGTCCCAAAAGATCGCTCCGCGACACTCAACGCAACAGCGAAAAAAGTGGCCAGCGGCGCAGCCGAAAACGTGCCGTTAATTCGCGTGACTAACCTGGCGCGTACTTTGCGCTTGCTGCAGGAATACAACATTTGGGTAGTGGGTACCGCCGGCGAAGCCGATCACACTGTGTATCAGAGCAAAATGACCGGTCCAATGGCCTTGGTGATGGGCGCGGAAGGTGAAGGTATGCGTCGCCTCACGCGAGAGCATTGCGATGAGCTGATCAGCATTCCAATGGCGGGCAGCGTTTCCTCGCTGAACGTGTCAGTCGCAACCGGCGTCTGTTTGTTTGAAGCGGTGCGTCAACGCGCGCTGTAATTGCTGATGGCGTGATCGCCACCGCAAAAAGTTTCTGTACCAGGCATAACTGCGCATCACTCCCATAATTAGGGAGTGAAATCCGTGAGGAGCCGTTATGACCTGGACAACCCACACCGTATTCAATCAGCCGCAACCTCTTAGCAACAGTAATCTCTTTCTGTCCGATACGCCGTTATGTGAAGCGCTACTGCGTGAAGGCGGTGAATGGGATCGCGATTGGCTCGCCTCGGTTGGTATGCAGCTTGGCAGCGCCGAATCACTGGAGCTGGGCCGTTTAGCCAACGCTGAGCCACCCGAACTGCTGCGTTACGATGCGCGTGGCGCGCGTCTTGATGAAGTGCGCTTCCATCCAGCCTGGCATTTACTGATGCAGGGCGTTTGCGCCAGCCGTCTGCATAATCTTACCTGGCAGCCCAATGTGCTTGAACGCGGCAGCGTGGCGCGTGCGGCGCGCTTTATTCTCCATGCGCAAGTGGAAGCCGGCACGCTTTGTCCGGTGACCATGACGCACGCTGCCATTCCTTTGCTACAACGGACGCTTCCCGCCGCGTTTGAAGGTTGGCTCGATCCCCTGTTGAGCGATCGTTACGACACGCATGCACAACCTGGCGAACAGAAGCGTGGGTTGTTGATTGGCATGGGCATGACGGAAAAACAGGGCGGCAGCGACGTCATGACCAATACCACTCGCGCAGAGCCTTTGGAGCAGCGCGGGCCTGGCGAAGCCTATCGTATCGTCGGCCACAAATGGTTCTTTTCCGTGCCTCAAAGCGATGCGCATCTGATTCTGGCGCAAACCCAGCAAGGGTTAAGCTGTTTTTTTCTGCCGCGTCTGCTTCCTGACGGCGAGCGCAACGCGATCGTTATTGAACGACTCAAAGACAAACTCGGTAATCGCTCGAATGCCAGCGCAGAAGTTGAGTTTAAAGATGCCATTGGCTGGCTATTGGGCGAAGAAGGCGAAGGCGTGCGGATGATCCTGAAAATGGGCAGCATGACGCGTTTCGATTGTGCTCTTGGCAGCCACGGTCAAATGCGACGCGCTTTTTCTGTGGCGCTCTATCATGCACATCAGCGTCAGGTGCAGGGAAAAAATTTGGTGGACCAGCCTTTGATGCGACAGATGCTGGCGACGCAAGCGCTGCAGCTAGAAGGGCAAACCGCATTTTTATTACGTCTGGCTCGCGCCTGGTCGCAGCCTGCCCAACCGCATGAAGTCAGTTTTGCTCGCTTGTTCACGCCAGCAGCGAAATATGGCATCTGCAAAGCGGGCATGCCGTTTGTCGCCGACGCGATGGAAGTATTAGGCGGCATCGGCTATTGCGAAGCGAGCGAACTGCCGCGCCTGTATCGTGACATGCCGGTTAACAGCATTTGGGAAGGATCCGGGAATGTGATGTGCCTGGATGTGCTGCGGGTGCTCACCCGGCAATCTGGCATTATCGACATGTTGAATCAGGAATTTGATGCGGTAAAAGGCAGCAATCGCCATTTTGATGCGCGCTGGCGTCAACTCAAGCTACGGCTGCATAAAGCGCAGGAAGTGCAGGCGCATGAATTTACGCATCAGATGCTACAACTGGCAACGGCGGCGCAACTGCTGAAATATGCTGAGCCGCCGATTGCTGATGCATGGTGTCGCCAATGGCTCGATTTGCGCGGATCGCGTCCGTTAGAAAACGCGCTGACCGATCGTTTATTACTGCGCGCGAGCGGCAGTTGAAGCGCCGTATAATGTTGCCGTGGCGTACCATAAGCCTGGCATCACCGTTTCATCAACCATCACAATCTGATAGTAAATCGCACCCGCTTGATTTGCTCGCGCATCGATTTCACGCTCAGCGTCATCTGGCGAACCGCGCACGCTAACGCTAATCGTGCCCAGCTTCGGCAAGCCGTGAGTTTGCGATCGTGAAATTTCTTGTGCATGGCTGGTCGGCGCAGGCGGCGCTTCCGGCGTATCTTTAAAAACTGAACAGCCGCTGAGCAGTAAGGCAAAAAACAACAGGAAAGCGTAACGCATGGCAAATCCTCCTGAGGGACGATGTATTAAGTGTATGTCACACCGTCCCGCAGGCAATTACGATTTGAGGTTAAAAACGCTGACCAACTGCGTCAGATGATGTCCTTTCTGACTCAGGTTCTGTGCAGTGGTTTCTGCCTGCGCCACTAAATCGCTGTTCTGATGCGTCGCCTGGCTGATCTGATTCATGGCCAGATTCACCTGACCAATGCCCGCTGCCTGCTGCTGCGCGGCAACGTTGATTTCACCCATCAATGCCTGAACCTGCTCAATGTGCGTCACAATGTTAGTCATCGCTTCGCGTGTTTGCTCAGACAAGGTATGGCCTTCAGCAACGTTACTGATGGAAGTCGCAATCAGGCCATCAATTTCTTTGGCGGCCTGTGCCGAACGCTGCGCCAGCGCACGCACCTCAGCCGCGACAACAGCAAAGCCGCGGCCATGCTCACCGGCACGCGCGGCTTCAACAGCGGCATTGAGCGCCAGAATATTGGTCTGGAAAGCGATCGATTCAATCACGTGAGTAATGTCGGCAATGCTTTGTGACGAAACTTTAATCGCCGACATAGTGTTGACCGAGCGCACCACTGTTTTGCTGCCGTGATTCACCATGCTGGTGGCTTCCGATACCAACGACATCGCCTGGCGTAAACTGTCCGCCGTATGCTCCACCGTCGCGCCAAACTGTTCCATGCTGGCCGAGGTTTCTTCAACGCTGCTGGCCTGACGGCTTATCTGGGCGCTGATATCCTGGCTACTGGCGGCGATAGTGTCAGTACCATCGCTGATCTCTTGCGCCGCGCCGCGCACCTGCGCCACAATTTTTTCTAAACCGTCACCAATGCCGTTAATGGCCGTGATCAACTGACCCACTTCATCACGTCGCGACGTATCAAGATGAACCTGCAGATTGCCCGCAGCGTATTGCTCTGCAAGATGGATAACCTGCTGTAATGGGCGAGTAATGGCGCGTCGGCTGTACCAGGCAAAACCAAGCGCGAAGATCACCACCAGAACCAGACCGGTGATCATAAACAGATTGCGGCTATGGGTGATAGGCGCCAGCAGGCTGGCGCGGTTGACTTCACCCACAA
Organism: Candidatus Pantoea bituminis; assembly: GCF_018842675.1. NCBI lineage: Bacteria > Pseudomonadati > Pseudomonadota > Gammaproteobacteria > Enterobacterales > Erwiniaceae > Pantoea > Candidatus Pantoea bituminis. Next base: position 343,490 of record NZ_JAGTWO010000004.1, read on the forward strand.
TCACCCAATTCCAACCAGGCAACTGCTGCCAGGCAAGCATCTTATTCTCGCCCGCAATTTCTGCTTCACGGATACCTTGTGGTTGAGTGACCAGCTGCTGCAGAAGCGCTTTATCCCAAGCGGGCTGCTGGCCTTCACGCTGCTTATCAAACAGGTATTGGCCCTGCAATTTGCCTGACGTGCCATTTAGCACGTAAAAGTGGCCGCTTTCGCCGAGTCGACGCGCCAGTATTTTTTCACGCATTAAAGCGTATTCTTTATCAATCTGTACGCCGACAAACAGAATGGCAACGACCGTACCGCTGCTATCTTTCACCGGCTGATACTGCGTGATATAGCGATGACCAAACAGCGTGGCGAGACCGCGATAAACCTCACTCTGATTCACACTTTTCCACGCGGCGCTGGTGCGATCCAGCTGAGTACCGATTGCGCGACTGCCATCTTCCTTTTTCAGTGAGGTCGAAATACGCACGAAGTCATCGCCATCACGCACAAAGATGGTAGAAACCGCAGCGGTGCGCTCGGTGAAATCATCCACTGCCGTTTGATCAAGGTTAAGCGTCTTCAGTCCGGCTCTCAGCGTCGGGGTCGAGAAGTTACCCACCTGAATACGAGCACTGTCGTCGCGGCTAAAATTTTTAGGCAGGAAACTGGCGAAAAGTTGGGTGTAGCTGCTGACCTCTTCGGTCAGTGTGGCGTTAAACATCGTCGCCATTTCGCTGATGCCTTGTACCTGGTTATGCATATCGTCCATTGCCAGACTTTCCAGCTGACGAGATGCGTTATGACTTTGCGTGAGAGTCAGGACAAATAACAGCAGCGCTACACTAAGAGACGTCAGTACAGACAGCTTTATTCCAAGGCTCAGGCTGCTGAGAGAGAGACGCTTCATAAATTACCTTTGATTATGATAGGAGGGTACAAGATCAACGGCAGTTAAGAAGAAAAGTTTAGGACGCATTGATCTAGATCAAAGGTGGGCTGATTAATATTGTTATTGGCAGAATGTATACGTCAAAGCAGGTTTTGCCCCTTACTCAGGAGAGCACATGATTGAACTCACCACGGAAACATTGGCCGGTATTGAATGCCTACACGCAGCGCCCGCAGGTCAGCGCCACGCCAGGCTGCCGACCGTGCTGTTTTACCACGGCTTTACGTCGTCTAAAGAGGTCTATGCCTACTTCGCCGTAGCGCTGGCTCAGGCTGGTTTTCGTGCGGTAATGCCCGATGCGGATATGCATGGAGCGCGCTACAACGGTGATGCCGAGTCTCGAATGAGCCACTTCTGGGACATCCTGAAACAGAACATTGATGAAGTCCCTCAACTGGAAGCCGCGCTGCGCGAGAATGACCTGATTAGTCATGATCGCTTTGCGGTCGCAGGGGCATCGATGGGAGGAATGACAGCATTAGGTGCAATGGCGCGTTATCCGCAGATTCACAGCGTCGCCTGCATGATGGGGTCGGGCTATTTTATGCAGCTCAGCAATACGCTGTTCCCGCCGCTGGTGGCGCGCACACCAGAACAAAAGACGCAGTTTGCCGAACGCATGGCTCCGCTAGCGGGTTACGATCCTTGCGGACAGTTGGATAAGCTGGCTAATCGGCCGTTGCTGTTGTGGCATGGTGAAGCTGATGAAGTGGTGCCTTTTGCTGAAACCACAAGGCTTGATACGGCCCTGCGCGAACAAGGGCTGGACGCTAATTTGACCTCGCTGTCCGAAAAACATATCGGCCACAAAATCACGCCCTCAGGCCTGACCGCGCTAGTGAGTTTCTTTAAACACCGGCTGTAAATGAAATTGGGCTGGTAGCACGCTGCCAGCCCGTTACGTTACAGGGCATTAGTACGAATTCGATAACCGCTCCGCTGCGCTGATGGTGACGTTGGCATTGCTATTGCCTGGCGTATCCAATCGATTAACGTAAACATAGCCTGAAGCCGCTTTGCTACTGTTACTTCTCATCTGCTGCGCACAGTCAGCACTGCTGGCAAGGGCGGGTGGAGACAGGAAGAGACCCAGTAAGGTGGCGATGACGAACGTTTTCATGCTCGACTCCTCACTACAGGGAAAACACTCTGGCAGGACGCCGACAAAAAGGCCGCGACGTCTGAATAAAGTTTAGTGGCTGGTCATTATGTCGCCAGTCGGTCTTTTGATGCTCTTCTTCAGCTAATTTGAACAATTCTTATACAACGCGTTGTATTAACAGAGATAGCACAAAAGGTAGCGGTATTTGGCACGATCTGTACGATTTGTTGAAATGTGCTCTTGAGTTTAGTGGGGGACATCAGTATGATTACGCGTCAATTTTTCAGCCGCATTCTCAGGCTGTGACCCATGAAAATTGGGGCACGGTCTATAACGTTCCTTGCTTCCACGGGCCGCGGTTGACCCAGACAGGAGGCTGAATAATCCGTAAGGAGCAATTTCGATGCGTCATTACGAAATCGTATTTATGGTCCATCCTGACCAGAGCGAACAGGTTCCAGGCATGATCGAGCGTTACACTGGTGCTATCACTGGTGCAGAAGGCACGATCCACCGTTTGGAAGACTGGGGCCGCCGTCAGCTGGCTTACCCGATCAACAAACTGCACAAAGCACATTACGTTCTGCTGAACGTAGAAGCTCCGCAGGAAGTGATCGACGAGCTGGAAACGAACTTCCGCTTCAACGACGCCGTTATCCGTAGCATGGTTATGCGCGTTAAAAACGCGGTAACTGAAGCATCACCGATGGTTAAAGCGAAAGATGAGCGTCGTGATCGTCGCGAAGATTTTGCTAACGAATCCGCTGATGACTCAGATGCTGGGGATTCTGAAGAGTAATCCATCGTGACGGCTAATCGACTGCGTTTGTCTGGCACCGTGTGCAAGACACCGGTTCGAAAAATAAGTCCGTCAGGAATCCCGCATTGTCAGTTTGTGCTTGAGCACAACTCAGTGCAGGAGGAAGCCGGGTTTCACCGGCAAGCCTGGTGTCGGATGCCGGTGATTATCAGCGGCAGCACCCATCAGGTGATTACTCAACATATAACGGTCGGCACGCAACTCATTCTCGAAGGTTTCATTAGCTGCCATCAGGCGCGAAATGGCCAGAGTAAAATGGTGTTACATGCCGAGCAGATTGAATTGATAGATTCTGGAGACTAGCCAAATGGCACGTTATTTCCGTCGTCGCAAGTTCTGCCGTTTCACCGCGGAAGGCGTTCAAGAGATCGATTATAAAGATATCGCAACGCTGAAAAACTACATCACTGAAAGCGGCAAGATTGTCCCAAGCCGTATCACTGGTACTCGCGCTAAATACCAGCGTCAGCTGGCTCGTGCTATCAAGCGCGCGCGTTACCTGTCCCTGCTGCCGTACACTGATCGTCATCAGTAATCGGCAACTGTCCATTAACGACTTTAAGAGGATAAGGTAATGCAAGTTATTCTGCTTGATAAAGTAGCAAACCTGGGTAACCTGGGTGATCAGGTTAACGTTAAAGCGGGCTACGCTCGTAACTTCCTGGTTCCTAAGGGCAAAGCTGTCCCTGCTACCAAGAAAAACGTTGAATTCTTCGAAGCACGCCGCGCAGAACTGGAAGCGAAACAAGCTGACGTTCTGTCTGCAGCGACTGCACGCGCTGAGAAAATCAACGCACTGGACACCGTTACCATCGCGTCTAAAGCAGGCGACGAAGGTAAACTGTTCGGTTCCATCGGTACCCGCGACGTTGCAGATGCAGTAACTGCAGCTGGCGTTGAAGTGTCTAAGAGCGAAGTTCGTTTACCGAACGGCGTTCTGCGCACCACCGGTGAGCACGAAGTGGACTTCCAGGTTCACAGCGATGTATTCGCGAAACTGATCGTGAAAGTAGTGGCTGCGTAATTTATTACCCAGCAACGCAAAACGCCGGCCTTGTGCCGGCGTTTTTGTTTATTGCGCGCGAAGAAAGCTGCCATCTGGCTGACGCGTAAACAGCACCGGGCCATTTGCACTCTCAACCGTCAATCCTGTCACTGCGCCTTGCGCATCTTGTCTTATCTTCACTTGTTGTCCACTTTGTAAAGCGCTCAGCGGCTGATCGTTGCCCTCGACACGCGCCATGGCAAAGACATCATTCACCGGCAAATTATTATCGCGAAACAGCTGCGCCAGCGTCTGGCCTGATGCCACGGTATAGCTGCGCCACGCACCTTGTGAATCACTTTTCGGTGGAGTTTGCTGCTGTGAAGGTGCTGCCTTGTTTTCGTAAATATCCGCCTGCATCGGCGTCTCTTGCTCAGAGGATGAGGTCACAGGACGTTCCACCGGATATTTTGGCGTGCTGCTCGGCCAGAGAAACGCCAGCAGCATGAGCAGCAGGGCAATAACAATGCCACGGCGATGCGGGGCTGGTAGTGGGTCCATCCAGCGAATCGTGTCTGTCAGGTGCCAAATACGATGCAGCCAGTTAGGTAAGCGGGATGACGCGTCTGAAGCCATTCGTGGTTCCTCCTCTCCGGCGGATTGCTGTGGCTTGCGTTGATGCAGCCAGGTTTGCAGCCGGGATAAAATACGCGGTGCGTGCGTCCTGCGGCGTCGTGGGGCGATCTGGCCCATGTTCTCTCTCTTCATTATGTGCCACAGACAAGATAAGCCTTGTCGGTTGTTATATACCTTTCATCTTTTCAACTTGCATAGGCAGTGGATCGAATACTCAGGCTACTTGCTCCCGGATATTCTCTGCTTGCTGCTTTCCTGCAATTCGAACGTTCTGAGATACAGTATGGGCAATGTGGACGCGAAGTGCCCGCCAGCATTGATAAATTTGACCTGCGTATTGTTTCTCTTTCATCGCGAAAAGTCATCCGCGATGCAGGGCATTTTACGCCAGCGGCCTGCGCTGCTATGCTGCCCGCTCGAATTTTTTACCAGAGTGAAAGGAACGAAGATGACAACCCCTTCTTTCGACAGCGTCGAAGCACAAGCAAGTTATGGTATTGGTTTACAGGTTGGCCAGCAGTTGCTGGAATCTGGTCTGCAAGGGTTGCAACCAGAAGCACTGCTCGCGGGCCTGCGCGACGCGCTGGAAGGGAATTCACCGGCGGTCCCGGTAGATGTGGTACATCGCGCGCTGCGTGAAGTGCATGAGCGTGCGGAAGGCGTACGTCGTGAGCGTACTGAAGCAATGGCAGCACAAGGTCAGACGTTCCTGACTGACTACGCACAGCGTGAAGGCGTGAGCAGCACCGAATCAGGTCTGCAGTTCAGCGTAATCACTCAAGGTGAAGGCCCAATCCCATCTCGTCAGGATCGCGTACGCGTTCACTACACCGGTAAACTGATTGACGGCACCGTGTTTGACAGCTCAGTCGCACGTGGCGAGCCAGCGGAATTCCCGGTTAGCGGCGTGATTGCAGGCTGGATTGAAGCATTGACCCTGATGCCGGTCGGCTCAAAATGGGAACTGGTTATTCCTCACAACCTCGCTTACGGCGAGCGCGGTGCGGGCGCATCCATCCCACCTTTCAGCACGTTAGTGTTTGAAGTCGAGTTGCTCGAAATCCTGTAATACCCAAGGGCGGCAATCATGCCGCCCTCTCTGTTTTACTTCTTCTGCTGCTGCAAATTCACCTGCCAAATCGCAAAGCCAATCTCATCACTGCCTTTCTGCTGCATCGGATATTGCGCATGCTGTTTGATAAAGCCGTTGGCTTTTTCTCCCGGCGCAGTCTCAAAACGGATATCGACGGACGCAGTGGAAGCAATCGGTGCCAAATGCCAATTGTTATCGGCCTGTGGCTTAACCTCGCCATGCTTCTTGGTCTCTGCGCTGATATAAGCCGCCACCACTGAACGGTTCTCATCCGGTGAAGCAAAAGCGATGTACTTATCGCCGGTTCCGGCAAATTTGCCGCCATACGCACGGTAATTGTTGGTCGCTACAAGGAAAGTCGCCTTCGGATCAACCGGTTTGCCATGCCAGCTAAGCTGCTTGATACGCGAAGCCTCAGGGTGAATCATCTGGCACTCCGCGTCATATCGCGCAGGTTGCGTCACATCAATCTGATATTCCACGCCATCGATCACATCAAAATTGTAGGTGCGGAAATCCCAGTTGATCAGTGATTGTGGCTTGCTGCTGGCGGGATCAATTTGATTGAACTGGCCAGCTGAGCACTCCAGCCACTCTTTTACCTGCGCGCCGCTGACCTTCATCACCACTAACGTGTTGGGATAAAGATACAAATCTGCGGCATTGCGGAAGGTTAGCGCTCCTTTTTCAACTTCAACATAGCTTGCCGGATCGTTTTTACGTCCACCCGCTTTAAACGGTGCAGCAGCAGAAAGCACCGGCAGACGTCCTAAGTCAGGATCGCCCTGAATAAAATGTTCTACATAGGCACGCTGTGCATTGTTAACGATCTGCACGGTGGGATCGTCCTGCACCAACGACAAATAGCTGTACATCACATCTGCTGATTTACCGATCGGCTTGGCAACAAACTCTCGTGTAGCACGGTGCGCATCCGCCAACACGCTAACCAGCGCCGGATCTTCAGCCACCAGCGATTTTTTCTGCGCGATGTCGTAAATGGGACGCGCCTGCGCTTTACCGCTGCTCACCTGCCAACGCCCATCGTCATTGTTCAGCACCAGATCGACCACACCAAGATGATCGCCCCACATGCCCGGCATTACCGCAGGAATGCCGTTCAGGGTTCCGTTAGCGATATCGGCGCCTTTAATGTTGGCGAAATCTTTGTCTGGGAATACGGCATGTGCGTGCCCAAACAGAATGGTGTCTATGCCTTCGACCTGGCTGAGATAGTAAACCGAGTTTTCCGCCATGGCATGATAAGGCTCGCTGCTCAGGCCAGAATGCGGAATGGCAATAATCACTTCCGCGCCTTGCTTTCGCATTTCAGGAATGTAACGACGAGCCGTTTCAGTAATGTCGTCTACCCGCACTTTGCCTTGAAGATTCGCTTTATCCCACACCATGATTTGCGGCGGAACAAAGCCGATATAACCTATTTTCACCGTTTGCCGTTTTCCATCGCGATCGACGACATCAGTGGATTTGATCAGATAAGGCGTAAACAGTGGCTTGCCGCTCTTACTATCGATCACATTGGCGTTAACGTAAGGAAAGCGGGCACCAGCAAGGGCTTTTTCAAATAGGGTAAGCCGTAGTTGAACTCGTGATTACCCAGGTTGCCCACGCTGTAGTCCAGCGTATTGAGCGCTTGATAAACGGGATGGATCTCGCCCGCTTTAAGCCCTTTCGCGGCCATGTAATCGCCAAGCGGGCTGCCCTGAATAATATCGCCATTATCAACCAGCACGCTGTTTTTAACTTCCTGACGTGCAGCATGAATCAGCGATGCGGTACGTACCAAGCCAAACTTCTCGGTGGGCGTATCTTTGTAGTAATCGAAGTCCATCATATTACTGTGCAAATCGGTGGTTTCCAGTACGCGCAAATCCACGGTTGCTGCCGATAATGCGCTGGAAATTCCAAGCGCCAGTAACGTTATGCCAGGCTTAAACATGTAGGTTCCTGCTCCCAAAAGGTCGAAGCTCCCAAAATAATGTAAAAGCTTGATCAATGGTCATTTTAAAACGTGATGGATGTAACGCTTTCAGGCTTTGGAAGGCGGCTCGCAGAATTCAGATTTTGCCGCCACGTGGCAAGCATAGCGATGCTGTATGAACTATGATATTGATATATCTATGAAATGCTCCGCTGCATGCCGAAAAGTCGGCGCAGATAGCGGAACTGTTGACATGTAATCGGTCTGGCGTTGAGTCATACGCGCAGCAGCCGCACAAAACGAGGTGAAAAATGTTAGAGCAAATCTGCCAACTGGCGCGTGAAGCGGGCGATGCCATCATGCACGTTTATAATGGCGCGGCACCGCTTGACGTTTCTCACAAATCCGATGACTCGCCTGTGACGGCGGCAGACATCGCCGCACACAACGTCATTATTCAGGGTTTAAAACAGCTCTCTCCTGATGTGCCGGTATTATCAGAAGAAGATCCGCAAGGTTGGGATGTTCGCCAGCATTGGCAGCATTACTGGCTGGTCGATCCGCTGGATGGCACCAAAGAGTTTATCAAACGCAACGGCGAGTTCACCGTCAACATTGCACTGATTGAACAAGGCAAGCCGGTGATGGGAGTGGTATATGCGCCCGCGCTGGGCGTGATGTATTCCGCCGCAGAAGGTAAAGCCTGGAAAGAAGAGGGCGGTCAGCATGTGCAAATTCAGGCGCAGGATGCACGTCCGCCGCTGGTGGTGGTCAGTCGCTCACATGGCGATGATGATGAGATGAAACAATACCTGAAACAGCTGGGCGAGCACCAAACAGTTGCTACCGGTTCTTCATTGAAATTCTGTTTGGTCGCAGAAGGTAAAGCTCAGCTTTACCCGCGTTTTGGGCCAACCAATATCTGGGATACCGCAGCGGGTCACGCGGTAGCGATGGCGGCGGGTGCGCATGTTCACGACTGGCAGGGTAAAACACTGGATTACGCGCCACGTGAATCTTTCCTCAATCCGGGTTTCCGTGTGTCCCTGTTCTGATAGGCAAAACGGGAGGTTTTCCTCCCGTTTATTAACACTGCTTATTCTTTTAACAACGTTTTCAGCAATATCATTACCTGCCGCAACTCTTGCTGCGTGAGCGCTCCATCTTTTACAAATCGAACCTGTCCCGTCTTATCTACGACCACAATCGCCGAACTGCTTTCTTCAAGCTGCCAGGCTTTTTGAATATTACCTTTACTATCAATAATAAACTGCGACCACGGATACTGCTGTTTGTTGCTGTGAATGCTGCTGCGCACAAACATGCCGGTGCCCGGAATTGCGTCATCGGTATTGACGATGGTGGTGGTTTGATAACGATCGTGCGGAAATTTCGCGGCTTTGATCGCTTCTACCAGCGCAGCATTCTTTTCCTTTGCTGATGAACGGCCGGCAATATGCTGAATCACGCGTACTTTGCCGATCAGCTGTGCACTGTTCCAACTTTTATAGCTAAACTCATTTTGATGCCAAAGCAATTCGCCTTTGTCGTTAATGCCTACTGCGGGAACGCGCTCGCCCTGTTTGATATCGTGAGCAAGTGCGGTAACCGGCATTATCAGGGTTAAAAATATCGCCGCCCATGTTGTCCGCATAAACACATCCTTAAGTGATCAGACCAGTTAGTCATTTTATTGCAATAGTAGGCAGTGATGATGCTGCTGTCGCGGCAAAGTGTCAGGTTTGTTATCAACGCCACAATTCCTTAACGACTGAAGGTTTATACTGGGTTGTGTCACGGCAGTAACAGAGTGTTCTGTAATGGTGTGTCAACTCAGTAAATAAATTCAATTTTCGGAACACGAGTAACGCACAGTGTTCTATAGTTTATCCGCAATTTGCGCTTCAAGGGCTCGTACCGATTTTGGCAACGGCGAAGCGTGTTTATAAAAATTTAGGAGTTAGACAGAATGAAGATCTTCCAGCGCTATAATCCGCTGCAAATAGCGAAATACGTAAAAACGCTGTTCCGAGGAAGGTTGTATATCAAGGACGTTGGCGCGTTCGAGTTCGACAAGGGAAAAGTGTTAATTCCCCGCGTCAAAGACAAACAGCATCTGAGCGTAATGTCAGAAATTAACCGTCAGGTTGTTCGTCTGAAGCTTGAGTTCAACTAATCAAAAAAATAGCAGTAAGCAGTATGCAAAAGAAAGGGCGCCAACGGCGCCCTTAATATTTTTACTCTTCAGTGGTTTTTGTGAGGTTTAAGACCGGCGGACGTTCCTCTATCCGCGTCACTAAGAGCTGGTCGATGCGATAGCTATCGATATCCACCACTTCAAACTTGAAGCCAGCAAATTTCACGAAATCGGTACGTTTCGGGATTTTGCGCAGCATGAACATCATGAAGCCGCCAATGGTTTCGTAGTTACCGGACTGCGGAAAATCGTCGATATGCAGCACACGCATCACATCATCAATTGGCGTACCACCCTCAACCAGCCATGAATTCTCATCACGCGCCACAATTTGCTCTTCCATGCCTTGGCCAACCAAATCACCCATCAGCGTGGTCATAACGTCGTTTAACGTGATGATACCGACGACTAACGCGTATTCATTCATGATCACGGCAAAATCGTCACCAGCGGTTTTGAAGCTTTCCAGCGCCTCCGAAAGCGTCAGCGTGTCTGGCACAATCAACGCCGAACGAATTTGCAGCCCGCTGTTCAGCGTCATGCTTTGGTTGCCCAACACGCGTAGCAGCAGTTCTTTGGAGTCGACGTAGCCAACGATGTGGTCAATGTCACCGCTACAGACTAAAAACTTAGAATGTGGATGTTCCGCGATTTTGGTTTTCAGGCTGTTCTCTTCTTCATTCAAATCAAACCAGACGATATTTTCGCGTGAGGTCATTGAAGAAGGAACGGTACGTGATTCCAGTTCAAACACGTTTTCAATCAGTTCGTGTTCTTGCTTACGCAACACGCCCGCCAGCGCACCGGCTTCAACTACCGCATAAATATCATCAGAGGTGATGTCATCTTTGCGCACCATCGGTAGCTTGAAGATGCGAAAGAAGACGTTAGCCAAACCGTTAAATAAAAACACCAGCGGGCGCAGGATCATTAAACAGAAGCGCATGGGGTTGATGATACGCAAGGCAACGGCTTCCGGCGCAATCATGCCGACGCGTTTTGGCGTCAGGTCGGCGAACAAAATAAACAGGCTGGTGACAATGGTGAAGGAGCAGATAAAGCTGAGCTGCTCGGCGAGATCCGGGGCAACAAAACGGCTAAACAAACTGTTGAAAGCGGGAGAAAAAGCCGCGTCACCGACGATACCGCCGAGAATAGCCACCGCATTCAGACCAATTTGCACTACGGTGAAGAACATTCCGGGCGTTTCCTGCATCTTTAACACACGTTGTGCATTAATGTTGCCTTCATCGGCGAGCAGTTTCAGTTTGATCTTACGGGCGGCGGCCAGCGAGATTTCCGAGAGGGAGAAAAAGCACTGATTACGATCAGCAAAAGAATGACAAGCAAGCTATCTAACATATGAGATCCAAAGGGTTATCCACTTGTCATTTTTGGCCTGGGCAGCGCGAGGTAAGATCGTACTTCATGTACTTACCCATCGATCTGGGCTATCCGTGCCAAAAATGTCTGCGCCAATTCGACAAAGAAAATCACTGTCGGGGCAGAAATGAAAACAGGCGATATGCCTGTGGTGGCTGATTATAGCAGCAGCCACAATGTTGCCGCCAGAGGGCGAATAGCAGCATAAGCGGGAAGTGTCAGGCGAAACCGGGAACAGAACCGTAAGATTAATCTGAGTGAGGCACCTGAACAAGCCGATCGGCTGCACGGTTGTTGTATCGATCCCGGCATTTACCGACAATAGTCGGCGATTTGACTTAGATGTCGCCTTTACGCCACCGTTAGCAAAAAAGTGTGGCTATGATGATGGTGTTGCCTTGCCGTAAGAGCAGGCAAAGAAGATTAATGAGTGCCCTGCGGAAAAGGGGCCGGCATGATTAACAGGAGTACCCGTGCCACGATTTCATATTTATTGTATGGCCAGCCTGCTGCTTGCCGCGCCTTCCCTTGGGGCTGCGACAGTACGATTGCAGGTAGAAGGGTTAACCGGGGATTTGCAAAAAAATGTCAGAGCGCGCTTGTCCACCATTGGCAGCGATGAGGTCTCAAATGATGGCCGTTTCCGCGCGCGCGTTTCGGAAGCGGTAAAAGAAGGGCTGCGTGCACTGGGTTATTATGAACCCGATATCGATTTTGAATCACGTCCGGCACCTTCACAGGGCGGCCGCCCAGTATTGATTGCCCACGTGAAGCCGGGAGAGCCGGTAAGAATCGGCGGCAGCACCATTGTGGTTGAAGGCGATGCCAGAAACGATGCCGATTACAAAGCCTGGGTTGAACAAGGCCGCCCGAAAGTCGGCACCCAGCTGAATCACGGGCAGTATGATAAATTCAAAAGCGGTTTTTCCAACCTTGCTCTTCGTAACGGTTACTTCGACGGTGATTTCAAACAGAGCCAGCTCGGCATATCTGTAGAACGGCGTGAAGCCTTCTGGGATATCGATTACGACAGCGGCCCACGCTATCGTTTTGGCGACGTGACGTTCGAAAAATCGCAAATCCGTGACGAATACCTGCGCAATCTGGTGCCCTTCAAAAAGGGCGATTACTACAGCTCACGTGATTTAGCCGAACTCAACCGTCGTCTTTCTGCAACCGGTTGGTTTAATTCCGTGGTGGTGGCGCCAGAATTTAATGAAGGCCGAAAAACCAAAGTGCTGCCGCTGAGCGCGGTGGTGTCGCCACGTACCGAAAATACCATTGAAACCGGTGTTGGCTATTCCACTGACGTCGGTCCCCGTCTGAAAGGCACCTGGAGAAAACCCTGGATAAACGATCGGGGTCATAGCCTGGTAGCCAGCGCCTATGTGTCTGCACCGGAGCAGCAGCTCGATCTCAGCTATAAAGTTCCCCTGCTGAAAAGTCCGCTGGAGCAGTATTACACCTTCTCGGGCGGGTTGAAGCGTACCGATCTCAACGACACGCAATCTGATACATCAACGTTAGCCGTTTCGCGTAACTGGGACAGCAGTTCCGGTTGGCAAAGAGCGGTTAACCTGCGCTGGAGCCTCGATCACTTTACCCAAGGCAGCGTCACTAACACCACAATGTTGCTCTATCCGGGCGTTAGCGTGAACCGCACCCGTTCGCGTGGCGGCCTGATGCCAACCTGGGGCGATTCACAGCGCTATTCCGTGGACGTCTCTGACACAACCTGGGGCTCAGACGTAGATTTCCTGATCCTTCAGGCACAAAACGTCTGGATCCGTACCTTGGGCGATAATCACCGCTTTGTCGCACGCGGTAATGTTGGCTGGATTGAAACCAACGATTTCGAAAAAGTGCCGCCCGATCTGCGTTTCTTTGCGGGGGCGATCGCAGTATTCGCGGTTACAAATACAAAGATATCTCTCCGCGTGATGATGACGGCAAGCTAACGGGCGCATCAAAAATGGCGACAGGATCGCTGGAGTATCAATACAACGTGACAGGAAAATGGTGGGGTGCGGTCTTCGTCGATTCTGGTGAAGCCGTTAACGACATCAAACAGAGTAATTTCAAAACTGGCGCAGGTGTTGGCGTGCGCTGGTCATCGCCGGTAGGGCCGATTAAGTTCGACATCGCCCGACCGATTGGCGATCGCGAGGAACATGGTTTGCAATTTTACGTAGGACTGGGGCCTGAACTATGAAGCTGTGGAAAAAGGTCCTGATAGGTATTCTGATCTTTCTGGTGCTGTTAGTGGGTGGTGTGGCATTTCTGATTGGCACCACACCAGGTTTACATCTGGTGCTAAATGGCGCATCACGCTGGGTGCCGGGCTTGTCGATCAAACAGGTCGAAGGCGGCTGGCGTAATCTGTCGATTAACGGTCTGCGTTATGAAATGCCCGGCGTCAGCGTTGATGCTGGCAATATCCATTTAGCGGTGGATTTAAATTGCCTGCTGCACTCGTCGGTGTGCGTTAATGACGTCACGCTCAAAGATATTAGCGTGGTGGTCGACAGCAAAAAAATGACGCCATCCAGCGCGCCACCGCCAGAAGAAGAGGGCGGTAGCACCAATCTCAGCACGCCTTATCCGATCACCTTGCGCCATCTTGGCCTGCACAACGTCAATGTCAAAGTGGATGATACAGCGATTTCGCTGATGGATTTCACCACCGGCTTGCAGTGGCAGGATCGGGCGTTAACGTTGAGTCCAACCCATATTCAAAGCCTGCTGATCGCCTTACCAAAAGCGGCGAAGGTGGCTAATGAGCAGGTGATTCAGCCCAAAGTTCAGCAACCGCAGCCAGATGAGAAACCGCTGGGTGAAACGCTGCAGGCGATGTTTGCCAAACCGCTACTGCCAGAGCTACCCGATTTTCAGCTGCCGCTGGATATTGATGTGCAGGCGATCCTGGGCGAACAGCTGCGCATTACTGGCGACACCGATATTTCAGTTAAACGCCTGCTGGTAAAAGCGAAAACCACCGATCGCCAGATGCAGCTGCACACGCTGGAGGTTGATTCTAATCTGGGGCAGCTCAACGGCAGCGGTCAGGCTACGTTAGCGGATAACTGGCCGGTGGATTTCTCGCTCAACGGCACGGCAAACGTGGATCCGCTTAAAGGCGAAAACATCGTATTGAAGCTAAACGGAGCGATGCGTGATGAATTGGCGTTAGCGCTGAATTTATCCGGTCCGGTGCGTGCGCAACTTGATGCGACCACGCAGCCAGCGGTAGCGGGTTTACCGCTGTCGCTGAAACTTACCAGCCCACAGTTGCGTTGGCCGTTAACCGGTCCGGTGCAGTATCAGGCTGACAATCTTGATTATCAATTCAAAGGCAAAGCCACTGATTACGTGATGTCGCTGCGTACCGCAGTGAAAGGCGAAGCGGTGCCACCAGCAACGATCTCGCTCGACGGCAAAGGCAACGTGCAGCAGTTTAGTCTGGATAAATTGCGTGTCGCCGCGCTGCAAGGCAATGTTGATCTCACCGCGCTGGTGGATTGGAGCAAAGCGATCAGCTGGCGCAGCGAATTGACCTTGTCAGGAATTGATACTGCAAAACAGTATCCCGATTGGCCGGCGAAGCTGGATGGTAAGATCGCTACGCGCGGCAGCCTGTATGGCGGAACCTGGCAAGTCAGCGTGCCGCAGTTGCAGTTGAAAGGAAACGTGAAGCAAAACGCAGTAACCGCAGACGGCTCACTGAGCGGCAACAGCTACAATCAATGGACGGTGCCCGGTATCAAGCTGGCATTAGGCCGCAACCATTTAGACGTAAAAGGTGCGCTAGGCGATACGGTAAACCTCGACGCAACCATTGATGCGCCACAGCTCAATAATGCCTTGCCGGGATTAGGCGGTGTGGTGAAAGGCACCCTTAAAGCACGCGGAACATTGCAGGCGCCACAGGTATTGGCTGACCTCAATGCCACCGGTTTGCGTTGGCAACAGTTGCAAATCAACCGCGTTACGCTGAATGGCGACGTGCGTTCCAGCGATCAAATCGCTGGCAAGCTGCAATTACGCGTTGAACAGCTTAAACAGGATGCCTTGAGCATTAACCTGTTGACGCTGAATGCCGACGGTAACGAAAAGCAGCATCAGCTCAAACTCGATGTTCAGGGTAAACCGGTTTCCGGTCAGCTGGCGTTGAGCGGCAGCTTTGATCGCCAGCAGCAGCGTTGGAAAGGCTCACTGAACAACACGCACTTCGACACGCCAGTAGGCGAATGGCGACTGACACGGGCGATGGCGATCGATTATCTCAACGCCAAACAAACCGCCACCATTGGCGCGCATTGCTGGCAGAACCCCAATGCGCAGTTGTGCGTGCCGGAGCCGATTGAAGCGGGCCCGAGCGGAAAAGCGCATGTGGTGCTTAATCGCTTTGATCTGGCCATGATCAAACCGTTTATGCCCGATGCGACCAAACTCAACGGCGTGTTCAGCGGTGATGCGCGTGTAAACTGGAGTGCTGACGGTAGCTTGCCAACCGGCACAGTGGCATTGAAGGGTAATGGCGTCAAAGTTGAGCAGGATGTGCAGGGCAACACGCTGCCGATTGCCTTCGATACACTTAATCTAAATGCCGCGCTGCGCAACGGTCGCGCGCAGCTCGACTGGCTGATTCGCATCGCGAATAACGGTCAGCTCGATGGCAACGTCCAAATCAACGATCCTGAAAATCGCCGTACGCTGGGCGGTAACGTTAACATTCGCAATATTTCGTTGGCGATGATCAATCCGGCCCTGATGCAGGGCGAGCAGATCAAAGGCAAGCTCAACAGCAGTTTGCGCCTTGGCGGCAGCGTGCAGCAGCCGCAGGTGTTTGGTCAGCTTGGCCTGCAGGATGTCGATGTTGATGGCAGCTTCATGCCCGTTGATCTCACTGCGGCGAACCTAAACCTGGTGTTCAATGGCATGAGTTCAACGCTCAATGGGTTGATCCAAACCGCGCAGGGTAACATCAACCTGAATGGTAATGCTGACTGGAGCCAGCTGGATAACTGGCGCGCCCGAGTCGCCGCGCAGGGTAGCCGCATACGCGTTACCGTGCCGCCAATGGTGCGCATGGATGTCTCACCGGATCTGGTATTCGAAGCCACACCTGCTGCTTTCAGTCTGGATGGACGTGTTGATATTCCCTGGGCGCGTATCACGGTGCAAGAAGTCCCTGAAAGTGCGACCGGCGTTTCATCCGATGCAGTGATGCTGGATGAAAACCTCAAACCTATTCAGCCGAAAACCGCCTCGATTCCGATCAACAGTAATCTGGTTATTAATGTCGGCAACGATGTGCGGCTTTCTGCTTTGGCTTGAAAGCGAAACTGAATGGCGATCTGAAACTGGTGCAGGATAAGTCAGGATTGGGATTAAACGGACAAATCAATATTCCTTCTGGTCGTTTCCATGCGTATGGTCAGGATCTGATTGTGCGTAAAGGTGAGTTGCAGTTTGCCGGACCACCCGATCAACCTTACGTCAACCTTGAAGCCATTCGTAACCCGGAAGCCACAGAGGATGATGTCACGGCGGGCCTGCGTGTTACTGGTCTGGCGGATGAGCCGAAAGTCGAGGTCTTTGCTGATCCGGCGATGTCCCAACAGGAAGCGCTTTCTTACCTTTTACGCGGTCAGGGACTCAACAGTGATGGTGACAGTAATGCACTGACTTCAGCATTGGTTGGCTTAGGGGTTGCACAAAGTGGGCAGGTTGTGGGTAAAATCGGCGAGACATTCGGTGTCAGCAACCTTGCCCTTGATACCGCAGGTGTTGGCGACAGCCAGCAGGTGCAGGTCAGCGGTTATGTGCTGCCGGGTCTACAAGTAAAATACGGTGTTGGCATTTTTGATTCACTGGCGACGTTAACCTTGCGTTACCGCCTGATGCCCAAACTCTATCTGGAAGCCGTGTCCGGCGTGGACCAGGCTCTCGATTTGCTCTATCAGTTTGAGTTTTAGCAATGCGAATAATTGTTTACGGCAGTTTAAGGCGCAAACAGGGAAACAGTCATTGGATGACGAACGCGCAATGGCTGGGTGATTACCCGATTGAAGGCTTCGAGCTCTACAGTCTTGGTCATTATCCCGGCGTCATCCAGGGCAATGGAACGGTACACTGCGAAGTGTACCGCATCGATGCTTCCACTCTTGGCGAGCTGGATGCGCTACGTACCAAGGGTGGAGAGTACAAACGTCATCTCATGCAGACGCCGTTTGGCAGTGCATGGCTTTATGTTTATCAACGCTCGGTGGCTGGACGCCAGCGTATCACCAGCGGCGACTGGCTAAAGCGCGATGAGGAACCAGAAGCCTAAACAAAAACACCGTCCAGTTGGACGGTGTTTTTTTATGGCTCGGCAACAGAATTATTTCTTCTGAGCGCGCTCATAAGAGGCAATGATTTCTGCTTTCGCAGCTTCGGCGTTATCCCAGCCGTCAACTTTCACCCATTTGCCTTTTTCCAAATCTTTGTAGTGCTCAAAGAAGTGGGTGATCTGTGCGCGCAGCAGTTCTGGCAGGTCGTTCACATCTTTGATGTGATCGTACTCTTTAGAGAGTTTGGTGTGCGGAACCGCAACCAGTTTGGCATCTTCGCCAGACTCGTCGGTCATTTTCAGCACGCCAACTGGACGGCAGCGGATTACGGAGCCTGGTACCAGTGGATATTGGGTCGGTACCAGCACGTCAACCGGATCACCATCCAAAGATAAGGTGTGGTTGATGTAGCCGTAGTTGCACGGATAGAACATGGCGGTAGACATAAAGCGGTCTACAAACAGGGCACCAGACTCTTTATCAACTTCATATTTGATCGGATCGGCATTGGCCGGGATCTCAATGATTACGTAGATATCTTCTGGCAGGTCTTTACCTGCTGGCACCTGGTTCAAACTCATCGGGCATTCCTTCAGTAGTCGTATGTTGAGTGTCGGCTATTATAGCCAACTGACTCTGAAAGTATGCCCCCTTTTTGGCGTTTCGGAATGCGCCTCAACGCTACTTCTGTGTGACAAACAGCGAGACAATGCCCGCAGCTATCAGTGGTCCGACCGGTACGCCGCGAAAGAAGGCTACGCCAATCACTGTGCCAATGAGCAATCCGCCAATAATGGTAGGGTTCAGACTCATTAAACTCACGCCACGTCCACCGAGCCAGGCAACAAAAATGCCCACCACAATCGCCACAAGTGATTGCCAGTTAGCAAAAGATTTAATCAGGCTTGAGGCGGGCAGTGAACCGCTGGCCAGCGGGGCCATCACAGCAACGGTAAGAATAATAATGCCCAACGTGATGCCCTGTTTTTCCACATAGGGGAAAAATTGTGCCAGGGGCGTAATTTTGATTACCAGTAAAATCAGAATGGAAATCGTCACGGCGCTGTTGTGGACAAAATAACTGAGGACGGCAAGGCAGATTAAAATAAAAGTCGAGGCATAAGCAGCCATGTTTTCTCCCTGAAAATGGATGAGTGCGCCAACCCATGTCAGCACATACGCGATATTACCGCGTCCATTTATCAACAATCATCAGGATTGGCGCAACTCCCTTTATTCATTGATTGCAGCAGCATTGCCTGATTACGCACCACACTGACGCTTTGCGCGCTGAGCGACACCGTGCCCAAGGTGCCCTGATCGCGATAACGGCTGCGACCGGCGTCCAGCCAACTGTCGCGATAAGTTAGCCAATTACGCTGTGCAGCACGTAATTTGGCTTTTGGCTCACCACTTAATTTTTTCATCAGTTTCCCATACTGATTATTCAACTCTTTGTCCCAGGCTTGATTTGCATCGCCGTAGCATTGCGTCATTGCTGAGGTTGTGGATGCGCCTTCCATGCAGTGATCAAGCGTATCGTCAATCGCGGATTTCTGCGCCATCGCGCTGCTGCTAACGAGAGTCAGCGCCAAAGGAAGCCATTTTTTCATTGTTATTCTCTTTCTAAATGATGAGGCAGAGTTCAGCTTGATTGATGTATCCGTGATGGTCAAGCAGCTGACCATCTATCAAGGTTAAAGTTTCGCCACGTAATAGCCGATACCTTTCCCGTTTTAGGGCTTTTGGATTTTTTTGCCTTTACTACACACATGGAATCTATCGAGATGAAACAGTTATCACTACGCACCGGGTTGCTGGCTATGCTGGCGTTTATGACACTGCTGCTGTTGGCGGTGAGTTTTATGGGAATTGTGGCAATCAACAAAGGGAACCGATCGCTGGATGTAATCAATCGCATTCAGGGCATCGAATTGAACAATCTCTACCAGAGCAATGCTGAGCTGATGCGCGCCCGCACTTTAGCGGCGCTGGCCGTGCGAAAAATTGAAATTGGTTTGCTGGACGAGGGCGCAGTCGTGACGAAACAGGCGCAAGCCGATGTCATCGATTCGCAAAAAAGTCTAAAACAGTTTATTGATGCGGGCACTGTTACTGAGCACGGCAAAAAACTGGCTGATGCGGTGGTCTCAAGCTACAAAGCCTATCTGGATCAGGGCATCACACCGATGATGAGCGCGCTGGATAAACAGTACAACGACGAATATTACCAGCTGCTGGAAGGCGATCTCCCTACGCTGGCGGACAAATACAGCAAAGCGGTGGCAGATTTTGGGCAATACGCCAATGGCGTCACCGCTGCGCAGCTGGAGCAAGCGGCCTATAACGAAACCAAGATGAAAGTGCTGATCGCCGTCGCGGTGGCGCTCTCGCTGCTGCTGTTGGTGTTGGCCTGGCAGCTGTTGCGCCGCATGTTGTTGCAGCCGCTGAACAGCGCCATCTTGCATCTGGAGCAAGTGGCGGTTGGTGATTTGTCGCACACCTTGCCGCTGGCGGGTAACAACGAATTAGGGCGTCTGAATAATGCACTGGCCGAGATGCAGCAAGCGTTACGTACCTCTGTAAATCAGGTGCGTGAAGCCAGCATGCAAATTGACGTTGGCAGCCGGGAGCTGGCGGCAGGCAATGTTCATCTCTCGCAGCGTACTGAGGAATCTGCAGCCTCGCTGGAGCAAACCGCCGCCAGTATGGAACAGTTAACCGCCACTGTGCGTCTCAACGCCACCAATGCGCAGCAAGCGAACCAATTGGCCAAGAGCGTTTCTGATACCGCCGATCGCGGCGCGGAAGTGGTGAGTTATGTGATGGAGAAGATGAGTGAAATCACTGAAAGTGCCCATCGCATTGGTGACATTCTTAGCGTGATTGATGGCATCGCCTTCCAGACCAATATCCTGGCGCTGAATGCGGCGGTAGAAGCCGCACGTGCGGGCGAACAAGGACGAGGCTTTGCCGTCGTTGCCAATGAGGTGCGCACGCTAGCACAACGCAGTGCTAATGCGGCGAAAGAAATTCGTACCTTGATCAGTGATTCGCAGACGCGCGTTAAAGAAGGCAGCGATATGGCGACCAAAGCGGGCGAAACCATGGATGAGATTTCGGGCGAAGTGATGCGCGTGACAGCATTGATGAAAGAGATTTCGCTGGCATCTGAAGAGCAGAGTCGCGGTATCGAGCAGGTTAATCAGGCGGTGACGCAAATGGATGAAGTGGCGCAACAGAATGCGGCGCTGGTGGAGCAGGCAACGGCGGCAACGCAATCGCTTGAGGCACAATCTGAACATCTACAGGCAACGATGGCGCAATTTCGATTGCAGGAAGCCTGATACAAAAAGGGCGCGGTCATCGCGCCCTTCATGATTAACCTTGACGGCAATCTGGGAATTCGCGCAGGAAGCGCTCCACATCATTGACCATCGCTTCATTGCCACAGTAGAACGGGCAACGCTGGTGCAGCGTGACAGGAGGAATGTCCAGAATACGGTTTTGACCATCGCTGGCTTTACCGCCTGCTTGCTCCGCGAGAAACGCCATTGGGTTGCATTCGTACAGTAAACGCAGCTTACCTTTGGTATGACTGGCCGTGCTCGGGTAAAGGTAGATGCCACCTTTCAGCAGGTTACGGTGGAAATCCGCCACCAGCGAGCCGATATAGCGTGAGGTATAAGGGCGTTTGGTCTCAATATCCTCTTCCTGACAGAATTTAAGATACTTTTTCACACCCTGTGGGAAACGAATGTAATTCCCTTCGTTGATAGAATAGGTGTAACCCTTTTCTGGGTAGGTCATGCGTTCGTGGCTCAGGCAGAACACGCCGAGCGACGGATCGTAAGTAAACGCATGCACGCCACAACCGGTGGTGTAAACCATCATGGTGGATGAGCCGTAAACCACGTAACCCGCAGCAACCTGCTTGTTTCCTGGCTGCATGAAGTCAGCTTCGACAACAGGCGTGCCGGGCTCGCTCACGCGGCGATAAATCGAGAAGATGGTGCCGACAGAAACGTTAACGTCGATGTTGGAAGAGCCATCCAGTGGATCCATCAACACCACGTACTTACCGTTCTCTTCACCTTCAAAAATAACGAATTCGTCTTCTTCTTCAGACGCGATACCAGCAACAATGCCACGTGCTTTCAATGCTGCTTTCAGTTTTTCGTTGGCGAACAGATCCAGTTTCATCTGCTGTTCACCCTGAACATTTTCAACACCACTTGCGCCCAGAATATCCACTAAGCCGGCTTTGTTAATGTCGCGGTGGATGATTTTGGCCCCAAGCTTGATCGCTGAAATCAATGCGGTCAGTTCGCCTGTGGCGTGCGGAAAGTCGTGTTGCTTCTCGACGATAAATTCGCCTAACGTTTTCATAACACATTCCCTGAATCTTCGATGGAGTGGCAGCATGCGTAACAAACCACCAACGTATGCGTACGCAGTTTAGCCGATTGAACTTTAAAAACCATAGTCCTAATCCGTTTCTTCCGTCTGCGACCGGCGTTACACTGTGCGCCGAACTTTTAGGTAATGGACTTTGATATGCGCATTCACATCCTTGGGATTTGTGGCACTTTTATGGGCGGATTGGCGATGCTGGGGCGTTCGTTGGGTCATCAGGTGACGGGATCAGACGCCAACGTTTATCCACCAATGAGCACGCTGCTTGAGCAGCAAGGCATTGAATTAACAGAAGGTTACGATGTCGCCCAGCTCGATCCGGCACCGGACCTGGTGATCATCGGCAATGCGATGACGCGCGGCAATCCTTGTGTGGAAGCGGTACTGGAACGTAACATTCCTTACCTCTCCGGCCCGCAATGGTTGCATGATTTTGTCTTGCGCGATCGTTGGGTGCTGGCTGTCGCCGGAACCCATGGGAAAACCACCACAGCCGGCATGGCAGCGTGGATTCTTGAGTCTTGTGGCCTCGAACCGGGCTTCATTATCGGTGGCGTACCGGGCAACTTCGATGTGTCGGCAAAATTAGGAAAAAGTCCATTCTTCGTGATTGAAGCGGATGAGTACGATTGCGCGTTTTTCGACAAGCGTTCCAAGTTTGTTCATTACTGCCCACGCACCTTGATCCTGAATAACCTCGAATTCGATCACGCCGATATCTTTGACGATCTGAAAGCGATCCAGAAGCAGTTTCATCATCTGATCCGCATCGTGCCGGGCCAGGGCAAGATCCTGCTGCCAGAACACGATAATAACCTGAAGCAGGTGATGGCGATGGGTTGCTGGAGCGAGCAAGAGAGCGTTGGCGATAATGGTCATTGG
Organism: Candidatus Pantoea bituminis; assembly: GCF_018842675.1. NCBI lineage: Bacteria > Pseudomonadati > Pseudomonadota > Gammaproteobacteria > Enterobacterales > Erwiniaceae > Pantoea > Candidatus Pantoea bituminis. The sequence continues at coordinate 366,218 of NZ_JAGTWO010000004.1, forward strand.
CAGGCGAAAAAGCTGAAACCTGATGCGTCACACTGGGAAATCTATCTCGATGGCGCAAAAGTAGGTGAGGTGAACTGGGCGCTGGTTGGCGAACACAATATGCATAATGGTTTAATGGCGATCGCTGCCGCCCGTCATGTCGGTGTAAGGCCAGAAGATGCGGGCCAGGCGCTGGACAGCTTTATCAATGCCCGCCGTCGCCTTGAGCTGCGCGGTGATGTTAATGGCATCAAAGTGTACGACGATTTTGCTCACCACCCGACGGCTATTCTGGCAACGCTTGCCGCGCTGCGCAGCAAAGTCGGCGGTACGGCACGCATTCTGGCGGTGCTGGAGCCGCGTTCCAATACCATGAAAATGGGCGTGAATAAAAACGAGTTAGCCCCTTCGCTGGCACGCGCCGATGAAGTCTTCTTGTTCCAGCCGCATCACATTCCGTGGCAAGTCTCAGATGTCGCAGAAGCCTGCATGCAACCGGCACACTGCACGGCAGATATTGATACACTGGTGGAAATGGTGGCAAAAGCTGCACAACCCGGTGATTCGATTCTGGTGATGAGTAACGGTGGATTTGGTGGGATACATCAGAAACTGCTGGATAGGTTACAAAAATAGCGTCGTAGCGCAATAAAAAGAAAAATGGCGGGTTTATTAACCCGCCATTTTTTAACCTTCAGCTAACTCACGCAAGTACTGGAAAATCAGTCGTGCGGATTTAGGCGGCTTGTTAGCGGCTTTCTCTTTCTGCGCATTACGGATCATGCTGCGCAGCTGCTGACGATCGGCATGGGGATAGAGCGCAATCACATCTGTCATTGCGTCATCGCCTTGTTCGATCATACGGTCACGCAGCGCTTCCAGCTTATGGAACAGCGCAACCTGCTGGTTGTGGCGGTTCTTCAGCTTATCCAGCGCCTGGCGGATCGGTTCTACGTCCATGCTGCGCATGATCTTACCGATTAACTGCAATTGACGGCGGCGACCTTCTTTCTTAATTCGCCCCGCCAGTTCGATCTCGGCACGCAAACGCTCATCCAACGGAATCTTATCGAGGGCATTTTTGCCCAGATCGACCAGTTCGGCACCCAGGCGTTTTAGCTCTTCAGCATCGCGTTTAATTTCGCTCTTACTGACCCAAATAATCTCTTCATCTTCTTCTTCCTGATTATCTGGCACATCGTCGAGCCACTCATCGGGCTGTTTGGTCATTTCTGGGCTCCCAAAAAAAGAGGCTAATCCTACCAGTTTATCGGGTGACTGCGAAATTGTTCTCTGACTCTGATAGACTCAAAATATTCAACCATAAGATTAGACGGCAGGTCGATGAACGTATCTACTCAAGTTGCAGAACAGCGTAAAGTGTTGGAACAGGCGATTGCACAGGCGCTCGAACTGGCTAAAGCAAGTACTGACAGCGCAGAAGTGGCGGTAAGTAAAACGACCGGCATCGGTGTCAGCACGCGCTACGGTGAAGTGGAAAATGTCGAATTCAACAGCGACGGCGCGCTTGGCATCACCGTTTATCATCAAAATCGTAAAGGTAGCGCTTCATCGACTGACCTCAGCCCAGACGCTATCAAGCGTACTGTGCAGGCAGCGATTGATATTGCGCGTTACACGTCCCCCGATCCCTTTGCCGGTCCGGCTGATGCCGATCTACTGGCCTATGACGCACCGGATCTCGATCTTTACCATCCGTGGGAGATCGATGCCGATCGCGCTATTGAGCTGGCCGCGCAGGCGGAACAAGCCTCATTACAAGCGGACAAGCGCATCACCAATACCGAAGGTGGCAGCTTTAACAGCCACGTCGGGATCAAAGTTTTTGGCAACAGCCACGGCATGCTGCAAAGCTATTGCTCAAGCCGCCATTCGCTCTCCAGCTGTGTGATTGCTGAGCAGGATGGCAACATGGAGCGTGATTACGCTTACACCATTGGTCGCGCTTTCGAGGATCTGAAAAGCCCTGAATGGGTCGGTGCAGAGTGCGCACGGCGTACGCTGTCCCGTCTGGCACCGCGTAAACTTTCTACCATGAAAGCGCCGGTGATCTTCGCACCTGAAGTCGCGACCGGCTTGTTCGGTCATTTGGTTGGCGCTATCAGCGGCAGCAGCGTTTACCGTAAATCCACTTTCCTGTTGGATTCACTGGGTCAGCAAATCCTGCCTGAATGGCTCACCATTCATGAGCAGCCGCATCTGCTGAAAGGGCTGGCTTCTACACCGTTCGACAGCGAAGGCGTGCGCACTCAGGCGCGTGACATCATCAAAGAAGGTGTGCTGCAAACCTGGCTGATGACCAGCTATTCCGCACGTAAGTTAGGTTTAACCAGCACCGGTCACGCGGGCGGCATTCATAACTGGCGCATCGCCGGACAGGGCCATAGCTTTGACGATTTACTGAAGCAAATGGGTACTGGCTTAGTGGTAACCGAGCTGATGGGGCAAGGCGTGAGCGCCATTACCGGCGATTACTCACGCGGTGCCGCAGGGTTCTGGGTGGAAAATGGTGAGATTCAGTATCCGGTAAGCGAAATCACCATCGCCGGTAATCTCAAGGATATGTGGCGCAACATGGTCACTGTCGGTAACGATATCGAAACCCGCAGCAATATCCAGTGCGGCTCGGTATTACTGCCTGAGATGAAAATTGCCGGGCAATAAAGACATCGATTCCTGAAAGCAGCCAATTGGCTGCTTTTTTTGACCACAATAAAAAGGAAAAAACGATGCGTAAGCATGTGATTGCAATGTTGTCTCTCTCTCTGCTCTTCTCCAGCGCCAGCCTCTACGCGGCTGAGTTGGAACACGATATGGACACGCTGAATGCCAATCTTAAAATCGTCAAGAAAACTGACGATGCGCAGGAGATGCAAAAAGCGTTAAGTGAAATGCGTTCGGCGGCGCAGGATGCGAAGAAATCAACGCCAGAAAAACTGGAAGGCCAACCGGCTGACAGTGCACAGATCAAAGATTTCCACGCGGGTCTGGATTCGCTAATTGCTCAGATCGACGTGGTGAACGAGCTGGCAAAATCAAACAATATTGATGGCGCCAAAACGGAAGCAAAAAAGCTGGACGATATTCGCACAGCTAACCATAAGAAGTTTCGCTAATTCCTGTGCCGGTCATCTGACCGGCTTTTTTTGTCATAACTTTTGCTTATTTCCTCACGCTTCAACAGGTTGCCAATCGAATTCACCTGCATGACTTACGCATAATCATCGCTTCCTTTCAGCACATCACGCATAACGCGACCTTTATCACACTAAACACGCACCCTGCGATCTGGCGCACTGTGCTCACGTCGATTTCCACTTCCATCTGGAAAAGATGCGTCTCCAAAGCTTGCCTGCTTCCACGTAATTTATTTTCAACGCGAATTATCCGGTTTCAACAGGAGTAGCAAGGTGAGTAAAAACGGCGTCCAGGTGCAAGACGCACCCCGGAGGAAGTCCAGCAGCTGGCAGACAAAGTGCTGCAGCAGATCGCTGTGATCTATGCGCAACACGGTATTCAACCCAATGCGGTTCAGCAGCAAATGCTGGTTTCTCACGTACGTGCGATGGCATCGCGCTCGTTAACCGGCGAGCCGCTGCCAGAGGTTGAAGCTGACTTGTTTGAGGATATCTCTCCAGAAACCATGCAACTGTCGCAGCAGGTGGTGGATCTGTTTGGCAATTTGCCGCGCGAAGAGGCGTGGTTACTGTCCGTTCATATCGAAGTGGCACGCACCCATTAATTCACCTGGCTTCACCAAAGACGGTGAAGGCTCGAAGAAAACGTTACGGGCAGAAACATCCGGCCCAGGCAGACATAACCCGAGGAACACAACATGGTAACTGTAGTGATTGGCGATCGTTTAGGTAAAGGTCAGAAAGTGGCGGCAGGCATTGAGAAAGCCGGTGGCCGGGCGGTGGTTGTTCCTGGTGTTGCGGCAGATATGAAGTTAGGCGACGTCATGAAAGCGGAAAACGCTGATTTTGGCATCTCCTTCTGTGGCAGCGGCGGCGCAGGTGCCATCACCGCACAGAACAAATATGGCTACAAAGCGAAACACGGCATGCGTTCGATTGACGAAGGCGTTACCGCCATTAATGAAGGTGCAACCGTTTTAGGTTTTGGCTTCATGGACAAAGAAGAGTTAGGCGAGCGCTTAGTGCAGGCGTGGAACAAGAAATACGGCAGCTAACCATGAAAGAACAATACGTTACTCAGGTGACGGTGCAGGGTAAAGGCGAGACCAAAGCGAAAGCATTCGCCGATGCGCTGAGTCACGTGCAGAACCAGGTTCTGCGCGCGACGCAAAAGATTCTGTTGCGCATTGAGCCCGAAGATGTGCGGGTTTTACGTGCGCAGGAAAGCGTTAAAAACGAAAAATTCCTGTTTTTCTTTTTGGCGCGCCAACGGCGGAGCTACAGCGTTGAACTGGAGATTACCGTCAGCGTTACCGTGATCGATACCGAACAGGTTGCGTTCACGGCGGCTCCCTAAATTTACCCGTCAAATTCCAGGTTGCAGAGGTGTTAGCTTCGCGTCCCACTCCTTTACTGAGTCAACGCGTGGAGGTTCAGGCTGGCCGCCTTTAAGTAACGCAGAGTATTTGGGTAAGTGACGACAACAAAGGTAAAAAAATATGTTTTTAATCATTTTGTTTAAGTCGTTGATCATTGGTGGATTAGTGGGGGTAGGCGTTGGCGCGGGTGCGGCACGTATGTTCCATGCGCCCACTACGCAGGGCATGGGCGCTTTTCGTACCTTAGGCGAGTTGAACTCGTGTGAGGGCGATCCCGCTTCCCACTTCTCCTTTGGTCTCGGTTTTTCTTTAACGCCTGGGCTTCTTCCGTTGCGGCGGGTTCCTTCACGCAAGATGTTGATCATCGCATCATTCCAAACTGGGGCGCGGCAGCGTTGATGGTGAAGAATCGCAACGTGGCAGAAACGCTGCACGATCCGAAAAAATGGCTATCGCCTGCGGCATTATCGGCATGATCGTGGTGGCCTTTCTTAACTCAACCGCATCGGCGGTGCCCGCGGCATTGCAGGTCACGGCGGTAAAAGTATTAGTACCTGCAGCCAATCTGCTGGTGAACACCGTGATGCCGGTGATCTTCTGGCTGGCAGCCATCGATGCGGGCAAGAAATCGGGCTTTTGGGCCACGATTTTTGGCGGCCTGGCGCAGCTGATCATGGGCAATGCTGTACCGGGGTTGGTGCTGGGTATTCTGATTGGTAAAGGGGTAGAAGAGAGCGGCTGGAACAAAGTTACCAAAGTCATGATGTTTGTCATCGTTCTGCTGTTCGTGCTCAGCGGCTTCTTCCGTGGCTTCGACATGAAGCTGCTGCAATCTTTCCAGTTAGGCATTCCGGGCTGGCTCGATTCCATTCACAACTCCATGAGTGGCAAATAAGATGAACGAAAATAAAAGCTTCTGGTACGCCGATTGGTCCTTCCCGATTTTTGTCGGTCTGCTCTCTTCTGGCGTCTTCGCCGGTACGCACATGTATTACCTTTACGGGATCGGTGCGTTCAACGAAGTGGCGTTTGTCTCGATGCTGCGTGCCGGCATGGAAACCGGCGTCTACGGCGCGGTGGCGGCGTTTGGTGCCAGCTTCTTGTTCGCTCGCATTATTGAAGGTTCGCTGGTGGGCATTCTCGACATCGGTGGTGCGATTCAAACCGGCGTTGGTCTTGGCGTTCCGGCGCTGTTGCTGGGCGCGGGCATTGTGTTTCCAGTGGCGAATTTTGCAGCTTCGCTGGTAACCGGTTTAGTGATTGGCCTGGCGATCGGCTACCTGATCATTCTGGCGCGTAAATTCACCATCAATCAAAGCGACTCTACTTACGGTGCGGACGTGATGATGGGTGCCGGTAACGCTTCTGGCCGCTTTCTCGGCCCTTTAATCATTCTTTCTGCCATGGCGGCGTCGATTCCTATTGGATTGGGTTCGCTGCTCGGCGCGTTGCTGTTCTATCTCTGGAACAAACCGATTACCGGTGGCGCGATTCTCGGCGCGATGATTTTGGGTGCCATTTTCCCGATTGCGCTTTGATGCATCAGGCGGCTCGTCAGCGGGCCGCCGTTAAGGAGTAACCATGTTCGACTTGATTATTCGTGACGCGCGATTAAGCGATGAGCAGCGGGTCGATATCGCCGTGCTGGACGGAAAAATCGCCGCCATTGGTGATGTGCAGGGCAAAGCGAAAAGCGAACGCAATCTGGCGGGACGCTATTACCTCAGCGCAGGGTGGATCGATTCCCACGTTCACTGTTATCCCAAATCACCGATATACCATGATGAAGCCGATGCCATTGGCGTTAACCACGGCGTGACCACGGTGATTGATGCGGGCAGCACCGGCGCACAACACATTGACGACTTCTACCAGTTGACGCGTGCGGCACAAACTCAGGTTTATGCCCTGATTAATATTGCGCGTACCGGTATCGTCACCCAGAACGAACTCGCGGACATGACGCAGATTGATGGCCCCGCGGTTGAGCAAGCCGTGGCGCGCCTGCCCGATTTTATTGTTGGTTTGAAAGCCCGGATGAGCAGCAGCGTGGTGGGTGAAAACGGCATTCAACCGTTGATCAAAGCCAAGGCGATTCAAAAAGCGGTTGGCGATCTGCCGCTAATGGTACACATCGGCAATAACCCGCCCGATCTCGACGAGATTGCCGATCTGCTCACTTCTGGCGACATCATCACCCATTGTTACAACGGCAAGCCCAATCGCATTTTAACGCCGCAGGGTGAACTCAAGGCAGCCGTGAAAAATGCTCTGGCTCGTGGTGTGCGGCTGGATGTGGGGCACGGCAGTGCCAGCTTCAGCTTTGACGTGGCGCGGGTGGCCATTGCGCAGGGCATTTTACCCGACAGCATCAGCTCTGACATTTACTGTCGCAATCGCCTGAACGGCCCCGTGCATAACCTGGCGCACGTGATGTCGAAATTTTTCAGCGTTGGCATGACGCTGCCGCAAGTGATCGACTGCGTAACCTGGAAAGCTGCGGATGGCTTACGCCTGACGCACAAAGGACGCCTTGAGGTCGGTTTTGACGCCGACCTGACCATTTTTACCGTCAAAGAGGAAGCTCACCCGTTCGTCGATTCAGAAGGCGAACGGGTTGAGGGCGAGAAACATCTGATTCCGCTAGCCGCTGTCGTGGCTGGAGAGTGGATCCTGACTGAAGAAGGGAAAGCCAATGTCTCTACTATATGAAAAATATGGCCTTAAGCAGGTCATCAACGCCTCGGGGCGCATGACGATCCTCGGCGTTTCTACGCCATCAGCCGACGTCATTGATACGGTTAAGTATGGCCTCGATCACTACTTCGAAATGAAAGATCTGGTGGACAAGACCGGAGCCTATATTGCCGGTTTGCTGCAGGTTGAAGATGCTGTGGTGGTGTCTTGTGCTTCAGCCGGTATTGCGCAGAGCGTGGCAGCGGTTATTGTCAAAGACAACGACTGGCTGCTGGATAATCTGCATGCCGCGCCGCTTAACGTGCCGCACGACATCGTCGTACCCAAAGGGCATAACGTGAATTATGGCGCGCCGGTGGGCAGTATGGTGGCGTTGGGTGGCGGTAAGCTAGTGGAAGCGGGCTACAGCAATGAGTGCTCGCCTGAACAGCTGGCAGCAGCCATCACGCCACAAACGGCAGCGATCCTCTATGTTAAATCCCATCACTGCGTGCAAAAAAGCCATCTCAGCGTTGAGCAGGCCGCCGTGGTAGCGCGTAAGCATGGTGTACCGTTAATCGTTGATGCCGCCGCTGAAGAGGATTTGCAGTGCTATTACCAGTTCGGTGCAGATCTGGTGATCTATAGCGGTGCAAAAGCCATTGAAGGCCCTACCAGCGGGCTGGTGATTGGCAAAAAACATTATGTGGAATGGGTAAAACGCCAGAGCAACGGCATTGGCCGCGCAATGAAAGTCGGCAAAGAGGGCATTCTTGGCCTGACGCAGGCGATTGAAAACTATCTGACACACGAGAAAACCAGCGGTGCGCAGATGGTAGAAAAAATGACGCCCTTCATTGAAAATCTCAACACCCTCAGCGGCGTCACAGCGCGTGTGGTGTGGGACGCCGCTGGACGAGATATTGCGCGCGCTGAAATCAAATTTGATGAGTCAGTGATCAACCAGCGCACCGGCGATCTGGTTCAGGCGCTGAAAACCGGCGACATTGCCATTTACTTCCGCGGCTATAAAGCCAACGAAGGCATCATCGAAGCTGATGTTCGCAGCGTCAGTGCCGAGCAGTTACAGGTTATTTTCACATCTATTCAGGCACTGTTAAACGAGGCAAAAAAAGCATGACGCTGACACCCAATTTTTATCAGGATCGTTTGTGCCTCAACGTGCTGGCAGGATCGAAAGAGAATGCGCGCGCCATTTGGCAAGCGGCAGAAGGGCATGTTTTGGTCGGTGTGCTGTCGAAAAACTACGCCAGCAATGAGGCGGCGATAGCCGATATGCGCGAGTACGCGGCGCTGATTGATAACGCGCTGTCAGTGGGATTAGGGGCGGGCGATCCTCATCAATCTATGATGGTGAGCGAGATTTCCGCAGTGCTGCAACCGCAGCACGTCAACCAGGTTTTCACCGGTGTGGGCACCAGCCGCGCCCTGTTGGGGCAATCACAAACTGTGGTAAATGGCTTGATTTCACCGACCGGAACGCCAGGTAAAGTCAAAATCTCTACCGGGCCGCTCAGCGCGCAAAGCAGTGATGGCATTGTGCCGATTGAAACAGCTATCGCGCTGCTGAAAGACATGGGCGGCAGCTCGGTGAAATATTTCCCGATGGGCGGATTGGAGGCAGTGGATGAGTATCGTGCGGTGGCAGAAGCCTGCGCCAAACACGATTTCTGGCTGGAACCCACCGGCGGCATCGATCTGGAAAACGTAGAAGAGATCCTGCGTATTGCGTTAGGCGCAGGCGTCAGCAAAGTGATCCCACACGTCTACAGCGCGATCATTGATAAAGCCAGCGGCGAAACGCGCGTAGAAGATGTGCGCCAGCTTCTGGCGATATGCAAGAAACTGTTGGCCTGACGATCAATCTCGCGCCTTCACACACAATATGAGGGCGTACAGCAACATGGACGTTGGATTTTTTATAACCGTAAGCTAACGTTTTGGAAGCCTTTTTCCAACTGCTGCAACAGGGACAATATTGTGAGATTTCCCAATCAACGCCTTGCGCAACTGTTTGACGCATTGAAAAACGAAACGCTGCCGCAGGATGAACTGGCGCGGCGTTTTGCCGTTTCAACGCGTACTGTGCGCACCGACATCACCGCGCTCAATGCGTTACTGGAGCAGCATGGCGCACAGTTTGTCCTGAATCGCGGAGCGGGTTATCAGCTAAAAGTGGACGATGCGCAGCGTTTCCAGCATCTGCAGCAGCAAACCCGTTCGCCGTTGCGGGTGCCGCGAACTTCACCAGACCGGATTCGCTATCTACTGACTCGCTTTCTGACCGCCGCCTATTCACTCAAGCTAGAGGATCTGGCAGAAGAGTGGTTTGTCAGCCGCGCCACGCTTCAGAACGATATGGCTGAAGTCCGTGAATGGCTGGGGCGTTATCACCTCACCATTGAAAGCAAGCCACATTACGGTATGAAGCTGTTTGGTAGCGAGGTCGCGATTCGTACCTGCTTAACTGACCTGCTGTGGCAAATCGATCAGGAACAACCCGACAGCCCGCTAGTGACAATTGAAGCGTTGAACCATGGCATTTTGGCGAGCCTACAGCCGATGCTGCAACGCTGTTTTGCCTGTCACAACATTCGCCTCAGCGATGAAGGTGAGCGCTATTTGCGGCTTTACTGCGCGGTAGCGGTACGGCGGATCAGTGAAGGTTATCCGCTCAACGATCCTGGCGCGGAAGATATTGGCGATGAGGTGCGTGAAGCAGCACATGATCTGATTAATCAACTGCGCCCGCTGGTGAGCAAACCTATTTCTCCGGCGGAAGAGAACTGGCTACGGGTGAATATTGCGGCGCGGCGAATTCAGGATGTTGCGCCCAGCGCTATCAATGCCGATGATGCCGACGCGCTGGTGGATTATCTGCTCAGCTACATCAATAACCATTACAACTTCAACCTGCAAAGCGATGAACAACTGCGCGCCGACCTGCTTACGCATATCAAAACCATGATTACGCGGGTGCGCTACCAAATTCATATTCCTAACCCGCTGTTAGATAACATCAAGCAGCATTATCCAATGGCTTATGACGTGACGCTGGCGGCCGTAACCAGCTGGGGAAATATACGCCTTACGTCATCAGCGAAAATGAAATTGGCTTCCTGGTGCTGCATATCGGCGTAGGGCTGGAGCGACATTATGACGTGGGATATCAGCGTCATCCGCAAGTGCTGCTGGTCTGCGATAGCGGCAATTCAACGCTACGAATGATCGAAGCGATGCTGATGCGTAAATACCCGCAGTTGCAGGTGACGGCACGTTTATCACAGCGGGAATATGAGGCGCGCACGCGCATTGACGAAGATTTTGTCATTTCGACCATTCGTCTCAGTGAGAAAGAGAAGCCGGTGGTGGTGATGTCGCCTTTTCCCACCGGTTTTCAACTTGAGCAGATAGGCAAACTGGTGCTGGTGGATCGCACGCGTCCCTATATGTTAGAGAAATTTTTTGATGCCCAGCACTTCTTGATCGTTGATCGTCCGATGACACAGTCGCAGCTCTTCGGTCAGCTCTGCAAACAGTTAGAAGCGGAAGGGTTTGTTGATGCTGAATTTTACCCGTCGGTAGAGGAGCGTGAAGCGATTGTCAGTACCATGTTGGGTGAAGGCATTGCGCTGCCACACTCGCTGGGTTTACTGGCGAAGAAAACCGTTGTCTATACCGTATTGGCTCCGCAAGGCATTGCGTGGGGCGATGATACGGCATATGTGATTTTCCTGCTGGCGATCAGTAAAAGCGAATATGAAGAGGCGATGGCAATTTATGATCTGTTCGTGACCTTCTTGCGTGAGCGTGCGATGACCCGATTACGTGACAGCGCTGATTTTGGCAGTTTTAAAGCGGTAGCGATGGATTGTTTAAGTCGTTTGTAGGTATGCGAGAGCGGGATGCTGAGCGCATCCCTAAAACTATCCGTTCTTTTTGCCAGCAAGCGTGGGATTTCACGTAAACACCAGGCTTTTGCTTCGCCCATGCTGTCGCGTCGCCACGCCATGATGATATCCACTTCACGGGTATATTCTGGGCTCACTACGCGCAGGCGTCCTTCGGCAATATCTTGCTCTACCAGCGGATAAGGCATAGTCGCAACGCCCAGCCCTGCCAGCAAGGCGCGCCGTTTATCATCCATGCTGCTTACCGTGAGGCGCTGCTGTTTATCCAGCAATTGCACGGTTAAAACCGGGCGCTCACGTGCGGTATCCGCCACCGCAATACCGCGATATTTCACTCGCGTGACTTCTGATTGCGGTTCTGGCTCGTTGTGAATCGGGTGATCTGCGCTGGCGACATAGACACTCATCATGGTGTAGAGCTTGCGGGTGTTGATTTCAGTCGATGCCCGGAAATGGAGATCCGGTGCAATCACGATGTCTGCCCGGCCTTGCTCCAGTCTTTCCCACGCGCCTGCTAACACTTCAGTCACTAATGAGATCTGCGTATTGGCTTTATCTGCCAGCTTTGTCACCAGCGGAAACAGCGCTTCTGTCCGCACCAACGCTTCTGTCACGATGGTTAAGTGCGTTTCCCAACCGCGCGCTAACGCTTCAGCATCGGTGGTGAGTTTGTCTGCCGCTTCTAGCAGCACGCGGCCGCGCTCAAGCAGCATGCGTCCGACATTAGTGAATTTGGTACGATGACCTGAACGGTCAAACAACACCACATCCAACTCTTCTTCCAGCTTCTGCATGGTGTAACTGAGAGCAGAAGGGACACGTCCTAGCTCATCAGCCGCTGCAGCGAAACTTCCACGTCGATCAATCGCATCCATCACACGCAAAGCTTCAAGGGTTAACGCACGTTCTTTGGACATCCCGGTTCTCTTTCAGGAAATTTGAACATGCTGGGCAGATTAACTGGCTAACAATCCGGCGTCCAGCCTTTTACCATAAGTGTATAAAGTCTGCGGCCGCCTTTTGTCGCAGGACGCTGGAGGTAAACATGATTACGACACGCAGTGCATCCGCTTGTGGTCTGGCCGATTTCGGTTGGTTGCAGGCGCGCTACAGTTTCTCTTTTGGTCACTATTTTGATCCCAAGTTGATGGGTTATGCCTCGTTACGCGTTTTGAATCAGGAAGTGCTGGCACCCGGCGCTGCTTTTCAACCGCGTACCTATCCGCAAGTCGATGTGCTTAACATTGTGTTGCAGGGCGAAGCGGAATACCGCGACAGTGAAGGCAATCACATCACGGTGCGCGAGGGGAAGCCTTACTGCTCTCTACGCAGCAAGGCGTCAGCTACAGTGAAATCAATGCCAGCAAAGACCGTCCGTTAACGCGTATGCAGCTGTGGCTGGCAGCCTGCCCGGAGCGTGAAAGTCCACGTATGCAGAAAATAGTGCTGCCGGCAGGGCAAAGCACGCATCTGCTGGCCTCGCCAGACGGTGTTGAAGGCAGCTTGCAGCTGCGCCAGCAGGTGTGGATTCATCAGATTGAACTGGCTCCGGGTGAGCAGCATCAATTGCCGCTGCATGGTCCTCGCGCTTATCTGCAATCAATTCATGGCTCGCTGTCTGCTTCAACGGGTGCAGATCATCAGGAAAAACTGAGCTGTGGTGATGGGGCGTTTTTGCAGGAAGAACATCAAATCAGGCTAGAAGCGACCACGCCGACGCGGGCGCTGGTGATTGATATCCCTGTATAAAGAGTAGGTATAAAAAGCCTGCTTAAAGCGTTGGTGTAAGATCTCTGCTATAAAATTCAGGCATAAAAAAGGGCGGCCAGTGGCCGCCCTTGCTGTTTTTTTAATTTACTTCAGCATCGTGAAGGCGGTCGTAACGTGCTTCACACCACTGACGCGGCTGGCAACATCGGCTGCGGCCTGCGCTTCTTGTGGTGTAACCAGACCTAATAAGAACACTTCACCGTTTTCAGTCGTGACTTTCACGTTTGAGGATTTCACCTGATCGCTGCCTAACAACTGCGAACGGATTTTAGTCGTAATCCAGGTATCAGAAGATGAAGTGCCGAGCGTGACTTTCTGGCCAATGCGAATTTCGTTATAAACCTCAGTCGCGCCATCTACGCCCATGGTGATCTGTTTGGCGCGGTTAGCAATTTCCTGCGTAGGCGATTGGCCGGTCAGCAAGACTTTGCCTTGGTAAGCCGTTGCAATAATGCGTGCATCAGATTTGATCTGTTGATCTTTCGCCAATGCGTTAGTAACGCGTAATTCCAGCGTGCCATCATCAACCTGGGTTCCTACTGAGCGCGGATCAGTAGCGGTTTTGGTTGCAACAGCGGCGCTACCCGCGACGACAGCGACACAGCCCTGCAACATCATGGCGGTTAAAAGAATGGCTACAGCGTTCAATGCTTTCATTATTATTGCTCCTTCAGTCATTCCTGGTGTGGAAACAGTGTGTTGTCGATAAGATCGCACAAACAGTTAAGGGTCAACATATGCATCTCCTGAATACGTGCGCTTCGATGTGACGGAATGCGAATTTCCACATCATGCGGCCCCAACAATCCAGCAAGCTCACCGCCATCATAACCGGTAAGCGCAACGATAGTCATATCACGCGTGACGGCCGCTTCCACCGCTTTAACAATGTCGCGTGTATTGCCACGCGTAGAGATGGCCAAAAGCACATCACCCGCCTGACCCAGCGCGCGTACCTGCTTGGCGTAGATCTCATCGTGAAGACGATCGTTAGCAATGGCCGTTAACATGACGTTATCTGCGCTCAACGCCAACGCGGGCAGGCTTGGGCGCTCGGTTTCGAAGCGATTGATCATGCTGGCCGCGAAATGTTGAGCATTAGCCGCAGAGGCACCATTACCACAACTCAGGATTTTGTTGCCGTTTAACAACGATTGCACCAGAGTCATTGCCGCACGAGAAATCGCATCGGGCAGCGCTTCGGCTGCGGCAATTTGGGTTTGAATACTTTCAGTAAAACACGCTTTAATTCTTTCCTGCACACGACCACCTGGCTCTAAACGTCTGCATTAAAGGCATTCGGCAACCATTCAAGCGCCGTGCCGGTAATAGCAATGATGTCGAAACGGCAATTCACTGTTTCAAAACTGCCGCCACGTTGCGCCAGCCAAAAAGCAGCAGCACGTAGCAGCTTATGTTGTTTCTGGCGGGTAACGCTGGCAAGGGCACCACCAAAACGCGCATCGCGCCGATAGCGCACCTCAACAAATACCCAGCAATGTCCGTCGCGCATTATAAGATCAAGTTCACCACCGCGACTGTAAACATTGCTGGCTACCCATTTTAACCCGGCCCGCTCAAGGTACTGGCGGGCGCGTTGTTCTTGCTCGGCACCAATCTGTCGGCGGTTTAGTTCACCGACCTGATTTCGCCCTGGCGGTACTGGTTCCATGTCAACTTCCTGTTGATCACACAATCCGTGTCGGCGCTGAGTTTGCCTGTATTGCCATCCAGCGCAAATCCAGGCACCTGACGCATCTGGTTAAAGTGATTCGCCAGCTTCCAGGCATCAATGCCCATGGCATACAGGCGCACCAGAGAATAATCATTATTAAACGATTTTGTCGCCTGCTGCATTAAGCCCGGATTAGTACCCGAAAGCAGCGGAATATCACTAAACTGCAAACCATCCATCTCCAGACGGAAATCTGGGCCTGCGCCCGCCTGGAAGCTGCGTGAGCTGGCGTACAGCGAAACGCTGCTGCGGCTGCCGGTGCGCATGGAGATCATCGGTTTGATCAGTTGCATTTCTTCTTGCGTTGAGACGATATACACCGAATCAACATTGCCGCCACCGCTGGTAGAGGCCACATCCGGCGTGCTCGATTGCGGTGCCGGAATGGTTAATCCCGCAATGGCAATCCCTTGCGGCTGGTCTGGCGTCACGTTAATCGGCGTGCCGCTTAAGGCAATGCCTGCGCCGCTGTTAATGCCCTGTTTCAACTCAGAAACGGAACCAAAGCGCTGCTGCATTGCAGTGCTACCGCCCAGCGTTTGCCACTCTTGTGCAAAGGCTTTAGTCACGCGATCGCCAAAGCTGTTACGCGGCACCAGCAGCAAAGGCTGGCGTTTGCCCTGATCCCAGATATGGTGCGCGGCATCACGCGCTTCGTCTTCAGGAGAAAGCGCAAAGTAACAAATATTCGGATGGTTCTGGATCTGCTCGGGTTCGTTAAGCGCCAGCACGTTTAAAGGTGTTTGACTATTGGCGACCGCTTCAACGTTACTTTTCAGCAAGGGGCCGACCACAAGGGTGGCACCATCCTGCTGGGCTTGCTGTAACAGCTGCTGAATCGGCTGGCTGCTGGTGTCATAGACCTTGACCTGAGCGTTGCTGGCGGGATCGCTGGCAACAGCGGGCTGCGCTTGTGGCTGCGTCTCAGCGCTATTCTGCTGGTCTGCCGGCGTGGCTTCTGGCGCTGAAGGGCTGACAACCGCATTCGGATCAGCGTTGGGCTGGGAAGCGGCGTTAGGATCGGTGGATGTAGGTTGGGCTGGAGCCGGCTGCGGTGCAGCAGTCAGGACGCCATTTTTCGCGTCGTTAAAGCCTTTTTGAATCGCATTGGCAAATACCTGTGCCTGACCATTCAGCGGCAGCATCAGGGCAATGGTGCTGGTTGAGGCTTTAGTGAAGTTCTGCGCCTGAGTAAGTTGCGTCGGAAGATTTTTCGCCGCTGGGTTTTGCGGGTAGCGCGTCTGCCAATCTTTGATACCGGCTTTCAGCATTTCAGCATCTTGCGTATTGGCACGCCAAACCGCCAGTAAATCGAGCCAGCCTTGCAGGACGTTTTCATCAGCGTTGATAACCAGGTTATTTGCCTGTTGCTGAGGCATTTGCGTCAGCGTTTGCCACATCGCATCAATGTTGTTTTGATGATCGGTTCCGGAGAGCAAGGGCTCTTGTGCAATGTAGTTACGCAGCAGCGCCAGAGAAGGTTGGCCTTGTGAGGCGGCAATTTGCAAACCGTAATAGCGCGCCAGCTCATCCTTCGACAGGGCACCGGTTTTTACCTGGCCCAGCAGCTGTAACGCATCATTCCTATTTTGTTGCGCGATCTGATATTGCGCTTTCAACAGCAGCAACTCTTGTTGTTGGATATCCGAGAGCTGCGAGGGGAGTTGATTCAACTGTTGGTTAGCTTGCGGATACTTTCCTTCCTTCAACAAGGCGCGGATTGCAAGTAATTGCCAGTCGGTCTTGCTATCATCGCTGCTTTGCTGCGCTTGCTGCAGATAGTAAGCGGATGCGCCCGTAGCGGGGCCTTGAATATTAACGGTTGGGGCTTGCGGACCTTGACCACTACACGCGGCTAAAATTAGCGCTGCAAGAAGGACAGGCACAAAGCGTCCTGCTTTATGACGAACGATTTTTGAAGGAAGCATACTGTATCCAGTGATGTTTTTTTCAAGATGCTCAATATTAAATCGGCAATTCGGATGAAACAATGAAACAACACGATCGGGCAGACATTTCTGCCAGCACGCTCTACATCGTTCCAACCCCGATTGGTAATTTGGGTGACATCACCCAGCGGGCGCTGACGGTGCTTTCGAGCGTCGATCTGGTCGCTGCGGAAGATACACGTCATACCGGGCTGTTGCTACAACATTTCGCCATCAATGCGCGGCTCTTCGCACTTCACGACCACAACGAGCAGCAGAAAGCCGAACTGCTGCTGGCGAAGCTGCAGGAAGGTCAAAGCATAGCATTGGTCTCCGATGCCGGTACGCCACTGATCAACGATCCCGGTTACCATCTGGTGCGCCGTTGTCGTGAAGCGGGCATTCGTA
The DNA here is from genome assembly GCF_018842675.1 of Candidatus Pantoea bituminis. NCBI lineage: Bacteria > Pseudomonadati > Pseudomonadota > Gammaproteobacteria > Enterobacterales > Erwiniaceae > Pantoea > Candidatus Pantoea bituminis. The sequence continues at coordinate 383,183 of NZ_JAGTWO010000004.1, forward strand.
TTGTGCCGCTGCCTGGCGCCTGCGCGGCGATAGCAGCATTAAGCGCTGCGGGATTACCGTCCGATCGTTTCTGTTACGAAGGATTTCTGCCGGCTAAAACCAAGGGCCGCTGCGATGCGTTGCGCGCCGTGGTAGAGGAGCCGCGCACGCTGATTTTCTACGAATCGACCCATCGCCTGTTAGACAGCTTGCAGGATATGGTCACGGAACTGGGTGCAGATCGTTACGTGGTGCTGGCGCGTGAACTGACAAAAACGTGGGAGTCGATTTATGGTGCACCAGTCGGCGAACTGCTTGCGTGGGTGAAAGAGGATGAAAATCGCCGTAAAGGCGAAATGGTGCTGATCGTCGAAGGCCATAAAGCGGATGAGGAAGCCTTGCCGGCAGATGCACTGCGCACTTTAGCGTTATTGCAAAAAGAGTTGCCGCTCAAAAAAGCGGCGGCGTTAACCGCTGAGATCCACGGTGTGAAGAAAAACGCACTCTATCGCTTCGCGCTAGATCAGCAAGAGGCGTGACAAACGCGGGCGAATGTCCTATCATCCGCCGCCGAAGCTGACTAGACAGTCGCCGCTTTGTCGTCGTCCTCACTTGTGGGGAGACGGGCAAAGGGGAGGAAAGTCCGGGCTCCATAGGGCAGGGTGCCAGGTAACGCCTGGGAGGCGCAAGCCTACGACCAGTGCAACAGAGAGCAAACCGCCGATGGCCCAGTAATGGGATCAGGTAAGGGTGAAAGGGTGCGGTAAGAGCGCACCGCGCGACTGGCAACAGTTCGTGGCACGGTAAACTCCACCCGGAGCAAGGCCAAATAGGGGTTCACAAGGTACGGCCCGTACTGAACCCGGGTAGGCTGCTTGAGCCAGTGAGTGATTGCTGGCCTAGATGAATGACTGTCCACGACAGAACCCGGCTTAACGGTCAGCTTCGACTTTTTACTAAAAACCCCGCTTCGGCGGGGTTTTTGCTTTGTGCAGCCGGCAGATGAATGCCTGTCCACGACGCTTTTTATGAAAGAAGGCGGCTTAACGGTCAGCGTCGGCTTTTTACTGAAAACCCCGCCTCGGCGGGGTTTTTGCTTTGTGCAGCCGGCAGATGAATGCCTGTCCACGACGCTTTTTATGAAAGAAGGCGGCTTAACGGTCAGCGTCGGCTTTTTACTGAAAACCCCGCTTCGGCGGGGTTTTTGCTTTGTGCAGCCGGCAGATGAATGCCTGCCCACGACGCTTTTTATGAAAGAGGGCGGCTTAACGGTCAGCGTCGGCTTTTTACTCAAAACCCCGCCTCGGCGGGGTTGTTGCTTTGTGCTGCAGGCGGGCAGATGAATGCCTGTCCACGACGCTTTTTATGAAAGAAGGCGGCTTAACGGTCAGCGTCGGCTTTTTACTCAAAACCCCGCTTCGGCGGGGTTTTTGCTTTGTGCTGCAGGCGGGCAGATGAATGCCTGTCCACGACGCTTTTTATGAAAGAAGGCGGCTTAACGGTCAGCTTCGACTTTTTACTAAAAACCCCGCTTCGGCGGGGTTTTTGCTTTGTGCAGCCGGCAGATGAATGCCTGTCCACGACGCTTTTTATGAAAGAAGGCGGCTTAACGGTCAGCGTCGGCTTTTTACTGAAAACCCCGCCTCGGCGGGGTTTTTGCTTTGTTACTTAACTGCACTGTTATCCGCGGCCATGCGGCTCATCCCAATCAAAGGCAGGGCCGACAGAAATCACACCATGCGGATTAATGGTCTTATGGCTGCAGTAATAATGATGGCGAATATGCGGCAGGTTGACCGTTTCGGCTATGCCAGGCATTTGATAAATGTCGCGTAGAAACCCGTTCAGATTAAGAAAATCACTGATCCGGTGGCGATCGCATTTGAAATGGGTGACATAGACAGGATCGAAACGCACCAATGTCGTCCACAAGCGTAGATCCGCTTCTGTTAACTGATCGCCCGTTAAATAACGATGCTGACCCAGAATCTGTTCAAGACGCGATAATGAGTGGAACAAAGCCGTGACCGCTTCATCGTAAGCTTGCTGTGAAGTTGAGAAGCCCGCTTTGTAAACACCGTTGTTAACCGTGTCGTAAATCCAGCCATTCAGTTCATCAATCTTTTCACGTAATGCAGGCGGATAATAATCGCCAGCGCGCGCACCAACGCCGTCGAACGCGCTGTTAAACATGCGGATGATATCGGCAGACTCGTTACTGACAATGGTATTCTGCTGTTTATCCCACAGCACTGGCACAGTAACACGCCCGGTATAGTGTGGATCGGCATGCAGATAGAGCTGATAAAGAAATTCGTTCTGATAAAGGCTGTCACCGGTTGTGTCCGGGAACCCATCATCAAAGGTCCAGCCATTTTCTAGCATCAGCGGATGAACCACCGACACATCAATCATATTTTCCAGCCCTTTTAAGCTACGCATTAACAAAGTGCGATGCGCCCATGGGCAGGCCAGTGAAACATATAAGTGATAACGGTTGCGCTCGGCTGCAAAGCCCGCTTTACCGCTGGGGCCGGCGCTGCCGTCTGCTGTAACCCAGTTACGCCACGCGGATTCTGAACGTTTGAATCGTCCGCCGGTTGACTTGGTGTCGTACCAGGTGTCATGCCAGACACCTTCAATTAATTGGCCCATATCGCCTCCCATGCAAACAGGGCGAGGAAAAGTCCCCGCCCTGCTAAGTATATGTGGCATTTCGCCGTTGGTAATATTAGCGCGCTAATGCAGGCTGCGGCTTTTTGTTAAGGAGACGGTCAATGCTGTAAGCGCCTGGACCGACTAAACCTAATACCAGGAAACCACCGGCAATTGACAGGTTTTTCATGAACATCAACTGGTTAACACCTTCTGCAAAATTACTGTGGAACATAAATGCCGTCAGAATGGTGAAGCCAGCAGTGAACAGCGCAGTAAAGCGAGTCAGGAAACCAAACAGAATCGCCAGGCCACCACCAAATTCAAGCAAAATCACCAGCGGCAGCATAAAGCCCGGGACGCCCATCGCTTCCATATATTGTTGTGTACCGCTGTAACCCACGATTTTGCCCCAACCTGCGGTAATGAACAGAATGGTCATCAGGATGCGAGCCAGCAATAAACCTGTATCTTCGAATTTTTTCATCATCTACTCCAACGCTAAAAAGTGGCAGGGCATACGTGCCTGCATCGATTTTTCCCGCTGAAAGCACGTTTGCAGTTCATTGGGCTGATGGAGGGAGATGATAGTCGCGCAGAGAAAAGGTTGTAAGCGAGATATACTGTCGATGTTTTTCAGAAATTCTGATGAAGTGAAGCCAGCCCTAAAAAGGGCCAGCTTTAACAGAGGTTAACGCTGTGGAAGAGCCGTTTTAAGCATGCGCCAGGTGCTCCATAAACCGAAGCCCCGTTTGGCCCAACGCAAAATTTTATTCGGACTGCGCACAGACCAGATTGCCAAAGCGCTGCTGCCCACTGCCAAATAACGTCGCAGGCCGAGGAAAGTTTGCCAACCACGATCATAATGCGCCGTACCGTAAAGCCAGTCACGGCGCCCTGCGCTCAGGTCCAAACGCTGTTGCTGCACCTGATTAAGCAGTTCATGGATGCGTTTCTCACGCTCGCGACGACTCATCAGCGATCCTCCTCAAGCAATACCCGGTCAGTTTCCAGCTCTTTGCGCGTATGGTGCAACAGCGTAGATTGACGTGATTTGCGCAAGGTCCAGATTCCGATGATTAGCGCCAGTGCAAACAGCACCGCAGTAGTGATACCAATCGCCATCAAGCGATATTGTGCATCAACCGCCCAGATAATCAGAACCATCAGGCTCATCAAACCAAAAGCGGTGAACAGCATCGTTAAGCCAACCATGATTAATAACTGAATCAGGTTTGCTTTCTCTGCTTCAAGTTCCACCACTGCAAGACGAACGCGCGTCTCAACCATGCTAACCAGCGTAGTAACGATGCGCTGGCCAATGTTGATGACCCCTTTGCCCGGGCCGTGGTTCTGCTGTGATTCAGCCATAATTAACGTCGAGAGATGAGGATGCCCAGCGCGACGCCAATGGCTGCACCGATACCCACACCATGCCAGGGATTTTCACGCACATAGCCTTCGGCTTTCTGTGCTGCTTCGCGCGTAGTGGCTGCCAGACGCTCGCCTGATTCACCAAGACGCTCACGTGAACTGTCTAAAGCGACGCGCGCTTTACTGCGTAGCTTATCCAGTTCACCTTTCGATTTTTCTGTGCTGCTGCTCAGCACTTCTTCCAGGGTGTCAGCTAAATTTTTCAGTTCGGCACGCAAATGTTCAGACGTTGTATCTTTTGACATGAAATACTCCTTTAACATCAGTAGATTGAATACGGTTAATAAGGCTCCGCCTGCAACTTTTTCAGTTCGTGGCGTGCTTCTTCCAATTTTTCTTCACGTTTAACAATCTTATCCTTGTCGTCGCCGTCCTGGCGCTCTTCCTTGAGTTCACGTTCACGTTCGGCGACTTTCTGTTTCTGCGTATTGATTCTTTCAAGATGCGCAGCTTCAAGTTTTTTGTCGGTACAGTTTGCGCGAACTTCCGTTAACGCGCGCTCCAGACCATTAACGCGGCGCTGATTGTTGTGCTTCTGCGCCACATCGATTTCAAGCTTGATATCCTGCTCTTTTTGCTGACACAGCGACTCCGCAGCCATCAACGATCCTGAAAGCGAAAAGAGTGCGAATCCCAGCAGTAATTTATGTTTCATCAGGCTGATTACCTTCCATTGTGACTTAACCTGCGACCTACCAGACAAGAGGAGACCCAGACTGTCTTTACACTAGCCATCGGTTAAGCATAGACATCAGCGGGAAAAAGTTCAAAGAACACCGGGAGATACAGAAAATTCCAGACCACAATGCGATCTTGCAGTGCAGTCTGGATTCTTGAAGGGAAGAAAGAGGGCGTGATCAGGCCAGCGACAGGCGCTCGGCCTGATCGTGTTGCGCGACGATGAAGCCTTGCGGCAGCAGGCGACGTAATACTTTTTGCGCTGCCAGACTTTGCTCTTCACTGTCGAAATGAATCACCAGCGCATCACCCGAAGGCGTAATGCTTTTGATGCGAATACCTTGCGCAGTCAGCTGCTGGTACAGATAAAAACCATCAGGCAAAGGTGCGCCAGCGTGGGATACGCGAATCTGTACTACCGTTTCATGGCGCATTAGCGTGGGAACCAAACTTAACGCGATCAGCGCAAAAGCACCGCCGACTAGCCAAGGCAGCCAGCGTTTAGGAAAACCTTTCAGCATGTTCATTACTCGGCTTTCCCGTTTTGATTGGCCTGACGTTTACGCCATAAAACGACTAAAGATCCGACTAAACCAATCACCAGCAGCACCAGCGGCAGCATCATCAGGAAGAACATCAGTTCATCTTCATAACGGCGGAAGATTGGCGTTTTACCTAAAGCGAAGCCCAGCACAGTAAGAATTACCACCCACAAAAATGCGCTCACCCAATTGAAAAATTGAAAGCGCGTATTGCTCAGGCCAGAAAGACCCGCGATGGTGGGTAACAAAGTCCGAACGAAAGCGATAAAGCGACCGATAAGCAGCGCCGATAAGCCGTGACGATGAAACAAACTGTACGCACGTTGATGATATTGCGCGGGAAGGTGCGACAACCATTTTTGTACGGTGGGCGTATTACCGAGCCAGCGACCCTGAATGTAACTTACCCAACAGCCAAGGCTCGCGCCGGTGGTCAAAACCAGAATGGTCAGCGGAAAACTCATTGTTCCTTTGGCGATCAAGACACCGACTAAAATCAGCAGACTGTCACCGGGCAGAAAAGCGGCAGGCAATAAACCGTTTTCCAAAAACAAAATCATGAACAAAACGCCGTAAATTGCCCAGACCAGTGTGGGATCGGAAAGGGTTTCGTAATCCTGTTGCCACAAGGCATGCAGCAACGCTTGCAAGATATCCATCAATCATTCCTGAACGTCATTGTTAAACATGTCCCCAAGGGACTTAAGCGCAGACCGGCGTTGAGTTATCGATTTTAGGAGCGCAGCCTGAGCAGGATTTTCCGGATCCTTCCGAAATTGATTGTTAAATCAGCGACTTTATAAAGCCCTGTCGCAAAGGGTAAGAAAAGGGCGATAACTGTAACAAAAATCATGCACACGAGACAGGAGAAACTGCCCGACGACCCGGAGTTTTACCCTGTGAGACAGTATGTAAAAAGTAGCTTTACACGACCTGACATTATTGCAGATTAACTGACCGATTTGAGCAGGATTTCAGCGGCTTTAACGCGGGTTATTGGAGCCATCTGGCAGGATCACCGGATTTTCACCAAACATGTAGCGGTCGACGTTAAATTCGAAATCATCAGCGGTGGCGTTAAACAACATTTGTTTAGTATTTTCCAAATGTTGCCACATCGCCAGTTTGCTGGCGGCGGGATCTTTGCGCATTAGTGCTTTCAGAATATGATCGTGATCGTCGCACCAGCTGATGATGCTGCGCTGATCGATGTGTTCATGGAGTTTGAGCCAATAAGGATTATGCAGGCGATGCAGCCACATTTTTTCGACAATCGCGGCGAGCGCGCTGTTTTGCGTGGATTGCGCAATGCGGACATGGAACTGCATGTCCCATTCCGAGTCGCGGAAATGGTCTTCCTGACGGGCTTTTTCCTGAATCGCCATCAATTCGATAATGTCCTGGCGCGTCACCTGTGTGGCCGCAAATTCTGCAACATTACTTTCGATGAGCTGGCGGGCCTGCAACAGTTCAAAAGGGCCAAAAGAGGCAAATTCCAGCTGGCTGGATGTTGCTACCCGATTCTGCTGTTGACTGGCGATAACGTGAATGCCTGAACCTTTGCGCACCTCAACATAGCCTTCAACTTCTAGCATGATAATGGCTTCACGCACCACGGTGCGGCTGACTTCCATCTCTTCTGCTATCAGGCGTTCGGCAGGCAATTTATCACCGATGGAGTAACTCCCGTTTTCAATCCGGCTTTTTAATTCGCTGGCCAGTTGTTGATAAAGACGGCGGGATTCGATGATGTCCATGGCAAAGTCCAGAATGACAAACGGGTAAGTTGTTATACCACTTAGCGTCGGGCGAGGAAATGGGTGGGTTGGGCTGGCGTTAACCCGCTCAGCCCACCCGAGGGATTAACTGCGAGCGGTTGCAATGGCGGGTGCGCGCACCTTCTGCTCAAGTTCTGAGACCGGTTTATTTTTCAACACCGTCCAGATCACAATTGCACCCAACAAATCAAAGACTGCCAGCGCGGCAAACAGCGGGCTAAAGCCCAGCGTATCTGCCAGCGCACCCACCACCAGGGCAAACATCGTGCTGGCAGTCCAGGCTGCCATACCGGTTAATCCGTTAGCCGTGGCGACTTCATTACGGCCAAATACGTCTGAAGAAAGCGTGATTAACGCGCCTGAAAGAGCCTGGTGTGCAAAACCGCCGACACACAGCAGCGCAATGGCTGCATAAGGACTGGTGAATAAACCAATGGTTCCTGGGCCAATCATCAGTACCGCGCCCATCGTAACCACTAATTTACGTGACACGATCAGATTTACACCAAACCAGCGCTGAAACAGCGGTGGCAAATAGCCACCAAGAATGCAGCCAAAATCAGCGAACAACATCGGCATCCAGGCAAAGAGTGCGATCTCTTTCAAATTGAAACCGTAGGCTTTGAACATAAACAGCGGGATCCAGGCATTAAAGGTTCCCCATGCCGGCTCAGCAAGAAAACGCGGCAGCGCGATGCCCCAGAACTGGCGGTTACGCACAATCTGCATCGCAGACATTTTGCGGTCATTGCCGGTTTGATGCTGCGCCTCTTGGCCTGAAAGAATGTAATCACGCTCTTCTGCGCTGAGTTTGGTTTGTTGTTTGGGATGTTTATAAAATACCAGCCAGCAGAGCGCCCAGACCATGCTTAAAACGCCGGTGATAATAAACGCCATTTGCCAGCTGTGCGCCATGATCGCCCACACGACCAACGGCGGTGCCAGCATGGCGCCAATCGAAGAACCCACGTTGAAATAGCCTACCGCGACCGAGCGCTCCTTAGCAGGAAACCATTCGCTGCTGGCTTTAAGTCCCGCAGGAATCATGGCGGCCTCCGCCGCGCCTACCGCGCCACGTGCCAGAGCTAATCCGCCCCAGCTGCCCGCCATGGCGGTGGCGGCGCAGAAAATTGCCCACATGACGGCAAATACCGCGTAGCCAATTTTTGTGCCGAGTAAATCCAATACATAGCCAGCGACAGGTTGCATCAGGGTATAACAAGCCGAATAAGCGGCGATGATGTAGGAGTATTGTTGAGTGGTGATATGTAATTCAGTTTGCAGCGTCGGTGCTGCCACTGCGATGGTGTTTCTTGTCAGATAGCCCAGTACCGTGCCCAATGTAACGAGGCCGATCATGTACCAGCGTAGCCCTTTGATCTTACGCATTCTCTACCTCTTCCAGTTATGTATGCGGTCTTGCCGCTGTTGTTATCTGGAGCGGGACAACCCGTGATACAGCTCTGCTCACGCCCGCAGGTCGTATTAGCGACCTTTGTTTACCTTGCCTTTTAAGTGCATTCGCTGAACAACGAATGACGGAGCGAGAGCCTAACTTGTTATACAACTTTAAAAGTTGAGAGCCATCACAAAAACCCTTTCAGGCCTGTGGGATACTTTAAACCTACGTCAAGACAGCCATTTAGCCTGCTGCCGGCGACAGAAGCGTCCATAAGCCCGGCTATTTACTGCCGTTTATGTGAGCGTGATCGCAAAGAATTCTGCTGTTGGCTAAAATTGGTATGATAACTTTGAGCCATGAAAGGTTCAGCCTAAGAGGAAGTAAGCATGTCGCGTTTTATGACCGAGGATTTTTTGCTGGATACCGAATTCGCTCGTCGGCTTTATCACGATTACGCGAAGGATCAGCCAATTTTCGATTATCACTGCCACTTGCCACCGCAGCAGATTGCTGAAAACTATCGCTTCGCTAATCTGTACGATATCTGGCTGAAAGGGGACCACTACAAATGGCGAGCGATGCGAGCCAACGGTGTGCCAGAGTCATTTTGTACTGGTGAAGCCAGCGATCATGAAAAATTCAATGCCTGGGCGCGTACCGTGCCGCACACCATTGGTAATCCACTCTATCACTGGACTCACCTCGAATTACGTCGCCCCTTCGGTATCACCGGCACGCTGCTTTCTGAGAAAACCGCCGACACTATTTGGCATCGCTGTAATGATTTGCTGGCGCAGGATGAATTCACAACACGCGGCATCATGAAGCAGATGAATGTAAAAATGGTTGGCACTACCGACGATCCACTCGACGATCTGTCCCATCATCGCGCACTCGCCGATGACGCCAGTTTTGATGTCAAAGTGCTGCCGAGCTGGCGACCCGATAAAGCGTTCAATATTGAAGCCGAGACATTTTTACCGTGGGTTCAGAAGCTGGAGCGCATTGCTGACGTTAACGTGCAGCGTTTTGATGACTTACTGCGTGCGTTGAGCAAGCGCCTTGATTACTTTGCCGCACATGGCTGCAAAGTCTCCGATCATGCTTTAGATGTAGTTTGTTACGCCGAGGCAGATGAAGCCACGCTGGATGCCATTTTATCGCGTCGCCTGCAGGGTACAGCTCCAAATCCACAGGAGATTGCACAGTTCAAAACAGCGGTGCTGGTCTGGCTGGGCGGCGAATATGCACGTCGCAATTGGGTGCAGCAATATCATATTGGTGCGCTGCGTAACACCAATCAACGTCAATTTGAATTGCTTGGCCCGGATGTGGGTTTTGACTCTATTAACGACCATCCAGTGGCTGAACCGCTGGCGCGTTTGTTAGGTGCGCAAAATCTCCATAACGCGTTGCCAAAAACCATTCTTTATTGCCTGAATCCACGCGACAACGAAGTGCTGGCCACCATGGCGGGCAATTTCCAGGGTGAAGGCGAAGCAGGAAAAATGCAGTTTGGATCGGCTTGGTGGTTTAACGATCAGCTCGATGGTATGCAGCGTCAAATGACACAACTCGCGCAAATTGGTTTGTTAAGCCGCTTTGTCGGCATGTTGACCGACAGTCGCAGCTTCCTCTCATATACGCGTCATGAATATTTCCGCCGCCTGCTGTGCCAGATGATAGGAAATTGGGTTGAGCGGGGCGAAGCGCCGGAAGATGAAGCGTTGTTAGGCCAAATGGTGCAGAACATCTGCTTCAACAATGCCCGCGACTATTTCGGCATTGAGTTAGGAGCATGATTATGCAGCGGCTGAATCGTAACGATTTTCCCGGCGCCCGCTATAGCGATCGCGTGATTCAATTCGGTGAAGGTAACTTTCTGCGTGCTTTTATCGACTGGCAAATCGACTGGCTGAATGAGCATCACGGCACCGATGCGGGGATTGTTGTGGTGCGGCCGCGCAACCGTGAAGTCAGCGACAGCCTGAATCAGCAGGAGGGTCTTTACACCACGCTGATTCGTGGCCTCAACGAGCAGGGCGAACAGGTCAGTGAAACACGCCTGATTCGTAGCCTGAATCGCGAAATCCAGCCTTACAAGCAGTACGACGATTTTTTGGCATTAGCTGAAAATGCGCAGATGCGTTTCGTGTTCTCCAATACCACCGAAGCGGGTATCGCGTTTGTCGAGTCGGATACGTTAACCGATCAACCCGCCTCCAGCTTTCCTGGCAAGCTCACTCAGCTGCTGTGGGCGCGCTTCAACCATTTCAGCGGTGCGAGCGATAAAGGCTGGTTAATCGTGCCGTGCGAATTGATCGACCACAACGGCGACATGCTGCGTGAAACGGTGTTGCGCTATGCCGATCACTGGCAGCTTTCGTCAGAATTTAAAGCGTGGGTCAGCGACCATTGTGCATTCTACAACACGCTAGTGGATCGCATCGTGACCGGTTTTCCGCAGGAAAGTGCGCAAATTGAAGCTGAGCTAGGTTATGAAGATCGCTATCTGGTTGCGGGTGAAGTCTATTACCAGTTTGTGATTCAAGGCCCCGCCGCGCTGGTTGATGAGCTTAAACTGGATGTGCTCGCCCGCAGGTGCGCAGAGTTGAAGACATCGCGCCCTACAAAGCACAAAAAGTGGCGATCCTGAATGGCGCTCACACCGCTATGGTGCCGGTGGCGTATCTGGCCGGGTTAGAAAGCGTGGGCGAAGCGATGGACGATGCCGCAATTGCGGGCTTTGTTGATCGCCTGCTGCGCGATGAAGTGATCCCGACACTGGATCTGCCGAGTGACGAGCTGCACACCTTTGCCGATGCGGTACAGCGTCGCTTCCGTAATCCTTTTATCCGCCATGCTTTGCTGTCGATTGCCCTGAATAGCATGACTAAATTCCGTACGCGCCTCCTGACGCCGCTGCTGACATCGCATCAGCAAACCGGCAACTGGCCGCCACGGTTGACCTTCGCATTTGCTGCGTTAATCGCTTTTTATCGCGGCGAGTCAGAAGAGAAAAGCTGGCCGTTGCAAGACGACACGCAATGGCTGCAATGCTTCGCTGAAGGCTGGACCGCATTGAAAGCGGATGAAATTTCTCCGGAACAACTGGTGCGCAACGTTTTAAGCAATGCGCAGCACTGGGGAGAAGATTTAACCCTGCAACCGGGATTGACCGCAGCGGTTACCCAACACCTGCAAAACATCATCGTTCACGGGATGCGTGAGGCGCTGAGCCAACTGAGATAACGCTATGCAAGACGCAATTAAAATTCATTCGCGCGACAATGTTGCCGTGGCGTTGCGCGACTTAGAAGCAGGCAGCACCGTTGAATTGTCTGATGTGGCGGTAACGCTGCAACAAGAGGTTGGACGAGGACACAAGTTTGCGCTGCAACCCATCGCGCAGCGCGATTTAGTGATCAAATATGGACTGCCGATTGGTCATGCTACCCAGCCAATCGCCGAAGGCGAAGTGATCCATTCACAAAATTCGCGTACCAACCTCAGCGATTTGGATGAGTATGAATATCAACCTGAATTCGTTGATGTGCCGCCTCAGCCGGGCGACCGCGAAGTACAGATTTATCGCCGCGCCAACGGTGACGTTGGCATTCGTAATGAGTTATGGATATTGCCAACCGTCGGCTGCGTCAACGGCATTGCGCGTCAAATCCTGCAACGTTTTCTGAAGGAAACGCAGGACGCCGCGGATATTGATGGTGCGTTCCTGTTCAGCCATACCTTTGGCTGTTCACAGCTGGGACAGGATCACGACAATACGCGCACCATGCTGCAAAATATGGTGCGGCACCCCAATGCGGGCGCGGTATTAGTGATTGGCCTTGGTTGTGAAAACAATCAGGTTGATGCGTTTCGTGACACGTTGGGCAGTTTTGAAAGCGATCGCGTAGAGTTTATGGTTTGCCAGCAACATGACGATGAAGTGGAGGCCGGCCTTGAGCGTTTGCATGCATTGTATGAAAAAATGCGTCACGACCAACGTGAGCCAGGCAAACTCAGCGAGCTTAAGTTCGGTTTGGAATGTGGCGGCTCTGACGGCTTTTCGGGTATTACAGCCAACCCGCTGCTGGGACGTTTCTCCGATCAGATGATCGCCAACGGCGGCACGACAGTGTTAACGGAAGTACCGGAAATGTTTGGTGCAGAGCGCATTTTGATGAGCCGCTGCCGCGATGAAAGCACTTTTGATAAAACCGTGGCGATGATCAACGATTTCAAGCAGTACTTTATTGATCACCAACAGCCGATTTATGAGAACCCTTCTCCTGGCAACAAAGCGGGCGGCATCACCACGCTGGAGGAGAAGTCGCTGGGTTGTACGCAAAAGGCGGGGCAAAGCCAGGTTGTTGATGTCTTGAAATATGGCGAGCGACTGAAAACGCCGGGTCTGAATCTGCTGAGCGCGCCGGGTAATGACGCCGTTGCCACCAGCGCGCTGGCCGGAGCAGGATGTCATATGGTGTTGTTCAGCACCGGACGCGGCACGCCTTACGGAGGATTTGTGCCTACCGTCAAACTCGCAACCAATACGCCGTTGGCTGAGAAAAAACCACACTGGATAGATTTTGATGCCGGACGGTTGATCCACGGCATGAGCATGGATGAGATGCTGGCAGATTTTGTCGATACCATCGTAACCATTGCGAATGGTCAGGCGACAAATAATGAGAAGAATGATTTCAGGGAATTGGCGATTTTTAAAAGCGGCGTCACGCTATAAAGCGTATAAAAATGGCGGCCTGAGTAGGCCGCCATCTGTTTTAAGCGCGACTTGGCGCGCGCTCCGCTTCAGACTGACAAACGGCCGCGGTAAATAAAATATCCGTTGAGGAGTTCAACGCCGTTTCGGCAGAATCCTGCAGCACGCCGATGATGAAACCTACGGCAACAACCTGCATGGCCAAATCGTTGGGAATACCAAACATATTGCAGGCAACAGGAATCAGCAGCAGTGAACCACCCGCCACGCCCGACGCACCGCACGCACACAATGATGCCACCAGACTCAACAGAATCGCGGTGGGTACATCCACGCTAATACCTAATGTATGCACCGCCGCCAGCGTTAGCACGGTAATGGTGATTGATGCGCCCGCCATGCTGATTGTGGCGCCCAGCGGAATGGATATTGAATAGGTATCTTCATCCAAACCCAGGCGTTTGGCGATAGCCATGTTGACCGGAATGTTGGCCGCAGAGCTGCGGGTGAAAAAGGCGGTTACGCCACTTTCACGCAGGCAGGTAAACACCAGCGGATAAGGATTACGGCGGATTTTGCTGTAAACCAGCAGGGGATTGACGACTAATGCCATCAGCACCATACAGCCAATCAGCAGCGTCAGCAGATGCGCGTATTGCCACAGCGCACCGAAACCGGTGGATGCCAGAATCGACGCAACCAAACCAAAAATACCGATCGGCGCGCAGCGAATCACACAGCGCACCAGCCAGGTTGCTGCGTTCGATGCATCATTTAAAAACGCACGCGTGCTGGGCTGGCTGTGACGGAAAGCCAGTCCTAAACCGATCGCCCAGACTAAAATGCCAATATAGTTGGCGTTCATTAACGCCGTAATCGGGTTAGCTACCATGCTCATCAGCAGACCGCGCAGCACTTCAGTAATGCCTGATGGCGGCGTAATTTCGGTGGTGCCTACCGCCAGCGTCAGCGTTTGTGGCATCAAATGACTGAATATCACGGCGACAACAGCGGCAAAAAAGGTGCTGAGCAGATAAAGCATGACGATGGGCCTGATGTTGCTTTTTTGGCCCTGCTTATGGTTCGCAATTGATGAAATGACCAGCACCAATACGAGTAAAGGCGCTACGGCCTTCAATGCGTTAACGAACAGATCGCCCAATAGACCAACGGCTAAAGCGGCATCATGTGAGAACCAGGCCAGAGCAATACCGGCAATCAGCCCGATCATGATTTGTTTTACCAGGCTTCCTGCGAACAGTGCGGCCAGACGTGCGGAGAGTGTTTTCTGCATAGTTTTTTCTGTATTTGTCGCGGGATGTAGCTTTAGTCGCGATCTATCCTGCGGCCAAAACGGTTTGCCCGGCGGAGTATAAGGAAAAGATCTGTTGAGAAAAGAGATAATTCCGCCAATGTGGGCCATGTCGAATTTTTATTATGCTGGATAAAGGAAGTGTGACAGAGATAAGGAATGACTGATTTTGCTGATGCAAAATAAAACAGGGGCAGAAGCTGCCCCTGTAGATAATTATTTCGAGATTTTCTTTTGGTCGTTTCTGTGGTTAACCCAGACGTTAACCAGCAGCGTTGAGGCGAGAATAGCGCCAATCACACCTAACGAGATGCCCACTGGGATATGGTAAAGATCAATAATCAACATTTTAATACCGATGAAGACCAGCACGATCGCCAGGCCATATTTCAGCATCGAGAAGCGTTCCGCCACGTTCGCTAACAGGAAGTACATGGCGCGCAGGCCCAAAATCGCAAACAGGTTAGACGTTAAAACAATAAACGGATCGGTAGTAACAGCAAAGATGGCCGGGATACTGTCGACCGCGAAGATGACGTCGCTCAGCTCAACCATAATCAACACCAGCAGCAATGGCGTTGCGAACAGTACCCCATTTTTACGGGTGAAGAATTTTTCACCTTCCAGCGAATCTGTCATACGCAGATGACTGCGTAACCAACGCACCACCGGCTTCTCTCCGACGCCACCTTCATCTTCTTTTGCAAACGCCATTTTCAAGCCTGTAAACAGCAAGAACGCACCGAAGACGTAAAGGATCCAGCTGAACTGCGTAACCAGCCAGCTGCCCGCAAAAATCATGATAGTACGCAGAACGATGGCACCTAACACACCGTAAATCAGCACTCGGCGTTGCAGGTTGGCGGGAATAGAGAAGTAGCTAAACAGCATCAGCCAGACGAACACGTTATCGACCGCCAGCGCTTTTTCAAGCACATAACCGGTCAGGAAGGCGAGGGTTTGTGTATTCGCGACTTCGCGACCTGCGCTTCCTTCGAGATACCACCAAAAGGCGGCGCTAAACAGCAGCGAGACGGAAATCCAGATCAACGACCAAATGGCAGCTTGTTTAAATGACATGGTTTGTGCGCCACGACGTCCCTGCAATAAGAGATCGATCGCCAGCATGATGAGCACAACCACTGCAAAACTGCCCCAAAGCAATGGCGTTCCTACAGTTTGCATAATCGTATCCTGTTTAGAAATAAAAAAGGCTGAAGTCAGAAGACATCAGCCGCTTATTTTGATGTAAGCAAACCTCGCCTTCCGGCAAGGTCTCACTTACAACACAGAATGTTATTCCAGGTTGCCTGATGACCGGATGCTTGCGCACCGTAATGACGATCAATCAGCTTACAAGTTACTCCCCTTTGCAAACCGTAAAGTACGGATTTCACGGACAGGAAGCAATCGCGGCCAGTCATATTTAGAAATATTTACACTCCACCCTGATCGGCTGGAAATATCACCCCGGTTTGCTGACGAATTTGAGTCAGTAGTGCGGCAGTAATGCGTGAAATTTCCAGCGCAGGATGATCAACCTGACGTTGTTCAACCAGACGCACAAAGGCTTCAGCCTCATAAAGCATCGTATTAATGTGCTGCGGCTGAGTCAGGTCTTGTTTATCGCCACCGCGCGGAATAAAGCTAATTTGCTGACATTCGGAGACTTTCTGAATGACTAACGCACCCGCTTCACCTTGAATTTCGCTGGGAAGGGCGGAATCGCTGACTTTGGAGTGCAAAATAGTTACGTCAAAATCACCATAATCCAAAACCACGACGCCATGTGCGTCGACGCCGGTATCCAGTAAGGTGGCCTGTGCCTGAACTTTTTCGGTTCACCCCACAACGTGATGGCGCTGGCTAAGCAGTAATAGCCAATATCCATAATTGAACCGTTGGACCAACGCGGATCAAAGGTATTAGGATTTTCGCCGTTGAGATAGCGTGGGTAGCGCGAGGAATACTGACAATAATTGAGCAGCGCTTTACGCAATTTCCCCAACTGCGGCAGCGCCTGTTGCAGCTGCAAAAAGTTAGGTAAGCTGGCGGTTTTGAAGGCTTCAAACAGGATTACCTGATTCTCACGCGCGCAGGCGATCATCGCTTCAACTTCTTTGAGATTAGAAGCCAACGGTTTTTCGCAAATCACATGTTTGCCGTGCGAGAGAAACAGCAATGCTTGTTCGCAATGCAGCGCATTAGGGCTGGCGATATAAACGGCGTCAATATCCGCGCAGGCTGCCAGCGCCTCCAGTGAGGTAAACGTCTGGTTGCAGGGATAATCTTCAATAAATGCGTCTGCCTGCTGCTGGCTGCGCGAATAGACCGCGCTGAGTTTCATGCTTCCGCTCTCATGAGCGGCATCAATGAACTGGCGAGTAATCCAGTTGGTTCCCACAATGGCAAAACGAATCACGATGGTTCTCCTGCAGAGGTAAAGCGGCAGAGTAGCATGTCCCACGTGTCACGCAACGCAGACGACCAATGTGAATTTGATCCTGCGATCCGCATTCCAATATTATGATCAAGCAACGGTTTATGGCAGAAAGAAGAGGCGCAGGTGAAAGGAAGTAAACACGCACTAAACTGGACCACTTTGTTAATTGCCATTCCGGTCGGCTTCGCTGCATCACTGGTTACGCTGGCTTTTCGCGGCATTATTGAGCTGATTAATCATCTGCTTTTTGGTAGCAGTAGTGAAATTACCGAGGCGATGCATGTCTGGCCGTGGATCCTCTGGCCGCTGCTGGTGGGTGCAGGTGGATTGCTGGCAGGGTTTTTCTTGCGTTATGCCGTGAACATTGAGCAGCAGCAAACGCTTAAAACTGATTATCTCGAAGTGATTAACGCACGGCTTGATGCGGTGCCGACGAAAACGTCGCTGTTTCGGGCGTTATCCTCGATTGCCAGTATCGGCAGCGGCGCTTCTATCGGTAAAGAAGGGCCGATGGTGCAGCTTTCAGCGCTGTGCGGCAGCATGATAGGGAAATTTTTGCCCGCCTCGCTGAACCTCAAAAACAGTGATGTAGTGGCAATGGCCGCTGCGGCTGGCCTCTCTTCGGTTTATCACGCCCCGCTGGCATCGGCGATTTTTGTGGCTGAGATCGCCTTTGGTATTTCAGCGCTTCAGCGCCTTATCCCACTCATTATCTCTTCTGCCGTCGCGGTCATGACAATGTGGACGCTGGGTTTTCGCAGCGCGCTTTACCCGCTGGCTGATGTTAACTTCCACATGGACGCCAGTAGTTTATTCATGACGGTGATTATCGGTCTCTGCGCCGGGCTGGCAGGTTGGCTGTTGATCACGTTGATTGCGCGCAGCAAAAAGTTGTTTAGCCGTGTTAGCTCGCTGCCGCTGCGGCTAGGCGCAGGGGTTTTGCGGTGGGTTTACTGGCGATCGTCTCAACCGATATTTTGGGTAACGGATATGAAGTCATCGTTAAAGTCATGGCGGGAAATTATCTGTTGCCAGGATTGCTGTTGCTGCTGGTATTGAAAACGCTGGCGACCAGTTTGTCGGTGGGATCAAATGCGGTAGGGGGCTATTTACGCCATCGCTGTTGATTGGCGCGTTGTTAGGTGTGGTGTTGGCGACGTGCGGACTGGCGTTGCATTTGCCCCTTGGTAATAGCTTGTTGTATGCCGCAATTGGTATGGCGGCGGTGCTGGCTGCGGTTAGTCAGGCGCCGCTCATGGCGATATTAATGGTGCTGGAGATGACGCTCAACAGCAGCTTGCTGTTCCCGCTGATGATTGCGGCAGTGTTGGCATCGATGGTGGTTTATCGCCTGCAATCCGCCAGTACCTATCCGGTCGTGAGCAATCATTTCAACCGTTCAGAAGCCAAATATGACTTTGATAATATGCGAGTGGCTGAGCTGATCATACCTGGCGCGGCCCTGAAACCCCAAGAGTCAGTTGGGCAAGCGCTGGCCGTGAGCTCGCTAAAGCGTGAGCGTTATGTCTATGTGATTAATGACGAGGGCGCGTTTCTTGGCGTGGTATCGATTCACGAAATATCGCGCAAAGTGCTGGCACAGGAAATTACGCTGGATTCGCCGGTACAGCAGGTGATGGATGACAACTTCCCCTGCGTTTATCAGAATCAAAGTATGCGAGAAGGCTGGGAAGCCTTCGCGCTGGTGACGCTGGAGCGCTTGCCGGTGCTCAATAATCCACACGAACGCCGCTTCCTGGGGGCGCTAACCAAAACCAGTCTGATTCAGAAAGCGCAGGAGTTTCTTTAAGCGGCGTTACCGCGCATGGCTTGATCGGTCATCCACAGGCGAGCGTCAAATTCGAGCTGGTGGTAATCTGGCTCCATGTGACAACAGAGCTGATAAAAAGCTTTGTCGTGCTCTTTCTCTTTAAGATGCGCCAGCTCGTGAACCACAATCATGCGCAGAAAAGGTTCGGGCGCCATACGAAAGAAGGTGGAAATACGGATTTCCGCCTTGGCTTTAAGGTTGCCGCCCTGCACGCGAGAAATGGCGGTATGTAAACCCAATGCATGCTTCATCACTTTAATTTTGTTATCCCAAATGACTTTACTGATGGGCGGTGCATTTCGCATAAAGCGGTTTTTAAGCGATTGCGTAAAGTCATACAGGGCTTTATCGCTGATAACATTGTGCGTATCGGGATACCGTTCTTGCAGAAATGTCCCTAAACGCTGATGTTCAATCAACGTATGAACCTGCTCAAGAATGGGCTCAGGATAACCCTGAAGGTAGATCAGTGAGGACATTAGGGATTCCCGGTGAAAGACAGTATACTGCGCCCCCTTTTTGGGGCGAAAATCAACCAAAGTGTACCATGCCGGAGAATTCATGAGCCAACTTGAACTGAACGATCGCACACTGATCCTGCATCGTTTCCCGCAGATGCGTGACGAAAGTCCGTTACAAGCCTGGGATGCGGCTGATGAATACCTTTTGCAGCAGGCGCTGCCAGAAGGTCCGATACTGGTATTTAACGACAGCTTCGGTGCGCTGACATGTGCGCTGAATCCCCGTCCGGTTTGGCATATCAGTGATTCATGGCTAAGCCAGCAGGCGACGCGTCAAAACCTGATTCTTAATGAACTTGATGATGGTGAAGTCCATTTCCTTGATAGCCTTGCGACATTGCCTGCCGCGCCAGCGGCGGTACTGATTAAGGTACCTAAAACGCTGGCCTTGCTAGAGCAGCAGCTGCGTGCAATACGTCAGGTAATCACCGCGGAAACGGTAATTCTGGCTGCCGCGCGTGCCAAGGAAATTCACAATTCGACGCTGCAATTGTTTGAGCAGATCATTGGTGAAACCAAAACTTCGCTGGCGTGGAAAAAAGCGCGAGTGATTTACAGCACCTTTACTCAGCCCGCTTTGCGTGAGCAACCGCTCACGACCGTTTGGCCGCTGGATGATACGCCTTACCAGATCCACAACCATGCTAACGTCTTTTCCCGATCCTCTTTGGATATTGGTGCGCGACTGTTTGTGCAGCATCTGCCTGAGAACATTGAAGGTGAAATTGTTGATTTAGGTTGCGGCAACGGTGTGATTGGGTTGATGGCGTTGGAACGCAACCCGCAGGCTGAAGTGCATTTCCTGGATGAGTCCTACATGGCGGTTGAATCCAGCCGCCTGAACGTAGAGATCAATCGTCCAGACGATCTGGCGCGTTGCCAGTTCCGCGTGAATAACGTGTTGAGCGGATATCCTTCTGACCGTTTACATGCGGTGTTGTGCAATCCGCCGTTTCATCAGCAGCACGCCGTTACCGATCATCTGGCATGGCAAATGTTCCGTGATGCCAAACGTTGCCTGCAATATGGCGGCGAATTGCGCATTGTCGGTAACCGCCACCTCGATTATCACCATAAGTTGAAAAAGCTGTTTGGCAACTGCACGCTGGTGGCATCGAATCAAAAGTTCGTTATCTTGCGTGCGGTAAAAATGCGTTAAATTTTAGATTGTTAATGCCAGTTGCGTTGCCTGTGCAATGGCGCGTCGCGCATCTAACTCCATTGCTACATCGGCACCGCCAATCAGTCTTACCGTTTTCCCACTTTCACGCAGCGCAGCTTCCAGCTCGCGCTGCGGCTCTTGCCCAGCGCAAATAATGACATTATCAACGGGTAACAGCACCACTTCTCCCTCTCGCCGAATATGCAGACCATCATCATCAATCAATAGATATTCAACGCCGCCCCACATCTGTACGCCGCGAGATTGCAGGCTGGCACGATGGATCCAACCCGTGGTTTTCGCCAGTGTTGCACCGGGTTTACCCGCTTTACGCTGTAACAGCCAGATTTGACGCGTTGACGGATGCGGATGCGGAGCGGTCAGTCCGCCGCGTTGCGTCAGGCTGCGGTCAATTCCCCACTCGGCAAAAAAGGTATTCAAGGACTCTTCACCGTTGGGTTTCGATAAATATTCTGCGGTATCAAAACCAATCCCGCCTGCGCCAATAATCGCAACACGGTTTCCGACCCGTTTTTTATCCTGAATGACATCAAGATAAGTGAGCACTTTAGGATGATTAATGCCTGGAATTAGCGGCGTACGCGGCTTTATACCACTCGCTAAAATCACTTCATCAGCATCCTTTAACAGCGCGATATCCGCTCGACAGGCAGTTTTTATTGTTACACCCGCCGCAGCTAATTGGTGGCTGAAATAGCGCAGCGTTTCATTGAATTCTTCTTTACCAGGGATTTGGCGAGCGATATTGAACTGCCCACCGATTTCAGATGCGGCTTCATAAAGGGTGATTTGATGACCACGCTGTGCCGCCTGTAAAGCAAACGCCATGCCTGCGGGACCCGCGCCTACAACGGCGAGGTTTTTCGGCGCTTCGCTGGCAAGCACGGGCATCAGTGTTTCATGACAGGCACGTGGATTCACCAGGCAAGAAGTTACTTTCCCGACAAAGATTTGATCGAGACAGGCTTGATTACAGGCAATGCAGCTATTAATGCTGTCAGGTTCGCCGCGCTGTGCTTTGCTGACAAAGGCGGCATCAGCGAGAAACGGGCGCGCCATCGAGATCATATCCGCGCAGCCATCCTGCAAAAGTTGTTCAGCGACGTCAGGATGATTAATACGGTTGGTGGTGATCACCGGTACAGAAACATGGGCGCGCAGACGCTTGGTCACCCAGGCAAAAGCGGCCCGCGGTACACAAGTAGCAATGGTGGGAATACGTGCTTCATGCCAGCCGATACCGGTATTGAAGAGTGTCACGCCGCACTGCTCAAGTTCATGGGCCAGTAATAACGTCTCTTCCAGAGAGCTGCCTTGATGAATAAGATCGAGCATCGACAGACGAAAAATAATGATAAATCTGTCGCCGGTTGCCTGGCGGACTGCACGTGTGATAGCGAGTGCGAACTGCATGCGCTGATTGAAATCGCCGCCCCAGCGATCGTCCCGTTGATTGGTGTGTTTAACCAAAAACTGATTTATTAGATAGCCTTCCGAACCCATGATTTCCACACCGTCATAGCCCGCTTGTTGGGCGAGGCGCGCGCACTGGGCAAAATCTGCAATGGTTTGCATAATTTCTGAATCGCTCATCGCTTTGGGGGTAAAGGCATTGATAGGAGCCTGAAGAGCAGAGGGGGCCACCAAATCTTTTTGATAGCTGTAGCGGCCCGTATGCAAGATCTGTAGGGCAATCTTCCCGTCATGTTGATGAACAGCTTCGGTTATTTGCTGATGCCAGGCGCATTGATCTTCACGAGTCAGCAGGGCGCCATGTGCCATGCCAACCCCTGTGCATTGGGTGAAATGCCGCCGGTGACAATCAGCGCAACACCTTCGCGTGCACGCTCGGCATAAAATGCAGCTAGCCGAGCCGCACCTTCAGCATGTTCTTCCAACCCGGTATGCATTGAACCCATCAGGAAACGGTTTTTTAGCTGGGTAAAGCCTAAATCCAGTGGAGAAAATAATGCGGGATAAGATGCATTGCGCTCAGTCATCATCACTCTCAAATAAGTGGTCGGATGAGTTTACTTTAGCGAGTTCTGTATTAAACAACAGGGCGACGATATGAGGTTGTGAGAGATATCAAAAAAGAGCAGGGTTCTGAGTCGCAGGCGACAGAAGTGGATTTCTGTCGTACAGGCACGGGAAGATACTCAGAACCCTGTAAAAGCATGAAGACCGGCTAATAAGATTAGCTCTGTTTGTAATGAATTCCTGTTTTCAATATAACCTGGTTTTTAATACTGAAATAAATCAGTATGATTTATGATAATCTGTGAACTGATAATATTCAGCAAGACCTGTCTCAATTAATGACCTAACAGGTTCCATTCCTGCGAGCCAGCTCGATAATTTCCACCAAGTTTTTAGTTTCAAGTTTTTGGAATATCTTTGTTTTATAGGTACTGACGGTTTTGTTGTGTAAACCCAGTTCACCCGCAATCATTTTATTACTTTTCCCCATGGCCAGTTGGCGAAGAATCAACATTTCCCGTGTGGTTAACTTTGACAGTAAATGTTGTTCACCTAAATAATCTTTTTTACGTTTAACCAGTTCAACCGGTAAGTAGTCTACGCAGTTATAGACACAACTAATGGCCGCAATCAGTGTTTGGATGTGCTCATGTTTTGAGACAAAGCCATTAGTACCGTTGAGAACAGATTGCATAATCAAGTTTTCATTACTGCTTTGACTTAACAAGATTATTTTAATGTATCGCTTTGATTTTACAATGTCGCGTAAAAAGGCAATACCATTATTATGTTTAAACTCAGGATCAAGAATCACAATATCAACGTGATGATGGGTTACTTCGTTTATCCCATCGTTAACAGTATTCACAACATCGACATACTTAAAGCCAGACATTAATAATAGGGCCTGGATACCCGATGAAACTAAGCGATGCTCATCGACGATGAGTATTTTTGCATTAAACATAACTTCCCCTTTCCGCTGGCACGATCAGGGATGCCAGGGATTATATATTTTTAAAATATTATCTCCTTGAGTTTAATTTTATGAATCGAGAAACGTCCCGATAAAAAATTATTATTTTACAACTAACTCAGTTGCATCACCCTTGAGAATTAATCAGTTGTTGATCGATATTTTTAATTTCATTCGTAATCTTTTCAATTAATGGCGCTAACGCAACCTCGTTTGTACGATTGTTTTCCAGCTCACGCCCCAATTGTTCAAGCACGGTAGCATTAAGTATTTGTGCGCCGCCTTTTAGCTTATGGCCTAACTCTGAGAGCGTATCGCGATCGGTGGATTGTTGTATCGCCTTCAGCAACGTTGCATGGCTGGTTTGAATACTTTGCAGCATCATTAGGTATCCGGCAGGATCTTTTTCAGCAAGTTGTGTCAGCAGAGGAGAGAAAAGGGTGTGTAGTTTGCCTCTCTTGGTGCTTTCACCAGTGGTGAAATTAACTGTTTTGACGCGGGTTCACCTGAACGTTTATGGGTGCACCGAGTAAGATAATTTTGCAGCGCTCCCAAATCCAACGGCTTGAATAAGCAATCATCCATACCGGCGTCAAGGCAGCGCTGGATGGTTTGGCGTTCAGCCGATGCAGTTAACCCATAAAGCGTAGCGGGCATTAAGCCGCGTTCAGCTTCTTCTTTACGTAAGGCGCGGGCAAATTCGAATCCATTCATGCCGGGCATATTGCAATCGGTAATGATCAAGTCAAAGCGCTGCGGATCTTCATTCCACACGGCTAACGCCTGCGAGGCACTTTCAGTCACCATGACTTGATGACCGGCGTATTCCAGTTGCTTACCCAGCAACAGACGATTTGGTGCATGATCGTCAATGATCAAAATCGATAACTGTTCTGGATGAGGCGACGCGTCGACAGGATGGAAAACAAATTCTGAGGGCTGGCTATGCGAAGCGCGAAAGGCGAAAGAAAAACGGATCCTTCCCCTGGTTCGCTCTCCACGCGAAGCTCTCCGTTCAGCAGGTCGGCCAGATGGCGACAAATACTCAAGCCTAATCCGGTTCCCAGTTGCTGCTGCTGACGCGATCCAACCTGAACAAAGGGCTCAAAAATCGCCTGTCGCTGCTCTTCGGTTAACCCACAGCCACTGTCACTGACTTCAACGACAAATTCACCGTAGCCGGCTTCTTCGTCAATACCCTGTATTAGCACGATGCTGACCGCACCTTGATCGGTGAACTTAATCGCATTACTTAATAAATTGGACAGAATTTGATTGAGAATAAGCGGATCGGTTTTGATCCAGCCTGTATTGACATCGATCTCGCACAGAAGCTGTAATTTTTTGTTGCTCGCCTTGGCGTAGAAAAGCGCTGCGATTTTATTGACCACATCGGGCAAATAAACGGTTTCAAACGTCGGCTGATGAAGCCCTGATTCGATTTTAGAAAGATCCAAAATGTTGCCTAACAAGGCCAGCAGCGCACGTGCGGATCCATAAGCAACTTTTACATTTTCTGATAGGTTTTCAGGATGCTGGCGGTTTTCCATTTCCAGCAGACCGATAATGGCATGGAGTGGGGTGCGAATTTCATGACTCATACTGGCCAGAAAATCACTTTTAGACTGGTTAGCTTTTTCAGCTTCTTCTTTTGCCAGTTGCAGTTCACGAAGTAAAACATTGCGCTCACTAACGTCAACCCAACCTCCAATAACACCCACAACCTCTTCAAGCCGATCGCGAAACGGCAATGTCCAGTGATAGAGCGAGTAAGTGTGTTCCTCAACGTTCACTTCAATATCGCGAATAACCACTTCGCCACTGAGTAAAGTCTGCTGGTAGCTTTGTTCAATGCTGTCGATCATCGCATTATGACCATCAACAATGTCTGAAAGCTTTTTACCTAGCACATCTTTCTCATCAACATTAAAAAAGCGGAGATAAGCTTTATTGCAGTCAACCAGCCGCATTTGCTTGTCACGAATACACATGGCAACAGGCGAATCATTAAATAGCGTGTGAGTAAAATTAAGCTGGTTTTTCAAGGCATTTTCAGCTTGGGTTCGCTTTTGAATGACCTGACGTAAATGGTAATTCCACAGAATGACGAGCAGCATTAACCCGGCAGAAATAGTGATTACCAGTAAAATGGTTTGCTTATAATTTTGCCATGAGGTGATTAATAAGGGCGTTTCCGCCTGACGCCATCCTGCCAGCAGCTTGAATAACGTTTGGGGTGGTGTGGCCAGTAAAGCTTTATCGAGAATTGTCACTAATTCAGGATGCTTTTTATCAACGCTTATGACGAAGCGTGCAGCCTCAACATCTAATGCTTTCTCGATAATTAGCACGTTGGAAAAACGGTTGTGCAGATGATAATCCGCAAAGATTTTTGGCAAGATTACGGCATCTATTTTCTGCGCTTTTAAATCATTAAGTGCCTCAAGCGGTTTTTCAATCGGTAAAATCTGCAGTCTAGGATATTGCTCATTTAACCACGCTTGTGTGGTCTCGTTTTTAAGAACGGCAACTCGATTACGGCCTGATAATGCACTCTTTTGCTTTTCTTTTATTGCCTTTCGCGTGACAACAACCCAATGTGAAACCAACCAAGGACGCGTCAATATTGTTGGATCTTTATCCGTTTTCTCCATGATTTTTAACGGATTAACGCGTGGCAGTTGAGCCTGGCGTGAATCATGAACAGTGGGCCCTGAAGTGATAAAGGTTAAATTTCCTTGGTGTGCGAGCATGTTTAATAAGTCTTGTGCCATACCTTGCGACTGCTGATCTTTTTCCTGTTTTATCAGTGGCATTAATTCTGTTGTCATGGTTGCCAAAATAGAGGGTGCATTTGCAGCCATGTCTCCTCTTCCGGTGTTAATCCCAGCGGATTGCTCTGCATGACATGACGTGAATTGAGCTGCCAGCGGTTAGCAATTTGCATACGATTGGCTAAGGGAATCATCGACATTGCTTGATTCACTGCTTCTGCCAACTCGGGGAAATGTGGGCTGATACCAAAACTGACATTCAACGGGACCGAGTTTTCATGGCGTGAAAGCGTTAAGGCATCGGAAAAAAATAGTGATTGAGATGGGTTAAAGTGGCTGCGTTGCCCAATACCTTGTCAGCCTGGTCGTAAATTACGGCTGCTACGGCATCATACTGGCTGGGATAATGTTGAGATTTTAGGGCAGTGAATTTCTGCAGCAACGAAGTATTTAATGTTTCGCTACCTGTCCAGGCCAGCGTCTCTACATCTTTCGAGGCAGAGTCCATGTTTGCCGTGATTTGGCCAATAACACTGTAATCCAGCAGCCATGGCGGCCCGGCGATGAGCTGTAATGCTTCTGGCGTTTGCTGAGGTTGATACAGGGCCATCAGCTGCATTTCACCGTTCTTAACTGCGCGTAACGCTTCCTCCTGGCTGTCAAAATGATAAAGCTCAAGATGAATTTCCAGCATGGTTTGCAACAGTGAAAGATATTCTGCTGCAATGCCCTCAAAGCGTCGGCTATCTGCATCCATATAAAGAGGCGGTTGTGGCTTCCCGGCGATAGCGACTTTGACCGTTTTATCCTTAATTTCCCTCTGCACAGAAATAGGCATGTGCAGTATCGGTTGAGCATTGTCGTATCCGGGCTGTAATTGCAGCGGACGTAACGCAGCATGCGTGTCCAGCACCGTAAGCATTACGCTAACAAAAACGAACAGCAGCGAGAAAATAACTTGCTTATACACAGCGGTTTCTCTTTATAGGAAAGTATAAATTAAGTTATTAAAAGATTTGAATAACTAATGGGGCGTGATTATAAGGAGTTCTAAGGAAATTATGAGCGCTTTCTCATTTGTTAGGCTTTTTTGCGACCATTCTCAAATTACTGTTATAGGATGGGCGTTTCTTGCGTTAAAAATTATAATTGATAGGCTGTGGCAATAAAATTGCTGCTTAAATTGCATGTTTAAGAAATGTCTTGTGTGGTCTTGTCTGTTTTCTGCGTCAGAATTTCTTTCGTCAGCTATGCGGCGAATTTAGCATCTGTTTGTTGGGTTTTATAAATAAATCAATCAGTAAAGATTTTCCTAACGGGCGGTTATTATTTGTAAATAAGATGTAGCAGGCTGTTGGGTTATTGCATTGGCGTGTTTGTACATAATGACGCCAATAAGAAATGAAAGCTGAGTTGCTTTTATTTTTTTATTTTTATTTAAGATGTCTGTTTCCTTATTCCAATGGCCGAAATCCTCACGGAGAATTTTAGTCTAAGAAGTTTCTACGCTTCAATTGGTGTGGTTATCAAATAGGGGTGAGTGGTTTCACTGTAACAATAGGAATTTAATGATGAACGCCCACAACAAGCCAGTACGTGTTGCTGTACTAGATGACCATCCTATGGTCCGCACTGTATTTGAGATGTGTCTGAAACAAGAAGCAGACATAGAACTAATCGGAACGTGGGGATCCAGCGGCGAAATTTTCAATCAACTTAAGCAATCCACTGTTGATGTGCTGGTACTTGATTTCTTACTTGGTGAGAACGAGTTAGACGGTTTAGCGTTAGTGAAACAATTAAGAAATCATTATCCGGATCAAAACATTTTAATTTCATCTTCAATGGAGAGCCCTGCCATTGTCAAAATGGTGCTTAGTGCTGGGGTAAAAGGCTTTATAGGCAAGAGTCACAAAATGCAGGAAATTATTCATGCAATTCGGCAGGTCGCTCAGGGGCGCTTGTATCTTTCCCAGGAAGTCGCTTACGAAGTTGAACATCTCTATGTAGTGAATGAAAAAGCGCTGCAAGAAAATTTCGATCTGGGCACCAAAGGCAATATGTATGAGAAGGTCAAACTTCTGAGCCCGCGTGAAGTTGAAGTTGTTCGCTGTTTTTTAGACGGGTTAAGTGTTTCACAAATCGCGGTAAAATTTAAACGGAGTCGCAAAACTGTCAGTGGCCAAAAGCAGTCGGCACTCAAAAAATTGGGATTACGTTCAGACTCAGAATTATTCAAATATAGCCATGACCTCATGTCTGGCAATTAACTCTAACGGCAGCGAGAGGCAACAGGCGAATCGCTGCCCATAAAGCAGTCACCTCGTTAAAATTTGGGTAACAGATTTGCCAATTTATTTATAGTGCCTTGGCTCTGTACGCCCTTTTTATTTCCGTCGAATCCACGAGAAGCGTGATTGATAATCACTATTAAAATGCGTGTTATAGCGATAACTTGAACCTGATTCTGCCATACAGTAAGTGCAAATGTTAACGTTCTCGATTTGCCTGTCCGGGATGCCCGCCTGAATCAACATCTGCTTCGCTAACTCAGGAAGATCAAACCAAATTCCGTTTTGATGGGGATTGGCTTGTTTGCGTTGAGCATGAGAATTTTTCGGCTGTGATTGATGCCACTTTATGTGCTGCGGCACGCCCTCTGTTCGTTCGATTTCTGCCAGCATGCTTTCCCCCAATTCATAGCAACAGGGCGCGATAGCGGGTCCGATAGCAACGTAAAGACTTTGTGGCGTCGCACCCAATGCACAGAGCTTTTCTACTGTGCGATAAAGCACGCCCTTGAGCGTACCTTTCAAACCTGCATGTACCGCAGCGACGTTTTGCTGTTTAGCATCTGCAATTAACACCGGTAAGCAGTCTGCGGTATACACCGCGACTGGCCTTTCATCAGTGGCAATTACACCATCGGATTCACAACGCTTGGGGGAAGTTCTGACTCGCTAAAACCACGTTCGCACTGTGACGCTGATGTCCGTAAGCCGCATCGGTGGGTGGTGGCATTCCTGCAGGTTGAAAAGCGTAATCGACCCAACCGAGTGAATTAAGCAACGGTGAGCGTGGGTTCACGGACATAAGAATCTCCTGTCATAACGGCGCGTGTTCTGCTGCCCACAGCTTACGTTAACTGCTACATTTTTGAAGCTTTACGCAAACTGACCTTTCACACCTTAAGGATGAAACGATGAAAACTTCAGCGATTTTCGCTGTTACCAGCATAACGGCGCTGCTGCTAACTGGCTGCGCGCAACCCGCTCAACGCCAGGCACAACAGCAGCTTAACCAACAAACAGTATCAGCAGTTAACTGGTTCCAGCAATCGGGTGAATATGAAGCGTTGACCTGGCAAGCGTTTAACAGCGCACGACTGGCATTTGATCATGCGCCTTCTCTGACGGGTAAACCTAAAGCAGTGATTGTCGATTTAGATGAAACCATGTTGGATAACAGCGCTTATAGCGCCTGGCAGGCGAAAGGGGATCAACCTTTTACAGCAAAAACCTGGTCAGCATGGACGCAGGCAAAGCAGGCTAAAGCAGTCCCTGGCGCGGTTGAGTTTGCGCGTTACGTTAACAGCCACGGCGGCACAATGTTTTATGTCTCTAACCGCGATCAACGGGATTACGCTGCAACCGTGGCCAACATGCAGCAATTGGGCTTTACGGGCGTGAGCGAGAAAACCGTGCGTTTGAATACCGAAACATCTAATAAGCAGGCGCGCTTTGATGCCATTAAAAATGAAGGCTACAACGTGGCACTTTATATTGGCGATAACCTGAATGATTTTGGCGGTGCAACCTGGCATCAAGGTAATCAACAACGCCGTGAATTCGTGAACCTCAATCATCAACATTTTGGTACGCAGTTTATTGTATTGCCCAATCCGCTTTACGGTGACTGGGAAAGCGGAATGGCTGAAAACTACAATAAGTTAACGCCTGAACAGCAGCTTTCGACACGCGCATCACGACTGGAAAGTTGGAACGGTAAATAATTCGTCAAGAAAAAGAGCCTGCGTTCTTCAGGCTCTTCTTAAAAATGGATCTGATTTACTTTTCTGCGTCACTATATCCCTGCGAATTAAAATACCTATCTCTCGCTTTAAATTAAACGCACTTCAAGCATAAAATTTTGGTAAACCGGTTTTTACCCAGTGCTTCTCGCTAATGATAAGTTTTTATAATTAAGAGTATTCCTAACACTAGCGCATCATTATTGCCCGTAATGAATAGCTCTATAATTAGTACGTGTATTTTTACGTCAATAGTAAAAATACCTTTGCGCTTTTTATCCCTTTCAATATCTTGAATTTAAAGTTTTTTTATTTATTTCTTTTTGCTTGCTTCCTGTTTAGCGCTTAATGATTTTTACCTGCCGCTGACATTAATTGAATTATTATTTACATTTGGAATTGTATTTTAATTACTTGAATCATTAATGGTGCAATCTGAATCATTAGCGTCTATAACCTTTTTCTG
Organism: Candidatus Pantoea bituminis; assembly: GCF_018842675.1. Taxonomy (NCBI): domain Bacteria; kingdom Pseudomonadati; phylum Pseudomonadota; class Gammaproteobacteria; order Enterobacterales; family Erwiniaceae; genus Pantoea; species Candidatus Pantoea bituminis. The sequence continues at coordinate 413,893 of NZ_JAGTWO010000004.1, forward strand.
TGATGCAGTGCTTATTTCTATATGGCTCAACATTATTAGGTGAGCTGATTTACTCCGTGTTTTACCTGGAACCGATATTCCCGGCCGTGAAGAGAAGATGAATGTGACGACACTTAAACCCTTATTAGCGAAAAATCGCAGTTGGGCATTACAGCGCCGCCAGCGCAATCCAAATTACTTCGAAAAATATCTTCATCAGCAAAAACCGCATTCATTATGGATAGGATGTTCGGACAGTCGCGTACCGGCGGAAGTATTAACCGGGTCGCATCCAGGTGAGCTTTTTGTTCATCGCAATATTGCCAATATGGTGGTTGCCAACGATGACAACCTGTTGAGCGTCTTGCAATACGCCATTTTCTATCTTGGCGTAAAGCGCATCGTTTTGAGCGGACATTATGGTTGTGGCGGGGTTCAGGCTGCGTTGAATTTGCCCGAAAGCCCATTGGCAGACGAGAACTCTGCGTTAGCCAGACGTATTGCAACGTTACGTAATGATTTAAAACATGGGCTAACCGCGCTTAGCGCTTCAAATGAAAATGAAATGGATAAGCTCAATCGTTTAGTTGAAGCCAATGTTATCGCCCAATTCTCCCATCTGGTGGCAGTAGAACCGGTACGTAAAGCCTGGCAGTCGGGCCAGGAACTGGCTGTGTTTGGTTGCGTTTACGATCTGCAATCAGGCCATTTGAAAGAGTTGATTCAGCAATCAGCAGAGGAGCCTTTACCATGAACCTTGATACCTTGCGCCGGGATATACCCGCCGGTTTAGTGGTTTTTCTGGTCGCATTGCCGCTCTGTCTTGGCATTGCGCAGGCCAGTGGATTACCCCTTTTGCCGGCTTACTGACCGGCGTTATTGGCGGTTTGCTGGTAACGTCACTGAGTCCATCGCGCTTTGCCGTAAGTGGACCTGCGGCGGGACTTGTTACTATCGTGGTGGCGTCGATGGCCTCGCTGGGCAGTTTCTCTGCATTTCTCACCGCATTGATCATCGCAGGCGCGATGCAGTGCCTGCTAGGATTGCTGCGAGCCGGGCGCTTTATTTCTTTGGTACCAGGCAGCGTGATTAAAGGCATGCTCGCCGCCATCGGTATTTTGCTTATCATGCAGCAAATTCCGGTAGCACTTGGCGCCTCAAGCGATGCTGAGCTCATTTCCGTGGTCAATGGCGAGATGACATTCTCGCTACCCGCGATGGCAGTAGCCGCCATTGGCTTGGTTATTCTCTGGTTCTGGACGACATCGGTGGTGAAAAGCGTTAAAGCGCTGGCATGGATTCCCGGACCGCTGATCGCAGTGTTGTTTGGTTGTCTGGCAACTGTGTTCGGTGGACGTTTTTTCCCGACCTTGCTGGCGCTTTACCGCGTATCTCATTACCCGCTTTCGACAGTGTATCTGCGTTAATGAGTCAACTCGAAACACCGGACTGGATGGCCTGGCAAAATCCACAGGTATGGATTGTGGCGGTGACTTTAGCGCTGGTCGCGAGTCTTGAAACATTACTCAGTCAGGAAGCGTTGAAAAAGTTGCGTTCGCAAAGCCCTGCGCCTTCGCCGAATAAAGAGATGTTTGCTCAAGGTATTGGTAATCTGACAGCCGGCTTTTTAGGTGCAATGCCAATCACCGCCGTGATCGTGCGTAGCTCGGTCAATGTGAGTGCTGGTGCACAAACTAAGCTGTCGATCTTTATTCATGGCGCTTTGCTGCTGATTTGCGGCTTGTGGTTCAGTGAAATGCTGAATGCGATTCCATTGGCGAGCCTGGCTGCGGTACTGCTCTATACCGGCTATAAGCTGGCTACACCCCGTCTCTTTATTGAACAATTCCGCATGGGGCCGCAACAATATGTGCCATTCCTGGCAACCATTGTCGGCATCATTACGCTGGGAATGCTGGTAGGAATTGGCATCGGTATCGCCACGCAAATTTTGTGCAGCATCTATAAAAGTCATCATAATGCACTGCAACTTACACGTTATGACGATCACTACGTTTTACGCTTTCAGCAAAACCTGACTTTTATGCACAACCCTAAGCTGCAAGGGTTGCTGGATGAGATTCCAGAGAACAGTGTGCTCATTGTCGACAACGATAATGCTGAATACATCGATCCGGATGTCAAAGCAGTGCTGAAGGATTTTGGTGATAATGCGGATAAACGAGGCATTCGACTTAGTCAGTGGCCGGTAGCAGTAAAATAGTCATAAACTGCCGCTGAAAAAGGCATTACATAAGAAAAAATCGGATATCTCGGATAGCCGATTTTTTTATTTAAGGCGCATAATTAGCGCCGTTTCTTGCTGCCGTTAGGCTTAACCTGCATCGAATTCTGCTTTTTTCGAAGTAAGGTCATGAAGTTGCGCTTTTCAAAGGATAACTTCGGTGGCGAATAGTGTTTAATTATTCTGACGCCAATCACCTCTATATTGGCGTGTACAGCAAGTGTTCCTGGTACAAGGTCCAGACGTATGCGCGTTAAGCTGTTTGAAGAGCACAATTTTAAAAAAATATCCTTTCGCTATTTCTCATCACACTGCTGTTTTGTTTTGTCGGCAGTCATTTGCGGATCCCAGAAGAACTGTCGCTTTTTTGGCCCGTAAACGCCCTGATTGCCGGGCTGATGGTACGCAATCCTTTTTGCATCAGGCGCGTTATTACCTCGCCTGTTTCTCCGCCATGGTTTTTAACGACACCGTTTTTTCTGGCTGGGCACTTCCTGCTTTTACGCTCAACGTTGCCAATATTCTGTTTGTTCTGGTTGCGGTTTCGATGCTGATAAAACATTTTCAGGAACAATCCGGCAGCGAGCGCATTACCCACGCGCTGCGTATTTTCCCCGCCTGTTTGCTGGCTGCTTTTGCCTGCGCAACCTGGGGCGCACTGGCGCAAGAAGGGAAATTTAATATGCAACTGGCTACCGCGTGGGGGATTGGTTTAGTGAGCAATTTTCTACTGGCGCGATGTTGCTGCCTTGTTTGTTGATTCGTCACTGGCAATCTACGTCGTTTCGCCATCTTTTACAGATCAACAAAATTTCGCCCGTAATTGCTGTGGTTTTATCATTAGGCCTGGGCGCAATGATGGGTGGGGCAGGTAGCCTGACGTTTCCGGTTCCCGCATTGATATGGTGCGCAATTGCCTTGCCCGTTCCGATGACGAGTCTGGTGATTTTAATCACGGGCATCGCTGAAATCATATTGGTTTCACATGGCGTAATGAACATTGAGGGCAACGAAAATTTGTTGCCACTAAGTCATCTCACCTCGGCACGTTTAGGGGTCGCCACCGTCGCACTCAGCCCATTAATCGTTGCGGTGAGCATGGATGCTATCCGCCAACTCAACCAGCGTTTAGCGTTACGGGCCGATTATGATTTCCTGACTCAACTTCTCTCCCGCTCGGGTCTGTATGAAAGTTTGAAACAAGAGAAATTTAGCGCGGATCGCAATATGGGCGTGATCTTGTTAGATGTCGATTATTTCAAAGCAATTAACGACAATTTTGGCCATGATGCAGGCGATAAAGTATTAGAAGAGATCGCTCGGCGTATGCAGCGCGTAGTCGGTAATGAAAGTCACATTTGTCGCTTTGGTGGCGAAGAGTTTGTCGTTGTGCTCTTTGATCAAAACCAACATCAGCTCTACAAATTAGCCGAGGCGATTCGCCAAACGATGGTGAAAGAGAAGTTCTGGTTACATGGGAATACTGTCACCGTCACCGTTAGCCTTGGACTGGCATTAGACAGACCTGCCGAAGAGCGTGAATGGCAAAGCCTCGCCAATCGTTTAATCTCATCGGCAGATAAAAATCTTTATATATCAAAGCGTAATGGTCGTAATCAGACGTCGCCGGTGAACGCTAAACACGAATTCACCAGCAATGTTGCCTGAAGGGACTTTTAGCTTACGCTGTTTTTCAACTGGCTGGCTTGTTGATGGCGCTCTAGCGCCAACTCAATCAGCCGGGTGATCAAATCTTGATAGCTAACGCCCGCCGCTTGCCACAATTTTGGATACATGCTGATGTTAGTAAAGCCTGGCAATGTATTGACTTCATTAACGATTATTTCGCTATTCTCTGTTAAGAAAACATCTACGCGCGCCATGCCACAGCATTCCAATGCGCTAAAAGCGCTGATCGCGACGTCACGAATGGCATCGCTGATTTCGGGCGAGATTTCCGCCGGCACAACAGTTTGTGCGCCGCTCTCGCTGATATATTTGGTGTCGTATGAATAAAACGCATCATGAACCACAACTTCGCCGCAAGGGCTGGCTTGTGGATGGTCATTACCCAATACGGCACATTCAATTTCGCGGCCTTTAATTCCTTGTTCAATAAGAACCTTTCTGTCAAAAGAGAAGGCAAGCTCCAAAGCCTCGTCGAATTCTTCGGCGCGGTTTACTTTGCTGACACCGACAGACGATCCCTGATTTGCCGGTTTAATAAAGAGCGGCAACCCAAGTTGGGCAATCACGGCTTTTACATCCAACTGCGCGCGTTGCGCCTGTGTGACGCTAATCCAGGGTGCTACCTGCAACCCAGCGTCCCGCAACAGGCGCTTGGTGAAATCTTTATCCATGCTGACCGCGGAACCTAACACATCAGAACCAACAAAAGGCAACGACGCCATACGCAGTAAGCCCTGCAAAGAACCATCTTCTCCTAACGTGCCGTGTACGATAGGGAAAATGACATCAACCTGAGACAGCGGATGTGAGTTGTGGCTGATGATCAGCTGCTGCTGAGTTTGACCTGGAATCAGCGCGACGTTATCTGTTGAACGATTCAGTGCAATGCTTGCTGGGTCCTCAGCATTTAACAGAAAGTTCGACGCATCGTTAAGATGCCAGCGTCCCTGTTTATCAATGCCCAGCATCACTACGTCGAAACGCGTTTTATCAATGGCGTCGAGGATATTTTTTGCCGACTGTAACGATACTTCATGCTCAGCTGACTTCCCGCCAAACACAATGCCTACCCGCAATTTAGTCATCAATCTGTGTCCACTAAATAAAGCAAACGAACAAGATAGCATGCGGATTCGTGATGGAAACAGTCCGATGAAAGGATTCTACTGAGGCGCTTCATCGCCGGTTTTTTCACAGTTATCCGTAAACGGTTACACCTTCACGCCAAATTTCCAGCCCGGTTTTTAATAGCGCATAAAGTGTCATAGCTCTGATCTACGTAACGCTAATTAAGCTGTTCGAAGAGTTTTTACACTGATAAATCGCTTAGCATCTATTTGGTTTGCAAGCTGCTCATTACGCAATAGCTGAATGGAATTCGAAACTCATGATTTGAAGTTAGTCCTGAAAGGTAGGAATGGCTTAAAGGACACGTTATTGATAAGCCTGGACGGCTGATAGGTTTAGGGCGCAATTCATTAATGGTGTAGGGCACTTGCAGAGACGGTTATCAGAGCAATTGTTATTTCCTACGTCACTCAGTATTTATTACATTATCCACTACAACATTTGAATCGCACCCAAAGAAAAAGGAGTCAGACGATTTCTCATCTAACGCCTTGTTTATTTGGTGGCTGCTGCTGGGTTTGAACCAGCGACCAGGCAATTATGAGTCCCAATTCGAAACGAGTTAAATCAGTAACTTACTGATTTTTATGTTTTCTTCAGGCCGGATAGTGATGAAAAGTAGCGGATAGCGTTGTGCTCTGCTGCCACTTTTCTGCCATCAGTTTAATTGTTTATAGCAACCTCATTTAACTCAATTTATTGATAAAATATTATAATTTTCAAAGTTATATGTTTGGAAACGATGGTCTATTGGCCTTAATATCATTCCAAGCACGTTTGGCAGCCTCTCTTAAGTCTACTTGAATGTAATCTGAACGAACCTTTTTTATTAAATCACTAAATCTTTTCTTCAAATTTTTTGCATTTCCATCTATAAGATTCCAATCTTTTTTTGCTGATTCTGAAGAGTGAATTAAGTTTTTCGGAAAACAAGGTCCATGCCATTCTGTATATCTTCATAGTGAGAGAGGCCGGCAGTATATATTTCACCCCACTCAATAAAAATTCCACCTAATAATTCATCAATAACCTTGTCATGAATATGGAAAGAATCTGACTCCATTAAAGATCTAAATGATTCCCAACATGTAAAAGAATCATGATGTAAAATATTAGGCAGATCATTAATAAATAATTCAATGGTTGGTATGTGAATATAACTGAATAATTCCTCTATGCTCTTAGTGTCCTGCTCGTAGAGTATTGTCTCCTTGGTAACACCTCTTAATTGTTGCGGAGTTTTAGGGTCATGATTAATTATGGCCTCAATAGCAACCACAAGCAAATCTACTAACCTTTTAGGATTATCATCAGAGTTAAAGGGGAGACTCTTTGGCCATTAACATCAAAGGGAAGTTTTTCTGCTTTATGACCATATTTTTTATTCATAAGAACAATAATTCTGTTCCAACCTATCTCGGCTACCGCATATCCTAATTCAAACATTACATTGGGGTTAGGAAATGACAATCTCTCTTCTTTACCATCTATTATAGTTAAGTCACTTATTACTATCTGGGATAAAGATATTTTATTTTTAATTGCTTCGGCTATATTTGGACTTCCGGGCATGTCACGAGTGGCTTCATCTAACGTTAATAGGATGTTGTTGTTGTTTTTCTCAATTTCATCTTTTGCTTTTTTCAAAGCATGTCTTATGAAATTAGCGTTAGAATTTATATCAATACTGCTTTGCCATGAGAAAAATATTTTTATTTCTTCTTTGATAGGCACGGTCAATGTCCTTATTAAGGGGGTTGAAAGTTTTTACTGTTTCAAAATGGTTTGGTGCAAAATGTGAATAACGCATTGTGATCTTTATATCCGTGTGACCTAGTACTTGTTGTAAAACAAGTATATTTCCGCCGTTCATCATGAAATGAGACGCGAAGGTGTGTCGCAAAACATGCGTTAACTGTCCCGCTGGCGTTTCAATTCCCGCCCGTTGCATAGCTTTTCTAAACGCCGAATAGCATGGCGTGAAAAGGGATTGCGCTTTGCGGCTAGCAGGTAGTTCTGCCAATAATTTTTCTGTTATCGGCACCGCTCGGTTTTTCTTGCCTTTAGTTTTTACATAGTGATCTGACCGGCGCGGACTTGGTTTCCCTTCAAACCTTCGGCCTCACTCCATCGCGCGCCCGTTTCCGGATATGTTGAACGATCTCAGCCAGCAGAAAGCGGCTTCCAGCTGCTGGGCAATCCGGACAAAGCGTTTGGCATCACCGATTACATCTGGTATCAGCTGCCCGACGGCGGCGTGTACTGGGTAGAGCGGAAAATTCGCGGTTTGCTGGCGCCTGTTTCAATAGCCGTTGAGCTTGTTACAGAACGATAGATTTGCTGTTTAGTGATCCTGATGTTCGTGACTCGACTCTGCATTGTATGTTCCTCATTGTACTCGTTGGGATTGAAGTTGGCGGGGAAGGGCTTACAAGAAGGTTTATCAAAAAGCGGTGAAGGGCAATAACCCACCATTGAGGTGGGCTTAGTTACTTAATCCTGATACTTAGCTTTTGCTCTCACTTCCTGCATGTTCATTCCGTAATGCAAGCGCTGATTGCCACACATCCAGCAAGAGCAGTTACAAGGGGTTTGATAAGTCTTGCCTACATTGCGGATAGTCGCACCTTCTGGCCAGCTATAAGCAGCATTATGGTAACAGCCGCGCTTAGCTTTGAGTCTTTTCATATGATGCCGACGCACGGCACGATTTCTGTTTTGCATGGGTAATCCCCGAATTAACCGTCGGGGCAGCCACACCTTCGTGTGACCGCCGGAACGGCTGTTCGGAGTAAATAATTTTACGCATGGTCAAAATCCTTATTGATTCAACTTATCTTTTATTGACTTGAATTACGTAGATTTTAATCTTGAGCATTCCAGCTTATGAAGTGGTTTTCAACCTTTAAATGGTATGTTGCCACTTTGGCGTGGTGGGTTTACACACTGTTTTTTGATTTCCAAAGAATCCGATTTCATTTACCGCTTCTTGTTCACTGCGGATTTCCAGCCAACTCACTGAGACAAGATGCTCAGACTTATCGGGATCATCTGAGTTATCACGATAAAGGTCTCCATGCTTAAGCACGTTCATTGCGAGTTTTCACCGGCTTCAGTAGTGAGTGTATAACTGCTGGCTGGCTCAACAGCACTTTGCACTATATCGACGCCTACATAACCCGATTTGGGATATTGACCTAGACGCGATGACCAGGCTGAAGCTGTTTTAAGGTTTGGCTGTACCAGCTTCCGCCACCGGCACTGATAAACGTGGGTCACCAAACGAGACATAGAATTCACCGTTCCAGGGCTCTTTCATTTTGGCGCTCGTTCCTGCCGTAGCTTGTGCAGCATTGGTTTCGGTTTCGCTCGGGTCAATAAGTCAGGTGCGGCTCAGGAATTGCTCATTGCCGTGTTGGAATAATTTGAAGAACAGGATGTTAATGGAAATTCCATTTTTACTCAGGTAATCCACTATGCGTTCAGTAGAGGGGTTCAGTTCCGCTGCCACGATGATGATTTGGTGTGACAGGTTGAGCGACTCTTCTTCCAACTCGCTATTGAAACGTTGCTTAAAGGCTCCGCCCAGATTGCCGCCGTCGGAGAGTTTTCGTAGATCTGTGAGAGGCGATCAGCAGTTAAATCATCCACGCATGAAGCGTAATCCAGAGCCAGCGCGCGCGAAGGCTGCGTGGCAGCACACATGGTATTGAGGTCTTCGTTGGCTTTCTTGGAGTCGAATAAATAGCGGTGGCGGTTGGGGGATGCGCAGCGACATTAGGGGCATGGGAGAGCTGGACTTGCTCTGGTAAGTGCTACGTGGTGGCGATTTTATCGAGCTCGCTTGCAGTAGCGCTCAAACTAAAAACAATTAAAACATAACTTATTTTTCCTAAGAATTTATTTGTCATACGCAGCTCCACAAGTGTATTGTCGAAAAGCAAATTTTAATCATTATCCTTTCAGGCTTAACTAATAAAGCTTTGTTGCGCTCATCTGATTTGAGGTATTCATGGAAAGATTTCCTGGTTGGTTTAAAAGTTTTATTTCTTCAGGGGTTGTTGAGAGTAATATTAGTGCCGAGCAGATTGAGAATTTAAAAAGCATGGTGGTACTGTTATTACTTTTCTGATAATGCACTTTATCTACTTTCCATTCATTACATCCTGCCTTCTAATAAATTACATGATTAAAAATTCATTTTTTAATTATGATATTATTTCTGAGAATTTTTTTGCTGTCTCTATAACAACTACTGTCTTGATGATTATGCTCGGAGTATTATCGTTAGTAATGTGGGGATGGGTAGGATACAAGATTTTAATATGGAGGGGGAAAGCAGATTCAGAAATGGGGGCTCATGTAGCGCTATTGATAATGAATGGGATTTTCATATTGTTGATAATACTTCAGTACTTTATCACTCCTAATGAAAGTGTTCTGTTCGCAGGTGCTTTATTATCCCTGGCTCTAATAATATTTTATGCTTTTTACTTTACCTCAAAGTTCAAAATACGACTGATAATGATTGCTTGTCTTAGTGGGCTTTCGGCATTCATTATTTTTGTATATGGAGATTACTCTTCAGCTTTCTTTGGTAAAGCGCTTAATATTTTTGGGCTTGGGGTGGAAGAATAGTTAACATAACATATGAGGAAAAGAGTTATGAACGCCACTCTGGGAAACTATTGTTATTAACTCCAGATTTTGTTTACTACATCGAAGGTGAAAGAACAATTATTGCACCAATTCATAGTATCAAGAATCTTGATATGTCAACAAAAAGAAAAAGCAGCAGGTAAATATTGTTAGCTTAGATCTATATAGCTGCCGGTCCTTATCGCGGCTTACCTGCTGACGACAGCGCACAAAGTTGAGCTCTGCACGCTGTGGTCCAGCTTGCAGATACTTCTTGAACGATGCCATCAGTACTGCCAGTGTCATTCCCAGCATCATCGCAGCGGGTAGCAAAAGCAGGTTTGGATATACAGCCGGTGGCCACGACAGATAAACCAGTCTGGCGAATCCCATCATTGAGCTGAGACTTGTTGGCTTAGTGAGTGCTTGATGATCAGTAACGGGTAATGCTCCAACTTAAGGCGGCGAGCCAGATCGCTACCAGATACCGGTGGACGACTTCACGAAGGAGTATCTGACAACTACCATCGCATTCGGGATTTCAGGTGTTCAGGGCACGCGTATTCTGGACAGTATTGCACTGTTTCGAGGCTATCCGGCGACGATAAGAACTGACCAGGGGCCGGAGTTCACTTGCCGCGCACTGGACCAATGGGCCTTTGAACATGGTGTTGAGTTGCGCTTAATCCAGCCGGGCAAGCCAACGCAGAACGGATTTATTGAGAGCTTTAACGGACGATTTCGCGATGAATGAGCACTGGTTCAGCGATATCGTTCACGCCAGGAAAATCATTAATAACTGGCGGCAGGATTATAACGAGTGTCGGCCGCATTCAGCACTGAATTATCAGACGCCATTAGAGTTTGCAGCACGGTGGCGGAATGGAAAATGTGAAGGTAAACAAACCGACATTACTAACTGACGGTTATATCTAATACTGGGGGCAGGTCACAATTATTAAGGGGTTTTTTTAGCCGTATTTAAGTGGTATTTGAAAATTAAGTGCTAGCAAGTTTTGCCATGACTGGTATTCTATAGAGAATTCAGTTAATACGATTAATTTAGTTGTCATAATTTTATTGGATAAAAGCTAGAGATAGTCCTTTTATCACGGAGGAAGACACATCGTTTCTAATAATAAATTCATCCTAGTTGATAGCCATCACTCGATATAGAGTTAATTATCCCTTTTAGATTAAAGCCGCTAATGTTGAACTCAATAGGCGCTTATGTGCAAAAAAGACGTCCATAAATGGCTCTGAGGTATCTATCAAATATATGCTAACTCAATCAGTAGACTCACGCAGCAAATAGGTGCGCATGAGTCTATATGAGGATTCTAATTCGATAAATCAGCTTTGTAGGTACTTCTTAAAGTTCTCTGCCTGTTCTAGCACGCTCTTGTAGACTTCATCGTTGGCTACCGGAGGGAAGCCATAGCGGTGTAGCAGCAGGATAAGATCTACTTTAAGTTTAGCCTTGATGTCGTCGCGATTGCTCCAGTCGGGGTACTGGGCACTGTCATCGACAATCACCTTCATCTCTTTGGCCAATTCCAACATTTTATCCTCGTCATAGGTGAAATCGTACTTCTCGCACATATGCGCCAGGATATCGAGAAATGCCTTTTCTTCTATATCGATGCCAATATCGGCAAATGACATCATCTCGGTCTTAATGTCATAGATCATGTCAGCCATCTGCTGGGTGAACGTGTCGAACTCTTCACCGTTGAGCACGTCGTTCTCTTTGCGCTGATTGTACTGATCAACCAATGCCTGGAAACGTTTGGAGAAGTTGATCCCCTGAAGTTGGTTCACCTTTTGAAAATCGCTGATGGCTTTTGCCAACATTTTTTGCAGTAGTTGCATCCGGGTGTTGGGCAACTTGATCTTGCCGATACGAGCCATGTACTCGTCGTCAAAGATATCGATGGTCTCAGCTTTATCTTCGCCTAAGGTGAAGATCTCCTCTACTCCTTCAGCCTTGAGTGCCTCGGCAATCATCTCACGCACTTTCTGGTTCATCTGCGCGGTGTCCGGCGCATCGCCCTTTGTAAGCTTGTAGACGATAGAACGCACGGCCAGATAGAAATGAATTCGCTCACGCTCATCCTGAGTGATCTCTTCACTACCCACGCAAACGTCATAGGCGGCTTTCAGGCGTTTCACCAATCCCATAAAGCGCAGCTCAATCTTCTTGGTCTGCAGCGCAAACTCGGCGGCTCGGTTGAGGCATTCCAGCTGTAAGGTCGGTGCGCCAGAGAAGTAATCGCGGCTATCGAAAGTATGGAACACCTGAGCAAGCAGATGCAGGTGATTACGCACCTCGATAAGTGACTGCTGTATATCTTCAAAGTTGGATTTATCAGCTTTCGAATACATAGCTAACGCCATATTCATTCGACTTTTTATGCCAATGTAATCGACCACAAGCCCCTTCTCTTTGCCCTCAAAGCGGCGGTTTACCCGCGAGATAGTTTGGATCAGATTATGCTTTTGCAGTGGCTTATCGATGTAAATGGTATCAAGTTCGGGCACGTCAAAACCGGTTAGCCACATGTCCACCACAATGGCAATTTTGAAGTTGGACTTAGAGTTCTTGAACTGTTTGTCGAGCTCACGGCGGTACTCCTTAGTACCGAGCAAGTTGTACATAGCCTCATCATCATCCTGGCCACGAGTCATAACCATGTTGACGAGAGGAAGACTCATCAACTCTTTTTCTCTTGCTCGGTAAGGGTGACGCCATCAATAGCCTGTTTTGCCTCGAACCACTTGGGGCGCTGAAGTTTCAGTCTCTTATAGAAATCGTAGGCAATCTCGCGGCTGGCGCAGACAAACATCGCCTTGCCTTTGATAGTCGAGCCTTCTGTCACCCGTTTTTCGTAATGCTGGGCGAAATCCTTAGCTAATGCCTCAATGCGATCCGGATCGCCCAAGATAGAATTCATATTGGCCGTGCTTTTCTTGCTCTCTTCAATCTGGTGTTCACTGGCACCCAGTTTTTCGCATTCTTGATAGTACTGCTCGATCTCTTCCAGCTTACTGTTATCAAGCACCACTTTGGCAGCTCGCCCTTCGTAGACAATCCGCACCGTGATTTCATCATTAACTGATTCGGTCATGGTGTAACTATCGATGGTGGGGCCAAATACATCCAGAGTGGCGTCGATAGGGGTGCCGGTAAAGCCAACATAGGTAGCGTTAGGCAGTGAGTCGTGTAGATATTTAGCAAAACCGTAGGTCTTTTTCACCGTTCCGCTTTCAGCATCAATGCTGATCTTCAGGTCGAGGTTAATCTGGCTGCGGTGGGCTTCGTCAGAAATACAGATGATATTGCTGCGATTGGAGAGCAGTTGAATATCTTCAGTAAACTTGTGGATGGTGGTCAGGAATACCCCGCCGCTAGCGCATCCGGCCAGCTTGTCTCGCAGATCCTGACGGCTGGTGACCGGTTCAATCACTGCATCGCCGATAAAAGCGGTGGCATTGCAGAATTGCTTCGCGAGCTGTTCATCAAGATCGGTGCGGTCGGTAATGAGAACAATGGTCGGACTGGCAAAATCGACGCTCTTCATCAACAACCGGGCAAGGAACTGCATGGTATAGCTCTTGCCGCAGCCAGTAGCACCAAAGTAGGTTCCCCCTTTACCGGTGCCACCGATATTCTCGCCGTTAGCCGTTATCTGCTTGCGCTCTTTTTTAATGTTGTAGTAAAGCTTGCGGGCGGCGTAATACTGCGGGTAGCGACAGCAGATCTTCACTTCCTGTTTGCTGGTGTCTGGGAAGAAAACGAAGTTCTTCAACACGTCCAGCAAACGGACCGGATGAAATAGCCCTTGGATCAAAGTGTAAAGACCATTGATGCCATCTTGCTCGGTGGATTCGTTACCGTTCACCTTGCGCCAAGCGTAGTAGAACTCGTAAGGGGCAAACAGGTTACCTAACTTATTGTTCACCCCATCGCTGAGAATACACAGCGCGTTATAGACAAACAGCTTAGGAATATCGCGCTTGTAGCGCACACAAAGTTGGCGCCAGGCGTCATAGGTGGTGGCCTCTTCTTCACGTACCGCCGATTTAAACTCGAAGACTACCAGCGGCAAGCCGTTCACATACAAGATGCCATCGGGGATGCGCAGTTGCAGCCCGCCGTCACGGGTCTGGCCTTCTATCTCCAGTTGATTAACTAACCGGTAGATATTATTGCCCACCTCAGCTATCTCTTCGCCAGACCCTGTAAATAAACTAGTTAACTGCTCTGACAAGGTGCTGGTATCCATCAGCTCGATATAGAGATCTTTCTTATTACGATCTTCACGTTTAAGTAAAAAGCCGTTGCTGAGCCAATGGCAGAAGGTTTTATTGCTCTGATAGAGATCGCTGGCAGGCAGAGTCTGCAACTGATGGAGGATGTGAGAAACCTCTCCTTCCGTGATCCCCTCAGCCTGATACTGGTTGGCGAGATACTGGCGCAGATCATCCGTAATCAGCACCTCACTTTTCTCTTTGCGCGGCAAATTGTTACCGACAAAATGAGGGTAGCAGGGTTGGCCTTCCGCATTGGAGTGCTGCCCCAGTAGGGAGATAATGGCCTGTTCCAGCTTTGATTCTGTGAAGTGTAAGGGACTAGTCATCTTCATCCTCCGATTCTTCTGTAGAGGTATATTGAAGTAACATCTCCCTATAAGTGGCAGGATCTTGCTCAAATAGCATTTGACTTGCGAGGTATTCTATAGATATTTTCTCGGATAAACGCATTGAAAAACCATCAAATTGACCGTCAAGCCAGTCATTGAAATCAGGGTAATCCTCATATCGAATACGATAATGGTTATCAGGCTCAAGTGTTTCACGATGTTTTTTATAAAGAAATGCTGCCAGGCCATCAACTGAAGAAGCTATAAATTCCACATCGCCCATGCGCAGAGCGCTTTGGTGATAACCATCACTTCCATGGGAGGCTGCCCCATGTCTATTACGTAGCTCATTAGTTACACTTACTATTGAACCTGCGAGCCGAGAAATTTTTTCAGCAATATCCTCATCGTCACTGAATGGCAACCGATCCTTTACATCCCTAAAAAGAGGAAAAATTCTTTACGTAAGTCTGGTTCTTCCAATCGGTCTGAAATTATGGTTTTAAAAATTGACTCAAGGAAAGCCTTTGACAGGTCGATCGACAGAGCAGAATCTTGAGCTTGGATAGCTGCCTCTAATCTCTCTTTCTGCTCAATAAGATGAATAGCAGAATCTGTCCCCGCTATCGCTTTTGTACTCAGGCTGAGGCGAAATGCATTTTGTGTCATGAATTCACCTCGAATTCGCCATTAATTAACTTTGGCAATAAATAATCTCGGAGGTCTTCTAACGTGCTGCATTCTTCAGAATTTTTAGTGATTTTGGATAAGTACGAACCGACTATCGTCGAGAAAAAACTTACAACATCAATGTTTGGAATGACTAGTTGTATTCCACGAAACGTCTTTTTACTAATCTCTGCAAAAGTGGTACCTCCGGACATGCTTTTAATTATGTCCATGTTTGAATCAAGCCAATACAACGTAAACTCCGGCGACAGGCATTTTGTATCAGTTATTGCGATATAACCCTGATTTATTGCTGTAGGAATTTTGGTCAAAGCTAGGTAGCCGACAGGTGCGCGAGAGGACATTAGTACCGTTTCCGTAGGTAATAATCCTGATGAGATTTTCTGCAATCCTGCTGAAGTGATTTTACGCTCAGTTGTCAGCAAGATTTTGTCGTTATTACCCGAGAGGTCTTTGGGTGAGGTCCAGTGGATGTCGCCCCCTCCCAAAAATCAGGGTTTGTAGTGCTCGGCGTAGAGCCGCCTTTCACAATAAATACATCACCTACTGTAGTTACTGCCCATGTCTGGGGCACCCACCCCCTCAATCCTAGGGAAGGTTCAGAGCATAACTCAAAAGCTGCAGGGAAGAGCTGGAGAATATTCTCCGGTAGCGGTTTAAAGTCGGCACTTTCGCGCACCGCTTTACGGGCCTCTGCACGGAGCAGCAACTCATTAGGGAACTCTAAATCTTGCTCGAAAAACCCTGCATCCAACGCGTTATCAACCACGGGATCAAAGTCCACAAACCATGATTTAAACAGTGCTTGCGCCATCTGCTCTAGGGTTTGGTTGATTTGGCGATTGAGAATAATTTTGTTGTCGAGGCTATTGTGTAATAGTAATGTTTTTTTTGTATCTTTATATCAGGGAGGTTAACTATAAATTTCTTTAAATCTCTTACTGGCAACTGTGGTTGAGCAGAACCTGATTTCAACATTTCAATTTGTTTTTTTCCATCCGTTGAGTTGAGCAACAGATACAAATACTCAGGAACAAGTCGCTCATCTTTTACACGAATAATAAGAAGTTGAGCATTTATTAGCGGCTGGCTCCATCTATGGTCACTGTAGAATGCAACTTTACCTAATTGGCTCCCTCTGGTTGAGATGATGATATCATTGGGATTTACTCTTCCTTTTTTAATTTCAGAAAATTTCTGATCAGATAGAAAGTTAATTTCACTTAAATCCAATCTTCCATCAACAATATTTTTTGTGTTTAAAAATGGATAATTACCATACTCTAAGAATTCATTCGCTTTAGGGTAACGACTAGATCTATCTCCATCTTCAAAAGTAATATCCAGCTCATAAAGAGCCCAACTAGACCACTTACTCCCCATAACCTAATGCCTCCATATTGGCACGAATCGCCTGATCCAGCGTTGCCGCTTCATCCAACTGTCGATAAAGAGTTTGGGTCAGCTCCTGCATCTTGGTTTCAAAAGCAATCCCGTCATCCTCAATATCAGCAGCTCCGACATAGCGGCCCGGAGTCAGCACAAAGTCATTAGCCTTCATCTCATCAAGCGTCGCAGCTTTGCAGAAACCCGCCTGATCCTGATATTGCTCAACACCAATCTCGTTGGCCTCGATACGGCGCTTGAGTTCGCTCTCGCTGCTGCGCCAAGCGTGGAAGGTATCAGCGATGGTGGCGATATCCTCTTTGGTCAGCTCTTTTTGGGTACGGCTTACCATAGTGCCAAGATTGCGGGCATCGATAAACAAGGTCTCACCGCGACGATCGCGGTAACCATATTGAGGATTTGCTTGTTTATTTTTGCTGATAAACCACAGGCAAACTGGGATCTGGGTGGTGAAGAACAGCTGCCCCGGCAAGGCAATCATGCATTCGATACGGTCATCTTCAATCAGCTTTTGGCGAATCTCTCCTTCACCGCTGGTATTCGAGCTCATCGAGCCATTGGCCAGCACAAAGCCCGCAGCGCCGTCTTCGCTCAGCTTGGAGAGCATGTGCAGGATCCAGGCATAGTTAGCGTTGCCGGTTGGAGGAGTGCGAAAACCCGCAAAGCGTGGATCGTTGGTGAGCTCCGCTTCGTTGCGCCAGTCCTTCAGGTTAAAGGGTGGATTAGCCATGATAAAATCGGCTTTGAGATCTGGGTGTTGATCGGCAAAGAAGGTATCGGCCGGGCGCTCTCCCAGATTGCCGGAGAGTCCGCGCACCGCCAGGTTCATTTTGGCCAGCTTGTAGGTGGTACTGGTCAGCTCCTGGCCGTAAATTGCGATGTCCTTACTCTTACCTTGATGACTCTCAACAAATTTGAGGGACTGCACAAACATCCCGCCAGAGCCACAGCATGGGTCATAAATCTTGCCCTGATAGGGCTCGAGCATTTCAGCAAGCAAGGTCACCACTGCTTTAGGGGTATAGAATTCACCACCGCCTTTACCTTCGCTGGCCGCAAACTTGCCAAGGAAATATTCGTAGACGCGGCCTACTAAATCCTCCTCGGTCAGATCACATTCGTTGGCGAGGGTGTCGATGTTCTCGATGCTATCAATGAGAGAAGCGAGCCTTTTCACCTCTAACCCCTGACGGGAGAAGTAGTTATCAGGCAAGGCACCCGTCAGCGACGCATTGCGTTTCTCTATAGTAGAAAGGGCCGTATCGATAATCACTGCGATGTCATCTTGCTTCGCGCGGGCTTTGACATAAGACCAGCGGGCTTCTGGTGGCAGGAAGAAGACGTTGTCCTGCTGATAGAAGACATCCATATCTACAAAGGCTTCTTGGCCGTTGTCGATTAACTGTTTGCGCTTGGCTTCGAACTTGTCGCTGATAAATTTCAGAAATACCAAGCTCAACACTACGTGCTTGTATTCGGAGGATTCCACGCTGCCACGCAGCTGGTTGGCGGTATCCCAGAGTGTTTCTTCGAAGCCTTTGCCAGCTTTCTTGGTTGGTGATTTAGCCATATGAATGCGTTCTCTTTTTCATTAGAAAAATAATCGAAGTCCGGGTCTTAATAGGAACGCTCTGACAAGTGGAAAACCCCTTTGAGGTAAACTCTATGTGAGCGTCCGGCAATATATGTGAAGTAGACTTGACAGAGATTATCTCATAAAACCAGTCTGATTTGATTTCGTCCTTGCCATAATGAAGGCAAGTTTGATGCCATCTTCGTGGCTAGAAATATTGATGACTTATGCAACCAGTTCCGCAATAGCTTTTCTCAGTATTCACGGCCGAGGCACTGCATTCCTCAATGCTTGACTTGAATATGCTCTGGCCCCTTAGTACGCACACAGGTGGTAAAGATACAACGTGTTTTAACAGTCTTATCGAATAGGGAAGCGAGGCAATGAGGATTTGATTGTATAGCGTTGGTAGCTGACAGCAGCAATTAATAAACTAAAGAGCATTTAGGTATTTTCAATGGCACCCCTACAGCCCCCCAGAAAACAAAAAGGACTCACGTTGTTAACGTAAGCCCTTGATAAATTTTGGTGGCCCCTGCTGGGTTTGAACCAGCGACCAAGCGATTATGAGTCGCCTGCTCTAACCACTGAGCTAAGGGGCCAGCGGAGCGAGGATTATAAAGTATCTGCTCGGGGCGATCCAGCATTGAACGGTTGGTTGCTGAAATAATCAGCATTTGATGACTGTTTGATTTTTATAGGAAATAATCTGAATAATTACAGAAAAGTCTCGAATCTGGATAAAGGGTTCACTCTTTTACTTCGATATTGATCTGCTCTTGCGGCTTTGCTGTACATAACATTCATAATATTTTGACGCGCGGACTGCATCTGGCCTGTCACACGCGTTTTATTTAATAACCGGCTTTCGCCATAAAATTTGTTTTCAACTTAGCGTTGACGATAACGCGAGGCTGACTGATCACGCGAGAGGAAAGGCAGCATCGCACCGCGAGCACGGTCATATTCATGCCACAAAGCCAACTCTTCCAAGGCAGGAATAGTCACCGCTTCACCGCTGTCGAGGCCCGCGAGCGCTGCATCAACCATCTCATCTACATCCATCAGCATCTCTGCTGGGATCTCGCTAATAGACTTACCTGAACGATCAAAAATTTCGGTACGCGTTGCGCCAGGTAAAACGGCTTGCACCTGAACGCCACTTTCAGCCAGTGCATGCTGCATCGCTCGCGTTAATGTCAGGACATAAGATTTCGAAGCGTTATACGCGCCATTGAAATTTTCATGTACCAGCGACAACACCGAGGCAATGTTAATGATTGTCCCATTCCCACGCGCTTTGAACGATTGTGCCGCAGCATGAGCAAGTCGTGTCAGAGCAATAATATTCAGGGTAAGCATGGTATCAATACGTTCGATATCGGCTTTGATGAACTCGCCATCAACGCTCATACCAGCATTATTCAAAAGCAGGCTAATGTGCGAATGGGTTGTAAGTTCATGTTCTACCCGAGCCAGATCCTCAGAGAGCGTTAAATCGGCTGTTAAGATTTTGACCTGAACGCCGTGCTGCTGAGTCAATGAAGAAGCCAGCGTATCCATACGTGCCTTATCACGTGCGACCAAAATGAGATCATATCCGCGTGCTGCCAGACGTTTCGCGTAAGTCGCGCCGATACCGCTTGATGCGCCCGTGATCAAAGCAAAACCTAAAGGAGATGCGTTCGACATAATCTATTCCTCGTATGATGGTTGTCATAATTTCATTTAATATGACGATCATCATATATGGCGTCAAGCTGGAATATGATGATCATAATAATTACTATGATTGTCATAACGTTTGCACAGCAAAATTGAGAATGATGATATGGAGAAACAAACGCACAAAGCGCGCACGCGCCAGCGCATTCTTGAAGAGGCCGCTCGTGTAATGCGCGAGAAGGGGACGGAAAGCATTGGCGTCGCGTCGTTAATGAAACGTGTGGGATTAACGCATGGCGGTTTTTACGCGCATTTCAGCTCGCGAGATGATTTAGTTCAGGAAGTGATGAAGCAAATGTTTGCGGATTCCGCGCAACGGGTTGAGCCTGTGGCGCAAGATGCACCGCCTGCACAGCGCTTGGTGGCTTTTATCAATTATTACCTTTCGGTTGTTCACCGTAATGCGCCCGCAGAAGGGTGCCCACTGCCCGCTTTGGTGAGTGAAGTGGCGCATCTTCCAGAGGAAGCACGGCAAATATTTTCCCAGGGAATGCATTCTGTTCATGAGCGACTGGCGAAGCCGTTGCGGGAAATGGGGCACGATCAGCCCGAAGCATTGGCATCCAGCATGTTAGCGGAAATGGTCGGTGCACTGGCATTAGCGCGAGCCTGTCCCGATGATCAGCTCGCTGATGAAATGCTGGCGCGCAGTCGTTACGCCTTAATGACCCGTGCTGGGCTGGAGTCTTAATGAGCGAGCACACCATCACCGATATTATTGCGCCTGGCTTAAACGTACTCTTCTGCGGCATTAATCCGGGCTATTCCACCGCGCATAAAGGGTTTCATTTTGCGCATCCGGGTAATCGATTTTGGAAGGTTATCTATCTGGCGGGCTTCACGCAGCAACAGCTCAAGCCTGAGGAAGAGCAGCGCTTACTTGATACAGGATGTGGCATCACAATGTTAGTTGAGCGCCCGACTGTACAGGCAAGCGAGCTAGCAGTTAATGAGCTACAAGAGGGTGGTGAGCGTTTGATGGCAAAAGTTTTGCAATATCAGCCTGCCGCTTTGGCTATTTTGGGGAAAGATGCGTTTAAGCGCGCGTTTGGAAAAAACAGAGTTGAGTGGGGCGCGCAGCCGATATTTATGGGAAAAACCCAAGTGTGGGTGCTGCCTAATCCAAGCGGGTTAAATCGTGCGTCACTGGAAGAAATGGTTGAAGCATATCAACAGCTTCATCATGCGTTAGAGGCAAAACGGATGAAGAGTGACTGAGCAAAGCACAACGCGACTGATCATCAGCAATGTATCGGCAGGGAAGGGAGCCGGAGTGAAAAAGCTGAGTAAAAACGGCGGAGAAGGTACGCTGAAATAAAAAACCCCGGCGAACCGGGGTTTAGCTGACTTAGTCGTCGAGGAAGCTACGCAGCACTTCCGAGCGGCTCGGATGGCGCAATTTACGCAATGCTTTGGCTTCAATCTGACGAATACGCTCACGCGTAACGTCGAACTGTTTGCCCACTTCTTCTAAGGTATGGTCAGTGTTCATATCAATACCGAAACGCATACGCAGAACTTTGGCTTCACGTGCAGTCAGGCCAGCCAACACATCGTGAGTGGCATTACGCAGGCTTTCTGAGGTAGCAGAATCCAGCGGCAGCTCTAACGTGGTGTCCTCGATAAAATCGCCCAAATGTGAATCTTCATCATCACCAATTGGCGTCTCCATTGAGATCGGCTCTTTAGCGATTTTCAACACTTTGCGAATTTTATCTTCTGGCATCAGCATGCGTTCAGCCAGTTCTTCTGGCGTCGGCTCGCGGCCCATCTCTTGCAGCATCTGACGCGAAATACGGTTGAGCTTGTTGATTGTCTCAATCATATGCACCGGAATACGGATGGTACGCGCCTGGTCAGCGATAGAACGGGTAATTGCCTGACGAATCCACCATGTGGCGTAAGTAGAGAACTTATAACCACGGCGATATTCGAACTTATCAACCGCTTTCATCAGGCCGATGTTACCTTCCTGAATCAAATCAAGGAACTGCAGACCGCGGTTGGTGTATTTTTTGGCGATTGAGATCACCAGACGCAAGTTGGCTTCCACCATTTCTTTCTTCGCGCGACGCGCTTTGGCTTCACCAATCGACATGCGACGGTTGATATCTTTCACTTGCTCAATGGTCAGGCCGGTCTCTTCTTCAATCTGAGCCAGTTTTTGCAGGGAACGCATAACGTCATCCTGCACTTCAAGCAGCTTTTCAGACCACGGCTTGTTCATTGCCAGCGCAGCTTTGAACCAGCTTTCATTGGTTTCGTTGCCGGTGAACAGCGTGATGAAGTTTTTCTTCGGCATTTTGCACAGTTCAATACACAGCTTCATGATCAAACGTTCCTGAGTACGGACACGTTCCATCATTACGCGCATGCTGTTTACCAGGTAATCGAACTGCTTCGGCACCAGGCGGAACTGTTTAAATACGTCAGAGAGATTCTGAATTTCAGCAACGGCATCAGCATGGCTGCGGCCCTTGCTTTTGATAACGGTGCGCGTGGTTTCATACTGCGTACGCAGGTCAGAAAACTTCTCACGTGCCAGCTCTGGATCGATTGAGTTATCGTCATCAGCACTGTCGTCATCTTCTTCGTCATCTTCTTCTTCATCGTTACGATCTGCTTCAGAAAGTTCAGAACCGACATGCGTTGCAGTCGGTGCGATATCTTCTTCAGCATTCGGATCGACGAAACCGGTAATCAGATCAGACAAGCGTGATTCGCCTGCTTCAACTTTATCGTACTGATCCAGCAGATAAGTAATCGCTTCCGGGTATTCAGCAACAGAGCATTGAACCTGGTTGATACCGTCTTCAATACGCTTAGCGATGTCGATTTCGCCTTCACGCGTCAGAAGTTCAACGGTACCCATTTCACGCATATACATGCGAACCGGGTCAGTGGTGCGGCCAATTTCAGATTCAACGCTGGATAATACCTGAGCGGCCGCTTCTGCAGCATCTTCATCAGTATCGGAGCTGTTTTCGTTCAGCATCAGATCGTCAGCATCCGGGGCTTCTTCAACCACCTGAATGCCCATGTCGTTAATCATCTGGATGATGTCTTCGATCTGATCGGAGTCGACGATATCTTCCGGCAGATGGTCATTGACCTCAGCATAGGTCAGATAGCCTTGCTCCTTACCACGGGTGACAAGAAGCTTGAGCTGTGACTGCGGGTTTTGCTCCATAAGACGGTATCCACACTTCTGTTAATTAGATTGGTGTCGGTCGGCAGCGAGCCAACAATAGCAGTGAAGGCATTATATTCTTGCCGCTACCCTCGTCGCGGCGTGGGCTACGCCCATCAGTAATCGGCACTTAAGCCGCAAATCTTGCTGTCCGAGATGGCCTTCATAACCCTTTGCAACGCGGCAAACGGGCGGCAGTAATGATTTCTCTGGAACAATGTTAATTAGGCTTGGCTTTTATGCCGACGTCTTCAAATTGACGAGACGCGCCTTTAAAACTGATTAGCCTGCTTTACTGCCATTTCTGGCGTCTTCAACTTCAGGCCCAATGAAACTGTTATTTCTTTGCAAGAGCCTGGCTCAAAGCCCAGAACTCACGGCGTTCTTCAGCGCTTAATCCCTGTGTACGATCGCGTGCGATGAGCGCTTCAAGCCGCTGTTCAAGCGCGGAGTCGTAAACACTGGCCAGCGAGTCCTGAAACACCTCTTCAGCTTCCTCATCCACTATCATGTGGTTCCAGATTGCCAGGGTTTCAAGAGTCTGACTAAAATTTGTTCCGCGATATAACTCTAGTAGCTGGCCAGTGGTCAAGCCAGGATTCTCGTTACAACGGTTGATTAAGTCGACAAACAGCGGCAAACCGGCCATTTTCGATTCAGCAAGCCCGTCAAGCGACGGCACCATCGTGGCCAGTTGCGGATTCTGTATCAATAAGGCAACCAACACGCGCATGGTCGTTCGCTTAAGCGGCGGCGCAATCGGCGCCGCTCCGCTTGTAGCCAGCTTGGGCATCAACTTTTCAAGCTGATTGTCATCCAAAATGCCGAGCTTATTTCCCAGTTCCTGACGCATATAAATACGCAAGGTTTCACCTGGGATTTGTGAAATCAAAGGTAGTGCTAACGTGCTCAAGCGCGTTTTGCCATCACGTGAACTGAGATCGACCTGCGGCAGCAAAGAATCAAATAAGAAAGAGGAGAGCGGTATTGCCTGCTCCATACGCGCTTCGAACGCCTCTTTCCCTTCTTTGCGTATCAGCGTGTCTGGATCTTCGCCATCCGGCAAAAACATAAAGCGTAGCTGACGACCATCATTCATGTAAGGTAATGCGGTCTCGAGGGCACGCCATGCGGCTTCGCGACCCGCGCGATCGCCGTCATAACAACAGATGACATTATCAGTGCTGCGAAACAGCAATTGAATATGTTCGGCTGTGGTTGACGTACCGAGCGACGCTACAGCGTAATCAACGCCAAACTGCGCAAGCGCGACCACATCCATGTAACCTTCAACCACTAAAAGTCGTTTTGGTTCAGGATGATTTTTTAGTGCTTCATACAGGCCATAAAGCTGGCGGCCTTTATGAAAAATGGGTGTTTCTGGCGAATTTAAATATTTGGGCGTGTCGTTACCCAATACGCGTCCACCAAAACCAATGACACGGCCTCGCTTGTCGCGAATTGGAAACATGACGCGCTCGCGAAAGCGGTCATAGGTGCGGCCCTTATCATTGGTCACTAACATGCCGGCTTCCATTAATGATTCACGATCGTCCGGCTGCTTACCAAAACGTTTGAGAACATTGTCCCAACCGGCGGGAGCATAACCAATCGCGAAATGATTAATGATGTCGGCGCTCAGGCCGCGGCGGTCAAGATAGTCGCGTGCGGGCTGGGCATTGGATTGCTGCAGGCCTTGCTGATAGAAACCATTCAGATTATCCATCAACTGATAAAGGCTTTGTCGCTGATGACGTTCCATCGGCGTTGGCCCGCTGCCTGCTTCATAAGGCACTTCTAAACCGTGGGAAGTGGCTAACTCTTCAATACTTTCAACGAACTCAAGACGATCATAGTTCATTAAAAAATCGATAGCGTTGCCGTGGGCACCACAGCCAAAACAGTGATAAAACTGTTTCTCACCGTTTACGGTAAAAGAGGGCGTTTTCTCGTTATGGAAAGGACAGCATGCGTGGAAATTCTTACCCTGCTTTTTCAGCTTAACGCGGGCATCGATAAGATCCACGATGTCCGTGCGGGCAAGCAAATCATTAATAAATACGCGTGGAATTCGTCCAGCCATACGCCCCAAATTTTTAGCTCATAAACGGCAACAAGCCGCGCTTCCTTTCGGAAAGCACGGCCTTTTACTTGACTCTGTCTGCGTATATTACGCAATGGAGGCGAACCTCCAGAAGAACTTAGTACAGACGAGTGCGGCGTGCGTTTTCGCGAGCCAGTTTCTTGGCGTGACGCTTAACTGCAGACGCTTTAGCGCGCTTACGTTCGGTAGTCGGTTTTTCATAGAACTCACGACGACGAACTTCAGCCAGAACGCCTGCTTTCTCGCAAGAACGTTTAAAGCGACGCAGTGCTACGTCGAACGGCTCGTTTTCACGTACTTTAATTACCGGCATGTAACCTCTTACCTCAATAATATTCGGTTTTGCTGCTGACTGCGGCGCCAGCACATTTCAAAATGGTGCAGCATTTTACTCCAACTCAAGTTGGTTTGTAAAGCGCCATGTATAATTTGAAACCAACAGGAGCGATTACCTGTGCGGCTGCCGGTTTTTTCAGGGGCGGAAGTATAGCGCACTCTTTAGGCGGCAGAAAATCACTTTTTGCAGGGTTTGGCACCTCTGTCTGCACATTTGCTGTGCTAAACTGCGCGCCGCAAGAAAGAGGTGATGCAATGCGAATTTTGGGTATTGAAACGTCATGCGATGAAACCGGCATCGCAATCTACGATGATCAGGCCGGTCTGCTGGCTAATCAACTTTATAGTCAGGTAAAACTGCACGCCGATTACGGCGGCGTCGTGCCTGAACTGGCGTCACGCGATCACGTGCGCAAAACCATTCCACTGATTCAGGCCGCGTTGAAACAGGCAAATTTACAGCCGCAGCAGATTGATGCAGTAGCGTATACGGCGGGTCCAGGTTTGGTCGGCGCGCTGCTTGTAGGGGCAACCATTGGCCGTGCGTTGGCCTTTGCCTGGAAAGTGCCGGCTGTACCTGTTCACCATATGGAAGGACATTTGCTGGCGCCGATGTTAGAGGACAATCCTCCCTCCTTTCCGTTTGTCGCGTTATTGGTTTCTGGTGGGCATACACAACTGATCAGCGTAACCGGCATCGGTGAGTATGAACTGTTGGGTGAATCGATTGATGATGCTGCCGGTGAAGCGTTTGATAAAACCGCTAAGCTGTTAGGACTCGATTATCCGGGCGGACCAATGCTGTCAAAAATGGCGCAACAAGGTACGGCAGGCCGCTTTAAATTTCCCCGTCCGATGACCGATCGTCCGGGGCTGGATTTTAGTTTCTCTGGCTTGAAAACCTTTGCCGCGAACACGATTCGCGGTAACGATGACGATGATCAAACGCGAGCCGATATCGCACGCGCGTTTGAAGATGCGGTAGTGGATACGCTCTCGATCAAGTGCAAGCGCGCGTTAGATCAAACCGGCTTTAAGCGTTTGGTCATTGCAGGTGGCGTCAGTGCGAACAGCACGTTGCGTGAGCAGATGGCTAAAATGATGCAGGCGCGCGGTGGAGAAGTTTTTACGCTCGTCCTGAATTCTGCACCGACAACGGCGCAATGATTGCCTACGCGGGCATGGTGCGCTTAAAAGGCGGAACCCGCGGTGGGCTAGGCGTAAGTGTTCGTCCTCGCTGGCCGCTAGCGGAATTACCCGCCATTTGACGTAAAAAAAGCCGGCTAGCCGGCTTTTTTATTCTTCGCGCTTTTTCTTACGCTTCCAGATTTTTGTTTCTTGTCCGCGCCACAGGCGCTGGATGTTGTCGTGATGGCGCAACAGAATAAGACAAGAAAGCATCGAAACCGGGAACGTAAACTGCGGTTTAAACCACCATACGTAAAATGGCGCAATCAGTGCACTGATGATCGCACCCAACGATGAGTAGCCGCTTAATAACACGGTCAGCAACCAGGTTCCCGTCATCAATCCCGTCAGATCCCAGCCAATCGGCGCAATCGCGCCTAATGCTGTTGCTACGCCTTTACCGCCGCGAAAACGGAAAAACACCGGATAGATGTGACCCAGACAAGCAGCAATTGCTGTTAAGCCAAGATAGAGCGGCGATACGTGCAACACATAAGCGAGCCAGACGGGCACCATGCCTTTCAATACGTCGAAAATCAGAACGCAGATCGCTGCCGCTTTGCCGCCCACGCGTAACACATTAGTCGCACCAGGGTTTCCTGAGCCGTGAGCGCGAGGATCGGGCAGGCCAGCGAGTTTGCAAACCAGGATCGCACTGGAAATCGAACCGCAAAGATACGCGAAAATAATCATACCAAGCGCGATAGCACTCATAACACAGTACCGTTTCCTTTAGGGTCGTTTTGTTCTCTTTAACCATGGATAATACGCATAATCCGCCGGAAGTGGTATCCGGCTTAGCCAAAAACAGAGACTGACATCATGGATATCGTATTTATAGAACAACTCACGGTGTTCACCACCATTGGCGTTTACGACTGGGAGCAAGGTATTCAACAGAAGCTGGTGCTCGATGTCGAAATGGCTTGGGATAACCGTTTAGCCGCGAGCAGCGACGATGTGAAGGATTGCCTGAGCTACGCTGACGTCTCCGAAGCCATCCTGGCCCACTTAAACGGCAGCCGTTTTGCGCTTGTTGAGCGCGTAGCTGAAGAAATCGCGGATCTGTTGATGAACCGTTTCAATTCGCCGGGAGTACGCATAAAGGTAGCAAAACCGGGGCTGTAGCCCAGGCAGCGCAGGTTGGCGTTCGAATTGAGCGCGGGACTATTCCTAAATAAACTCGATGTGATTGCCATCACAATGAAACCAAACCAAATTACTGTTTGTCATAGCAAGTGCCGTTTCGTTGCTTAACGCGAATTAGCCCAAAAACGTAAGGTTTTATTCAGGCGAATGCAGGCAGAATTTCAGGCGATAGCCCTCGCGCTACCGCCTTTTTAATGGTTTTAACACGGATAGAGGGAAAATTTGATGGCAGATATTCATCAGCTTTGGGTAGCTGCAATCCTGGGCATTGTCGAAGGGTTAACCGAGTTTTTACCGGTCTCTTCAACAGGGCACATGATTATAGTTGGCCACCTGCTGGGCTTTGAAGGGCAAAAGGCTGAAACGTTTGAAGTTGTGATTCAGCTGGGTTCGATTCTGGCGGTAGTGGTGATGTTCTGGCGCCGCCTGTTTGGTTTAATTGGTATTCGCTTCGGTGAAGTGAAACATGAGGGCATCGGCAGCGGACATTTAACGCTGATCCACATTCTGCTGGGCATGGTGCCAGCCGTGGTGGTTGGGCTGGCATTTCATGATCAAATCAAAACGCTGTTTAACCCGATAAACGTGATGTATGCGTTAGTGGTAGGGGGCGTGCTGTTGCTGGCGGCGGAGTTTTTCAAACCTAAGCAGCCTAAAGCGGTTGGTATTGACGATATCACTTATCGTCAGGCGTTTATGATCGGTTGCTTCCAGTGTCTGGCGCTGTGGCCGGGTTTCTCGCGTTCAGGTGCGACTATTTCTGGCGGCATGCTCATGGGCGTGAGCCGCTATGCGGCATCAGAATTTTCATTCATCCTAGCGGTGCCGATGATGATTGGCGCAACGGGATTAGACCTCTACAAGAGCATCGGTTTCCTGACCATGGAAGATTTCCCGATGTTTGCGGTGGGTTTCATTACTGCGTTTGTCGTCGCGATGATCGCCATCAAAGTCTTCCTTGAGCTCATCAAGCGAATCTCTTTCGTTTCGTTTGCTATCTACCGCTTCATCCTTGCAGCGGTGGTTTACACCATCTTTATGTAAACCGTTTCGCGGCCAGTCATGCTGGCCGCGAAGTCGTAATACCCTCAGCGACGGCAGCAATACGTCGTCGCGTGAGCTCCTCCCGCACTTCAATTCCTTTAAATCCAGCCTCAACCACTGCCTTGGTGGGCACAGCTTGTGCCACTGCAAAAGCGCGGCGTAAATAGTCGCCTTGCGGATAAGGCATGCTTTCTAAACCTGCACGTCCACGCGCATCCGCTTCACTGGTCAGCGCCATCTGTTCAACACGTTGGGGTTTACGCCAGGCATCAATGCGATCAAACAACGCCACTAACGACTCTGCAGATTGGCGCTCAATAGTATGCACCACGTCATGAAACTCAGTGACGACCAAGGCTAAATCTCGAATGGCGTTTGGTACGCGCAGGCGCTGACACAATGCTTCAACCAAGGGAACTCCTGCCGGGCCATGTCCATGATGGCTTGGCCACTTTTCGGGCGGCGTCAGGGCCTTGCCAATATCATGAAACAGCGTGGCAAAACGCACGTCCAATGAATCAGATAAAGCCGCTGCCATAGCCAGTGTCATCAAGGTGTGAACGCCAGTATCAATTTCTGGATGCCATTTTGCCGGAGCCGGAATACCAAAAAGATTATCGATTTCCGGGAACAACACCTTGAGTGCACCGCAATCACGTAAGACCTGAAAGTAAACCTGAGGATTACGCGTCGTCAGGGCTTTCTCAGTCTCTTTCCAGACACGTTCAGCGGTGAGATCAGCAAGTTCTCCGCTTTCCACCATCGCCCGCATTAGCGCTTGGGTTTCATCGGCAATGCGGAAATTAAGGTGTGCGAAGCGGGCTGCGAATCGCGCAACACGCAACACGCGCAGCGGGTCTTCATTAAAAGCCATGGAAACGTGGCGCAGCAGGCGCTCAGCAATGTCGCGTTGGCCATGATAGGGATCGAACAGGCGACCTTCTTCGTCGCGGGCAATGGCGTTAATGGTCAGATCGCGACGCTGCAGATCTTGCTCCAGCGTTACATCTGGTGCCGACCACGTTACAAACCCGGTATAGCCTGTGCCGTTTTTGCGCTCGGTACGTGCTAACGCATACTCTTCCCGGCTTTTAGGATGGAGGAAAACCGGGAAGTCGCGCCCAACTTGTTGATAGCCTTTCTCAAGCATGGCTTCTGGCGTGGCACCAACAACGACCCAATCTTTGTCTTTAACCGGCAGATTCAAGAGCGCATCACGTACTGCGCCACCTACAAGAAACGTCTTCACTCAACAACTCCAGAGATAAATAAGTGACTTACGCACCTGCGGCTTCCTGCTCCTGAATTCAGGTGTGCATGTTGTTTTATTGTTGCACACATTTGCCAGATTGCAGGCATGCGAAAAAGGGCATCTGGCGATCCCCTCTTATAAACAAACAGATACGCGTTAGTTCATCCAGCGATCTTTTTCTTCCGGCTTGGGATCATGTGTGGCAATAACAAGCCCAACAGCAGACCAACACCGAGTACGCCGCCACCATACATAAACCACTGCATAATGATGGTGCGCTGTTTGTCATCCAACTGCACGTTAGCGGCGCTGACTTTCTTCTGGGCGACAATCAGCTCGTTTTTCAGCTTCTGATTATCATTTTGCAGACCGGTAATGACGCTGTCGCTGTTAGCGACTTTGTTCTGCATTTCAGAGGTGCGTTGATTCCAGCTGTTATCGATGTTATCCAGCTTGGCGGTAAGATCTTTAACCTGCTGCTCTAACTGCGGCACGCGTGTACGCAGGCTTGGACTGGCGCTCAACTGTGACAACGGAATCCACGTAGTGCGGCCTTCTGAATCACGGATCTGGCCGTAATTCGTGTCGTTGTTGGTTTGCACCAACTGCACTTCTTCACCTGCGTTCAGCTTACCAAGCAGGCGAAACTGATCGCCTGGTCCGCTGCGAACCCAGGTAGACAATTCATCAGAAACGTAACGTTTTTCTTCGGCGTGGGCAGGTGCGAGAGTGCTGAGAGCCAGCAAAGTAATTCCAGCGAGTGTGATTTTTTTCATTAGATTTCGTATTTGCTTGATGACTAAAAATTTACCGGCACAGTCTGGAGAGGCTTCGCATAAATCTGAATGAGAACTATCCTGGTCTCAATTACCTGCGAAAAGGGCTGCGAAAGCACAAAGAAAGCAGAGACAGCCCGGCTTCTGTGCATTAATCTTCGCCTGATAACCCCTTTAGCTTTCAAGCTGCAACTGCATTAATTCGCTGATTGCGGCCTGGAATATGCGAGGGAAAACCTCTTAAGTGCCAGCGGCGTATTGAATAAAAAATTATGACCATTGAAATCGAACTAAAGTTCATTGCGACATCACAGGCTGCCGAGAAATTGGCAGACGCACTCGTGGCGTGGCCGCATCAGTATCAGGCTGCGCGTGAGTTAACCAATATCTATTTTGAAACCGACGACAATCAGTTGCGTCGTTGGGATATGGGTTTGCGCATTCGTGGTGTCGATCAACGCTATGAAATGACGCTAAAAGGCGGCGGCAAAACGCTGGGTGGTTTACACCAGCGCCAGGAATATAACGTAGATCTGGTTGAGCCGAAACTCGATATCACTCAATTACCTGTTGAAATCTGGCCGAAAGAAACCGACATAGCTGACTTGCAGCAGCGTTTGCAGCCACTGTTTACTACGCATTTCCAACGCGAAATTTGGTTGGTGACCTTCGGCGGCAGTGAAATCGAAGTCGCATTTGATCGGGGTGAGGTTGCCACAGAGTCTTTCAGCGAGCCGCTGTTTGAAGTCGAGCTGGAACTCAAACAGGGCGAGCGTAGCGACATGCTGGCTTTCGCTCAACAGCTGATCGCAGTCAGCGGGCTTCGATTGGGCAGCCTGAGTAAAGCTGCACGAGGCTATCAACTGGCGCAGGGCAACCTGCCACGTCCCGTTCGTGCTTTCCCCGTGTTAAAAACCGATGCAAAAGTCACGGTTGAAGAGGGCATGATTGCCGCGCTGTCAGCGGGACTAAACCATTGGCAATACCATGAAGAAGTTTGGTTACGGGGTAATGGCTCTGCGCAAGATGCCGTGCGCGAAGCGCTGGAAGTTTTACGTCAGGCGTTTGCTTTATTCGGCGCTTTAGTGCCACGTAAAGCCAGCAGTGAGCTGCGTCAAAAGCTAACAACGTTAGAAGAGACCTTAGCGAATGAAGAGGTCGACGCGCAGGATTTTTGCTTCTCTCCACTCTCTGTTGAAACACAGTTAGCACTCACTCGCTGGTTGGTTGAATCGCACTGGCAACAATGGATTGATGAAAAAGGAAAGACCAAGCTTCAGGCTTCCTTCAAACGTTTCAGCGATATTATGTTAGCCCGCATCAATGCCGATCTTAAAGAGACGTTTAGCGCGGTCAAGCAGCCCAATGAGTACCATGACAAAGCGACACGCCTTGCTCGTCAGCTGCTTGCCGTTCATTTGCTGGCAGGCGCGTATGTGCAGGAAGCCGTGGCGATTTGGCTGGCGCCATGGCAACAGCTGCAACTGGCTATTGAGGCGCATGAGGAAAATGGATTGCCGTGGCTGGCTGGGCAGGCCATCAAGCAACCTGCTTTCTGGAAAAGCAGCGGTCCAGCGCGTTAAGACCGAACACATCATCAGGGAGGGAATATGTTGCCAGAATTACCTGCATTATTACGATCACAAGCTGAAAGTGCCGCAGTGCGATTGGGCGCGCCTTTTGCCTCGTTAAGCGCAGAGCAGGTCGCGGGCCTGGCATTTAGCGATTTCGTGGTGGAAAATCTGCAACAACATCCCGACTGGTGGCAAGAGATCCAGCGAGAGTCGCCGCAAGCGGATGAGTGGCGACATTACGCTAACTGGCTGGCGTTGGAAATGCAGACAGTCGACAGCGAAGCAACATTGATGCGTGTGCTGCGGCTGTTTCGTCGTCGAATGCTGGTTCGCATTGCATGGATGCAGTGCTTGTCTCACGCGAGTACCGAACAAAGCCTGCAACAGCTGAGCGTTTTAGCCGAAGTCCTTATTTGCCGCGCCCGTGATTGGGTGTATCAGGATTGCTGCCAGGATTTTGGCACGCCCTGCAACGCAGAAGGCGATGCCCAGCCGATGCTGATTCTCGGCATGGGTAAGCTTGGTGGAGGAGAACTCAACTTCTCCTCTGACATCGATTTAATCTTTGCCTGGCCAGAAAATGGCGTGACGCGTGGAGGACGGCGGGAGCTTGATAACGCGCAGTTTTTCACGCGCATGGGGCAGAGACTGATTAAAGTATTGGACCAGCCCACGATTGATGGCTTCGTTTATCGGGTTGATATGCGTTTGCGCCCGTTTGGTGATAGCGGCCCGCTGGTGCTCAGTTTTGCCGCACTGGAAGATTATTACCAGGAGCAAGGCCGAGACTGGGAGCGTTACGCCATGGTCAAAGCGCGCCTGATGGGCGATGAGCAGGATCGCTGGAGCCAGGAACTGCAACAAATGCTGCGACCTTTTGTCTATCGTCGTTACATCGACTTTAGCGTGATCCAGTCGCTGCGTAATATGAAAAGCATGATTGCGCGTGAAGTACGTCGACGCGGCCTGAAAAACAATATCAAGCTGGGTGCGGGTGGCATTCGTGAAACCGAATTTATTGTTCAGGTCTTTCAGCTGATTCGTGGTGGACGTGAGCGTTCACTTCAACTGCGTGCCCTCATGCCAACGTTGGCGGCGATTGGCGAGCTGGCGCTGTTACCCGCTGAGCAAATTGACGCATTACGTAATGCTTATCTGTTTCTACGTCGGCTGGAAAACCTACTGCAAAGTCTGGGCGATCAACAAACCCAAACCTTACCTGACGATGAACTCAATCGCGCGCGACTAGCATGGGCGATGAATACCGATGGCTGGCTGGCGTTAATGGCGCAAATGGAGACGCACATGTCATCCGTGCGCGCTATTTTCGATGAGTTGATCGGTGAAGATACGCCCGACATTGACGACCAGCGCGAACTGGCTGAATTCATCGGGCTGTGGCAGGACAAGCTGGACGAGGATGATCTGGTGCCGTTAATGCCGCAACTCAATGAAGAGCAGCGTCGTTCGCTGCATCAAACGCTGGAGGCGTTCCGTCAGGATATTAATCGGCGCACTATTGGGCCGCGTGGGCGCCAGGCGCTGGATCAGCTCATGCCGCGCTTGCTCAGTGAAATCTGCCTGCGAACAGATGCTGCGGTGACGTTTAGCCGTTTGACACCTTTATTACTCGGCGTCATTACGCGCAGTACCTACCTTGAGTTGCTAACCGAATACCACGGTGCGCTGCGTCATCTCATTCGCCTCTGTGCCGCTTCACCGATGGTCGCCAGCCAACTGGCGCGCCATCCTTTACTGCTGGATGAGTTACTTGATCCCGCTACGCTGTATCAACCGACTGCCACCGATGCGTATCGTGATGAATTACGCCAATACCTGATGCGTATTCCTACCGATGACGAAGAGCAACAGCTTGAAGCGCTACGCCAATTTAAGCAGGCCCAGCTTTTGCGTATTGCAGCAGCGGATATTGCTGAAACCTTGCCGGTAATGAAAGTCAGCGATCACTTAACCTGGCTGGCAGAAGCGATTATAGAATCCGTGGTGCAGCAAGCGTGGAACATGATGCTGCACCGCTATGGCCGACCTTCACACCTTAAAGATGAAAATGAGCGTGGTTTTGCGGTATTAGGCTACGGCAAATTAGGCGGTTGGGAACTGGGTTACAGCTCTGATCTTGATTTAGTGTTCCTGCACGATTGCCCGCTGAATGCAGTCACTGAGGGTGAACGCAGTATTGATGGCCGCCAGTTTTACCTGCGGCTGGCGCAGCGGGTGATGCATTTGTTTAGCACCCGTACCTCTTCCGGCATTCTCTATGAGGTTGATGCCCGCCTGCGGCCTTCGGGTGCAGCAGGCATGTTAGTCAGTACTTTCGACGCCTTTGCTGAGTATCAGCATCAAGAAGCCTGGACATGGGAACATCAGGCGCTGGTGCGGGCTCGCGTAGTGTTTGGAGAACCCGTATTAGGGGAGCGTTTTAGCGAAATTCGTCGCGGTATTTTATGTTTGTCGCGTGAGGCGGGTGGCCTGCAAACTGAAGTGCGGGAGATGCGTGAGAAAATGCGTACCCATCTCAGTAACAAGCATAAAGGTCGTTGGGACATCAAAGCCGACGAAGGCGGCATAACCGACATTGAATTCATCGCGCAATATCTTGTCCTACGCTACGCCACACAACAACCAGTGCTGACGCGCTGGTCAGATAATGTGCGAATTTTCGAGCTGATGGCGAAGCACCACATCATGCAGGAAGATGAGGCGCTCGCGTTGACGCAGGCTTACGTCGCGTTGCGTGATGCATTGCATCATCTTGCCTTACAGGAGCTTCCTGGCCATGTTGAGCCAGAAGCATTTGAAGTCGAACGGCAAACGGTGAAAGAGAGCTGGCAGCGTTGGCTGGTTTCACCGGTTTCTCTCTAAGCGCCGGCTAATAGCACATTTCGCAACTGTGATATTATCCGCGCACTATTTTTACAGCAGTCTGGAGTGTCTGGAATGAAAGTGACTCTGCCCGCGTTTGGTCAAGCCTCGGTGCTGGTCGTCGGCGATGTGATGTTAGATCGTTACTGGTATGGCCCAACCAGCCGTATTTCACCTGAAGCGCCGGTACCGGTAGTGAAAGTGGACACGGTTGAAGAGCGTCCTGGCGGCGCGGCGAACGTAGCAATGAACATTGCTGCACTTGGCGCAGCATCACGTTTGATCGGTTTGACGGGCGAGGACGATGCGGCACGAGTACTGAGTAGCACGCTGAAAGACGTCAATGTTAACTGTGATTTCGTGGCAATAAAAAGTCATCCTACCATCACTAAACTGCGCGTGCTTTCTCGTAATCAACAGCTTATCCGCCTTGATTTTGAAGAAGGATTTGAGCAGGTCGATCCAGAGCCTATTCATCAGCGTATGCGTCAGTCGTTAGCCTCTACCGGTGCGCTGGTGCTTTCTGATTACGCTAAAGGCGCCTTGAGCAGCGTGCAGGCAATGATTAAGTTGGCGCGCGAAGCGAAAGTACCGGTATTAATCGATCCTAAAGGTACTGATTTCGAACGCTATCGCGGTGCGACCTTACTTACCCCTAACTTTTCAGAGTTTGAAGCAGTGGTTGGCAAGTGTAAGAGCGAAGACGAAATCGTCACGCGTGGCATGCAGCTGATTGCAGACTATGACCTGTCGGCATTGCTGGTAACCCGTTCTGAAAATGGCATGACATTGCTTCAGCCGGGCAAAACGCCGCTGCATTTACCGACCCAGGCGCAAGAAGTTTACGACGTTACGGGAGCGGGCGACACGGTAATTGGCGTATTAGCCGCAGCCTTGGCCGCCGGAAACTCACTGGAAGAAGCCTGTTTCCTTGCCAATGCGGCAGCGGGTGTTGTCGTCGGAAAATTAGGCACATCAACGGTTAGCACCGTTGAGCTGGAAAACGCAATCCACGCCCGCCCTGACCAGGGTTTTGGCATCATGAGCGAAGCGCAATTAAAAGTGGCCGTTGAAATGGCACGCAAGCGCGGCGAAAAAGTGGTGATGACCAACGGTGTATTCGACATCCTTCACGCCGGTCACGTTTCTTATCTCGCTAATGCACGTAAGCTGGGTGATCGTTTGATTGTTGCGGTTAACAGCGACGCTTCTACCAAGCGGTTGAAAGGTGAGAGTCGTCCGGTTAATCCACAAGAAAACCGCATGATCGTACTGGGCGCGTTGGAAGCGGTAGATTGGGTAGTGGTGTTTGAAGAAGATACGCCGCAGCGTTTGATCGCCGGTATATTGCCTGATTTGCTGGTAAAAGGCGGCGATTACAAACCTGAAGATATTGCGGGAAGCAAAGAGGTTTGGGCCAACGG
The DNA here is from genome assembly GCF_018842675.1 of Candidatus Pantoea bituminis. Lineage (NCBI taxonomy): Bacteria > Pseudomonadati > Pseudomonadota > Gammaproteobacteria > Enterobacterales > Erwiniaceae > Pantoea > Candidatus Pantoea bituminis. The sequence continues at coordinate 450,530 of NZ_JAGTWO010000004.1, forward strand.
CGGTGATGTACGTGTGCTGAACTTTGAAGACGGTATTTCAACGACCAACATTATTAAAACCATTCGTGGCCAGTAAATAATGTAATAAGCGGGAGAAGGCTCTCCCGCTTTGTCATTTTATTCCGGGGTATTTTCCGGTTTGATCACTGCCGCTTCCTGTGGCGTGATCACTGCGGGTGCCGGTGCGGGTGCGTTTTGGCTCTCTAACTGCGCCAAACGTTGCTCCAACGCAGACAGTTTCTCGCGTGTACGCAGTAATACCTGCGTCTGCACATCAAACTCTTCGCGGTTGACCAAATCCATACGCGTCAGTTGCGCCTGAAGAACCTGACGAATTTTCTTTTCGACATCGTCACCAAACTCACGAATTCCCTTCGGCATCGCTTCATGGACCTGGCGTGCAATTTGTTCAATTTTTTCGTGTCGATCATGATTATTTCCTGGTTACGGGTTGCTGATGGCAGCAGTTGTGCGCACTCGATATCTGCTAAGTGTAATGCCAGAAATGAAAAGGTTAAACCTGAAATCGGTAACGCAGGAAATGCCAAAGTATTTGCAGTTTTGTTGATTGCCGCTCCAGTTGATCGGCGCTATAGTAATTTTGCTTATTCTCAGGGCGGGGCGAAACTCCCCACCGGCGGTAAATCAGCGTCAGCTGAAAGCCCGCGAGCGCTTCACAAGTGATCGTGAAGGTCAGCAGATCCGGTGTAATTCCGGAGCCGACGGTTAAAGTCCGGATGGGAGAGGGTAAAGACATCTGCTGGGCTTTTTGTCCACGCCACGTTATTGCCACGTCTGTTGACGTCACTCCTAAGCTCGCCCTGATTCTGGTAACCCAATACATTTAAAAGGTTTTTATTACCATGAATCAGACGCTACTTTCTGAATTTGGCACGCCGGAACAGCGTGTAGAACGTGCCATCGCCGCACTGCGTAATGGACGCGGTGTGATGGTGCTTGACGATGAAAATCGTGAAAACGAAGGTGATATGATCTTTGCCGCTGAAACGATGACCGTTGAGCAAATGGCGCTCACCATTCGTCACGGCAGCGGCATTGTTTGTCTGTGCCTGACTGAAGAACGTCGTCAACAGCTCGATTTGCCGATGATGGTGGAAAATAACACCAGTTCATACGGCACCGGTTTTACCGTCACTATTGAAGCTGCTGAAGGCGTTACCACCGGCGTTTCGGCCAAAGACCGCATCACAACGATCCGTGCAGCTGTTGCTGACAATGCCAAACCGAGCGATTTGAATCGTCCTGGCCACGTATTCCCTTTACGCGCTCGCGATGGCGGCGTGTTAACGCGCGGTGGCCATACTGAAGCAACCATTGATTTGGTTACGCTGGCTGGTTTTAAACCCGCAGGCGTATTGTGTGAGCTTACGAATGATGACGGTTCGATGGCGCATGCACCTGAAGCTATCGTGTTTGCGAAACAGCATGAGATGCCGGTAGTGACAATTGAAGATTTAGTGGCTTTTCGTCGCGATCGTGAAACGCGCCAGGCGAGCTAATTAACCTGCGTTATAAATGAAATGAAACAGGCCGGATTTCCGGCCTGTTTTGTCTTTTATCTACTGGCATAAAAAATGTGATTACCGATCACAACGGTACGTTCAAATGCGTGACGCCAGCCGGGCTTAACCCGATGAGCATGAAAATAAGTTGCTCCTTTCGTCACATCTTCCACTTCCCCATTAATAATTCTGTTCGCAAGCTCTTGCGCTCGTTGCCAGCTTTTGTCATGTGCTGGGGGATGTGAATGCGGATTTTTTTAGAGATGTCCAGGAAAACTGTTTCGGTGCATACACCACCGGACAGATTTCTTTCACATCCCATTTTGCCCTGTTCATGGTTACCGTGCCGACAGCAATTTGTCCTATTAACGGTTCACCACGCGCTTCGTGATAAATGTTCAGCGCCAGGCATAATATGGCACCTTGGACTAACATAACGCTCCGTTGGTTTATTGACGTGCAACGGAGTGTAATTAGTGAAGGTGGTCGACCGTACAAGACCCGTCTCGGTTAGAGGTTTATTGAGTATAAACCATTCAGTAATGCTTTTTTTATCAGTGATTTGCGACGATTCTTGCTCAGCCGATACCGGTGGTTTGTAAGAGCGTCAGGCTTAAACCCATGACGGTCATGCCACATAATACGCCGTAACTAGGATTGTTATGCGGGTCAATTTCGCGCGCTAATGGCATCAGTTCATCCACTGATAAAGCCACCATAATTCCTGCAACAGCCGCCATAACGGCAGCAATAATCACTGGCGAAACCATGGGTCCCAGCAGCATAAAAGCGATAATGCCACCTAAAATTTCTGCCATTCCCGATACGCAGGCCCAAAAGATCGCTTTCATTTTTGAACCCGTGGCAGCATACATCGGCCCGGCGACCGCTAATCCTTCCGGAATGTTATGTATGGCCACCGCAAGCGCGATCCCCATACCAAGTTCCATATCACTGCTGGCGGTAACATAGGTGGCAACGCCTTCCGGGAAGTTGTGCAAACTAATGCCCAACGTCAACAAGATAGCGGTACGACGCAAATTAGTCGGACGGCGTTTAACCGCGACCATATCTTGTGGATGCTGATGCGGCAGCATGCGGTCTAAAGCGAAGTATCCCAGCAGGCCCAGCATAAACATGCCATAACCCAAGATTGGCGACATACCTTCCGCATGTAATGCAGCAGGCAGCATCTCCATAAGCGAGATCAGCAGCATGATGCCAGCAGCAAAACCGAGAGCAAATGCGAGCACTCGATTAGAAGGTTTTTGTCCTATCACACCCAATAGCGCGCCGATAAAAGTCGCGGCACCTGCCAGCACGGTAAGCAGTAAAGGTACTGACATTGCACTCTCCTTAATGATAATGATTCCCAGTTAAAGTACCTTTAACCTTACAAAAGATCGAGTTTTGTTACGTAAAGAAATGTCGAAAAAAGATCATTCAAATTCTCTGATGATCATCATCATGCTTATCCGCGTGATTAGCGGCACAAACGGCGTATCGTAACGGCTATCAAGGCGGCACTTTTTAGGAAAGGTTTATGAGTCAGTTACGTATGCCGGCGCTGTTTTTGGGACATGGCAGCCCTATGAACGTGTTAGAAGAAAACCGTTATACCGAAGCCTGGCGGGAAGCAGGTGAAACGCTACCGCGCCCACGCGCCATTCTTGCTATTTCTGCGCACTGGTACACGCGAGGCACCGCAATAACGGCGATGGAAAACCCACGCACCATTCATGACTTTGGCGGTTTTCCTCAAGCACTGTTTGACACACGTTATCCTGCGCCGGGCTCGCCTGATTTGGCGGAAGAGATCGCTAAATTGCTGTCGCCTGTTCCGGTTCAGCTTGATCAGGAATGGGGATTCGATCACGGTTCCTGGGGCGTATTGATTAAAATGTATCCTGATGCCGATATTCCTGTGGTGCAGTTGAGTATTGACGCGACTAAACCTGCAGCCTGGCATTTTGAAATGGGGCGTAAATTAGCAACGCTGCGTGATCAGGGCGTGATGATTGTGGCAAGCGGCAATGTGGTACATAACCTGCGGATGGTGCGCTGGGGCGGCGGGGATGACATCTATCCGTGGGCAAGTCGCTTTAATCAATTTGTGCGTGAAAATCTGGCATCACAAAGTGAGGCTGAAACGCATCCATTGGTGAATTTTATGCAGCATGAAGGGGCCAGGCTTTCGAATCCTACGCCGGAACATTATCTGCCACTTCTGTATGTTTTGGGCGCACGTCAGCCGGATGAACCCGTGACCATTCCCATTGATGGTATGGAATTAGGTGCAATCAGTATGTTGTCAGTACAGGTTGGGTAAAAATACTGAACAGGCCATTTATCTGGCCTGTTCATTTTTATTCAATAAAGGCGTGCGGATAAAAGCGAGAAAGATCTTGGGTGATCAAGTCACGATCTTCACGTAAGCCAATCCCGGCGGGTTGATCGTCTATTAGCCAACTGCCGATCAGCGTATAGCTGTCGCCAAATTTTGGCAGCGGATAAAATTCCTGCACAATCATGCCTTCTTCACCGTACGGCCCGTCAACGCGAGCAATTTCAGTACCATTCTCAACAATACGAATATTGGCGCCTTCGCGTGAAAATAGCGGCTTGACCACATACTTCGTCATAGGTGGAATATCATCTTCCGCGAAATAGGCAGGCAACAAATTCGGGTGATTTGGGAACATCTGCCACAACATGGGCAACAAGGCTTTGTTCGACAAAATGCTTTTCCAGGCAGGCTCTAACCAGCGTACGCCAGCATCTGCCAACTTGGTTGAAAACATCTCGCGCAGCATGAATTCCCAAGGATAGAGCTTGAAGAGATTACTGATTACCTGATCGTGAGCATCAGTAAACTCGCCTTTTTCACCCAAACCAATTTCATCAATGAAAAGAAATTCGCTCGGTAAACCCGCTTCGGTCGCGCAATCTTGCAGATATTGCACGGTGCCGCGATCTTCATCAGTGTCCCGACAGCAGGCAAAATGCAACCACTGGAAGCCATGCTGCTGATGTAGGTTAGCGAAGCGCTCAATCAGCTTTTCTTGCAGGCTGTTGAATTGATCGCTGCCGGCCGGCAATTGGCCTGCATTAAGCTGATCTTCCAGCCAAAGCCATTGAAAAAAGCCGCTTCATACAGTGAGGTTGGGGTATCGGCATTATTTTCCAGCAGCTTTGCATCACCTTTACCGTCCCAGGCGAGATCGAGACGCGAATAAAGAGAGGGTTGACGCTGTTGCCATGAATCGCGGACAAAATCCCACGTATGTTTGGGAATACGGAATTTAGTCAGCAACGCCTCGCTGCTCACCACTTTCTCCACTACCTGCAAACACATCTGGTGTAATTCAGCAGTGGTCTCCTCTAGCTGGTCAATTTGTGCCAGCGTGAACTGATAATAAGCGTCTTCACACCAGTAAGGCTCGCCATGCATGGTATGAAAACGAAAACCAAATTCAGTGGCTTTTTCTCGCCAGCCTGGGCGCTCAGAAATAGCAATGCGTTGCATATGGCGGTTTTAGCCTCCCAGCGAGCGGTTGGATGTTCCGGTGGCGCTGCTGCGTTGCATGGCATTTTGCTTGGCGACGGTTTCACCGAAGCCACCCCGCGTTACGGTTGACGTTGTTGCGGGTTTAGGGGCTAATGCGGTTTTTGGCACATTCATAGTACGGCCTGAAGTGGCAGAACCATAGTTACGGCCTGAAGCATCAACAAACTGGCCTCGTGCTGGGCTGTTTGCGGCTTTCGGTGAGAACAGTGGTTGCTGCGCGAATCCCGCGCCGCCGCCCATCATGCGGCCCATCATATAGCCAGCCATTAATGGCATCCAGAAGCTGCCACTCTGTTGGTTTTCGGCATTATTCGTGCCGACGCCTGCTTGAGCAGGTGTTTGCTGGCATTGGTTTTCACCAAATTCAGCCACACAATCTTCACGAGTTGCATATTTTGGTGCAGTACGTTCCGCTTCCTTTACCGCGTTGTTGTAAGCCGTGGTGCATTGCGCGCTCTGACTTGGATTGGCTTTCGCACATTCATCCGCATTCTGGTAGAGCGACACGGTTTCATCGTTTTTTCGCAGCCAGCCAGCATAAATACCGCCGAGACGGCGATAGCGACTGGCGTTAAATGTCTGGCTTGCCAGCTTTTGCGAAAAGCAGCATAGCGAATAGATTTTGTCCGTTTCATTGTCATGATCCTTTGCCCAAAGGTAGCACTTAGGATAGGGGATGGAGGGGGAAATTGAAGCTGAAGCCGGGAAGGGGAAAGGATCTTTACGTAGCTATACGTTTGAAAGAGAAGCGGGCCGCAAAGCGACCCGCATCAGGATTAATTACCGAATGGGTTTCCGGTATTTCTGGCTGCAGCAGGACGTGCAGCTGGCGCCGATGCATTAGCAGCAGGGCCATTATCAACGCGAGCTGTTTGCTGAGCATTTTCAGGCGCCACAGTTTCTGGTGAAGTCGCGATCTCTTTACCCAGTTGGCTGTTCAGCGTCTGCAGGTTTTGCTCATTGAGCGTACCCAGCGCATAGCTGATGTTAAGCTGGTTAATCAGATAGCTATAACGTGCATCAGAAAGTTGCTGTTTGGCGTTGTATAACGTCGTGGTCGCATCTAACACATCAACGATAGTACGCGTACCGACCTGATAACCCGCTTCTGAAGCATCCAGTGAGCTCTGAGCAGAAACAACCGCCTGTTTGTAGGCATCAATGCTACTTACTGAAGCATTAACGTTGTTGTAAGAAGAGCGCACGGTTTGCACGGCAGAACGGTGCGCGCTTTCTAACTGCTCGCTGGCACTGACAAAGTTGTACTGCGCTTGTTTAACCTGCGACGTGACCGAGCCACCACTGTACAGCGGTAATGAGAAGCTCAGACCAACCTGATTCGAGCCTGTAATCGAGTCAGCTGAACTGGTTGATTGATTCGCACGGCTGCCACCGTATTTGCTGTTAGACATACCCGTTGAAGCAGTCAAATCCAGCGTTGGCATGTGGCCTGTTTCAGCAGAACGAATTTGCTCACGCGCTAAATCCTGGTTCAGGCGTGCGGACAACAAGGTCAGGTTACGGCTTTCCGCTTGCTTCAGCAGTGCGTTCACTGCATCTGGCTTGCTGGTTTTGAAGCGATCAATATTCAGTGATGCTAACGACAAATAATCCATACCGGTAATCTGACGCAACGACTCAACGGTATTATCAAGGTTGTTGCGTGCAGTCACTTCGTCCGCTAAGACGCTGTCATATTGCGCACGGGCGTTCTGCACGTCAGTAATGGCAACCAATCCCACATTAAAACGCTGTGTAGTTTGATCTAATTCACGATAAATCGACTGTTTCTGCGCTTCAGTGTAGGAAAGGGTATCAATCGCTTTCAACACGTTGAAGTAGGCGGTCGCCGTGTTCAGGATCAGATCCTGTTGTGCAACCTGGTAGGTGACATCCTGGATGCCCGCAGCTTTCTCTTGCAGCGTCAGCGCACGCCATTTTGACATGTCAAAGATGGTTTGCGTTAATTGTAAGGTTCCGCTAGTGGTATTGGAGTGAAGTCCGCTGCTGTCGCGATAACCGTTATTGTAGGTGTAATCTGCACCCAAACCGAGTTGGGGTAATAAAGGGCTTCGCGCTTCGTTGATTTTCTCAAATGCTGAATCACGATCTGCCGCAGCACTGCGCAGATCTGGGTTACTCAGTCGCGCTTGTTGGTAAACCTGAAGCAGGTCTTCTGCCTGACTGGCGAAGCTGAAACCGCCCAGGCTCAGCCCAATAAAAAATGGGAGCAGTTTTTTCATTTGCATTCCTTTTGTTGCAGCAAATTGCAGTGGTAGCGCTGCCGAATAAGCCAAAAAATTATCGCCGATTCTAGCAGAGTGCAACTGTGTGATAAGTTGGCTGAACGTGCCTTCTACGCCTAATTTACGTAAATAATTCAGAAACAACCACTCGGATAAAGCATAAAGGTTGGCTTTTATTCGCTCCATCCCAATCTGGATAAGGAATAAGAAGATGTCGGAAGAAAAAAATCCCCTGTGACTTTTACAAAAAACGATGTAGAAATTATTGCACGCGAAACAGTCTACGACGGTTTTTTTCGATTGTGCGCTATCGCTTCCGGCATCGTCGTTTTAATGGCGAAATGAGTGCGGAAGTGCAGCGTGAAGTTTTTGAGCGCGGACATGCCGCCGTACTGCTACCTTATGATCCCTTACGTGATGAAGTGGTGCTGATCGAGCAGATCCGCATCCCTGCTTATGATGCGGGTTCCACGCCCTGGCTGCTGGAAATGGTGGCGGGGATCATCGATCCAGGTGAAAGCGTTGAACAAGTGGTACGCCGTGAAGCGGTCGAAGAGGCGGGATTACAGGTTGGGCGAGTCAAACCGATGCTCAATTACCTCGCCAGTCCCGGTGGCACCAGCGAAAGATTGTCGATTTTGGTCGGAGAAGTGGATGCCAGCCAGGCTCAAGGATGCCATGGTCTGGAGGAAGAGAATGAGGATATTCTTGTGCATGTGGTCAGCCGCGAACAGGCTTACCGCTGGGTGGAACAGGGGATAATTGATAACGCTGCGTCTGTCATCGCACTGCAATGGCTGGCGTTGCACCATGAGAAATTAAGAGAAGAGTGGGCACAAAAATGAAACAGCGCTATACCCCTGACTTTCCGGAAATGATGCGGCTGTGCGAAACCAATTTCGCTCAGTTGCGCCGTTTGCTGCCGCGCAGTGATGAGGCGGGCGCATCGGTGGTTTATCAGGTGAGTGGCGCCCGTTATCAGCTGACAATAGAAGAGTCGACGCGCTATACCACCTTGGTTGAAATTCGCCAGGTCGCGCCATCTGTGAGTTACTGGAGTCTGCCTTCCATGTCCGTAAGGTTGTACCATGATGCGATGGTCGCTGAAGTGTGTTCCACTCAGCAGATCTATCGTTTTAAAGCACGTTATGATTATCCTAATAAAAAATTGCATCAGCGTGATGAGAAACACCAGATAAATCAGTTTCTCGCGGACTGGTTGCGCTATTGCCTGGCACATGGTGCAATGGCAGTGCCTGTTTGCTGAATGCGTATAATGCATCAAATGGCGTGGAGATGAAGGAAACGCTTTGGATAGCCTGCTAACTCTTCCTGCGGCAAAAGGGTCCGAAATCAGGATTTTACAAATCACGGATACCCATCTTTTCGCGGGAAAACATGAATCGCTGCTTGGGGTTAATACTTGGGCGAGCTTTGACGCAGTATTGGATGCGATCATTGCTCAGCAACGCGACTATGACCTTGTTATCGCGACCGGCGATCTCGCTCAGGATCACTCTGTTCAAGCCTATCAGCATTTCGCTGAGGGCATTGCTCGTTTGCCAAAGCCCTGCGTCTGGCTGCCCGGAAATCATGACTTCCAACCCGCCATGGTTGATACCCTGGCAGAGGCAAAGATCAACGCCGAGAAACATGTCTTGCTGGGCGAACATTGGCAACTCGTGTTGTTAGACAGTCAGGTCTTCGGCGTTCCACACGGCATGCTAAGTGATTACCAGCTGGAATGGCTTGAAAAAACCCTGGCGCGCCATCCAGAACGTCACACGTTGATTTTGCTGCATCATCATCCGCTGGCCTCAGGTTGTACCTGGCTTGATCAACACAGCTTACGCAATTCGCATCAGCTGGATGCGGTATTGCAAAACTATCCGCTGGCCCAAACCCTGGTCTGTGGGCACATTCATCAGGAACTGGATATGGACTGGCGCGGACGCCGCGTATTGGCTACGCCCTCTACCTGCGTTCAATTCAAACCGCATTGCACCAGTTTTACCATTGATACTGTCGCACCCGGCTGGCGCTGGTTTACGCTCCATCCACAAGGCAAAGCAGAAACCGAAGTCGAACGTTTGCAAACTGATGCGTTTTGCCCCGATCTTGATTCAGAAGGATATTAACGGATGGCTGCGCTGCTTTATCTCCATGGCTTCAACAGTTCACCGCAATCGGCGAAAGCGACCCAGTTTCAACAATGGCTTAATACACATCATCCTGAAATCGACATGATCATTCCGCAACTGCCGACATTCCCTGCTGAGGCGGCTGCCATGCTGGAAGATATCGTGTTGAGTCGTAGCGGAGAAACGCTTGGCCTGGTGGGTTCTTCATTAGGCGGTTATTACGCAACCTGGCTGTCGCAATGCTTTATGTTGCCAGCGGTAGTGGTGAACCCCGCAGTGCGTCCTTTTGAGCTGCTGGTGGATTTCCTTGGTGACAATCAGAATCCCTACACCGGCCAACAATATGTGTTAGAGTCTCGGCACATTTACGATCTGAAAGTCATGCAGATTGACCCGCTGGAAGCGCCGGATTTACTGTGGTTGCTACAACAAACCGGCGATGAAGTACTCGACTACCGTCAGGCGCTCGACTATTACAGCGCGTGCCGACATCAGGTAGAAGAGGGCGGTAATCATGCTTTTATCGGATTCGAACGCCATTTCCCGCAGATTCTGGATTTTCTAGGCTTGAATCACCCTTAAGTGATGCGGAAATCGCAACTATTTCACCCTTCTAATCAGACATTTACCATGAGTCAATCAAACTATAACGCGGATGCTATTGAGGTCCTGACTGGCCTTGAGCCTGTTCGCCGTCGCCCGGGTATGTATACCGACACGACGCGACCTAACCATTTGGGTCAGGAAGTGATTGATAACAGCGTCGATGAAGCGCTGGCAGGTCACGCCAAGCGGGTTGAAGTGATTCTGCACGCCGATCAATCACTGGAAGTGATTGATGACGGACGCGGTATGCCAGTGGATATCCATCCCGAAGAAGGCATTCCTGCGGTTGAGCTGATCTTTTGTCGTCTGCACGCAGGCGGCAAATTCTCCAACAAAAACTACCAATTCTCTGGCGGCTTACATGGCGTAGGGATTTCCGTGGTTAACGCCTTATCTAAACGCGTTGAAGTTACCGTTCGTCGTAATGGTGAAATCTATGACATGGCGTTTGAGAACGGCGACAAGGTGCAGGATCTCACTGTTTCTGGCACCGTTGGTAAGCGCAACACCGGCACGCGCGTGCATTTCTGGCCTGATGAAAGCTTCTTTGACAGCCCACGCTTTTCCGTTTCTCGCCTGTCGCATCTGTTGAAAGCTAAAGCGGTGTTGTGTCCCGGCGTGGAGATTGTCTTCAAAGACAAGCTGAACAATACGGAACAACGCTGGTGCTACGAAGATGGTCTGACCGATTACCTGCTTGAGGCCGTAAATGGCTTGCCAACGCTGCCAGAAAAGCCGTTTGTTGGCGCGTTTGCGGGTGATGTTGAAGCGGTTGATTGGGCGCTGCTCTGGTTACCGGAAGGTGGCGAACTGCTGACTGAAAGCTATGTCAACTTAATCCCCACCATGCAAGGCGGCACGCACGTGAACGGCCTTCGCCAGGGTTTGCTGGATGCAATGCGTGAATTTTGTGAATACCGCAACATTCTGCCGCGCGGCGTGAAGCTTTCTGCGGAAGATATTTGGGATCGCTGCGCCTATGTCTTGTCGGTGAAGATGCAGGATCCGCAATTTGCTGGACAGACCAAAGAGCGCTTGTCGTCGCGTCAATGTGCCGCCTTTGTTTCAGGGGTGGTTAAAGATGCGTTCAGCCTGTGGCTCAACCAGAACGTGCAGGCAGCAGAACAGCTTGCTGAACTGGCGATTAGTAGTGCGCAACGTCGTATGCGCGCAGCAAAAAAGTGGTGCGTAAAAAACTTACCAGCGGCCCGGCGCTGCCTGGCAAACTGGCAGATTGCTCTGCGCAGGATCTCAATAAAACCGAACTGTTTTTGGTGGAGGGGATTCCGCAGGTGGATCGGCCAAGCAGGCACGCGATCGTGAGTATCAAGCGATCATGCCGCTTAAAGGTAAAATCCTGAATACCTGGGAAGTCTCTTCCGACGAAGTGTTGGCTTCTCAGGAAGTTCATGACATTTCAGTCGCGATTGGTATTGATCCAGATAGTGAAGATCTAAGCCAACTGCGTTACGGCAAAGTGTGTATTCTCGCCGACGCCGATTCAGATGGCTTGCACATCGCCACGCTGCTCTGTGCGCTGTTCGTTAAACACTTCCGCTCGCTGGTAAGAGGTGGCCACGTTTATGTCGCCATGCCGCCGCTTTATCGCATCGATCTTGGCAAAGAAGTTTATTACGCGCTGGATGAAGATGAAAAAGAGGGCGTATTGGAGCAGTTGAAGCGCAAAAAGGAAAACCCAACGTTCAGCGCTTCAAAGGTTTGGGCGAGATGAATCCGCTTCAGTTGCGAGAAACCACGCTTGATCCAAACACGCGCCGTCTGGTGCAATTAACTATTGATGACGATAATGTTGAGCAGACGTTACGCGTTATGGACATGCTGCTTGCTAAAAAACGTTCCGAAGACCGGCGCAACTGGTTGCAGGAAAAAGGCGACATGGTCGACATCGAAGTGTAAAAATCGGGACGCAGCGGCGTCCCGATTTATTATTTGTTTCCGACGACGCTAAGTTTCAGACATTATTATTGACAGGTGAAGTGAATTTTTCATTTAACAAAAATCAAAGTAACGTCTTCAGACTTGACCCTTAAAGTGTACTCAGTTCCTATTTCGGCTTCCCTGTCAGTTATTTTAAACTTTATTAAATCGTGTCAGAAATCAAACCTAAACGATGATGTTGAGCGCTGTTCCCTGGCATAATAAAACGTTCAGCCTGTTTTTGCGTTTACGATATTATTGTCTGATATTCATTAACGATTCGGATCCACCGTTGCTACAGTGAATTGTTCGATATAACGAGGTATCGATTAATCCTGGCCTGATTTATTGGGATAAATATCAAGATAAACCCTATGTGGTTCACGAAAGACAGGAAGAGAGAGTGAAAATCACGCTGGAAGAATTGCGCGCTTGGGTTTCAGTGGTCGATACCGGTTCAATAACGGCTGCGGCTGAACAATTGGGGCAAACCAGCTCCGGGATTAGTCGTGCTCTGAGCCGTCTTGAGAGTAAGTTGCGAACAACGCTGTTAAATCGTACAACACGCCGGCTGGCGCTGACAGAAGAGGGACAGATCTTTCTTGAGCATGCCCGACAAATACTGACATCTGTGGAGCAGGCGGAAGAACAGATCGCACATCGCAGCGGGATGCCTTCCGGTCGTCTTCGAATAAATGCTGCCGCGCCATTTATGTTGCACCTGATTGTGCCGTTAGTGGAAGCGTTCAGTAAACGTTATCCCTTAATTAATCTGGAACTCAATACCAACGATATTGTGATTGATCTACTTGAACAGCAAACCGATATTGCCATTCGCATTGGAGAGCTGCGCGACTCGACCATGCATGCTCGCAAGTTGGGTAGCAGCGCAATTCTGCTGGTTGCTAGCCCAGCTTACCTTCAGAAATACGGTACGCCAGCCAACGTAACAGATCTGGAGTCGCATCAGCTAATCGGATTTAGCCAGGTAGAGACACATAACGTCTGGCCAGTATTGCAGCGTGACGGCGAATACCTTCGCATTAAACCCAATATCACTGCCTCAAGCGGCGAAACCATTCGTCATTTGGCATTAGCAGGCCAGGGCATCGCGCGATTATCTGACTTTGTGAGTCGGGAAGACCGCGCGGCGGGTCGGCTAGTGCAAGTTCTGCAAGACGAAACGCATGAATTACGTCTCCCCATTCACGCCGTTTATTACCGTAATAATATGCTTTTCTCGCGTATTACCTGCTTTTTAGACTTTCTGCGTGAGCAGATTGAAGCAAAAAATTGCTTTAAACGTGCCACAAAATAGCCCTTTCCATTCAATAAGATTTATTGAGATCCTCTTTTCGGTCGCTAACTTCATGGCGTGCGTTCAGTACGTAACATCACTAACCCCGATAAGGGGTAGCGTAGAAAAGGATAAAGCGCTGACGCTGGATGCCGGAAGGAAAGGGCTGGTAGCAAGCGGAAGGCAGCGTTACCGTGGCGGGCGTTGAAGAGGATGTATTCGAAAACGGCATCGGCGATGCACAACGGCTGATTCAGCAGGAAGTCACTAATCAGCAATAAATGTATAACGGTTGAGTTTCAACGTTAAAAAAGCCCTTGTCATATGACAAGGGCTTTTTTGTTTGCAGCGAAAGCCAATAAATCAGGCCGTCGGCTCCAGCACTAAAATCTTCACATCAATGACATCATCTTTGATCTGCTCACGATGTGTTTCCATATGTGGCATTTGCTGATGCTGCTCCAGATGGCGTAACGATTCCCACTGCTCCAGCATAAAAATGGAGTCCGGGGAATTTTGTTTCCACGGCACCTGCGCCTGATGATCCACTAAGGCATCGTATTGATGACAACCTTCTTCATCTAACACTGTGGGAATCAGTTTGTTGATGATATCCAGCACCCTCTGTCGACGACCGGGCTTAATACAAATTTCAGCAACCACAGTTAACATGCGCGCTTCCTCTTTTGCAGTGAATTTCACCTCACGCTATCTTACGCAAAAACGTGACTGAGATGAGTCCGATAACGTTCAATATCACGCGGAACATCCGGTTGTTTGATCACGTCGTTACAAATAAAGGTTGGCAATGCTTCCATCCCCAGGAACTGGTTGGCTTTATGGAAGTGTAAATAAAGACCATCAACACCCACGCCTTCAAAGAACTGATCTGGATCGGTGAAGGCATCCAGCGGGGCATTCCACGTCAGAGAAAGCATATATTTTTTGCCCTGAAGCAGACCGCCAGAACCGTATTTCTTTTCAGCATCTGAACGAGAACGACCATCACTGGCATACAGTGAACCGTGACCTTCAGTAAAGATTTCATCAATGTAGCGTTTTACCGTCCACGGCTCGCCCATCCACCAGCCCGGCATTTGATAAATCACCACGTCGCTCTCTACATATTTTTGCACTTCGTCGGCAACCACATAATCGCTGTCCGCAACGGTGACCGAAACTTCATGTCCTAAGTCGCGCAGCTGGCTGGCAGCCACGTCGGTCAGGGTGTGATTCAGTTCGCCTTTGGAATGGGCAAACGTTTTGCCACCATCAATAATTAAAATCTTGCTCATTAACTGTGTGCTCCGTTATTTGACTATGGGCCACAGCTTACGCGCGAAGCGGCACGGGAAAAATGGGATTTGGATCACAACACTTTTGCCTGTACAGCAATAATCCCTGCATTTATGTCACCATCAGCGCGCGAATCAACATCAAATAAGACGCATAACCCATGAAAAAAAGCTTTCTGTTTGTACTGCTGCTGGCCTCTGGTGCCGCGCAGGCACAATCCCATCTCGATAACATTCTCAGCAGTAAGACGTTGAAAGTCTGCACCACTGGCGATTACAAGCCTTACAGCTATCTGCGTTCAGATGGCAATTATGAAGGGCTGGACATCAGCATGGCGCAGTCGCTGGCGGCTTCACTTGGCGCAAAAGTCGAATGGGTGCCCACCACATGGAAAACCCTGATGCAGGATTTCCTCGCGAAGCACTGCGACATCGCGCTCGGTGGCGTGTCGGTGACATTAAAACGTCAGCAAACGGCGTGGTTCGCTCAGCCGCTGGGAGTAGACGGAAAAATTCCGCTGGTGCGCTGTACGGATAAAGAAAAATATCAAACCGTTGAGCAGTTAAATAAGCCCAGCGTCCGTTTGATTGAACCGGCGGGCGGCACCAACGAAGCCTTTGTCCATAGTCATTTACCACAGGCTTCGCTGACGTTGTTCCACGATAACGTCACCATTTTCCAGCAGTTGGTGGATAACAAAGCGGATGTGATGATCACCGATGCCTCAGAAGCGCTTTATCAGCAGAAGCGCTTTCCGCAACTTTGTGCGTTGAATGCGGATAAACCGCTGCAATATGGCGAGAAGGCTTACATGATTCCGCGTGATGACATCAGCTGGAAGCAGTATGTCGATCAATGGCTGCATCTGAGTACGGCGACCGGTGAATATGCGCGCGTTGCAGAACAATGGATGGGCGTTAGTCAGTAAAAAAGTGTTAACGGAACAGGCCGGGATCGTCCCGGCCTTTTATTGCCTTTAATAAAGGTTGGCTTTACCCAAACCACCAAACAGGTTCATCTTGTAGCGAATGACCGCTTTGGCTGCATCAATCGCTTCTGGATAGATAACATTCGGGTCCCACCAGGTTTCACGCGTTAACACTTCACGGACTTTCTGGAAGTAAGCGAACTTCATGTCGCTGGAAATATTGATTTTTCCGACACCTAACGTCACAGCCTCCGCTACTTCGGCATCGGGATTAGCTGATCCGCCATGCAGCACCAGCGGAATATCGACGCGCTGCGAGATCTCTCGCAAAATATGCATCTGCAATTCTGGCTTCATATCTTTTGGATAGATGCCGTGTGCGGTGCCAATCGCCACCGCTAAAGTATCAACGCCGGTACGCTGAACATAATCTTCGGCCTGAGCCGGATCGGTGTAGATGACTTTACTGACGCCGCCTTCAACCGAGGTTCCCGTATCGCCGATGGTGCCCAACTCGCCCTCTACCGAAACGCCTACTGCATGCGCCAGTTTCACGAC
This sequence comes from Candidatus Pantoea bituminis, assembly GCF_018842675.1. Lineage (NCBI taxonomy): Bacteria > Pseudomonadati > Pseudomonadota > Gammaproteobacteria > Enterobacterales > Erwiniaceae > Pantoea > Candidatus Pantoea bituminis. Next base: position 466,631 of record NZ_JAGTWO010000004.1, read on the forward strand.
TTCTTTGGTCAATGCCACGTTCTCTTCATAAGGCAGCAGCGAACCATCGATCATTACCGAGGTGAACCCGCACTGAATTGCACGCAACACCTGCGCCACCGAAGCGCCATGATCAAGGTGCAGAGTAAAGGGCACTTTGCTTTTCAGCGTACGCTCGCGGACGTAGCCAAAGAACGCATCGGTGACAAACTCCAGTTCGCTGGGATGGATCGAAATAATGGCCGGGGTTTGCGTTGCTTCTGCTTCTTCTACCACTGCACGAATAAAGCAGCTATCCGCCACGTTAAACGCGCCAATGGCGAAACGGTGTTGGCGAGTAGGGCTTAACATCTCTTTCATTGAAATCAACATGTTAACTATTCCTCAGCTTGTTTTACGACAAAGGGTTCCCGCGCCTGTGTGGTCACAGACTTTTTTGCGGTGATCTAAAAAGGATTATCAGGCTTGGTTAGCAGCGCCTGACCAGCTCAAATATTCAATAACCACTTCACGGCAGGCGGATTCCATTAATCCTTGTAAATCCGCCAGTTCAGCATCGGGATGTTTTTTCAGCGCCTGCTGCAATGCCTGTTTTCCGGCATCAAACACCGCAGCACCGACATTGATTTTGACCACACCATGCTGACTGACGCGGCGAATATCATCGGCGGGCGTACCGCTGCCGCCATGCAGCGCGAGTGGAACGGATGAAGCCGCGTGTATCTCGCTCAAGCGCTGAAAGTCGATTTGCGGTTTAACGCCAGCCGGATAAAGGCCGTGCGCTGTGCCCACCGAAACCGCCAGCAGATCGATTTGAGTCTGTTCAATAAAGGGCAGCACATCTTTCACCTGCGTCATTTTCACCGCCGCATCCGCCCGTTCATAGGTAGGCGCATCGGCGATATGCCCCAGCTCGCCTTCAACGCACACGCCTGTGGTATGCGCCATGTTCACTACTTGCGCGGTCTGCCGAATATTCTCCGTTAGCGGCTCTGATGAAGCATCAATCATCAGGCCGGTAAAACCTGCGCGAAAGGCTTGCCCAATCAACGCAAAAGCTTTGCCATGATCGAGTGCCAGCGCAATCGGGACGTTGGCCGCTTCAGCCAGCGCTCGCACCAGCGGCACGGCAATGGCGGGCGGGAAGTGTGCGCTGTGCCCCTGATAAACGTTGAGGATCAGCGGCGCACGCTGCTGCTCGGCAGCCTGAATAGCTGCGCGGGCAGTTTCCAGATTGAAGCAGTTGATAGCCAGCACCGCATACTTGCCGCGTGCTGCCTGAGTAATCAGGTCGTTCATTGCTGCATACATACATGGCTCCTTATTCCAGCGTGAATTTGATGTCATCGTCGCGAACACTGTGGTCTTCCACGTCGTCAAACTCTTCATCCGCTTGGGTAACCGTTTTTTTCAGCAGAGAAAGCATCACGCCGCATATTGCCGTGCCGATACCGAGCGCCAGACAAAACAGCCAAGGTTTGGTAAACAGCGGCACCACGAACATGCCACCGTGCGGCACTGGCGCTTCCACGCCCCAGACCATGATCAATCCGCCAGCAATGGAAGAGGCCACTACGCAACTACCGACCACACGGAACAAGTCGCGGGCAGCAATCGGAATCACACCTTCGGTGATCATGCAGATACCCATCGGAAAGGCTGCTTTTAGCGCCTCTTTTTCTGCCTGCGTATATTTGTGACGCGTTAACAGGTAGGAAAGGGTGATGCCAAACGGGGGAATAATCGAACCGACAAATTTCACCGCTTCAGGGCCATAAATACCGTCAACTAACATGCCATCGGCGAACAGCGACATGGTTTTGTTGATTGGCCCACCGAAGTCAAAGGTCGCCATTGCACCCAGAATGGCACCCATCACAAACTTCGAGCCGCCCTGCATCGACTCCAGCAGCGTAATCAAGGTCTTTTGTAGCCAGACAATCGGCTGGCCCACAAACGTCATCATCAGCAGTCCAGCGATAACCGTGCTGAGCACTGGCAATATCATGACGGGCATCAATCCCTGCATCGACTGCGGCAGTTTGATGCTGCGGCGCAGTAGCAGCACGGTGTAGCCCACCAGAAAACCGCCGAGAATGCCGCCGATAAAACCGGTGCCGATCTGCCCGCAGATGAAACCGACGATCAGGCCGGGTGCAAAACCGGGTCGATCAGCAATCGAATATGCGATCGCCGCGCTGATCAACGGCACGATCAATCCCATTCCCCATCCGCCGATCTGGTTAAGCATCCAGGCGATACTGCCGGTCTGTTTACCGACGTCGGGACCCCGATCACCTGACCTAGCGCGATACAGATCCCGGCTGCGACGATCAGCGGGATCATCCATGAAATCCCAGTGAGAAGATGCCCTTTGATCTCTTGACCATATTGCCGTTTGATAGTGTTCATGCTGGATCTCCTCACGCACGCGCCAGTGAATCCGCCACTTTCTCGAGGAATTTAACCGGCGACTTGATCACCACTTCGGTTTTCACTCTCACGATCGGTTTGCCGCGAAAGCGATCTTCACCGCTGATTTTCACATCAACTGCCAGAATCACTACATCCGCCGCCGCAATAGCTTCATGGCTTAAGGCATTTTCAGTACCGATGGTGCCTTGCGTTTCAACCTGGATGGTATGACCCAGCGCGTGTGCGCCTTTAATCAGTTTTTCACGCGCAATATAGGTATGCGCGATGCCCGCCGTGCAGGCGGCAACACAGACGATATTCATGTTTTACCTCGGGATTGTAGGATTAACAGAGATCGGTTTCGGCGTACTGACTAAACAGCCGGATGATTTTGCTGGGATCGTTTTCTGCCAGCAGTTGGGCAATCACCTCATCATCGGCCAGCGCGCTGGCCACTTGTGACAACAGGCGAATATGGGTGGTGTTCTGATCTTCGAGCCGTACCGCAAACAGAATGATGCAGCGCACCGCACTGTCATCCAGCGTTTCCCACGGAATGTCATGTTGCGTACGGCCAATCGCCAGCGTGGTTTGCAGCACCGCAGAGGATTTCCCGTGCGGAATAGCAACATGATTTTCAAAGCCGGTAGAACCTTCCGCCTCGCGCAGCCAGACATCCTCTATAAATGCCTGTTTGTCGCTGATGGCGCCGTCCTGATAAAGCAGTTCGGTTAATTCATTTATTACCTCTTCCTTGCTGGTAGCGTGCAGTGCCAGGTTTACGCGGCGCGGGTTAAGAATGCGGGAAATATCCATCAGTCAAACCTCATTCAATTAATTGCCATAGCGCAATGCGCCGTGTGCGGCAGCTGGCTGCCAATCATCGCTTCCGTCACGCGCCGAATGTCGTCGTCATTAAAAAAGGCGGTAACGTAAACCATCGGTAAATCAGTGCTATCGAGATGAATCGTAGTGATCACTAAATCCACCGTTTCCTGCTGGCAAAAGCGGCTCAGATTGTTGGCAGAGACCACGCCGACGATGATCCAATCCGGGAAAGCGCGCAGAATGCGGCTTTTCAACAGATGCGAAGTGCCTACGCCGCTGGAGCAGACCACCAAAATGCGTTTATGGGCAATCTGCCGCTCCAGTGCGGCCTGGAAATGTACGCAGAGATAACCCACTTCATCATCCGCCACGGTTGAGAGCTGGAAGTGCTTTGCCGTCAGACGCATGGCGAGTTGCGTCAACGAAAATATCTCGCTTAACTCATTTTTAATATCATCGAGTAAAGGGTTACGGATATTAATGTGATATTTAAGTCGATTGATGAGTGGCTTAATATGAATAAGTAACCCTTCAAATAATAAGCGGTCCTGGGATACGTCACGTTGAATTAATTCTGAGAAGCAGCGGATTAATTCATGGGTTATTTTTAACGACTCTTCACTGGCGAATTGATATTGTGCGGCCATTTCATTGCCACGCTCTTCCATGACAATGCCAGACGAAACGATATACTGATAAATAAAACCGACTTCATCGACGGGCAAGGGTGCTTGAATACGTTGCTCAATGCGCGTCACCATCTGGCGAGCAATAAGTAAAATGCGACTGTCCAGTTCCGATGAACTGAGTGCCGACGGCAGCGACAACGCGTTTCCCTGCGCCATACGATGCATCATGATCAAAATATGGGTGCAGAGATTAATGTAGTAGGCATCGCTGAGCGGATAACTCAACTGCTGCTCCATCTGCTGCAGCAAAGCCTGCACGAAGGCGACATCCTGTTCACCGAAATAGTGAATCAGCGCCTGATAGCTGCCCGGATCGAGGCGTGGTTCCAGTGAGTTGCTGGCCGTATGATGCTGCATAACGTCATTGATCAGCGAAACGATCGCCTGACGCAGCGCCTGCTCGCTGCCCTCAACGTGTGTGCCGCTCTGGCTGCGCACCAGCAGCAATCCCAGCGGTTGCAGCCACTCTTCAATCACTCTTAAATCATTCACTATTGACGCATGGCTAATGAAGTAGCGCTCTGAAAGCTTGCTGATTGAGGTTTCTCGCGGTGATTCACTCAGCAGTTGCGAAGCAATCTTCACGCGACGTGCATTATGACTAAACCCTTCTGACCAATGTTCTTCGCTGGTCAAATGCTGTTCCAGCTGTGCTCTTTGCTGCATGTCACCAATCTGTAAACGCAATCCACGGCCCGGCAATTTTTCTATTGCGATGTGCCAGTCGACCAGCCATAGCTCAATACTTTGTAAGTCACGGTAGATACTTTTCTCTGAGACTTCTAACTGTTGCGCCAGCAGCAGCAAAGTAAGCGGGGCGCTGTTTTGCAGCAGTAATTTCAGCAGGCGATGTTGTCTTGACGTCAAATTTTGCATGAGTCACCTTATCTTTAAAGCTGCGTATATTTCTTTTCGCTGCTTTAGCGGAGTTAATTAAATCAAGAGACAAGCGTGCAATAAAAATCAGGTCGTAAGGCATGGAGATAAATTTAGGTGGGGTCGGAAATAACGACAATACTAAATCTTGTCCAGTTACGGGACAGCGTTAATACGATAAGGCTTGGTGAGTTTTTAATTGCGAACGCGATCACAATTAATTATTACTATTATTTTGTGAGCGTTATCTCATTCTGTTTTTTATTTACGCGCTGGGTCACATAAAAAAAGGATTAATTCTCAGCCTGCCGTGCCACGCTTCCCCTGTGACTAAATCAGGCGAATAAGGTACTATCCTCGCCAAACAACCGTCGGGTGTCCCGCTGTTGTGGGCCACGATGTGAGGATGAAAGCATAATGAGTGAATTGACGCAGGATGGTGCAGAGCGTCTTGCCTTGCACACATTTACTGAGAATGCGTACTTAAACTATTCCATGTACGTGATCATGGACCGCGCCTTGCCTTATATTGGTGACGGTTTGAAGCCGGTTCAGCGCCGCATTGTTTACGCCATGTCGGAACTGGGGCTAAACAACAGCGCAAAATTTAAAAAATCTGCCCGTACCGTGGGTGATGTATTGGGTAAATACCATCCGCACGGCGACAGCGCCTGTTATGAAGCGATGGTGTTAATGGCGCAGCCGTTTTCCTACCGCTATCCGCTGGTTGATGGTCAGGGAAACTGGGGCGCACCGGACGATCCGAAATCGTTCGCAGCAATGCGTTACACCGAATCTCGCCTGTCAAAATATGCCGAAGTGCTGTTGGGCGAATTAGGCCAGGGCACGGTTGATTACATCCCCAACTTTGACGGCACGATGCAAGAGCCGAAAATGTTGCCGGCGCGTCTGCCCAATATCCTGCTAAACGGCACCACCGGTATTGCCGTGGGGATGGCGACCGACATTCCACCGCACAACTTGCGTGAAGTGGCACAGGCGGTGATTGCGCTGATCGATAATCCTAAAACCACGCTGGATGATCTGCTGGATATCGTTCAGGGACCTGATTTCCCGAATGAAGCGGAAATCATTACGCCGCGCGACGAGATCCGTAAAATCTACCAGAATGGCCGTGGCTCTATTCGTCAGCGCGCAGTCTATAAGAAAGAAGATGGCGAAGTGGTGATCAGCGCTTTACCGCATCAGGTTTCGGGTGCGCGCGTGCTGGAGCAGATTGCTAACCAGATGCGCAATAAAAAGCTGCCGATGGTGGAGGATTTACGTGATGAATCCAACCATGAGAACCCAACGCGCTTAGTGATCGTGCCGCGATCCAATCGCGTCGATCTCGATCAGGTGATGAACCATCTGTTCGCCACCACCGATCTGGAAAAAGCTATCGCGTAAACCTGAATATGATCGGCCTGGATAACCGTCCAGCGGTGAAAAACCTGCTGGAGATCCTATCCGAATGGCTGGTGTACCGTCGCGATACCGTGCGTCGTCGCCTGAATTACCGGTTAGAGCGCGTGCTGCGTCGTTTGCATATCCTTGATGGTTTGCTGGTGGCGTTTCTCAATATTGATGACGTGATTCATATCATCCGTACCGAGGACGAACCAAAACAGGTATTGATGTCGCGCTTTGATATCAGCGAAACCCAGTCTGAAGCGATCCTCGAACTGAAACTGCGCCATTTGGCGAAGTTGGAAGAGATGAAGATTCGTGGCGAGCAGAGCGAACTGGAAAAAGAGCGTGATCAGCTGCAGGCGATTTTGGCTTCCGAACGCAAAATGAACACGCTGCTGAAGAAAGAATTGCAAGCCGACAGCGCCAGCTACGGCGATGATCGCCGTTCTCCGCTGCGTGAACGTGAAGAAGCGAAAGCCCTGAGTGAAACGGAACTGGTTCCGTCAGAACCGGTCACTATTGTGTTGTCGCAAATGGGCTGGGTGCGCAGCGCCAAAGGTCATGATATTGATCCCAGCGGTTTGAGCTACAAAGCTGGCGACAGTTATCTGGCTGCGGCACGCGGCAAGAGTAATCAGCCGGTGGCATTCATCGATTCCACGGGGCGCAGCTATACGCTGGATCCCACTTCATTACCTTCCGCACGCGGGCAGGGCGAGCCGTTAACGGGCAAGCTGACGCCGCCGCCGGGCGCGGTAGTTGAACAAGTGTTGATGGAGCCTGACGACCAACGGCTGTTGATGGCGTCAGATGCGGGCTACGGTTTCATTTGTACGTTTAACGATCTGGTGTCGCGTAACCGCGCCGGTAAAGCGTTGCTGACGCTGCCGGACAATGCGCGCGTCATGACACCCATGGCGGTTCATCATGAAGATGACATGCTGCTGGCGATCACCCAAGCTGGACGGATGCTGATGTTCCCGGTCGGTGAGCTGCCGCAAATGTCGAAAGGCAAGGGTAACAAGATTATCTCTATTCCGTCTGCAGAAGCGGCAGCGGGTACAGACAAGCTGGCGTGGCTGATGATTCTGCCGCCAGGTAGCAATATCACGCTGCACGTAGGTAAACGTAAGTTATTGCTGCGCAGTGAAGAGTTACAAAAATTCCGCGCCGATCGCGGTCGTCGAGGCACCTTGCTGCCACGCGGCCTGCAAAAAATTGATCGTGTGGAGCTGGACGCCCCAGCGCGTCCAGGAAATACGGATAGCGAAGAGTAAGCAACCGGGCTGACATTCGCGTCAGCCTCGGGACAATGAGGAAGCTATGTTACTAATACTGCGTACGATTATCGTGGTGATTTATTCAATCCTGGTGTGCGTGTTTGGCTGTATCTGGTGTCTGTTTTCACCGCGCAATCCACGCCATGTCGCCACTTTTGGTCATCTGTTCGGAAAATTGTCGACAGTGTTTGGCGTTAAGGTAGAGTTAAGAAGGCCACCGGGCGCGGATAAGTACGGTAATGCGATTTACATCGCGAACCACCAGAACAACTACGACATGATCACTGCCGCTAAAATCGTGCAGCCTACCACGGTGACGGTCGGTAAAAAGACGCTGTTGTGGGTGCCATTTTTTGGTCTGCTCTATTGGTTGGCCGGTAACTTGCTGATCGACCGTGATAATCGCTCTAAAGCGCATGGCACCATCGGTGAGTTAGTGGATCAGTTCAACAAAAAGCGTATCTCGTTCTGGATGTTCCCGGAAGGAACCCGCAGCCGTGGACGCGGCCTGCTGCCGTTTAAAACGGGCGCATTTCATGCCGCCGTTGCAGCGGGTGTGCCAATCATCCCGATTGTGGTGTCTAACACGCATGGAAAGATTAACCTAAACCGCCTGAAAAACGGTTTAGTGATCGTTGAAATGCTGGAGCCGGTGGATATAAAGCAGTTTGAGGCCACATCGGTACGTAAACTGGCTACGCATTGTCGTGAATTGATGGCGGCGAAGCTGGAAGAGCTTAACGCCGAAGTCGAAGAACGCGAAAAAAACGGTAAAATCTGACCGGCGAGTTCATCGCCGACTATCCTGCAGGGATGCCTACGGCAGCGGACTCTTTTGTCGCTGCCGTAAACGCAGCACAGCAAATACAGCAATAAAAACAGGGTTGGCGTTTGAACGCCACGCGTAAAAGGTCAGAAGTTTTATGTCTTTCAGCAGACGTCAGTTCATCCAGCTTTCTGCTGGAGTGGCGCTTAGCGCCAGTGCCATACCTCATGCGGCTCGTGCCGCCTCAAATCCCAGTGGCGAAACGCCGCTTCCGATTCCGCCGTTGATTGAATCACGTCGCGGCCAACCGCTGTTTCTGACTTTACAGCGCAGCCATTGGTCATTTAGCGGCGACAATAATAAAGTCCCGGTGTGGGGCCTGAACGGCATGTATCTTGGGCCGACAGTGCGCGTCTACAGCGGTGATGATGTCAAACTCATCTACAGCAACCGTCTTAATGAACCGGTTTCAATGACCGTTAGCGGCTTGCTCTTGCCGGGGGCGCTGATGGGCGGCGCACCGCGCATGATGTCGGCGGGTGCTGACTGGGCACCGGTATTGCCGATTCGTCAGGGCGCATCAACGTGCTGGTATCACGCCAATACGCCAAACCGTATGGCACCGCACATCTATAACGGCCTGGCGGGAATGTGGTTGATTGAAGATGACGTCAGCAAGCAGTTACCGTTACCAAACCATTATGGCGTCGACGATTTCCCTATCATCATTCAAGACAAGCGGCTCGATAACTTTGCTACGCCGGTGTATGACCCGCCGCAAGATGGCGGTTTTCTTGGCGATACGCTGTTGGTTAATGGTGTGCGCAATCCGTTTGTTGAAGTGTCACGCGGCTGGGTGCGTTTACGCTTGCTGAACGCCTCGAATGCCCGTCGCTATGAAATGAGCCTGAGCGACAATCGTCCCTTTACCGTGATCGCTAGCGATCAAGGTTTTTTGCCCGCGCCGGTTGCCGTGCAGCGGCTAACCCTGGCACCAGGCGAACGCCGAGAAGTGCTTGTGGATATGTCGCAGGGCGATGAAGTCTCCATTACCGCCGGTACAGCAGCAAGCATTATGGATCGTCTGCGCGGCTTCTTTGAGCCTTCATCCATTTTGACCTCAACGCTGATTTTGACGCTGCGTCCAACCGGCTTACTGCCGCTGGTGACAGACACGTTACCGATGCGGTTACTGCCGGATCAGATCCTTGATGGCGTTGCATCACGTACGCGTGAATTCCGCCTCGGCGACAGCATGCCGGGTATTAATGGCGCTATGTGGGATATGAATCGCATTGACACCACGACACAGCAAGGCACGTTTGAGCGCTGGATCGTGCGAGCCGATCGTCCACAGGCACTGCATATTCAGGGTGTGATGTTCCTGATTAAAAGTGTGAACGGTGCGCAACCGATGGGCGAGGATCGCGGCTGGAAAGATACGGTTTGGGTGGATGGTGATGTGGAGTTGTTAGTGAGTTTCCCGCAAAGTTCGTCCGATCATTTCCCTTTTGTTTACTACAGCCAAACGCTGGAGTTAGCCGACCGCGGTACAGCGGGGCAGTTGGTGGTGAACCCAACGAATTGATGGTGAAGGTACGCGCTGAGTACTGAGCGCGCTGTCCCCCATCCCGGCCTTCCCCGCGAAGCGGAGGAAGGAGACGCTGCCACATGCAGGTAAATAGCTGACATAGGGCAGCATCTTCCTCCCCATGTATGGGGGAGGACCGAGGTGGGGGACAAACGACCTCGCACTTCAGAGGACTGAGGTGGGGGACAAACGACGTCATCTGCGCGCTGTCCCCCATCCCGGCCTTCCCCCGCGAAGCGGGGAAGGAGACGCTGCCACATGCAGGTAAATAACTGACATAGGGCAGCATCTTCCTCCCCCATGTATGGGGGAGGATTGAGGTGGGGGCAAACAACCTCGCACTCAATCAGCCGTTAAAGGTCTCAGGATTCGGCCCCAAACGGTTGCCGCTGTCCAGTTTGGCAATCTCACTCACTTCATGTTTATCCAGACGGAAATCAAACACCTTAAAGTTTTCCTCAATGCGTTCTGGTGTGACGGATTTCGGAATCACCACCAAACCGCTGTCGAGATGCCAGCGAATCACAATCTGGGCGGCTGTTTTACCGTACTTTTTCGCCAGCTCTTTAATGATCGCCTGATCAAATACGCCTTCACCGCCCTGCGCCAGCGGACTCCAGGATTCAGTCTGAATCTGATGCATTGCATTCCAGGCATGCAGCGTGCGCTGTTGCAGCATAGGATGCAGCTCAATCTGATTCACCACTGGCGTCACACCGGTTTCATCCAATAGACGTTTTAAATGTGCTTCATGGAAATTACAGACACCGATGCTTTTGGCCAGGCCTTGTTGCTGTAGTTCGATCATCTTTTTCCAGGCATCAACATAATGATCTTTTTCTGGGCACGGCCAGTGCATCAAATAGAGATCAACCTTGTCTAGTTTGAGTTTTTCCAGACTGGTTTCCAGGGCTTGTTGCACGTTCTGTTGATCGTCATTCCACAGTTTGGTCGTAACAAAAATATCTTCGCGCGCCACGTCAGTTTCCTGCAAGGCCTGCCCGATCGCTTCCTCATTTTTGTAGGCCGCAGCGGTATCGATGGAACGATAGCCGACATCCAGCGCTTTCAGCACCGCTTTGCGCGCATCTTCAATGCTCGCCTGCCACACGCCAAGTCCCAGTTGCGGCATCATGTTGCCATCGTGCAGTTTGATAATGGGTTGGTCTGCCATACTTGCTCCTTTATGTTGCAGTTAACCTGTGACTTTCAATGTGTTTAAGTCTAGCCAACAATTTTGAGGCTGCTTTTCAGCATGGTAGGCAAACGGCGCTTTTGCACTGCCTGATCCTGTTAGCTTCTTGCCCGATTCTCCATTTTGCTGGCGATTCAGGCACGCGCACGGCAGACTGATCGTTTTATATATCCAGGAGTGTTTATGGCGCACGACGCTCTTTGTCATCGCCTGGCGCAGCAGGTGGTGGCGTTAATGACCCACGACCACGCCCGCTTGTGTCCGGTTGAAAATGTCTCGCTGATCTATGCCAATCAATATCGTCCGCGTACGCCGATGATGTATCAGCCAGGTATCGTCATTCTGTTTCAGGGCAGCAAAACCGGCTATCTGGGCAGCACGGTCTTCCAATATGACGCGACAAAATATTTGATGCTGACCGTGCCGTTACCGGTGGAGTGTGAAACCTGGGCTTCACCTGAGCAGCCTATCGCGGGCCTGTGTCTGAACGTGGATACCGCCAGCCTGCAGGATCTGCTGATTGAGATTGGTGATGACGAAGCCTTTCAGCCACAACCACAAACGTCGGGTATTCATTCAGCCTGGCTGACAGAGCCGATGCTGTGCGCCGCAGAACGTCTGTTGGATGTCATGCTCCAGCCGCGTGACGCCCGCGTGCTTGGGCCGCAAATCGTGCGTGAGATTATCTATTACGTGCTGACGGGGCCGATCGGCGGTGCGCTGCTGTCACTGGTGAGCCGCCAAACGCAGTTCAGCCAGATAGCCCGTGCGCTGCGCCGCATTGAAAATCATTTTGCTGATAATCTCAGCGTGGATACGCTCGCGGCGGAAGTTAACATGAGCGTGTCAGCGTTTCATCACAACTTTAAAGCCGTGACGCAAACCTCACCGCTGCAATACCTCAAGCGCTATCGACTGCATCAGGCGCGATTATTAATGTTGCATGAAGGGATGAAAGCGAGCGTGGCGGCGGTACGAGTTGGCTACGAAAGCCCATCGCAATTTTCGCGGGAGTTTAAACGCTATTTTGGCGTGACGCCGGGAGAAGAGGTGAATCGCGTGCGTCAGACGGTGGCAGAGCCATCTGCCTGACGCACGCGGTCTGGTCAGGCTTTGCTTTGCCGACGCTTTTTCCAAATAATCGCGATGCTGCCAGCCAATCCAAGAAACAGCAACACCATCGGCAGCACCATTAAAATCGCCATCACCTGATCTTCATGGCGTTTGATGAAAGGCACCTGACTGATGCCATAACCAAACGCCACCACAATGCCCACCCACAGCGCGCCGCTCAGCCAGTTAAACAGCTGGAAACGGCCATTCTGCAAGCCTGAAATGCCCGCCATGGTGGGTAAAATGGTACGCACAAAGGCGAGAAAGCGGCCTACCAGCAGCGCCATCAAACCGTGACGATTAAACATATTCCAGGCGCGCTGGTGATACTGTGCCGGTAAATGCATCAGCCAGCCTTTCACTATTTTGGTATTGCCTAGCCAGCGCCCCTGCAAATAACTGAGCCAACAGCCGAGGCTGGCGGCGGTGGTCAAAATCACCATGGTGGGAATAAAATCCATCACGCCTTTAGCGACCATCGCACCCGCCAGCAGCAGCAAGCTGTCACCGGGAAGAAACGAAGCGGGTAACAGACCATTTTCTAAAAACAGCGTCAAAAACATCACGCCGTAAACTACCCACACCACGTCTGGATTAGCCAGCGCCGCAAAGTCCTGATGCCAGAGCGCGTGGACAATCTCGTGTAATACACCCATTAGCTTTCCCATCAAGTCACAAGGATTCTATACCCGTCATATTTTAAGCGGCGGCGCGTTGACCATGCTGACTCGCAGCTGAGTCAATTCCTGTGGCTAACAACCTTGCCGCTCTACTGCGCTCAAACTATTCAGGATATATTTTAACAGTTAGCCAGCAGCGACCTGTTGATCTCTGCGGGTTGCCGTCGCACGGTTTACGTTTTGTTGATATTCGTTAGCGCGCCAGACGCGCAAAGCCCGCCGCAAGGTCGGCAAGCAAATCATCGACATGTTCTAAACCAATATGCAGACGCACCAGCGTGCCGTCGAAATCAACGCCACCCGCCGGGCGAATAGCGGCCAGCTCTTCTGGCTGGTTCGCCAGAATCAGCGATTCATAGCCGCCCCACGAGTACGCCATGCTGAAGTGATGAAAATGATCGAGATAGTGCGCCAGCTGCTCGTGGCTTAATTTTTCTTTCAACACGAACGAAAACAGCCCGCTGCTGCCGGTGAAGTCACGTTGCCAAAATTCATGGCCTTTACACTGTGGCAACGCCGGATGATTAACGCGTGCCACTTCAGGGCGCGCCGCCAACCATTCAGCAACCTGCATGCCGCTCTCTTCATGCTGACGCAGACGAGTGCCCAGCGTGCGTAAACCCCGGCTCGCCATATAAGCGGTGTCGGCATCGACCATCTGGCCCATCAAATAGGAATTTTCACGCAGTTGATCCCAGCAGCGCGCGTTAGCCACTGCGGTGCCGATCATCGCGTCGCTGTGACCAATTAAATACTTGGTGCCTGCCTGAATAGAAATATCTACGCCATGCGCCAGTGCGTTAAACAAGATGCCTGCGGCCCAGGTGTTATCAATCATGATAATCGCGTCGGGGGCTTTAGCGCGTACTGCCGCCACGATGGCAGGTACATCCTGCACTTCTAAAGTGATTGAGGCGGGAGATTCAAGAAACACCACGCGGGTATTCGGCTGCACTAACGCGCCGATTTCGCTGCCAATGCAGTGATCAAAATAGGTGGTGGAAACCTGAAGTTTGCTTAGAATTTTGTCGCAGAAGTCTTGGGTCGGCTCATACACCGCGCCGCTCATCAAAATATGATCGCCAGCTTCAACAAACGCCAAAATCGCGTTCGACACGGCTGCTGCACCACAAGGATAAAGCACGCAGCCTGCGCCGCCTTCCAGTTCTGTCATCGCGTCTTGCAGCGCGAAATGCGTCAGCGTGCCGCGACGGCCATAAAAAAGTTCGCCTTTGGCGCGCCCTGCGGTGGCCTGTTTTTTTCCGCTACGGTGTCAAAAACTAATGAAGAAGCACGTTGAATGACGCTGTTTACCGAGCCTTGGGTATAACGCTTGCTGCGTCCTGCGCTAACGAGCGTGGTATCAATCTTTTTGGTGGTCATTTTTCTCTACCTTGCCGCTTCCAACAAAGGCTTCACGTTAACATGAAACCGGTGGCAGGGTTGACTCTGAATAATGATTATCAGAGCACGGCGCAGTAAAAAACGGGCCTGTTCAGCCCGTTTTTTTCCTGCTACATCACACCCATTATTCGGGGTAACCAGAGCGAAATGGCCGGAATATAGGTTATCAGCATCAAGACAATAAACAGCATGCCGTAGAACGGCAGCATCGCCCCGACAACTTGCTCAATCTTCTGTTTACTCACCGCGCTGGCAACGAATAAAACCGTCCCTACCGGCGGCGTAATTAAACCAATGCCAAGGTTGGTTAGCATGATCATACCAAAATGCACCGGATCGATGCCTAACGCGGTTGCCACTGGCAGCAGCACCGGTGTCAGAATAAGAATCAGCGGTGCCATATCCATCAGTGTGCCAACCACTAACAGCAGCACGTTGATGCACATCAAAATCACGTACTTATTACTGGAAAAACTGGTAAAGGCTTCGGTGATGAGGGTTGGCAACTGCATAAAGGTCATTATCGCACCAAACCCAGCGGCAAACGCGATCAGCACCATTACAATGGTCACGGTTTTGATGGTGCGAAACAGCAGAATATGCAGCTGATTCCATTTAAAATCGCGATAGATGAACATGGTGACGAAGAACGCCCAGACACAAGCAATGGCTGCTGATTCAGAGGCGGTGAATATGCCAGAGAGAATCCCGCCCATAATGATGATGACGGTAAACAAGCCCCAAAATGCATCGAAGAAAATCTTCAGCGCCTGACGAAACGGAATTCGCTCACCTTTTGGATAACCACGTTTCCGCGCAAAGCCGAGGCACATCACCATCAAACAGCCGCCCAGCATCAATCCTGGTAAAATACCCGCCACAAACAGAGATGAAATAGTGACCATGCCGCCCGTCGCCAGCGAATAAATCACCGAGTTGTGGCTCGGCGGTGTTAACACCGCCTGCACCGAACCGCTGGCGGTCACGGCGGCGGCGAAATCACGCGGATAGCCTTTCTCTTCCATCTGCGGAATCATCACTGAACCAATCGAGGCGGTATCCGCCACCGAGGAACCTGAGATTGCACCAAAGAAAGTTGAGGCGACAATATTCACCAGCGACAAGCCGCCGCGAATGAAGCCGACGAAGATATAGGCAAAATTCACCAGCCGTCGCGCAATGCCGCCTTCAGCCATGATCGCGCCGGCCAGAATGAAGAACGGAATAGTCAGCAGGGAAAACTTGTTGATGCCGTTGGTAATTTGAATCACCACCGCTTCTAGCGGCAGATCAATCCACCAGGCGCCAATAAAGGCGCTCAGGCCGACAGCAAACGCCACCGGAAAACCCAGCATCAGCAGCACCAGCAAACTGCCAATCAAAATCAGTGCGTCCATTTTTCTGCTCCTGTTAGTGGGTGCCGCCCAAAGTAACTATGGGTCGCTGACTTTGGTCGCCATTCAGCAACCGCTCAACAACAAACAGCAGGGTAAAGATGGCGCCAATCGGTATCGGTAAATACATCTCGCCGTAGGTCACCAGCGGCAGCGAGGCGAGCGGCTGAATCCACATCGCTTCACACAGGTTGTAGCTGGCCTGGAAGATCACCAGACAGGTGATAATCATCAACAGATCACAGACGCGCAGCATCAGGCGTTGCGTATTTGGTGACAGGCGATCGGTGACCATCGACACGCAAATATGTGTACCCGCTCGCAGTCCAACCGGCGCGCCGATAAAGGTAAAAATGATCATACAGATGATGGCCACCGGTTCCGGCCAGGCTAGAGCGCCGTTCATCACGTAGCGGGCGAAAATCCCGATCGGAATCACCGTCACCATAATCAATAGCGCGACCGCGGCGATCAGCATGCACAGCAGATAAACCCCATCCATCAGACGAGAATATGCAGTCATAATTGATACCTGATTGAGCACGCCACATGGCAATGTGGCGCGGGAAGGGTTATTTCACGTCGGCGATCTGCGTCATCAGACTCTGGTATTTGCCGCCAAACTGATCGCGTACCGGTTGAGTCGCTTTAACAAAATAGTCCCGATTGGTTTGCTGGAAGGTCACACCGCCCGCTTTCATCTTGGCGATCGACTGGTCGGTGTAGGTGGCCCAAAGTTGGCGCTCTTCATCCTGCGCCTCTTTACCGAGCTTCTTCAGCAGCACCTGATCTTCAGGCTTCATGCGATCCCAGGCGCGTTTTGAAAACAGGATCATCTCGGGTTGAATAAAGTGTCCACTCAGCGTGTAGTACTTAGCGACCGGCATGTAGTTGTGGGCGACAAACGTCGGTGGGTTGTTCTCCGTGCCATCAACCACACCGGTTTGCATCGCACTAAAGACTTCACTCACGCCCATTGCCACCGGATTTGCGCCCATCGCTTTCAACGTTGCGAGCGAAATCGCACTATTTTGCACACGGATCTTCATGCCTTTTAGGTCTTCTGGTTTCGCCAGCGGCTTTTTAGTGATCATGTTACGCTCACCGGCATCGGTCCAGCCGAGAAACACCATGCGGGTATTGGGATCCTGATCGAACTTCTCGACGATCTCTTTGCCCACATCGCCATCCAGTACTTTGTGCATATGATCGACATCGCGGAAAATATAGGGCAGCGTTAACACGCTGGTTTCTGGTGCGATGGTGGTCACGGGTGCCAGCGACACGCGGATCATATCGATCGCACCCAGTTGAACCTGCTGCAGCGCTTGATCTTCATCGCCGAGAACGCCGCCCGCATAGATTTTCATCTCCAGCCGGCCGTTGGTTGCTGTTTTGAGCTTCTCGCCCATGCTTTGCAGCGCCACTACCGTTGGATAACCGGCGGGTTGAACTTCCGCCACCTTCAATACCTGTGCAGAAGCCGCAGCGCTGAATAATATCGCTGCGGCAGAAAGGGGCACAGCAAGGCGTGTTTTCATCGTTGTCATTCTTTTTCTCCAGCATGGGAAGGGCAGTAAAGGAACGGCGCATAGGTATTAGCCAGCAGGGTGGCCGCTTGGCATCAGCATTCATGAAAATGTGGTACGGCGAAACAAAGCAATAACGATTGGATGAATAAGATCACATTTTGAAACGATGTTTTAATAAATTTATATGCACCGTCACAATTTCAAAACATCCTTATAAATTGTCGAGGATCCAATCAGATTGCGTTTAAAAAACGCATCTTTGGTTTGTAAATAGTAATGAGAACTACTATCAATTCGCTGGTTTTTTGCTATTATTCGCGCTTGTTCCGCATCCGTGCACATGAGTTGGAGAAGCAGCGTGGTAGCCAGTGATTTGATGCAAACGGACCTCTCCGTTTGGGGCATGTATCAACATGCCGATATCGTGGTAAAAGTGGTGATGATTGGCCTGTTGTTGGCTTCAGTCGTGACGTGGGCCCTCTTTTTCGGCAAATTTGCTGAACTGACATCGGCCAAACGACGCCTGAAACGCGAACAATTAGCGCTGGGCGAAGCCCGCAACCTCAATGACGCCACACGTGCTGCCCAGCAGTTCACCGACAACAGCCACAGCGCTGTACTGCTGAACGATGCGCGTAACGAGCTTGAGCTTTCTGCCGGTGCTGAAGACACCAACGGCATTAAAGATCGTACCAGCTTCCGCCTTGAGCGCCGTGTTGCGGCCTTTAGCCGTCACGCCGGTCGTGGTAATGGTTTTCTGGCCACCATCGGTTCGGTCTCGCCTTTTATCGGGTTGTTCGGCACTGTTTGGGGCATCATGAACAGCTTTATCGGCATCGCTAAAACCCAGACCACTAACCTGGCTGTGGTTGCGCCGGGCATCGCAGAAGCGTTACTGGCAACGGCAATTGGCCTGATCGCAGCGATTCCTGCGGTGGTGATCTACAACGTTTTCGCTCGCATGATCGCCAGCTACAAAGCGTCGCTGGGCGACGTTGCTGCGCAGGTTTTGCTGCTGCAAAGCCGTGACATCGATCTGGGTAACGTCGCTTCTCAACCTGAAGCAGCGCGTCCTGCGACAGCGCAAAAACTGCGTTTAGGATAAGTTCTCATGGCAATGCGATTAAACGACGACCTCGACACTGATGGCGAAATGCATGAAATCAACGTAACGCCGTTTATCGACGTGATGTTAGTTCTGCTCATCATCTTTATGGTGGCAGCGCCGCTGGCGACCGTAGATGTACGCGTTAATCTGCCTGCTTCCACCAGTACGCCGCAGCCACGTCCTGAGAAACCGGTTTACCTCTCAATCAAGGCCGATAAGCAGTTATATATCGGTAACGAGCAGGTCAATGCCGAGACGCTGGTCAACGTGTTGAATAACCAAACGGAAGGCAATAAAGAAACCACGATTTTCTTCCAGGCGGATAAATCGGTCGATTACGAAACCCTGATGGGCGTGATGGATAAATTGCGAACCGCAGGTTATCTCAAGATTGGTTTGATGGGGATGGAAACGGTACAGAAGTAACGTTCCTCTCAACGACGCTTTTTAAACAGAAAGGCAGCTGAATGCAGATTCAGCTGCCTTTTTTGTTTCAGGTAAAAGGCTTACAGCATAAACAGTAAAAAATCAGCGCCTGTGAAGGTGGTTATCCTCTTGGTGCTGATATGTTGATTATTTGTTACTTTTGCACATAGTTTTGTAAAGTGAAATGGTGAAGCTGCTCACATCATTCGCGCGGTTCGCGGGGTAAAACTGAAAAAATTCAGGAAGCCGTTATGAGCCGCAGTCAATCTTTACAAAAGTCGTCGCGAGGCACAGCCAAAACTATCTTTAGCGTTACCAGCGGTAACTTTCTCGAAATGTACGATTTCATGGTGTTTGGCTATTACGCCAGCGCCATTGCCAAAACCTTTTTTCCTGGCGACAACCCTTTTGCCTCATTGATGCTGACGCTAATGACCTTCGGCGCGGGCTTCCTGATGCGTCCGCTGGGTGCGATCATTTTAGGTGCTTACATCGACCATCATGGACGGCGTAAAGGATTGCTGCTGACGTTGGGTTTAATGGCGATCGGTACGCTGACCATTGCGCTGGTGCCCGGCTACGCCACATTAGGCGCGGCGGCGCCGATTCTGATCTTGCTGGGGCGGCTATTGCAGGGCTTCTCGGCGGGCGTTGAGTTAGGTGGTGTCTCGGTTTATCTGGCTGAAGTTGCGCCAAAAGGGCGTAAAGGCTTTTTTGTCAGTTGGCAATCGGGTAGCCAACAGGTCGCGGTGATTTTTGCGGCGCTGCTGGGTTTACTGCTTAATCATCTGTTAGCAAAAGAGGCAGTCACCGAATGGGGCTGGCGCATTCCCTTCGTGGTTGGCTGTTTGATTGTGCCGTTTCTATTTTATATTCGTCGCATGCTGGAAGAAACCGAGGTCTTTAGCCAGCGCAAACACCATCCGAGCATGACGGAGATCATGCGTTCGGTAGCCAGTAACTGGGCGCTGGTGTTAGCCGGTATGTTGATGGTAGTGACCACCACTGTGATGTTCTACATGATTACCGCTTTCACTCCCACTTTTGGCAAAACCGTGTTGATGATGAGCGATAAGCAGAGCTTTCTGGTGACGCTGTTCGTCGGGATTTCCAACCTGATTTGGCTGCCGCTGATGGGCGCACTGTCGGATCGTGTAGGTCGTCGTCCGCTGATGATTATTTTTACCCTGCTGATGATCGTTACCACCTGGCCGGTGCTGCACTGGCTGGTGGGATCGGCCAGCTTCGCCCATTTGTTAGAAGCGGAACTGTGGCTCTCGTTCCTGTACGCCAGCTATAACGGGGCGATGGTGGTTTATCTGGCTGAAATCATGCCTGCTGAAGTCCGTGCAGCGGGCTTTTCACTGGCCTACAGTCTGGCAACAGCGCTGTTTGGTGGCTTTACGCCAGCAATCTCCAGCTATTTGATTCATGCCACTGGCGACAAAGCGATGCCGGGCATCTGGCTCACCTTTGCGGCAATATGCGGCTTGGTTGGCACGTTGCTGATTGGCCGGATGGTAAAACAGTATCAGGCGCGCCATAGCGGCGCGCCCGTCAACGCTTAGAAAGTAAGATCGACGACCACGCTGTCAGTGTAATTTCCTGCTGGCGGCGTGTTCTGGCTGGTTAAGACGCGCGCGGTATAGTTAAAGCCGCGCGTTAATCCATCAGCGGTTACGCTGGTTGACGTGCTGCTGCTCCAGCGCTCCGTGCCGCTCGGCCCCCAGCGGTTGCTGGTGGTGCCTTTATAAATCTCGTAGCTCAGACGATTGGTGCCGTTGGCCATATTCCTCACGCTTCCCGCTGCGTAGCTGCCATTACTCAATCCAACCGTGTAAGTGCTGCCTTTGCTGCAGAGCACATTAATGGTCTGCGATATGGCAGAAAAGCTGCCAACCAGCGGAGCGCTGCCAAAGCTGACATTGGGCGCGGTAATCGCAGTACAGTCGTTGGTGAGAATGACGGTGACAGTGATGGGAATGACGCCGCTGCCGGTTTGCGGCGTCAGGCAAATTCCCAGCAGACTGACGCTGGTGCAGACGTTATAGGTCACTGCCATATTCAATGTCACCGTATAAGTTCCGGCTGCCACCGTTTGTCCGGCAACCGAGCGCAGATAAACCGGGATCGCAAAGTTCAGGCTACCGAGCAATCCAGCCAGGTTCAGCAACGTTGCGGAATTATAAACGTAGGCCGCGCCACCAATAACCAGCTCATTGGCACAGGCGCTATCGGTACACAATCGCACCGGAATATTATCTGTACCGGTATCGCCACTGCGCTTTAGCGTGCCGCGCGTGCCGTTCACATTGGTTGCCCCGGTTAATTGAAACGTGATCTGATTTCCGCTGAGCAGCGACAAGCCTGCGCCTGCGCCACAGTTAACATTGGCGTTGGTTGAAGTTGAACCGACCGTGGTATTGGCGGCAAAGGTGGTGACGGTACCAAAGCTGGCGTTTGAGGCGGGAAGGCCGCACGCCGCCCGCGCCAGCGAAGGCAGCATCAGCAGCAATCCCAGCAGTAACACTATTTTTTCATGGAATAATTCCTGAGGTCGCATTTTCAGGGTTGGCCACCGGCGTGCCAGCCGGCGCGGGAGGTAATCGGCAGGTTAGCGGGCCATAGGTTTTCAGCGCTTGCGGCTGCCCTTCGGGAATCAAGAGTTCGGTTTGGCAACTGCGGCCATCCGGGGTTTCGACACGAATTTTATTGGTGCTGGTTAATTCATCTATCCAGGCGATGCCGTCAAAACCGACATAACCGGTGGCCTGACCTGGACGTAAAACCTGGCTGGAAACGGGCAGCGGATTTCCATCGCTGTCATGCAGAATCACGCTGGCGGCACGTAACCGCTCAACAGGGAAATCGAGCAGAAAACCGCTCTGACGTTTCACGGCAAAGCGCTGTTCAACCTTTGGCGTGGTCATGTCGGCAGGCAAATCCAGGGTGTCGATATCATATTTGGCCGGATAATAACTGCTGATCGACGGCACCAGCAGATAGCCTTTTTTATCGGTGCGGCCCATTGATTGATTCTCGTAACGCACGTTGACGTCGGGAATGTTGGTTTTCACCACCACAAACGCATCATTAATGGTATTGGCGGCAAACATTTGGTTGTCCATTAACACCAGCGAACCGCTTAAATCAGCCCATTGCGTAGTGTTGTCATCGTCGCCATAGAAACCGGCTGAAATATCAATTTTGTTATTGCGATAGCGCAGACTTCCCTGGCGATAATCACCGCTGTTACCGCCCTGATTCGCCCAGGACGCATCCCACGACATGCCGCCGTCGCTGGGCATGGCGCGTGACAGATAAACGCGCTGATTATTCTGCCCTTGCTGATCGCGCTCCATGCTCACTGAGGCGCTACCATGTTCACCGAACGGAATAATTAGCGACACCGCGCCGCTCCATTCACCTTGTTCCTGATCGCGGCTGGCAGAAACGTAAAGGCTTGAGTTGCCCCACAGCGTTTTGCTCCACGAAAGGTTCCATAAGCGCGTGCGTTCATTGTCACCACTGGCGATATCGATGTAAGCCGCGCCGAGGCTTCCATAGCGGTTTAGCGAAAGACTGGCGTTGTACTGCGACGTCCTACGCGCCAGGCTGTAACTGATTTGATTGGTGGTGTTACTTTGGTTGCTCAGCAGCGCCAAATTACCAAAGTCGGCATTACGTATCGTGTGCTGCGTGCCGAGGCTAAACCAGCTGTTGTTGTATTGATAACCCCAACTGTACTGCGTGCCGGGTTTGCCCTGAAACTGACTTTGCGCCACCGCCCCGTTTACTACACCCCAACTGCGCACCTTGAACTGTGCACCTGCGCCGCCCATCGCCAGGTTATCGCTGCCTTCTGCGTGGCTTTCCAGCGTCAACCAGTCAGTTAATCCGTAACGATACGATCCACTTGCCGCCGCTGCGCCGTAATCGAAATTACTGATACCGTAGTTTTCACGCACCGCACCCGCCGAAAAGGAGTAATCCGACAAGCCGGATTTCAAGAGGTTGCTGGAGACATAAAACGGCAGGGTGGTGATCACCTGACGACCTACCGCATCGGTGGTGGTGATCACCGCATCACCTGCACCATTCACAAACGGCACGTTGGTCAATGACCACGGGCCAGGCTGTACGTTAGCCTGGCTAGAGCGAGAACCATTCACAAACAGATCAACGGTGGACGGCACTGCAGCCTGTCCAGAAAAAGCGGGCAGCGGATAGGTGATCAGGTCTGGACGTACGCTGAAATCGCGGCCAATCTGCACTCCGCCAAGCCGCACACTGCTGCTCCACGCCAGCGCATCTGTGACTAAATCACCCGCCCGCCAACTCACGATGGCGTTTTCATTTTCATTGCTCCACCAGGTGTCGTAGCGGATATAGCCATCATCCTGATAGCTGTTGCTGCCCTCGATCTGCTGTTGCCAGACGCCATTACTGGAGAATTGCCCGGCGCTGCCAAAGAATCGCAGCTCATTCCAGGCGGAGAGGCGGGTGCCGGTTGTGTCGGTACGTGTTGCATAGAGATCGTAATTCAGCAGCGCACCGCTACTGGCCTGACCAGGATAGCGCGGGCCATTACGCGCTTCGCCAATCGTCTGGCCGGGAAGCCAGGCGGGCGGAACGCTGAGTAGCAGGCGTTGGCGGCGATCGTCATATTCTACTTTCACTTCCGCCAGCTGATTCACGTCTACCTGCTGCTGCCCCTGAAATTTTTCGGCAGGCAGCCCCGCACGCTGTAAATCACCTGCACGCACATAGAAATGGCCGTCACGCTGTTCCACTGGCACGATGTCGCCACGTTCTCGCTGATTCACAACCAGCTCGAGCATATATTGCTGACTGCTGGCGCTGGTGTTTAAGGTCGGCGGCGGCGGCAGCGACGAAAACGTCTCCGCCCGGAGCAAACCGGGTGTCAGGCAGAACAGGCCAGCCATAGCCAGCGTAAGAGGATGCGGCTTAAAATGCATGGTTGCGCACTTAACGGCTTTCAGTGCTGCGCCACTGACCCTTATTCATTTCTGCAGTCAGTACGCCGCTGACGGCACTTTTAAGCGGCCAGCGATTGCTGCTGTTCGCCAGCACATAACCAAACAAGCCGTTACCTAATTTACGTCCACCGATGTTGAGATTGCTGAGCCGTGCATGACCGTTGCCGCGATTGGTTAATTGCAGGTAGCGCTCGCCTCCGCTGTTCACCACTTGCCAGCTTAGGTCTGGATGTGTGTTGTCGCGGTTCACGCCATCGCCATAAACAAACAGCGGCACTGAATAGCGCATTTGAAAATTCAATCCTGCCTGATTATCTCCAGCGGAATGCGGCGTCGGAATTTCATCTAATACCACGCGGTACGCCATTTCTTTGCCCGCTGCAGGCGGTATCTGTTTTATCAAACGTACCAGCTGTTTCTGACCAGGTTCAATGCGCACCAGCGGTGGGCTGGCAGCCACCTGCTGCTGGGTTTGATACTGTTCCTTATTATCGGTTTGTTGCCAGGCAAAGATACGAACCTGCATCAGCGTGGTGGTATTACCGCGATTTTCCAGCCACAGTTCGCTGGCTTTATCCTCGGGATTAATCGCTGGATCGATCGGCCAAATCATCACTGAGTTGGCCGCCTGTGCGTGAGGGAGCAGCACCAGTGTGAGGAGAAAAAATAGGGCGCGCAGTAATCTCATGATAAAGCTCCTTAGTACTTTGCCTCACCAGGTCAACGTGACGGTGAGGGTGTCGGTATAAACCCCGGCGCGCGTCGGGCCGGGTAATTGCAGCAAGCCGTAAATCGGTAACGTTATGTTGTTGGCATTGCTATAGCTCAGCGGCACAGCTTGCCCTACCGGAATAGCATTGGTATGCGCGGCATTGGTGTAGAGGTAATAGGGCACAGTATTTGTATTGCTGGCGAGTTTCAGATTGCGGGTGGAGGTGTAATGACTGCCGCCGTTGAGAGTCATGCTTAGCGTTGTACCCGGCGTGCAGGCGAGGTTGATAGTGGAGCTTTGAACATAGCTGGCGCTCACGCTATTAGTCGCTACGCCAGATTGCGTACCAAAATTAAGCGTGCCGAATACACCGGTATTGGTACCGGAAATGACGCAGCCTGCCACTATTGAAGCGGAGACCTGAAAGGTCGTTGAACTGGTGGTGATACTCCACGCACCTGTACTCCACAGCAATAGCAGCAAACTCCATGCGATCGCAATGAATGACCGCTTTACTTCCACCTGAAAATACTCAAAACACGGCTCAGTAATTCACAGCCACATTAATTGTATCGGTGTAAGTACCTGCGGGAATAACCGGATTAAAGCCACCGCCAACCACCCGTCCATAAATGGCAAAGTTAGTGCCGAGTGTCGGATCGGTAGTGCCGCTGGGCGTAATGTCGGTGTTGTTAGCGATGGCGGTACTGAAGGCGGCGTCGCTGTACAGGGTGTAAGCGATACCTTGGGTATTATCGGTGCCAAGCAGCAGATAGCGCGGTGCAGCTGAAACCGTTCCATATACCGTTCCTGGCGCGGCATTGCTGCTGGTCACCTGAACATTAAAGGGTTGGTCTACAGTACAGCGCACAAAAATACCGTTACCCGCTGAACCGACCAGCGTGGCATTCAGCGTTTCAAAGGTTGCTGCGCTACTACCGAAATCTAACGTACCAAAGTTAACGCCCGTGGTGGCCGACTGACCATTCACTAAACAACCGGCGGTTAAGGTCAGCGTCGCGTTGATGGTCCCTGTGGTGGTGGCAGCAAATGTTAACGACGGAATTGCCGTGGTCATTGCCGCAGCAGCGAAGAGAAAAAGCTTGAGTTTCATAATCATTCCTTACTGATTATCCAAGGTCAGTGCTTTTTCGCCTGGTTTTAATTAATTATTCATCCAAAAAGTAACGCAAAATCGACACTAATTATTCTTTTATGTGCCGTCAGGCTAAGAAAAGCCTTAGACATGAGCTAAATGATTTATATCAGTTTTACTTACTATAGATCAGCAAAACTGTAACAGGGAAACTTCGCGCCATTTTTTCATTAATCTATTCGTTCTGTTCGCCGATAACCCAATAATCACAAGGGATTGCGGACAGCGAATAAAACTAAACTCAATACCATTTAGCCCTCTACCGTCCTGTTAGCTTCAGTGATATGTTCATACATCAATCAGACCTGATTACGCTTTTAAGAAAGATGTTACGAGATTGAGATAAAAAGTCCTAAAAATTGAAGGACAGCGAAATCTGGCCTTAATGCGTTTAAATGCAGCGGGCCACGTTACTTTCACCTTTACGGTGTTTTTAGTTTGACTGTTTAAGACACACACAGCACCTGCTTATCGCAGGTGGTGAGGAGTTGCACATGCTGCTGGTCACCTGGGATGGCGTTTTGATCTGCGTTTCGCTGATCGTCGCTTTTATTGCCTCTTTTACTGCTCTGGATACGGCGGGACGCGTAGCGGTTTCTCGTGGCTGGCTGGCGCGCTTATGGCTGGTGATCAGCGGCACCGCGATGGGCATTGGTATCTGGGCGATGCACTTCATTGGCATGTTGGCGATGATGATGCCGATGACCATGCGCTATGACGTGCGACTGACCGCAATATCGCTGGCGGTAGCGATCGCCGCATCAATATGGGCTTTTAACCAAACCGTCAACGAGCATCACTTGACGCGCCGCCGTCTGTTATATGGCAGCCTAATTCTTGGCGCAGGCGTAGTGGTGATGCACTACCTTGGCATGAATGCGCTGTTGATCGCGCCTACACCGCACTGGAAACTTGCGCTGGTTGCGCTCTCAGTTTTGATTGCTTTTGTGGCGTCAGGCGTCGCGCTGTGGCTGGCTTTTCATTTGCGTCAAGGCGAGAAAAACCTGTTATTAATGCGCGGACTCGCCTCGTTGGTGATGGGTATAGCCATTGCGGGGATGCACTATGTTGGCATGGCGGCGGCAGAATTTGATCAGGCCAGCAGCATGCACAGCCATGGCGCTAGCGATCAAGGTTTAGCGGTGTGGGTAACTATGATTACGCTTACCATCCTTGGCATAACGTTGTTGAGTTCCATGTTGGATGCGCAACTGCACGCCGCGCGTCTTACCGCCAAACTCAACCGTGCCAATCTCGAACTTCGCCAACTGGCGATGCATGACAATCTCACGGCACTGCCCAACCGCGTCATGCTTGAGCAGCGACTGCAGAACGCGATCAAAAAGGCGACGCTGGATGACAGCGGATTTACGGTGATGTACATGGATCTCGATGGCTTCAAAGCGATCAATGACACATGGGGACATCACGTTGGCGATCGCTTACTGATTGCGGTTGCTGCTCGTTTGCAGGATGCATTGACCGACCAGATGCTGTTGGCTCGATTAGGTGGCGACGAATTCGTACTGATGTTTGACGATGGCGATGAAAAGCGTGCCATCGCGCTGGCGCAGAAGCTGGTAAAAATGATTGAGGCACCTTTTGAGTTAGATCGCTACTCGCTGCATGTCTCGCTGAGCCTGGGCATTGCGCTTTTCCCGCTGCACGGGCGCAACAAGCAAGAGCTGATGTTCAACGCCGATTCCGCGATGTACCACACCAAACACAATGGGCGTAATGGCTGGAGCCTGTTTGAAGCGGCGATGAGTACCTCTGCGCAACATCAACT
The DNA here is from genome assembly GCF_018842675.1 of Candidatus Pantoea bituminis. Lineage (NCBI taxonomy): Bacteria > Pseudomonadati > Pseudomonadota > Gammaproteobacteria > Enterobacterales > Erwiniaceae > Pantoea > Candidatus Pantoea bituminis. The sequence continues at coordinate 493,977 of NZ_JAGTWO010000004.1, forward strand.
GGAGCTGGCGAACGATTTATGGCAAGCCATTGATCGCCAAGAGATGCGGCTATTTTATCAGCCAAAGTTCCGTTCCAGCGGCAGCGAGCTGATCGGTTTTGAGGCGCTTCTGCGCTGGCAACATCCTACGCGCGGCTTGCTGATGCCCGATCTTTTCCTACCGCGAGCCGAGAAAACCGGGCAAATCGTAGCGTTGGGTAATTGGGTAATCAACGAAGCCTGCCGTCAACTCAAGCAGTGGCATAAAGAAGGCAACAGCCGTTGGACCGTATCAGTTAACCTGTCAGCACTGCAATTTCATCAGCGCGATTTGCTCAACACCCTGGCGCAGGCCTTGTCGCATCATCAGTTACCCAGCGGTGCATTGATGCTGGAAATTACCGAAACCATTGCCATGCGCGATCCGCTGTTTAGTCAGCTGCGCATCCGTGAGTTACAGCAGCTGGGGGTCAAAATTGCCATCGATAATTTCGGTATCGGCTACGCCAATCTGCTGCATCTCAAACATCTTGAGGCCAGTGAACTTAAAATTGACCGCAGCTTTATCAACTGTCTGCGTGCAGACAGCGAAGATGCGACGGTGGTCAGCGCAATGTTAACGCTGGCGCAGAGTCTGAACTTAAGCATGGTGGCTGAAGGCGTGGAGACAGAAGAACAGCAGCGTTTACTGACCGGTTTGGGCTTTGATGCGCTGCAAGGTTATTTACTGGGTAAACCGACACCCGCTGAATATGTGAGTGAATTTATGACGATCGCCTCTTTTTCCGCGTTGCGCACCGAGCGCTTAATGCCGTTAACCGATGCCTGACGATTGATTTTAACTTTCACAGGCATCGGAACCTTTCATCGTGGAAAGCTAATTAAGTGTTTAGCATTGCCGATAACTTGTACAACAAAACAGTGCGCGATCCGTTTCTCATAATTAACACCACAGCTGCTCGCACGGCTTTCTCCGGGAACTCAGTATGTTAGTGACTTCATACGACTCTTTTATCGTCATTGTTTCAATTTTGGTGGCGATGCTCGCCTCGTTCACCGCATTAGACATGGCGGGGCGCGTGGCAACTTCAACCGGCAAAGCAGCGATTATTTGGCTGCTTGGCGGGGGTTTTTCCATGGGTATCGGTATTTGGGCGATGCACTTCATTGGTATGCTTTCGATGAGCATGGACATGGTGATGAGCTACAGCCCAACCTTTACCGCGATTTCAGCGGCGATTGCCGTCTGCGCATCAATTTTTGCGCTCTGGTTGGTTTGCCAGGGTGAGTTGCCGATGCAGCGTTTGATAGGCGGCGCGCTGATTATGGGCACTGGCGTGGCAGCGATGCATTACACCGGCATGGCAGCACTGATGTTTTCACCCGGCATTGTCTGGAACTGGGGCTGGGTGGCCGTTTCGATAGTGATTGCGCTGGTCGCTTCAGGCGCTGCGCTGTGGCTGGCGTTTAACCTGCGCGAAGGCACATCTAACCGCGTGACGGTATTACGATTGGGCGCCTCGGTGGTAATGGGATTTGCCATCGCGGGAATGCATTATACCGGGATGATGGCAGCCAAATTTCCCTTGCATGGACACCCGACGCATGAAGGGGTTAACAGCAACTGGCTGGCGATCCTGGTCACGGTGGTCACGATAGCCATCCTCGGTATCACGTTGCTGGTATCAATGCTGGATGCACGTATGCAGGCACGCACTTCAATCCTCGCCAGTTCACTGGCGGAGGCGAACCGCGAGCTGGCACAGTTAGCATTGCACGATAACCTGACGCGTTTACCCAACCGCATTCTGCTGGAAGATCGTCTGGAGCAGGCGATCAACAAGGCTAACCGCGAACGTACCCATTTCGCGCTGATGTTCATGGATCTGGATGGCTTCAAAGCGGTGAACGACGCTTTTGGCCACCATATCGGCGATAATTTGCTGATTGGTGTGACCGAGCGTATGAGCCAGCAGATGGAAGGCTATTACACCTTGGCGCGGCTCGGCGGCGATGAGTTTGTATTGCTGATTGAAATCAACGATCCCAACGATGCCGCGGCGGTTGCAGACAATCTGGTTAAAGCGGTGGATCGTCCGTTCGACATTTCGCGCTATGAGCTGGTGGTGTCGCTGAGTATCGGTATCGCCGTTTATCCGGGTGATGGCGTTGATGAGCGCGAGCTGATGTTCAACGCTGACGCCGCGATGTATCACACGAAAAATAATGGCCGCAACGGTTACACCTTCTTCCAGCCATCGATGAATATGCTGGCGCAGAGCCAACTCCAGCTGAACAACGATCTGTGGCACGCGCTGGATAACAACGAACTGCGCCTGTTTTACCAACCAAAATATTGCGCGCCGCGCGGCCCGATTCTTGGCTTCGAAGCGCTGCTGCGCTGGGAACATCCAGCGCGCGGATTACTGACGCCAGACCATTTTCTGCCGATGGCGGAAAAGACCGGCATGATCGTGAGCATCGGTAATTGGGTGATTAACGAAGCCTGCCGTCAACTGCGCCAATGGCATCTGCAAGGACATCCCCATTGGTCAGTGGCGGTAAATTTATCGTCGCTGCAATTCGAGCAGAGTAATTTGGTGGAAACGGTGACGGAGGCGCTGGCGAAGCATGAGATTCCGCCAGAGCTGTTGACGCTAGAAGTGACGGAAACCACGGCCATGCGCGATCCCGATGAAAGCGTGCGTATCCTCACTGAGTTGACCAAGTTGGGTGTGAAGGCTTCTATTGATGACTTTGGTACTGGCTATTCCAGCTTGCTGTACCTGAAACGTTTACCGGCAAGCGAACTCAAAATTGATCGCGCGTTTGTGAATGAGTTACAGCATCACTCTGAAGACGCCACCATCGTCTCGGCGATTGTGGCGCTGGCGCAGTCGTTGCAACTGAAAGTTGTCGCCGAAGGGGTGGAAACCGCCGAACAGCAGGCTTTTCTGACCGGCCTGGGCTGCAACACGTTGCAAGGTTATTTGCTGGGCAAACCTATTCCACCTGAACGGATCAGTGAACTGGATAATTTTGTTGGCACACAAGAGAATGAATTAAAGACAGAACTGCATACAGTTAACTCATCTCTTACCTGAGCAAGCAACGTGAAAAAGGCCACATGAGAATGTGGCCTTTTTGTTTATCAGGCAGCAACGCTGGATAATCACGGTGAATAAGCCGTAGCGGAATAGAAAAATGAACGTCAGCGTTGAATAGTGAATGCTTATAAAGAGTTAATCGCATTAAATCTACAAAAAGTGAAGGGCTGTTTTCGGTGATTATCTCTTGTACATGCTAAAGTCACGGCGTGAAAAAGGAGTGAAACCGCGTGGCAAAATACCAACGATTAATGGATGACGTTCAGCAGCAGATCGAGGCGGGAATCTGGCCGCCAGGCACGAAATTACCCTCCTTGCGCCAGCAGGTCGCGCAGCAAGGATTGAGTTTAATGACGGTGCTGCATGCTTATGAATTGCTGGAGAGTCAGGGCTGGATTGTTTCACGGCCGCAATCGGGTTACTACGTAGCACCACGCGCGTTAGCCGTAAAACCGTTAAGCGTGGCGATCAGTGAAAAGGTCGATATCAACGACTTTGTGTTTGATGTATTGCAGGCCACGCGTGATCCCAGCATTGTGCCGTTTGGTTCCGCTTTTCCCGATCCGGCGCTGTTCCCCCAACGTCAGTTAATGCGCTCGCTGGCAAATGTTTCGCACCAACTCACCGCCTCCGATGCGCTGCACAATTTACCTCCCGGCAATGCCACCTTGCGTCAGCTGCTGGCGCAACGCTATGCGCGTCAGGGCATTATGTTGTCGCCGGATGAAATCGTCATTACCAGCGGCGCGCTGGAAGCGCTGAATCTCAGCCTGCAATCACTGACAGAACCCGGTGATTATGTCGTGATTGAGCAACCCAGTTTTTATGGGGCGCTACAGGCGATTGAGCGGCTGAAACTCAAAGCGTTGGCGATCCCCAGCGATCCCACCCACGGTATTGATTTAGTTCAGCTTGAAGAGACGCTTCAGCGCTGGCCGGTAAAAGCGTGCTGGTTAATGACCACGTTGCAAAATCCGCTTGGCGTGACCTTAACGCCGGAGCGCAAACAACAGCTGGTTGAGCTGCTGGCGCAGCATCAGGTTCCCATGATTGAAGATGATGTCTATTCAGAGCTTTGGAACGGCAACACGCCGCCGTTACCCGCTAAAGCGTGGGATCGTCAGGGAAATGTTTTGCACTGCGGCTCATTTTCAAAATCGCTGGTGGCGGGTTTTCGTGTGGGGTGGGTAGCGGCAGGAAAGCATGCGCAACGCATTCAGCGTTTACAGTTAATGAGCACTCTCTCTACCAGTGCACCGATGCAGCTGGCGCTGGCAGATTTCCTGGCCACGCGTCGTTATGACGTGCATTTAAAGCGCTTACGGCAGATTTTGGCGAAGCGACAGCAGATGGCGCGCCAAAGTTTATTGAAAGTGTTACCGGCCAGATCAACGGTGACTGAAGCGTCAGGCGGCTATTTTCTCTGGGTGACGCTACCAGAAACCATTAATACCATAGCGCTTTATCAGCAAGCTTTGGCTGCAGGTATCAGCATTGCGCCGGGCCAGCTCTTTGCGACGGGCGATCAATTTAATCACTGTTTCAGGCTGAATACCGCCTGGCCGTGGGATACGCGGGCCGAGGCGGCAATGGAAACGTTAGGCAGGATAATGGCAGAAATGGCGCAAAGCTAAACGCGCGCCGCTTCCTGATGGCCCCATGTCAGATAGTAAATATCGTAAAAATCCACTTCACCTTTCTGGTTCAGCAAACGCTGAATACCCATTTTTACGCGCTCCGGTGTTTCCGGCAGTGACAAGATGCGCGACACCGCTTGCTCGCGTACGGGTTGTACGTAATACCATTCGCCGTTGTAGCAAACACGCAGATCCAGCGCATCGATATCTTCAAAGCGGTACTTGGGATTGATGTCCATTAACATCAGAAAGCTCATCACCAGCACGAATGCGGTTGCGAACCAAAACGCGGGCCAGCCGAGCATATCAGTGGTGAAGATTAACGCCACGCACAAGCCGTAGCACAAATACATCACCGCCCACAGGCCGGGATGCTTTCTCAAAAATGACAAGCTAAAGCGCGGCAAATTGTCGCGGCGTTCTTCGCGGTTAAGCGTGGCAATCTCGTCGATCAGGATTTGTTTAATGTTTTCCATCGTTCACCTCACTTTCATCTGTTGATGATTTAAACAGATAACAGTCAAGGTAAGCAGACACAGATTTGTACGGTTTTTATATAACAGTTTGGTGAGACGGGTAAGGTGCGCGCAGCCGCATGCTGTCACCGAATTCGCAGGTTGCAGCATCTTCCTCCCCCATTTATGGGGGAGGACTGAGGAGGGGGACAAACGACTTCCTCTGCGCGCTGCCCCCATCCCGGCCTTCCCCCGTTTTGACGGGGAAGGCGACGCTGCCGCATGCTGTCACCGAATTTGCAGGTTGCAGCATCTTCCTCTTCCATTTATGGGAGAGGACCGAGGTGGGGGACAAACGACTTCCTCTGCGCGCTGCCCCCATCCCGGCCTTCCCCCGTTTTGACGGGGAAGGAGACGCTGCCGCATGCCGTCACCGAATTCGCAGGTTGCAGCATCTTCCTCCCCCATTTATGGGGGAGGACCGAGGTGGGGGACAAACGACTTCCTCTGCGCGCTGCCCCCATCCCGGCCTTCCCCCGTTTTGACGGGGGAAGGAGACGCTGCCGCATGCTGTCACCGAATTCGCAGGTTGCAGCATCTTCCTCTTCCATTTATGGGAGAGGGCCGAGGTGGGGGACAAACGACTTCCTCTGCGCGCTGCCCCCATCCCGGCCTTCCCCCGTTTTGACGGGGAAGGAGACGCTGCCGCATGCTGTCACCGAATTCGCATGTTGCAGCATCTTCCTCCCCATTTATGGGGGAGGACCGAGGTGGGGGACAAACGACCTCGCACTAAAAAGCCGAGGTGGGGGACAAACGACTTCCTCTGCGCGCTGCCCCCATCCCGGCCTTCCCCGTTTTGACGGGGAAGGAGACGCTGCCGCATGCTGTCACCGAATTCGCATGTTGCAGCATCTTCCTCCCCATTTATAGGGGAGGACCGAGGTGGAGGACAAACCACCTCGCATATGGGGGGACCGAGGTGGGGGACAAACGACCTCGCCCTCACTCATCAAAATCCTCGAGCCGGCTCCAGAATTCTACTCACCTCACTTTCATCCAATACTGTTCTCACTCATGCTGCGCAAAAAGAGGAACCCCTATGCGCCATGGAATTGAACGCAGCCGTGAATTACGACGAAACGCAACCGATGCCGAACGTTTACTCTGGCGTTATTTGCGCCATAAACAGTGTCTCGGCCAGCGTTTTAGGCGACAACATCTCATCGGCCCTTACATTGTGGACTTCGCCTGCCTTGAACAACATTTGGTGATCGAGCTCGACGGTTCGCAGCATGCCGACGCGCATCGTTACGACACACAACGCACACATTACCTCAGCTATCTCGGCTGGCACGTGCTGCGCTTCTGGAATCATGACGTACTAAAGCAACCAGAAGCAGTGATCACAGCGGTCATAAACGCATTCACCAGGAAGTCACAAAACTGTTAACAACAAATTTGGGTTTAGTTAGTTAATTCAGATAATTATGTTAATTCTGTCGGGCAGAGCACATTGCGTTACCCCGGAATTTGCCACACTTAAACAAAAAAGGAGAACCTGTATGACTGCTAAAATTTCCAGTCTGATGTTACTGATGTCCTTCGCTGCGGGTACGTTCTCAGCTGGCGCGTCTGATAATCCTCAGCATCTGATGTTATCGACGCCATCGGGCGGTGTGCCGAACAATCCCTTGCCGCTGATTATCTGGCCGCGCGTGGTGCCGGATGACCAGGAAGACAAAGCTGCGTGGTTTGAAAAAACCTTTGCACAGCATGGTTGGCCACCAGCGTGGCGCTATCCTATTTTTCCCTATACCCATTATCACCCGAACACGCATGAGCTTCTTGGCGTAGCGGAAGGCTGGGCAGAAGTGTTGTTTGGCGGTGACAGCGGCCGCATGGTGACGCTGCGGGCTGGGGATGCGGTATTAATTCCGGCAGGTGTTGGGCATAAACAAATTCATGCCAGCGACGATTTTATCGCCGTCGGCGCCTATCCTGAAGGAATGTCACCCGAAACGCTGCGTGACGAGCCGGACAAACTCCAACATTCGCTGGTACAGATAAAACAGGTACCCATGCCAACCCGCGATCCTTTTACGGGTAAAGCGGGCGCAATGACAGAGATTTGGGCACCTGTAGCCAATCTGACATCGCACCAATAAAGTGCATTTTGAGCCTGATTTCCCCTAGCCCGGTGCTCACCGGCTAAGCAGAGAAAGAGGACGCTGCCGCATAATAACGCCAACGTTGCTGATGTCGGTCTCTTTCTCTGCCAGGCGTGAGCGAAACAGCCAGAGAGGTGAACACGGTCACACGCTAAAAACACCTGCCCAAGCCCTGGCACACTTTGTGCAATCTTTGTTTTATCTTCTCTGACAAGCGCCGGGTAATTCATGAAAGATAGCTACCAGATAGCACCACATTTCTATGATGAGATGTTAATGGGCGATGGTCAGTACCGCGCGCATTATCAAACTTACTGGAAGTGGTTACAAAACGCGGACAAAGAGGCGATTGCACGCAAGCGCCAGGAAGCGGAACTTTTGTTTCATCGGGTGGGGATTACCTTTAACGTCTATGGCGACGATGGCGGAGCGGAACGTTTAATTCCTTTCGACAGCGTACCGCGCATTATTCCTGCTCAGGAATGGGCGATGCTGGATCGCGGTATTCGCCAGCGCGTTCAGGCGCTCAACGCTTTCCTTCATGACATCTATCATCAGCAGCACATCCTGAAAGCCGGCATCATCCCGGCGGAGCAGGTGATGGTGAACGATCAATATCAGCCCTGCATGCATGGCGTCGATCTGCATCGTGATATCTATGCACACATTGTTGGCGTAGACATGGTGCGTAACAGCGATGGCGAATATTACGTACTGGAAGATAACCTGCGCACGCCTTCCGGCGTTTCCTATATGCTGGAAAACCGCAAGATGATGATGCGGCTCTACCCGGAACTGTTTGCCGAGCAGCACATCGCGCCGGTAGAACGTTATCCTTCACATCTGCTGCAAACCCTGCGTGAAAGCTCGCCAGTCAACGATCCGGTGGTGGTGGTATTGACGCCGGGCCGCTTTAACAGCGCCTATTTTGAACACAGCTTCCTTGCCCAACAGATGGGTGTTGAACTGGTGGAAAGCGCTGACTTGTTCGTTAAAGATGGCGCAGTAATGATGCGAACCACCGCCGGACCCTGCAAAGTGGATGTGATTTATCGGCGGGTAGATGATGCATACCTCGATCCGCTGGCCTTCCGCCCCGACTCAATGCTTGGCGTACCGGGCTTGTTATCGGTCTATCGTGCTGGCAACGTGGTGCTGGCGAATGCCATTGGTACCGGCGTGGCCGACGATAAATCGATCTACCCTTACGTGCCAGACATGATCCGCTTCTATCTTGATGAAGATCCGATCCTGAATAACGTGCCGACATGGCAATGCCGCAAGCCGAAAGATCTCTCCTATGTGCTGGCGAATCTGCATGAAATGGTGGTGAAAGAGGTGCATGGCGCCGGCGGCTACGGCATGTTGATCGGCCCGGTTGCCAGCCAGCAAGCGCTCAGCGATTTTCGGGCGCGATTACAGGCGCGGCCCGATAACTACATCGCGCAGAACACGCTGGCGCTTTCGACGTGTCCCACATTTATCGAAAACGGTCTGGCTCCACGCCATATCGATCTCCGTCCTTTTGCCTTGTGCGGGGCTGAGATCCGCTTGGTGCCAGGCGGCTTAACGCGCGTTGCGTTGACGGAAGGCTCGTTGGTGGTGAACTCGTCTCAGGGCGGCGGCACTAAAGATACCTGGGTTCTGGAGGATGACGCATCATGCTAAGTCGTACAGCCAGCGGTCTCTATTGGATGGCGCGGTACCTGGAACGCGCAGAACAACTCGCCCGCGTATTAGATGTCACCAACCGGCTGTCGCTGATGCCCGTGCGCGGCAGTCACGACAACGAGCTCATGCTGCCGCTGAATTTTACCGGGACCAATCAGCTGTTCGAAACGCTGAACGGACACTTCACCATGGCGCAGCTGTTTCACTTCTTTGCGCTTGACGATCGCAATCCCAGCAGCATCTTCAACTGTTGGCAGTCGGCATGGAACAATGCACATGCCGTGCGCGGGAGCCTCTCTTCAGAAGTGTGGGAAAGCATAAACTCGACGTGGATAGAGATGCGCAAAATCCGTCAGCGCGGATTAACCAGCGCAGGCGCAGACACTTTTTTGATTGGGTAAAAGAGCGCTCACATCTGTTTCGTGGTGCGATGTTCGGCACTTTATTGCGCGGTGATGCCATGTGCTTTATCCGCATCGGCACTTTGCTAGAGCGCAGTGAAGGTACGGCAAGGTTATTGAGTGTGAATCAGCAACTGCTGGAACAAGATCCTGATTCGGTGCGCGAATACTATTGTCTCGACAATCTATTGCGTGCGGTGTCTGCGCGTGAAGCCTACAACGCGATCTTTAAAGAGCAGCTGTTTCCAGACAACGTCAATGAGATGCTGATCCTGCGCAGTGAAAGTCCACGATCGCTGCACTCTTGTATTGAAGAGATCGCTAATCAACTGGAAATGATCGGCAGCAGTGGGGAAGATCGTCCACGCTATTTGATTACCGTGCTGCTGGCGCAGTTGCGCTTCAGTACCTGGGAAAGCCTGACGCGAAATGGCCTGCAAAACTGGCTGAATACCTTTCTGGACAGCTGCAACGAACTGGCTGAAAGCATCAATCAAACCTATCTGGAGGCGAAATGAGACTGAACATTGAGCACAAAACCTGGTATGCCTACGAGCAACAGGTAAAACTCAGCACCCAGTATCTGCGCCTGACGCCGCAAGACTCTGTGCATCAACAGATCATCTCATGGGAATTGATCTTGCCCTGCGAGGCAACGCGCACGCGAGATGCCTACGGTAACGTGATGCACGTTTTAACGCTGGATACGCCCCATCAAAAGCTGGAGATTGCCGCGCGGGGTGAAGTGGAGATTCTTGACGGCGGCGAAATGGCAGCCGATCCCGATTGCGCTTTATCACCGCTGATTTTTCTGCGTGCCACGCCACTGACTCAGCCAGACGGTGCCATCATGGACTTTGCCTTGCGCTACTGGCGGCCCGAAGCGCCGATCGCCAGCCTGGAAAAGTTGATGGATGCATTACTGTTGAAAATGCCCTATCGGCCAGGCAGTACGCAGGTTACGGATGCAGCAGCAAAAGTTTTTGCTGCCGGTTCAGGCGTATGCCAGGACCACAGTCATGTGTTTCTCGCCTGTTGCCGTACGCTGGGCATCCCCGCTCGCTATGTCAGCGGCTACCTTTATACTGACAATGTTGAACACGTCGCTACTCACGCTTGGGTTGAAGCCTGGCTGGATGGCAATTGGCACAGCTTTGATATCACCAATAATACCCGCAGCACGCGCCAGCATTTACGGTTGGCGGTTGGCGTGGATTATCTGGATGCCTGCCCGGTACGCGGAATGCGTTTAGGCGGCGGCGGTGAAGATATGCTGGCAATCGCTGCGGTGCAAAAAATAATTCCGCAGCAATAAACCTTTACGAGCGTAATGATGACTTATTGTGTGGCAATGCGTTTATCGTCTGGAATGATTTTCGTCTCTGACTCACGCACCAATGCAGGCGTGGATCACATCTCATCTTTCCGTAAACTGCACGTTTTTCAGGTCAACGATGAACGCACGCTGGTGCTGCAAAGCGCGGGCAATTTAGCGACCACGCAAAGCGTTATGAGCTTACTGCGGCGAAACTGTGAAGATGATAATCAGCCCAATTTGCTCAACGGTAAATCGCTGTATGACGTGGCGCTGCTGGTGGGTGATACCTTGCGAGAAGTGATCCGGCGTGACGGTGAAGAGTTCGGCGGATCGCTGCTGTTAGGCGGGCAGATTCGGGGTGAAGAACCGCGCTTGTTTCAAATCTATCCGCAGGGCAACTTCATTGAAGCCAGCGTGGATACGCCATACTTCCAAATTGGTGAGAGCAAATACGGTAAACCGATTATTGATCGCGTATTGCGTTTTGAAACACCGCTCAGCCAGGCGATGCAGTGTGCCCTGATTTCAATGGATTCAACACTGGCGAGTAATATTTCGGTGGGATTACCGCTGGATGCGATGGTGTATCGCAGCGACAGTTTTAGCGACAGCGAGCAGTATCACATCACCGATCAGCATCCTTATTTCTCCCAAATCCGGCAACTGTGGAGTAAAGGGTTACTGAGCGTATTTTCTCAATTACCGCCGCTACAGCTTTAATTTTGTTGCCGCCGGATTATTGACGGCGGCAACGCCCAGTTACGGCATTGATTGTTCGTTAAATAAGGTCATTGCGTTCAGCTATAGCAATAATTTCCCGGATTCCTTTAATTTCCAGTTTTTGCTGAATAGCGATTTTATACGTGCTAATTGTCTTATTGCTGAGATGAAGCAGCGCAGCGATCTCTTTATTGGAATAACCCGCAGCGAGCTTGACTAAAACCATTAATTCACGCCGTGTCAGGCTCATTAATTTATCATCTTCATAATGGGCCCAGAGCAGCGAATCGGATGAAGACATCGGATAACAGCGCTTACCCTGTATCACATCGTTTAAGGCATTGAGCAACTCCTCTGGCTCGTCGCGCTTACGAAGGTAGCCTTCGACACCTAGCTGTAAACAGCAGCGCTGATAAAACAGGCTTTCTGAAGCGGTAAAAATGATGATTTTTTGCTTAGATAAGACTTGTTTTAGGTCTTTAACTAACGCAATGCCTGAATGGCCAGGTAAATTGAGATCCAGGATTAAAACATCGGGCTTAAGATGGAAAATATCCAGAAATAAAGAATCACTTTTATTCGCAGTACCGACCACCCGATAATTATTAGCCTGAGCATAAAGTTGGATGCTATCGCAGATCAATGGGTGATCATCAACAATATAAATCGTATTAGTCATTGCACTTTTCCAGAGTCTACACCGCACAAAATGAACTGCGGTAAAAATAATAAAACAGGAATGATGGTCTGACCTGTTTATTACCAGCCTGCTGGAATAAGTGCGTTAAGCTCTGTCTTAAATTTGAACAGTATCGCAATTAATGACATGAAATAATCACAGTATCGTATTTACCTCTTTTGACGCCCACGGCATAAACCCAAGTAAAAGGTGTGCAGTCTATTCGCTGCCCGATTGATTACGCATTAAAAGGTCATTGTTTTTTTCACGCTGACTCTGTTGATAATTCATGACAGGGTCAGTGTGAGGTCTGCTAAAAACGGCGTGCACTGATTTGGACGCTAAGCGTTCTCGTTGACTTAACAATGGGCAGTTGTCAGCTGGCAAGCTGCACTGTGCCACTGTGCCACTGTGTTGCAGCGTATTTTTCGCTCTCCTCTTGCCGGAAAGGTATTGTCTGACCTCTCCAAAACATGACCCACTGCATGACAATTGAACGTTTTCTCGCCATTGCCGATAAACAGCCTACTAACTTTTGTCATTTGACGCATTGAGCTTGTTATTAGCCCGCATTTGGTCTTAAGTTCGATGTCAAATTAAGAACATTCTTAAGCCACACCAGGGCTTAGCAGCAGCAGGCAAATAAAAATGGATAATAATTCTGATGTCATGTATCGAATGCTGGTTCAAAGCGTGATCGATTACGCTATTTACATGTTGAAGCCGGACGGAACCGTGGCGAACTGGAATACAGGGGCGCAGCGGGCCAAAGGTTATACACCAGAAGAGATCGTCGGAAAAAACTTTGCGCTGTTTTACAGCGAGGCAGACCGTCTAAAAGGCATGCCGCAGCGCAGTCTGGAAACAGCGTCTATCACTGGACGTTTTGAAACCGAAGGCTGGCGCTACCGTAAAGATGGCAGCGCGTTTTGGGCGCATGTCATCATTGATGCTATTCGCGACGATTACGGCCAGCTACTGGGTTTTGCCAAAATCACCCGCGACTGCACACAGCAACAAGAGCAGCAGCGTAAAGCGCGCGAAGACGAAGCCCGTTTTCGTTTATTGGTCGAGGGCGTGACCGATTACGCGATCTATATGCTGGATCACGACGGCAACGTAGTGAACTGGAATGCCGGGGCGCAGCGCGCCAAAGGCTACGTAGCAGAAGAAATTGTTGGCAAACACTTCTCGCGCTTTTACAGCGTACAGGATCGGCTGGAGCACATCCCCAACAAGAACCTCCAAACCGCGTTTAAGACCGGACGTTTCGAAGATGAAGGCTGGCGCTATCGCAAAGATGGCAGCGCGTTTTGGGCGCATGTGGTCATCGATGCCATACGCGACGAAGCTGGCAAACTTATCGGTTACGCTAAAATCACCCGCGACTGTACCGAGCAGCAACGTATCCGCCGCGAGCAGCACGAACAGGCAGAACGCTTCCGTCTGTTAGTCGAAGGCGTTACCGATTACGCCATTTATATGCTCGACGTTAAAGGCCACGTGGTGAACTGGAACGCGGGCGCGCAGCGCGCCAAAGGCTATGTTGCTGAGGAGATCGTCGGACAGCACTTCTCCCTGTTTTACAGCTCGCAAGACCGCGCGATGAATTTACCTGAAGCCAACCTGGGTATTGCGATGAAAACCGGGCGCTTTGAGGATGAAGGCTGGCGCTATCGCAAAGATGGCAGCGCGTTTTGGGCGCATGTGGTCATCGACGCGATTCATGACGAAGAGGGCAAGCTGCTTGGCTTCGCTAAAATTACCCGCGACAACACCGATCGCCGTGAGCAGGAGCAGCTGTTACTGCGCGCCAAAGATCAGGCTGAGGCGCAAAGCGCGCAAAAACCGCACTATCGAAGTTCCTCGATAACATCATTACCCATATTCCTTCCTGCGTGATTGTGGAAGACGCGATTACCCGCGAAATCTTGCTGGTCAACGACCAGTCGCAAAAGCTGTTTGGCCTCTCCAAATCGCTGATTGTAAACAAGCGGCCGCATGAGTGCATGTCGCCAGAGTTGAGTGATTATTTCAACAGCCTGGCCGATATGGCGCTGCGCAGCGAAGGTATTCATGAGCGTGAGCAGCTGATGATCACCGCTAGCGGCGAGCGCATTTTGCACACCCGCGCCACGGCAATTAGCGGTCAGGATGCGCGCCAAAATTATCTGATGCTGATTGTGGAAGATGTCACCGATCAGCGTGCCGCCGACGCACGCATTCATCATATGGCGCACCACGATAACCTCACCAGCTTGCCAAACCGCATCCTGTTCCGCCAGCGTCTGAGCGAAGCGCTGCGGCAGGATGGACACAATCAAAAGCAGACTGCCGCGCTGTGCCTCGACCTTGATAACTTCAAAAACGTCAACGATGCACTCGGCCACCAAATTGGTGATGACCTGCTGCGCGTGGTGGCGAAACGCCTGCGTAATACTTTACGCGACCACGATACGCTGGCGCGCATTGGCGGTGACGAATTTGCTGTCGTGCTGCCGTCGGTTAGCAATGCAGATGAAGCCAGCATTGTGGCGCAGCGTCTGATCGAAGCGATTCGTCCGCCGGTTAATATCGAAGGGCATAACTTATCGGTTGGGTTAAGCGTCGGCATTGCACTAAGCGCCAGCATTACCAACACGCCGGAGCAGCTGCTGCGCTGTGCTGACATGGCGTTGTACGAGGCTAAACGCAACGGCCGCAACCGACACGAACACTTTACGCTGGCGATGGATGATGTAGCGCGCAGCCGTCGCGTAATTGAAAATGATCTGCGCGAAGCCATCAGCGGCCGCCAGCTCAAACTCTATTACCAGCCAATCACCAACGGCGATAACAAAACCATTATCGGTTATGAAGCGCTGATGCGCTGGCATCACCCGATTAAGGGGCTGATCATGCCGAATGATTTTATCCCAATAGCGGAAGAAACCGGGCTGATTCACATGTTGGGCGCTTTTGCGTTGTATGACGCCTGTCGTGAAGCCGCCAGTTGGGAGGGGGAACAATCGGTGTCGGTGAATCTGTCGCCGCTGCAGTTCAAAAACAGCTCGCTGGTGTCGGTGGTTGAAGGTGCGCTGCAAGAATCTGGGCTGAATCCAAGCCGACTGGAAGTGGAGATTACTGAATCGGTATTGCTGGATGATTCGCTGGGCAACATCCGGACGCTTGAAAGCCTTAAAGCGTTGGGCGTACAGATTGCACTGGATGACTTCGGCACCGGCTATTCATCGCTGAGCTATCTGCGCTCGTTCCCGTTCGACAAGATTAAAATCGATAAGTCATTCATTAATGACATGGGCGACAGTCGCGAAGCGCTGGCAATTATTCGCGCCATTACGGGGATGAGCCGCAGTCTGGATATTCAGATCACGGCTGAGGGCGTCGAAAGCAGCGAGCAGTTTGCCAAACTGCGCGAAGAGGGCTGTACCCTGTTCCAGGGGTATCTGTTTGGTCGTCCACAGCCTTCGGAACTGCGCCTAAAAGCGCTCAGCTAATCGTATAAGCCATACTGCTGAACGGGCGCATGGCTGAGGTTATCGCGTATCCGGCGCACCGATTCGCGCACCACCAGCTTGCCATTGAGCAGCAAGGTGCCGGGCGGAGCGCCGGGATGCAGCCGCAGCTGTTGCAGCATGCGTACCGCCGCTTCACCCAACTCATCGCGGGGCACCTGCACCGACGTCAGTGGAATATCGTGTATCGCGGCAAGGTTAAAGCCATCCATACTCATCACCGAAATGTCCTGTGGCACGCGCAGTCCAGCCTGTTGCAGCGCCGTCACCGCGCCAGCGGCAATGTAATCGCCGCTGGCCAGAATCGCTGTCGGCCTTTGTGCCTGCGGACAATGCCGCAAATATTCCGTTAAGCGCTCTGCGGCTTCATTGCTGCTAAAACTGTTGAGGGTTAACAGATGCTGGCGGCTGTCGAAGCGCAGATTCATCGCATGCCAGGCATCGCGCACGCCCTGCAATCGCTGCTCCATGGTGTAACGCCGCAGACAGTGCAGCGACAGGATCTGGCGATGACCTTGCTCAAACAGATAACGGGCCGAGAACTCGCCAATTAACTGATGATGCGGCGCCACAGAAGGCAAACGCATGCGGCGATCCAGGGCATTAATCAGTACGCACGGCTTGTTCATTTCGGCCGCTAGCTGATGAATGCGCTCGTCATCTATTCCTACCAATAACGCGGCTTCGGTCTGCTGCATTTTTTCAATAAACAAGGCCGCGTCGCTTTCCACTTCCTCCAGCGGACAGTAGCGCAACCGCACCTCATGCGGTTCAACCGCCTGACTAATGCCCTGAATCACCTTGTAATAGAAGATATCGCTGCGTACATCAAAGGCGCGCGGGGGCGCAAACACCATCAAATTATTCAGCAGCAGACGTCCGCTGTGCAGATTATCCAGCACGCCTTGCTGCTGCGCGATCGCCAATACTTTGTCGCGGGTGCTGGGCCGGGTATTGGATTTTCCCGCCAGTACTCGCGAAACCGTGCTGATCGACACGCCGCTGAGCGCCGCAATTTCGCTGACTTTAAGCCTTTGTTTCATTCTGTGATCGCCTTCAAATCTCTAAATGAAAAATTTTTCATACGCTGCTGAATCGGGTCATATCGCAATTTACTGCGGATTTAACGTGGCGAAATAGCCTGCCATGAAAAAGCTTGCAAAAAAGTGGCTGTACCCACGTTTTGCACTTTTCTATGTTCGATGCAGGTCACGCGGTACGTCGGACGACGGTGTGAAGAATTCACGGCCATCTCGGCTTTCACAGGAGTTGCATCATGAGCCTCGACTCAACAACTAAGCCCATCAGCGCCTCGCGCACGGTGCGAACGATAAAAAATCTGCGCTGGTGGATGCTGGGCATGTTTCTGCTGGGTGTGACCGTCAATTACATCACCCGTAACTCGCTCGGCATTCTGGCACCCGAACTGAAAACCAGCCTCAACATGAGCACCGAGCAATATTCCTGGGTGGTGGCGACGTTTCAGCTGGCTTACACCCTTTTTCAACCGATCTGCGGCTGGCTGATTGATGTGATCGGTTTGAAGATGGGCTTTCTCATCTGTGCGGTGATTTGGTCTGTGACCTGCTTACTGCACGCTGGCGCAGGAAGCTGGCTCCATCTGGCGCTGCTGCGCTTTGTCATGGGCGCTTCGGAAGCTGCGGCCACGCCGGCTAACGCCAAAGCGATTGGCGACTGGTTCCCGAAAAAGAGCGCCCGGTTGCAGCAGGTTGGGCAGGCGTTGGTTTCTCTGTTGGCGCGATGCTGGCACCGCCGATCATCTACATTGCGCATATCTCGTTTGGCTGGCAGGGCGCATTTTTACTGACTGGCGGCCTGGGTTTGCTGTGGGTCGTATTGTGGTGGTGGGGTTATCAATCACCAGAAAAACATACGCGCCTTTCCGATGAGGAGCGCGCCTTTATTAATCAGGACAATGAGGAGATCGGCGAAAAGCTGCCGTTCTTCACCGCGCTCAAAGTCATCGGCAAAGAGAAAAAATTTTACGGCATTGCGATCCCGGCTTTTCTCGCCGAACCGGCGTGGGCGGTGCTGAGTTTCTGGGTGCCGCTCTATCTCGCCAATGAGCGCGGCATGGATCTAAAGCAGATTGTGATGTTTGCCTGGCTGCCGTTTCTCGCCGCCGATCTCGGCAGCGTGGCCAGCGGTTATCTGACCAAACTCTATGTACGCTGGTTTGGCCTGACGCGCGTGAATTCCATTGTTGCCAGCTCTGTGACCGGAGCGGTGTTGATGGTATCGCTGGGCTTGATGACGCTGGTCGACGATCCCTATTTAGCTATCGCGCTGATCTCCGTCGGCGGTTTCGGACATCAGGTGATCTCCTGCATGCTCAGCGCCTTGGTGGTTGAGCGTTTTGACCGCCGTCAGATGGCAACCGTCAACGGTATGCGCGGCTCTTGCGCCTGGATCGCCAGCTTTATCTTCTCCTGATCATCGGCGTCACCGCCGACACCCTTGGCTTCAATCCGCTGTTTATTGCCATGGGCTTCTTTGACTTAATTGGCGCGATTTTCCTGGTGATGTTTATCGCCGAACGTCGCCAACGCACTGCGAATCAATAAGGAAAGCACGATGAAAACCCTGAAAAACTGGACGCTGCAGCAACAGGCTGATCACTTCGTTGAACTGAATGTAGAAGATCGCCACCTTCTGCGCCTGTATGTGCTGGAATCGGGCCTGATGCGCGTGCTGTTAAAACGTAATGGCGAACTGGCGCTGAATCGTACCTGGAGCATTGCGCCGGAAGAAGATGTGCCGTGGGAAGGACGCGATCGTGAATCGCTGGCGGGATTTTCGCTGCCTGATTTCAAGGTTGAACACGATGCGCAGCAGCTGCGCGTCAGCAGCGATAGATTGCGCGTCACGGTGCATCAGCCGCTCTGTTTGAGTTGGGAACATTTTGATGGCACCACCTGGCAGCCGCTGGCCGCCGATCGCCACACTGGCGCCTATCTTCTTAACGCGCATGGCGATGGCGTTGAACATTATCAGCGTCGCCAGCCACAGGATCGCGTGTATGGATTGGGGGAGAAAAGTGGCGATCTCAATCGGGTCAATCGTCGCTATGAAATGCGTAATCTGGATGCGATGGGTTACAACGCGCAGAGTACCGATCCGCTCTACAAACATATTCCGTTTACCCTGACGCAGCGTGATGGGGTGAGCTTTGGTCTGTTTTACGACAACCTCAGCAGCAGCTGGCTTGATTTGGGCAATGAGCTGGATAATTATCATCTGCCCTATCGCCGTTATCGCGCTGAAGCGGGCGATCTCGACTATTACTTCATGCTCGGTCCAAAACTGCTGGATGTGACCAAAGCCTTTGTGCAGCTGACCGGGCGCACGCTGTTTCAGCCAAAATGGAGCCTGGGTTACAGCGGCTCAACCATGCATTACACCGATGCGCCCGATGCGCAGCAGCAGCTGCAGTCGTTTATTCGCTTGTGTCGCGAGCACGAAATTCCCTGCGACTCTTTCCAGCTCTCTTCCGGTTATACCTCAATCAACAACAAGCGTTACGTGTTCAACTGGAACTACGACAAAGTACCTAACCCGAATGCGATGAGTGAGGCGTTTCACCGCGCCGGTATGAAGCTGGCGGCGAATATCAAACCTTGTCTGTTGCAGGATCATCCACGCTATCAGGAAGTGGCGTCGCAAGGGCTGTTCATTCGTGACTCAGAGCGGGATCGCCCTGAACGCTCCGTTTTTTGGGATGATGAAGGCTCGCACCTCGACTTTACCCATCCGCAAGCGGTGCGCTGGTGGCAGGACAATGTGACGGAGCAACTGCTGGCAAAAGGCATTGATTCCACCTGGAATGATAACAACGAATATGAAGTGTGGGATGGCGAAGCGCGCTGCCACGGCTTTGGCACTGAAATTGCCATCAAGCATATTCGCCCGGTGATGCCGCTGCTCATGATGCGTGCCTCAATGGAAGCGCAGCAGCGTTTTGCACCGGAGAAACGGCCTTATTTGATTTCACGTTCTGGCTGTGCCGGTATGCAGCGCTACGTGCAAACCTGGAGCGGCGATAACCGCACCAACTGGCAGACGCTGCGTTACAACATTCGTATGGGACTGGGCATGAGTTTGTCTGGGTTGTTCAACGTTGGGCATGATGTCGGCGGCTTTTCGGGCGATAAACCCGATGCTGAGCTGTTTGTGCGTTGGGTGCAAAATGGCGTCATGCACCCCCGTTTTACCATCCATTCGTGGAATGACGATCACACCGTAAATGAGCCGTGGATGTATCCCGAAGTCACATCGATGATCCGCGAGGCGATTCGCCTGCGTTATCGGCTGATGCCTTATTTGTATACGTTGGCGTGGCAGGCCAGCGCGCAAGACGAGCCGATGCTGCGCCCAACGTTTCTCGATCATGAAGAGGACGAGAAGACTTACCAAGAGTGCGACGACTTCTTGCTGGGCCGCGATGTGCTGGTGGCGAGTGTGGTGGAGCAGGGTGCACGTGAGCGTGAAGTTTATCTACCGCATAACGCACACGGTTGGTATGACTGGCACAGCGGAAACTGGTTTGCGGGTGGGCAGCAGGTGACGCTGGACGCGCCGATTGATCGCTTGCCGCTGTTGGTGCGTGCTGGCGCGGCAATCCCACTCGGAAGTTGTGAAAGCACCACCAATGCGCAACTGGATAATATACGTGAACTGCAATTGTGGCCTGCGCCTGGTGAAGTGACTACTCAAGGCGAGCTATTTGATGATGATGGTGAAAGCCATGGCTGGCGTGAAGGCAATGCGCTGTGGCTGAGCTGGTCGTTAAAAGGCAGCGCAACACGGCTGGATCTGACGCTGGAAAAACGCGGTGACTACCAACCGGCATGGCATGAAATGACGATTCTGTTGCCGCCAGGAGAAACGCGTGAGTTGTGGGTGAATGGAGAAAAAACCGCGCGTTATCGCTTGGTTTAGGCGCGGGAGAAAATCGCAATCACCTGATCAAGATGCGCCTTCATGGCCTGACGCGCGCGGCGACTGTCGCGCGCTTCCAGCGCCTCAAGAATCTGCAAATGTTCCTGCTCAGAGCGGTGCGGCATATCTTCTGGCGTAAAGCGCTGTTGCAGGGTACGAAACATGGTGCCATAGCGATGTCCCAGCAGTTGGCCAATGATAAAGCCGTAGGTCTGATTGCCGCTCGCTTGGGCAATCCGAATATGAAACAGACGGTCACCGGGATGGGTTTGCGAATTGGCGCGGTTATCTTTGCAGTTCTGTTCAAAGGCGGTACGGATTTGCAGCAGCTGTTCGCTGCTGGCATTGCGCGCAGCCAGCGCTGCAGTTTCGGGTTCTATCAAACGCCGGGCCTGAAGCAACGAAAAAGGCGCTAATTCAGCATTAAAATCGATATCAATATTGAGTTCGCTGTCCATTTCCTGCCACGGTTGACGTGGCGTGCGGCTCGACATTGTGGCCTTCGGCAGCGCTTTCACCACCACGCCGTTTCCGACTTTCACATCCACCAAACCCACCACTTCCAGCGCGATCAACGCTTCCCGTACTGATGCACGGCTCACCTGCAGCTGTTTAGCCAGTTCCCGTTCTGCCGGTAAACGGCTGCCGGGCGGAAATTCACCACGCTCGATCAAGCCACGTAGTTGATCGGCTATCTGGCGATAGATGCGCGGATTTTCGAGTCGGGTGATCGGCATGGGCAACGTCCTTCGCAAAATTTTATGCGATTCAGCGCGCATTTTGCAGATCGCTGAATTGTCGCATGTTAGAAACTTGTGTCATTACTGAAACGCGCTGGTTACATCTTAAGCGCGGTGTGCAGATCAGCATACCTGATTACGTGGGCGGAGAAACGCGTTTATTGGCCTGACCTTTGAGCCTTAGGTTCAATCACTCAGGCCATTTTAATGGGCTTTAATGGCCTGACCATTGGGCCTTTTACTTCTCTAAATACACCGGATTTTAGCGAGTACTTTATGAGGTAATCATGACAACCATCACCGCTCTTCGCGTCGACGACGTTCGTTTTCCGACCTCCGCGCAGCTCGACGGCTCGGATGCCATGAATCCCGATCCTGATTACAGCGCGGCCTACGTGACGCTAGAAACAGACGATCCGGCGTTATCCGGTTATGGGCTGACGTTCACCATTGGGCGCGGCAATGAAATTTGCTGCGCGGCGATTCGCAGCCTGCAACATCTGGTGGTTGGACGCACGCTGGAAAGTATCCGCGACAATATGGGGCAGTTCTGGCGCGATATAACGAGCGACAGCCAGCTGCGCTGGATCGGACCTGACAAAGGCGCGATCCACCTGGCAACGGGTGCGGTGGTGAATGCTGTCTGGGATCTGTGGGCGCGTGCCGAGCAAAAACCGTTGTGGCGATTGGTGGCTGACATGACACCGCAAGAATTGGTGCGCTGTATCGATTTCCGCTATTTAAGCGACGCGATTACGCCGCAGGAAGCGCTGCAAATCCTGCAACGACAGGAACCGGGTAAGGCGCAGCGCATCGCCAGCCTCGAACAGAACGGTTATCCCTGTTACACCACGTCGGCTGGCTGGTTGGGTTACAGCGATGAAAAGCTGCGCGGCCTTTGCCAGCAGGCAGTCGATGCCGGATTTAACTTTGTGAAGCTCAAAGTCGGGCAGGATGTTGAGGATGATATTCGCCGCGTGCGCATTGCTCGCGAGGTGCTGGGCGAGAATCGTCAACTGATGATCGACGCGAATCAGGTGTGGGAAGTGGATGAGGCGATTCGCTGGGTAAAAGCGCTCTCCTTTGCGCGCCCGTGGTTTATCGAAGAACCCACCAGCCCGGACGACATTGAAGGTCACCGTAAAATCCGCGAAGGGGTGCTGCCGGTGAAAGTCGCGACCGGCGAAATGTGCCAGAACCGCATCATCTTTAAACAGCTGATGATGCGCGGTGCGATTGACGTGGTGCAGATTGATGCTTGTCGTCTTGGTGGCGTCAATGAAGTGCTGGCGGTGATGCTAATGGCGGCGAAATACAATCTGCCGGTCTGCCCACACGCGGGCGGCGTTGGGCTGTGTGAATACGTTCAGCATCTGTCGATGATTGACTATGTTGCTATCGCCGGAACCCACGAAGGACGCGTCATAGAGTATGTTGACCATCTGCATCAGCACTTCAAAACGCCGTGTGAAATCCGTGGCGCCGCCTATATGCCGCCGCGTGAACCGGGCTATTCCATTGAGATGTATCCCGAATCCATCGCCGAATATCGCTTTCGGGGAAATGTTTAATGCTGCGGATCGATGCACATCAACACTTCTGGCATTACCAGCCGGAGGCGTTTAGCTGGATCGACAATTCGGCGCTAAAGCAGGATTTCTTGCCCGCGCAATTACGGCCCGAGCTGAGCGCGACGCAGATCGATGGCTGCATTGCGGTGCAGGCACGGCCCTGTGAAGCGGAAAATCAATTCTTATGCGACCTGGCGGCGCACCATGACGAGATCCTCGGCGTAGTGGGGTGGATCGATCTGCAGCAGCCCGATCCGGTCGCCTTGGATCCGCGCTGCTGCGGCTTTCGTCATCCGGTGCAGGACGAAGCCGATCCTGTGGCGTGGCTGGCTTCTGACGTAGTGGCGCGTGGCATGCGTCAGTTGCAACAGCAGCAGTTCAGTTGGGATCTGTTGGTCACTCATCACCATCTGCAGCAGGCCGCTGTTTTTGCTCAACGCCACGATGCGCACTGGATAGTACTTGATCACCTCGGTAAACCCGATATTGCGGCGGGAGCTGAACAGTGGAAGCAGCAGATCGCCCCACTGGCGGCGTTGCCTCACGTGGTGTGCAAATTGTCAGGGTTAGTCACGGAAGCGGGCGCGGGCTGGCAAGGCGCGCAGCTACTGCCATTTTTTGATGCGGCGCTGGCGCTGTTCGGGCCATCACGCTTGATGTTTGGCTCCGATTGGCCAGTTTCTCAGGGCGAAGCCCGCTATCAACAGGTGTGTGATCTGTGCCAGCAGTTGACACAAACGCTGTCGCAGCCCGAGCAGCAGGCGATTTGGGGCGGAACCGCTCAGCGTGTTTATCTCAAGGGGAATACAGCATGAATCTGTTTCTGACCAACAAAGTGGTGATCGTGACCGGCGGCGGTTCGGGCATCGGTGCCGCCATTAGCCAGCAACTGGCGGAGGAGGGCGCGATTCCGGTGATTGTCGCCAATCAACCGCCCGCTGACGCCTGGTTTGAACAACTGCAACAGCAACAACCGCAGGCGCTGTTTATCGCCGCCGAACTGAGTGATGAAACGCAATGCCGCGCTGCAGTAGAACAGACGCGGGCACGTTTTGATCGTATCGATGGCTTGGTAAATAACGCGGGAGTGAATGATGGCGTCAGTCTTGAAGCGGGGCGCAGCGCGTTTGTCGCCTCGCTGGAAAAGAACCTCATCCATTTCTATCAAATGGCGCACGACTGCTTGCCTGCGCTGCGTCAATCGCAAGGTGCCATCGTCAATATTGGCTCCAAAACTGCCCTGACTGGGCAAGGTGATACCAGCGGTTATTGCGCGTCAAAAGGGGCGGTGCTGGCGTTGACGCGTGAATGGGCCGCCTCGCTGTTGCAGGATGGCATTCGCGTCAATGCGGTGATCCCGGCTGAAGTGATGACGCCACTTTATGAACGCTGGATTGCCACCTTTGACCAGCCTGATGACAAGTTGGCAGAGATCACTCGCCGTATTCCGTTCGGCCAGCGCATGACCACACCGCAGGAGATCGCCAACAGCGTGGTGTTTTTGCTTTCCGCACGCGCATCGCATACCACCGGGCAATGGCTGTTTGTTGATGGCGGCTACGTTCACCTTGATCGAGCATTAGGAGGATGAGTCGCCGTTTCTGTCAGGCGCTGGATTTGATCGACGATCCGGCACTTATCGCGGAGTACCAACAGCTGCATCAGCGTATCTGGCCAGAAGTGGCTGCGGCGATGCGGCAGCATGGCATTGAGGAGATGGAGATTTATTGCCTCGGCAACCGCCTGTTTATGGTGGTGGAGGTAAACGACACGTTTAACGGGCAGCAGTATGCAACGCATTGCCAACAGGATCCGGTGATCCAACGCTGGGAAACGCTGATGTGGAAATTTCAGCAGCCTACGCCATGGAGCGCAGCGGGCGAAAAATGGGCGCTGATGCCACGCATCTTTGCCCTCAGCACGCAGTCGGAATAAAACACTTTGGTGAGGAAATTCTATGTTTGCACAAAAAGAGTCGCTACGCGGTCGTCGGGCCAGCAGCGCAAGCGTCAGCACGCGTTGGGCGTTCATGCTCGTAACCAGCCTGTTTTTCATGTGGGGATTGTCGTATGGGCTGCTTGATGTTTTAAACAAACACTTTCAGTTAACGCTTAATGTCAGTAAAGCGCAGTCGGGTTTGTTGCAGGCGGCCTATTTTGGCGCGTATTTCATCGTTGCGCTGCCTGCGGGTTATTTCATGGATCGTCGCGGCTATCGCGCAGGTATTATCCTGGGATTACTGTTTTACGCGGCGGGCGCGCTGCTGTTTATCCCGGCGGCCAGCGCCAATAGCTTCGCGCTGTTTCTGTTTGCCCTGTTTGTCATCGCCTGCGGATTAGGTTGTCTGGAAACGGCTGCGAATCCGTTCGCTACGGTATTAGGCGATCCCAACGGGGCTGAGCGAAGGCTTAATCTGGCGCAATCGTTTAATGGATTAGGTCAATTTATGGGGCCGTTAATTGGCGGCGCGATGTTCTTCTCCTCTCAGCAACCCGCCAGCGAGGCGCAGGAGAGCGTGAAATTCACCTATGTCGCGATTGCGGTGCTGGTGTTACTGATTGCGTTTTTGTTTAGCCGCACGACAATGCCGGATGTCCGTGAGGCGCAAGATCAAAAAGATCTGCAGCAAGGTGCGACCCGCAGTTTGTGGCAGCATAAACACTTTACCGGCGCGGTGATTGCCCAGTTTTTCTATATAGCGGCCCAGGTTGGCGTTGGCGCATTCTTCATTAACTACGTTACTGAGCATTGGGCAGATATCAGTAACGCAACAGCCGCTTATTTGCTGTCGGTGGCGATGATCGCGTTTATGGTTGGCCGCTTCTTCTCAACCTGGCTGATGGGGCGTATTCGTCCAGCCACGCTGTTGGCTGTGTACGCCATCATCAACGTGGCGCTGTGCGCGCTGGTGGTTTCAGGTATTGAGCGCGTGGCGGTGGTAGCGCTGATTGCGGTGTTCTTCTTTATGTCGATCATGTTTCCCACGCTGTTTGCGATGGGCGTTAAAAATATGGGCGCGCAGACTAAACGTGCCAGCTCATTCATGATCATGTCAATTGTAGGCGGGGCGATTATGCCGTGGTTTATGGGCTCAATGGCCGACCATTTCGGCACAGCATCGGCTTACAGCTTGCCGCTGCTCTGTTTTGTCGTGGTGTTTAGGTATGCGTTAAGTCAACGCAAGGCGGTATAAACAGATCGGCCCACTTTTCAGTGGGCCGATTCGCATTACGCGGTGTGGTTTTCGGTGCTCATGCGTGCCAGATCTTTGTCGACCAGGAACAAACCGTTACCGCTGTTGCTGACCAGCGCCAGTTTATCCAGCACGGTTTTGAACAGCTTCTCTTCTTCGTGCTGCTCAGACACGTACCATTGCAGGAAGTTAAAGGTGGAGTAATCTTGCGTGGTCATCGAAAAATGCGCCAGTTCATTGATTTTACTGGTGATAAGCTGCTCATGTGCCAGCGCTTGCTCTAAAATTTCGTTCAGAGAAGTGAAAGCAACCGGCGGTGCTGCGATAGTGCCAAGAACCGGCATGGCACCCGTATCACTCAGGTAATCAAACAGGCGCTGCATGTGTTCCATCTCTTCACGAGAGTGCATTTTCAGGAAGGAGGCGGCACCTTCAAAACCTTTGTCGCTGCACCAGGCGCTCATCTGCAGATAAAGATTGGCGGAGAAAAATTCCAGATTTAACTGGTCGTTCAAACGCCCGGTCATTTCGGCGGTTAGCATGATCGCGTCCTTTTAGAATAGGTTAATTAAACAGGTGAGATGCGGTGGATTATGCATCAAATCGGTTAAGAAAGTGAAGCCTTTTCCTTAAAAACGGCTAGATTATCATATTGATTTAAAAAGAATTATTTCACGTTTTGAATGCGAGCGATTATCATTGTTGTCCGTTTTTAGCCTTTGTCGCCTCTTATCTTTCTCCGCACCTTATTAGTGCATCACGACTGTTCAATAATAGTGCGTCTGGCGAAAAGCTGTTTTATTTTTCTTCAAAATGATTTCATCCAGAAATAATACCGATGACGGCAAAGTAAAAAGATAAATAACAATCTGCTAAAGCTGGGTGTTATTTATCCAAAATTATCAGCACGGGAAAACATTAATTTCATAAGTCGGTAAATAACAGTCTCTGGCATAAATCCTGCTTAGAACTCAGTTCCATATATTGCAACTTGTCGCTGAATAGATAACGGCAAAGCTGAAAATGCAGGAGATGTTATGTCAGATGAAAATATATTAACCACGGCAGAAAAGGTTACGGCTAGCAAAGGCAGTTATCTGGCACTGATCTTTGCCATTCTGTTTTTTTCAGGACTCTTATACAAAGTTGATGGCCTGTCATGGCTTGGCGCTTTTGATTTCACCACACTGGGCGGCAGTTTCGGTACGATGAAAGATCCCGCCAGCAATACCTTTCTCGGCGCGGGCGGCCTGAGTGCAAAAGCGGGATTCCTGTTCGCGCTCTCTCTGACACCCACGGTGATGCTGGCGCTGGGCGTGCTGGAAATCTTTACCCATTACGGCGCGATTCGTGCGGCGCACAAGCTGCTGACCCCTTATTAAAACCGCTGATGGGATTACCGGGACGCTGTGGCCTGGCACTGATCACGGATCTGCAAAGCACCGACGCGGGCGCGGCATTAACCAAAGAGATGTATGACCAAAAACAGGTGACGAAAAAAGACATTGTGGTGATGAGCGCCTGGCAATATTCCGGAGCCGGATTAATTAATAATTATTTTGCGATCGGTTCAGCCCTGTTTGCCTCAATGACGCTGCCGATCATTATTCCGCTAGCGCTGATGTTTGTTCTGAAATTTGTCGGTGCGGCAATAACCCGCTTCGTGTTAAACAGTGTTTATAAGAAGGATTTCATCGATGGAAAATAATAACGCCGTCAAAGTCAGTCAAAATCCTTTCGATGTTTTCGTCACGGGTGCACGCAAGGGCTTTCATATTGCCATTCACAACCTGATGCCGAATGTGGTGATGGCATATGTGTTGGCGGAAGTGCTGAATCTGCTTGGCATCATGCAGTTTCTGGGACACGTATTTGAACCGTTGATGGGGCTGTTTGGCCTGCCAGGTGAAGCGATAACCGTGCTGCTTACCGCGTGGCTTTCCTCGTCTGCCGGAACCGGCGTTGCGGTTAGCCTGTTGACTAAAGGCTTGCTGACGGGTGCGGATATCACCATTTTAGCGCCCGCCATTTTCCTGATGGGTTCGCAGCTGCAATATATGGGACGCCTGCTGGGCGTTGCGGATGTACCCAAAAATACTGGCCGCTGCTGATGCTGGTGAGCATCGTCAACGCGCTGATTGCCATGTTTGTTATGCGCCTGTTTGTCTAGGAGAGAAGCCGTGTCTAACGTTTTAGAGCATTACCATTATCTGCACGAAATCCCGGAGCTGGGATTTGAAGAGATCAAAACCTCAGCATATATCGCCGACCAGCTGGAAAAAGCGGGTTTGAAAGTCACGCGCGGCATCAATAACACCACCGGCATTGTGGCGGAAATTGACAGCGGCGTGCCTGGCCCGGTGCTGGCGCTGCGTGCCGATATGGACGCGCTTGGCCATATCATTGACGGCGTGCCGTGTGCGCGACATACCTGCGGACATGATGGTCACTCTTCCGTGGTGCTTACCGCCGCGCAGGAATTATTAAAAGAGGGTGCGGTAAAACGTGGGCGGCTAAAAATTCTGTTTCAACCTGCGGAAGAGCTGGGCGCCGGTGCGCTGGCCATGGTTGAAGGCGGCGCGATTGACGATGTGGATATGATTTTTGGTTTCCACGTTCGTCCGCTGGAAGAGTGTGTTGTAGGGCAGGCGGTACCCGCGGTGCTCTATTCCGCTTGCAGCACGCTAGAAGCGACGATTAAAGGTCAGCCTGCTCATGCGGCGCGTCCACATTTGGGCGTTAACGCGCTGGATGCTGCGGTTCAGGCGGTGCAGGCAGTGAACACTATTCATCTGTCGCCTGGTTTAAACTGGAGTGTAAAAGCAACGCGTTTTCTGTGCGATGCTGGCGTCACCAACTCAGTGCCCGATGAAGCGCGCGTAGTCTGGGATCTGCGTTCACAAGAGAATGGGCCAATGGTGTTGCTGAAAGAGAAGGTGACGCAAGCCATTATTAACAGCGTGGCTGCGCTGGGCGCTCAGGCTGACGTAGTCGTGTTGAAAGAGATGCCTGCCGCAGAAATTCATGACGAGGCGACAGCGATTATTCGTGACGCAATTGTTGATGTGTTGGGTGAAGATGGCTTACTGGACACTAAAACCACGCCTGGCAGTGAAGACTTTTTCTATTACCCTGTGAAGCGTCCGGGCGTGAAAGCCGGTTTCTGGGGATTAGGGACGAATTTGGTGCCGGGGCTGCATCATCCTGATATGCATTTTGACCTGAGCTCGCTGGAGATTGGCGTTAAGATTTTTAAATCATGCGTGAGTAAAGTGCTGGGATAAGCGGGATTGTGCTTTTTTGGGGGCGAGGTCGTTTGTCCCCAACCTCAATCCTCCCCCATAAATGGGGAGGAAGACGCTGCTTTATGCCAGCCCGGAATTGGCAGGTGGCAGCGTCTCCTTCCTCCGCTTTGCGGGGGAAGGCCGGGATGGGGGATAGCGCGCACCGCACGGTGACACCGCGCACCTCACACGGATTCACTCAACCTCACCGCAACAGCCTGTAGGCCGCGCCGACAAAATATTGTATGCTATGCCGCCTTAATGCTGACTGGGTAACCGGGATTGCCGCCAATGTAACTTCGCGCTTAAAAGCCGACGAAAAATAATCGCATTCGGCACCGATTACCTGCCGGTAAGGTTCTACCGGCCATCGTGATTTATCAGCAGCGCCTGGCAATACACTATGCCGCCGCGCTGCCCCGTTGAGAAGAATTCACTCATGTCTAATCCCATTTTAGAAGAGGTGGCACGCCGCCGCACCTTCGCGATCATCTCGCACCCTGATGCCGGTAAAACCACTATTACCGAAAAAGTCTTGCTGTTCGGACAAGCAATCCAAACCGCCGGGACAGTAAAAGGCCGTGGCTCCAACCAGCACGCCAAATCTGACTGGATGGAAATGGAGAAACAGCGCGGCATCTCCATCACCACCTCAGTGATGCAGTTCCCGTATCGTGATAGCCTGGTTAACCTGCTGGATACCCCAGGACACGAAGACTTCTCGGAAGATACTTACCGCACGCTAACCGCCGTTGACTGCTGTTTGATGGTGATTGATGCCGCGAAAGGCGTCGAGGATCGTACCCGTAAGTTGATGGAAGTGACACGTCTGCGCGATACGCCGATCCTGACCTTCATGAACAAACTTGACCGTGACATCCGCGATCCGATGGAAGTGCTGGATGAAGTTGAGAGCGAGCTGAAAATTGCCTGCGCGCCCATTACTTGGCCAATTGGCTGCGGCAAATTGTTTAAAGGTGTTTATCACCTTTATAACGATGAAACCTATCTCTACCAGACCGGTAAAGGTCACACCATTCAGGAAGTGCGCGTTGTAAAAGGTCTGGATAACCCCGATCTTGATGCAGCGATCGGTGAAGAGCTGGCTGCTCAGCTGCGTGAAGAGCTGGAGCTGGTGCAGGGCGCCTCGCACGAGTTCGAGCGCGAAGCTTTTCTTGCAGGCAAGCTGTCGCCGGTGTTCTTCGGCACCGCGTTAGGTAACTTCGGTGTGGATCATATGCTGGATGGTTTAGTTGCCTGGGCACCTACGCCAATGCCGCGCAAAACCGACACCCGCGTAGTCGAAGCTAAAGAAGAGAAGTTCACCGGCTTCGTGTTTAAGATCCAGGCCAATATGGATCCAAAACATCGCGACCGTGTCGCGTTCATGCGTGTGGTCTCCGGTAAATATGAAAAAGGCATGAAACTGCGTCAGGTTCGGACCGGAAAAGACGTGGTCATTGCCGATGCACTGACGTTCATGGCAGGCGACCGTTCTCACGTTGAAGAAGCGTATCCGGGCGATATCATCGGGCTGCACAACCACGGTACCATTCAGATTGGCGACACCTTTACCCAAGGTGAAAACATGAAGTTCACCGGCATTCCGAACTTCGCGCCAGAGCTGTTCCGCCGCATTCGTCTGCGCGATCCGCTCAAGCAGAAACAGCTGCTGAAAGGCTTGGTTCAGCTCTCTGAAGAGGGCGCGGTACAAGTGTTCCGTCCTGTACATAACAACGATCTGATTGTGGGTGCGGTTGGTGTGTTGCAGTTCGACGTGGTCGTCGCGCGCCTGAAGAGTGAATACAACGTTGAAGCGATTTATGAAGCGATCAACGTGTCGACCGCGCGTTGGGTTGAATGCAGCGATGCGAAGAAGTTCGAAGAATTCCAACGTAAAAATGAGGTTAACCTCGCGTTGGATGGCGGCGATAATCTGACTTATATCGCGCCCACCATGGTGAATTTGAACATCACTCAGGAACGTTATCCTGAAGTGAAATTCCGCAAAACACGCGAGCATTAATCGTTTCACAGTAGCCATTCTATACGCTAAATAATTCGAGTTGCAGCAAGGCGGCAAACGCGTAAAGCCCGATGATCTTACCGTTGTAGGTGATTCGGGTGAGAAACAGCCGTTAACGCCTCTGCCGCTTGAAGGTGGATGGGTATACTTAAGAGTGGCTCTGTTTTCCCCTGTTACAGACTCTTCCTAAAAACACACCGTTTCGCCTATTTCGACCAGCTATCAACCAGTTACTCCGGCAAACTCCAAAATACCGACTATCATTGTTCTATCGGACGGCGAAAGAGACGTTTCTTCTCCTTGCGTCCAGTATTGCAGTAGCGCCGTTTGCTACTGTCGCGCCTACGGTTGTGGGTGAGTTAACTGATAGAAGGAATATATCGATGAAGAATACTAAGATTGCTAAAACCCTGATTGCCGCGATGGTAGGTTCTGCTTTACTGAGCGGCAGCGCGCTGGCTGAAGATTCAATGTCGCAAAAAGCACAGCAGACTGCAGACAGCACGGGTTCGAAAATCGATAGTTCTATGAAAAAAGTCGATGGTTTTATGGACGACAGCGGCGTAACTGCCAAAGCTAAAGCCGCTCTGGTAGATGACGAAGCCATTAAAAGTACGGATATCTCAGTTGAAACGCATCAAGGCGTTGTGACGTTAAGCGGTTTTGTCACTTCACAGGATCAGGCTGAAAAAGCGGTGGCCCTGGTGCAGAAGGTTGAAGGTGTTAAATCCGTCAGCGATAAACTACACGTTAGAGACAGCAAATCTCAGTCAATGAAAGGTTATGCAGGCGATGCTGCAACAACCAGCGAAATTAAAGCTAAGCTATTAGCGGATGACATTGTTCCGTCGCGCAAGGTGAAAGTTGAAACAACCGATGGCGTTGTTCAGCTCTCAGGTACCGTTGAGAACAAAGCTCAATCAGATCGTGCTGAAGGTATCGCAAAAGCTATCGAAGGCGTGAAAAGCGTTAAGAATGACCTGACGGTTAAATCTTAATGGTGAACGTGCGGCATTTTCGAATGCCGCACGAATAAGAAAACCCATCCTGGGCTCAAATAAGCAGTTCGATTTTCACTATTGGTAAGGAGAGGCTTATGTTTCGTTGGGGCATTATTTTTCTGGTAATCGCGCTGATTGCCGCAGCGTTAGGTTTTGGTGGTTTAGCCGGCACAGCAGCATGGGCGGCTAAAGTTGTCTTCGTTGTTGGTATTATCCTGTTTCTCATCAGCCTGTTCACTGGCCGTAAAAAACTTTAGCCGATGAGTCTTGCAGTTTAATGCGAACCAAGTACGCATAAAGCGGAGGCCAGTCATCTGTAGCGAAAGGTGTGAGGAACGGAAATCCTCATCACGCTACGATGGGCAGGCGGCATTAAGCCGCCTGCCCGGTTAAGGAAATCATGACTGGTTCTCCGGAATGCTGCGAACAACAACGGAAAAAATCCCTCAGCCATTCTGACCGAGAACCCCTTTCGAGGTTCAGACATTGGGCATACGCATACCTGTCACACTTGGGGCGATCGAACCCCTTGCGCTTACACCGTTCAAAGCAAAAAAAATGGCGTTGGTGTGTGAAGGTGGCGGACAACGCGGCATCTTTACTGCCGGTGTACTAGATGAATTCCAACGCGCTAACTTCAATCCCTTTCACTTAATGCTTGGCACCTCCGCGGGTGCGCAAAACTTGTCAGCATTTGTCTGCGCGCAACCGGGCTACGCTCGCCGCGTTATTACGCGTTACACCACCAGTAAACACTTTTTTGATCCCCTGCGTTTTGTGCGTGGCGGCAATCTGATCGATCTTGATTGGCTCATTGAAACAACCCGCAGTGAATTCCCGCTTGAAATGGCCACTGCGCAAACCCTGTTCAGCAGCGGCCGCGAGTTTTATATGTGTGCGTGCCGCAGCGACGACTATTCACCGGGCTATTTTGCGCCTACCCGCGACAACTGGCTAAACATCATTAAAGCGTCAAGCGCGATCCCTGGCTTCTACCGGCTTGGGGTTGATCTTGAAGGCATCAGTTATCTGGATGGCGGTATCAGCGACGCCATTCCGGTGCGGGAAGCGGCGAAGCGCGGCGCAGATACCATTGTGGTGATACGCACTGTGCCGTCGCAAATGTCTTATACGCCTAAGTGGTTCAAACGGATGGAGCGTTGGTTAGGTGAAAGCGCACTGAAGCCGATGATCCATGTGCTTAATCATCATGAGCAGAGTTATCGGGAAATTCAGCAATTCATCGATCAGCCGCCCGATAACTTACGTATTATTGAGATCTTTCCGCCGCGTGCGCTGGCCAGCAATGCGTTAGGTAGCCGCATATCGTCGCTGAATCAGGATTACCATTTGGGACGTCGTTGTGGTCGCTACTTTCTCGCCACGCTGGGACAATGGTTGAGTGATGCCGAGCCGTTTATGCAGCATGCGGCGATTACGCCGCCTGCGCCGGTAGCGAACGCGCCGGACACGCGTGCCATCATCACGCCGCCGTTGGCGGGTAACGACGCCGATTACGATAAAGGATCGCTGGCATGAGATTTATCGACACCCATTGTCACTTCGATTTCCCGCCCTTCGTTGATGATGCGGAACAGAGCATCGCCCGCGCCGCCGAAGCGGGCGTAGAAAAAATCATTGTGCCTGCGGTGGATGTCAGCCGTTTCGCCGTGGTGTGCCAGCTGGCTGCCGATCATCCGGCGCTCTATGCCGCGTTGGGTCTGCATCCGATTGTAATTGAGTCGCACCAGGATGTGCATCTGGATAAATTGGAAGCCT
This sequence comes from Candidatus Pantoea bituminis, assembly GCF_018842675.1. NCBI lineage: Bacteria > Pseudomonadati > Pseudomonadota > Gammaproteobacteria > Enterobacterales > Erwiniaceae > Pantoea > Candidatus Pantoea bituminis. The sequence continues at coordinate 528,183 of NZ_JAGTWO010000004.1, forward strand.
ACCTCAAGCAGCCACCCGAAAAGCTGGTGGCGATTGGTGAGATCGGATTGGATCTCTATCGCGAGGATCCGCAATTCGACAAGCAAGAGCGTTTGCTGGATGCACAGCTCAGGTTGGCAAAAAACTACGATCTGCCGGTAATTTTGCATTCACGCCGCACGCACGACAAGCTCGCACTGCATCTGCGCCGCCACGACTTGCCCCGGCGCGGCGTGGTGCATGGATTTGCTGGCAGCCTGCAGCAGGCGCAGGCGTTTATCAAACTTGGTTACGCTATTGGCGTGGGCGGCACCATTACGTATGAACGCGCCAGTAAAACTCGCCAGACCATTGCCCAGTTACCGCTGGAATCGCTGTTACTGGAAACCGATGCACCGGATATGCCGTTAAACGGCTTTCAGGGCCAACCCAATCGTCCCGAACGGGCACGTCTGGTGTGGGAAACGCTGTGTAGCCTGCGCAATGAATCCCCGCAGCAGATTGCCGATGCACTGTGGCTAAACAGCCAAACGGTATTTCGGTTCCCCCGCTAAATCCTAAATGATTGAAATCACTGAATCTTGCTCAGGCAATTCATCTTCTGCTGTGCGGCATACAGCTATAATCCTTCTTTCCCACATTCGGCCCTGTGATTGACTAAGCTGAATACAAATACTGGCACGATTATTCGGCAAATGTGATAATAATAACATTGTCGCTGTTGGCGTATTGTTACGCTGGCAAGCTGTTATTTGTGATATATATCACTCTATCAGTACCGAATTTGCAGTCTGATCTTACCTTGATGTGACTCTCACCACATAAACCATCGGCTGCATTTGTTAGTATTATCACATTCACTCGGCCCGCTTGCTGGCCGCGACCGAACCTGTTGGAGAGCATCATGACCGATATTAAAGCGCAAGCACTGCGCGCGCTGAAACTGATGGATTTAACCACGCTGAATGAAGATGACACCGACGCAAAAGTCATTGCGCTGTGCCATCAGGCGAAGTCACCGGCTGGCAACACGGCCGCGATTTGTATCTATCCGCGCTTTATTCCTGTTGCACGCAAAACGCTGCGCGAGCAGGGTACGCCAGAGATTCGCATTGCGACCGTGACCAATTTTCCACACGGCAATGATGATATCGATATCGCGCTGGCTGAAACCCGCGCCGCCATTGCTTACGGTGCTGATGAAGTCGATGTGGTATTTCCTTACCGTGCGCTGATCGCCGGCAATACGCAGATCGGTTTCGATCTGGTGAAAGCCTGTAAAGAAGCTTGTGCCGCAGCGGATGTGCTGCTGAAAGTGATTATCGAAACGGGCGAACTTAAAGAAGAAGCCTTGATTCGTCAGGCTTCTGAAATTGCCATTGATGCGGGTGCAGACTTCATCAAAACCTCAACCGGTAAAGTACCGGTTAACGCGACGCCGGAAGTGGCGCAGATCATGATGAGTGTCATTCGCGATAAAGGCGTGAAGCAGCAAGTTGGCTTCAAGCCCGCTGGCGGCGTGCGTACGGCGGAAGATGCTGCGATCTATCTTCAGATAGCGGAAGAGACGCTGGGCGCCGAGTGGGCCGATGCGCGCCATTTCCGCTTTGGTGCTTCCAGCCTGCTGGCTAACCTGCTGAATACGCTGGGCCATAACAGCGAAACCAGCAAATCCGGTTATTAATTCTTTAGGCGGTCATTGGCCGCCTTTCTAACACCGACCTTCCCTTTGTAAGGGGGCTACCTTGTTCCTGGCTCAAGAAATCATCCGCAAAAACGTGACGGCCACGCGCTGAGTGAAGAAGAGATTCGCTTTTTCATCAACGGTGTGCGCGATAACAGCGTTTCCGAAGGTCAGATTGCCGCGCTGGCGATGACCATCTATTTTCACGATATGACGCTGCCTGAACGTGTGGCGTTAACCATGGCAATGCGTGATTCCGGTACGGTATTGAACTGGAAATCACTGAATTTAAATGGTCCGCTGGTCGACAAGCACTCAACCGGCGGCGTAGGTGATGTTACGTCACTGATGCTTGGCCCCATGGTGGCTGCCTGCGGCGGTTACATTCCGATGATCTCCGGACGCGGCCTTGGGCATACGGGCGGCACACTGGATAAGCTGGAAGCAATTCCCGGTTTTGACATCTTCCCGAGCGACGATCGCTTCCGCCAGATCATCAAGGAAGTCGGCGTCGCAATTATCGGTCAGACTAATTCACTGGCACCGGCTGACAAACGCTTTTACGCCACGCGCGATATCACCGCCACCGTTGACTCTATTCCGCTGATCACCGCGTCGATTCTGGCGAAAAAGCTCGCCGAAGGTTTAGATGCGCTGGTGATGGATGTGAAAGTCGGTTCTGGTGCTTTCATGCCTACTTACGAAGCCTCGGAAAACCTGGCGCAGGCGATTGTTGGTGTGGCCAATGGCGCGGGTTGTAAAACCACCGCGCTGCTTACCGATATGAATCAAGTGCTGGCGTCTACCGCCGGGAATGCGCTGGAAGTGCGTGAAGCGGTGCGTTTCCTCACCGGCCAGCAGCGTAATCCACGCCTGCTGGAAGTGACGCTGGCGCTGTGCAGCGAGATGCTGATCTCGGGCAAACTGGCGGCAGATGACGCCGAAGCGCGTCAAAAACTGATGCAGGTGCTGGACAACGGCGCTGCTGCGGAGATTTTTGGTCGCATGGTGGCCGCGCAGAAAGGGCCAGTCGACTTTGTTGAGCGTTACGATGCTTATCTGCCGGCACCCACGCTGAGTAAAGCGGTTTACGCCGATCAGCCCGGTATTGTTAGCAGCATGGATACGCGTGCGCTTGGCATGGCCGTGGTGGGCATGGGCGGCGGACGTCAACGGGCCAGCGACAGCATCGATTATAGCGTTGGCCTGAGCGACATGATCATGCTCGGCGAGCGTGCCGATACCGAGCGACCGCTGGCGGTGATTCATGCCAGCAGCGAAGCTAACTGGCAGCAAGCGGCAAAAGCCCTTAAAGCCGCCATTAAACTCAGCGACAGGGCGCCCGCCGCCACGCCGGTGGTCTATCGCCGCGTGACTGAAGCCGGTTAAATAATACAATCGGTGCCAGCCGCAAAGCATTCGGGTATACTGATCTGATCGCTTTTTTTGACTTGTCACGCGCACAGGCGCAGGAGACTTGCATGAAACGTGCTTTTATAATGGTTCTCGACTCCTTTGGAATCGGCTCCAGCAAAGACGCTGAAAAATTCGGTGACGCAGGTTCAGACACTTTAGGCCATATCGCTGAAGCCTGTTTAAAAGGTGAAGCGGACAAAGGACGCAAAGGTCCGTTGCATCTGCCGAATCTGACCGCATTAGGTTTGGGTAAAGCCGCAGAATTATCTACCGGACGCTTCCCGGCTGGCCTTGATCCAGAGGCAAAAATCACTGGCGCTTATGCTTTCGCCAGCGAACTCTCTTCCGGTAAAGATACGCCATCTGGCCACTGGGAAATTGCTGGTGTGCCGGTTTTGTTCGACTGGGGTTACTTCAGCGACAAAGAAAACAGTTTCCCGCAGGAATTGCTGGATAAACTGGTTGAGCGCGCAGAGTTACCGGGCTATCTCGGCAACTGCCACTCATCGGGTACGGTGATCCTCGACCAACTGGGCGAAGAGCACATGAAATCGGGCAAGCCGATTTTCTACACCTCTGCGGATTCCGTGTTCCAAATCGCTTGTCACGAAGAGACGTTTGGCTTGGATCGCCTCTATGCGCTGTGTGAAATCGCGCGCGAAGAGTTGACCGAAGGGGGCTATAACATTGGCCGTGTGATTGCTCGTCCGTTTGTGGGCGATAAAGCGGGGCATTTTGAGCGTACCGGCAATCGCCACGATTTAGCTGTGGAACCGCCATCGGCGACCATGCTGAAAAAACTGGTAGATGAGAAGGGCGGTCACGTGATTTCCGTGGGTAAAATTGCGGATATTTACGCCGAGCAAGGCATTACCAAAAAGGTTAAAGCCACCGGTCTTGATGCGCTGTTTGATGCCACGATCAAAGAGATGAAGCAAGCGCCTGATCAATCCATTGTGTTTACTAACTTCGTTGATTTTGACTCAACGTGGGGACATCGTCGTGATGTTGCCGGTTACGCAGGGGGCTGGAGCTGTTTGATCGTCGTCTGCCGGAGCTAATGGCACTGGTGGAAGAAGATGACATTTTGATCCTGACCGCCGATCACGGCTGCGATCCTACCTGGGAAGGCACTGAACATACGCGCGAGCACATTCCCATTCTGATCTACGGCCCTAAAGTAGAGCCTGGCTCGCTTGGCTACCGCGATACCTTCGCGGATATCGGCCAGACAATTGCACACTATTTTGGCCTGTCCAGCATGGACTACGGCAAGAACATGCTGTAAAGCAGCTATTTAAAAAGGATAACGAACAATGGCAACTCCTCACATTAATGCAGAAATGGGTGATTTCGCGGACGTCGTACTGATGCCTGGCGACCCGCTGCGTGCCAAGCACATTGCAGAAACCTTTCTGGAGAACCCGGTTGAAGTGAACAACGTGCGCGGCATGTTGGGTTACACCGGCACGTACAAAGGTCGCAAAATTTCGGTGATGGGTCACGGCATGGGCATTCCGTCTTGCTCGATCTACACCAAAGAGCTGATCACCGATTTCGGCGTGAAAAAGATTATTCGTGTGGGTTCCTGCGGCGCGGTACGTGCAGATGTGAAACTGCGTGATATCGTGATTGGTATGGGTGCATGTACCGATTCGAAAGTGAACCGTATGCGTTTTAAAGATCATGACTTTGCAGCGATTGCTGACTTTGACATGGTGCGCAACGCGGTTGACGCGGCTAAAAACCTGGGCGTTGATGCGCGCGTAGGTAACATCTTTTCTGCGGATCTTTTCTATACCCCAGATCCACAAATGTTCGACGTGATGGAGAAGTACGGCATCCTCGGCGTGGAAATGGAAGCGGCGGGCATTTACGGCGTAGCAGCGGAATTTGGCGCTAAAGCGCTGACTATTTGTACCGTTTCTGACCATATTCGCACGCACGAGCAGACCACTGCGGCTGAGCGTCAGACCACGTTTAACGACATGATTAAGATCGCATTAGAGTCTGTATTGCTGGGCGATTAATCGCGCGTTAAGTGCGGGGTCGTTTGCCCCCACCTCAGTCCTCCCCACGCGTGGGGAGGAAGATGCTGCAACATGCGAGTATTGAAGCTAAATGTGGCAGCGTCTCCTTCCCGCTTCGCGGGGAAGGTTGGGATGGGGGACAGCGCGCACCTTCCCTCTCGTAACATCTTCATTAAATGACACACTTTTGCCCAGGCTTGTGCATCTTCGCGCTGGCGCTGTGGGGAGAGCGCTTTATCATTAGCGCGACAACGAATAATAAACACACCGCTAAATAATGCCTCCTGATGAATTTTCGTAATTTCGAAGCTGAAGAAAAGCTGTTTGTCCGTCGCGCGGCGGCGGCCTTTGCGCTGGTCGTTATCTGTTTTACTGTTCTGGGTATCAACCTGTATCGTTTACAGGTGCGCGATCACAGCTATTACCAGACGCGATCCAATCAAAACGATATCAAAATGATCCCAATCGCCCCAACGCGCGGGTTAATTTACGATCGCAACGGCATTCCTTTGGTGCGCAATGTTTCCTGGTACGACATCACGCTGACACCCTATAAAATCAACGATATGCAAGCCACGCTGAAAGCGTTGACGCCACTGGTTGATCTCACACCCGACGACCTGGAAAGCTTCCAACGCACGCTGAAACAGAGCAGCCGTTACAAGCCCGTGATCTTGAAATCCGAGCTCACCGACGAACAGGTTGCCCGTTTCTCAGTAAATCAGTTCAACTTCACTGGCGTTAGTATCGATACTTATCAGGACCGCCAATATCCTTATGGCGCTGATTTAGCGCATGTGCTCGGTTATGTCTCTAAAATCAATGATAACGACTACAAACGGCTGAATGCGCAGGGCATAGCGGAAAACTACGCAGCCGATCACAACATCGGCAAGCAGGGAATTGAAGGGTATTACGAGTCGGTGCTGCACGGTAAAACAGGTTATCAGGAAGTGGAAGTGGATAACCACGGACGCATTGTGCGAGTGCTAAAAGAAGTGCCACCGCTTGCGGGTAAAAACATTACGCTGACGCTGGATCTGCACCTGCAACAGTATGTTGAAAGCCTGCTTGCGGGTCAGCGTGCGGCGCTATTGATTGAAGATCCTCATGATGGATCGGTGCTGGCGATGGTTTCCAGCCCCAGCTACGATCCGAATCCTTTCGTCAAAGGCATCAGCTATAAAGCCTATGAAACGCTGCTACAGGATAAAAACCTGCCGCTGATCAACCGCGTTACTCAAGGTCTTTATCCTCCGGCCTCGACGGTTAAACCTTATATGGCGATGTCGGCGCTGCTGACAAAAGTGATTACGCCGCAAACCAGTTTCTTTGGCGCACCAACCTGGACGTTGCCCGGCACCGATCGGCGTTATCGTGACTGGAAAAAGAGCGGTCACGGCATGTTGGATGTCACTAAAGCGATTGAGGAATCTGCCGACACCTTCTTCTATCAGGTGGCGTTTATGATGGGCATCGACCGTATTCACACCATGCTCAGCCAGTTTGGTTACGGCAAACCCACCGGCATCGATTTGAACGAAGAGTATAACGGCCTGTTACCGAGCCGTGAATGGAAGCTGAAGGTCCATAAAAAAGGGTGGTATCAAGGCGATACGGTATCGGTAGGCATTGGGCAAGGCTATTGGATAGCGACGCCGATTCAGATGGTTAAAGCGATGGTCACGCTGATTAACAATGGTCACGTAATCGCACCGCATCTGCTGGAGAAAACGCAGCGTGGTAAGCTGGTTGAGATGTATCAACCGAAGCTGCCGCAAGCCCAGGTTGGTGAGGCTAATTCACCTTACTGGTCGCTGGTGCGCCACGCGATGTTTGGCATGGCGAATGCGCCAAACGGCACCGGTTATAAATACTTTCACACTGCGCCGTATGGCATTGCAGCCAAGAGCGGCACCTCGCAGGTGTTTAGCCTAAAACAGAATCAAACCTATAATGCCAAAATGATTCCGGTTCGCTTACGTGACCATATTTTCTACACCGCGTTTGCGCCATTCAACGATCCCAAAGTGGCAGTTGCCTTGATTCTGGAGAATGGCGGCGGCGAAGGCGTAACGGCCGCACCCGTCATGCGGCAGATTCTTGATCACATTTTTATTCCGCCGACCACGCCACCGCCGGTGCAAATGGCGCAGCAGAAGCCATGAAAAAGGGGCTTAGCCCCTTTTTTAATTAAACCAGCTGCTGGCTTTTTTGACGCGTGCTTCGCCTTCACTCTTCATCAAGTCATGACCACCTTGAGAAAGATTACGTGTGGCGTCTGCTTCTGACTGCACAACATCCGTACGGGCTGCACGAGATTTTAGCTCTTGATCAATATATTCATCTTCGCGAGCTACGCGAGCTGCCTCACGTTTAATGGCCAGTTTGCGCTGGTCCAGTTCTAACTGGCGCAATTGATCTTCATAACTTTGATCGCGCTTTTTATCTGCTTGATAATCAGCGACTGCCCGAGCTTTATCTGCGGCTACTGTGGCATCACGCTGGCGCTGACGTTCAGCACGATCTGCGGCAATTTTTGCCTGACGGGCACGTTCCTGACGGGCTTGTGCATCAAATCGTGCCTGGCGAGCATCTTCACGCGATTGCTCCTCTGCCTTACCCGCATTTTCAGCCGCTGCAACAGCAGCAAGTTGATCTTGTAAGGTCGATGCCTGTGCCTTTATTCCCAGAGAAAGGCTTAACGCCATCAGCGGCAAGATGAGTAAGTTTCTTTTCATCCTGTCCTCTTACGCTTTAACAGGGCAGGAAGTATTAGGTTGAATGCGGGTTTCATTATCTTTGGTCGAGATAACCACGGCGAGCCCAGATGAAAACTCGCAAGTTTTGCCGACTTGAGTCGAAGTATAAACTTTGGTGCCTTCTTTATAGGTGAGTGAAACACCATCAACTAAAACTTTATCTTTTACAAAAGAACCTGCCGCCGCACCTGCTGCACCGCCGCCAACCGCACCTGCCGTAGTGCCGAGCGCTGAACGTGATCCCACGTTATGTCCGACTACGCCACCCGCTACAACACCAAGAATGGCACCAAAGGTCTGCGCGGCCTGTTTATTTTGGGTGTTATCGACAGCCACTTTTGCAGGCAGGATAGAGATAATATTTACCGTTTTCGTTTCTTGTTTATTATTTAACTGATTTGTTTCGTAAACGTTGGCAGCGTAACTATCTGCATTGTTTTGGCAACCCGCTAACAGCAGAGGAGATAAGAACGTTAGAATAATTAATTTATTAGGCTTATACATTTTAATAACTCCATTTAAGAAAAGTCCGAAATTAATAGCATAATTATTTTTTTATGGAATATAGCTTACTAATAATTAGAGGAATTCCTAACGCAATGAATTTAATTTGACTTAATTGAGGATTTTGCGGCGGGGTAAGTGCAATCTCTTATGAGTATAAATTTCATTTTATTCATGCATTTGCGATTATGTCATTACATACTAGCGCTTTATGTCCGTTTTTATTTTTACTTAAGTTAAATTATGGGCGATGTGGGTTTAATAAATTTCATTGAATTGATGATTTTTTATACAGCGCCAGTTTAAATGACTGGCAGAAAAAAGAATTAAATATATTTGAAGTATAAGGTTTTGAAAGCTTCGCCTAATCAATAAGCAACGTCACACGTTGAGCTTCTAATTCAGGTATCAGGCGCATTAGTAAGAGCGATTGTATGTCGAAAGTTTCCAGGCTCTTACTCAGGTCAAGGCATGAAGACCAGACGTAACGATCTCATTACCCGTGCTGCGGAGCGTAGCAAAAATAGAGGTGGGATAAACATAAAAACAGCCGGTTAGCTACCGGCTGTTTACCCTATTTTTAAGCGCTTCAGTGACGTGGCTAATGGCACGAACCACTTCGGTAGAACTGTTGCGGATATCGGCAATCATGCCGCCCGCTTCTTGTGCGAGAATCACACCTTGATCGGCGCGTTTAAGGTTGGATTCAATTCCTTTTAACGCCTTATTCGCCAATAGGTGGTTCTGCTGCACCCTGTTCTCAATTTCCGTGGTGGCACGGTTAATATTGGCAGCCAGAGTGCGTACTTCATTAGCGACAACGGCAAAGCTACGTCCATGCGTTCCGGCACGTGCAGCTTCAACTGCAGCATTAAGTGCCAGCAGATTGGTTTGATCAGCAATACGGCGAATGCTCTCAACGATAAAGCCAATGCGATCGGATGAATCGCTCAGACCTGAGATATCCCCCGAAATACCGTGTAACTCGCCTGCCAGTTCGTTCATGGTTTGCACGCTGTTAGCAATAACGTCAGCGCCCAGTTTGGTGCTTTCACTGGTTTGCAGCGCAGTTTGATAAGCCTGCTGTGCAGCTTTACGCTCTTGCTGGTTTTTCTCAACCTGTGCGGTGACATCAGTGGCAAATTTCACCACTTTATACAGCTCACCGTTTTCGTTGAAAACCGGATTGTAGGTTGCTCGCAACCACAGGGTACGGCCTTGCTTATCAACGCGTGGGAACTGACCAGAGACAAATTCACCCCGGTTCAACTGTTGCCAAAGTGCTTTGTATTCGGCGCTTGTACGCATCTCTGCCGAGCAAAATATGCTGTGATGCACTCCCTGGATTTCATCGATGCGATAACCCATGGTTTTAAGAAAGTTATCGTTGGCTTTGAGCACTTCGCCTTTCAGGTTAAAAGCAATCACCGCCATTGATCGCTCGATAGCGGTGGTCATTGAACGCTGCTCTTGCGCATCAATAATATGTTCGGTGATATCGTTGGCGAGTTTGACAATTTTAAACACGCGGCCGCTGCGATCTTGTACCGGCACATAGTTGGCTTCGAGCCACACCGGTAGACTGTTTTTGGCTACGCGCAGAAACTTATCGCTGAAACTTTCGCCGCGATTCAACCGCTGCCAGAAATCGCGATACGCTCTGGATTGAAGCAGATCAGGCGTACAAAACATGCTGTGATGCTGGCCTTTGATTTCATCCAGCGTATAACCCATACGCTCAAGAAACAGCGTGTTGGCGGTGAGAATGGTGCCTTCTGGTGAGAATTCGATCATAGCAATCGAATCTTTTAATGAATGCATTGTTGCCGATGAGTGCGCACGCTTTTGCCAGGCAAGGCGTGAAACGACTCCTGATGTAATGGTGGAGAACATGGTTGAACCTTTTTATTAGTGTTAGTCTTCATTACATTTTATCGGCGGTTGCGTTTAAAAATTCAGCGGATGTCGACTTGTTTACACAAAATTTCACCCATGATTCTTAGGGTTGATGGAAAAGGCGTCAGTCGATTTCAATTTTGTTAAAAGCGTTTGACGCTAAAAGTCAGTTAGGGTTTAATGCGCCCCGTTGCCCGAATAGCTCAGTCGGTAGAGCAGGGGATTGAAAATCCCCGTGTCCCTGGTTCGATTCCGGGTTCGGGCACCATATTTAAAGAACCCGCCTCTGGCGGGTTTTTGCGTTTTTGCGGGTCGAACCCGTTCATCGAACGTTCGATGATCTCGCCACATCCCTGTGGCTCGCCCTGCGGGTCATCGCGCAGGCGCGCTGAGCAAAAATGCTCCCGGCATTTTTGTCCGGGTTCGGGCACCCTATTTAAAGAACCCGCCTTTGGCGGGTTTTTGCGTTTCTGCGGGTCGAACCCGTTCATCGAACGTTCGATGATCTCGCCACATCCCTGTGGCTCGCCCTGCGTCTTAGCTGCTGGCTACAGCGCACAAAGCCGAGCTTAGTATGCTGTAGCCAGCTCAGATTTAATGGAATAAGCATCCCCCTCTAGCCCTGCTACAGCATAGGCATTTGCTAACTAAGCAGTAGGACGTTCATTCCATGCATCAGTGTACTGGATGTTGCCATCCACAATGCACCAGGTGATTTTTTCATACTGCATACTGACGCTTTCCGAGTGATTCATCTTATCGTTGCCAGACAATTTCACATTGGGTACACCACAGTGAACGCTGGTAATTTTCACATTTTCTAGTAGCACCGTGTAGTAACAGACCTCTTGCCCCGCATCGCTGATATTGTAGAAGCGGATTTCAGCACTTTTTAATGTCTGCCCGGTAGCGGCGGCTTTATAAAGATACGGCGTTGAGCTATCAACTTCCTTTTCAATCCGCAATGGAGAGTGCTGGCGGGTGCCATTGATTTTTCCGGCTGCGGTGTCAACCGGTAGGCTGATGCCGTGACTTAATCCGATGATCTCAATGCTGCCTTCACGATCATGCACATCGACAGGACCTCTAATGTCTGCGCCGCCATCGTCTTTAAGCCACATATACGGAGGGATTGGCATTTAACTGCTCCTTATTTTTCGTATTAACTTCATTGTTAAAATGTAAATAATTAGGGTTATAGAAAACACAGAGATTATTGAGATATAAAAATACAGGTCGTAAAAGTTGTCAGCCCCTATTTCACCGTCGCCATAAAGGAATTTCGCAATGCGAGTGGCTAAATCTTGGTCAAACCATAATTCAGGGCTGCCCAGCATTCGTCCGACGATTAAAGAGATAGCGAAATAGAAAATAACTTTTGATGCTCTACGGACAAGTGTTGTTATAGCCACTGGCTATTACCTCAACCCATCCGCGCGCCATCAATGATTTCATGCAGGGAACCGGCATAGGTGTAGTCTGCATTAGTGCGTCACGAATCAGCGCGTAATCGGCGTTATGGACTAAGGTGATACATCCCTCCGATATACGCCCGGGGTGCAACCTGAACAATCCGCGTTTGACTCCCTCAATCCATGAGTGGTCGTCAATAGTCCAGTCATCCCTGAACAAAGCAAACCATTCGTCACGACCAAACTCAGCGCCGTTATAAATCCTGTTATAGAGATCTTGTGACTGCGCTTTTAACCGCGAGAAGATCCCTCCACCACCGCGCTCTACAATCCAGTATTTACCCGGTGGTATGGGTCCCTCATCAGGGATTGCTCCACACGCAGCGTTATTCATGTATACGCCTTTGCCGGAGAACGCCATGAAAACGCCAACGCCGTATAGGTTAAAAGGCACGTAATCTGCGCCGTTCAGAATCAGTGTTCCATTCAAAGCCATAGCTCATCCAATATCCATATAGTAACCATGCGTTACCATATCGATAATTGAACTTTAGAGCCATCAGTTATTAGAGTTATTTATCAAATGTGTTTAGGCTGCGCCTGCGTTACAGGCTCGCAATAAGGATAAAGGTACTTTTTAAACGAAGCCGCCAGCGCCATACACATCAATTCTTACGGACCCTTCTTGGTGACAACACGCCCGGCAATTTAATAAATGAATGAATAAAGGAATTTGTCATAGTCAGGATTTATTAACCAGAACCGCCGATAAACGCAACATTGGGCATTGCTCTGTGCTGATTTGCCTGTGGCTAACCGGCTAATATCCTGTTCGGTCTGCAATTATCCGCTGCTAATCGTGTTTTAATGCGCTCTCTTTACAGAAATAAACGGGCAGGCAAAATACCCTTTTAAATATTCAGCCTAATAGCCATGTCTGACGAAGCGCTGCACCAACAGATACAGAATCTGAAAAAGCACAATGCGCGGCTCAAGCGTATAGCGCATGACGCACGCAACAAATTAAGCGCAGCGCTAGATGGCACCGGTTTATGTCTGTGGCAACTCGATATTCCCAGTGGAAAGTTAGTGATTTTTAATCGTCGCTGGGGCGCAATGCTTGGCTTTCAGCCTAAAGAGACCGATGCCAACTTTGAATCTTGGAAAGAGTGCCTTCACCCTGATGATGCCGCTGAGGTGTTAAAAGCCTTTACGACCATATTGAAGGCATTGCGCCTTACTATGAGGCGTTGCATCGGATGATCGGTAAAAACGGAAAAGTCACTTGGGTATTGGATCGCGGTCGCATCAGCGATTGGGATGAAGCGGGAAGACCTGTCAGAGTTACTGGCACGCATATCGACATGACGAAAGAGAAGCAATATGAAGAGCAACTCTCAACGCTGGCACTGCACGATCCTCTCACGTTGTTAACCAACCGTCATGCTCTGCAAACTCACTTTCGCGAACTGAAAGCGCAAGGTGAATTGTGCGTGGCCTTTATCGATTTAGACAATTTCAAACACGTCAACGATACCTTAGGACATCGCAGCGGCGATGAAGTGTTGATTCAACTGAGTCAGCGCTTGCTTGAAGCGTGCCCCGCTGAGGTAGTGATTGGCCGATTAGGCGGTGATGAGTTTGTTCTGCTGATACCTTATGCGCTGGATAATCCATTGATACATCAAATAGCGTACGCCTGCCTGGATGCCGCACTAACGCCATTCGACATGGCCAACGGCAGCGCCAATATCGGTGCTTCAGTTGGTGTTGCACAGGTTGACGCAAAAGAGAGCTTTGATGAAGCGTTAGCGCGCGCCGATGAAGCGATGTATCGCATTAAGAAGAATGGCAAACGCGGCGTCGCGCTGGGGAATGTGACCACGCTGCGGCATTGTCAGCAAGCGAAGCTGGAACAACCTGGCACGACGCCGAATATCTTGTGGTCGGACACCGGCACCGACGACTGATACGCTGTTTTTTTGAATGGCAGGATAAAGTGCCAGAAGCAGAAAGCCGCGTCCAGAAACCTCTCTTAGCGGCGTGGGAGCAGCCAGTTTCTTAATAACCGCGTCAGCAGCGGCATCCAAAGCCACACCACTAAAGCCACCACACACGCATCATCTAAAAAATGTCCCCACAACGTGCCGCGACTCATCGGCAGCAGCGCATCTACAAGCTGAGGAATCAGCAAGGTAGAAGGAAAGATAACGGCCAATGTCAGCAGGAATTGCTTCCATCTGGCGGGGCCGGGTTTCGCTTTGTCTACAGGCGTAAACCAAAACGCTGCACCGGGACGCACTTCAGTATGTTCAGGCGCGGCCAGCATGGCGGGCAGTGTGGCGATCAACGTTTTACGCTCAGCGGATTGCGTCCATTTAAACAGGTTGTCGAGGTTGTCAAAGCGAATCAATACCGTGTAAGTGTTTTCGCCATGCACCGGACGCAATACGTTAACCCCTAAATGCCCTGGAAACTGCGCCGCCTGCGGCATGATCAATTCTAGCCAGGCTTCATAATCGGACTGTTTACCGGGCTGCACGCTGTGAGTGATAACCAGCGTGACGTGATTAGCCTGTTGTGGATTGATCATGTCATTCTCCTGAATGCGCGACATCAGTGAAAAAGGTTTGCAGAGGGTCTGCCGTTGAATAAAAAATACGAGATAACACCGCTTTTTGTTAGCGGAATGTTTTTGGGTTGTTGTTCAACAATTTTTGAGGAAAGGAAACATGCGGTTAAACCTTGAGGCGCTGCTGATTTTAGATGCGCTGGATCGCCACGGCACCTTTGCTGCTGCCGCGGCACGGCTGTTTAAAACTGCGTCTGCGCTGAGTTATACCGTACAAAAAATGGAGAGTGATCTGAAAATTACGTTGCTCGATCGTTCCGGGCATCGTGCGACTTTTACGCCGACTGGCCGCTTAATGCTAGATAAAGGGCGAGCATTGTTGCGTGCAGTCAATGAGCTGGAGCAGCAGGCGCGCTATGTCGAGAGCGGCTGGGAGAGCAATTTAGTGATCAGCGTTGATGCGTCGGTGCCGTTTTCGCTGCTCACACCGCTAGTTGATGAGTTTTATCAGCAACATCCGCATACGCAGCTGCAATTTCGCCATGACGTGCTGGCGGGCTGCTGGGAAGCGTTAAGCTATGGCGAAGCGGATATCGTCTTTGGCGCAGTACAAGAACCGGCGACGCGCAAAGATATTGGTTGCGTGGCGCTGGGTTGGCTGGATTATGTCTTCGCCGTTGCGCCTGAACATCCTCTGGCGCAGGCACCGGAACCGCTGCTGCGTGAGCAGATCCGGCAGTATCGCGCGGTAACGGTGCATGATTCATCACGTCACAGCGCCGGCATTGATTTACGGGTACTGGATGAGCAAAAGACGCTCAGCGTCCATGATTTCTCTACAAAGCTGCAGGCGCAGCTGGCGGGGCTGGGATGTGGCTTTTTACCATGCTATTTAGCTGAACCCTATTTGGCGGATGGCAGATTAGTGGCGCGTCAGCTAGATAGCGAATGCCGCCGTGATATGGCGTATCTGGCATGGAATGAGAATGCCAGCGGCAATGCGGCCCGCTGGTGGCGCGAGAAATTGCAGACGCTACCGGGATTACGCGACATTTATAGTGCGCCATAAAAAATACGCACTGCGCTCCGTAAAGAGGAGTGCAGTGCGCAACAGGATTAAATGATTCGCTTTCGGTGCATTTTCGCCCTGATGATATTGCAATACGTCACGTTGTAGCTCGGCTTCGGCACGAGGCTCCCGCCGATGCCGACGCAGACATTGAATTTGCGCTGCTTGCCTGGCTGAAGAGCAACACTGATTACGTCACCGCTTTTACCAAAATATTCCCGTAGCGGCATCGTCAAAATGGGCAGGCCGACGCAGGTGATTCACGGCAGCAAACACCCACTCGTTCCGTTCAAAGCCACACGAAAATGTGTACACGAAATGATGGCCGGTTTAGATCTTAAAGTTTATGAGAATGGTCCGCCCGGATTCGCTGCTACGCATCCAGATCAGCTGAATAAGGCTCTGTTAGCCTTCTTACAGAAATACCCTTCTAAGAACTATTCCTAAAAGCGCCCATCTGGGCGTTTTGTTTATTTATACTTGCCGCTTCGCTTATTCAAATCGATCTTTGGTCGATCTTTTCTTTCCACTACTCGCTTATTTAATTCATTCCGAGAAATAATTGATCATTTATTGATCAGATTGCATTTTTTTGAACATTCAATATCACGCTTACCGCTTCGCTTATAATTAACCTCTTGATCTGCGCTTTAATTACTAATTTATTGCTTCTTTTAGCTAAAAAGATCATTTGTTGATCAAATTAATCAAATTTTATGCGGAATAAGCGAAGCATGCCGCTTCGTTTATAGGAGTTTGTAGTGGACTTTTTGACGAAATGATCGATTAATACGAAACGGAAATGATCGGAAATTGAATGTAAATTTCCCTGATTCTTTTTTGTGATGTCATGACAAAATGATTTCATGGCTAAATCATTGATCATTATGTTAGGGCCGTAAATTAACCAAAATTTTGCATGGCTGAGTAAGCTAATCCGCTTGATCATGTAAATTTTATGGCTACATTTACTTTGTATTACCAGCCTGACGAAGTATTGTCTGTGATTGCTATATTATTAAACCTCATGAGGAATACAGGATGACTCAATATCGTGGTGGGGCAGGAAACTTTGCTGCAGACAAAGAGCGCGCAGCCGAAGCTGGCCGCAAGGGTGGCCAGAAGAGCGGCGGTAACTTTAAGAACGATCCTGAGCGCGCTATTGAAGCAGGTCGAAAAGGAGGTAAGATCAGCCGTCGCAGTTGAGTCTACATAACTCTTTTATTACAATAAGTTATGTAAATATCAAGGTGGCTATTTTTATATTTCCCTTCCCTTTCTGATAAAAGCCAGCTAATCCAATATGGCTGAGCGGCTTATTGCCTTCAGTCATAACTTATTTGAACCGGAATAGAACTCTATTCCGGTTTTTTTGTTTTTCAAAAAATAATCTGTACAGGAAAAAGTAATTGCGTACACATTTTATAAAAATAAAATAACGTCGGAAACTATTTATTTAGGCGTTATATGTATACGGTCTAACAAAAGTCTGTACAACTTTATCCGATAAAGTCGAGGGTTACTGTTTCAACAAAATTAACTATTTAGAGTCACTAACTCTATGGTGTAAAAAGAAAAATGCATTTTACATGCCAGTTTTGTTCACAATTCCAGCAGCAGTGACTCGCAAGATGGCGTTAATACGCTAAAGTTTTAGTGAGTTCTCTTGATGACCATCAAGCGGCGTTAACAATTACCCTATCGAAACAAAGTATGAGGCAAGAGTGATGACAGTTAAGACATTGAACGATCTCTTTATCCATGACCTCTCTGATATTTACAGTGCTGAAAAACAAATTGCCCGCGCCTTACCTAAAATGGCGCGTGCCGCCACCGATGAAAAACTTATCGCCGCGTTTAATCAGCACCTCGAAGAGACACGAGGCCAAATAGAACGGCTGGATGAAATCGTTGAGGTAACGCCAGAACTTAAAATTAAACGGATGAAATGTCATGCGCTGGAAGGCTTAGTCGAAGAAGCGCAGGAAATTATTGATTCTGTGGAAAAAGGTGAAGTGCGGGATCAAGGATTGATCGGTGCAGCACAGAAAGTGGAGCACTACGAAATTGCCACCTACGGTACGCTTTATGCGTTAGCGACTAAACTAGGTTATACCAAAGCTGCCGAGCTGCTGGCAGAGACGTTGAATGAAGAGAAACAAACGGATCAAAAGCTGACTGATGTCGCTGAGTCCATCACTGTGGCTTCCTGATAAGGAGAGAGACCATGTCTACATCCCCAGAAGAGCACTATCATGACTGGCTACGCGATGCGCATGCCATGGAAGAGCAAGCGGAAAGCATGCTCAATAAAATGGCCGATCGCCTTGAGCATTATCCTGAGTTGAGGCAGCGTATTGTCCAACACATTGAGGAAACCAAACAACAGCAGAGCCTGCTCAAGCAGCTGCTGGATCGCCATGATATCCACAACTCCACCCTTAAAGATGCCATGGGCAAAATGGCTGCATTTGGCCAAGCCGTGGGCGGCATGACCACGCCAGATGAAGTGGTTAAAGGCGGTATCAGTGGCTATGTGTTTGAGAATTTCGAAATCGCTAGCTACACCAGCCTGATTGCCGCTGCAGAGCATGTCGGTGATGCGGAAGGCGTGACTATCCTGACGCAGATTCGTGAGCAGGAAATCGCGATGGCGGAATGGCTTTATACGCATCTGCCTGATGTGACGCAGCAGTTTTTACTGCGCTCGTCACAGTCGGGAGTAGAAGCGAAGAAATAAGTTTGAAAGGCTGGAGATGCGTTTAATCAGCATCCCCGGCAAAGAGATTAAGGCGAGGCGGGCTGCCAGGTATTAACCGCTTGCGTGTCGATCGGTTTTGGCAGCAGCTTCGCCTGATAAAAAGCGTCAGCAATTTTTTGCTGTTCGGCCAGATCGGCTGGTTTTACTGGCTCGATGTGATAACTACGCTGCGCATTGGCTTGTACTACAGTTGATATCGGTAATTTCCCCACAGCGGTGACAGCAGTTTCGCTGCCTCAGCAGGATGCGCTTTCAGCCATTCAGCCTGAGTTTCCAGCGCGTTATAGACAGTATTCAACACGGCAGGATGCGCTTTAGCATACTCTGTCGATGCCAGATAATAGCGTTGATAACTCGCCAAACCTCTGCCGCTCGTCACTACCCGCACATGCTGTTCAGCCTTCGCGCTGGTCACATAAGGTTCCCAAGTTACCCAAGCTGCGACGCTGCCATTTTCCATTGCAGCCCGCCCATCAGCAGGCGTTAACCAAGCGGGGAAACATCGCTGAATTTCAAACCCGCTTTATTCAGCGCAGCGATCAGCAAATAGTGGCTGCCTGCCGCCTTGGTGACAGCAATCTTTTTCCCTTTCAAATCCTGCAGTGTTTTAATCGATGAATCCGCCGGAACCAAAATCGCCTGCGCATCTGGTGAGGGTGTTTCGCGGGCGTAATACGTCAGATTAGCGCCTGCCGCCTGCGCAAAAACCGGTACGGTATCGGCGACATCAGCAGATAAATCAACATTATTCAAATTGAGCGCTTCGAGTAGCGGTAAACCGCTAGAGAATTCATGCCAGCTGACTTTTACCCCTTGGCTGGCAAGAGATTTATCCAGCTCGCCACGCTGTTTAATCAGCGTCAGCAAGGTAGATGATTTTTGATAACCGATACGTAAGGTTTGTTCTGCGGCGTGGAGTGGCAAGGAAAACAAGGCGGCGACCAACAGGGCGCCGCCAAGAGCGTTAAGGCGGGTCATGATGCATCCTTATGAGTTACTAAGCCTCAGGCGATAATAGGGAGGGCCCTCTATCCACTAAACGCCGTTTTCTCATAAGCTTTGCCGCGCAGCAGATAACTCGCTGCGCAACGATTAATCCGCCATTAAGTGGCCGTACATCACCATCAAGCGGCGGGTAACGCCGTTGGTCCAGCCAAACCCATCTTGCAAAGGATATTCACCGCCGCCACCAGGACGTGCACGATCGCCGCTGATGTCATATTTCTCAACCAGCTTATGATGCAGCTGATAGAAATTATTGACGGTGTTTAGCCAGTTCACCGCTATTTCGCTGGCAAGGGTCTCTTCACCGTAGTTATTTAAGCCAACCACCGCCATCCACTGCATGGGAGCCCAACCGTTGGGGGCATCCCACTGCTCACCGCTGTCGACCATGGACGTTAGTAATCCACCATTACTCAGTAGCAGCTGGCGCAGGGCGATAGATTGCAGATGCGCCTGATGCGGCGTAGCAAGGCCAACAAACAGCGGCACCACAGAAGCCGCGGTAAAAGCACCGAAGCGCGCACGTCGCCAGTCATAATCGCGGAACACGCCTGCGGTGCTGTCCCACAAGTAGCGAGTAATCGCACGTTTACGCGCCTCAGCTTTCTTCTGCCAGGCAAGTGCAGTTAACTCTTCACCTTTGGCGTGCGATAACGTAGCAATCATCAACTCAAGCTTGTAAAGAAACGCATTGAGGTCAATGGGAATAAATTGCGTGGTGCGAATGCTTGACAGACGTTTTGGATTACGCAGCCAGCGCGAAGAGTAATCCCAGCCGGATGCGGCACCAGCACGCAGGTCACGATAAACCTCACTTGCCGGACGTTTTGACTGACGCGCGGTTTCCACGTCTTCAATCCACGACTCGTCACGCGGCGTGTCGCGGTCATCCCAGTAACGATTCAACAATGAACCGTTTGGCATGCGCACCACATGACGATAAGCCTGGTTTGGCATCAGCTCACCCGCGCCATCCATCCAGAAGTGGTATTCCTTCATCAGCTGCTCAAGATAGCGCTTTGCGCCTCGCACACCATCTTCTTCAAACAGCTCAACCATGAGCGCAAACACCGGCGGCTGAGAACGGCTGAGATAATAGGTGCGGTTGCCGTTGGGAATATGGCCGTAATTGTCGATTAACCAGGCAAAGTTATCCGCCATGTGACGCAGTAAATCGTCACGACCCGATTCCGCCAGGCCCAGCATGGTGAAATAGGAATCCCAATAGTAGGTTTCACCGAAGCGTCCGCCTGGCACGACATAAGGTTTTGGCAGCGGCAGCAGTGAGGAATGCGGCATGTGTTGCTGCGGCATTTTAGTCAGCACCGGCCATAAATCATCGATGTGCTCGTTAAGCGTTTTGTCAGGGTTCGAGACATAAAAGCTCTCGTTAACGCCTGGCAAATAGAAGTGATCGGCCACGAAACGCGACAGGTCAAAGTCGCTGCTGCGTTTTTGACGGCGATAGCGCATCAGCACGTCGAGCGGATCATACTTTGGCGAACAGTCAGGAAAGGTTTTGCTATCTTCAAAAATGCGCGACATTTGAACGTTTTCAAACAGTTCAAGGTAGCGATCTGCTGGCGTCAGCGCGTCTGGAGCCGGTAAGCCTTCGATCAGCTCGGGCTCTGGTTCAGAATCTTGCATGCCGTCCAATTTCAGTTCATGGGGATCGTATAGATACTCAACGTCCGCACCTGCACGAACTTCTTCGAATGCATTGAGTTGCTGGCGATTAGTATTAATAGCGGCCTCCAGAGCAGTCCGGTTTGCATAAAGAGAAAATTATAGACCTCTCAACCTGCCAAACAACAATGCAGATTGCCTATGAACGTAATAAAAATTGTCTATTAATCGGTTTTTTTGCATAAATTATAGCCATATCAACTAAATATGCGGTGGTTCACAAAAAATGCATTTCAGATGAATCTCTTAGGTAACTAAAGAAATCAGTTTAGTCTGACAAAAATGGGTATTTATTAACATTTAGACAAGTTTTACAGCCTAAAAAAGGGTGCATAACGTGGCATACGAAGCGACGAATGCAATAAATTAAGTGCTTAGGCGTTGTCATTTATCAGTGTGTAATGAGGCCAATTGTTCAGCATGGGGAAAGCTGAAGAGGAATAACGCTATTAAGCACGATGTTCCCACGAAAGGGAACATCGCACTGACTCATTTTTTCATCGCTGCCCGAATCACATCTTGATAAGGGGTGGTTGCGCGACCAATCAGTTTACTCAGCGTATGAGAATCATCGAACAAACCGCCTTGCGCTGCGCCAGCGTCAGAATCCGCCAACATATCAGCCAACCCTTGTGGCAAGCCTGCGTTTTTGAGTGCGTCAGCAAACTCCGCTTGTGGCAGATTGATGTAATCCACTTTCTCGCCGCTTTGTACCGCAATCTCTGCGGTGAACTGTGCCAGCGTATAATGATCATCGCCAGCCAGTTCATAAATCTTACCGGCCTGATCGTCGCTGAGCATGACTTCTGCGGCGGCCTCGGCATAATCCTGCCGTGATGCCGACGCGATGCGGCCATTATCTGCTGCGCCGATAAACGCATGGTGTGCCAGCGCCGGAGCAATACTTGCGGCGTAATTCTCGCTGTACCAACCGTTACGCAGCAGCGCGAACGGCACGCCTGAAGCCTGTAATAAGGCTTCGGTAGCGCGGTGCTCAATACCTAATCCCAGTGGCGATTTATCGGCATGCAGCAGGCTGGTGTAGGCAATGAATTTTACGCCTGCGGTTTTGGCCGCATCGATCACCGCTTTATGCTGCGCTTCACGCTGGCCGACTTCGCTGCCAGAGATGAGCAGCAGTTTTTCAACGCCCGCAAACGCGGCAACCAGCGTCTCTGGCTTATTGTAATCGGCTGCGCGCACCTGCACACCTTGCCTGGCGAGGTCAGCGGCTTTTTCCGGTGAGCGCACGGCGGCAATCAGCTGCCCGGCAGAAATTTTCTTCACTAATGCTTCAATCACTAAACGGCCTAATTGGCCAGTCGCGCCTGTTACTGCAATCATTTTGATATTCCCTTTAATTTTGCTGTTGGTGAAAAACAGCCTACGAGATAAGCTAACTTTTAGTAAGTACTTACCTAATTGTTAGTATCAAGAGAACAGATTAAATGTCTGAAAAGCTAAGTGAAAAATTTAACCGTGGTGCGCTGTTAAACGTAAATTGCCCTTCCCGTGAGGTGTTAAAGCGCATTACCAGTCGCTGGAGCGTGCTGATTTTGCTGGCACTGAAAAAGGAAACGCTGCGGTTTAGCGAACTGCGGCGCACCGTGGGTGGCGTCAGTGAACGCATGTTGTCGCAGACGCTGCGTCATATGGAAGAGGATGGCTTTGTTGAGCGTATTGCTTACGAAGTGGTGCCGCCGCACGTGGAATATCGCCTTACGCCGCTGGGGCGTGAAGTCGAAGCGCAAGTCACCGGACTTGCCGATTGGCTGGAGGAGAATCTCAGTCGCATTCTGGCGCAGCGCGAGAATTAATTGACCGATAAGCGGATGCAAGGTGAAGAGCAAGGCAGTGGTGAGAATCGATAAATGCGCGCTGCTTCCACAGCGCGCATGCGTGAAATCAAGCATGAGGTTTAGTGCAGATACTTTTCAAACCACGCCAGCGTTCGGCTCCAGGCTAACTCCGCTGCGGCTTTGTCATAGCGTGGCGTTGAATCATTATGAAAACCGTGATTCACACCGGGATAAATATACGCTTCATAGACTTTGTCATTCTGCTTTAAAGCGGCTTCATACGCAGGCCAGCCAGCATTGATATTCTTATCCAGCTCAGCGTAATGCAGCAGCAGCGGCGCTTTGATCCGTGGCACATCTTCAGCCTTGGGCTGACGACCATAAAACGGTACGGCGCAAGCTAAATCCGGGAAGGCCACCGCTGCCGCATTTGACACACCGCCGCCGTAGCAAAATCCGGTGATGCCGACTTTCCCGGTCGCTTCCTGGTGGTGCATAAGAAAATCGATCGCGGCGAAAAAATCGTTCATCAATTTGGTGGGGTCCACTTTGGCCTGCATTTCTCGGCCTTCATCGTCATTGCCTGGATAGCCGCCCAGCGAACTCAATCCATCCGGTGCCAGCGCAATATAGCCCGCTTTCGCCACACGGCGCGCCACGTCTTCTATATAGGGATTCAATCCCCGATTCTCATGCACCACAACCACCGCAGGCACTTTGCCTTTGGCATTGGCCGGTTTCACGAGATAGCCGCGCACCTCGCCATGACCTTGCGGTGAAGGGTAGTGAATGTATTCCGGTTTGATGTCGGGATCGGTGAATTCAACCTGACTGGCCAGCGCATAGTTAGGACTCATCATGCCGAGCAGCGTAGCGCCAGTCATGCCGCCAATCGCCAGCTTGCCTGCCATAGAAATGAATTCGCGTTTACTGATTCTGCCGTGTGCGTAGTAATCGTAGAGTTCGAGTAATTCCTGAGGGAAATCTTGTGCTGTTAGACGTGTCATAACAATTCCTTAACCCAGATTAACAGGAGGCGATGCCGCTTTAACAAAGCACAGCTTGTCAGCTGAGGCAACCGGGATGACTCATCGGGTTAAATGTAATTAACGTAACGGTAGGTGAAAATAACGTGATCGCTCACGCAAATTTTTTTATTGGCTATTTCCAAGTGGATTTATCTGCTACGCGCCAATAAGCTTCTTTACAAACTAATCTGTTAATTTAATAAAGAAAATAAACTCAATTTATTAACATTAGTCGTTTGCTGAAAGCGCATGAATTGGCTCATTCCGCACCCCTTTATAATCGTGGCAAATTAACCTTAAGCACCTAAAAAAGGCTAAGGCGCTGGTTGAAGTGGAAATCTGTCTAACGCATTAAAAAATAGGATTTTTGCATAACAAGCTCTACGATTAAGCCCCTGTTTTTGACAAGGTTTATACCAGAATAAACCGTAAAAACAGGATGTTGTCATGATTTTTATTCCTAAGCTTTTCTTTGCGAAAGCAGCGTTTTTGCTGCTATTTGATATAACATTTATGTCACATAAAGGTGTTTGAATTAACTTTTGCGCCTTGTTTTTAAATAGATAATTGCCGCGAAAAACAATGACCAAAATCAAAAAAGACTGTTATAGTTTTTGCTCTCCCGATTGTTTCTGTTTCTCTTAGGCGAAGTGTTCTACATTTCGCGGCGGAAATTTAATTAAACGCAATGTGAAATATTTACATTGTGCTTAACTTGTTAATTATAAGTAAATATATGGTGTTCTATGTGGCAAAGAGGTAAGCAATGTTTGGATTAGATGCCTTTCATCTGGCCAGGATACAGTTCGCATTTACTGTTTCCTTCCATATTATCTTTCCCGCCATCACCATCGGCCTGGCCAGTTTTCTGGCAGTGCTCGAAGGTATGTGGCTGAAATCCCGTAATCAAACTTATCGCGATCTCTATCATTTCTGGTCCAAAGTCTTTGCCGTGAACTTCGGTATGGGCGTGGTATCCGGTTTGGTGATGGCGTATCAGTTCGGGACTAACTGGAGTGGCTTCTCGCAGTTCGCGGGCAGTATCACCGGTCCGTTACTGACCTATGAAGTATTAACCGCATTCTTCCTTGAAGCGGGCTTCCTTGGGGTGATGCTGTTTGGTTGGAACCGCGTGGGTCCGGGCTTGCACTTCTTTGCCACCTGCATGGTTGCACTCGGCACCATTATCTCCACTTTCTGGATATTGGCGTCTAATAGCTGGATGCACACGCCGCAGGGTTACATCATCGAAAACGGTATTGTGATCCCGCAAGACTGGTTCAAGATTGTCTTTAACCCATCGTTCCCGTATCGATTGTTGCACATGTCTACAGCGGCATTCCTTGCCAGCGCCTTCTTTGTTGGCTCTTCGGCTGCGTGGCATTTGCTGAAAGGAAATGATAATCCAGCCATTCGTAAAATGTTCTCGATGGCGCTGTGGATGGCGCTGATTGTGTCGCCAATTCAGGCGATGATCGGTGACGCGCACGGCTTGAATACCCTGGAGCATCAACCGGCGAAAATCGCTGCCATTGAAGGCCATTGGGAAAACCCACCAGGCGAAGCCACGCCGCTGATCCTGTTTGGCATCCCGGATATGGAAGAAGAGCGCACCAAATATGCGCTGGAAGTGCCTTATCTTGGCAGCCTGATCTTGACGCACAGCCTGGACAAGCAGGTTCCGGCGCTGAAGACTTTCCCGAAAGAGGATCGTCCGAACTCCACCGTGATTTTCTGGTCGTTCCGCGTGATGGTCGCGATGGGGCTGCTGATGATTACGCTTGGCGTGGTCAGCCTGTGGTTGCGTTTTAAAGGTCGCTTGTATGAGTCGCGTCCCTTCCTGTGGTTCGCCCTGTTCATGGGGCCGAGTGGTCTGCTGGCCATATTAGCCGGTTGGTTCACCACAGAAATTGGTCGTCAACCTTGGGTGGTTTACGGCGTGCAGCGCACCATTGATGCGGTCTCCGCGCATGGTGACCTGCATATGAGTATCAGCCTGCTGGCGTTCATCGTGGTCTACTGCTCGGTATTTGGTGTCGGTTATCACTACATGATGCGTCTGATTAAACAGGGTCCGATTACTGGCGAAGGTCACGTGGTTGAACACGGTGGTCCGGGTCAGAAGAAAACCCCTGCGCGTCCGCTGTCTGCAGCAACGCATAAGGAAGGAGACCTCTAAGATGATCGATTTCTCTATTATCTGGTTCACGATTATCGTCTTCGCCACGCTGATGTACATCGTGATGGATGGCTTCGATCTCGGTATCGGCATTCTGTTCCCGTTCAACAAAGATCCGGTTGAGCGTGACATGATGGTGAACACCGTTGCACCGGTTTGGGATGGTAACGAAACCTGGCTGGTGTTGGGCGGCGCGGGCCTGTATGGCGCGTTTCCGCTGGCGTATTCGGTGATTGCCGATGCGTTGTCGATTCCATTGACTGCCATGTTGATTGGCCTGATTTTCCGGGGCGTGGCGTTTGAATTCCGCTTCAAGGCAATCGAAGAGCATCGCGCGTTCTGGGATAAATCTTTTATCGCCGGTTCGCTGTTGGCCACCTTTAGTCAGGGCGTCGCAGTCGGCGCGATGCTGAACGGCATTCCGGTTGAAGGCCGCGCTTTCGCCGGTTCAGCAATGGATTGGTTCGCGCCATTCCCGCTGTTCTGTGGTGTGGGCTTAGTGGTGGCGTATGCGCTGCTGGGCTGCACCTGGTTGATCATGAAAACCGAGAACGAGCTGCATCGTAAGATGTCGGCGCTGGCGACACCGCTGGTGATTACGCTATTAGTGATTGTGGCCATTATCAGCTTGTGGACGCCATTCTCGCATGCCGATATCGCGCATCGCTGGTTCAGCCGTCCGAACCTATTCTGGTTCCTGCCCGTTCCAGTGCTGGTGCTGCTGTGTTCATGGGGCATCATGCGGGCTATCAAGCGTGAAGCGCACTATTCGCCATTCCTGTTAACGCTGGCGCTGGTTTTCCTGGGCTTCTCCGGTTTAGGCATCAGCATCTGGCCAAACATTATTCCGCCGTCGGTCTCCATCTGGGCGGCAGCATCACCGCCGCAAAGCCAGGCATTTATGCTGGTGGGTAGCCTGCTGATCATTCCAATGATTCTGGGTTACACCTTCTGGAGCTACTACGTGTTCCGCGGAAAAATCAAAGCAGACGAAGGATACCATTGATATGCAAACCGAGGTCAGCAGCACGAAAACCCACAATGAGACGAAAGCCCCATGGTGGAAACGTATAATGTGGCTGGTGATCATCTACGGCGCAAGCGTGCTGGCACTTGGTGTGGTGGCATCACTGTTTCGTATGATTATGACAGCGGCAGGTATGCGAAGTCATTAAACGAACTCTGCTATAAAGGCTGGCTCTGCCAGCCTTTTTTAATTAGTACCCTAAGCAATTAATGCGATTTATGCCTGAGAAGCCTACGGTTTCTTTACCCTTCCTTACATTCTTTATACGTTTTTGTTATTCTTTTGTGACGAATCTCGCAGTACAACTCACTTCGACGTAAACCACCATGCTCAGCCTGACCCTTAAGAAACAGTACATCAACGATTTGGTGGACTGGATAGAGGCGAATCTGACCGACGATCTCAACATCGATCTGATTACCCTGAAATCTGGTTACTCTAAATGGCACATGCAGCGCATGTTCAAAGAGATGACCGGACAAACGCTGGCGGCTTATACGCGCAAGCGCCGTTTAACCCTGTCTGCAATGGCGCTGCGTTTAACCCGGATGCCGCTGATCGACATTGCGGTGCGCTTTGGTTTTGATAATCAGCAGAATTTCACTCGCGTATTCAAGAACCATTTCTCCGTCACGCCAGGTGCATTTCGCCGTATTCCCGATTTGCCGGTAAAGCATTTCCACGGTCGCATTCCGGTGCGTTCACCCATTGATCAGGCTGAATTGGTGATGCGTGAAGACGATCTGCAATTGTGTGGTGAAGTGGTGGAATGGGAATGTAAGTTTGGCGATTACATTCACGACAGCGAGCAGCGTGTTGCCGAGCAGGCGCGGCATTTTGTCCGTTTCGCTGGGCAATATGTCGAACGCGGTTGGCTCGGTTTTCAATACAGCCCTGGCAGTTCTTCCGCTGAACAGCAACATATCAGTCTGTTTCAAGCCCTGGAAAGTCAGCATGCTGAAAAGCTGAGTTCGCAAGTCGTGAACTGGACGGCGAATCGCGGCCTGTATGCGATGATCCGCTGGAGTGGTACACCGGAACAGCTCACGCGTTTTATCTCCGATATTTATTACCTGCACCTGCCAGCACTGGGTGTGGCGCGCCGTCCGGGTAAAGATTTGCTGCGTTTAGATCTTAAAGCCTCCAAGCCAGATTGGCTGATCGGCGTGTTCGCCATTCCGGTAACAAAAGACTAAATGCATATTTCGTGCGGTAATCTGTGACTAACCGCACGATTTTATAAAAAAATCGCCGATTCTGGCGTAAAATCCTCTCTTGAAACCCTGACGTTGCGCATTCATCGGGCAACCATCCTTCAGGGCTGGAATATTCATCTGCAATTCAGGCCGCTTCCGGCTAAAAATGATAAAGACCTCAACTATGCGACTCTCAATGTTGTTCCTTGTTACGGCGCTTTCTGCCATCCCAGCTCTTGCTATGGCGCAGATGGCTGAACCTTTTAATCCGCCTGCTGGGCTGCACCCGCATTCGCAGGGTACTCAGCATGAAATTCTGGGTGATGGACAGTTGCCGCAACACAGTCAGGGTAATCCCGCTACAGCAGGTTTTGCCGATACGTTTTAATCTGACAGAACACGCGCGCGTGCAAACGTGATATGTGCTTTAAGCTCCGCTTCAGGCACATACGCATGAACGGCTTTTACCTGAGTCCTGTTACGCGCTCATCTGTTATTAGCGAGCCGTAAATCAGGCTTTCTGACCCGCTTTTCTGTACTTCTCTGTACTTCGACGCGCTTCTCCTCCTCTTTTTAAGTCGCCTCTTCCTGCGTCACTTCACACCTTTTATTGCGCTTCTCCGAATTCATAAAATATGTTTTAGGCGTGCCGATCGCATTTTTCGTCATTGTGGTTAAGATATATCATAGCTATCTTACTGGCGTTAGATGAGAATGATTTTGATTTCATAACCGGAAAATGGGTTGCGGTGGCTAGCGGTGTAATGCGCTGTGGCGCTGACAATCTGCATCGTGACAGGAGCTGACTTTTGCGAGATAACAAGAAAGAGATCCCAGGTCGTGCGCCACAGCGCGTGCGCAACGAATTACGTTTTCGCCACATCACCGTGACGAGTAAAACCAAAGTCGCCAATCATTTCTGGCGCATCGTTTTTAAGGGTAGCGATCTGGCTGGCTTTAACTCGCCCGGTTTTGATGATCACATCAAAATCTTTTTCCCTGAAGCGGGTAGCGGCGAGTTAGCGCTGCCGCAGATGACTGATGAAGGCATCGTATGGAAAGAGGGCGTGCGTCCTCCAGCGCGTGATTATACGCCGCTGGAGTTTGATGGTGAATCTTCCCTCACCATCGATTTTTATATTCATGAAAGCGGTGTCGCCAGCGATTGGGCAACGCGAGCAAACATTGGCGACACGCTAATCATGGGCGGCCCGCGTGGTTCGCTGGTGGTTCCAACGGATTACGCTTTCCAGCTTTATGTCTGTGACGAAACCGGTTTACCGGCTTTTAAGCGTCGTAAAAAAGATCTGCAGGCTGAAGCGCTGCATCTTTTCGCTTACACCGACGAGCAAACCGGGCGCGGTTATCTGCCGGATCTGGCCGAGGTGAATGTCAGCTGGCTCGGTAACGGCACCATGCAAAGTGAAAACCTGGGCACGCTGATCGCCGCGCTGGACAATATCGCTATTCCGCAGGATGAGTCTTTCATCTGGCTGACCGGTGAAGGCAATTTCGTCAAAACGCTCAGCGACTATTTCACTGTAGATCGCGGTATCGATCCCGCTTACGTACGCGCCGTTGCCTATTGGCACCAGAAGTAGCGCTCCCCGCCGCCTGTGTTGAATTTTGCCAGGCGGCAGACTACTATCAACCTCCTTTTCCCCATCTCCAGGCAGGCAATGAAACAGGACTCAGCATTCTCATGTCATCGCGACAGCGCACCGCGTTCAGGAAGCTGTGGCGGGCGTCGTAAACGTCGGGAAAAAATGCTGGATGCCAGTGATATTCGCCTGTTGATGCTGCACTTTCTTGGGCTGAATGCCGCGCACGGCTACGAACTGATTAAATCGGTTGAGGAACTGTCCAAAGGCGAATATTCCCCCAGTCCCGGCATTATTTATCCGAACCTGACGCTGCTGGAAGAGATGGATGCCATTCGCGTGGTTGATGCGCAGGCATCACGTAAAGCTTATGCGTTAAAGGCGGCCGGACGTGCATTGCTGGAAGAGAACCGCGAGCATATCGCTAGTCTGATTGAACGCTTAACGTCGCTGGCGATTTTGGTGAATAATCGTTCTATTCCTGATGTTGATCAGGCGATCCATCAGATGAAAGCGGCGTTAAATAGTCGCCTTTCGCAGGAAGATATTTCAGAAGAGACGTTGCAGAGCATCATTTCAACCCTCAACGAAGCGGCAAAAAAATCACAACCAGCTGATTAACACGTCTGGTTGTGATCTCTCTGTT
The DNA here is from genome assembly GCF_018842675.1 of Candidatus Pantoea bituminis. NCBI lineage: Bacteria > Pseudomonadati > Pseudomonadota > Gammaproteobacteria > Enterobacterales > Erwiniaceae > Pantoea > Candidatus Pantoea bituminis. Next base: position 558,435 of record NZ_JAGTWO010000004.1, read on the forward strand.
TTTAGCGCTGCACTAAGTAAATCTTCTCATTCACCTCAATGTTATGCGTTGGCGTCAGGCTTTTTCCTGTCAACGTGCCCCAGCGAGCGTTCTGGAAAACAGTAATCGCGCACCCGCTGTTTCAGCATTGAAGCATCGGGGAAGCCACCATCGCGCTTGCGCTCCCACAACAAAAAAGTATCGACCTTAATTTCAAATATCCCGCCAGTGCCTGGTTTCAGCGTCACCGACGCGAGATCGTCGGCAAACGTGTGCAGCAGCTCCTGCGCCATCCATGCTGAACGCATTAGCCAGTTACATTGCGTGCAGTAATGTATTTCGATGGTCGGTTTCGGCGTCATGGGGATTACCTCAATAAGATGTTGATTATTCACTTAGAAGTGCAGATTAACAAAATGTGCGCTGTAAGAACCCTCTTAATGTAAATGCTATTGATAATGATTACCACTTGCATTAGATTCTCGGCAAATAATTCATACCTAAAAATAAGTTCAATTTTTTTATGGCTTTATTGTGCGAAGCCATCTTTTGATACTGTCTGCAAGCGTGTGAGCGAATACTAACAATTAATCAGGACTTTCGCGCTCATGTCACTACTTTTTCAGGGAATTACGCCACAGCGGCTGTTTAAAACGGCGCTGATCGCCTCTGCAATTCATACAGCCTGCGGCTACGCCGCCAGCTCGGATCCTTCTGTTCTTGCACTTTCAGCCAGCAAAAGCAGCAGCAGCGAACCGGTAATGACCGTTAACGCACCCCAAGACGAAAAACGTGCGGGCAGCAAAACCTCGCTCTCTGCGGCAGAGCTGCGTCAGCGTGGCGCAAACGACTTTGGTTCTATCATGCGTTACGAACCGCTGATCAGCGCAACCGGCTCCAGCGGCGGTTCGTCTGCTGGGAAAAGTGGTTTCGACCGCGCGGGTTATACGGGTTACAACATTCGTGGGCTGGAAAGTAACCGTGTAGGTCTGGACGTAGATGGCATTCCGCTGCCGCAAGCCACCGGACGCAGCTATGTTGGACGCGCCGGCCTCGACAGCTTTGGCATCGGTCGTGATTACATTGATCCCTACATGTTTGGCCGCATCGACATTGAAAAGGGCGCAACGGCGGTCGATCAACCCAACACCTCAATCGGCGGCAATGTCTCTTTCCGCAACAAAACAGCGGATGATTACCTGCGTCCGGGTAAGGAAACCTACTTCGGTTACCAAAGCGATTATGACTCTTCGAACCGTAGCTGGCACAACGGCATTACCGCTGCGGCGGGCGATGACGAGCTGCGCGGTATTTTCGTTTACAGCCGTCGCGACGGGCAGGAAACCGAAAACAACAGCGGCGAACTTGACGCTTACCCAGCGAACTGGCACTCCGATGCCTTTATGACTTCCGGCATCTGGCAACCCAATGATGAGCACAAACTCAGCGCGACGCTGGATTACTACCACAAAACCAATCATTCGCATTACGACAGTTGGGATACATCCGGTAATACCGTTTGGGGCACTGCGCAGCAGCAAAGTGACACGCGCCGTTTCGGCGCGAGCCTGAGTGATGAATACACGCCGTATAACAATATTATCGATAGCCTGATCACGCGCGTTTACTGGCAGAAAACTGAAGCGCATGACAACACCTACATGCCGTCGAGCGCCAGCGCCTATCAAACGGTTTACTCCGATTACAACAGCGATACTTACGGCTTTGACACGCGGCTGGCGAAAAGTATAGGTCGTCATGAATTGAGCGGCGGCCTTAACGCACGTCTGATCGACACCGAACGTCCGTTCCGCCAATCGCCTACGCCAAGTGTTTATAGTGTGATCATGCAGCCACAGGCCAACAGCCGTAGCTACACGGTGGGCGGTTACGTACAGGATAAGATCAACGTTGACTTCGACAGTCATAATTTCGCGGTGATTCCGGGCGTACGTGTGATGTACCAGAACACCAAGCCGCGAGATGTCTCCACCTTGACCACCAACAGCAGCGCGCTCGACTCCTCAGACGTGTCAGCGCTGTACGGATCTGCGAACACCGATACACAGGTTCTGCCGTCAATTGCTTTCCAATATGATCTGACACCAACGCTGATGACCTATCTGCAATATAGCCGTGGCGCGCAGTTCCCGAATGACACCCAGCTGTATGGTTCGTGGAACCTGGGTTCCAGCTATGCCGGCACAGCGCAATATGCGTTGATAGGTAATCCCGATCTTAAAACCGAAACCAGCAATAACTACGAATGGGGCGTGAAAGGTCTGTTGACCGAAGGCGTCAGCATCAACGCGGCTGCCTTCTATAACGACTATAAAAACTTCATTGCCTTTACCCGTTACACCCGTTCAGGCAATCCCGATAAATTCGTTAATGTACCGAGCAACATCTACACCACTTATGAAGCTGAGAACCGCGATAAGGCATACATTTACGGTGCAGAAATCAGTAGCAAAATTAACTTCGGCACCTGGTTCCAGCAGGTCGATGGTCTGAGCGCCAATCTGGCCTTCGGTTACACCCAGGGCGCAGCGAAGTCGAGCTACCTTGGCGACCGTTATGTCGATCTGGAGAGCGTAGCGCCGATGAAAGCCATCGTTGGCCTGGCGTGGGATGACGTTGATCGCGGTTATGGTGCGGCAGTCACCGCTACTTTCGTGAAAGGCAAGAAAGCGACAGCGACGAACCGGGAAAGCTTCACCAATACAGGTAACGCCATAACGGATTCCAGCACTGATTATATGCGTGTGCCGGGTTATGGCATGGTGGATATGACCGCGTACTGGAACGTCACTAAAAACGTTAAGTTGAGCGGCGGCCTCTATAACCTCACCGATCGGAAATATTGGGATTACCTCAGCAGCCGTGAGTTGACCAGTGATTCACAACAGGATCGCAACGATCAATCGCTGGCGGTGATGCCAGGCCGCACCTTCCAACTGGGTGTTAATGTCGACTTCTGATAATAATTTAGCCCTGCGATAAAGCAGGGCACATTCATGGGAACAACGCGCAATGAACCAGACTTACCAACACTATTTAGCCCTGAAGGGTGAACAGCCGAAGAAGTATGCCCGCGATCTGGCAGCGCTGATGGGCATCAGCGAAGCACAGCTCTGCGAAGCGCGTATCGGGCACGACGCACAGGCGATAAAAAGTGATTTCCCGGCACTGCTGGCTGCGCTGGAAGCGGTCGGTGAAACCAAAAGCATCACCCGCAATGAATATGCGGTACATGAGCATCTCGGAGAATATAAAAACCTGCATTTAGGCGGTCACGGTGGTTTGGTTCTTAATCCACGCGCGTTGGATTTGCGCCTGTTTCCGTCGCAGTGGCGGAGCGCGTTCGCATTGCGTGAGCAAACTGCGCATGGCGAACGCCAAAGCATTCAGATCTTTGATCGCCACGGCGATGCCGTGTTGAAAGTCTATATGACAGACAACAGCGACAAAGCCGCGTGGCAGGCATTGATCGCGAATTTTGCTCAAGAAAATAGCGCACCGATTAGCGTTCAGCCGTTTACGGCTGCGGAACGCAATCGCAACGTTGATGCAGCCGCTATCGACAACGAATGGCGCGCGATGACTGACGTGCATCAATTCTTTGGCCTGTTGAAGCGTCACAATGTCTCGCGCCAGCAGGCATTCCGCGCTGCGGGTGACGATCTCGCCTGGCAAGTCAGCAATGATGCGCTGGCGAAAGTGCTGAATCTGACGTTGCAGGATGCCAATGAAATCATGATTTTTGTCGGCAATCGCGGCTGTACTCAGATCTTTACCGGCGTTGTAGAAAAACTGATGCCAATGGAAAACTGGATCAACATCTTCAATCCGCAATTTACGCTGCACCTGATGGAAAACCACATTAGCGAAAGCTGGGTAACACGCAAACCCAGCGGCGATGGTTTTGTCACAAGTCTGGAACTGTTCGCCGCCGACGGCACGCAAATTGCGCAGCTGTATGGTCAGCGCAGCGAAGGCACGCCGGAGCAGGCGCGCTGGCGTGAGCAGGTCAACTCGCTGCGTGCGGCGGGAGACGCCGCATGAAATCGCTGTTATTGATGGTGCTGGTGGCGCTTCCTCGTTTGCGTCGGAGCGGGTGGTGTCGATTGGCGGTGACATCACACAAATCGTTTATGCGCTGGATGCTCAGCAAAATCTGATCGCCCGCGACAGCACCAGCCAGCAACCGGCGCAGGCGAATAGATTGCCGAACATCGGCTATATGCGCCAGCTCAACGCCGAGGGCATTCTGGCGCTGAAACCGACGTTGGTGTTAAGCAGTGAGCTGGCTAAGCCTTCGCTGGTGTTGCAGCAAGTAGAGCAAGCGGGTGTGAAAGTGGTGGAGATAACCGGCGAAAACAGCGTGCAAGCTATTCCGAAAAAGATTGCTGCCATTGGCAAAGCGTTGAATCGTGAAGCCCAGGCACAAACCCTGAAAGCACAGGTTGAGAAGCAGCTGGCGCAACTTCCGCAACAGACATTACCGGTCAAAGTGTTGTTTATCATGGCGAACAGCGGCATGAAATCACTGGCGGCGGGTAATCAAACTGCTGCAGATAGTGCCATTCGCAGTGCGGGCTTGGTGAACGCCATGGCTTCAGTACCGCATTACCAGGCGCTGTCACAGGAAGGTGTGGTCGCTGCCGCGCCCGATTTAGTGGTGATTGGGGATGACGGCCTGAAAGCGTTCGGCAATGAAGAGAAACTGTGGCAGCTGCCGGGGCTGGCACTAACGCCCGCCGGGCAGCACCACAATTTGCTGGTGATCGATACCATGGCGCTGCTGGGTTTTGGTCTGGATACGCCGCAGGCTATTGTCAAATTGCGCCGTGCGGCAGAAGCCATCCGGCATGATTAATCTGCGCTGGCTGCTCTTGATGCTGATCAGCATGTTGGTGGCGATGGTGATTGCGGCGAATCTCGGTGCCATGTCGCTGTCGCTGCGTGCGCTGTGGCAAGCGCCACTCAACGATATCAGCTGGCAAATCTGGCTGAACATTCGTTTGCCGCGCGTGTTGCTGGCGGTGCTGTTGGGTATGGCGCTGGCGGTATCGGGTGCAGTGATGCAAGGGCTGTTTCGCAATCCGTTGGCCGATCCCGGATTGCTTGGCATCAGCAGCGGCGCGGGTTTAGCGGTGGCGCTAGCCATCGTCATCCCGCTGGCGCTGCCAGCAATGTTAGCGATGTGGCTCCCGACAGTCGCTGCGTTTCTTGGCAGCCTGTTGGTGACGCTGCTGATCTTCAGCTTTAGTCGTCTGGCGCGCGGCAATTTGTCGCGGTTGCTGCTGGTCGGCATTGCCATTAATGCCCTGTGTGGTGCAGCGGTCGGCGTGCTTTCATGGCTGAGCAACGATCAGCAACTGCGTCAGCTTTCGCTATGGGGCATGGGAAGTTTAAGTCAGGCGCAGTGGCCTTCGTTGTTGGTTTGTGCGCTGTTGATTGTGCCAGCGCTGCTGCTGCTGCAGACGCGTGCGCGTCGCCTCAACTTGCTGCAACTGGGTGAAGAAGATGCGCATTACATGGGTATTGATGTCAAACGCACCCAGCGCCAACTGCTGGTGCTCAGCGCGTTACTGGTTGGCACCGCCGTATCGGTCAGCGGGATTATCGGTTTTGTTGGCTTAGTGGTGCCACATGTGATGCGTTTTTGCCTTGGCAACGATCACCGCTGGATGTTGCCGGGCTCGGCGCTGGCAGGCGGTATTCTGTTGCTGCTGGCGGATACGCTGGCGCGCACGGTGGTGATCCCCGCTGAAATGCCGGTGGGATTACTGACCAGCCTGATTGGTGGCCCCTGGTTTCTCTGGTTGATCCTGCGCCAGCAGCGAGGAATGGAATGATGAAGCAGCTTCAGGCTAGTGGACTGCATTTTGCGCGCGGCTCACGGATGTTGATCGATAATCTGGATGTCACGCTTAACGCCGGTGAAATGGTGGCGCTGATCGGCCCCAATGGCGCGGGGAAATCAACGTTGTTACGCCTGTTAACCGGTTTCCTGCCCCGGATCGTGGGGAATGCCGCCTTGACGATCGCCCGTTAGATCAGTGGCCGCGTGAGCAGCTGGCACGACGACGCGCGGTAATGCGTCAGCAAAACACCATGACCTTTTCGCAATCGGCGGCGTCAGTGGTGGCAATGGGTCGCGCGCCCTGGCCATCAACGCAGTCGGCTGCGATTGTTGCAGAGGTGATGATGTTGACCGGGTGTGATGCGCTGGCGCAGCGCGATTATCGTCAGCTTTCCGGCGGGGAGCAGCAGCGCGTGCAGTTGGCGCGCGTGCTGGCGCAGCTGTGGCAGGATGGCGCGCCGCGAGGCTGGCTTTTTCTCGATGAGCCGACTTCGGCCTTGGATCTGTTCTGGCAGCAGCAGACGCTGCGCTTGCTGCATAAACTCACGCGCAAAGGTGACTTTAGCGTCTGCACCGTGCTGCACGATCTCAATCTGGCTTCGCTGTGGGCCGATCGTATTTTGCTGCTGCATCAGGGCAAATTAGTGGCGCAGGGCACACCGCAGCAGGTGATGACGGAAGCAACACTGATGCGCTGGTATCAGGCCGAATTGCAGGTAACGCCACATGCTGAAAGTGGACGACCACATATTCAGCTGCGGGTTTAGGCCGTTTCGCTTATAAAACATTACCTTGTCTTAGCTGCCAACTGTTTTTTTCAGCCATACTTTTCTCTAAACAGTCAATAAACAGGGAGAAAACGATGGCGAATACGCTAAACGAGGCTGCTGAAAAGTTAGGTAAAATTTTATTATCTTCTGGTCTGCATCTTGCCACCGCAGAATCTTGTACTGCCGGTCTCATCAGCATGACGCTGGCGGCGGTTGAGAACAGCGGCAACTTTTATACCAGCGGTTTTGTCACCTATAGCGAGAGTGCAAAAGTGCGTTTGCTGGGTGTGAGCGAAAGGGTGCTTGAACAATACACCGCGGTGAGTGAACACACCGTACGCGAGATGGCGCAGGGGGCCTGCGATCGGTCCAAAGAGCCCGTTAGTTTGGCCATCAGCGGCTATGCAGGACCTGACGGGGGCGAAGATGGCACGCCCGCAGGCACCATTTGGGTCGGTTGGAAACTGGCGAACGGCGACATCTACGCGGAATGTCAGCAATTTGACGGCGAACCAAAAGAGGTGATGGAGCAGGGCGCGCTGTTTGCTATCAACGGTTTAATCAAACGCCTTCAACCTTCCCGCTGAAGCCAGAAAAATGCGCCACATTCAGGCGCATTTTTACGAAACCATTATTGCTGTGAAGGGTTAACAGCAATATGTGGGCAACCGCAAAGCCTCAGCGGCAATCGACAATCAACCGACCGCGCACTTTACCTTCCAGCAGATCGTGCGCGCCTTGCCGCGCTTCACTCAACGGAATGACGTGCGTAAATTTGCTGAGCTGCGTGGTGTCGAGGATTTCGCCAAGGCGTTGCCACGCCTGCTGGCGCAGCGCTTTAGGGCACATTACGCTGTCAACGCCCGCTAAGGTGACGCCGCGCAAGATAAACGGCGCCACGCTGGTGGGCAGATCCAGACCTTGCGCCATGCCGCAAGCGGCGACCACGCCGTCGCGCTGAGTTGCGGCTAGCACATTGCTTAAGGTATGGCTGCCGACGCTATCAATCGCCGCCGCCCAGCGCTCTTTAGCCAGCGGTTTGCCTGGCTCTGCCAGTTCAGCGCGATCGATAACTGACGATGCGCCGAGTGTAGTGATCAAATACTCTTCGTCGCTGGCGCGACCGCTGGACGCGATGACGTTAAAACCGAGTCGAGCCAGCAAGTTGACGCTGAAGCTGCCCACGCCGCCGCTGGCACCTGTCACCAATACCGGGCCATGATCGGGTTTAACGCCCTGTTTCTCCAGCGCCAGCACGCACAGCATTGCGGTAAAACCTGCGGTGCCAATAGCCATGGTTTGCAAAGGGCTTAGCGTGCTCGGCAGCGGCACTAACCAGTCGCCGGATACGCTGGCTTTTTGCGCCAGCCCGCCCCAATATTTTTCTCCAACGCCCCAACCGGTGAGTAACGCAACGTCATCGTGTTGCCAGTCGGGATGGCGGCTTGAGGTTACACGACCAACAAAATCGATGCCGGGTACCATCGGGAATTGACGCACGATAGGGCCTTTATTGCAGATAGCTAAGGCGTCTTTGTAGTTCAGAGTGGAGTAGCTAACGTCGAGTGTGACGTCTTGATCGGGCAGTTGTGATTCGGGGAGATCTTTCAGCAGTGAACGGTAACCTTGTTCGTCATTTTCAATGACCAGTGCCTTAAACATGCAGCCTCCGGCAGGTTTGGAAAGAGATCAACGAGTTTACGCTTCCATGGCGGATTTCGGTAGGGATTGGTGTCGTTAATCCCAGCGTCGCGCCTTTAACGTGAGGCGTCGTCTGTCCCCCATCCCAACCTTCCCCCGTTTTGACGGGGAAGGAGACGCTGCCACATGCCGCTTCCTCACTAACATATAGCAGCATCTTCCTCCTCCACGTGTGGGTAAGGAGACACCGCCACATGCTACTTCCTCACTAACATATAGCAGCATCTTCCTCCTCCACGTGTGGGGAAGGAGGCACCGCCACAAGCCGCTTCCTTACTAACATATAGCAGCATCTTCCTCCTCCACGTGTGGGGGAAGGAGACGCTGCCACAAGCCGCTTCCTTACTAACATATAGCAGCATCTTCCTCCTCCACGTGTGGGGAAGGAGACGCTGCCACAAGCCGCTTCCTTACTAACATATAGCAGCATCTTCCTCCCCCACGTGTGGGGGAGGACCGAGGTGGGGGACAGCCAGCACCAACTCACCTAATCTCGTACCTTATCAATCGCATCGCGCAGTCGATACCATCCGCTGACCAGCGGAACAAACCATGGCTTACCGTTATAAAGTGGAATAGGCCGGAAGTTGCTGCGTTCAAACGATAAGGGCCGCGGTTCGGTGCCAAGCAGTTTCTGCGCGGCGCGAAAGCCCAGCCAGCTCATCAGCGCCACGCCATTGCCGTTACAACCCACGGCGAAGCGCGCATTGTCCATTTCACCGGCGTAAGCCGTTTTATCACGCGTCATTCCTACAAACCCGCTCCACGCGTGGCTGATACGATAGGGTGCGAGTTCCGGCCAGATCGCCAGCATGCGCTGGCGAATGCGGATCGCCGCCGTTTTCTCATCGCAATCCATCATGCCGGGGCGCGACCCAAACAGCAGGCGCGTGCCGTCCGGGGAAGGGCGCGTATAAATGAGATCGCGGCGACTGTCGGTGATCATCCTGCCGCTGGGAATCAATCTTTCCAGTAACTCTCGCGGCAAAGGCTCAGTAGCAATTTGATAACTCTTCACCGGCACAATGCGTTTCGCCAGATTTGGCGTGGCGTCCTTTTCGGTATAGCCGTTGGTCAGGAAAATCACCGATTCGGCCTGAACGGTGCCGCGTTCGGTATACACCACTTTGCCGCCGCCTTCTGTTTTCACACTTTTTACTCGCGCATGTGAAAACAGCTGCGCGCCGTGCTGACGCGCCAGCGCCCGCAGCGCCCGATTGTACTTACCAGGATGCACGCCGCCATATTCATCCACCAGAATGCCGCCGTGATAAAAGCGTGAGCCGATGATCGCCGCCTGATTTTCCTGATCCACTTTGTGTACCGTTACGCCCGTCACGCGGTGCAGGATATCGCCCATTTCATACAGGCTGGCAAGCTGCTTCTGCGTATGCGCACCGAAGTAGCGTCCGCCGATAAACAGATCGGCATCCAGCTGTTCACTGCGCACTAACGTCTGAATAAACGCGAACGACGCGATGGAGTCGGCAATCATGTGCTGAAACAGGTCGGGTGGAATGCCTTTTATCGCGCCGCCAACCACCAATTTTTGTCCGCTGCTGATCATGCCGCCGGTGCGCGTGCTGCCGCCGCTGCCGAGTTCATTAGCCTCCAGCACCACCACGTTTTTTCCGTGACGCGCCAGCTCAACGGCTGCATTTAAACCGGCGAAGCCGGAGCCAACAATAACGACGTCTGCGCGGGCAGGCAGCGCATCCAAACAGGTTTCCGGTGGCGCAGCGTCCCACCAATAGGGCGTGGTTTTGAAATCTTCAGTAAAAATGGCCTGATCGGACATGATCTCTCTCTTCACTGTTACAACACCTGACCGAGGAACTCGCGGGTGCGTGCATCCTGCGGATCGTCAAAGAGCTGCGCCGGTGGCGCCATCTCCACAATTTTGCCGGCATCGGTAAAGCAAACCCGATGCGAGACTTCGCGGGCGAAACGCATTTCGTGCGTCACCAGCAGGCAGGTCAGCCCTTCATCCACCAGTTCGCGAATAGTATTCAGCACCTCTTTCACGGTTTCTGGATCGAGTGCGGCTGTCACTTCATCGAACAGAATGATTTCCGGCTGCATCGCCAGCGCACGCGCAATCGCGACGCGTTGTTGCTGTCCGCCTGAAAGCTCACCGGGATAGCGGCTCTCTTTACCGCTTAGCCGCACTTTTTCAAGCAGACGAATCGCGCGCTCGCGCACCGCTTCACGCTCATGTTTCAATACTTGCATCGGTGCCATCATCACGTTGTCGAGTACCGTGCGATGCGGAAAAAGGTTGTACTGCTGAAACACCATCGCCACTTGATGACGCAGCGGGCGCATCGCTTTTTCGCTGTTGATCTCATGAACGCGATGTTCACCCACGCGCACAAAGCCTTCATCAATCGGCAACAAACCATTTATGCAGCGCAGAATGGTGGATTTACCCGAGCCGGACGGCCCAATAATGCAGACCGCTTCGCCTTTGGCGACCTCCAGCGAAATGCCTTTCAATACGTCGGTTTTGCCGAAAGATTTATAAATGTTGTCCAGTTCAATCAGGGACGAGACGCGATCGATCATAGGGCATCCCCTTTGGTGTTGTTTTCCAGTCGACGCGCCAGCAGGGCGATCGGGTAGCAATAGCAGAAGAACATCAGCAGCACGGTGACGTAGAAATAAACCAACGTACTTTCGCTTTCGGTTGCCAGCGTGGTGCGCAGCAGCGTAACGACCTCTTGCACGCCAGTGACGGTAGCCAGCGCAGTGGAAATGGCCAGCAGCGCATACAGGTTCATCCAGCCGGGAATGATGCGGCGCAGCGCCTGCGGTAAAATCACGATGCGATAAATCTGCCACTGGCTATAACCAAACGAGCGTGCAGACTCCCATTGTCCGCTGTGCACCGAGTTCACCGCACCACGGATCACTTCGGCGAAGTTAGCGGCAGTAGGCAAACTCAAGCCAATAATGGCTTTGAACAGCGGCGAAAAAGTGAAGTGAATACTCAGCAATTCCACGCGATAAGGCAGCAGATAAAGCATTGAAAACAGCAGCACCAACCACGGCGCGTTACGCAGAAAGTTCATCACCGCACGCGCGGGCAGGCTTAACCAGCGCCGTTTCGCCATCATCGCCAGCCCAAGAAACAGACCGAGCACGGTGGCGAACGCCATGCTGACGATGCTGATAAAGATGTTAAGCACGAAGCCGCCGCTCAGCGGCCAGCCCTGCATCGATCCGGTCAGCAGCAGCGGCAGTTTCTGCCAAACCTGATGCCATTCGCCGCCGGGATCGTTGAAGATGCTAAACAGTAAACCCAGCAGCGTCAGGATGAAAAAGGCCTGCTTGGTCTGGGTTTTGCGTTTTTGGTAAAGCATGTCCATGTTTAGCCTCCATATCCTGGATAGGCGAGGCGACGTTCAACCCAGCCAATCAGCCACACCAGCGCACTCACCAGCACCACGTAAATCACCAGTACCAACAGCATCACTTCCAGCGTGCGGAAGGTGTCGTTATAAATCTGTCCGGCGGCGTACATCAGTTCCGGTACGGTAATCACCGACGCTTGCGAGGTGGTTTTAAACAGATTGGTTAACACATTGGTCAGCGGCGGCAGGCAGATGCGTGATGCAATGGGAACCTGTACATGACGAAACAGGCCCCAGCGCGAGTAGCCGAGTGAACGCGCCGCTTCCAGCGTGGCTTTAGGAATAGCATCGAATCCTGATCGAAAGGCTTCTATGCACAACGCGCCACCAAACAGGCTGAGTGAAAGGGCCGCTGACATAAAGGCGCTGACCAGCGGCACCTGCAAGCCGGTTAGCGGATCCTCCTGCGTAAAACCGATCTGCGTCAGCGTGAAATAAAAGAACAGCATTTGCAGCAGCGGCGGCGTATTGCGGAACAGCTCAACAAACAGCTCAATGGCGGCATCCAGCCACGGCAGCTTTAACGTCAGCGCCAGCGTGCCTGCCAGACCAATGAGGATCGCCAGCAGTGAGCAAAGCGCTGCCAGCTCCAGCGTTTGTATCACCCCTGAAATAGCCACTGCTGATACACCGGATCCAGCAGCCAGGAATAGTCGAGTCCAAACATAGTCAGGCCTTAGTTCGCCGCTGTGCGAGCCGCTTCTGCACGTTTTTCAAGGTACGGCGATTTCGGCATGTCGAACGCTTTTTCCCATTCGATGAGCTTGTTTTCGCCTTCGGCTTTCACGATCGCTTTGTTCACTGCGGCCAGGAAAGCGGTGTCATTTTTGCGCACGCCACCCGCCATTGGGGTGAATTCATAGGGCTTTACGGCAATTTTGTAATCAGTCCAGCCCGCCTCATGGGTTTTGTTTTGCAGCGTCATGTCGTCAAACACCATCGCAATGCAACGGTTGTCCTGCAATGCACGATAGGCTTCTGGCAGTGCGGTAAAGTTCACCAGTTGCAGACCATACTTCTGGGTCACGGTTTTATTGAAGTAAGAGCCTTGAATGCCGCAGATTTTCTGGCCTTTCAGCTGTTCCCACTGGGTAAATTTCGCAGTTTTACGCGCCAGGATAGAAGGGCCCGCGGCGGAGACGTACTCTTCACTGAAGTCGATCTCTTTGGCACGCTCAGGCGTCACGCCCAGCGTGGCCATGATCATGTCGATCTGACCCGCGTTTAAAAACTGGATGCGGTTGGACGCATTGACCGGCACCAATTTGATTTTGTCTGGTGAACCCAGCAATTCGTTGGCGATATAGCGCGCCAGGCTGATTTCAAAGCCCACGGTTTTGCCGTCGTTATCCATGTAGCCGTAAGGTGGATAATCATTTTTCACGCCGACGGTAAGCACACCACGACTTTTGATATCAGAAAGCGTGTCGGCATAGGTAATGGCGGGAGCAGCCAGCAGCAATAGTGACGTGGCCAGAAAACGCATACGATGTTTTGTCATTTTCTTATCCTTCGGTAGTGATGGTTTGCAGGTTTTATGATGTTTTTTATAGGGATACGCGTTGTTTTTGCACTGCGTTACTGTCGTCTTAAAGACAATTTAGGGTTCGCAGATGGGCAAAAAGTGCGACTCACTTGTCAATCGAATATGAAATCTGATAGATATTTAGTCAACAAAAAACCATATATTGAAATCTTATAATTAAAAGTTTCACATTATGGAACTTATTGGGGCGAACAGGATGAGCGATAGCGCGGGAAAAAATGGCGTGCAGTTACTTGATCGGGCAGTCACGCTGCTCGATTTTGTCGCAGATGCGGGCAGTGAAGGCTTAACGCTGAAATCGTTATGCGAATTATCGGGACTGAATAAAGTGACTTGCCATCGCATTTTGAATTCGCTGGTAGAGCATCAGTTGCTGCACAAAATTCAGGGCGACAAGTGTTATCGGCTGGGCACCAAATTACTCATTTTCGGGGCGAAGGCTGCGCGTGGCCCGGGATTGCGCCGTCAGTTTCAGCCAGCGCTGGAGCGATTGCGCCAGCAGACCGGCGAAACGGCCATGTTAATGGCACGCGATCGTGATGATTCGGTCTGTATTGATCGCTACGACAGTGAATATCAAATGCAAACGCTGACCGGCTCGGTGGGCGGTTCGGTGCCGCTGGGATTAGGGCCGGGAAGCCTGGCGATTTTATCGTTTCTCGACACTGAACAGCAGCAGGAGATGTTGCAGCGAAATCAGGCGCGGCTCGAGAGCTGGCCAATGCTGACACCGCCACGTTTAGCGCGGTGGATTGCGGAGACAGCAGAGCAGGGTTACGCGTTGGATACAGGCGAACTGATTCCGGGTATAGCCGGTATCGCAGTGCCAATCCGCGTGGCAGGGGCGGGCGTGGTCGGTTCGCTCGGCCTGACTTTTTTGTCCCCACGGCTTAATGATGACGTTTGTCAGCGCTATGTAGCGCTGCTTAAACAGGAAGTGGCAGAAATTGAGCCGCTGCTAAGTCCACTCGATACGCGATTACGTGCGTCGATGTAGGCGAGGATTTTGCATGATCTTCCTCAGAGGATTGTGCTGGCTTTTCCCCATCCCGGCCTTTTCCCATGAAGCGGGGGAAGGCGATGCTGCCACATGCGCTTTCAGAGCGAGCCTGGGGCAGCGTCTTCCTCATAACAAACATCAAGGAGCTAAAACATGTCTATTTCTGGCAAGAAAGTCGCACTCATCAGCGGTGCCAGCCGCGGTATTGGGGCAGCGATTGCCGCTAACTTACTGGCCAACGGCTGGGCGGTGAGTTTGGGGTGCCGCTCGCCAAACGATGTACCGGTTACCGATGCAGAAAGCCAGCTGATCTGCGCTTTTGACGCCTTTGATCCCGACAGCGAAAAAGCCTGGATCAGCGCGACTATCGAGAAATTTGGCCGCATTGATGCCGTGGTTCACAACGCCGGTATGATGCTGCCCGTTTCAATCCTTGAAGCCAGTGATGATGAGTTTGATCGTACTTTTGACGTTAACGTTAAATCGCCAATGCGCTTGAGTCGCCTGGTCTGGCCGCATCTGCAAGCCAGCGGCGCCGGACGCATCGTGATGTTGGTGTCGCTGTCGGGCAAACGCGTTAAAGCAGAGCGTTCCAGCCTCTACTCAATGAGTAAATTTGCCGCCTTAGCGCTGGCCCACGGATTACGCAAAATTGGCGATGTCGATAGCATCCGCTGCACGGCGATTTGTCCTGGTTTTGTCGCCACCGATATGGGAACAGCACTCACTGAAATCTCAGCCGAAAAAATGACGCAGCCGGAAGATATCGCGCATCTGGTGCGTACCGTGCTTGAGCTGCCGAGCACCACCAGCATCGCCGAAATTCCCGTTAACTGGACGGTAGAAGATAGCTACTAACTGACGAGGTCAATCATGGGTCCAGGCGTTGATGCGGTGGCTTCATCAGATAACTTTCCAACGGAAACCGATGTCGTCATCGTTGGAGGTGGGATCATTGGCGCTGCTACGGCGCTGTCGCTGGTTCAGCGCGGCATTCGCGTGGTGCTGCTGGAAAAAGGCACCGTAGCGGCTGAACAATCAAGTCGTAACTGGGGGTGGTGTCGTCGCACAGGCCGTGATCTGCGTGAATTGCCGCTGATCAATCTCAGCATGCAGTTATGGGAAAACATGAACGCCACGCTGGGGCGTGAAACCGGTTTTCGCCGTAACGGCATCGTTTATGGGACGCGTACCGAAGCGCAATATGCGCGCCATCAACGCTGGATTGCCGAAGCTAAACAGCACGATATTCACAGTGAATTACTCTCATCGTCACAATTACATGAGCATCTGCCGCAGTTACAAGGCGAGTTCATTGGCGGATTGTTTACCGCGCTGGATGGTCGCGCAGAACCGCAAAAAGCGGCACCGGCGATGGTGTTGAAAGCAATGGAGCATGGCCTGAATCTGCAACAACATTGTGCAGTACGCACCATCGAACGCACCAATGGACGCGTCAATGCGGTGATCACCGAACATGGCGTGATACGCTGTCAGCAAGTGGTCACGGCGGGTGGTGCCTGGACGCGATTGCTGCTGCAAGGGCTGGATGTCACGCTTCCGCAGCTGAAGGTTTTATCTACCGTGTTGCGCACCCGGCCAGTGGATTTCGATCCAGGCGTTTGCGCCAGTTTTGGTAGCGTAGCGTTACGCAAACGGCTGGACGGGGGTTAACCGTTGCCAGTTCTGCCACCAATACCGCTGATATCACGACCGATTCGCTGCGTTTCAGCCCACTGTTTATGCCGGCGTACTGGGTTGAGCGCCAGGCGCTGAAGCTGCGTTTAGGCAAACGCTTTGTCGATGAATTAGTTAACTGGCGGCCTGGCGTGGAAGATAAGCGATCGGTGTATGAGGCGGTTCGCGTGCTGGAGCCACAAATCGATCCAGCTATTGTTCAGCGGATGCGGGAGGCTCTCGGCAACGTGTTGCCGCCGCTGGCCAATTTGCCGGTAGCACAAAGTTGGGGCGGTTTGATCGATACTCTGCCTGATGCGATCCCCGTGATCTCTGCGGTAGAGGAAGTGAAAGGACTTTACGTCGCTACTGGATTTTCTGGTCACGGCTTTGGTATTGCGCCAGGCGCTGGGCAGCTCATGGCTGATCTCGTATTAGGCAGCACGCCCTCGGTAGATCCTCATCCTTTCCGCTTATCACGCTTTAGTGACGGTGAACGGATTCGGGCGCAACACTGGTTGTAGCACGTAACTGCACCTTATGCGCAGCTGCATAAATTTGCATAAGGTGCAGATATTTAAGCGTTTTACTCTCTGGTTATTTTGATAAATTATTATTTATCAAGGGCTTGTGTTTTTATCATTTTGACTGATTAATTATCGCTGGCGGGTTGTCGCTGTTTAAAAAAGTGACATCATGACCGCCAATTTTTGACACCCATTTTCATCTTTACAGAGGACGCCGCCATGGCCGGTACAATGCGCATTTGCACTGGTTCCCGTTCGCTACTGCGAAAGCGCGCGCTGTTTCCCTCGATCATTTCAGTGACACACTCCTCGCTCACCATGCGGTGAGGCCAGCCTGACGTACGCTGTTGGACATGCGTAAGGGCAGAGCTCATCTGACTTTACTGATGTCTATCGGTTTAATCCGTCTGACGTTATTCGCCGGGGAATCATCCCCATTGCTGTGCCTCTGGCACCCACTCATCCTTGACGCTAGGGATTTGTGCTATGACACCACTAAAAATTGCTGCCAGCGCCGCTGTGGCGCCTAACTTGACTCTCAACACCGCGCGCGACGTGGTGACGCTGGACAACACTGATTTTACCGACGTGGCGGCTGTTGTCGTCTCTTTGGCTGATACGCGCAGTGGCGTACTGGCACTGTTACGCCACACCGGTTTCAATTTGCCGGTCTTCGTGACCAATGCCTTTGAAGAAGAAGTGCTGCATTTGCCTGGCGTCACTGGCGAATTAAACGGCGAGCCCGAAGAGTGGGCTGCGCTGGAAGCCGCTGCGCAGGCCTATGAATCTGAGCTGCTGCCGCCATTTTTTGAAACCCTGACCAAATATGTCGACATGCAAAACAGTACTTTTGCCTGTCCGGGACATCAGGGCGGGGCGTTCTTTAAAAAGCATCCGGCAGGACGGCAGTTCTATGATTTCTATGGCGAAAACGTATTTCGTTCAGACATGTGCAACGCCGACGTAAAACTGGGCGACCTGCTGATCCATGAAGGCTCAGCGAAAGACGCGCAGAAGTATGCGGCCAAAGTCTTTAACGCTGATAAAACCTATTTCGTACTGAACGGCACGTCAAGTGCCAACAAAGTGGTGACCAACGCGCTGCTGACGCGGGGTGATTTGGTGCTGTTTGATCGTAATAATCACAAATCCAATCATCATGGTGCGCTGATTCAGGCGGGTGCTACGCCGGTTTATCTGGAGGCAGCCCGCAATCCGTTTGGCTTTATCGGCGGCATTGATGCGCACTGTTTTGATGAGGATTATCTGCGTCAGCAAATCCAGAAGGTTGCCCCGCAGCGTGCTAACGATGCACGTCCGTTTAGACTCGCCATTATTCAGCTCGGCACTTACGACGGTACGGTTTATAACGCGCGTCAAGTGGTGGATCGCATCGGCCATCTCTGCGACTACATCCTGTTTGATTCAGCGTGGCTAGGCTACGAACAGTTTATTCCGCTAATGGAAGGGTGTTCACCGCTGACGCTGGAACTGAATGAAAACGATCCCGGCATTTTTGTCACGCAGTCAGTGCATAAGCAGCTGGCGGGCTTTTCGCAGACCTCGCAGATTCACAAAAAAGATAACCATATTCGCGGGCAAAAGCGTTTTTGTCCGCACAAACGTCTGAACAACGCGTTCATGCTGCACGCCTCGACCAGCCCGTTTTATCCGCTGTTCGCCGCACTGGATATCAACGCCAGAATGCATCAGGGCGATGCAGGTCGTCGCATGTGGGATGAGTGCGTGATGATCGGTATTGAGGCGCGTAAAGCGATCTTTGAGCGCTGTGAAATGATCCTGCCGTTCGTACCGGAAACCGTAAAAGGTCAAGCCTGGCAAGATGCGCCTACAGAAGAGATTGCTCGCGATCTGCACTATTTTAGCTTCGAACCTGGCGCGAAATGGCACGGTTTTGCCGGCTACGATCGCGATCAGTATCGTGTTGATCCCTGCAAATTACTGCTGACTACGCCCGGTATTGATGCAGCGAGCGGCGAATATGCAGCGTTCGGCATACCCGCAACCATTCTGGCTAACTACCTGCGCGAGAATGGTATCGTGCCAGAAAAGTGCGATCTTAACTCAATTCTGTTCCTGCTGACGCCTGCGGAAAGCCCAGAGAAAATGGCGCATTTGGTAACGATGCTGGCACAATTCGAGCAGCATGTGAAAGAGGATGCGCCACTGGCTGAAGTGCTGCCAACTATCTATCGCAAGAATGCTAAACGTTATGCTGGATACACGCTACGTCGCTTATGTCAGGAGATGCATGATCTCTATGTCAGTCATGACGTGAAAGGTTTGCAGCGCATGATGTTCCGTGAGGAGGGCTTGCCAGCGGTGAAAGTGAATCCGCAGGATGCGCATCAGGCGTACATTCGCGGTGACGTTGAACTGGTGCCGATTGCCAAAGCCGAAGGGCGAATTGCCGCTGAAGGTGCGTTGCCGTATCCGCCGGGCGTGCTGTGCGTTGTGCCGGGTGAAGTATGGGGCGGAGCGGTACAGCGTTATTTCCTGGCTCTGGAAGAGGGCGTGAATTTGTTGCCAGGTTTCTCACCTGAATTGCAGGGTGTTTACACTGAAGAAGACAGGACTGGAAACAAATACTTAGTCGCAAATATGATGGTGGCTGGCTGCTAGGACGAGCCTGGGCTGCGGCGGGTTGTGGCCCGCCAGCCTTTTGTTATTACCGTAACCGGGTGAGCACGTTTCGTTCGCCAGGCAATGAGGCAGTGTCATTTTTCCCACGGCCTGACGGACGAAACGTCTGTTTTCTCTCGGGCTTGAGCCCGAGACTGATTAAAACTGCCGGTAGCTGCGTTGCGCAGTGCTCACTTTGGTCAGATAACGACGCGATTCAGAGCTGGGGTGCTGCTTGGTCAGCGTCTGATAAACCTCGTTCGGCGACATACCATTGATGATATTGAACGCACGATCCTTATCACTGGAGAAGACCCGTAATACGCTGCCTGCACCGCCGTTATAGGCGGTAATAACCGCATAGCGACGTGACAACGGATCCTGAATTCCGCCTAAATAACTCTTCTGCAGAATCGAGAGATAAGCCGTTCCCGCATCAATGTTGTTCTCGGGATCAAGCAAATAGCTGCGGCTCGGTTTGCCCCATTTGCCCTTCATGCGGAACACATCAACGCCGGCGGTATGCTGCACAACCTGCATCAAGCCCAGCGCATCAGAGTGGCTAACCGCATAGGGGTTAAAACTCGATTCAGTTTGCATGATCGCTAAAATCAGTGAGGCATCCACGCCATACTCTTCAGCAGATTTGCGCACCATCGGCAAATATTTATGCGCACGTTTGTCGAGGTGGTTCGGCACCATCGGAATGGTGATCGAGTAAATCACATGCAGGCCCGAAGTGCGGCGCTTCAGCTTATTTTGGATCAAATAGTCAGCAAAGTTTTCAGCGCGACCTTGCCAGCGAATGGCCTGTCCCGTGTTATCCAGTACCTGACCATACAGCAGCGGCTCTTTGCTGATCACGATATCGTTGGCATCTGAATAGAGGTCAACGTTGCCAGGGTCTTCACCAATCAACAGCGTGGTAACGATCGCCTGGCGCAAACTGGCCATGGGATCGGTGCCCGCGATGGTTTCAATCGTGATGCTACCGCTTTCAAAGTTGATATGACTGCGGGTGTAATAGTTGTCGCTGTACTTGACGTAATCTTTCGGTCCGGCGATCAGAACCTCATTAATACCCCAAATGTTCTCGATGTTATGGGCGAACTGCCCCATCAAAATGTCAAACCCGTTGGTGTCTTTAACCCATTCTTCGTGAGACTGCTGTTTTTTCCGGAGCAGGAAGCCAAAAGTGGTGCAATCACCAGCAGGGCTATCAATCTTTTATTCATTGGAAATATATGCCTGACCTGGATAACGGCCTCAACGAGGAGGCCAAAAATGTTTACGCTTCTGGCGGCGTGTAGCCTTCAATGTGCACGTCTTTGCCTTCAAACAGGAAATTAACCATCTCCTTTTCCAGCACTTTGCGGTCTTCTGGATTCATCATGCTGAGCTTTTTCTCGTTGATTAGCATGGTCTGCTTGGCCATCCATTTCTGCCAGGCTTCTTTAGAAATCTCGTTGTAAATGCGTTTGCCCAGTTCGCCAGGGTAGAGCTGAAAGTCTTGGCCTTCAGCGTCGCGTTGTAAAAAGGTACAAAAAATAGTGCGGCTCATTATTCTTCCTCATTGATCTCACAACTGTGCAAAGCCAGTTGCTGGGGATGGCGCAACTCGTGCAAAAGTCGCTCGACAGGTGCGGCTAATCCCACTGCCGGTGGCTGCGCTAAGTTATACCAGAGACCGTCCGCTTCATCCATCGCCGACCCGACAGAAGGCCATGCCAGCCACATTGGCACGATGTCCAAATGGAAGTGGCTGAAGGTATGGCGAAAAGCGGTCAGCTGCTGCGGTTTTGCGTGAATACCCCGCGCGATTAACCAGTCAATCAGCGCCTCTTCGGTGGTGAACTGCGGGAAGCAAAACAGGCCACCCCATAATCCCACTGGCGGACGCTGCTCCAGCCAGACGTCATCGCCATGCTGGATCATCAGGAACCAGCCGCTGCGCTCTGGCAGGATTTGTTTCGGCTTTTTACCTGGGTAGCTCGACCAACTGCTGTTGGCATAAGCTATACAACCATTGTTAAGCGGACAGATTTCGCATTTCGGTTTTGATCGGGTGCAAACGATGGCGCCGAGATCCATCATCGCCTGATTGAACTCACTGACGCCTTCAGCAGGCGTAACGGTTTCGCTGATCTGCCATAAACGCTTTTCGACCTCTTTTTTACCCGGCCATCCCGCTACCGCGTAGCACCGTGCCAGCACGCGCTTCACGTTGCCATCAAGGATGGGGAAATGTTGTCCAAGCGACAACGACAACACCGCGCCTGCCGTTGAACGGCCTACGCCAGGCAGCGCCGCGACATCATCAAAATTGCGTGGAAATACGCCTTTGTGCACATCAACAATCTGTTTCGCCGCTTTGTGCAGATTGCGCGCACGCGCGTAGTAGCCTAAACCGGTCCACAGATGCAGCACTTCATCTAACGGCGCAGCGGCTAAATCGCTGACCGTAGGAAAACGTGCCATAAAGCGTTCGAAATAGGGAATAACAGTAGCAACCTGGGTTTGCTGTAACATCACTTCGGACAGCCACACTTTATAAGGTGTTTTCTCTAGCTGCCACGGCAGGGTTTTGCGGCCAAAGCGCTGATACCAATCCAGCACCTGTTGCGCGAACTGCGGCGCTTGCATCATAAGAAGGAAATTTTCCGTGGTTACTCTACACTCAGGCAGGAATTCCAGCACATGCGCATCTGAGTGTAAACCGGAAGATGGCAAAGGCTTGCTTCTGCTTATGAACTTTGCATAATGCCCGTTTCCCAGAACAGGCTAACCAGCAGGCTTCGACATGATTAATGACGTCATCACCCCAGAATTTGATGAGAATGGGCGCCCATTGCGCCGCATTCGCAGTTTTGTACGCCGCCAGGGCCGCTTGACCAAAGGCCAGCAGATGGCGCTCGATAATTACTGGCCGGAGATGGGCGTAGAATACCAGCCGGAGCCCATCGATCTGCTGCAACTCTTTGGTCGTGAAGCACCGATTACCCTGGAAATTGGTTTTGGCATGGGCGCTTCTCTGGTGACTATGGCGCAAAACACCCCACATCAGAATTTCCTGGGTATAGAAGTTCATGCGCCGGGCGTAGGCGCATGTCTGGGTGCAGCAAAAGAGGCGGGCGTAGAGAATCTGCGCGTGATGTGCCATGACGCGGTGGAAGTGCTGGAGAAGATGATCCCAGATAATTCGCTGCGTATGGTGCAACTTTTTTCCCCGATCCCTGGCACAAAGCGCGCCACAACAAGCGTCGCATTGTACAAGTGCCGTTTGCCGAGCTGGTTATGCGTAAGCTGAAGCTGGGCGGCGTGTTCCACATGGCGACTGACTGGGAAGCCTACGCGGTTCATATGCTGGAAATCATGAACAGCATCGACGGTTATAAGAATCAGTCCGAAAGTCAGGATTACGTGCCGCGTCCTGAGACGCGTCCACTGACTAAATTTGAGCAACGCGGGCAGCGTTTAGGCCATGGCGTATGGGATTTAATGTTTGAGAGGGTGAAATAATGGCCACACAACGCAGCCGCCGTTTACGTAAAAAAATGCATATCGATGAATTTCAGGAACTCGGTTTTTCTGTTGCCTGGCGCTTTGCCGAAGGCACGTCTGAAACTGAAATCGATGAAACGCTGAATCAGTTTATTAATGAAGCGATTGATCCAAATGGCCTGGCGTTTGACGGCAGTGGTTATCTGGCGTGGGAAGGGCTGGTTTGCCTGCAGAAAGACGGTAAATGCACCGATGAGCACCGTGAACTGGTGCGCAAATGGTTACAGGATCGCAACCTGCACGATGTGCAAGTGACTGAACTCTTCGATATCTGGTGGGACTAAGTTCTATATCTGCCTGGCTTACTGGCGACTTGAGCATGGTGCAGGGCTCGTATTCTCACGTACTTATGTACGCGCCGAATGCGCTGCGCTGGTCGGCATCCAATTCGCTGCGACGCACGGCAGACCTGTCGTTATGGTTTCAGTAAGATCGGGAGAGTTTATGGTTCGTAAAACGGTTCTTGCTGCGCTGCTGCTGGCGGCAACACAGGCTCAGGCTGCCTATGAGTGCAGCGTGAAACCTCAAGATGATGTCGTCATTAAGCCGCAGAGCGTGCAGGTGGTGGGAACTAACGGCAATCTGGAAATCACGCCGCAGGGTGACATAACATTCAATGGTCAGCCAGTGACAGTGGATAATGCCAGCCGCCAGAAAGCAATTGATTACCAGAATGGTTTACGCCGTGATCTGCCTTGGATCGATAGTGGCGCAACGTCACGCCTTGAAAAGAGCCGCGTGGCGCTGGATCGCGTCATTGTTGAGAAACTGGGTGCGAACAGCAACGTGCGTAATCGCCTGACTACGCTCAATAGTCAGCTGAAGCAGCAGATGAACCGCATTATTGAACATCGTGCCGATGGTTTAACCTTCCATCATCAGGCGATTGATCAAGTACGTGCAGACGGCGAACAACTGGTGCAAACCACGTTAGGCGGCGTGATGCAGGACAGCCTGAACGAGATGGGCAGTAAGCAGGCCGTCAACGGCAGCAATCCGTTGCAGGCGATTATGGGTAATCTTGGCGGGCTTCAGCAGTCAATTCAGGCTGAGTGGAGCAATCAGGAGCAGGATTTCAAGAACTTCGGTCATGAAGTGTGTAATCGCGTTATTACGCTAGAGGATCAGCGTAAGGGCTTGGTTAGCGGTCTGAAAAAATAAATAAAAGCCTCAGCCTGAAAGTTCGGACTGAGGCTTCATTATTTCTTTTCGCCGCTATTCTTCGGCTAAAAACAGTTCTAATAGCGAATTCAGAAACAATTTTCCTTTCTCACTGATCTGCCAGTGCTCTTCAGTCTCAATCACATAGCCTGCCGCAATGGCTGCGTCTATCTGTGGACGAATGACCTCTTCCGCTAAGCCGGTATAAAGCGAAAATTCATGGCGTGGTGCCGCTTCCAGCAAACGGAAACGATTCATGAAAAATTCGAACGGCTTTTCGGCATCGGCAACCTCGTACTGCTTATCCAGATAAGTGCCTTTCATGAAACCGCGTGGATGCTTGGTTTTCACCGTGCGCACAATGCGGCCATCGGGTTGGGTTAACTTGCCGTGTGCACCGCACCCGATACCGAGGTAATCACCAAAACGCCAATAATTGAGATTGTGTTCACAGCGATAACCCGGTTTGGCGTAAGCCGAGGTTTCATATTGCTGATAACCGGCTGCGGTCAGGAGTTGATCTCCCTGCTCGAAGATATCCCACAGCGCATCGTCATCGGGCAGTACCGGCGGACGCGAACTAAACAGTGTGTTTGGCTCGATGGTCAACTGATACCACGACAAATGCGGCGGATTCAGCGCAATTGCCTGACGCAGATCGTCGAGCGCTTCCTCAAGCGTTTGGTCAGGCAAGCCGTGCATTAAATCAAGATTGAAGCTGCGCAGTCCCAGTCCTTCAGCGAGATGAGCGGCGCGCTTCGCCTCTTCTGGGCCGTGAATGCGTCCCAGACGTTGAAGCTTCTGCGGGCTAAAGCTCTGCACCCCGATGGAAATGCGGTTGATACCGGCGCGCTGGTAAGCACTGAAACGATCGGCTTCTACCGTGCCAGGATTCGCTTCCATGGTGATTTCAGCGCCAGCCGCCAGCGTCAGACGCTCACGTACGCCATCCATCAGCATCTGCATCGCGTTGCTGCTTAACAAGCTTGGCGTGCCGCCACCGATAAAAATGGTACGGACTTCTCGTCCATTTATCAGCGGCAGATCGTTATCCAGATCGTTGAGTAAATGCTGCACATACTCAACGTGCGGCATCTCATCTTTCAACGCATGGGAATTGAAATCACAGTAGGGACATTTCTGTACGCACCATGGAATGTGGATATAGAGACTGAGTGGCGGCAAATTAGGCATTACGCATCGCTTCCAGCAACAGCGTCAATGCTTTACCCCGATGAGAAACCGCGCCTTTTTCCGCTTTGCTCAGCTCAGCGGCGGTTTTACCTAAAGCCGGAACGGCGAAAATGGGATCGTAGCCGAAGCCACCGACACCCGCTGAAGCACGCGTGATTTCACCTTCCCAACTGCCGTGAAACACCAGCGGTGTAGGATCTTCAGCATGGCGCAGATAAACCAGCACGCAATGGAATTGCGCCTGACGCTGATCGTCGGGAACATTTTCCATCGCTGCGAGCAGCTTCTCAAGGTTCTGCTGATCGCTGGCCTCTTCGCCAGCGTAGCGGGCCGAATAGATGCCCGGCGCGCCGCCAAGCGCATCTACCGCCAAACCCGAGTCATCGGCAATGGCGGGTAAACCAGTAATTTGCGCCGCATGACGCGCTTTGAGAATGGCGTTTTCGATAAAGGTCAGACCGGTTTCTTCAGCGGATTCCACGCCAAGCTCGGTTTGCGCCACGATATCCAGGCCAAAGGCGGACAGCAGGTCCGCCAGTTCACGTACTTTGCCGGGATTACCGGTAGCGAGCACAACTTTTTGCATAACAGTTCCAGTTAATTCGATTACAGCAAATACCAGAGACCTGGGAACAGGTCCATGCCGAGGAAGTTCAGGGCATACAACACCAGAATCACGATCATCGCTGAGAAGTCGATGCCGCCCATAGCAGGCAGAATACGGCGAATGGGCGCCATCAAGGGTTCGGTCAGTTGAATCAGCACCTGATCGACAGGGCCGCGGCCTTGGCTAATCCAGCTCATGAGAGAGCGAATGATAATGACCCAGAACACCAGATAACCGGCAGATTTCACCAGCGACAGCAGGCCAACCAGCAGGTTGGTAGGATCAAGCGAGAATACGCCCACTTGAATCAATAGCAGGATCGGATATTTGAGTGTAGTCAGCACAAAAGCCAGCAGCAGCGAAGCGGTATCAATCGGCCCTAACGCAGGAATGATACGGCGTAACGGCTTGATAATAGGCTGAGTAATCTTGACGACAAACTGCGCCAGCGGGTTGTAAAAATCACAGCGGGACCACTGCATCCAGATGCGCAGCAGCAGCACCATGACGTAGAGATCGATCAGCGTTTTGACTAAAAACGTCATTGTTAACATGAAGTTCCTCAATTATTGTTGTGGTTTGCTCGCGTAATCTCGCGCGCCAAAGATTGCAGTGCCGATGCGCACCATGGTGCTGCCTGCGGCAATAGCGGCTTCCATATCATCACTCATCCCCAAAGAGAGTGTGTCGACATCGGCATAATGCTGTTTCAACTCCTGGAACGCGTCGGCCATCTGCTGGCATACCGCCAACTGCCGATCGTAATCACTTTCTGGTGCGGGAATGGCCATTAATCCACGCAATCGCAGCTGCGGCAATTCTGCTATTTGCTGCGCCAGCTCGGAAAGGGCCTCCAGCATGATGCCAGATTTGCTGTTCTCGTCACTGATATTTACCTGAATTAACACATTAAGCGGCGGCAACGTTAACGGACGCTGGTCATTCAGGCGCTGCGCAATACGCTGGCGATCAACGGTATGACACCAGGCAAAGTTTTCCGCCACCAAACGGCTTTTATTGGACTGCAACGGACCAATGAAGTGCCATTCCAAATGAGGATGTGCGGCCAGTGTCTGAACCTTTTCAACCCCTTCCTGCACGTAATTTTCCCCAAAGGGAATTTGCCCGGCTGCGGCGGCTTCTTCGACGGCGCTCGCAGGTTTAGTTTTGCTTACTGCAAGTAAGGTGATTTCTTCTGGCGCTCTGCCGCAACGCGCGGCAGCGGCAGCGATACGCTGCCGCACTTGCTGTAGGTTGTGCTGGATTGAGGTCATAGTCAGGAGAAATTATGAATCTGGATGAAATGGTGGGCCTTAGTGTAAAGCATAACGCCGCCGATCTGCACCTTTGCAGCGGACATTTGCCTTACTGGCGACGGCAGGGCAGGTTGGAAGCGATACCCGACTGGCCGAAAGTCAGCGCGGCGTGGATGGATACGTTTATTGAGCAATGGCTGGACGATCCGCAGCGGCGGCAGCTTGAAGCCGAAGGTCAGCTTGATTTCGCCTTGAGTTTGCCGGGTGGACAGCGACTGCGTGCCAATCTCTTCCGCCAGCGGCAAGGCTTGTCTTTGGCATTACGCACTATTGCCAACCAGTGTCCAACGCTGGCGAGCTTGCGCTTACCCGCTATTGTGCCCTTGCTGTTGGAAAAAGAGGAGGGACTGATTTTGATCACTGGCGCGACCGGCAGCGGCAAATCCACTACGCTGGCAGCGATGGTCGATGCGCTCAACAGACAGCAGGCGCGGCACATCATCACGCTAGAAGATCCCATTGAGTTTATTCATAACAGCCAGCAATCACTGATTCAGCAGCGAGAAATTGGTGTGCATTGCACTGCTTTTAACCAGGGGATTAAAGCGGCATTACGTGAAGATCCTGATGTGATTTTATTGGGCGAACTGCGCGACAGCGACACGATTCGACAGGCGCTGACAGCAGCAGCAGACCGGGCATCTGGTGCTGGCAACGTTGCATACGCGCGGCGCTGCGCAGGCGGTTGATCGGTTGGTCGATCTCTTTTCCGCTGAGGAGAAAAATCTGGTGCGTACGCAACTGGCGGGCAGTCTTAAAGCGGTGATCGCTCAGCGATTAGTGCCCTCACTCGAAGGTCAACGCATTGGCTTGTTTGAGGTCCTGATAGCAACGCCCGCAGTGGCGAATTTAATCAGGGAAGGCAAGATGCATCAAATTCCTGGTGTTCTCCAAACCGGCGCGCAAGCGGGTATGCAGACCTTTGAGCAGAGTTTACTGGCACGAAAGGCGGAAGGGCTCATTAAGGACACACCGTGACGTGCCGCGCTTCATTGCTGAGTAAGCGCGGGGGTGCGGGTCATGGATAAGTTAGGTGATGATTATGCTTAGTAGTGCGTTTCAAACCAGTCTTGCAGAATGATCGCCGCTGATTGCGAATCGACTGAACCTTTGTTTAGCGCACGATAACCGCCGCGTTCAAACAAGCCAGCACGTGCTTCTACCGTACTCAGACGTTCATCTTGCAGCTCAACACGAACGCCAAAGCGGCCATGCAGCCGATTAGCAAACTTACGTGCTCGCGCGGTTAACTCTTGCTCGGTGCCGTCCATATTCAGCGGCAATCCGACAACCACAAAATCGGGCTGCCACTCTTTCAACAGCTTTTCGATTTGTAGCCAGTCTGGCGTGCCATCCTGCGCTTTAAGCGCTGCGAGCGGGCGGGCGCTACCGGTGAGTTGCTGACCTATCGCCACGCCAATGCTCTTAGTGCCGAAATCAAAACCTAACAGTGTTTGATTTGACATCAGGCGTGTCCGGCGTCGCTGGCCATGTTGTGAATATCAACGCCAATACTGCGCGCTGCTTCACGCCATCGCTCAGAAATGGGCGTTTTAAACAAAATATTGCTGTTGGCGGGCGTGGTCAGCCAGGCATTCTCCATGAGTTCGTTCTCCAGTTGGTCTTTTTCCCAGGCACAGTAACCCAGTGCTACCAACACGTTTTCTGGCTGTGATTGTGTACCAATCGCTTCCAGCACATCACGCGAGGTGGTGATAATGGTGGTATCAGAGATGCGAATACTGGAGGTAAAAATGCGTTGTGCAGAGTGCAGGATAAAGCCGCGATCTTCCGCTAACGGACCGCCGGTAAACACCGGTTTGTCCAGCTTGATAGCAGGATCGCGATCTTCAGAAGAGATCTTGAGCTTTTTAAGAATGCCTTCCACCGTCAGGTTTTCCATGGGCTTGTTGACGATCAGTCCCATCGCCCCTTCTTCATTGTGTTCACACACGTAAACCACAGAACGTTTAAAGAAAGGGTCTTGCAGCGAAGGCATGGCAATCAAAAAATGATGCTGTAAATTCATTCTCACTCGATGTACCAAAAATAACCGGCGCGCAGTTGCCGCGCCGGTGTTGGGTTGATCACGGAGCAGAGCTCCGACGTCATGCTCAGCCCAGACGCTTCTCGATAGCATCCATCAACATGCCGGTGATGGAGATCGGGAATGCTGCTTCAATTTCACGCACGCATGTTGGGCTGGTCACGTTCACTTCAGTCAGTTTATCACCGATGATGTCCAAGCCTACAAAAATCAGCCCTTTTGCTTTCAGCGTTGGACCCACGCGACGGGCAATTTCCCAATCGCTTTCGCTTAACGGACGCGCTTCGCCACGTCCGCCAGCGGCGAGATTACCGCGGGTTTCACCCCTTGTGGGATGCGCGCCAGGCAATAAGGCACAGGCTCACCGTCGATGACCAGAACGCGTTTGTCGCCTTCTTTAATCGCCGGGATAAAGTTTTGTGCCATGCAGAAGTAACTTCCGTGGTTAGTCAGGGCTTCAACAATCACTGAAAAGTTAGGATCATCTTTTTTCACACGGAAAATTGACGCGCCACCCATGCCATCCAGCGGCTTCATGATGATGTCACCGTGCTCTTGCCAGAACGCGCGCAGCTTCTCTTTATTGCGAGTTACCAGCGTATCTGGCGTGAACTCCGCGAACCATGCGGTATACAGCTTTTCGTTACAGTCACGCAGGCTTTGCGGCTTGTTCACGATCAGCGTACCCAACTCTTCTGCGCGCTCCAGAATATAGGTCGCGTAAATGAATTCCGTATCAAACGGCGGATCTTTACGCATCAGTACAACATTCAGCTCAGAGAGTTCAATCTCTTGCTCGCTGCCGAACTCATACCACTTGTCATAGTTTTGGTCGACGCTCAGCAGACGCGTGCGAGCATAGGAGACGCCGCCACGCAGCGAGAGATCGCCCATCT
Organism: Candidatus Pantoea bituminis; assembly: GCF_018842675.1. Taxonomy (NCBI): domain Bacteria; kingdom Pseudomonadati; phylum Pseudomonadota; class Gammaproteobacteria; order Enterobacterales; family Erwiniaceae; genus Pantoea; species Candidatus Pantoea bituminis. Next base: position 588,342 of record NZ_JAGTWO010000004.1, read on the forward strand.
CCATGTAGTGAATTTCATAACCACGACGCTGTGCTTCCAGCAACATGGCGAAGCTGGTGTCTTTTTTAATGTTGATGGACGAGATGGGGTCCATCACGATGCCAAGCTTAATCATTATTATCTCCTCAATGAGGCGGCATTTACCGTCTCGTTCCATGCGTCAGCGTTGGGCTGAACAGTCAGGACGCCGTGTGTGCTGCGTGCGTCTTAGAAATTATCGCTTAACCCAGGTCACCAAACCTCACCTGAAGTGCCGTAATGGCCGTCAGCGCGGTTGTTTCGGTGCGTAACACCCGTGGGCCAAGCAGAATGTCAGTAAAATCGTGTTGCGCTGTCATTGCGATCTCTTCTGCGGAAAGGCCGCCTTCTGGGCCAATCAACAAGCGTACTCGCTTAACCGGTTGCGGCAACGTGTTGATGCTGTGGCTGGCGCGTGGATGAAGGTTAAGTTTCAATCCTTCATCAGCTTCTGCACACCAGGCTTCCAGCGTCATGGCTTCGCGAATTTCCGGCACGCGGTTGCGACCACACTGCTCGCAAGCCGCAATCGCAATTTTCTGCCACTGCTGAATCTTCTTCGCCAGCCTTTCAGCATCCAGCTTTACGCCGCAGCGTTCGGAAAACAAGGGCGTGATGACATTAACGCCGAGCTCAATCGATTTCTGAATGGTGAATTCCATCTTTTCACCGCGTGACATCACCTGGCCCAAATGCATAAACAGCGGTGATTCACGATCATCGGGTTGACTCTCTAAAACAGTTACTTTTACACGCTTTTTATCAACATGCGTGATCTCTGCTGCAAAAGTCAGATTAGTGCCATCAAACAGTTCAAGGCGTTGACCGCTGGTCATGCGCAGCACGCGGCCTACATGATTGGATGCGTCTTCATCCAGCGTAATTTCACTGCCTACGCTAAGCGGTTCGGCCTGATAAATGCGAGGTATGCGCATAAGGTTCCTGAGAACTGAACGCCGCGCTGTATTACGCGGCGGAATAGAAGAAACAACTAGTTTAGGGCAGGGATTTTAGCGCTGGCAAGCCTGCTGCACATAAGGATTGTGATTACCCTGTATGCGAGCGATGCGTTTGTCACGTTCACACTCCCATGGCGTAACGGGATAAAGCTTGTTCCATACGGTAAATAGCTGGGTTTGCTGACGAGAAAGGCGCAGATGATATTGATCGCGCATATAGAAATAGGTCCGCGCAATAGCCCCCGCGCGCGCGCTGGCGGCTCGGCAATCTTATTTTTGAAATCGACTTTCATACCGCATTGTCCATAAGGCTGCTCACCGCCGTTCCATTGGCTGTATGCCAGATTCCCGCGATCGCCATTTACTTCACCCACCGCAGGTTGCAGGTTGTGCAGATCGGTTTCGATTCGGCGATATTCAGCATCTTTACTGCAATTCTTGCGTCCACCGTTTTGCCAACACTGGCGCTGATGACCAAACTCCCACGCTGGCATGACGTGTTCCCATTCAATCCGCTTGGCGCGATTCGCATTTTTACGAACCTTGTAGCCACAGCTGTTGAGATCGGGGACGCCTTTTTTCCCCTGCCAGTTGATTTTACAGCCACAGTAAAACGTTCCTGGCGCATCAGCATTGATTTGCGCCGCATAGGCTTTGGCCTGCTGGAAGTTGTTTTGATGATAGTTATTCAGGCTTAGGGCGCTGGCAACAAACGGGGCAAATAACAGCGAAACAGCAACAATAATTTTGCGAGACATATTCCAACAATCTACGTAGAGCCAAAAAGGGCGGCAGGGTAACAGAATGAGGAATCACGCGGAATGAGAATCCTGGTCAGGATGGCAAATAGTCGCCTGGCTTTAACAGACTGCCGCAGCTCACGCAGCGATATTCGCTTTCTCCACGCACGACGCGATTATGACGACGCACAGTGAGATGATGCTGCTGGCACTGACAGCGGTAGTTGAAGGTGCGACTGCGCACCGATTCCACCTCAAAGCGGTGAGTACGCTGGGCAGGCACGCCAAGCACGCTTTCCATCATCCATTTCCACTCTTTGCCATGGGGCGCAACCCGACCAAAATGTTTCCACACCAGCAGATGAGCCAGCTCATGCGGCACCACTTCATCAATAAAGGCTTGTTGATTCTCTAACAGCAAAACGGGATTTAGACGGATTTCCCACTTTTCTAGCCAGGCGGTGCCAGCTGCGGTGCCACGCTGCTGATAAATCAGTTTGGGTTCGGGATAGCTGCGCGCTAATTTTTGATTAGCCAACTCAAGCGAGTGGCGCAGCGAGCGCATCACGGCTTGCTGTAGCGCGATGGGAAGACGAGGTGTTTTCATGGGGCCAAGAATAAGCGGGCGCGGGCGGGAACTCAATATTGGAAAAGAAAACGGCGGGACTTTCCCGCCGTTGTTGCTTGCTAATTAGTTCTGAGAACCAATATCACGCAGCTTTTTGCCTTTCATCAGGTTGCGTTCGATGTGTTCCAGCGAGATGTTCTTGGTCTCCGGAATCAGCATTACCGTCAGCAGGATGAAGAACAGGTTCAGCAGGGCATAGACCCAGAAGGTCGACGCGTTGCCCAAGGTGTTCAGCATCGTGAGGAAGGTAGCGCCCACAATCATGTTCGCAATCCAGTTAGTGGTGGTGGACACGGTGATACCGAAATCGCGGCCTTTCAGCGGTTGAATTTCAGAACACAGTACCCAGATCAGCGGACCGGCAGACATTGCAAAACCAACGATAAACATCAGCAGCATGCCAATGGCGAAGTACTGCGCGCCCTGAGAATCAATGCCAATATGCAGCATCGTACCCAAAATGCCCATGCCTGCCGCCATCACCATAAAGCCCAGAATCAGCGTTGGCTTACGGCCCCAACGATCCACCAGACCAATCGCGATGAAGGTCGCCAGCACATTGACCAGACCCACAATGACTGTGCCCCACATCTGCTCAGTGGTGTTAGAGAAACCCGCAATCTCAAAGATTTTCGGTGCGTAATACATGATGACGTTCATACCGGTGAACTGTTGCATCACCTGTAACAGAATGCCGAGGAACACCGCACGACGGAAGTTGCTGTTTTCTTTAAACAGACCCCAGCCAGATTGCTTGATTTTTAGGCTTTCACGAATTTCATCCAGTTCACGTTTTGCTTGCTCGCTGGTGTCACGCAGACGATCCAGTACACGCTGCGCATCGCGGAAGTTACCTTTAGCCGCTAGCCAGCGCGGGCTGTTTGGCAGGAAGAAAACGCCGATCAGCAGCAGCAGAGCTGGAATGGTGATGACACCCAGCATCCAACGCCAGTTGCCGGTAAAGCTGAATGCGGTATCAGACAAATACGCGCCAAGAATACCAATGGTAATCATCAGCTGGTACAGCGAGATCATACTGCCGCGAATCTTTTCTGGCGCAATTTCGGAAAGATAAAGCGGGGCAGTGTAAGAAGCGATGCCCACCGCCAGGCCCAGCAGCACGCGTGCCCAAATCAGCATTTCAGGGTTCGGCGACATTGCCGACCACAAAGAACCGATAACGAACAGAATCGCACCCGCCATCAGGCTTTTCTTACGGCCCAGACGCGAAGACATCCAGCCGCTACCAATAGCACCCACAGCCGCACCGAACATCATGGAACTGACGATCCACTCTTGCTGGTGTGCCGTAACGTTAAAGTCTTTAGCGATGAACGGCAGTGCACCGGCAATAACGCCGATATCCAGACCGAACAGCAGGCCAGCGAGAGCCGCCAGAAAGCAGACAAATAAGGTCATCGCCTTATTTGAAGTTCTGCTTTTTGTGTATTGCCAGGCATTGTTGCCTCCAAGTTTATCCATCGTTGTTTTTATCAATGTTAAAAAACCTTTTGCCGGAAAAAAGTGAGGGCGATCACATCAGTGTAATCGCTTACACAAGCTGAAACCCTGAAATTCAGCATTTATAACCCGGAAAGGTCAAGTAACCAGAGAGGTATAGCACTCTTTAAGTTTCTGACAATGCTCTTATTATCGGCAATCAGATGACGCTGAAAATAACGCATTTTTATTACAATAACTACGCCGTTTAATTCCTAAATTGCAGATAACTAAAGCGTTTCAAATTGTAATCGTTAACATTTTGTTGTCAGGATTGGCGAAAGAAGTGTAGTTGAGATAACGAAAAAAGCTGTCTGAAGAGATTTGAAAGCAGCGTAAGACGTTTTTTTGACTCGTAACTTTGTAGCGTTAGGGATGAGAAGGCGATCGGTTAGCAAAAAACAGGCAATAAAAAACCCTGCTTCATCAACAGGGTTTTCGGATGGGACCCGAGAGAAAAATTACAGGCCCGCAGCGTCGCGCAGTTGAGCGGCTTTGTCTGTTTTTTCCCATGGGAAGTGCTCACGACCAAAGTGACCATAAGCTGCGGTCTCTTTGTAGATCGGGTGCAGCAGATCCAGCATCTGAATCAAACCGTATGGACGCAGGTCGAAGAACTCACGCACCAGCAAAGTCAGCTGTTCGGTAGAGATTTTCTCGGTACCAAACGTTTCAACCATGATGGAGGTCGGTTCAGCGACGCCAATCGCGTAAGAAACCTGGATTTCACAACGATCCGCCAAACCCGCAGCCACGATGTTTTTAGCCACATAGCGCGCAGCATAAGCCGCTGAACGGTCAACTTTTGATGGATCTTTACCTGAGAACGCACCGCCGCCATGACGTGCCATGCCGCCGTAGGTATCAACGATGATTTTACGACCCGTCAGGCCACAGTCGCCCATTGGGCCACCGATAACGAAACGACCCGTTGGGTTGATGTGATATTTGGTTGAAGCATTCAGCCATTCTGCGGGCAGAACCGGTTTGATGATCTCTTCCATTACCGCTTCTTTCAGATCTTGCTGGCTAACATCTTCAGCGTGCTGAGTTGACAGGACAACAGCATCGATACCGACGATTTTGCCGTCATCGTACTGGAAAGTGACCTGGCTTTTCGCATCTGGACGCAACCACGGCAGTGAACCATTTTTACGGACTTCAGCCTGACGCTGCACCAAACGGTGTGCATAAGTCACTGGCGCAGGCATCAGCACGTCAGTTTCGTTGGTTGCGTAGCCAAACATCAAGCCCTGATCGCCCGCGCCTTGTTCCAGCGGATCGGTACGGTCAACGCCTTGGTTGATATCAGGTGATTGCTTGCCAATCGCGCTTAAAACGGCGCAAGAGTTGGCATCAAAGCCCATATCGGAATGAACATAGCCGATTTCACGAACGGTGTTACGGGTGATCTCTTCGATATCAACCCAGGCGCTGGTAGTGATTTCACCCCCAACCAGAACCATACCGGTTTTAACGTAAGTTTCGCAGGCCACGCGCGCTTTAGGATCCTGCTCGAGGATCGCATCAAGTACGGCATCAGAAATTTGGTCAGCGATTTTATCAGGATGTCCTTCTGATACAGACTCGGATGTAAAAAGGTGTTTAGCCATTCTGTTCTTTACCTTACAAATGGTTTGAATTCGACTGCATAGCGTAAGTGAGGCTGAACCTGACTTAACGCCCCTTCAGGCAAAGCCGCGAGCAGTTTAGGAAGTATCAGCACATCAGGCTAACATCGCCTGGAGTTTAACCTGTTTAGATGGAAAACCATCTGGACGTCTATTTTAGGTTACAGAATGCGCGAATTACCAGCCCTTTTTCTGTTTCAGCATTTTACGCAACGGCAAAACTGGAAGATTTTCCTGACAGTACACGCAATAACCAAATAATCTTTTTGCTATTTTTGACCACAAACTGTATAAAACGCCGCTGCTTTTAGGCAGCAAAAAGGATGACGTCACCACGCGTCGCGCCCGTCAGAACAGTGAGGCTTCTGGCGTTCACCCAGGTTGTTTTCCATGTGTCTTTGGCATATGTGGAGGTGATTCAAGTAATGAACCACGCTTTCTTCCCTTTCGGTTCTCCGCGCTGTTGCGCTGCGCTGGCTTTCTCCTGTTTCCCATCATTTTCAGTGTCCTGCCGACATTGTGTTCGTAGCGGTCATTCTACCGACACGAGTACCCGTTAATCTGTACTGCTATCCTTACGTTTTTGTTCCTTCTCTGTGCTTATGCAGATGAACGACGCACGTTATCCGTGGTCCTTTTTATACGTTTCTCTTTTAAACGTTTTCTATTTAAACGGACAGGCCAAGGTGTTTTACACTTACTTTCATGCGTTAATCGCGCTGACGGCAACGTCAGGTGAACAGGACATTGCGTCACATGTGGCAACGAATTTCTAACTTAGCGGCAGTTAAGCCGATTAACAGTTTCATCTTTCAACGGAAAATTGAGGTTCGTGATGTCTGACGACATGAAGAATATCAAGGGTTCGTCAGCTGGCGAACAAGGTGCACTCCGCTCAATGCAGGAGGTAGCAATGAACGATCAAGATGCCAGCAAAATGCTGCGTACTTATAACATCGCCTGGTGGGGCAATAACTATTACGACGTCAACGAACTGGGCCATATCAGTGTGTGCCCGGATCCGGATCTGCCGGACGTACGCGTCGATTTAGCCAACCTGGTGAAAGAGCGCGAAGCGCAAGGCCAACGCCTGCCCGCGCTGTTCTGTTTCCCGCAGATTCTGCAGCATCGCCTGCGTTCAATTAACGCCGCCTTTAAACGCGCGCGTGAATCTTACGGTTACAAGGGCGATTACTTTCTGGTTTATCCGATCAAAGTTAACCAGCACAAACGCGTCATTGAGTCGCTGATCCACTCCGGCGAACCGCTGGGACTGGAAGCGGGTTCTAAAGCGGAGCTGATGGCGGTGCTGGCACATGCGGGCCAAACCCGTTCCGTGATCGTCTGTAACGGCTATAAAGATCGTGAATATATTCGTCTGGCACTGATTGGCGAAAAGATGGGGCACAAAGTTTATCTGGTGCTCGAGAAAATGACCGAAGTGCGTCTGGTGCTGGAGGAAGCGGAGCGTCTGAACGTGGTGCCGCGTCTGGGCATCCGCGCACGACTGGCGTCTCAGGGTTCCGGTAAATGGCAGTCGAGCGGCGGTGAAAAATCGAAGTTTGGTCTGTCGGCAACGCAGGTGCTGAAACTGGTTGAGATCATGCGTAACGCAGGTCGTATCGACAGCCTGCAGCTGCTGCATTTCCATCTCGGTTCACAGATGTCGAATATTCGCGATATCGCGACCGGTGTGCGTGAATCGGCGCGTTTCTATGTTGAGCTGGCGAAGTTGGGCGTCAACATTAAGTGCTTTGACGTCGGCGGTGGTTTGGGCGTCGATTATGAAGGCACGCGTTCGCAGTCAGATTGTTCAGTGAACTATGGCCTGAACGAATACGCCAACAACGTGATTTGGGCGATCGGCGATGCGTGCGACGAACACGGTTTGGAACATCCAACGGTGATCACCGAATCGGGTCGTGCCGTCACTGCGCATCATACGGTGCTGGTGTCGAATATCATCGGTGTCGAACGCAACGAGTTCAGCGAGCCTGAAACGCCAGCAGCAGATGCGCCGCGCCCGATTCTGAGCATGTGGGAAACCTGGCAAGAGATGCACGAGCCGAGCACGCGTCGCTCGCTACGTGAATGGCTGCATGACAGCCAGATGGATCTGTTTGATATCCACACCGGTTACTCATCCGGCACTTACGATCTTAAACAGCGTTCATGGGCTGAACAGCTTTATCTCAGCATTTGTCATTACATTCAGCAGCATCTTGACCCAAGTAATCGCGCACACCGTCCGATTATCGACGAACTGCAAGAGCGCATGGCGGACAAAATGTACGTCAACTTCTCGCTGTTCCAGTCGATGCCGGATGCATGGGGTATCGATCAGCTATTCCCGGTGCTTCCGCTGGAAGGGCTGAACAAGAAGCCGGAGCGCCGTGCGGTGCTGCTCGACATTACCTGTGATTCCGACGGCACTATCGATCACTACGTTGATGGCGACGGCATTGCTACCACCATGCCGATGCCGGAATACGACGTTGATAATCCGCCTATGCTGGGCTTCTTTATGGTGGGTGCTTATCAGGAAATTTTGGGCAACATGCACAACCTGTTTGGTGATACCGAAGCGGTTGATGTCTATGCGCGTCCAAATGGCGACGTTGAAGTGCAGCTTTCTGACGAAGGCGATACCGTTGCTGATATGTTGCGCTACGTTCAGCTTGATCCCAACGAGCTGATGACGCTGTTCCGTAATCAGGTTACTGAAACTGAACTGGATGAGGAGTTGCGCGAACAATTCCTACAAGAGTTCGAAAGCGGTCTTTACGGCTATACCTATTTAGAAGACGAGTAATAGTAGTGCTGCACAGGATAAAAATCCCGTTGCAGCCTGTTTTCTCTACGTCGATAATCTAGCTAATACCTATCCCTTCCTCGTCGGGTTTAACGACGCGGAGGGGATTTTTTCATCTATACCTTAAGCTGCATGCGGGCTTGGCCCGACTCACGGATATATAGAGGACGATTTATGTATAACACCCTGGGCAATCAGTACGATAACTCCCTGGTCTCTAACGCCTTCGGTTTCATGCGTTTCCCGATCAACTTTCAACCCTACGAAAGCGATGCTGAATGGGTCATCACTGGCGTTCCTTTTGATGCCGCAACGTCGGGCCGTCCGGGAAGCCGTCTTGGACCGGGCGCGATTCGTCAGATCTCAACCAACCTGGCGTGGGAAGGCTGCCGCTGGCCGTGGGATTTCGATCTGCGTCAGCGTTTAAATGTCGTGGATTGCGGCGATCTGGTTTACGCCTTTGGTGATTCACAGGATCTTTCAGACAAGCTGCAGGCACACGCCGAAAAACTGCTGGCAAACGGCAAGCGCATGATGACTTTTGGTGGCGACCATTACGTCACGCTGCCGCTGCTGCGTGCCCATGCGAAGCATTTCGGCAAGATGGCATTGGTGCATTTTGATGCACACACCGATACCTATTCCAACGGCCCAACTTTTGATCACGGCACAATGTTTTTCACCGCCCCGAAAGAAGGTTTGATCGATCCGCAGCACTCGGTGCAAATCGGCATTCGTACCGAATTTGATAAGAGCCTGGGCTTTAACGTGTTGGATGCGGCGCAGGTTAACGATCGCAGCGTGGACGACATCCTGGCGGAAGTGAAACGCCTTGTTGGCGATCTGCCGGTTTATCTCACCTTTGATATCGACTGTCTGGATCCGGCGCATGCGCCTGGCACCGGCACGCCGGTAATTGGTGGATTAACCACTGATAAAGCGACCAAGCTGATTCGCGGTCTGCAAGGTATGAATATCGTCGGGATGGATTTGGTTGAAGTCGCGCCGGGTTACGATCACGCTGATTTGACTGCGCTGGCTGCGGCTACCCTGGCGCTGGATATGCTGCATGTTCAAGCAGCGAACAAAGGCTGATTTGGCGTAAAGTCCCTTGCCGGCGGTGTTGACCCCGGCAAGGGTTGATAGGGTTATTAATAAGCCTCTATCAGGTATTCATATATCCGGTAACAATGGCTGGCAGGTTTAAAAGAGGGATTTAGTTTTATTCAGCCAATAATGCGTTGTCAGAATAATGACATTAATCTAAGAATAGAGGGTGTGAATTAAGCGTATTTTTTAATTTGCGTAATGATTTGCGTGGTAGATATATTTTCCGTTCTCGGCAGGTAAACCACTTCGCATATAGTTTTATAGTTGTCGAATTTCCCTTCCCAATCATTGCCCATGACAAGGGTATGCGCCGCGTACTTCTTAATGTATTCCTCTTTAAGCTCGAGGGATTCTTCTATAAACACCTCATCCACACAACCTATCGATGCGATGATCGCTTTTCTTTCCTGTTCTGGATAAACCGGATAACGATTTTTCTTCGCGAAATTTAAAGCATCCGATGAAATGCCAACAATTAGCCTGTCACCCTGCGATTTAGCACGTTGTAATATATTGATATGCCCAATATGTAATACATCGAAAGTACCAAAAGTGATGACCGTTTTCATTTGCGTTCCGAGTGTGGGCTACTGCAGTTACTTCATCGACTCAATTTAAGCGAAACTTAAATAACTGCTCAGGGATGGATGTCAGCAGCGTGACAGGTGATCAGCAACTAGACTTACTGGCGGAAGATTAATCTCTGGAGGCAGTTATGAGTTTTCTTGACGAATTGGTTGGATCGCTGGGGAACGGACAAGGGCAGGGCAACAAGCTTGGGCAGTTGCAGGCGATCTGGAATTGGGTGCAGGAGCAGGGCGGTATAGAAGTGCTGCTGCATAAATTTCAGCAAGGTGGTTTGGGTGAAGTGCTGGGTTCATGGATCGGTACTGGGAATAATCAGCCAGTAGGTGGGAACGATATCCAGTCTGCGTTTGGACAGGGTGAATTGCAGTCGCTGGCAGATAAGCTGGGCACTGATGTGCAAGGTGCATCCGGCACGTTAGCCGCGCTGCTGCCGCAGTTGATCGATAAGATGTCGCCGCAAGGGCAGATGGATGAACAGACATTGCATGATAAGCAACTGGATTTAGGAACGATGGTTGATCAACTGTTTAAACGTTAGTCAAAAGCGGGCTTTAATGAAATTGTGCTGGCTTTCCCCACCTCGGTCCTCCCCCATAAATGGAGGAGGAAGAGGCTGCTTTATGTAAGCGTTTAAGCTGTTTTTGGCAGCGTCTCCTTTCGAAACGGCATTGTGCTGGCTTTCCCCACCTCGCTCCTCTCCCATACAGGGAGGAGGAAGACGCTGCTTTATGTAAGCGTTTGAGCTGTTTTTGGCAGCGTCTCCTTTCGAAACGGCATTGTGCTGGCTTCCCCCACCTCGCTCCTCTCCCATAAAGGGAGGAGGAAGACGCTGCTTTATGTGGGCATTGAAGCTGTTTTTGGCAGCGTCTCCTTGCTCCGCTTGACAGGGGAAGGCCGGGATAGAGGACAGCACTATCTCCAACAGAAAACTACTTACTGTCTGCCGCGATACGTTCGCGAATATGCTCCGCACGCTCTTCAGAGGCAGGATGCGAATCAAACATTGTGCTTTGGCGTCCTTCCTCTAGCTTCGCTAATTTCTCAAAACTGGTGACCAATCCATTTGGATCGATGTTGCGTTTCTTCATCAAGTCATAGGAGTAATCATCAGCCTGCGATTCTTGCGTCTGCGAGAATTGCGCGTTAACCAGTTTCTCACCCAACTCGCCTAACTGAGATTGCGAAAGCGAACCGATTACGCCACCAACCGACGCGGCTGCAGTGCGCGCAGCGGTAGTGCCGTAAGCAACCTGCATCGCTTTGCGCGTATGGCCCAAGGCAACGTGACCCATTTCGTGGCCGAGTACACCTTCTACTTCATTATCGGTCATCATATCCATCAAGCCGCTGTAAACACGGATACAGCCGTTGGCCATTGCCCATGCGTTAACGTCTTTGGTTTGATAAACCTTGTAATTGGCAGGAACGCCATTGATGTTGTCACCGAGTGCGGCGGCAATCTTATTTAAACGCTGCTGATATTCACTGTTGGCGGGCGCAATCTGGTTCTCTTTATCCATCTGTTCACAAGATTGATTGCTCAGCTGTTTCACCTGATCATCGCTCAGCGTGTAAGCCTGATACGCCTGCGCACCAGATTGCAGTAGCGCATTATTGTCAAACCCGGCGCAGCTACTCAGCAGCACTGTAATTCCAAGAGCTACAGCCGTTTTTTGGATTTTCATTCCATCATCCTTTTGGTAACAAGGTAAGAAAAACAAACACCTGAAACATAGGCAGGTATTTAAAGGTGTTTTTTATAACGCGGTGTCTCACGCTTTGCTAGCAGACTACGCTGAGAAAGCCAGACGAAGCGGAGACATTTAGCCATTTGCAGCATGTACTTTTGCCCTTAGTTTCATGTACATTGATGTGCAACTTTTTCCTTGCTTCGCTTGATAACTGATTAATTACAATAAGTTAAGACGCTAAGCATTAATCCGACCTGGAGTAGAAAATGCCCTCTCGTAAAGAGCTCGCCAACGCCATTCGCGCATTAAGTATGGATGCAGTACAGAAAGCTAAATCGGGACATCCGGGTGCCCCAATGGGCATGGCGGATATCGCCGAAGTACTGTGGCGTGGCTACCTGAATCACAACCCAACTAACCCACTGTGGGCCGATCGCGACCGTTTTGTCCTCTCTAACGGTCACGGCTCCATGCTGATTTACAGCTTGCTGCACCTTTCCGGCTATGATCTGCCGATGAGCGAGCTGGAAAACTTCCGTCAGCTGCATTCTAAAACTCCAGGTCACCCGGAATACGGCTACACCGTTGGCGTTGAAACCACCACCGGTCCGCTGGGCCAGGGCATCGCTAACGCAGTAGGCTTCGCCATTGCCGAGCGTACGCTGGCAGCGCAGTTCAACCGTCCAGGCCATGACATCGTAGATCACAATACCTACGTCTTCATGGGCGATGGTTGCATGATGGAAGGCATCTCACACGAAGTTTGCTCGCTGGCGGGTACGCTGAAGTTAGGCAAGCTGGTTGCCTTTTATGATGACAACGGCATTTCTATCGATGGTCACATTGATGGCTGGTTCACCGACGACACCGCTAAGCGCTTCGAAGCGTATGGCTGGCACGTGGTGCGCGGCGTTGATGGTCATAACGCAGATGCAATTGCTCAAGCCATCGAAGAAGCGAAAGCGGTTAGCGACAAGCCTTCACTGCTGATGTGCAAAACCGTGATCGGTTTCGGTTCTCCAAACAAAGCCGGTACGCACGATTCACACGGCGCACCGCTGGGCGACGACGAAATCGCACTGACCCGCAAACAGCTGGGCTGGGAACATGCGCCGTTCGTTATTCCTTCAGAAATCTATGCTGAATGGGATGCGAAAGAAGTTGGCCAGGCGAAAGAAGCAACCTGGAACGAGAAGTTTGCGGCCTATGCTAAAGAAAACCCAGAGCTGGCGGCTGAATTCAAGCGTCGCGTAAGCAACGAACTGCCTGCTAACTGGCAAGAAGAGTCGCAGAAATTTGTTGAGCAGCTGCAGGCTAATCCAGCCAAAATCGCCAGCCGCAAAGCGTCACAGAATGCTATCGAAGCTTTCGGTAAGATTCTGCCAGAATATTTAGGCGGTTCCGCTGACCTGGCGCCAAGTAACCTGACTATTTGGTCTGGATCCAAGCCAATCAATGAAGATGCAGCCGGTAACTACATTCACTACGGCGTGCGCGAATTTGGTATGACCGCAATTGCTAACGGTCTGGCGCTGCACGGTGGTTTCCTGCCTTACACCGCAACCTTCCTGATGTTCGTTGAATATGCGCGTAACGCGGCGCGTATGGCGGCACTGATGAAGATCCGTCAGATCATGGTTTATACCCATGACTCTATCGGTCTGGGCGAAGATGGCCCAACGCACCAGCCGGTTGAGCAAATGGCGAGCCTGCGTACCACGCCAAACATGAGCTTGTGGCGTCCATGTGACCAGGTTGAATCTGCAGTGGCATGGAAATATGCCATTGAGCGTAAAGACGGCCCAAGCGCGCTGATCTTCTCGCGTCAGAACCTTGCACAGCAGGAACGTACCGCTGAGCAGCTGGCAAACGTAGCGCGTGGTGGTTACGTGCTCAAGGATTCTGCAGGCACGCCTGAGTTGATCCTGATCGCCACCGGTTCAGAAGTTGAGCTGGCCGTAGCTGCTTACGACAAGCTGACCAGCGAAGGCCGTAAAGTGCGCGTCGTGTCTATGCCATCTACTGATGCATTCGACAAGCAGAGCGATGAATACCGTGAGTCTGTGCTGCCAAAAGCCGTCAGCGCACGCGTAGCAATCGAAGCGGGCATTGCAGATTACTGGTTTAAATACACCGGTCTGAACGGCGCAATCATCGGTATGACCAGCTTCGGCGAATCCGCTCCGGCTGACCAGCTGTTTGAACTGTTTGGTTTTACCGTCGACAACGTCGTGGCAAAAGCCAAAGCGCTGTTAGCGTAACGGGATACTATAGCAGCGCAGCCGCGCTGTTTAGCATGCTTATAAGGGACGAGCGCATTCGTCCCTTTTTGACGCTTTATTCCTACAGTAATAATCGTTTTTTATGCATATTTGTGACGCAGATCCAAATATAAGCAGCGTAATTGATCACAATCATTCCTGTTATTCCTTCCTTCCCTTATCCTCGCTGAACCGTTTCAGTTGTTGCTTCAGATAATCCTGTTTCGGACGATGCCGGGTAATAATCTCCTGTACAAAACGCAGGAGAACGCTCAGGCTAACGGCACGTTTTTTCAGTCAGATTTGGCAGGAGAAAGATGACCGTCCGGGTAGCAATAAATGGTTTTGGCCGTATTGGACGCAACGTATTGCGCGCACTGTATGAAACAGGGCGACGTGCTGAAATCACCGTGGTGGCGATCAACGAGCTGGCAGAAGCTGTCGGCATGGCGCATTTGCTAAAGTACGACACCAGCCACGGTCGTTTCGCGTTTGATGTGCGTCAGGAGCGCGATCTGTTGTGGGTGGGTGATGACACCATTCGCATCTTGCATCAGGCCGAACTAAAGGGGTTGCCGTGGCGCGAGCTGAACGTGGATGTAGTGCTGGATTGTACCGGCGTTTACGGATCGCGTGCGGATGGTGAAGCACATCTGCAAGCGGGTGCGAAAAAAGTCTTGTTCTCCCATCCGGGTGGCAACGACCTCGACGCAACAGTGGTGTTCGGTGTTAACGAACAGGCTCTTAAACAATCTGACCGCATCGTGTCCAATGCATCCTGTACCACGAACTGCATTATCCCCGTGATCAAGCTGCTGGACGACGCCTTTGGCATCGAATCTGGCACAGTAACGACAATTCACTCGGCGATGCACGATCAACAGGTGATTGATGCTTATCACAGCGACCTGCGCCGCACGCGTGCAGCAAGTCAGTCAATCATTCCGGTGGATACGCGTTTAGCGGCTGGCATTACCCGTATTTTTCCGAAATTCAACGACCGCTTTGAAGCGATAGCGGTGCGTGTGCCGACCATCAACGTGACAGCCATTGATCTCAGTGTTTCTGTGCGTCAGGGCGTAAAGGCGTGTGAAGTTAACGCTTTGTTGCAAAGCGCGGCAGAGGGTGCATTTCGTGGTATAGTTGACTATACAGAATTACCGTTAGTCTCAGTCGATTTTAACCATGATCCGCACAGTGCCATTGTGGACGGTACGCAAACGCGGGTCAGCGGTCAGCACCTGATCAAGACCTTGGTTTGGTGTGACAACGAATGGGGCTTTGCTAACCGAATGCTCGACACGACGTTAGCAATGGCCGCAAGCGGTTTCAGGTAAGACGCGGTCTGCGTCTGGCAAAACTTACGAGAATCAACGAGAGGATTCACCATGTCTGTAATTAAGATGACCGATCTGGATCTTGCTGGCAAACGCGTTCTGATCCGTGCCGATCTCAACGTACCAGTGAAAGAAGGGAAAGTGACGTCTGATGCACGTATCCGTGCTTCTCTGCCTACCATCGAAGCGGCGTTGAAACAGGGCGCGAAAGTGATGGTTACCTCTCACCTGGGTCGTCCGACCGAAGGTGAATACAACGAAGAGTTCTCTCTGCTGCCGGTCGTTAACTATCTGAAAGATAAGCTGAGCGGCACTAACGTTACCCTGGCTAAAGAATACCTTGAAGGCGTTGAAGTCGGTGCAGGTGAGCTGGTGGTTCTGGAAAACGTTCGCTTTAACAAAGGCGAAAAGAAAGATGACGAAGCACTGTCTAAAAAATACGCTGCACTGTGCGACGTATTCGTGATGGATGCTTTCGGTACTGCGCACCGTGCACAAGCTTCAACCCACGGCGTAGGTAAATTCGCGCCTATCGCATGTGCAGGCCCGCTGCTTTCTGCCGAGCTGGAAGCTCTGGGTAAAGTGATGAACAACCCGCAGCGTCCGCTGGTCGCAGTCGTGGGTGGGTCAAAAGTATCGACCAAATTCGACGTGTTGCAATCACTGGTTAAAATCGCTGACAAAGTTATCGTCGGCGGCGGTATCGCTAACACCTTCGTCGCAATCGACAACAACGTCGGTAAATCGCTGTACGAGCCAGACTTTGTAGCCGCAGCAAAAGAGCTGCGCGATCAGTACGGTATTCCGGTTCCAACTGATTCTCGCGTTGGCACAGAATTCTCTGAAACTGCCCCGTCTACCGTGAAAAAGGTTTCCGAAGTGGCGGATAACGAAGAGATTATGGACTTCGGCGACGAAACTGCACAGGCGATGGCTGCCATTCTGAAAGATGCGAAAACCATCCTGTGGAACGGCCCGGTGGGTGTGTTCGAATTCCCGAACTTCCGTAAAGGCACCGAAATCGTTGCCAACGCTATTGCAGACAGCGAAGCTTTCTCTGTTGCAGGCGGCGGCGATACCTTAGCGGCAATCGACCTGTTCGGCATTGAAGACAAAATTTCCTACATCTCAACCGGCGGCGGCGCGTTCCTGGAATTCGTCGAAGGCAAAAAATTGCCAGCGGTTGCCATGTTGGAAGAGCGTGCGAAGCAGTAATCCTTTGGGGGCGATGCCAGATGGCGTCGCCTGAAGACTTGCCCGATTGGGCGTTTAAATCGTACCCCTTTTAAGGGGAAGCACGATCACGAAACAGGACACAATCATGTCTAAAATTTTTGATTTCGTTAAACCCGGCGTAGTCACTGGTGACGACGTACAGAAGATCTTCAAAGTGGCGAAAGAGAATAAATTCGCCCTGCCAGCGGTAAACTGCGTCGGCACCGATTCTATCAACGCGGTTCTGGAAGCGGCGGCGAAAGCGAAAGCGCCCGTTATCGTTCAGTTCTCTAACGGTGGTGCTGCATTTATCGCCGGTAAAGGTTTCAAAACCGACAAGCCACAGGGCGCGGCAATTTTCGGCGCTATCGCCGGTGCCTATCATGTTCACCTGATGGCTGAGCAGTATGGCGTGCCTGTTATTCTGCATACCGACCACTGTGCGAAGAAACTGCTGCCGTGGATCGACGGCCTGCTGGACGCTGGCGAAGAGCACTTCAAGAAAACCGGTAAACCGCTGTTCTCTTCACACATGATCGACCTGTCTGAAGAATCACTGGAAGAAAACATCGAAATTTGCAGCAAATATCTTGAGCGTATGGCCAAACTGGATATGACGCTGGAGATCGAACTGGGCTGCACCGGCGGTGAAGAAGATGGCGTCGACAACAGCCATATGGACGCATCTGCACTCTACACCCAGCCAGAAGACGTTAACTACGCTTACGAAAAACTGAATGCCATCAGCCCACGTTTCACTATCGCTGCGTCATTCGGTAACGTTCACGGCGTTTATAAGCCAGGTAACGTGAAGCTGACACCAACCATCCTGCGTGATTCTCAGGAATTCGTGACCAAGAAACATGGCCTGGCGCATAACGCACTGGACTTCGTTTTCCACGGTGGTTCAGGTTCATCTGCTGCAGAAATCGAAGAGTCTATCGGCTACGGCGTGATCAAGATGAACATCGATACCGACACCCAATGGGCAACCTGGGACGGCATCCTGCAGTACTACAAAAAGAACGAAGGCTATCTGCAAGCGCAGCTGGGTAATCCAGAAGGTGCTGACAAGCCGAATAAGAAATACTACGACCCACGCGTATGGCTGCGCTCTGCTCAGGTATCCATGGTGGTGCGTCTTGAGCAAGCATTCAAAGAGCTCAACGCAGTTGACGTACTGTAATTAATTCTTCGTTACAGTACAAAAAAGGCCCGAAAGGGCCTTTTTTATGTCCGTTATTCTGGAAATTTCACTTAATTCCTCTGCTGTTTGGCGCTTCGCTGGATAATTGATTACCCTTGATCACGGGTGTCGGATTACATCTGGCAGTTTTTGTGCTTTCCCGACGGGAATTAACAACAGGGCTTACTAATGGAAGACTTAAACGTCGTCAATGGTATCAACACTGCGGGTAGCTGGCTGGTACGTAACCAAGCGCTGCTTCTGAGCTATGCAGTCAATATTGTGGCGGCAATTGCCATTATTATCGTCGGGATGATCATCGCCCGCATTATATCTAATGGGGTGAATCGCCTGCTGCTGGCACGTCACATTGATGCAACCGTAGCGGACTTTCTTTCTGCGCTGGTGCGCTATGGCGTAATCGCTTTTACCGTGATTGCTGCGCTGGGTCGCGTTGGGGTGCAAACCGCCTCCGTCATTGCCGTACTGGGTGCTGCCGGTTTAGCCGTAGGTTTGGCATTGCAGGGTTCGCTTTCGAATCTCGCGGCTGGCGTGCTGCTGGTGACCTTCCGTCCGTTCCGTACTGGCGAGTTTGTCGATCTCGGCGGCGTAATGGGTACCGTACTGAATGTGCAGATCTTCTCTACTACGCTGAGAAGTGCTGATGGCAAGATGGTTGTGGTGCCAAACGGCAAAATTATCAGTGGCAACATTGTTAATTTTTCACGTGAACCGGTTCGTCGGAATGAGTTCATCATTGGTGTAGCGTACGACGCGGATGTGGATGAAGTGATCGCGCTATTGAAGGAAGTGGTTGAAGCTGACGATCGCGTCTTGAAAGACAAGGGCATCCAGATTGGCTTGAATGAGCTTGCTGCATCATCACTTAACTTTGTGGTGCGCTGCTGGAGCAACAGCGGTGATCTGCAGGATGTTTACTGGGACCTGCTGAAGAACTTTAAACGCGCACTGGATGCAAAAGGTATCGGTATTCCGTACCCGCAGATGGATGTGCATTTCCATCACACCAAGCAAGCCGACGCAGCAGAATCGGCTGAACCCGTCAAAGCGGAACAACCCGTGCAAACGAAAATTTAATGACACAATGGGCGGTGCGATGCCGCCCATTAATTTATCTAATCAAACATTAAATTTTTCAATTTCCACTAATCATCTCGCGTCACTATAATCCTTTGCATCGCACCGATGTAAGGATATCTCCCTGTGTTATCTGTATTTTTTCAAGGGCTTGCGCTTGGCGCAGCACTTATTCTGCCGCTTGGCCCCCAAAATGCTTTCGTCATGAATCAGGGTGTTAAGCGTCAATATCACTTTATGACAGCAGCCCTTTGCACGTTGAGCGATATCGCGCTCATTTGTGCCGGGATTTTCGGCGGAAACGCATTACTGAGCCAATCGCCACTGCTGCTCATGCTAATTACCTGGGCTGGCGTCGCGTTTTTGCTGTGGTATGGCTGGGGAGCGTTACGTACGGCCTTTAGCGGCGATGTGACGTTGTCTGAGGAGACAGCCATCAAGCAGAGCCGCTGGCGCATCATTGCCACCGTGCTGGCGGTTACATGGCTTAATCCGCATGTTTATCTGGACACCTTTGTGGTATTGGGCAGTTTAGGCAGCCAGTTTGCATCAGAATCAGCACGGCAATGGTTCGCGTTCGGCACCATTAGCGCCTCTATTTTGTGGTTCTTTGGATTGGCGTTGTTAGCGGCCTGGCTTTCTCCGCTGCTGCGCACCGCACGCGCTCAGCGCATTATCAACCTGCTGGTGGGCACGATCATGTGGTTCATCGCCTTTCAATTGGCAAGTCAGAGCATTACGAGCTTCTAATTTAACTGCTGTTTCTCAAGCGCAGGCAAATCGCCTGCGCTTGCTACGTTTTAAAAATTAAAGCCCGCAAAAAGCCAGCCTTCAGCTAATAAGAACATTGTCCGAAACATGACGTCACTGAATTAGCGTTATGTGCACATGTCACTGCGATAGTTCTGACGTTTAAGCGGCGTTGAGCAGAACTTTTGCCATAATCACCACTCAAAGCATGGCGCATCGCTATGCGTTTTGGGCTTCGCCGCGTTGGAAGCTATTGAATTGACATCTTCAAGGAGGACTTTCATGAAACTGAAAGCATTGGCTTTGGCCGCAATGATGAGCGCTGGATTACCTTTAAGCGCACAAGCTGATGAATTACCTAATGGACCGCATGTCGTCACTTCAGGCAAGGCAACGGTTGATGCCCGCCCGGATATTGCGACCTTATCAATTGTGGTGAACGTGTCGTCAAAAGACGCCGCTGATGCCAAAAAACAAGCAGATGGGCGCGTTCAGCAATATTTTGATTTTCTGCAGAAAAACAGCATTGAGAAAAAAGATATTGATGCCGCAAATCTGAGCACACAGCCAGAATACGACTATACCAAAGAGGGTAAATCGGTTCTGAAAGGCTATCGTGCTGTGCGTGAAGTACAGGTGACGTTACGTCATCTCGATAAGCTTAATGATTTGTTGGATGGGGCACTGAAGTCGGGTCTGAATGAGATTCGCAGCGTTGAGTTGGGCGTAGCCAATCCAAACGACTATAAACAGCAAGCGCGTAAAGCCGCGATTAAAAATGCAACTCAGCAAGCCTCAGAACTGGCAGAAGGATTTAATGCCAAGCTGGGCTCGATTTACAGCATTCGTTATCAGGTTTCAAATTATCAACCGATGCCAATGGCCCGCATGTATAAAGCGGCGGCGGCACCTGCGGATACCTCTGCACAGGAAACCTATGATCAGCAAAGTATCAACTTTGATGATCAGGTTGATGTGGTGTTTGAAATCAAACCCAATACGCCATAAAGCAAAACGGGGCATTTCGCCCCGTTTCTTCATCTTACGCTGCAACATCATCCTGTCGCAAAACGCGATGTCCATGCGCAATCAGCGCATCAGTTACCCGACGCATCAAACGACTCTCTGGCGCAAAGCGATGCCAGTAAAGCATACGACGTTGCTGCAGGCCCGGCGTCAAGTCGATCAGCTCGCCGCTAGCCAGTTCACGCTCAATTTGCAGGTGCGGAATCATACAGCAGGTTGAACCTTGACGGGCCATCTGCACAAACGCTTCCGATGAGTTCACAATATGACAGGGCACGCTGCCCGGTGATAAGTCGAAATTCTGCTGCAAAAATGCCTGATGCATATCATCAAGATGATCAAATGCCACCGCAGGCGCTTTTAGCAGTGCTGAACGCGTCACGCCATTTGGAAAGAAGCGATCGGCGAAATCGGGTGAGGCGACAAACAGATAATCTAAAGCGCCAAGCTGATCAACCAGGCAGCTGGGTAACGGCTGAGGTTGAATACTCACTGCACCCACCACTTCGCCGCGACGCAGGCGTTCCTGCGTGCGGGTTTCATCTTCGACCTGTAAATTGAGTCGCACCGGCGAATCAGCCAGTACATCTTTCAGTGCGGGTAACAGCCAGGTTGCCAGACTGTCGGCGTTAACTGCCAGCGACAGCAGCAGCGGCGCAGTGCCGCTGTTATCATCGCCACCGAGCCATTCTTCTTCCAGCAACTCTACCTGATGCAACAACGCGAGTAATTTTTGCCCTTGTTCGGTTGGGCGGGGCGGTACGGTACGTACTAACAGTGGCTGACCAAACAGGTTTTCCAGCTGTTTGATACGCTGTGAGACCGCAGATTGGGTGATACATAATTTTTGTGCGGCGCGCTCAAAGCCGCGTTCACGTATCACAGCATCCAGCGCCTGAAGCGTTCGGTAATCGGGGCGTTTCATTCTTGTTCTCTCTCCTTCAGGATGGACGTTACTATGCCATAAAAGTGCCACATGTGACGGATGTCTAACTTTTTGTGGGCTGGCTTCCAAAGCGATTAATCCAGCACACTCACCCGAGCATTTTTAACAAGCCTTGCTTTATACTACGCGCACTCCGTTGTCGCACAGGTTTTAAACATATCATGACCCAGGATGAACTGAAAAAAGCCGTAGGTTGGGCTGCACTCGATTATGTGCAGCCAGGAACAGTGGTTGGCGTTGGCACCGGTTCGACCGCTGCACACTTTATTGATGCGCTTGCTACGATGAAGCATCAAATTGAAGGCGCTGTCTCGAGTTCGGAAGCCTCTACCCAGAAACTGAAAAGCCTAGGCATTCAGGTATTTGACCTGAACGAAATCGATAGCTTATCGATCTACGTTGATGGGGCCGATGAAATCAATCCACAGATGCAAATGATCAAAGGCGGCGGTGCGGCACTTACGCGTGAGAAGATTGTGGCTGCGGTAGCGGACACCTTTATCTGTATCGCCGACACCTCTAAAGAAGTGGATGTACTCGGCCATTTCCCGCTGCCGGTTGAAGTCATTCCTATGGCGCGTAGCTTCGTGGCGCGTGAGCTGGTTAAGCTGGGCGGCCTGCCTGAATACCGTCAGAAAGTGGTTACCGACAACGGCAACATCATTCTTGATGTGCATAATCTCCGCATCCTTGACCCTATTGCTTTAGAAAAAGCGATTAATGCTTTGCCTGGCGTGGTGACCGTTGGACTTTTTGCTGCACGCTCTGCGGATATTGCATTGATCGGCGGCCCGGATGGCGTTAGAACCATCAAAAAATGATCTGCCCGGCACTGTCGGTATGCCACTAATTTCTTCTCGTGAAACATCTTTTCTTACAGGGATGAAATTTGGTGACTTATGTCACATAAGCGGCATTGGCAGCGGGTTCGTTCTCCCTTAATTGCTCAGATCCCGATTTTGTACGGCAATGTGCTGCTGCTGGACGTTGCCGTGCTGGTAGCCAGGCAATCGTTTGTATTGCCGGACGCGTAAATTTTGATATTTTGACAGAAGGCTGGCTTATGGTAGCCCTCGTTGAATACTGAATAGGGTCGGGAAATGGCAAAGGTATCACTGGAAAAAGACAAAATTAAGTTCCTGCTGGTGGAAGGTGTCCATCAGAGCGCGCTGGATAATCTGCGTGCAGCAGGTTACACCAATATTGAATTCCACAAAGGTGCATTGGATTCGGAGGCGTTAAAAGCATCCATCCGCGATGCGCATTTTATCGGTATCCGTTCCCGCTCCCAACTGACTGAAGAGATCTTTGCAGCAGCTGAAAAGCTGGTCGCTGTTGGCTGCTTTTGCATTGGGACCAACCAGGTCGATCTGGATGCTGCTGCCAAACGCGGTATTCCGGTCTTTAATGCGCCATTCTCAAATACCCGTTCGGTAGCCGAACTGGTAATTGGTGAAATGCTGTTGATGCTGCGCGGTATTCCAGAAGCCAATGCCAAAGCGCATCGCGGTATCTGGAACAAAAACGCGAAAGGCTCGTTTGAGGCTCGCGGCAAGAAGCTTGGCATCATTGGATATGGCCATATCGGTATGCAGTTAGGCGTGCTGGCTGAAAGCCTGGGCATGCATGTTTACTTTTATGACATCGAAAATAAACTGCCGTTGGGCAACGCAACACAGGTGCGTGGTCTTAATGAACTGCTGAACCTGAGCGATGTCGTCACGCTGCATGTGCCTGAAACACTGTCGACGCAAGATATGATCGGTGCAGATCAGCTGGCGCAGATGAAGCCAGGCGCGCTGCTGATTAACGCTTCACGTGGCACGGTTGTTGATATTCCAGCCCTGTGTAATGCATTGGCGAGTAAGCATGTCGGTGGTGCTGCAATCGACGTATTCCCGGTGGAGCCAGCAACCAACAGCGATCCATTTATCTCCCCGCTTAGCGAGTTTGATAACGTGATTCTTACGCCACACATTGGTGGTTCTACCGAAGAAGCGCAGGAGAATATCGGGATCGAAGTAGCCGGTAAACTGGCGAAATATTCCGACAACGGTTCTACGCTTTCTGCGGTGAATTTCCCAGAAGTGTCGCTACCAATGCATGGTGTCAGCGCCAGCCGTTTGCTGCACATCCACGAAAACCGTCCGGGCGTGCTGACGGCAATCAACCAAATATTTGCTGAGCAGGGCATTAACATCGCTGCGCAGTACCTACAAACGTCGCCATATATGGGTTATGTGGTGATTGATATTGATGCTGAGAAAGAGCTGGCTGATAAAGCACTGAACCTGATGAAAGCCATTCCGGGCACGATACGCGCTCGTTTGCTTTACTGATCATTATCTCCGTCATAGCTCAAGCCGCAGATGCGTTGGCTATGTTAGCTCACCCGGGTCACTTACTTGTGTAAGCTCCTGGGAATGAGCTAACTTGTCGCCTTCCTGCAACGCCCATTATTTAGGGTATAGAAGCGGATATACATACGGTAAGAGGCGCTGTTTAGCGCCTCTTTTTATTCCCATTGCCAGAGCTTTGACGGTGTTAACACCGCAGGCAGCGGTACATCCCATTCCGCAACCGGCAGCGCATCGACCAGTTGACAATCATGCGCCAAACCAACCGGTAAAAAACCATGCTGTTTCCAATTCTGCAACGTGCGGTCATAAAAACCGCCGCCCATGCCCAACCGTTGTCCCTGACGATCAAACGCCACCAGAGGCACCATCATCACATCAATTTGATCAAGCGTAATCAGATGACGGATATCGAGTGGTGGCTCAGGAATGCGCAGCTTGTTGAGCGTGAGAGAGGTCTCTGGCGTGTAGCGCATAAACAGCAGATTTCCGGGTGAAAAGGGATGCAGCACCGGCAGGTAAACCTGTTTTCTTTGTTGCCAGAGTTTAGCAATCAGCGGGCGCGTGTTGAGTTCACCATCTACCGATAAAAACAGGGCGACGTTTTGTGCTTCAGTGATGGGGGCGAGATTGATGGCATGTTCGGCAAGAAGGTCAGCAGCATTTTCTTGC
Organism: Candidatus Pantoea bituminis; assembly: GCF_018842675.1. NCBI lineage: Bacteria > Pseudomonadati > Pseudomonadota > Gammaproteobacteria > Enterobacterales > Erwiniaceae > Pantoea > Candidatus Pantoea bituminis. The sequence continues at coordinate 612,867 of NZ_JAGTWO010000004.1, forward strand.
TGATCGTCGGTTAAGGCACGGCGCAAATGACGCACATGTTGACGAATATCCTGACGCAGTAAAAAAGAGGGTTCTGACATGGTTTCCCCACAGGATAAGCCGCTGAAGAAGCAAACTATATCATGCATTGCAATCATGCAACGTGGGGAAGAAAACCAGGACTACAAAGAAGAGATCTCCGAGATGCCGCCGTAGGCTGTAACCCTTGAACCCTTGGTTCAAGGTGAATATGCCGTCGCAACCATCAGGCTTCTCGGACGGACCGAGCATGCTCACAGGTTACGGAGCGTCACATTCTGTTTTTTTGAAATATCGGCTCAGGGGACTGGCCCACATGCAAACATCTCAGAGAAAATTTACCTCACCGTTACTCTATCATAGCAACCATGAAGTTTTATTCGAACTTCGCATCTTCGCGATCAGTAATGCGACCTTGCTCAACTAATGCCTGTTCAATCGTCTGCTGCAACATTCTAATACGTTGTTCCATATTAGCAGCATAATCGCGCGTCTTGCCTTTTTCTTGTGCCAACTCGTGGCAGACGTTTAACGCGGCGATGAACACCAGTTGTTCTGTATTGGTGACTCTAGTGCGAACTTTTAAATCTTGCAACCGTTGATTGAGATCTTCGGCCGCAGTATTCAGCGCATCTTGCTGTTCAGGCGGACAATTCACTCTCAACGAACGACCAAAAATTTGTAAATCTACCGGTTGTGCAGACATGCCACCCTTCCTGACTGATTACTTAGCCCGCAACTCCCTTAGCAGTCAATGGCTTGGGAGGCGGGCAACTATATAGACCCGCGAAATAAGTTACAACCCCTTTTCTGGAAACCTTGAGGCAGCTAGTGGTAGCATAACACGAACTTATTCCGCCAACGACGATGAAAACTTATGTCCTTACAGAACGCAACTCCTGATTACAACGCACTAGCGGCGGCGCTCTCTCAGCAGGGTGTTGGCATGACACCGGCAGAAATGCACGGACTGATTAGCGGCATCCTGTGTGGCGGAAATCAGGATACGAGCTGGAAAGCGCTGGTCCACGATCTGGCCAACGAAGGCATGGCTTTTTCGCAAAGCCTGTCGCTGCCGCTGGAATCGCTGCATGAAAATATTGCCACTGCTCTGGAAGATGACGGTTTTCTCTTTCAACTGATGTTGCCAGATGAAGATGACATCACGGTATTTGACCGCGCCGACGCGCTGGCTGGCTGGGTAAATCATTTCCTGCTTGGCCTTGGTGTGACGCAGCCTAAGCTTGATAAAGTCACAGGCGAAACCGGCGAAGCGATTGATGATTTACGCACCATTGCGCAGCTTGGTTATGACGAAGATGAAGATCAGGAAGAGCTAGAGCAGTCGCTGGAAGAGGTGGTTGAGTATGTGCGTGTAGCGGCACTGCTGTGTCATGACACCTTTACCCGACCGCAACCGACTGCGCCTGAAATGCAGAAACCAACGCTACACTAAGCCAGGTATTTCAGGACGCCGACGGGCGCATTTCAACAGCGTCTTCTTTAACCGCGTGCTTGTAAACCGCGTTCTTATCAACAGCGTTCTTATAAACAGGGAGTGCAGACATGATTTCATTGGAAACTTTTCAGCAGCGTCGTCAGGCGCTGTTAGCTAAGATGGCACCCGGCAGCGCAGCATTGATTTTTGCCGCGCCGGAAGTGACGCGTAGCAATGACACCGAATACCCGTTTCGTCAGAACAGCGATTTTTGGTATTTCACCGGTTTCAACGAGCCGCAGGCGTTGTTGGTGCTGATTAAAAGCAATGAAACGCATAATCACAGCGTGTTATTCAATCGTGTACGCGATCTCACTGCTGAAGTCTGGTTTGGACGCCGTCTGGGGCAAGACGCTGCCCCCGCTAAACTGGCCGTGGATCGTGCGCTACCCTGGGACGATATCGGCGATCAGCTGCATTTACTGTTGAATGGCCTGGACGTGGTTTATCACGCACAAGGCGAGTATGCCGAAAGCGACACTTTGGTGTTTAACGCCCTCGAAAAATTGCGTCGTGGTTTTCGCCAGAACTTGAGTGCGCCCGCAACGGTCACTGATTGGCGTCCTTGGGTGCATGAAATGCGCTTGTTCAAAAGCCCGGATGAAATTGAGATCCTACGCCGGGCAGGAAAAATCAGTGCGCTGGCGCATACCCGCGCCATGGAAAAATGCCGTCCTGGGATGTTTGAATATCAGCTGGAAGGCGAAATTCTTCATGAATTTAGTCGCCACGGTGCACGTTTCCCTTCCTATAACACTATCGTCGGCTCAGGCGAGAATGGCTGCATTCTGCATTACACCGAAAATGAATCTGAATTGCGTGACGGCGATTTAGTGCTGATTGACGCCGGCTGTGAATTCCACGGTTATGCCGGTGATATCACTCGCACCTTCCCGGTAAATGGTAAATTCAACCAGCCACAGCGCGAAATCTACGACATCGTACTCGCTTCGCTCTATACCGCATTGTCGCTGTTCCGTCCCGGGATCAGCATTCGTGAAGTGAATGATGAAGTGGTGCGTATCATGATCACCGGCCTGGTCGAGTTGGGCGTACTGCAAGGTGAAGTTGATGCCTTGATCGCTGAAGATGCACATCGTCAATTCTACATGCACGGTTTGAGTCATTGGATGGGATTGGATGTCCACGACGTGGGGCATTACGGCACCCCAAGTCGCGATCGTATCCTTGAACCTGGCATGGTGTTAACCATCGAACCGGGTCTTTACATCGCGCCAGACGCAGACGTGCCAGCCGAATACCGCGGCATTGGTATCCGTATCGAAGATGACATTGTGATCACTGAAACCGGTAACGAAAATCTCACCGACAGCGTAGTGAAAGACCCGGAAGCGATTGAAGCCCTGATGGCGGCGGCACAGCGCGCATGAGTATTATCATTGCGGGTGGCGGAATGACTGGCGCAACGCTGGCGCTGGCGATTTCACACCTCACGCAAGGCACGCTGCCAGTGACGTTGATTGAAAGTATCGAACCCGCCAGTCGCGCCCATCCCGGTTATGATGGACGTGCAATTGCGCTTGCCGCAGGAACATGCCAGCAGTTAGCGGATATCAATATCTGGCGCAGCCTTGAAAGCTGCGCAACGCCGATTACGCGCATTCACGTTTCGGATCGGGGCCATCTCGGCTTTGTTTCCATGACCGCAGAAGAGCAGGCTATTCCGGCGCTGGGGCAAGTGGTAGAACTGTTTGATGTTGGGCAACGTTTATTTGCCGCGTTGAAAAAGGCGCCTGGTGTGACCTTGCGTTGCCCGGCCCGCGTTATGCAGGCGACGCGCACGCAAGATAAGGTGCAGGTGACGCTGGATAACGGCGAACAGCTGGAAAGCGCTTTATTAGTGGCGGCAGACGGTTCACGTTCTGCGCTTGCTGCATCATGCGGCATTCAGTGGCAAACCGAGGATTATCATCAGTTGGCGTTGATTGCCAACGTCACTACGCAGCTTCCACATCAGGGCCGCGCTTTCGAGCGTTTTACGGAACACGGTCCTTTAGCGTTATTACCGATGTCAAACAATCGGCTATCGCTAGTGTGGTGCCATCCGCTTGCTGCGCGCAGCCAGATTGAAAGCTGGAGCGACAGCGAATTTCTTTCTCAGCTACAGCGCGCATTTGGTTGGCGTTTAGGTAAATTTATTCAAACGGGTCAGCGCGAATGTTATCCACTGGCCTTACAGCAGGCGACGCAGCAGGTTACGCATCGCGTCGCGGTGGTGGGCAATGCAGCACAAACGCTGCATCCAATTGCAGGACAGGGCTTTAACCTTGGACTGCGTGATGTGATGTCACTGGCGGAAACTGTGGCGGCGGCGCATCGTCACCAGCAGGATGCTGGCAGTTACGCGGTATTACACCATTATCAGCAGCGTCGTCAGCACGATCGCGACACCACAATTGGCATCACGGATGGATTAGTGCGCCTGTTCGCCAATAGCCATGCGCCGCTGATTGTTGGCAGGAATCTGGGCTTACTGGCGATGGATCATCTGCCGTGGCTGCGAAATCAACTGGCTGAGCGCACGCTTGGCTGGGTTAAGCGTTAATTTAAGGGGCAGCGATGCAAACTTTTGATGTGGTGATCGCCGGTGGCGGCATGGTAGGTCTGGCCGTTGCCTGTGGTTTGCAGGGCAGTGGACTGCGCGTTGCCGTGCTAGAGAAGGCGGCTGAACCGCAATTTACTGCCAAAGCCTTGCCTTCGATTCGCGTGTCGGCTATCAACGCCGCGAGCGAACGCTTGCTGCAAAAGCTGGATGTCTGGCCGACGATTTTATCGCTGCGCGCCAGCGCTTATCACGGCATGGAAGTCTGGGATAAGGATAGCTTTGGCTCCATCTCATTTGACGATGAACACCAAGGGTTGTCACATCTTGGCCATATTATTGAAAATCCGGCGATCCACAGCGCCTTGTGGCAACGCGCCACTGCCTGCAGTGATGTCACGTTAATAGCACCTTCACAGCTGCAACAGGTCGCTTTTGGTGACAATGAAGCCTTTATCACCCTGCAAGATGGCAGCATGGTAAGCGCGCGTTTGCTGATTGCCGCTGACGGTGCTAATTCGTGGCTGCGCAACAAAGCCGATATCCCCGTCACCTTCTGGGATTACGATCATCACGCTTTGGTTGCCAATATTCGCACAGACTTGCCGCATGATGGCATCGCGCGGCAGGTGTTTCATAGCGACGGCATTCTGGCGTTCCTGCCTATGCAAGATCCGCATCTTTGTTCCATTGTCTGGTCGCTGTCACCGCAAGAATCAAGCCGTCTTGAAACCATGCCTGAAGCGCTGTTTAATCAGCAACTGGCGGTGGCGTTCGATATGCGTCTTGGCTTGTGTCATTTGGAAAGTGAGCGCAAATCATTCCCGCTTACGGCGCGCTATGCACGTAACTTTGCAGCACACCGTCTGGCGTTAGTCGGCGATGCCGCGCACACCATTCATCCGTTGGCAGGCCAAGGGGTAAATCTCGGTTTTATGGATGCGGCAGAGTTGATTGGCGAAATTCGTCGCCTTCATCAGGAAGGTAAAGATATCGGCCAGCACCTCTATTTGCGCCGTTACGAGCGCAGTCGCAAACACAGCGCGGCGCTGATGCTGGCGAGCATGCAGGGCTTTCGTGAACTGTTCGCGGGTAATAACCCAGCGAAAAAGCTGCTACGTGACGTTGGCCTGAAACTGGCAGACACGTTGCCAGGTGTGAAACCGATGATGTTAAAGCAGGCGATGGGCCTGAACGATATGCCGGACTGGCTACGTTAATTCCTTATCCCACCGCTTATGAAGCCAGCATTTTGCTGGCTTTTTTTATGCCTAAAAAGGCATTGCACCATAAAAAGGCAGTCCCGCACCGCGATTGTGCCTCGTTTGATTTATTCTAATTTTGCGCGCTTGTTCGCATTACTTTTATTTACCCAAAAGCTTTTTCGCCAAAGTGGTTTTTTAACATCCTGCGAGTCATTACGCATAAATTTACTGCATATAAACTCCGCAACTGCATTTAATGCGTGATAAATCACAAAATTGTGGTTTTTTATCCTGACGCAATAAAAAGTTCGCTACGCTTGGTGCCTCGTTTCGACCTCGTTCTGCTTATGGTTAAACGCCACATTCGGTGGTAACGTCAACCCTAAGAGAACGTTTGCGTCGGCGCTAAATTTGACGCACGTTGAACCTCACTCGCTTTTGCACAGGATGGTTATGACTCAGCAAACCCCTTTGTTTGAACAGCATCAAACCTGCGGTGCCCGCATGGTGGATTTTCATGGCTGGATGATGCCGCTGCATTACGGCTCTCAGATGGATGAACATCATGCCGTGCGTAATGATGCGGGCATGTTTGATGTCTCCCATATGACTATTGTCGACCTTAAGGGTCCACGCACGCGTGAATTCCTCCGCTATCTGTTGGCCAATGACGTCGCGAAACTGACCCAACCTGGCAAAGCGCTTTACACCGGGATGCTGAACGCATCGGGTGGCGTTATTGACGATTTAATTGTTTACTTTATGACCGAAGAGTTTTTCCGTTTAGTGGTGAACTCCGCGACGCGTGAGAAAGATCTCGCCTGGATCGCTGAACATGCGGAGGGATATGGAATTTCGCTGACCGAGCGTGACGATTTAGCGCTGATTGCTGTTCAGGGGCCACAGGCGCAGCAAAAGCGCAGACGCTGTTCAGCGCCGAACAGCGTCAAGCGGTAGAGGGCATGAAGCCATTCTTCGGTGTGCAGGCGGGCGACTTATTCATCGCGACGACCGGTTATACCGGCGAAGCGGGCTATGAAATTGCACTGCCTGCGGGCGAAGCAGCAGATTTCTGGCAGCGTTTAGTCGCCGCTGGCGTTAAACCTGCTGGTTTGGGCGCGCGCGATACGCTGCGTCTGGAAGCGGGGATGAATCTCTACGGTCAGGAAATGGACGAAGGTGTCTCTCCGCTGGCGGCCAACATGGGTTGGACGGTGAGTTGGGAACCCAGCGATCGTCAGTTCATCGGTCGCGAAGCGCTGGAGTCGCAGCGTAAGCAGGGCACTGAAAAACTGGTGGGTCTGGTCATGACTGAAAAAGGGGTGCTGCGTAACGGCTTAACAGTTCGCTTTACTGATGAACAAGGTCAGCCACAACAAGGCATTATTACCAGTGGTTCCTTTTCTCCCACTTTGGGTTACAGCGTCGCCCTTGCCCGCGTTCCGGCTGGCGTGGGCGACAGCGCAGTGGTAGAAATTCGTAACCGCGAAATGCCGGTGAAGGTAACCAAACCCATTTTTGTCCGCGCCGGTAAACCGGTCGCACAATAAATTTTATTCAGGAGAAATGGCGATGAGCAATGTGCCAAGTGAGTTGAAGTACCGTGATAGCCACGAGTGGGTGCGTAAAAACGCTGATGGTTCTTATACCGTTGGCATTACCGAGCACGCACAAGAGTTACTTGGCGACATGGTGTTCGTTGATTTGCCAGAAGTTGGCGCAACGTTTAGCGCAGGTGAAGAGTGCGCGGTAGCGGAATCTGTTAAAGCCGCTTCCGATATCTACGCGCCAATCAGCGGTGAAATTGTTGCCGTCAACGAAGCCTTGGGCGATTCGCCTGAAACGGTTAACAGCGATCCTTATGAAGGTGGTTGGCTGTTCCAAATCAAAGCCAGCGATGAGTCAGAGCTCGACTCGATGCTGGATGCTGATGCTTATAAAGCGTCCATCGACGAGTAATCGTTGAGCGGCCTCATGCAGAGGCCGCCATTATTTTTGCACTTTCAGTTCCCCAGCCCGATTCAGGATTTACTGCTAATGACCCAGACTCTCAGCCAGCTTGAACATAACGGTGCATTCATTGAGCGCCATATCGGTCCTTCACCTGAGCAACAAGCGGTGATGCTTGACGCTATCGGCGCCAGTTCGCTGGAGGCGTTAATCGGCTCCATCGTTCCTGCGGATATCCAACTCCCGGGGCCACCAGCTGTAGGTGAAGCCGCTACTGAGCAGCAGGCGCTGGCGGAGCTGAAAGCTATTGCCAGCCAGAATCTGCGTTACAAATCCTGGATCGGCATGGGATACAGCGCGGTTATCACACCGCCCGTTATTTTGCGTAACATGCTGGAAAATCCAGGCTGGTACACGGCATACACGCCTTATCAGCCTGAAGTTTCACAAGGTCGCCTTGAAGCGTTGCTGAACTTTCAGCAGGTAACGATCGATCTGACCGGTATGGATATCGCCTCTGCATCATTACTCGATGAAGCCACCGCTGCTGCCGAAGCCATGGCGATGGCAAAGCGCATCAGTAAGCTGAAAACCGCGAACAAATTCTTTATTGCCGATGATATTCATCCGCAAACTCTGGATGTCGTACGTACCCGTGCAGAAACCTTTGGTTTCGAATTGATCATCGATCGCGCCGATAAAGCGTTGGATCACGACGATCTGTTTGGTGTATTGCTCCAACACGTTGGCACAACTGGCGAAGCGCATGACTACAGCAAACTGATTACCGAGCTGAAAGCGCATAAAGTAATTGTCAGTGTCGCCGCCGACTTTATGTCACTGGTGATGTTAGAAGCGCCAGGCAAGCAGGGTGCAGATATCGTTTTCGGTTCTGCGCAGCGTTTCGGTGTTCCGATGGGCTACGGCGGGCCACACGCCGCTTTCTTCGCCAGCCGTGATGAGCACAAGCGTTCTATGCCAGGCCGCATTATCGGGGTTTCTCGTGATGCTGCAGGCAATACTGCGCTGCGTATGGCGATGCAAACCCGCGAGCAACATATTCGCCGTGAGAAAGCTAACTCCAACATCTGTACTTCGCAGGTGCTGCTGGCCAATATCGCGGGCCTTTATGCGGTGTTCCATGGTCCGGTCGGCTTGAAGCGCATCGCTTCGCGTATTCACCGTTTCACCAATATTCTGGCTGCGGGCCTGCAAAATGGTGGCTTGAAGCTGCGTCATCATCACTGGTTTGACACGTTAACCGTTGAAGTCGCGGACAAAGCAGCGGTGCTGAGTCGTGCTGTCAGCTTTGGCGTTAACCTGCGCAGCGACATTCATAATGCTGTTGGCATCACATTGGATGAAACCACCTGTCGCGAAGACATCAGTGCGCTGTTCGCCATTCTTTTAGGTGATACGCACAATCAAGATATTGATAAGCTCGACGGTGAAGTCGCCGCAGACAGCCAGTCAATCCCGGCAGGTCTGCAACGTCAAAGTGAAATCCTGACCCATCAGGTCTTCAACCGTCATCACAGCGAAACTGAGATGATGCGTTACATGCACAGCCTGGAGAAAAAGGATCTGGCGCTGAACCAGGCGATGATTCCACTAGGTTCCTGCACCATGAAACTCAACGCCGCAGCGGAAATGATCCCTATTACCTGGCCTGAGTTTGCTGAACTTCATCCATTCTGCCCGGCTGAGCAGGCAACCGGTTATCTGCAGATGATTGGTCAACTGTCGCAGTGGTTGGTGCAACTTACCGGTTACGACGCACTGTGCATGCAGCCAAACTCTGGCGCGCAGGGCGAATACGCGGGTTTATTGGCAATTCGCCGTTATCACGAAAGCCGCAACGAAGGCGATCGCCACCTTTGCCTAATCCCAAGTTCAGCACACGGTACTAACCCCGCTTCTGCGCAGATGGCAGGCATGGACGTGGTAGTGGTGGCGTGTGATAAGCAGGGCAACATTGATCTGGGCGATTTGCGCGAGAAAGCCGCGCAGGCTGGCGATAAACTTTCCTGCATCATGGTGACTTATCCGTCAACGCACGGTGTGTATGAAGAAACCATTCGTGAAGTGTGCCAGATCGTTCATCAGTACGGCGGTCAGGTTTACCTTGATGGCGCAAACATGAACGCTCAGGTCGGCATCACCACGCCAGGTTACATCGGCGCGGATGTTTCGCACCTGAACCTGCACAAAACCTTCTGCATTCCACACGGCGGCGGTGGCCCAGGCATGGGACCGATCGGCGTGAAAGCGCATTTAGCACCGTTTGTGCCAGGCCACAGCGTAGTACAAATTGACGGCGTACTGACACAGCAGGGCGCAGTATCCGCAGCCCCGTTTGGTAGCGCTTCAATTCTGCCAATCAGCTGGATGTATATCCGCATGATGGGCGCTGAAGGTCTGAAGCAGGCGAGTTCTGTCGCGATTCTGAATGCCAACTACATCGCCAGCCGTTTGCAATCCGCTTATCCGATTCTCTACACCGGCCGTGATGGTCGCGTGGCGCATGAATGTATTCTCGACATTCGTCCGCTGAAAGAGCAAACCGGCATCAGCGAGCTGGACATCGCTAAGCGTCTAATCGACTACGGCTTCCATGCTCCAACTATGTCCTTCCCGGTTGCCGGCACGCTGATGGTTGAGCCAACCGAGTCTGAAGGCAAAGTGGAGTTGGATCGCTTTATCGACGCGATGCTGTCAATTCGCATGGAAATTGATCGCGTAGCCGACGGCGAATGGCCTGCGGAAGATAACCCGTTGGTCAACGCGCCGCACACCCAGATGGAAATTGTTGGCGAATGGGCGCATCCGTACAGCCGCGAACTGGCGGTATTCCCGGCAGGTAATCACAACAAATACTGGCCGACGGTAAAACGTCTGGATGATGTGTTTGGGGATCGTAATTTGTTCTGTTCCTGTGTACCGATGAGCGAGTACCAATAATTTACCCGTCCTACCCGTCATACTTCGCGCTGCAGATGCGTTGGCTGCGTTAGCTCACCCCGGTCACTTACTTATGTAAGCTCCCGGGGATGAACTCACTTGCCGCCTTCCTGCAACGCGAATTATTTAGGGTAAATATTGTGTTAATGAACAAGATTTACTCGCCATTCTTAGTGCAGCAGATGTACTGGCTATGAATTATTTAGGGTAAAAGGCGTGATCTCCTTTAATTTAAGGACCGATTCTTCGGTCCTTTTTTTATGGAGGCAATAATGGAACTTGCATTAGTCACAGGTGCCAGTCGAGGTATTGGTCGCGCGACAGCGTTAATGCTGGCAGCAAAAGGCTATCGGGTAGCGGTCAATTATCGTCAGCGTGAAGCGGAAGCGTTACGTGTGGTGGAAGAAATTCAGCAGCAGGGCGGCGACGCTTTTGCGGTACAAGCTGATATCGGCAATGAAGATCAGTTGATGGCGATGTTTGAACGGCTGGATGAACAAGACGCACCGTTGACCGTACTGGTTAACAATGCCGGTATTCTGTTCAAGCAGTGTCGCGTGGAACAACTCGATGCGGCACGTATTCAACAGGTGTTTGCTACCAATGTCACAGGCACCTTTCTCTGCTGTCGTGAAGCGGTAAAACGTATGGGAACCCATCATGGCGGAAAAGGAGGAGCCATCGTCAATGTCTCTTCTGCGGCATCACGGTTGGGGGCACCGAATGAATATGTCGATTATGCAGCCTCAAAAGGCGCAATGGACACGCTAACAAAAGGGCTATCGCTGGAAGTTGAGCAGCAGGGCATTCGGGTAAACGCGGTTCGGCCAGGACTGATTTACACTGAAATGCATGCTGATGGGGGTGAACCGGGCCGAGTTGATCGGCTAAGCAGTGCACTTCCAATCGGGCGCGGCGGTCAGGCGGAAGAGATTGCTGAAGCGATAGTCTGGTTAGCCAGCGATGCCGCTTCCTACATCACCGGAAGCTTTATTGATGCTGCAGGCGGTCGCTAAGACAACAACGCCGCAGAGATAAGCTGCGGCGTTTTCGCTTTAAGCAATCGTTCTAATTTTCTGCGTTAAAGAACTTCACCGTTGCTGGTAATCACTTGTTGATACCAGTTAAAGCTTTTCTTCTTCGAGCGTGAAAAATCACCGCTGCCATCATCGTTTTTATTCACGTGAATAAAGCCGTAACGCTTATCATACTGACCGGTGGTGAAAGAGACGCAATCCAGGCAGCCCCACGGCGTATAGCCCATTAAATCAACACCATCGTGCGTCACCGCTTTTTTCATCTCTTCGATGTGCGCGCGCAAATAGTCGATGCGGTAGTCATCTTCGATCACGCCTTGCGCGTTTGGTTTATCAATGGCGCCAAAGCCATTTTCCACGATAAACAGCGGCTTCTGATAGCGCTCGTAGAGTTCGTTTAACGCGTAACGCAAACCCACTGGATCAATCTGCCAGCCCCAATCGGACGCTTTAACGTGTGGGTTTTTCACCACGCCTTCAAAACCGGTAATCGGGTCATCAACGCCGCGGGCGTCCGTTTTCACCGCGTTGCTCATGTAATAGCTGAAGCCAACGTAGTCAGCACAGCCGTTACGCAGAGTTTCAGCATCGTCGGCTTCCATTTGAATCTCGTAGCCTTTGCGTGCCCACTCTTTCAGCGCATAGGCGGGATAATAACCGCGCATCTGCACATCGCTGAAGACATAACGTTGATGCATTGCTTCCTGCGCCATTACCACATCATCAGGATGACAGGAGAAAGGATAAACCGGCACCATCGCAATCATGCAGCCAATCTGGAAGTCTGGGTTGATGTCATGGCCTAACTTCACTACTTTCGCGCTGGCAACAAACTGGTGGTGCATCACTTGATACATCGCCTGTTCCGGCTTCTCATGGTCAGTAAAGATCACGCCTGAGCAGCAGTAACCAAACAGGGGATATTGCCAGTTACGCTGGTTATTGATCTCGTTGAAAGTCATCCAGTACTTCACTTTATTTTTGTATCGCTCTAATACCACTTCGCTGAAGCGTACAAAAAAGTCGACCACTTTGCGGTTGTGCCAGCCGCCATACTCTTTCACCAAATGATAGGGCATTTCGAAGTGGGAAAGGGTAATCACCGGTTCGATGCCATATTTCAGAAGTTCGTCGAAAAGGTCGTCATAAAATTGCAGGCCCGCTTCGTTGGGTTGCTGTTCATCGCCATTCGGGAAGATGCGGGTCCAGGCAATGGAGGTGCGGAAGCATTTGAAGCCCATTTCAGCAAACAGCGCGACGTCCTGTTTATAGTGAGAATAAAAATCGACTGCCTGATGATTGGGGTAAAAATTGCCGGGCTGCACGCCGTCGGTGATCACGCGATTCACGCCGTGTGAGCCGCCGGTCAGTACGTCACAAATACTGACGCCTTTGCCATCCTGATCCCAACCGCCTTCAACCTGATGTGCCGCGACCGCGCCGCCCCAAAGGAATCCTTTTGGTAACTGTAATGCTTCACTCATGTTTAGCCCTCAATATCAGACAGAGATAAAATAAATTGGCCTGAGTGTAGCAAAGCACTCTTTAAAGTCACGATATAACAACGTGTTAGAATGGTAATCTGTTACAGCTAAAAAACAGGATGTTTTATTTATTAAGCTGCCGACCGATCGCTTCCAGAATATAGATAACCGGCACTTGAGTGGTGATATCAAAATTATCTGCCATGCGAATAAGAGGCACGTGATAAGAGAGATTAAAGTCGCTGATTTTTGCCAGCGAACAGCTTTCATTATTGGTAATAGAGAGCGTTTTACACTGATGCTGGCTGAACTGGCTGGCCAGTCGCAGGATCTCTTCCGTTTCGCCTGATACCGACAAAATAATCGCCACCGCATTTTCATTCAGACTTGGACTAACCGGATAATAAGGATCGTCGATGGCGTGGCTGAATTTACCGACGTTAGAGAAAAAACGCGCAGCATATTTAGCTAAGCTCCCGGAGGTTCCTACGCCAATAAAAAATATATGCTCAGCCTGATTAATCATCTGCGCGGCCTGGCTAATTAACTGCTCAAACTCCGCATTATTAATACTTTTGAAAAAGCTCAGCATCTCATTCACGCCGGAGGTGTTCATCAGTGGCTGAGTTTTTTCATCTGCCAGACGCAGGCGAATGCGAAATTCTGACCAGCCGTCACAATGCATCTTGCGGCAAAAACGTAAAACAGTGGTGGTAGACACCTCGGCCTGTTCCGCCAGCTCGCGAATCGTCATATAGCTGACGCTTTCACGGTGTTTGATGATGAATTGGTAAACCTGCATTTCGAGGTCATTGAGACTGGCTAGATCGCGGTGCGAGAACATCAGAAAGTGCTCATTGTGCAGTGAACCGGCAGGCAGTTTATCAGATTCAGTCAGCGTGTGGATGGTTACAACGGTTCACAGATTAATTTTAGCGTACAAGTGTACACTGAAATCGTTCCCGGTTACTCTGGTGCGCAGATATTTGCAATCACTCTACCTGTCATACTTCCAGCTGCAGATGCGTTGGCTACGCTTGCTCGGCCCGGTCACTTACCCCAATAAGTTCTCGGGACTGGCTCCCTTGCCGACTGCCTGCAACGCGAATTAATGAGGGTATATACCTTTGAGGGCTCCCTTTTTATGACCGAAAACCGCGTATTGCTACCGGGTTATTCATTGGCAGAGGAAATTGCCAACAGCATCAGTCATGGTTTGGGCTGCTTGTTCGGCATTGTAGGGCTGGTGTTACTGCTCAATCAGGCGATTGATATGGGCGCAGATGCCACCGCAATCACCAGCTACAGCTTGTATGGCGGCAGCATGATTTTGCTGTTTCTCGCCTCAACGCTTTATCACGCAATTCCCCATAAACGTGCCAAGCCTTGGCTAAAAAAGCTCGATCACTGCGCCATTTACCTGCTGATCGCTGGAACCTACACGCCATTCCTGTTGGTGGGTTTGAAATCGCCGCTGGCGCATGGATTGATGGTCGTGATTTGGGGCCTGGCGCTGGCCGGCATTATTTTTAAACTGACCATCGCGCATCGCTTCAAGGTGCTGTCGCTAGTGACTTACATGAGTATGGGTTGGCTGTCGCTGGTTGTGATTTATCAACTGGCGATGAAACTCTCGTCCGGCGGGATTTGGCTACTGGCCGCAGGTGGCATTATTTATTCGCTGGGCGTGATTTTTTACGTGTCGCGCCGCATTCCTTATAACCACGCCATCTGGCACGGCTTTGTGTTGGGCGGCAGCGTGTGTCATTTCTGCGCAATCTACTTCTACGTAATGTAACTTTTTAGCCAACAAGAAAGGCGGGAGCCATTCCCGCCTCTTATCTGAGCATCAAACAGATCGATTAAAACCTAAAGCCCGTAAATGCGGATCATAGCTTCGCAGCCAGCAGATCTTCCAGCTTCTGTTGATCCACTGCGAACTGACGGATCCCTTCTGCCAGCTTTTCTACCGCCATTGCATCCTGATTATGTTCCCAACGAAAAGCCGCCTCTGTTAGCGGCGAAGGCGGATTCAGTACCGCAGTTGATGGCGTAAGTTTACGTTCAAGTGGCGCATCACTGGCTTCAAGTTCTTGCAGTAAATTAGGCGACAGCGTCAGGCGATCGCAGCCCGCCAGCGCCAGAATCTGTTCGATTTTACGGAAGCTGGCGCCCATGATAACCGTGTTGTAGCGATGGGATTTGTAATACTGATAAATGTTACGCACGGATACCACGCCAGGATCGTTTTCAGCGTCATAAATGCTTTGCGGCTCGCGGCTCTGATAGAAGTCGTAGATGCGGCCAACAAAAGGCGAAATCAGAAAAACGCCCGCTTCGGCGCAGGCGCGTGCCTGAGCAAAGGAAAACAGCAGCGTTAAATTACACTGAATACCGTTGCGTTCCAGCTCTTCGGCGGCGCGAATGCCTTCCCAGGTTGCGGCCAGTTTGATCAAAATTCGCGCGCGACTAATACCCTGATCTTCATACATGCGCACCAACTTTTCAGCCTTGGTCACGCACATGCCGCGATCAAAGGAGAGGCGAGCATCCACTTCCGTCGAGACGCGGCCCGGTACGCTTTTCAAAATTTCCAGTCCCAGATTCACCGCTACGCGATCGCTGGCATTGATAATTTGCGTTTGCTTGCTGCCGCCTTGGGTTTTGGCGTAATCAATTGCGTCGTCAATTAGGTGCTTATAGCCTTCAAGGCTGGCGGCTTTAAGGATCAACGACGGATTCGTGGTGGCATCCTGCGGATGATAATGCCGAATCGACTCGATATCGCCGCTGTCCGCGACCACGGTGGTGTACTGTTTTAACGCCTCTAGCTGGTTCATCATTTTACTCCGTAACGAGAGAACAGGGCGGCCACAGAAAGACGCGCGCACTTATCCCTGCGAAAGCGATGTCGCAATGGAATGAGCGAGAGCTGAAGACGCCTGAATCAGGCGAAACCGCAGGTAAATATCGGGTTTCGCCGGGTGAGAAAAGGGTGCTTATTTGCTCTGGCACGCCTGTTCGTAATACTCGATTTTTTCGACTTTAGCGGTTGAACCGCCACCTTCAAACTCTGACGCCATCCAGGCGTTGACGATATTTTTCGCCAGCTCTGAACCAATAACGCGCGCACCCATGGTCATGATCTGTGCATTGTTACTTTTACGTGCACGTTCAGCAGAGAAAGTGTCATGGCATTGCGCAGCACGCACGCCCGGCACTTTGTTCGCAACGATAGCCACGCCGATACCGGTTCCGCACAGCAGGATCCCACGATCGTGTTTGCCCTCTTTAACGGCATTAGCCAACGCAAAAGCGACATCCGGGTACATTGGGCGATCGTTTTGCGCATCGTTGCTGTAATCCAGCACGTCGTACTGCTTCTCTTCTAAATGACGTTTGATCAAATTCTTCAGTTCAATGGCCGCATCATCAGCGCCAATAGCGATTGTTTTCATCGTTTTCTCCAGCAGGTTACGCGGTTCAACCTGCATCAGATGCAGGCTAAAAGATGTTCATCACTAGCCTGCCACAAACTTGTTCATATGTTCAATATGCGTTCATTTGTTTTTGGCCGATTTTTCTGATCACCCCTTTACTCCACGTCATGCTACGCCTGCCCTGCGGCTGAAATGGTGACGTGAATCTGAAAATTGACCTATTTCAAATCATTTGAACGGGTTCACAGTTTTGGGAAGTGCGCTTGAGTGATGAGCAATTATACGTGTAGTGTTCATTTGTTCGCGCAGTGTTACCAATGTACAAGAAGACCCATCGAGGACTCGAACATGCGTTACCCAAACCCTACTCAATGCACCTGCATCGACAATGCGTACTGCGTATTGCCAACACCAACTTTCTCTTATCGCGCCCGTATCGGAGGTGCGTCATGACCCAGACAACCATGACGGCGGTTGAACAATCCGCCATTCGTAAAATCTCCTGGCGATTGGTTCCGTTTGTCGCCTTGATGTTCTTTATTAACTTCCTGGACCGTACCGCAATCTCCTTCGCCGGCCCGAACGGTATGACCCAGGATCTCGGCCTGACTGCGGTGCAGTTTGGTTTGGCTTCAGGCGTGTTCTTTATTGGCTACATCCTGTTAGAAGTGCCGAGTAATTTGGCGCTACATCGCTTCGGCGCACGCCGCTGGCTGGCGCGCATTATGATCAGCTGGGGTATCGTCTCGCTGCTGTTTACCTGGGTGAGCAGTGTGCAAGGGTTGTACGGCCTGCGTTTGCTGCTGGGTATCGCTGAAGCGGGCTTCTTCCCGGGTGCGATTCTATACCTGAGCATGTGGGTTCCGGCACGCCATCGCAGCAAAATTCTGTCGCTGTTCTATCTCGCCCAACCGTTGACCGTGGTGTTCGGTGCGCCGCTGGCGGCAGCCTTTATTGAGCAACATGGTTTGTTTGGATTGGAAGGCTGGCGTGTGATGTTCCTGGGCGTCTCCATCCCGGCCATTCTGATTGGTTTCGTGGCGCTGTTCTGGCTAGTGGATTCACCGCGTCAGGCGAAATGGTTGACCAGTGAAGAGAAAACCTGGCTGACCAAAGAATTGGAAGCGGAAAACAACGCGAAACAGCAGAAAAGTCATCAGAGTGTTCGCACGGTGATGGGCAACGGTCGCGTATGGATGCTGTGCCTGATCTACTTCGGCTTCATTTACGGTTTGTATGCGCTGGCGTTCTTCTTGCCAACCATCATCGGCGGCTTCCAGCAGCAGTTCGGCACCACTTTTAACGTGATGCAAAAAGGGATGATTACTGGCGTGCCTTATCTGGTTGCTGCGGTGGTGATGTTCTTCTGGTCACGAGATGCTTCGCGTCGTGGTTGCAAAACCTGGCACATCGCTATCCCGGCGTTAACCGGCGCAATCAGTGTGCCGCTGGCGCTCTACATGGATTCACCGTTCACCACCATTTTGGTGATTGCGATTACCGCCAGCTCGATTTTCGCTGCCTTACCTAACTTCTGGACTTTGCCGACGCAGTTTCTGACCGGCGCCTCTGCCGCCGCGGCGATTGCCTTGATCAACACGCTGGGCAACGTGGCGGGATTCTCGGCAGGTTACATCACCGGTGCGCTACACGATGCGACCAACAGTTACACCATCCCGATGTTTGTGGTGGGTGGATTCATGCTGCTGTCAGCCGTGCTGATGCTGTTGTTGAACCGCCGCCGCCAGATTCAGCCGACCCCTTTAGCCAGGAGCACGAACAATGACCTACCTGTTTAACCAACCTTCAGCCTTTGCCTCCGAACTTATCGAAGGATTTGTCGCCGCGAACGCAGACAAAGTGCGGCAGGTACCTGGCGGCGTCGTACGCAGTACACGCAGCCAGGCGGGCAGCGTCGCGGTGATTGTCGGTGGTGGTTCAGGTCATTATCCCGCCTTCGCCGGATTAGTCGGGCAAGGTCTGGCGCACGGTGCGGCGATGGGCAATCTGTTTGCCTCGCCTTCCGCGCAGCAAATCTACAACGTGGCGCGCGCCGCAGATAACGGTGGCGGCGTGCTGCTGATGTTTGGTAACTATGCGGGCGATGTGCTGCATTTTGGTCAGGCTTGCGAGCGTCTACGCAGCGAAGGCATTCCCTGCGAAGTGCTGGCGGTAACTGATGATATTTCCAGCGCCAGCGTTGATGAAATTGAAAAACGTCGTGGCGTAGCGGGCGATCTCACCGTGTTTAAAGTGGCCTGCGCCGCCGCGGAAGCGGGCTACGATTTAGCCCGCGTGCTCAACGTTTCACGCCACGCCAATGACCGCACGCGTTCTTTTGGCGTCGCGTTTTCAGGCTGTACCTTACCTGGCGCGTCTCATCCACTGTTTGAAGTGGAAAAAGGGCGCATGGCGTTAGGACTGGGCATTCACGGCGAGCCGGGCATCAAAGAAACCGACGTGCCGACCGCCGACGAGCTGGCTGAGATTTTCGTTGATCGCTTGCTGAGCGAGCTGCCGCAAGGCATCAATACGGTAGAAGGTCAGCGGGTCGCGGTGATCCTCAATGGGTTAGGTACGGTGAAATACGAAGAGCTGTTTGTGGTTTACCGTCGCGTCGCGCAGTTGCTGGATGCCGCGAAGTTACACGTCGTTGAGCCTGATGTCGGCGAGTTCGTTACCAGTTTCAATATGGCAGGCGCATCATTAACTCTGATGTGGCTTGACCAGGAGCTGGAAACCTTCTGGTGCGCACCCGCTAATGCTCCAGCCTATCGCAAAGGCAGCGTGATCGTTGCTGAAGCGCTAAGTCCAGCGGAATGTGTAGAGCAGGCGGAGGACACGTTACCGCAGGCGAGCGCAGAATCGCAGGAGAGCGCACAGCGCGTGCTGCAACTGCTGGAAGCCGTAGCGCAAATGCTGCAAGCCAACGCCGAGAAACTGGGTGATATTGATGCAGTGGCTGGCGATGGCGATCACGGTATTGGTATGGAGCGCGGCGTATTAGGCGCGGTAGAAAAAGCCCGTGAAGTGGCGGCGCGTGGCGCAGGCGCGGGAACGCTGCTGTGTCGTGCGGCGGATGCCTGGGCAGATAAAGCGGGCGGCACCTCGGGAGCATTATGGGGCGTTGCGCTGACCGCGCTGGGCACGGCGTTGGGCGATCAACATCAGCCTGATGCGCAACGTGTTGCCAGTGGGGTACGTCACGCGCAAGAAGGCATTATGCACTTTGGTAAAGCCAAAGTGGGCGACAAAACCATGGTCGATGTGTTGGTGCCGTTTGCCGATAGCCTGAACGACGCTGTGGCGCAAGGCGCCTCATTAACCGATGCCTGGTTAACAGCGGCGCAGGTGGCGGATAACGCCGCACAAGCGACCGCCCAGTTATTGCCAAAGATGGGCCGTGCCCGTCCGCTGGCAGAAAAAGTTTAGGAACACCCGATGCTGGCGCCATTTCGCTAGCGATGATCGTCAACACCGTGGGAAACCTGCTCAACGATAACGCGACCGCAGATCAAGGAGTTTAAGCATGTCTCAACCTGCCATCTGGCTGGGCGTCAGCCTGAAAATGTACTTCAGCTATCAGCAAACGCTGACATGGTGCCGTGACGTCGCCGAGCTGGCGCGTCGTCATCCAGCCATCCAGCAAGGTGAGGTTGGGCTGTTTGTGTTACCGGCTTATCCGGCTATTCCGGCGGTTGCCGAGATTTTTGCCGATACGCCTGTTCGCTTTGGCGGCCAGGATGTCTGCCAGGCAGAAAATGGCGCCTGGACCGGTGAAGTCAGCGCCAGCATGTTGCAGGAGTTGGGCTGTTCGCTGGCTGAGATTGGTCATGCTGAGCGCCGTCGTCATTTCCATGAAGACAAAACACAGATCGCGGCCAAAGTGGCGATGTCTTTACGCCACGGCTTAACGCCGGTGTTGTGCATCGGTGAAGAGCAAGAAGGCGAACCGGCGCAGGCGATTGCGCTGTGCCAACAGCAGCTTGCTGAGGCCCTGGCCAATGCCGGGCAACAAGGTTTGCAGGGCAGCGTGTTCTTCGCTTACGAACCGCAATGGGCGATTGGCGCACCGCAACCCGCACCGGACAGCTACATTCGGGCGGTGTGTGCCGGTTTGCGTGACCTGCAAACACCCGAGGGCATCGATTTGCAGGTGA
Organism: Candidatus Pantoea bituminis; assembly: GCF_018842675.1. NCBI lineage: Bacteria > Pseudomonadati > Pseudomonadota > Gammaproteobacteria > Enterobacterales > Erwiniaceae > Pantoea > Candidatus Pantoea bituminis. Next base: position 633,183 of record NZ_JAGTWO010000004.1, read on the forward strand.
TTTACGGCGGCAGCGCCGGCCCCGGCCTGATTCAGCGCCTGGCGGGTGATGTCGATGGACTGTTTCTCGGGCGTTTCGCCCACGATCCCAAAGCGCTGGCGCAAATCGTTGATGAAGCCAGCGCGCTGCTTAAGGAGATCCGTTAATGAGCCGTATCGGACTCAGCACGTATGCTTTTTCTGGCGCATGTCATCGCAAGTGCCGGAGCCGTTAACGTTGGCGCAGATGCTGGAGCAAACGGCCGCGCTTGATGTTTCTGTCTTTCAAATTTGTGATTATCCGGCGATCGAGAGTTGGCCCGATGCGCAGCTACAGGCGTTGCGTCAGCAGGCCGATGCGCTGGGCATCACACTGGAACTGGGCACTCGCGGTCTGGGTACGGCCCATCTGCAACGTTATCTGCACATGGCCAATATTCTGGATGCCCACGTTGTTCGCTCCATGTTCTATACCGCCAGCCATCGTCCGTCATTGGAAGAGGCCGCGCAGTTGATCGGCGCCATTCTGCCGGACTATGAGCGCCAGCAGGTGATGCTGTGTTTGGAAACTTACGAGCAGGTCAAGACCGCCGACATGATGTCGGTGATCAATCAATTTCCGTCACCTTGGCTTGGCGTTTGCCTTGATCCCGCCAACTGCGTCGCTGGGTTGGAGCTACCGGAACAGGTTATCGCCAATACCGCTGCACGCGTCGGTAATCTGCACATCAAAGATTTTGCATTTTCCCGTCGTGACGGTTGGGTGGGATTCACCTACGCCGGTTGTCTGATGGGGGACGGCTTACTCGACTATGACCGGATGATCGCCAGCGTGCGCCCGGCAGAAAAAGGCATCAATCAAATCGTCGAACACTGGCTACCGTGGCAGGAAGATGCAGCGATCACCTGTCAACGTGAAGCCGAGTGGACACTTCGCACCGTGGAATTCTTACGTAGTAAACAAGCTCAGGAGTCATAATAATGAACCAATTAAAAACCATCACCGTGATTGGCGCAGGCGGCAAAATGGGCATGCGCATTTCTGCCAACTTCCAGAAAAGTGATTACCAGGTCTTTTATTGCGAGAACTCACCCAAGGCGCAGGAGCAAGTTACCGCACAGGGCCGTGAGCTTTCCGATGCAGCTTCCGTTGTCCCCGTGAGTGATGTTGTGATTCTGGCGGTGCCGGATATTGTCTTGGGTAAAGTGTCGGAAGGCGTTGTACCGCAGATGAAGAAAGATGCGGTGCTGTTAACCCTTGATCCCGCAGCGGCCTATGCCAACCTGATTGCACACCGCGATGACATTGATTACGCCGTGGCGCACCCCTGTCATCCCTCCGTATTCCTGGAGCGTTATACCAAAGAGGAGCACGCCGACGCCTTTGGTGGTATTGCGGCTATTCAGCACGTTGCGGCCTCTTATGAAGCAGGCAGCGACGAGCAGAAAGCGGAACTGAGCAACGTCATCAGCGTGATGTATGGCCCGGTTGAGCAGGTACATTGGGTTACCGTTACCCAGCTGGCTTACCTTGAGCCTACGCTGGTTGAAACCGTGGCCTGCATGGTGGGTGCCTTCATGAAAGAAGCGCTGGATGAAACCGTTAAGCACAGCGGCGTGCCGGAAGAAGCAGCTAAAGCGATGCTGTATGGCCATATTCAGATTGCCTTGGCTGTTGCATTCCGCGCTACCAACCCGTTCTCCGATGCCTGCATGATCGCCATGGAATATGGCCGCGAGAAAATCGTTAAGCCAGACTGGAAACAGATCTTCGATCAGAAAGAACTCGATATCGTGATTGCCCGCATGCTGAAAATCGATGCTATTCGTCGTTAATCTGTGAAGTTGTCGCGGCTCATATTATTGCCTATGCCTGGCGATTTGAGCCGCATCAGTGATATAAATCCCCTCCTGAAACGCCTGTGCTTAGTCAGGTAACTCACTGCGAGACAGATAACGCATGGAAAAACACACGCTTTCTCAGGATTCAGAACTGCTGACGGAAATCGCGGTCGCCTATTATCAGGACGAAACTACCCAGGAAGAGATAGCGCGTAAGTTTGGCATTTCACGCATCAAAGTCGGAAGATTGCTGAAACGCGCCCGGGAAGAGGGCATTGTTGAAATTAATGTGCGTTACCATCCGGTGTTCAGTACCCGCCTCGAGCAACAACTTCTTGATCGTTTTCCCCAGTTACAACGTGCGCTGATTGCGCTGGATTTACAGGACAGCGATGAGCAACGTCGCCAACTGGCTGCGCTGGTATCGACCCATCTTGAGCAATCGTTGAAAGAAAATTCAGTGGTTGCGGTAGGTCAAGGGCGCAACGTGGCGGCGATTGCCGATCATCCTGGCCAGGTGCCAACGCGTAATTGCCACTTTATCAGCGGTATTGGCGGTACACATCGGCCCGGCGATGCGATCAATGCCGACCATATCAGCCGTCGATTGGCGAAAAAATTTGGTGGTATTAGCGAAACGCTGTATGCCCCGGCGTATGTGGAAAACCGTGCGTTGAAAGAAGCTTTTATGCAGAACGGCACCATTAAAGAGACGCTGGATCGCGCGCGTAAAGCGGATATCGCGCTGGTCGGTATCGGTGACATGAATGAAAACAGTTATATGGTCAAATTGGGCTGGTTTAGTCCGCACGAAATCATTGATGCCAGCCTGAACCAGGGCGTGACCGGTGATATCGCGGGCTACGACTTTTTCAATTCGCAGGGTCAGCACGTTGACACGGTGATGAATGACCGGGTTATTGGCTTGAGCATTGATGAGTTACGCAAGATCCCTGCGTGATTGCAATTGCTTCAGAGAACACTAAAGCCTTGGCGATTCTTGGTGCATTGCGTACGGGTGCGATCGATATTATTGCCACTACCGCGCAGAATATCCGCACCATTTTGAATATGACGCAGTAGTCCTCTGCGCGTTATCCCCCATCCCGGCCTTCCCCCATAAATAGGGGAAGGAGACGCTGCAACATGCAGCTTCACTACTTGCATCTGGCAATATCTTCCTCCCCCACATGTGGGGGAGGACAGAGGTGGGGGACAAGCGACGCCTGAGTTTATTGGGTTGTGCTGGCTGTTTTCCATCCCGGCCTTCCCCCATAAATAGGGGAAGGAGACGCTGCAACATGCAGCTTCGATGCTTACATCTGGCAGCATCTTCCTCCCCCACATGTGGGGGAGGACAGAGGTGGGGGACAAACGACGCCTGACTTTATTGGGTTGTGCTGGCTGTTTTCCATCCCGACCTTCCCGCATAAATAGGGAAGGAGACGCTGCCACATGCAGCTTGATCGCAACCAGGCAGCGTTAACCCTCGGCTAATGAATAAGGCAGCGGCTGAATAGTCAGCTTGCCACCTTCATCACCTTCAATCCGCAACACGCTATCTGGCTCAAGATCGTTGTTCATCACCACCTGCACCCAACATTCGCCATTATCCAACTGCACAGCGCTAAGCACGGTGCCGGTACGGCGCCAGCGCTCGCCCATTTGCAGTTCCAGTGAATCACCCGCCGCCGGGATATGGCTTGCCTGGCCTGCCAGCCAGTAAAGTGCACGCTTGTTAGCGCCGCGATATTTGGCGCGCGCCACCATTTCCTGCCCGGTGTAACAGCCTTTCTTAAAGCTGATGGCATCCAGAGCCTGCAGATTTGTCGCCTGCGGAATTAATTGCGCGCTGGTCACGGCGTCAATCACCGGAATACCGGCTTCAATATCCAGCGCCAGCCATTGGGTGCTGTCATTTAACTGCGCATCATCTGCCAGTTTCTGTTTCAGCACTTCGGCCTGTTCCAGCGAAGTCACCATTAAGAAACGCTCCGCCGGATGCGCAAACCACAGCAGCGTGGTTTCGCCCTGCTGTACCACCGGCGTTTCACTGTCTGGCAGCGTGTCAAACAGATTGGCTAAGGCGGCGCGCGCCTGAAAACCCGCGACGCCCAGCAGCACGGCGTCATCATCAGCGGTTAGCGTCACTTTGGAGAACACCGCGTACTTTTTCAGCTCTGGCAACTGGGTGTCGCGCAACTCGCGTCGAACCAGATAAGCGTAACCTTCGCCGCGATGAAACAGACGCAGATTGCTCCACATTTTGCCCTTGGCATCGCAGTGCGCCGCCAACGAGTGATGCGCGGCGTCCAGTCCAGCGACATCCAGCGTTAGCTGACCTTGTAGATAACTGGTGCTGTCAGCGCCATAAACAGAAACCAATGCCCAAGCCTCGAGCGAAATCAGTGTTAAAGGCAGACGTGACGACGCGGCAGGTTGGCGCGGCGGTAAGGTATAAGTAGGCATGGGGATATCCTGAGTTGAAAGGTTCATCCGAAACGGTGTTTTTCACTGTAATGTCTTCAATGTTAAAAGAGCCGGGAGGCATTGCAACCTGTTTACCGAAAACGCCGCACAAATCGCATGATAACCCTGAAAATCATAGTCATAAATTGCGGCCTGCTGCACAGCACTGTGTGGAGCGCCTGCAGCCCAACGGAATCCAGGTTACACTAGCCGTCATTGTTTGAACTGTGGAAATTGACGCATGGATATTCATGAAAAATCGCGCATTCACTGGGCTTGCCGTCGTGGCATGCTGGAGTTGGATATCGCTATTATGCCGTTCTTCAAGTACGAATTTGACTCGCTGTCGGACATCGACAAGCAGGTCTTTATCGCGTTATTAAAAAGTGACGATCCCGATCTGTTTAACTGGATGATGAATCACGGTGAACCCAGCGATCCTGAACTGAAGCGGATGGTAAATCTTATCCAGCAGCGTAATCGTGAACGTGGCCCAGTGGCAATGTAAGCTGCACCCTTCGCGCCGCGCACGCCATATTCAGTGGGTGCTGTTAAGCGGCGCGATGATATTTGTTGCGCTTATGCCTGCGGCTGAAAACGGGGTGCTCTTCAAGATGGCGTTGTTAGCATTAATGCTTTGGGAAGGGTGGCGCAATGATCGTCGCTTACGTCAAAGAGAGGGCTGGCTGCAACGGGAAAGCGCGCATTGCTGGTGCTGGCAAGGCATCCGCTGGCAGCTGCAACAGCCGCTGCGCTGGTTACCCAACGCGGTGCTGCTGGTGGGAAAGAGTGAGCAGGGAAAACAGCTGCGGATGTGGCTGATGCAAGACAACATGCAGCCCGCTGAATGGCGCGTCTTACGCGCCTGCTGTCTCAGCGAACCGGCTGCAACGGCTCCGTTAAAATAGCTCGGCCGTTTCGGTTAACACCTGCTCGCACCACTGTTCGACTCGCTCGTCGGTCACTTCAAACTGATTCACATCGTCGAGCGCCAAACCCACGAACTGTTTACCGTCAGCCGTAAGCGGTTTCGGGCTGGTAAATTCATAACCCTCTAGCGGCCAGTAACCCACGAAGCGCACGCCCATTGGCTGCAATAAATCATGCAACATGCCTAGCGCATCAAGAAACCATTCGCTGTAGCCAATCTGATCGCCCATGCCGTATAGCGCGACAATTTTGTTTTGCAGGTTAAGCCCGGGTAATTGCGGCCAAATCGCTTCCCAGTCTTCCTGCAACTCGCCGAAATCCCAGGTCGGAATGCCCAGAATAAGCAGATCATACTGCTCCATTAGGCTGGGATCGTCGTCCCTTACGTTGTGCAGCGTGACCAACTCTTCACCAATAAAATCACGCATTTTCTCCGCTACGATTTCGGTGTAACAGGTACTGGAACCGTAAAAAAGACCGATCTTCATGCAGTTAATGCTCTGTTTAGGCTGACTTTGGCGCAATTGTATCAGAAGTGGATTTGAATCAGGCATAATGAGCACGATTTCACATCGAATGGCGGGGATAACGTGCAAGACAGCGAACTGACAGAACAGTTTCTTGATGCGCTCTGGATAGAGCGTAATCTGGCGCAAAATACCTTGTCATCTTACCGTCAGGATTTGCAAACGCTGACCGGCTGGCTTGGGCATCATGAGCTCACGCTGCTCAACGTCAGCGCACTCGATCTCCAGCAGTTTCTCTCTGAGCGCGTTGAAGGCGGCTACAAAGCCACCAGTTCAGCACGTCTGCTGAGCTGCATGCGGCGCATGTTTCAATATCTCTACCGTGAGAAGCTGCGGACGGATGATCCCAGCGCTATGCTTTCTGCGCCCAAATTACCGCAGCGGCTGCCAAAAGATCTCAGTGAAGCGCAGATTGAACGCCTGTTACAGGCACCCAACATTGATGTGCCGCTGGAACTGCGCGACAAAGCGATGCTGGAGCTGCTTTACGCCACCGGCCTGCGCGTTACCGAACTGGTTGGCTTGACCATGAGCGATATCAGCCTGCGTCAGGGCGTGGTACGCGTGATCGGTAAAGGGAATAAAGAGCGACTTGTGCCTTTAGGTGAAGAAGCGGTTTACTGGATCGAGCACTATCTGGATCACGGTCGGCCTTGGCTGCTGAATGGGCAGACGCTGGATGTGATGTTTCCTAGCAATCGTGCGCAGCAAATGACGCGGCAAACCTTCTGGCATCGCATTAAGCACTATGCCACGCTAGCGGGCATTGACAGCGAAAAGCTGTCGCCACACGTGCTGCGCCATGCATTTGCGACCCATTTGCTGAACCACGGGGCCGATTTGCGTGTCGTACAAATGTTGCTGGGTCACAGCGATCTCTCGACCACTCAAATTTATACGCATGTCGCGACTGAGCGCCTGCGTCTGTTACACCAACAACATCATCCGCGTGCATAACCGACGGAAGTAAGGAAGACGATGAACAAGCATTTTGCCATGCTGGCCCTGTTGGCTGGCACCTTTTCCGGTCTGGCTCAGGCTGACGACGCCGCCATACAGCAATCTTTAAAAAAGATAGGCATCCAGCAAGCTGAAATTCAACCCGCGCCAGTGGCAGGGTTTAAAACGGTGCTCACCGAAAGCGGCGTATTGTATGTGACCGACGATGGCAAACATATGGTTCAGGGGCCGCTGTATGACGTAAGCGGAGCGCAGCCTGTTAACGTAACCAACAAGCTGCTGGATAAAAAGGTGGAAGCGCTGGTTCCACAAATGATCATTTATAAAGCGCCGAAAGAGCAGCACGTCGTGACGATTTTTACCGACATTACCTGCGGATATTGCCGCAAGCTGCATGAGCAAATGGCGGATTACAACGCGCTGGGCATCACCGTACGCTATCTGGCGTTCCCGCGTGAAGGTGTGCAAGGGCAGGTTGAAACCGCCATGAAAGCGATTTGGTGCAGCGCCGATCGCAATAAAGCCTTTGATGAAGCCATGAAGGGCGATTCACCAAAAATGTCTGCACCCGACTCCTGTAATATCGATATCGAGCAGCACTACAAGCTGGGCATTCTGTTCGGAATTCAGGGAACCCCTGCGATTCTTACCGACAGCGGCATGATGATCCCTGGTTATCAAGGCCCGAAAGAGCTGAAGCAAGTACTGGATAGTCAAAAACGTGGTGGTTAACCGGTGTTGAATAAAGAAGTTGAATTGCGTCGCCGCGAGGTGCAGATCGCGGACAATTTACCGGCGGATCTTCCGCCGCTCTTAAAGCGTCTTTATCTGCAGCGCGGCGTGTGCGATCCGGTCGATCTGGAACGCGGCGCAAAAAATTTGCTGCCCTTTCAGGCATTAACCGGCATCGATAAAGCGGTTGCGCTGCTGCATCAAGCTTTGCTGGATGGTCGCCGTATTATGGTAGTGGGTGACTTTGACGCCGATGGCGCAACCAGCACCGCGCTAACCGTATTGGCATTACGCAGCATGGGCGGTGGCAACGTGCAGTATCTGGTGCCAAACCGTTTTGAAGATGGTTATGGACTCAGCCCTGAAGTGGTCGAACAGGCGCGTACGCGTGGCGCTGAAATAATCCTGACGGTTGATAACGGCATCTCGTCACATGCGGGTGTGGAATATGCCCATCAGCATGGCATTCCTGTGCTGGTTACCGACCACCACTTGCCTGGTGAAACGCTGCCGGACGCTGATGCCATCGTTAATCCCAACCTGAATGATTGTGCATTCCCGTCGCGTTCGCTGGCGGGCGTTGGCGTAGCATTTTATCTAATGATGGCGCTGCGTGCGCATTTGCGGTCACTTAACTGGTTCGGCGAGGCGCGAGCGGAGCCAAACCTGGCCGGTTTGCTGGATTTAGTCGCGCTCGGCACGGTGGCCGATGTCGTGCCGCTTGATGTGAATAACCGTATTTTGGTGTGGCAAGGTTTAAGCCGCATCCGCGCGGGGAAATGCCGTCCTGGCATTCGCGCACTGCTGGAAATTGCTAATCGTGAGGCACGCCAGTTGGTGGCCAGCGATTTGGGCTTCGCGCTCGGCCCGCGCCTGAATGCCGCAGGAAGGCTGGATGATATGTCAGTTGGCGTGGCGTTATTGCTCACCGACGATCTCAGCCAGGCACGCATGCTGGCCAGCGAACTCGATGCGCTTAATCAAACGCGGAAAGAGATTGAGCAGGGGATGCAAAGCGAGGCGTTGGCGCTGTGTCAGAAATTAGAGCGCGAACAAACCGATTTGCCGCTGGGGTTGGCTTTTTATCATCCTGAATGGCATCAGGGCGTGGTGGGGATTTTGGCCTCGCGGTTAAAAGAGCGCTTTCATCGTCCGGTCATTGCGTTTGCCCCTGCCGGAGACGGCACCTTGAAAGGCTCGGGCCGCTCGATTGCCGGTTTGCATCTGCGTGATGCGCTGGAGCGGCTGGACACGCTTTATCCTGGCATGATGTTGAAGTTTGGTGGTCACGCTATGGCAGCAGGATTGTCGCTGGAAGAGGCGCGTTACGACGAGTTTCAGCAGCGCTTTGCCGAGCTGGTAGGTGAGTGGCTGAAGGGGAAGCTTTGCAGGGCATTATCTGGTCAGATGGTGCGCTGCATCCCTCGGATTTTTCGCTGCAAACCGCAGAAATGCTGCGTGAAGCGGGGCCTTGGGGACAAGCTTTCCCGGAACCCGCCTTTGACGGAAAATTCAAGCTACTGCAACAGCGTTTGGTTGGCGAGCGCCATTTGAAAGTGATGGTTGAGCCGCTGGATGGGGGGCCGCTGATTGATGGCATCGCGTTTAACGTTGATACCACCTTGTGGCCGGACAGCAGCGTGCGTCATGTCGAGTTGGCGTTCAAACTCGATATCAATGAGTATCGCGGCAACCGCACGGTTCAGCTGATTATCGATCACCTATGGCCGCTAGGCTAAAAAGAGCGCGCCCGCACGCCAAAAAGAAACAAGACAGATGAAATTCGACGCGCTCCGAGTGGCAGGGTACTAAAGAACAACGATATACGCACTTCATCACCTGGAATGAAGTGTTTCACTCGCCCACGTGGTATTGGCTAAAAAGTCGTCCCGTGTTGAGAGCGGCATCCGTTGCTTACATGTTGAATTGACGTTTGAAAACAGAAGATAAGAAAACCGTTTTTGACGCGTGCGGATGTTTTATTGGATCTTGCTGGGTGTTATGGGTTTTTCATCGATAAAACGTAATTTGAAAACCCGATATTCATTTTTTATTTATTTTTCAGCCACTTTTTTTAGGTGGGTGTCCTTTTAACCGTAAAAAATGCAGGCTTTTCTTGTGGCTTTTAGCATAACGCAGTCTGTGAAACAGGTTTTTCCTTAATTATCTGTAAAGCAACCTCTCTGATGTTTCCAGTAATTAAGCGCGAATTTTTTCCTGTTGTTTCGGTTTGCGAAATGCCTTCCCGTCGCAGACGGTCTCAGCGCTACAAACTGGCGTCGATTTCGGGTAAACTTATGCGTTAATTTCTCACCCATCGAACGCTAAAAAGACGCTAAAGCCATGTTTGAAATCAACCCGGTTAAAAACCGTATTCAAGACCTCACCGAGCGCAGCGACGTTCTTCGGGGGTATCTTTGACTACGATGCTAAGAAAGAACGCCTCGAAGAAGTAAACGCCGAGCTGGAGCAGCCAGATGTCTGGAACACGCCAGAGCGTGCACAGGCGCTGGGAAAAGAGCGCTCCTCACTGGAAGCTATCGTTGAAACCCTCGACCAAATGACTCAAGGCCTGGAAGATGTACAGGGCTTGCTGGAATTGGCGGTAGAAGCGGACGACGAAGAAACGTTTAACGAAGCCGTTACCGAACTGGATGTGCTGGAAGGCAAGCTGGGCGAATTAGAATTCCGCCGCATGTTCTCTGGCGAATATGACAGCGCTGACTGCTATATCGATTTGCAAGCCGGTTCTGGTGGCACCGAAGCGCAGGACTGGGCCAGCATGCTGGCGCGTATGTATCTGCGTTGGGCTGAAGCCAAAGGCTTCAAAACTGAAATTATTGAAGAATCTGAAGGTGACGTAGCCGGAATTAAATCGGTCACGATTCGTGTTTCAGGTGATTATGCGTTTGGCTGGTTGCGTACTGAAACGGGCGTGCATCGCCTGGTGCGTAAAAGTCCGTTCGATTCGGGGGTCGTCGTCATACCTCATTCAGCTCGGCCTTTATTTATCCGGAAGTGGATGACGATATTGATATCGAAATCAACCCAGCCGATCTGCGTATCGACGTTTACCGCGCATCGGGTGCGGGTGGTCAGCACGTTAACCGTACTGAATCCGCGGTGCGTATTACCCACCTTCCAACCAATACCGTGACGCAATGTCAGAACGACCGTTCTCAGCATAAAAACAAAGATCAAGCGATGAAGCAGATGAAGGCGAAGCTGTATGAGCTTGAGATGCAAAAGAAAAATGCCGAGAAGCAGGCGTTGGAAGACAACAAATCCGACATCGGTTGGGGTAGCCAGATCCGTTCTTACGTTCTCGATGATTCACGTATCAAAGATTTGCGTACCGGCGTTGAAACCCGCAACACCCAAGCGGTGCTGGACGGCGATCTGGATCGATTCATTGAAGCAAGTTTAAAAGCAGGGTTATAAGGAACCGACATGTCTGAACAACAACCGCAGAGCGCTGACGTCGCACTTGAGTTAAATAATGAACTGAAAGCACGTCGCGAGAAGCTTGGCGCGCTGCGTGAAACCGGCGTGGCGTTTCCTAACGATTTCCGTCGTGACACCACTTCTGATCTGCTGCACGCCAGCTACGATGAGAAGAGCAACGAAGAGCTGGAAGATCTCGGCATCGAGATCAGTGTCGCGGGTCGTATGATGACTCGCCGCATCATGGGTAAAGCTTCGTTCGTTACCCTGCAAGATGTGGGTGGCCGTATCCAACTCTATGTATCGCGTGACGATTTGGCCGAAGGCATCTACAACGAGCAGTTCAAAAAATGGGACCTTGGCGATATCCTCGGTGCCCGCGGCAAGCTGTTCAAAACCAAAACCGGCGAGCTGTCGATTCACTGTTCTGAACTGCGCCTGCTGACCAAAGCACTGCGTCCGCTGCCAGACAAATTCCATGGCCTTGCCGATCAGGAAACGCGTTATCGCCAGCGCTACCTTGATCTCATCGCTAACGATGAATCACGTAACACGTTCAAAATTCGTTCGCAAATCATGGCAGGTATTCGCCAGTTCATGGTTGGCCGTGACTTTATGGAAGTGGAAACCCCAATGATGCAGGTGATCCCAGGCGGTGCTTCTGCGCGTCCTTTTATCACCCATCACAATGCGCTGGATATCGATATGTATCTGCGTATTGCGCCGGAGCTTTATCTGAAGCGTTTGGTGGTTGGCGGTTTTGATCGTGTGTTTGAGATCAACCGTAACTTCCGTAACGAAGGTATTTCGCCGCGTCATAACCCTGAGTTCACCATGATGGAACTCTATATGGCGTATGCGGATTATAAAGATTTGATCGAACTGACGGAAAGTTTGTTCCGCACGCTGGCACAAGATGTGCTGGGCACCACTGTGGTGCCTTACGGCGAACAAGAGTTCGACTTTGGTAAGCCGTTTGAAAAGCTGACCATGCGCGAAGCGATCAAAAAATACCGCCCGGAAACCGATCTGACCGACCTGGAAGATTTTGACAAAGCGGTCGCGATTGCGCAGTCAATCGGCATTAAAGTTGAGAAAAGCTGGGGCTTAGGCCGCGTAGTGACTGAGATCTTTGAAGAGACCGCAGAAGCGCATCTGATCCAGCCGACTTTCATCACCGAATATCCGGCTGAAGTGTCACCACTGGCGCGTCGTAATGACGACAACCCAGAAATCACTGACCGCTTTGAGTTCTTCATCGGTGGTCGTGAAATCGGTAACGGCTTCTCGGAGTTGAACGATGCGGAAGATCAGGCTGAACGTTTCCTGCAACAGGTTAATGCAAAAGATGCTGGTGACGACGAAGCGATGTTCTATGACGAAGATTACGTTACTGCGCTGGAACACGGTTTACCACCAACTGCCGGTTTAGGCATTGGTATCGACCGTATGGTGATGCTGTTTACCAACAGCCACACCATCCGCGACGTGATTCTGTTCCCAGCGCTGCGCCCAACCGGCAAGTAATTTTTGCTGAACCGCTGTTGATGAAGGCCGGGACGCTTCCCGGCCTTTTTTATGCGTGCGTTTTGCTGCTCTGAGCGCCGTCCTTCATCTGCCGGGGCAGGAGACGCTGCTCTATACAGTGTCATTACTCACCTGTGGCATCATCCTCTCCCCTTTATGGCGGAGGATTGAGGTGGGGGACACATCAAACTAAATTCCTGATGACATTCCGGCGCGCTCTGTGCAGGATGAGACTTTTGTTTTTCAGGGATTTGTAATGAGCGCAAAACCGGCATCGTTAGAAGGCCGTATCCGACAACATTGGGATCAGCTTTCGCTGCATGAACAGCGACTGGCCGATATATTGCTGGCAGCGCCGGGTCAGTTAGCGATGAATACCGCCACTGAACTGGCGCAAAGTGCGGGCGTTTCCAAAGCGACTGCTACCCGTTTTTTCGTCATCTCGGATATGAAAGCTACGACGCCGCACGTCGTCAAGCTCGCGAAATGCAAAACAGCGGATCGCCACTCTATCTGCAAGCGGCACCTGGCGCATCACCACTCGACAGTCTGATGCAAAGTCATTTGGAAAAAGAAGTGGCTAACCTGGTCAATACTTTCCGCTCACTGGAAGGGGATGAACTTCAGTCCTGTGTGAGCGCCATCGCTAATGCGCGGCGCGTGGTGGTGATGGGCTGGCGCCACAGCCAAACTATCGCCATGCTGATCTATCGCGATCTGGTTCATGTCCATCCCGATGTACGCTTGCTGCCGCGCGCGGGCGATTCTTTAGCGGAACACCTGGCGGCGCTTGGCCCAAACGATGTGGTCATCTGCGTCGGTTTACGCCGGCGCATGCCTGCGCTGGAAGCAGCAATGAGCGCACTGAACGACCTTAACGTACCGATGCTCTACCTTTCCGATGTGCTGGCAGGCAAACCCGCCCGACACGCGCGTTGGGTGCTACGTTGCCACACCGATGGGAGCTTGATTTTTGACAGCACGGTGGCACTGTCGGGCGTGTGCAATCTACTCTGTTCACTGGTTGCACGCAGCATGGGTAAAGCCAGCAGCAATCATCTCGCCACCATTGAAACTTTGCACCAAAGCCTCGACGAACTCGAATGATGCGCCACAATGGCGCGTATTCTGACCACCCCCTCACCAAATAAGTGCAGCTGTATTTCTTCTTAGGCCGCTCGCTACGCTTGCTGTGAAACCAAAGAAATGTAAATTACAAAATGAGAAACATTTGTTTCTCATTGATTCCCTGAGAAAAATCCGTTTCAGCATGGCGATGTGTTACGGCCTTGGATTAAAACTGGCACGGAAACTGCTCTGTTGATCACAGACATTTCACCAACACCAGGGAATCACCATCATGAAAAAAACAGCAATGCTGATGGCCGCGTTACTCACTGTAGGTGCGGCAACCTATGCACAAGCTGACACGCTAGCTGACATCAAGAGCAGCGGCAAAATTACTGTCGGCATCGATCCTACTTTTCCTCCTTATGAATTCACCAATGATAAAGGCGAGATCACCGGTTACAGCGTGGCGATCATGCAATCCTTCGCCAAAGATCTGGGTGTGAAACTGGAGTTTCAGAAAACGGCTTTCAGCGGCATCTTACCCGGCCTGATTTCGGGGTCGTTTAATGCCGAAGGATCATCACTCAACGTCACCGCCGAGCGCGCCAAAAAGTGCTGTTCACCGTGCCTTACAGCAAAACGGTTAATGGTGTGCTGGTACGTGAAAGTGAGGCGAAGAAATTCAGCGGAAAAACACTGACGGCGGATGATCTTTCTGGCCTGCGTGGTGCGGTGAAAAGCGCCAGCGTACCGGAGCAACTGTTGAAAGGCTTTAACGAGGTGTTGAACAAAGCGGGTAAGAAACCGATCACGATTATCAGCGTTGATACGCTGGATCAAACCGTCAGCACCTTGATGACCAAACGTGCCGATTTCGTGTTTGACGATATTTCTGTATTAGCGCCAGTAGTGAAAAAGTACCCAAACAAAGTGGCACAGGTCGGCGAAGCTGGACCTTCTCAGTGGATGGCGTGGGCGACGCGTAAAGAGGATACCAGTCTGAATAAAGCCATCGGCGACCACATCCTGGCAATGCAGCAAGACGGTGAGCTAACGGCGTTGCAGAAACAGTATCTCGGCACCACCTTCACCGTGCCTGCCAGCGATTTTATCCCTCAGGAGTAAGCCATGTGTCAATCAACCCTGACGGTTCCTGCTGGTCACGGAAAAACATTCCGTGTTGCCAAAGGGCAGTTCATTACCGTTATTGATAGCGAAGGACAGCAAGCCGCTGATTTTGTGGCGGTCAACGCCGACGATCTCAACGAAAAATTATCGCCTGTTCATACTCGCCAGCATTTGCGTTCGCTGTTCTTCAAACCAGGCGATGCACTCTGGTCGAGTGAGAACCGCCCAATGTTGCGCATCGTTTCTGACACCATCGGCATTCACGACGCCAACGTGCCGGCGTGTGACAGAACCCGCTTCAGCGTGGATTTCGGCGTTGAAGGCCACCGCAACTGTGTTGATAACCTGCTTGAAGGCATGAAAGCGAACGGCATCAGCTATTACAGCCTGCCAGAACCGTTCAACCTGTTTCAGAACGGGCCGGTAACCGCCGATGGACGAATGGAAGTTACCGATCCCAACAGCAAACCTGGCGACCGTATTGTATTTGAAGCTTTGTGCGATCTGATTTGCGCCGTCTCATCCTGTCCACAAGACATCATTCCAGGCAACGGCCTGCAGGTCACGCCAATCGATATTCAGATCAGTGACCGCGTGGAGGTTCAACATGCTGTTAATGCGTGAGGCGTATGCCGAAACAGAAATCCGTCGCCTTGCTGCGCCTGTCAATATCAATGCAGGCGAAGCCGGTTCGATTCGTGTACTGCGCGGTCAGTTGTTGCGTATCACCGCGATGGGTGAAGGAGCGGTCGCCTCGCTGTTTGGCTTCAGCCTGGCCGATCCTGCCGTGTGGTTGTCGGTTCATCACACGCGCGTATTCAGTAACAGCTACTTACTTGGTTCGGGCATGCGTCTGGTAAACAACCGTCGTCGTCCGATGATGGTACTGGGCAAAGATAGTGTGAAACGACACGATTTGCTGTTGCCTGCCTCAACGGGCGCCTGGTTGGCAGAGCGCGGTTATCAGGGTGAAGGCTGTATTGAAGCGGTGAAAGGCGAATTAACGCGTTTGGATATGTCAGTGCCGAAGCTGCCTGATCCCATCAACCTGTTTATGCACGTGAAACTCACCCGCGAAGGAGATTTGTTGCCAGAAACCAACCGCACTCAACCGGGCGACAGCATAACTTGTCGTGTGGTGATGGATACGCAATTCATCGTTTCAGCCTGCTGTACCGGCATTGAAGGCAATGATAAACCGGCACCGCTGCGTTTGTCGGTGGCAGAAAACTTGTCGGACTTTGGCGAGGAGTAAGCGGTGATGGGGCTGGATGAGCAGGTGCTGGCTGCGCTGCCGGAGTTAGGACATGGTCTGCTGATGACGCTGATTCTTACCGTGCTGGCGGCGTTACTCAGCATTGTGCTCGGCCAGCTCGGCTGCTTTCTTCAACTCCGTCGCGCCTGGTTTTGGCGTTTCATTGGGCGGTTATATGTCAGCCTGATGCGTGGTACACCCGCCATCGTTCAACTGTTTGTGGTTTTTTTACTTTGCCACGACTTGGACTAGGGGGCAGCCAATGCTGGCTGCGGTACTGGCGATTGGCTTGAACAGCGGGGCTTACGTGGCGGAAATCTTGCGGGTGAACCAGAGTCTGGTGACGCGTGGGCAACGGGAAGCCGCACGTACGCTGGGGCTGAGTCGATTTTTAACGTGGTGGTATGTGATCAATCCGCAAGTGATGCGCGCCAGTCTGCCTATGCTGGTGAATGAGTTTACGATTCTGTTAAAAACCACGCCGCTGGCGTCGGTGGTGGCGCTGACCGAGTTGACCTATGCAGGACAAATTGTCATTGCGCGCACTTACGAAGCAACGCAGGTTCTGCTGTTGATATCGGCTGGTTATCTGCTGATTGCGCTGCCGCTGATTAGCGCTGCGCGCCGGTTGGAAGCGAAAAGGAGGCGGGCGTAATGGATTGGCAAGCCATTCTCGATTCGTTGCCATCGCTGGGTAACGGTATGGTCGCCACATTGAAACTGTGCCTGATCGCGGCGCTCTGTTCTCTGTTATGGGGCGCGTTGATGGCCACGGTCATGATGCGTGCGTCGCGTTTCTGGCAAAGGTTGTTGCAGGCTTATACCGCCCTCACACTGGCACTGCCGCTGCTGGTGGTGATCTATATGCTCTATTTTGTGCTGCCGGAATATGACATCACCTTCAGCTCACCGCAGGTGGGCGTACTGGCGCTGACGCTCTATTACGCACCTTATATTGCACAAGTGATCCGCTCTGCGATTGAGGCGCTGCCGTTGGGTCAATGGGAAGCCTGCCGTGTATTGGGGCTGAGCCGCAGCGAGCAGTTGCGCGATGTGGTGCTGCCACAAGCATTGCCGCAGATGTTGTCGCCGCTGGTTGGGCTGATGATCGGATTAATTAAGGATTCAGCGCTTTTGTCGATTGTCTCGGTGCAGGAGTTTATGTACGCCGCAAAACAGGCGATTTCTGCAACCTATGCGCCGCTGGAAATCTACCTTACGGTGGCGCTGTGTTATTGGGTGTTGAACAGCCTGATTGACTGGCTGGCACGCCATCTTGAATTTCGCATGACGCGCTATCGCCGTGCCATGCAGCATTAAAGCATTAACCAGGAGAACAACATGTCGGCTGAATATCAGCATCGTGACGTACAGTTAATTCCCGCTCGCCACGGCAAAGCGATACGTCTTGCCAAGGGCGAAGCGGTGCAAGTGGTGAATCTACACGGTACACAAGTCGTGGACTGCTGGGCGTATAACGCCAGCGATGTCAGCGAATATATGTGTATGGAGGCGACGCGTGTATGGAATCAGCGTCTGAATCCGAAGGTGGGCGACAGCTTTATTACCAGCCAGCGCCATCCTATTTTAACGTTGGTCGCCGATACTTCGCCGGGCGTACACGATACCTTTATGGCAGCGTGCGATGCACGTCGCTATGAATTGCTGGGCTGCACAGAACCGCATCGCAATTGCCACGATAATTTGTTCGAGGGCATGGCTGAGCTTGGTGTGAAATTACCGCAGGGTAATCTGGCCTCATTTAATATCTTTATGAATATTCAGGTGCAGCCGGATGGCATCACGTTGAAAACCTTGCCGGTGGTGACGCGTCCGGGCGATTACATTGTGTTGCGCGCCGAGATGGATTGCTATGTGGCGTTTTCGGCTTGTCCGCAGGATATCGTCAGCATTCAGGGGCAGGGCGATAACACTCCGCGTGACGCAGAACTGCGCATTTTAACGGCCGGTTTTCCGCAAGTGAAAGTGCAGGGATCGTGGGTGCCGGCTGCACGTTGATTTAACCTATTGTGCGTGCTGATGTGTTCATCCCGCACAATCTCTCCCTGTCTTGAGCAACATCCCATCATCTGCCAGGCTGAACACTTCAACTCTGGAGCCGATAAACATGAGCAAGCAGCGTCCCGACTTTATTCGCCACTGGCGTGAGCTGGAAGGCGAAGACAATGAGCACTATCCCGATAGCGAAGAGTTAATGTCGATTGGCGCACCGCTGGCGCGCCAGTTGGGGCTGACTCGTTTTGGTATCCATCATGAACGGCTGCTGCCAGGCCGCAGAATGTCCTATCCCCATGCCGAACGTCTCGAAGAAGAGTTCGTGTACGTTATTCAGGGATCGCCAGATGTCTGGATCAATGGTGAACTCTATCCACTCACGCCTGGCGACGCGGTGGCCTTTCCGGCAGGCACCGGCATCTGCCATACCTTTATCAACAACAGCGAAGCAGAAGCCCATTTTTTAGTGGTGGGTGAAGTAAACAAACCGGACAACCAGATCAGCTATCCCCTTAATCCCGTCTATGAAGCCACGCGTGAAGATCGCTGGCTAAATCCGCCGGAACAGAAAATGGGCGATCATAACGGTTTTCCTGATAAGCAATAATCAGGATTTTACCGCCTGTTTCAGCCAGGTTTCAAAACGTGCATAGGGCACATACAGCGCCACATTTTTGTATAACGTCTTGCCGCTCTGGTTGTCATTGATGCGGTCGCTGTAGCCGACAATCACCCCCGCGAGCGTATCGTCGGAGGCGTTATACACCGCGCCGCCTGACATGCCTTTCACCACGCCCGCATTCGCGGCCACGACAACGCAAGCGGCTTTATTCCAGGTGTTAGCTAAGGTGGTATTAATCAGGTTCTGTCCGCTAGAGCTGACCGGCAGCGCCGAGATAAAGCTGTAGCCGTAAAGATTGACGCGATCGCCAATGTGGCTGTTACGGAAAATGGGCGGAAGATTGGCTTCGCTGTTTTTGTGGTAAACCACCGCCAGATCACATTCGGGATGCCAGGCTTTCACCCGGTAAAGCGAAAACTTAGCCACATGCGCAGCGGTCAGGCTGTAATCTGCCGTCAGCGGAATGGTGGTGCCGAGTGTGCCTAAGCCCAACACGGTTGGAATGCCGGTTATGGTCATATCGACGCGTTTCGCTGCTTCCTTACTGTACTCATAATGACCGACCGAGCAGCCGGTTAAGCCAAATACCATTAAGGCAATAAGCCGTTGCATTCTCTTTCCCCATGTCAGATTCACATTACATCACCTGGCAATCCATTAGGGGTATCGGCAACGCTATAACTTTATTGATTGATAACGCATGAAAAAGTGGTGATTGGTCGCAGCCAACTCGTTATTTAGCGTAGCGTGGAAACGCTAATCTGTCTTAGTCGACAGACATGAAGGCTTAATAAATCAGCTTTTATCGCGTTTGTTGCGTACCAGGCAAATGAGCTTTGCAGGCATCAGGGTGTATGAGAAGAGAAGGCTATGATTTAATACACACCGTGACGAAGATCAAATTTTAATAAGCGTCCATCGCACCACGTAAAATCTTGCGTGGATCGCCTGCGTTTTCAATTTTATTGGGAGAGTGTTATGCCTGTTGCTTTATTGGCGCTGGCGCTGAGTGCGTTCGCCATCGGCACCACTGAGTTCGTGATCATGGGCCTGCTACCGGAAGTGGCGGGCGATTTACAGGTGTCAATTCCGTCGGCGGGTTGGCTGATCAGCGGCTATGCCTTGGGCGTGGCGATCGGCGCGCCGATCATGGCGCTGTTAACCGCAAAACTGCCGCGTAAACGCACCTTGGTTTTGTTAATGGTGATTTTTATCATTGGCAACGTGCTGTGTGCGCTGGCTTACAGCTACAACCTGCTGATGATGGCGCGGGTGTTTACCGCCTTGTGTCACGGTGCTTTCTTTGGCATCGGTTCGGTGGTGGCGGCCAGTTTGGTGGCACCGGGTAAGCAGGCTTCGGCGGTGGCGCTGATGTTTACCGGTTTAACCCTGGCTAACGTATTAGGTGTGCCGTTGGGAACCTGGTTCGGTCAACTGTTCGGCTGGCGTGCAACCTTTTGGGGCGTGGCCATCATCGGGATTCTGGCATTCATCGGACTGATTATCAGCTTACCCACCAATAAAGAGGAAAAACCGGTTCATCTGGCGAGTGAAATCGGTGCGCTGGCGAACGGCAAACTCTGGCTATCACTGCTGATGACGGTGTTTTTCGCGGCAGCAATGTTTGCGCTGTTTAGCTATATCGCCCCGCTGTTGCTGCAGGTGACGGGCATAACTAATCGCGGCGTCAGCTGGACACTCTTCTTGATTGGCGCAGGCTTAACCGTGGGCAATATTCTTGGCGGCAAGCTGGCGGACTGGAAAGTTTCTTTCAGCCTGATCCTCAGTTTTTCACTGATTGCGCTGTTCTCGTTGTTGTTTAGCTGGACCAGCCATGCGCTGTGGCTGGCGGAAATTACCTTGTTCCTGTGGGCGATGGCAACGTTTGCCACGGTGCCGGGGTTGCAAATCAATGTCGTGCGCCACGGTAAAGAGGCGCCAAACCTGGTCTCAACCCTGAACATCTCAGCCTTTAACGTGGGTAACGCATTGGGTGCTTGGGTGGGTGGCGCGGTTATTGGTCGTGGTTACGGCTTAACAGCAGTGCCGGTCGCAGCGGCAGCGCTGGCGGCGGTTGGCCTGGTGATCTGTTTGATTACCTTCCGCAAATCGGGTGGCGCCGCTGCCACCGTACAGGCTTAAGTCAGCCGCGCAGCGATGCGTGCTGGAAAGTCGGCCACTTGCAGTTGCAGGTGGCTGATAAAAGCATCCAGCAGCGCCGACGCCGGTCGGTGAAGCGGTTTTACCAGGCTAACGGTAAACGGCACCGCGATACTGAACTTGCGCATCACCACTCCGCTGTCGGCGTAATCCAGCGCCGTCAGCGGATTCACCACTGAAATTCCCACGCCCGCTTTTACCATTGCACACACCGATGCTGCACTGTGCGTTTCCAGCACCAACCGACGTTCTACGCCTTGCTCATGAAACAGCGTGTCGAGCAATTGCCGATAGCTGTCGGTACGTGACAGGCTGACATAATTCTCTCCGGCAAAATCTTGCGGCGTAAGGCAATCACGCTGACACAGCGGATGGGTTTTCGGCAATACACAGACTTCATCGCACGTTAGCAGCGCCAGACGCTCGGTACCCGCTGGCGCGTGTTGGGTTTCGGTCAAGCCAAGATCGTAGCGCTGAGCTGAAAGCCACTCTTCCAGCAGCGGCGATTCCTGCGGGATGATATTCATACTGACGTCGGGATAACGCTGTAGAAAGGGTTGGCACAACGGCGGCAGCAGCGATTGTGAAAACACCGGCAAGCAGGCAATCGATAACTCGCCTTGACGAAACTGCCGCAAACCTTCGGCGGCATCCATAATGCGATCCAGCCCATACCATGAGCGCTGCACTTCTTCGAACAGCCGCAGCCCTTGCACCGTGGGCTGTAAACGCCCGCGCACGCGTTCAAAAAGTTGCAATCCTAACTGCTGCTCAAGCCGTGCCAGTTCTCGGCTCACAGTGGGTTGAGACGTATTCAGCAGCGTGGCAGCTTGCGTTAAGTTGCCGCTGGTCATCACCGCGTGAAAAATTTCTATATGTCGCCAGTTAATCTTTGCCACACGCTTACCTATATCCATTCTGCATAGATGCTATTTAAACAGATATTTTTCGGCATGGCGCGATTCTGGCTTAATAAAAGAATAAGCCGCGCATAGCCAGCGAATTGCCACAGGAGAATTATCATGCCACGTCCGTTAGATAACACCGAAACCGCCTTAACCCGCGCAAATCTGCTGCCTCTGGCGCGCCAGTACAGCGGCCCTTTCTGGGCTTACGATGCGCAGGTTATCCTGGCGCGAATTGGACAGCTGCACGCGTTTGACGTGGTACGTTTTGCTCAGAAAGCAAGTTCAAATATTCACATTCTGCGTTTGATGCATTCAGCGGGTGTGAAGGTCGATTCGGTGTCGCTGGGCGAAATTGAGCGCGCACTGGCAGCCGGTTATCAAGCGGGCGGCGATGAAATTGTTTTTACTGCTGATGTCTTTGATACGCCAACGCTGGCACGTATTGCGGAGCTGAAAGTACCCGTTAACGCGGGTTCAGTGGATATGTTGCATCAGCTGGGTAACGTGTCGCCAGGTCATGCGGTTTGGTTACGGGTTAACCCTGGCTTTGGTCACGGTCACAGCCAAAAAACCAATACCGGCGGTGAAAACAGCAAACACGGCATCTGGCATGCCGATTTGTCGCTGGCGTTGGCGGCCATCCAGCAATATGGCTTGCGTTTAGTTGGTATTCACATGCACATCGGCTCTGGCGTAGATTACGCACACCTGCAACAAGTGTGCGACGCGATGGTCAATCAGGTCGTTGAGTTTGGTCAGGATCTGGAAGCGATCTCAGCGGGCGGGGGCTTATCTATTCCTTATCGCTACGATGAAGAGGCGATTGATACCGCGCACTACTTTGGCTTGTGGGATGCCGCACGCCAGCGTATTGCTGCGCATTTAGGGCATCCGGTGAAACTGGAGATCGAGCCTGGCCGTTTTTTGGTGGCGGAATCGGGTGTATTGGTTTCTCAGGTACGCGCAGTGAAAGAGATGGGCAGCCGTCATTTCGTGCTGGTGGATGCCGGTTTCAGCGATTTAATGCGTCCTTCGATGTACGGCAGTTATCACCACATTTCACTGATGGCGGGCGACGATCGCCAGATCGATGAGCAGAATTGTGTTGAGTGCGTGGTGGCTGGCCCGCTGTGTGAATCCGGCGATGTATTTACTCAGCTAGAGGGCGGCAAAGTGGAAACCCGTGCGCTGCCTGCGGCGCAGGTCGGCGATTATCTGGTCTTCCACGATACCGGCGCTTACGGCGCGTCGATGTCCTCTAATTACAACAGTCGTCCGCTGATCCCGGAAGTGCTGTTTGAGCAGGGAAAAGCACGCGAAATTCGCCGGGCGCAAACTATCCAGGAACTGTTGGCGCTGGAGCTGGGTTAACGTTGCATGGCAGCATCGAGATTCAGCTAAACATCTCTTTGCGCAGCATCACTAACTCTTCCGCCAGATCCCGACACAACATCGCATTCATTAAATGATCCTGGGCATGTACCAGGATCAACGTCACCGGCACTTTGCCACAACCTTCATCGACACCAATCAACTGCGTCTGAATATGATGAGCGCCCTTGGCGGCTTCTGACGAGGCTAACAGCGCTTCGTCTGCGGCTGCCCATTCACGCTTGCGCGCAAACTGGATCGCCATCATGGCTTGAGATCGCGCTTCCCCTGCATTGATCAGTAATTCCATCATGGTTTGTTCGAAATCCATACGATTCTCGCTTTTGGTATGCCAAATTGGTGTTTTTTATCTTACTGGAATGCCAAAAAGAGTTTCCGCGAGTTCTGTCACAGAAACGGATGAGATAAATCGTCATTTTGGTATGCCAATGACAGGGAAGATATCGACCAATACAGGAATACTGATCTTTTATCTCTGAGGATGACCCATGTCTTTACAGGACCGTCTTATCGATTCTCTGGGAAGCTTTGCCACACGCTTCAACAGTTATCGCTACATCATGGCGATCAAAGCTTCCTTCATAACGTTAATGCCAGTGATCATCGTCGGCGCTTTCTCAGTGCTGATCTCCAACATGGTGCTCGACAGCAAAAATGGTTTAGCCAGCTTCGCCGCGCTGTCGTTTCTGGCAGATCTCAAACCGATTACCAGCAGTATCAATTACGCCACGCTCAGTTTCCTGAACATTGGCGCAGTGTTCTTGATCGGGATAGAACTGGGCCGTATCAATGGTGTGAAAACACTGTTTCCCGGTCTGCTGGCGATTATCTGTTTTATCTCGGTTACGCCAACCACCTTGCAGATGATGGTCAATGGCGAAATGCAGCTGGTCACAGATGTGCTGGCGAAACAGTTTTCGGACACGAAAAGTCTGTTTCTCGGCATGTTTATTGCCATCCTGTCGGTAGAGATTTATTGCCGACTGGAAAGCGTTGAACGTCTGAAAATCAAGATGCCGGACACCGTGCCGCCCAATGTCGCTGCCTCATTTTCAGCGCTGATTCCGTCAATATTCACCGTCACGCTGGTGGCAACTTTCGGCTTTATTTTCCACCGCATTACCGGGCTCTATCTGTATGACGCGGTCTACAAAGTGGTACAGCAACCGCTGGAATCGGTGGTACAGAGCCTGTGGGGCATCTTGATTCTAATGTTTGTCGCACAGCTGTTTTGGGTCATCGGTATTCACGGAAATCAGATGGTGAAACCGATCCGCGAGCCGCTGCTGTTAGGGGCGATTCTGGTCAATATGAACGCCTTTGAGCAAGGCATTGAAGCCCCGAATATCATCACTATGCCGTTCTGGGATGTCTATATGAGTATTGGCGGATCGGGCCTAACGATCGGCTTGTTAACCGCAGTCATGATTGCCACCAAGCGCAAAGAGATGCGTGAAATCGCCAAGCTGTCGTTTGGGCCAGGTATATTCAACATCAATGAGCCGGTGATCTTTGGTATGCCGATAATGCTCAATCCGATCCTGGCCATTCCTTTCATTATTACACCGCTGGTCACCGGCTCAATTGGCTATTTCGCTACGGTGATGGGTTTTGCCGGAAAAGCCGTGGTGATGGTGCCGTGGACTACGCCGCCGATCATTAATGCGTGGCTGTCGACTGCCGGTTCAATGGGTGCGGTAGTGACGCAAATCGTCTGCATTTTGGTTTCGGTGCTGATTTATCTGCCGTTTGTCAAAGTGGCGTCGCGACGTGCAGAAGCTGCAGAAGCCAAAAACAGGCAGCCTGAACTGGCGCAAAACTCACAGGAGATGTCATGAGTAAGTTGACCCTTAAGGTGCCGCAAGATTTTATTCTGGGCGCAGCGGCTTCGGCCTGGCAAACCGAAGGCTGGAGCGGCAAAAAGCCTGGGCAGGATTCGTGGCTGGATGCCTGGTATCAGAACGATCGTGATGTCTGGCACAACGGTTATGGGCCAGCCGTCGCCACGGATTTTATCCATCGCTTTCGTGAAGATGTCGCGTTGATGAAGGCTACCGGACTGACGCATTATCGCACCTCAATCAACTGGTCGCGCTTTCTGACGGATTATGAAAACGCCACGGTGGATGAAGAATACGCTGCCTATTACGATCAATTGATAGATGAGATGCAGCGGCAGGGCGTTGAACTCATGTTGTGCCTTGAACACTATGAACTGCCAGCGATCTTGCTGGAGCAATATGGTGGATGGCAGTCAAAACATGTGGTTGAGCTGTTTACTCGCTATGCCGAGCAGGTGTTTAAACGCTATGCCGGTAAGGTGACGCGCTGGTTTGTATTCAATGAGCCGATTGTAGTGCAAACCCGCGTCTACCTTGATGCGCTGCGTTGGCCTTATGAACAGAACACCCACAAATGGATGCAGTGGAATCATCACAAAAATCTCGCCACGGCGAAGGTGGTAAAGCTGTTTCGCGAAAAAAGTTACAGCGGCAGCATTGGCACTATTTTGAATCCAGAAGTCACCTATCCACGCTCTTCTGCACCGCATGACGTAAAAGCAGCGAATATCTACGATCTCTTCTACAACCGGGTGTTTCTCGATCCGGCGCTTAAAGGGGAATACCCGGCGGAGCTGTTAGCGCTGCTGGACAAGCATCAAGTGAAGTGGGATGTGACGCAGGAAGAGCTGGCGATTATCGCTGCCAACACCGTCGATGAGGTTGGGCTGAATCTCTATTATCCGCATCGCGTTAAAGCGCCGTCGCACGCCTGGCATCCTGACACGCCGTTCCATCCTGCCTGTTACTACGAACATTTCGCGCTGCCGGGCCGACGCATGAACAGTTCACGCGGGTGGGAGATTCAGCCGCGCATCATCTGGGATATGGCGCTGCGGATGCGTGATGAGTATGGCAACGTGCCGTGGTTTGTTGCCGAGAACGGAATGGGAATTGAGAACGAAGCGCAGTTTAAAAATGCCGAAGGCGAAGTGCAGGATGATTACCGCATCGACTTTATCAGCGAGCATCTTTATCAGGCGATCCGCGCTCATGAAGCAGGGATCAACTGTCAGGGCTACATGCTGTGGGCATTTACTGACAACGTATCGCCGATGAATGCTTTTAAAAACCGCTACGGCTTGATTGAGATCGATTTGGATAATCAGCGCCAGCGCCGCATGAAAAAGTCCGCGCACTGGTTTCGCCAGTTACGCGACAGCCAGCAACTTACCTTGACCCTTGATGATCAGCCCAAATAACAGAAGGAACAGACGATGAAACGTATCGTATTGGCCTGCGCAGCAGGCATGTCGACCTCAATGGTGGTGACGCGCATGGAAAAAGAAGCCACCGCGCGCGGTCTGGAATTTGAAATCTATGCGATTCCTGAACAGAACCTACGAGAAGAACTACAAAATTACGGTAATGAAGTGGTGGCGGTGCTGCTGGGACCGCAAGTGCGCTTCAAGCTGGAAGAGAACAAAAAGCTTACTGACAGCTACCAGTTACCGATTGCGGTGATTGATACCGTCGCTTATGGCACCCTAAACGGTGCAAAGGTACTCGATCAGGCGCTGGCTTTGATACACTGAGCCTCAGTTTGTGAGCCTTCTCGCAGGGTTCGCTGATATTGCCGCACAAGGGAGGCGGCGATATCCTCAGCGCATTGATTGTTAAGGGTGACAGCGTGGATAAAGCCGTAGCGCCACAAGAAAAAAACAGTATCAGGAAATTGGTCAGCATTTGCGTCAGCAAATCAGTGAAGGTCATTATCCCGTGGGATCGCGCTTGCCGCCCGAGCGTCAGCTGGCCGAAACCTGGGGCGTTAGCCGCACCATCGTCCGTGAAGCCTTGCTGATGTTGGAGCTGGAGGGCACCGTTGATATTCGCCAAAGTTCCGGCGTGTATGTGATGCGCATTCCCTCCGCCAGCGACGACGAAGAAGAGGCTTTTTCCGCAGTGATGTCGGCCCCTTTGAAATGTTGCAGGCACGGCAACTGCTGGAAAGTAACATTGCTGCCTTTGCCGCCAAAATGGCCACCAAAGCGGATATTGAAAACCTGCGTCGCACATTGGAACAAGAGCAACGCGCTATCGCCGCCAACGACAGCAGCCAGGATAATGACAAGCTGTTTCATCTGCTGCTGGCGGGGGCCAGTCAAAATCAGATGCTGCTCGATACCGTAACCAGCATCTGGCGCCATCACGATAGCAGCCCGCTGTGGCAACAGCTGCGCCCGCAATTCGAAACCCGCGCTTACCGTCTAAAATGGCTTGGCGATCACCAAACCATTCTTGCTGCGCTGCGCCGTCGTGACGTGATGGGTTCCTGGCAGGCAACCTGGCAGCATCTGGAAAATGTGAAAAACACTTTGCTGGAGCTCTCTGATGCCGATGCGCCAGACTTCGACGGTTTTCTGTTTGAATCAGTGCCGATTTTTCAAGGGAAGCTAATGTGATGGAAATCCTGCCACTCAGCGCAGTACCGCATTTTGCTGAACAGATTATTGAGTGGCAATGGCGCGCATTCGGTGAAGAGAACAGTCGGGATTTTTTTGCCAGCATTGTCGCCAGCAGCATGACGGGCGCAGAGTTTCCCATCACTTTCGTGGCGGTTGAGGCGGGAAAAGCGCTGGGTACGGCGGGGTTCTGGCGTTGCGATTTGATCAGTCGGCAAGATCTGTTTCCCTGGCTGGCAGCGTTGTATGTGGATGAACACGCACGCGGCAAAGGGTTAAGTGCAGCGTTACAACAACATGTCATTGAGTTCGCGCAGGCACGTGGCTATCCGCATTTATGGTTGTGGTCCACTTTTGGTGACTATTACGAACGCTTTGGCTGGATACCCGCGGGCGACGCGCTGGAATATCCGAATAAATCGGTGCGGCTATATACCCGCGCTTTGACTGGAGAATGAATTGCCAGCCACGAAGCCGCAGCTGGCAAATAAGCATTACGGTGCTGGATAAGTATAGCGGCGATGAATTATTTCTAACTCTTCTAACACGTCGGTACTCAGCGTCAGGTTGAAGCTGTCGATGTTGGTTTTCAACTGATCCAACGTGGTGGCACCCAACAAGGTGCTGGCCACAAATGGCTGCTGACGCACGTAAGCCAGCGCCATTTGGGAAGGATCCAGCTGGTGCTTTTTCGCCAGTTCCACATATTCCGCAATCGCTTTTTCCGACTGCTCACTGCTGTAGCGCGTAAAGCGGCTAAACAACGTATTACGTGCGCCTGCCGGTTTAGCACCGTTGAGGTATTTACCGCTCAATGTCCCGAACGCCAGGCTGGAGTAAGCCAAAAGCTCCACGCCTTCATGCTGGCTGATTTCCGCCAAACCCACTTCAAAACTGCGGTTCAGCAAACTGTACGGGTTTTGTATAGAAACGATACGTGGCAGCTCATGCTTTTCAGCCAGTTGCAGATAGCGCATCACGCCCCATGCCGTTTCGTTTGATACCCCGATATAACGAATTTTACCGGCGCGCACCTGCTCCGTTAAAGCTTCAAGCGTCTCAAGCAGCGTTACCGATGCAGTGTTGTCGCTGTAGTGATAGCCGAGTTTGCCAAAATAGTTGGTTTGGCGCTGCGGCCAGTGCAGTTGATAAAGATCGAGGTAATCGGTATTCAGGCGTTTCAGGCTGGCTTCCAGCGCTTCACGGATGTTTTTACGATCCAGCGCCATGTTCGGACGAATCGACGCATCATTGCCACGCGAAGGACCCGAAACTTTACTGGCCAGAATGATTTTGTCACGGCTGCCACGCTTTTTCAGCCAGCTGCCAATGTAGCTTTCGGTTAAACCCTGGGTTTCCGGGCGCGGCGGCACCGGGTACATTTCGGCGGTATCAATTAAGTTGATGCCGGAACTAACCGCCAAATCCAGCTGAGCATGGGCGTCGGCTTCGCTGTTTTGCTCACCAAACGTCATAGTTCCCAATCCCAACTGACTCACTTCCAGCGTGCTGTGGGGGATACGGTGATAATGCATTGCCGGCTTCCTTTTTCTTTATGGAATGGAATGTTGTGTCCTCAAGGACTATAGCGCGAGCAACAGCGGGGAAGGAAGGGGGAAATTCGGGAAATTGCCTGCCAGCGGGGAATTTGCGGCAGGCTACGTAATTTCGCACTTAACGCTCAATGATGGTCGAGACCTCATCACCGTTAATCTGCATATCATGTCCTGACTGATCGGTGTATTGCACCAGCCCGGTTTCTTTATCAATGGCCGGTTTGCCTTCGGTCATGATCATTCGACCATCTTTCGTCGCCATCACATAATCTGAACTGCATCCGCTTAATGTCGCTGCGGTTACCACCAAAAATAGTACGCCAACCAACCCTTTCATCACTCTTCGTCCTCACGCTAAATCAACAGCAAACAGTGTAGTAATAAATTGTTTTGCTGGCTGGGTTAATCGCATGAATCCGAAAAGCATTGGGCGAGCATGCTCGCCCTTGACAACGTTACGCCGTTTTTTCTTGCTGCGCAATAAGTTCAGGCACTCTACCGCGATGGCAAAGAACATGGCGAAATAGATGTAACCTTTTGGTACATCGATGGCAAATCCTTCCAAAATCAGAGTAAAGCCCACCAAGAGTAGGAAGGAGAGTGCCAATATTTTTACCGAAGGATGTCGCGCCACAAACTCGCCAATAGTGCGCGCAGCAAACATCATCAGCAGCACAGAAATCACGACGGCGGCCATCATAATGAACAGATGATCGGAAAGGCCCACCGCGGTAATAACAGAATCAAGGCTCAAAATGATGTCAAGCATCATGATTTGTACGATCGCGCCAAAAAAGGAGTGCACATTTGTTTGCTGTTCTTCTTCACCACCTTCAATGGTTTCGTGAATCTCCTTGCTGGATTTCCACAGCAGAAACAGGCCACCAAACAATAAGATCAGATCACGCGCCGAGAAGGCGTGATTCATTATGCTGAAGAGGGGATGGGTGAGTTTTATGACCCAGGCAATACACGCAAGCAACAGCAGGCGCATCACCATGGCACCCACTAAACCGAGGCGACGTGCGCTGGCTTGCTGGTGTTGGGGCAGTTTTGCAACAACTAAAGAGAGAAAAATGATGTTATCAATTCCCAACACCACTTCCAAAATGGTCAAAGTTCCCAGAGCCAGCCAGGCATTGGGATCGGCAATCCACTCAAACATGCGTACATTCAATCCTAAACGAAAAGTAAACGGTAATTATACGCAATCACTTCAGGTGGCTCTTCGCCAAAATGTAACATTTCACTGGTAGGAACAGCACATTAAAGCAAAAAGTGGCGGGCCAGCAGCGGGCCGGTAAAACTTTTCTTGAGATAAAATCCACGCGGTAATGTCAGGATGGGCTGGCCGTGATCGCCAATGCCTTCGGTCAACGCTTTGCTGTTAGCTGCTTTAGGACGTATTTGTAGCCAGGCACCGTGACGTGCTGTGATGCGTTCGACCTGACCCAGCACAATCATATCCATCAATTCTTCCCAATCCTGACGCAGCATTTCATCTTCGTCAGGACTTGGGCTCCACAGTAGCGGAGCACCGACACGTCGCTCACTTAAGGGAATAGTCCGTTCGCCTTCAACCGGAATCCACAATACCCGCGCCAGCTTATGACGCACATGGCTGGTTAGCCAGGTGACGCCGCTGTTACCGGTAAGCGGTGCCACACAGACAAAAGTGGTTTCCAGCGGTTTGCCAGATGCATCAATGGGGATGGTTTTTAATTCGATACCAAGGTGAGCAAAATCCTGCTCCGCTTTACTTCCCGCGCTTGCCCCCAGATGCCTCTCCAATAGCATGCCAACCCATCCTTTGTCGCGCTTGAGGTTAGCGGGCATTGGCAAGTCTGCTTTTGCAGCAAGCGTTTCCAGCGTTAAACCGGCCAATCCCTGGGCGCGTTTCAACAAGGTCGCTTCGTCTTCAGGTGGTCCGGGAAGATGATTCATGTTAACAACTCGAATTGGTTAAAAAATGAGCAATTATCCGTGGCGGTTTCTTTTCCACAAAAATTAGCAGCATTGGGTGCGCATAATAGCATGATAGATCGTGCTTTTTTGCTGCCCTCTATTTCTCCGTCTCAGGCTGCACGAAAGGTTATCCCAACTTGCTACCAACAATGAACAGGATCACAACCCTACTTATCCACAGAAAAATGGGATAACACCCCTTTAAAGCAAGCACTGGTTCCATTTACAGCCTTGACTTCTGGTTTTGTTAACAGATTTTGACCGGTTTGGCCTAAGGTTAAGCACTTATCTGTGGATAAAAAGGTATGCGGTGGATCTTTCACCAATTGTAAGAATTGACGGTTTTTACCCTGTAAATTTAAGGTGGATAAAGGGGGTTGTGACTTACTTTTTATATATATATCAAAGAAATGACTGTTTGTTTTAGTGAGTAAGATAAGAATCGTCTCAACATGTTATTCAGTTAACTCCCGCGTTCTGCACAAAGCTATCCACAGAAAAGGTGAATAAGATCCTTTTTTCGACCCTTAATTGTTTATAACTTGGGGTCACGCTGTGAGTTATCCCTGTGTTATTCCGTTTCACCCCGCTAATCCAGTGGTTTACCGTCTGTAAGGAGTGTGAAACAATCAGGCTATTCAAATTTAGCTTTGAGGTAGTCCGGTGATCGATGATGATGGCTACCGCCCGAATGTTGGTATCGTAATTTGTAACAGGCAGGGACAAGTATTATGGGCCAGGCGCTTTGGACAGCACTCCTGGCAATTTCCTCAGGGAGGCATCAATCCTGGTGAAACCGCTGAACAGGCGATGTATCGCGAACTGTTCGAAGAAGTGGGGTTACACCGTAAAGATGTTCGAATACTTGCATCTACCCGTAACTGGTTGCGCTACAAGTTGCCAAAACGTTTGGTGCGTTGGGACACAAAGCCGGTATGTATCGGCCAGAAACAAAAGTGGTTTCTTCTGCAGTTGATGTGTAATGACGCGGATATTAATGTGCAGCACAGCAGCACGCCGGAATTCGATGGTTGGCGCTGGGTGAGCTTTTGGTATCCGGTGCGTCAGGTTGTCTCCTTTAAGCGCGATGTTTATCGCCGCGTAATGAAGGAATTCGCTGGCGTGGTGATGTCTATGCAGGAGAGTGCAGGGCAGCGAAATAATCCTGCCCATCGACGTAAGAGAGGATAGGCCACGCCCTTTATGCTCACTCAGTTGCGCGAAATAGTAGAAAAAGTGGCGAGTGCACCGCGTCTGAATGAAGCACTCGACATTCTGGTCAATGAGATCTGTTTGGCGATGCAAACGGAAGTCTGTTCCGTTTACCTCGCCGATCACGATCGTCGCTGCTATTACATGATGGCTACGCGCGGACTCAAAAAACCGCGTGGCCTCACGGTGAAACTGGCTTTTGACGAAGGCATCGTTGGGCTGGTTGGCCGCTTAGCCGAACCGATCAACCTCGCGGATGCGCAAAGCCATCCCAGCTTCAAATTTATCCCCTCGGTAAAAGAAGAGCGCTATCGCTCTTTCCTCGGCGTACCGATTATCAGTCGTCGTCAGCTGCTTGGCGTGTTGGTCGTACAGCAGCGCGAACATCGTCAGTTCGACGAAAGCGAAGAATCTTTCCTTGTCACGCTAGCAACGCAAATGGCAGCGCTGCTGTCGCAGTCACAGCTGGGCCAGCTGTTTGGTCAATTTCGCCAAACGCGGATCAAAGCAATTGCCGCTGCGCCCGGCGTCGCCGTAGCGCCTGGTTGGGTGGATGAAACCCAGCCGCTGCTTGATCAAGTTTCTGCTGCCTCGACATTAGATACGCAGCGGGAACGCGAGCGCTTATCGCTGGCGATGAGTGAAGCCGCTAACGAATTCCGCCGTTTCAGTAAGCGCTTTAGCGCCAGCGTGCAAAAAGAGAGCGCCGCGATTTTCGATCTCTATTCGCATCTGTTGACCGATGCGCGGCTGAAAAAGGATCTCTTTGACGAGATTGAACGCGGTTCGGTCGCTGAGTGGGCCGTTAAAACGGTAATCGAGAAGTTCGCTGAGCAGTTCGCCAGTTTAACCGACAGCTATTTGCGCGAGCGGGCAGGCGATCTGCGCGTGTTAGGCCAACGATTGCTGTTTCACCTTGATGATTCATTGATTGGCGCCAATGCCTGGCCGGAACGTTTTGTATTGGTCGCGGATGAACTCACTGCAACGACGTTAGCTGAACTGCCGCAGGAGCGTATCGCTGGCGTAGTCGTACGTGATGGCGCGGCCAATTCTCACGCCGCCATATTGACGCGCGCGATGGGCATTCCAACGGTCATGGGCGCGGATATCCAACCGCATCAGCTCAATAAGCGTTTGCTGATTGTTGATGGCTATCGCGGCGAAATATTGATTGATCCTGAACCGGTGCTGGTGCAGGAATACCAACGCCTAATCAGCGAAGAAAACGCGCTGAGCAAGATGGCTGAAGGTGGCGTTGATCAGCCCGGTGAAATGAAAAGCGGCGAACGCGTGCAGGTCATGCTCAACGCCGGTTTAAGCGCCGAGCATGAACAAGCACTAGGCAGCTGGGTTGATGGCATTGGTCTGTATCGCACCGAAATTCCGTTTATGTTGCAAAACGGCTTCCCTTCTGAAGAAGAGCAGGTCGCGCAATATCAAGGCATGTTGCAGCTGTTCCACAATAAACCCGTGACGCTGCGCACGTTGGACGTTGGCGCCGATAAACAGCTGCCATACATGCCCATCAGCGAAGAGAACCCTTGCCTCGGCTGGCGCGGAATTCGCCTGACGCTCGATCAGCCCGAAATCTTCCTGGTGCAGGTGCGGGCGATGCTGCGTGCCAACGCGGCGTCCGGTAATTTAAGTATCTTGCTGCCGATGATTAGCCATATCGACGAAATCGACGACGCAAAGCGCCTGATTGAGCGCGCCGGTCGTGAAGTCGAAGAGATGTTGGGTTACACCATTCCGAAACCGCGCATTGGTATCATGATTGAAGTGCCGTCGATGCTGTTTATGATTCCGCATCTGGCGTCGCGTGTCGATTTCGTCTCTGTTGGTACCAATGATCTCACGCAATACCTGCTAGCGGTTGATCGCAATAATACCCGCGTCGCGAACCTTTATGATTCCTTGCATCCCGCGATGCTGCGAGCGCTGCAGACTATTGCGCAGGAAGCCCATTTAGCGAAGCTGGAGCTCTGCCTGTGTGGTGAAATGGCTGGCGATCCGATGTGCGTTGCGCTGCTGGTCGGGTTGGGTTATCACCATCTCAGCATGAACGGTAAAAATGTACCGCGAGTGAAGTATCTGCTGCGCCATCTTGATTATGAAGAAGTGCAGAAGCTGAGTGAGCAAGGATTGAAAGCGCATACCGCAACTGAGGTACGTCATTTGGTCTCAGCATTTATGGAGCGGCGTGGATTAGGTGGTCTGATCCGTGGCGGTCGCTGACCGATAATCCCGTTTACATTTGTGCGCCAATTCGCAAAACCGGCTGTGCTATTATGCGCAGCCTTTACTTTATGTGCCTGTCGCCCGCTATTTAAGGGCTGAAAAATGAACGGTGAATGATGAATAACGGCTATATCGCATTTCCTCAATTTGATCCGGTGATCTTCTCGATCGGACCAGTTTCGCTTCACTGGTACGGTTTGATGTATCTGGTCGGTTTTATTTTCGCCATGTGGCTGGCGGTGCGTCGCGCCAATAAGCCAGGCAGCGGTTGGAAAAAGAGGAAGTGGAAAACCTGCTCTATGCGGGTTTCCTGGGTGTGTTCCTCGGTGGCCGTATCGGTTACGTCTTGTTTTATAACCTGCCACTGTTTCTGGAAAATCCCCTTTATCTGTTTAAGGTCTGGGACGGCGGCATGTCGTTCCATGGCGGTTTGATTGGCGTTATCGTCGTGATGCTGTGGTTTGCGCGTCGTACTAAGCGCACTTTCTTCCAGGTTTCAGATTTTATTGCTCCGCTGATTCCTTTTGGATTGGGCGCAGGCCGTCTGGGTAACTTTATCAACGGTGAGTTGTGGGGACGTGTCGATCCCAGTTTCCCACTCGCGATGCTGTTCCCGGGTTCACGCAGCGAAGATGTCGCGCTGGCCGCAACCAACCCGCAATATCAGGCGCTGCTGAATACTTACGGCGTGCTGCCGCGTCATCCCTCGCAGCTTTACGAACTGATTCTTGAAGGCGTGGTGTTGTTCATCATCCTCAACCTGTTTATTCGCAAGCCGCGCCCGATGGGCAGCGTGTCTGGCTTGTTCCTGATCGGCTATGGTGCATTCCGCATTATTGTGGAGTTTTTCCGCCAGCCCGATTCACAGCTTGGCCTGTTCGACGGCGGCATCAGCATGGGGCAAATTCTCTCCATACCGATGATTGTCGCCGGGATTATTATGATGATTTGGGCGTATCGCCGTCGTCCACAGCAACAATTTCGTGAGGAAAAATGAAACAGTATCTGGACCTAATGCAACATGTGCTGAATGAAGGCACGCCGAAAGCTGACCGTACCGGCACCGGCACGTTATCAATTTTTGGTCACCAGATGCGTTTCAATCTGCAAGAAGGTTTTCCGCTGGTGACCACCAAAAAGTGTCATCTGCGCTCTATCATTCATGAACTGTTGTGGTTTCTGCAGGGTGATACCAACATTGGCTACCTTAAAGAAAACAAGGTCTCCATTTGGGATGAGTGGGCTGACGAGAATGGCGATTTAGGCCCTGTTTACGGTAAACAATGGCGCAGTTGGGGAACGGCTAAAGGTGAAGAGATTGATCAAATCACCAAGGTTGTTGAACAACTGAAAAGCGATCCCGATTCGCGTCGTATTATCGTTTCAGCGTGGAATGTTGGTGAGCTGGATCAAATGGCGCTGGCACCCTGCCATGCGTTTTTCCAGTTTTATGTGGCAGACGGCAAGCTCTCCTGCCAGCTGTATCAACGCTCTTGCGATATCTTCCTCGGCCTGCCGTTTAACATCGCCAGCTATGCGTTGTTGGTGCACATGGTGGCGCAGCAGTGCGATCTGGAAGTGGGTGATTTCGTTTGGACCGGTGGCGATACGCACCTGTATAGCAATCATCTGGAGCAGGCGCGTCTGCAGTTAACCCGCGAACCGCGTCCGCTGCCAAAGCTGGTAATTAAGCGTAAACCTGCTTCGCTGTTTGATTATCAGTTCGATGATTTCGAGATTGAAGGCTACGATCCGCATCCTGCAATTAAAGCGCCGGTCGCTATCTAAACGTTAATCTTCAAGATTCAAGCCTCGGCGTTGTTGACCACGCCGGGGCTTTTTTATGGTTTTACTGCGCATTTTTTCGAGCTCGCTCGCAGCGCGATGTCCCGCGTTGTAATCCCCTCGCTGAGGTTGAGAAACCTCATCCAGAACTCGACAGACACCCTTGTTTGACGGGTTAACAGCGAGCAAGCTGCCGCCATGAAAACAAAAATCCCCTACGGTTTTACGCTGCCCGAACTGCTGTTTGTTATGGTGATCGCGGGCATTCTCAGCATTGGCGCATTGCAGGGCTGGCAACGCTGGCAGCAGCGCCAGCAATTACGTGACACTGCACAACAGTTGCAGGGCTTTTTGCTGCGCTTGAGAGCGCAGGCCAACTGGCAGAACCGCAACCTGATTTTGTGGTCGCAAACGGCGATCCCTTGGTGCATTGGCAGCGGAGCCAGGCAACCCGAAGGCTGCGTTATGGGCAAGCGACTGCACTTCATCGTGCCTGACAACGGCGTAAAACTGATGGGGGTTCGCGGTGAGCCTGGTTTTTATGGCCGACGTAATGTGGCGAAAGCCGGCAGCATCGAAATCGGCAATGAAGCGGGTCGGTTGCGGCTCATCATTTCAGCCAGAGCCCGTATTCGCGTGTGTCAGGCTGGTGAAGAGGGGTGTGAATGAAGATGGCCGGATTCAGCCTGCTTGAGATGCTCATCGCCATGGCAATTAGCGCGGTAATGATGATCAGTGCCGGGCGGTTTCTGCCGCTGCTGCTGGGAGAAAACCTAAAGTTGCAGCAGCGAGTCCAGCTTCGGCAGGAGCTAATGCAAATGATCTCAACGCTGGAAAAAGCAGTGCGGCGTGCCGGTTATTGCAACGGCGAGTGCAGCGGCAATGGAATCAAGATCTCCAGCAATTGCTTGTTAGTACGTTGGGATGAGAACAGCAACGGTAAATGGGAGGCGATTAACCACAGTGAAAGCGATTATTACGGCTATCGTCTGCGGCAGAATCAGCTTGAAATGCAACGTGGTGTTGATGCCTGCAATGGCAACGGCTGGGAACGACTTTCCGATCCCGCTTTTCTTACTGTGGAAACATTCAGCGTGGCGCAGGAAGGTAGGCTGATCAAAGTATTGCTGCAGGGCCGCGCCGGTCCCTGGCTTGAAACACGCGAAAGCTGGATTGAGGGCGAAAACTTGTGAATCAACGCGGCAATAGTGCTCTGGGCATGGTGCTGATGATTCTACTCATGGGAAGTATCACGCTGCATGCCAGCCGCGAAATGTTAGGGCAGGGGATGGGGCTGGTGGCAGATGAGCAGCATTTCATTCAGGATTTCTGGCGTGCTCAGTCTGCACTGCAATGGGGTATGACGCTGAACTGGCCCGCCACGAAAGCGTTGCATTGCCAACAGGAAACCAACAACGGTTGGCGTAGCTGTATTATGCGAGGTGAAAATGGAGATGTCCTGCTCAAAGGTGAAGGCAGCGGCAGCGAGCTGGCGCTCTGGCATTGGGTATCGGCGCAGGAAAATCACATCAAGGCGCTACCGCATGGCTGGATTGATTATTGCCCGCTATCGAAACCTGAACTCTGTCCGTAATGCGGGTGGCTTCAGCCTGCCAGAAGCATTATTTGCTCTGCTGTTAATGGCATTAAGCAGCAGCGCACTGTTGCAGTATCATCGGGCATTAAACCTCGGTTTTAGCCAGCAGTGGCAGCAGCGTGAAGCCTGGCGCGTTGCCGGACAACGTTTGATTGGGCGAGAAACTACAGGATGGCAAAGCAGCTTACAGCGCAGCGGTGGACCAAACGGTTGTACGCTGGAGCGCGCTGAAGTCAGCGGACCGCATCAGCGTTCTGCAACCTTGTCACGGCTACGTTGTTAATCCAGTTAATATAGCGGTGATACTTCAAGCTACCCGCGCGTTGGCTGCGCTTGCCGTGACGCCGCCCACCTATCTGAGCCAGCTTCCGACGATAAGCGAGCTTACCCTCTTTCTGCAGCTCGCATTATTTAGGGTATCAGCAAGCAAATTGCCCCTTTTTATGGGCATCAATCCCGATACGCGGTAGAGTTATCCCGCCGCATTTGATGCGCTATTCGTACAGCACAACAGCAGTAATGCCTCGTTCCATCACCAGGAGTTTTCATGTTTCACGTTTATCACTCTAATCAGCTTGATGTTCTTAAGATTTTGGCGGCTGCGGTGATTAAACATGATCCTCTTGATGATCCTTTTGCTTCAGAGATGGTGCTGGTGCAAAGCCCGGGTATGGCGCAGTGGCTGCAAATGGAACTGGCGCAAACCTTTGGTATTGCGGCTAACATCGAATTCCCACTGCCAGCCAGCTTCATCTGGGAAATGTTTGTTTGCGTGCTGCCGGACATTCCGGTTGAAAGCGCTTTCAGCAAAGCCAGCATGAGCTGGAAGCTTATGCACCGTTTGCCGGTGTTATTGCAGCAGGATGAGTTTCTCTCGCTGCGGCACTACCTCACCGATGACGCCGATAAGCGTAAATTATTCCAGCTCAGTTCACGCGTAGCGGACCTGTTTGACCAGTATCTGGTGTATCGCGCCGACTGGCTTAACCGCTGGGAACGTGGCGAAGTGATTGAGGGATTAGGCGAGGCGCAGCAGTGGCAGGCAGCATTGTGGCGCGATTTGGTCGTCTATACGGACGCATTGGGCCAGCCGAAATGGCATCGTGCTAATCTCTATGCACGTTTTATTCAGACGCTGGAAACGGCCCACAGCACGCCGGAAAATTTGCC
Organism: Candidatus Pantoea bituminis; assembly: GCF_018842675.1. NCBI lineage: Bacteria > Pseudomonadati > Pseudomonadota > Gammaproteobacteria > Enterobacterales > Erwiniaceae > Pantoea > Candidatus Pantoea bituminis. Next base: position 672,132 of record NZ_JAGTWO010000004.1, read on the forward strand.
AAAGCGCGTATTTATTTGCGGCATCTCGGCGTTGCCGCCGGTTTATCTTCAAGCGTTACAGGCGCTAAGCCGCCATGTCGATATTCATCTGCTGTTCACCAATCCATGTCGCGATTATTGGGGCGACATTCAGGATTATGCCTTTCTGGCAAAGCTGCAAAGTCGTCAGCGCCGTCGATATGATGCCGATGAGGCGCGTGGATTATTCCGCGATGCGGCACAAGCACCGGCGCTGTTCAACGCATCGGGCGAACAGCAGCTAACCAATCCGCTTTTGGCATCATGGGGCAAGCTTGGCCGCGATAATCTTTTTCTGCTTAGCCAGATGGAATCAAACGACGACATTGATGCCTTTGTCGATGTTGAACAAGACAATGTACTGCACTGCATACAGCACGATCTTCTTAACCTGCAAGACAATGCCATTATTGGTTTGAACGCTGAGGAACTGGCCTTTAGTGGTAATAAACGCTGCCTTGAGGCTGATGACCGTTCTATTTCGATACAGGTGTGTCACAGCGCTCAGCGAGAAGTTGAAGTGTTACAGGATCATTTGCTGTCGCTGATGGAGGCCGATCCGCATCTCAAAGCGCGTGACATCATTGTGATGGTGGCGGACATCGACAGCTATGCACCTTTCATCCAGGCGGTGTTTGCGAATGCACCGGCGGAACGTTATCTGCCGTTTGCTATTTCTGACCGCCGCGCCAGTCAGGCGCACCCGTCGATTGTCGCTTTCCTTCATTTACTGGCACTTCCCGACAGCCGCTTTGTTTCAGAAGATATTCTGGCGCTGCTGGATGTCCCCGCGCTGGCTAATCATTTTTCCATTGATGAAAGCGGATTACGGCTGTTGCGCCGTTGGGTTAGCGAGTCGGGTGTACGCTGGGGTCTGGATGATGCCAGTGTTGAAGCGCTTTCGCTGCCCATTACCGGTCAACATACCTGGCGCTTTGGTTTGCAACGCATGTTATTGGGCTATGCCATGGAGAGCCATAATGGCGACTGGGAAGGCATACTGCCCTATGACGAATCCAGCGGGCTGGTGGGTGAACTGGCAGGGCATCTGGCCGAATTGCTGGCACGACTGAATCACTGGCGCGAAATACTGGCGCAATCCCGCCCGTTAGATGAATGGTTGCCGCTGTGCCGTGAAATGATTAATGCCTTTTTCAGTGCCGATGCAGAAGCCGAAGCGGCATTGCTGTTGGTTGAAGAGCAGTGGAAGCAATTGATCGAGTATGGGATGAGTGCACGTTTTGATGAGGCGATTCCCGTGACGCTGCTGCGCGATGATCTGCGTGGACGCCTTGATCAACAACGGATTAGCCAGCGCTTTTTGGCGGGTCCAATTAATTTTTGTACGCTGATGCCAATGCGATCTATTCCCTTCAAAGTGGTTTGTTTGTTGGGAATGAATGATGGCGTTTATCCACGAACATTAGCACCGCTGGGTTTTGACCTGATGCAGCAGCAGTCGCGTAAAGGCGACCGCAGCCGACGTGACGACGACCGTTACCTGTTTCTTGAGGCGATGATTTCGGCTCAGCACCAGCTTTACATCAGCTACATTGGTCGGGCAATCCAGGATAATACGGAACGCTATCCCTCCGTGCTGGTCACAGAACTGTTGGAATATATCGGGCAAAGTTTTTATCTCGACGGCGATGAAGAGTGTGAGTTAGATGAGAGCGCCGAACGCGTGCGTGCACATCTGGAACATCTTCATACCCGGATGCCTTTCGCGGCAGAAAACTTTCAGCCCGATTCTCGCAGCCAGAGCTTTGCCCGTGAGTGGCTGCCCGCCGCTTTGGGTGAGGGTCAGCCCCAGCCAGACTTTGTTCAACCTTTGGATGTACCAACGCTGGAGTCACTGACGCTGGATGCCTTTTTACGTTTCTGGCGTCATCCGGTTCGGGCATGGTTTCATCAGCGACTGGGCGTAAATTTCTGGTTGGAAGATAGCGAGTTGCCGGATACCGAGCCGTTTGCGCTCGACAACCTGGAGCGCTATCAAATCAACGCTGAATTACTGAATGCGCTGGTTGAAGGTGACGATACTGAGCGACTTTATGCGCATCATCGCGCTGCGGGTAATCTGCCTTACGGCGCGTTTGGCGAACTGTTCTGGCAAGCGCAGCGTGAGGAGATGCAGGAAGTGGCGGCAGAAGTTTCCTCCCAGCGTAGCGACGGAGAAAACTGGGAGATAACGCTGCAACCTGGAAATGTTCCCTTAACCGGTTGGCTAACGCAGGTGCAAAGCGATGGTCTGTTGCGCTGGCGCCCTGGCGTGCTCAATATGAACGATGGTTTGTTATTGTGGTTGGAGCACTTGGTCTACTGCGCATTGGGCGGAACAGGCACTAGCCGGATGTATGGACGTAATCACAGTCGCTGGCGTTTCCCCGCCATTGCCGCAGACGCCGCGTTAGAAGCGCTGGCGCATTACGTTGAAGGTTTCCGCCACGGCATGAGTCAGCCGTTGATGCTGCTTAACAAAAGCGGAGGCGCCTGGTTAGAGGCAAGCTACGACAAAAAAGCCAGCAGTTGATGACGGACGAAGCCACGCAACTCAAAGCCCGTAACCGGTTACTGCAAGCGTGGGTGGGCGGTTATCAAGTCGAGGGAGAAGGTGGTGATCCTTATTTGCAACGCCTGTGTCGGGTATTAGATGAGACACAGTTACAACAAATAACTGAGGCCGCAACACAGTGGTATCTGCCCGTGTTGCAGGCACATCAGGATGATGATTAGCAGGTCAGAGAGCGCATGCGCTTAATGGCAAAACAGTAAGTTTGCTGTACTTCAGCTATGCGTGCCTGGCGCGCTAGCTTCTTGGGTAAAGTAAGGGGTTTACATGCGTACACACGCACGCTGGATAGCAGCGCTTCTGTTGAGCTTTGCGGCTTTGCAAGCATTAGCACAGACAGAATCGGGCTGGCAGCCAATCAATGACACCATTCATAAAAGTGAGCACGATCCGCGTCAGTATCAAGCGATAACGCTCGACAATGGCATGACCGTTTTACTGGTTTCAGATAACGAAGCCCCAAAATCGCTGGCGGCATTGACCTTACCCATTGGTTCTTTGGATGATCCCAATCAGCAATTGGGTTTAGCCCACTACCTTGAGCATATGGTCTTGATGGGGTCAAAACGCTATCCCCAGCCTGATAACCTTGCTGAGTTTCTTAAGAAACACGGTGGCAGCCACAACGCCAGTACTGCGTCCTATCGCACCGCTTTTTACCTGGAAGTTGAAAACGATTCGCTTGAGCCAGCGGTGGATCGCCTGGCGGATGCGGTGGCTGAGCCGTTGCTCGATCCCGTGAATGCCGATCGCGAGCGGCACGCGGTCAATGCGGAACTGACCATGGCGCGTTCGCGTGATGGATTGCGCATGGCACAGGTCGGGGCAGAAACCCTGAATCCGGCGCACCCGAGTTCGCGCTTTTCCGGCGGTAACCTTGAGACACTGAAAGATAAGCCGGACAGCAAACTGCATCAAACGCTGACGGATTTCTATCATACCCACTATTCTGCCAACCTGATGAAGGCAGTGATTTACAGCAATAAACCGCTGACGGAAATGGCAGCGATTGCAGCCAAAACGTTTGGGCGTGTAACCAATCACAATGCCACCGTTCCAGCGATTAATATGCCGGTGGTCACTGATGCGCAGCAAGGCATCGTCATTCACTACGTGCCTGCGCAGCCGCGTAAACAGCTTAAAATTGAATTTCGCATCCCGAATAACAGCGAACGTTTCCGAAGCAAAACGGACACGCTGATCAGTTATTTACTGAGCAATCGCAGCAAAAATACCTTAACAGACTGGCTGCAAAAACAAGGGTTAGCTGACGGCGTTAACGCAGGTGCAGATCCAATGACTGACCGTAATAGCGGCGTGTTTGCGATTACTGTGTCGTTAACCGACAAAGGTTTGGCACAGCGTGACGAAGTGGTGGCGGCTATTTTTAGCTACCTTAATATGCTGCGTGAGCAGGGCGTTGATAAACGCTACTTCGACGAAGTGTCACATGTGCTGGCGCTGGATTTCCGTTACCCCTCAATTACACGTGACATGGATTACATTGAGTGGCTGGCCGATACCATGCTGCGTGTGCCGGTAGAGCACACATTAGATGCACCTTATTTAGCCGATCAATTTGATCAAGCTGCGATCAAATCACGCCTTGATGAGATGACGCCAGAAAAAGCACGCATCTGGTACATCAGCCCGCAGGAGCCGCATAACAAGCAAGCCTACTTTGTGAATGCGCCTTATCAGGTGGATCACATTGATAAGCAAACATTTGACAACTGGCAGCAGCGCGCCAGCAAAATTCAGCTCTCACTGCCGACTCTTAATCCTTATATTCCCGATGATTTCGCCTTAATTACGTCTACTGACAAGGCTTACAGCCATCCGGTGAAGCTGGAAAATGATTACGGCATGCGGATTTACTGGATGCCGAGCCAGTTTTACGCCAGTGAACCCAAAGCCACCATCACCCTGGCGCTGCGCAATAAGCAATCTATCAGCGATGCCCGGCAACAAGTGCTATTCGGTTTGAACGACTATCTTTCCAGCCTGGCGTTGGATGAGTTGAGCTCGCAGGCTTCCGTCGGCGGCATTAGCTTCTCTACTGGCGAAGATGATGGTTTGGTGTTTAGCGCCAGCGGCTTTACTCAGCGCTTACCCACATTGCTGAAGAAGCTGGTGGAAGGCTATTCAACCTTCCAGCCAACGGCGCAGGAACTTGAGCAGGCAAAATCCTGGTATCTGGAGCGCCTGGAAGCGGCAGAGAAAGGCAAAGCGTTTGAGCAGGCGATTCAGCCGATGCAGATGCTGTCGCAGTTGCCTTATACTCAACGCGAAACGCGTCGTAAATTGGTCAGCGCGATTACGTTAAAAGATGTAGTGACCTATCGCGACAAGTTGATCCGAAATGCCAGACCCGAAATGTTGGTAGTGGGTAATTTGAGTGCAGACAGCGTGACGCAGCTAGGCCGCGATCTAAAACAGCAGATGCAAAATGATGGTACGCATTACTGGCACAGCAAATATGTGGCATTTGAAAAACCGATCAAAGCTAACCTGCAACAAACAGGCAGCAGCACCGATTCAGCCTTGGCCGCGCTCTATATACCGCTGGGTTACGGCGAATATCAGAGTATGGCTAATAGCTCAATGTTGAGCCAAATTGTTCAGCCGTGGTTCTATAACCAACTGCGTACCGAAGAACAACTCGGTTACGCCGTTTTTGCCTTTCAAATGCCGGTAGGACGCCAGTGGGGAATCGGATTCTTACTGCAAAGTAACAGCAAACAGCCCGCCTATTTGCTGCAGCGTTATCAGGCTTTCTACCCGCAGGCAGAGCGGCGGCTGCGCGAGATGAATAAGGCCGATTTTTCTCAGTATCAACAGTCAATGATTAACGAACTGAAGCAGCGACCACAAACGCTGGACGAGGAAGCCACACGTTATAGCCGTGACTTCGATCGCCAGAACTACGCATTTGATACACGTCAAAAAGTCATAGAGCAGATTCAGCTGATCACGGCTTCCAGCCTTGCGGACTTTTTCCATCAAGCGGTAGTCCGTAAAAATGGCATGGCGATGACTTCGCAAATTGCGGGTAACGGCGTCGGTAAAATGGAGTTTGCTCAGCTGCCAGCGTGGAAAACCTGGAATGAAGTCGCGAAATTGCAGCAATCGCTGCCGGTGAAGAGTGAGACCCAATGACGCAGTCACGCCCCGAATCATTGAATCCACTGACGCTGCCGTTACGAGGCGAGCGGCTGATTGAGGCGTCAGCGGGAACCGGAAAAACGTTTACCATTGGATTACTCTATCTGCGCTTGTTGCTGGGCTTGGGTGAAGAAAATGCATACAGCCGCCCGCTCTCAGTAGAAGAAATATTGGTGGTGACGTTTACCGAGGCCGCCACGGCTGAGCTGCGTGGGCGTATCCGCGATAACATCCATCAGCTGCGACTGGCATGTGTGCGCGGCAAAAGCAGTAATCCCATGCTGCAAACGCTGCTGGGGCAGATCCCCGATTTGCCCCAGGCCGCCTCACAGCTATTGGCGGCCGAACGGCAAATGGACGAAGCGGCCATTTTTACTATTCACGGCTTTTGCCAGCGCATGCTTAATTTAAATGCCTTTGAGTCAGGCATGCTGTTTGAGCAGGAGTTGATTGAAGATGAACAGGCACTGCTGAAACAGTCGACTGCCGATTTCTGGCGTCGCCACTGTTATCCGTTGTCGCTTGATGTTGCGCGCGTTATCGCGGCTGAATGGAGCGGTCCAGACAACTTGTTGCTCACGCTGCGTCCGTGGTTGCAGGGTGAATCGCCCAGGCTTAAGCGGCCGCCAACAGCCGAAGAGACGCTGGCAACCCGTCATGCCAGAAATCAGGCGCGCATAGCGGAAATCAAGCAGCGATGGCAGGCGCTGAGCAGTGAAGTCGAAAGCATCATCACGAACTCAGGTGTTGATAAACGCAGCTACAGCAGCAAACATCTGCCTAATTGGATCAGCAAAGTAACGCAGTGGGCGGGCAGTGAAACGCTGGATTATCAATTGCCCAAAGAGCTTGAGCGTTTCGGGCAACAGGTGCTTTTGAAAAAACCAAGAAAGGTGAAGCGCCGCAGCATCCGCTTTTCGAGGCGATAGATGCGTTTCTCGCGGAGCCCCTGTCGCTGCGTGATGTCATCATTTCTCGGGCATTGATTGAAGTGCGTGATGCTGTGCAGCGCGAGAAGCGTTTGCGTGCGTTGCTGGGTTTTGACGACCTGTTGAGCAAGCTGGATGAGGCACTGCAGCAACCCGGCGGTGTTTTATTGGCTGAAACTATTCGCGCCCGTTTTCCCGTGGCGCTGATCGATGAATTTCAGGACACCGATCCGCAGCAATATCGCATTTTCCGCGCACTTTATATTAATCAACCTGAGCAGGCGTTACTGCTGATAGGCGATCCCAAGCAGGCCATTTACGCTTTCCGTGGCGCAGATATTTTTACTTATCTGCGCGCACGAAACGAGGTTAGTGCTCACTATACGCTTGATACCAACTGGCGCTCATCGCCGGAAATGGTCGATGCCGTTAACCGGTTGTTTTCGCAACTGGAAGCCCCGTTTCTGTTTTCAGCAATTCCTTTTTTACCGGTTAATCCCGCCCCGTCGAATCAGGCATTGAAACTGCTATTCGACGAGCAGCTACAACCGGCGCTGCGCTTTTGGCTTCAGCCGGGTGAAGGTGTTGGCGTCAGCGATTACCAACAGTTTATGGCGCAGCAGTGCGCCTCTGATATCAGCCGTTGGCTGCTTGCTGGGCAGCAAGGTCGCGCGCTGCTAGGTAAAGGAGAGACGCTGCGCAAGGTGCAAGCCTCTGACATCACCGTGCTGGTGCGCAGCCGTAACGAAGCAAATCTGATTCGCGATGCGCTGAATGCGTTATCGATTCCTTCGGTCTACCTTTCCAGTCGCGACAGCGTGTACACCACGCCTGAAGCGCGTGAACTGCTGTGGTTACTGCAAGCTGTACAAGCGCCTGAACAGGAACGACTGTTACGCAGCGCACTGGCGACCTCTATCTTTGCGATTGATGCCGCTACGCTCGACGCGTTCAGTCAGAACGAGCGTGACTGGGATGCACTGGTTGAGCAGTTTGCCGCATGGCAACAGCTGTGGCATCAGCGCGGCATTTTGCCAATGCTTCGTGATGTGATGATCAAGCGTCAGCTGGCAGAAAACATGCTGGCTTCTGACAATGGTGAGCGCAGGCTAACGGATTTAATGCACCTTGGCGAACTGTTGCAGGAAGCGGCGATTCAACTCGACAGCCCGCATGCGCTGGTGCGTTTTCTCGCACAGCAGATTGCGCGGCCTAACAGCCAGGCGGCGAATCAGCAGCTGCGTCTGGAAAGTGATCGACATCTGGTACAGATTGTCACCATCCATAAGTCCAAAGGGTTGCAATATCCGTTGGTCTGGCTGCCCTTTGCCGCCGGATTCCGTGAAGCAGCCAGCGCGCTTTATCACGATCGCGAAAGCTTTGCCGCGTTACTGGACGTGCAGGGCGATGAGCAGAGTATGGCGCTGGCAGAGGAAGAGCGGTTGGCAGAAGATCTACGCCTGCTTTATGTGGCGCTAACGCGATCGGTTCACCATTGCAGCATTGGCATTGCGCCGCTGATTAAAGGCACGCGTAAAAAAGAAGGTGACAGCGATCTGCATAAAAGCGCATTGGGCTATCTGGTGCAGCGCGGCGAAGCAGCGGATTCTACGCAGTTAAGTCAGCAGCTGCAGGCATTAAATGGCGCAGGTATTGAGGTGGTCGCAGGCGAGTTACAAGCTGGCGAAGCCTGGCAAGAGGGGCTGGCTGCCGATGAAGCGCTAAGCAGCCGCAATGTGACGCGAGGGCTAGCCGATGGCTGGCGCGTGACCAGCTATTCAGGATTACAGCAGCACAGCAGTTCACCGTTACTGGATGTCATGCCAAGTTTTGATATTGATGCGGCGGGTGAAGAAGGCAGTGATGAAGAGATGACGCTGACGCCACATCACTTCCCACGCGGCGCAGCACCGGGTACCTTTTTGCATGGCTTATTCGAATCCATCGACTTTGCCGAAACACCCGATGACATCTGGCTGGAAGATCAGCTGCTGCAAAGCGGCTATTCGCTGGACTGGCTGCCGGTGGTTAAAGCGTGGATAACGCGCGTTCTGCATACGCCACTTAATGCTGATGGCGTGATGCTGAGTAAAATCAGTATGAATCAACGGCTGATTGAGATGGAGTTTTACCTGCCTATCAGCAACCTGCTCACCGCCACGGATCTGGATGCGCTACTGCGTCGTCACGATGATTTATCGCAACGTGCGCCGGCGCTCGATTTTCGACAGGTACAAGGTATGTTGAAGGGGTTTATCGATCTGGTTTTCCGCTGGCAGGGTAAATATTACCTGTTGGATTACAAATCTAACTGGCTGGGTAACAGTCATGTCGATTATACGCCGCAGGCAATGGAACAGGCCATGATCGATCACCGCTACGATTTGCAGTATCAGCTTTATACGCTGGCGCTGCATCGCTACCTTCAGCATCGGCTGCGCGATTACGATTATCAGCGCGATTTTGGTGGGGTATTTTATCTGTTTCTGCGCGGCATGGATGGCACTTCACCAGACAATGGTATTTTTTCACCCGTCCCAGCGAAGCATTTGTTGAAGAGATCGACATGTTATTTGGCAAGACCGAGGAGATGTCATGAGTGAAATGATGTCACTTTTAATGCAGGCGATGGAAAAGCGTCTGTTGCGTCCTTTAGATATCCAGTTTGCCCGGCTGCTGGCCGATGAATCGCAACCCGCTTTATTACTGGCGGCAGCTTGCGTGAGTGCAGAGGCAGGAGAAGGGCATGTGTGCTTGCCGCTGGAAAACTTGAGTGAGGCGCGACTGTTTGCCGGACGCCAGCCCGCGTTGGCGCAGGCATTATGGCAAGCAGCGGGCGCACCTGAAAACTGGACAGAACGTTTAGCCGGTTGGTCAGCGTTGAGCGACGGGAGCCTCGTCACACCCTTGGTACTGAATAATCAGCGACTTTATCTGCATCGTTTGTGGCAGAGCGAAGGAGAGATCGCGACGTTCTTCTCACTTCAGGATCACAGCGCTAAGTTTGATGCACATAAAGCCAGCGAAGTGCTTAATCACTTATTCGGTAACGAACCGGATAACTGGCAAAAAATTGCTGCGGCCGTCGCGCTTACGCGAAAAACCGCGGTGATTTCAGGTGGGCCCGGCACCGGTAAAACCACCACGGTAGCAAAATTATTGGCGGCGATGATTCGCCTGAATGATGGCGCGTTACGCATCCAGCTCGCGGCACCTACCGGGAAAGCCGCGGCGCGCTTGACGGAGTCGCTGGGTAAAGCGTTGCAGGGTTTGTCCGTTAGCGAAGAGGAGCGGGCACGTTTCCCCGCCGAAGCCACCACGTTACATCGCCTGTTAGGCGCGCAGCCCGACACGCAGCGTTTGCGTTATCACGCCAGTAATCGCCTGCATCTCGACGTGCTGGTGGTGGATGAAGCGTCGATGGTTGACCTTTCGATGATGGCGAAATTGATTTCAGCGCTGCCTGCGCATGCTCGCGTTATTTTCCTGGGCGATCGCGATCAGTTGGCTTCAGTCGAAGCGGGCGCTGTGCTGGGCGATATTTGTCGCTGTAGCGAAAGCGGTTACAGCTTAGCGCGTGCGGAACAGTTGGCGTTGCTAACCGGCTGCTCGCTGGAAGGGTTAGATCATCATCAAGCGCCTGTAGTACGCGACAGCATTTGCCTGCTGAAAAAGAGCTATCGCTTTGATGCGACGTCAGGCATTGGTCAGCTGGCAAGTGCCATAAATCTGGGCGACACGCGCCAGGTTGAAAAGGTGTTTGCTGCCGCATTTAACGATATTCACTATCAATCGCTCGACAGCGGCGAAGCCTATCAGCTGATGTTGGACGACGTGGCGCAAGGTTATCGCCCCTTCCTGAAACTGATTAAGCAAAACGCGCCGCCTGCGGAGATCATCACTGCATTTGGTCGTTATCAACTGCTGTGTGCATTACGCGAAGGGCCTTTTGGCGTGCAGGGGTTGAATCAGCGTGTTGAGCAGCGATTAATGCAGCTGCAACGCATTCGTCGTCCCGGCATGGGCAGCCGCTGGTATTTGGGCCGTCCGGTGATGATTACCCGTAATGACAGCGCGCTTGGGCTGTTTAATGGAGATATTGGGATTACGCTGCGAGATGCAGAGGGCCAGCTAAAAGTCTTTTTCCCGCTGCCGGATGGCTCGATCAAAGCTGTTCAGCCGAGTCGTTTGCCTTCGCATGAAACAGCTTGGGTGATGACAGTGCATAAATCTCAGGGATCGGAATTTGATCACACGGCATTTGTCATGCCAGCTCAATTCTTGCCGGTATTAACCCGCGAGCTGGTTTACACCGCGATCACGCGCGCGCGTAATAAGCTAACGCTTTACAGCGATCTTGGCGTTTTTCAGCGGGCGGTTGCGCTGCAAACTCAGCGACGCAGTGGATTAGTTGAACGTCTGGCTGAATTAGGCTAGTTACAGCCGGTCAGGAGAGAAAGAGGCGGCATGATTGCCGCCCGAAAAGTGTTACGTCAAATCGGCCATCAACACTTTGGAACGGCGCTGATAGTTGTACATCTCTTTTTTACTTTCCGGCAGCGATTCGATGTCTACTGGCGTAAAGCCACGTTCCTGGAACCAGTGAATGCTGCGCGTGGTGAGCACGAACAGTTTCTGCAATCCCATCTGGCGAGCCTGCAAGGCGACGCGTTCCAGCAGCATTTCGCCGCGTGATGAGCTGCGATAATCAGGATGTACTGCAACGCAGGCCATTTCGCCGATTTTCTCATCCATGAAAGGATAGAGTGCGGCGCAGGCAATGGTCAGGCTGTCGCGTTGAATGATGGTGAATTTGTCTATTTCCATCTCCAGCTGTTCACGCGAGCGGCGTACCAAAATGCCTTGTTGTTCCAGTGGACGAATCAATTCCAGAATGCCACCGATATCGTTGATATTGGCGCGCCGGATCTGTTCAGCCGACTCCATCACAATCTGCGTACCAATACCGTCGCGCGAGAACAGCTCCTGTAGCAGCGCACCATTTTCCTGATAGCTGATCAAATGGCTACGGCGCACGCCGCTGCGGCACGCTTTCACTGCGCCACGCAGGAAGCGAACCGTACCAGAAAGGTAATCACCTTCGCGCTCGAACTCTTCAATACGCGCCTGCGCATCGTTAGGGAACAGTTCGGAGACAATATTGCCTTCGCTGTTGATCACGCCTTGCTCAGAGCAAAAACCAATCATCTTTTCCGCTTTGAGTTTAATGGCTAACTGCGTCGCGACTTCTTCTGAAGTCAGGTTAAAGCTTTCGCCAGTGACTGAAACCGCAACCGGACCCAGCAGCACAATCGCATCGTTGTCGAGCTGGCGATGAATTGCTTCTTCATCAATACGACGAATACGGCCGGAGTGACAATAATCTACGCCATCATCCACGCCTAGTGGCTGAGCGATAATGAAGTTGCCGCTAACAACATTGATATGTGCGCCTTGCAGCGGCGTGTTGTTAAGGCTCATTGAGAGGCGAGCAGTGATATCTAGCTGAAGACGACCGGCAGCTTGTTTCACTAATTCCAGCGATTGCGCGTCGGTAACCCGGGTAAACTTATGATAAACCGGTTCTAGCTGGTGCGCGGCCAGGTTGGCATCGATCTGAGGACGTGCGCCGTAAACCACCACCAAACGTATGCCAAGGCTGTGCAACAGGCCAATGTCATTAATGATGGTGGAGAAGTTCTCATGCTCAATGGCTTCACCGCCCAGCATGATGACAAACGTTTTATCCCGATGCGCATTGATATAGGGAACGGTATGGCGAAAACCCTGAACCAGTTCAGTACTACGTTCCTTCACGGCCAACCCTCAGTGAATGATTATTCGAATTTTTTGTATTTTTATTCTTTTATGGCTGTTTTTGCAAGCGCTAATCCTGACGTTAATTTACGATTTTCCGCATGCCAAAGCCGCTAACAGCCTGCATTATTTGGGGTTTCCGGGGTGACATCGCATTCTGGATTGGATAAAGTTTTCGCCACCTAATTATTAACTGGCGTTTTTTAGACATTACACTGTAGTTGGAGCGGCATGTCCGAAGTTAATTCCCTTTTCTCACGTAGACGATTCTTGCAGAGTACCGGCGCATTGCTGCTGTTGAGTGTCAGCCGTGTTGGCATGGCTGCTAGCAGCCATATCGTCGCGGTACGCATCTGGCCTTCCTCAACCTATTCTCGCATGACGCTGGAATCGAATGTCCCGCTCAAATACAAACAGTTTGCGCTGAGTCATCCTGAGCGCCTCGTTATCGATATTGAGGGCCTGCATCTCAACACGGTTCTTAAGGGCGTCAATAAACTGGTTCGCGTCGACGATCCCTTTATCAAAAATGCGCGAGTAGGGCAGTTTGATACCCATACGGTACGTATCGTGCTGGAGTTAAAGCGTAATGTGTCGCCAAAAATCTTTAGCCTTCCGCCTGTCGCCACGATCAAAAACCGGCTGGTTGTGGATCTCTACCCAAGCCAGGATCGCATCGAAGATGATCCGCTGCTGGCGTTATTAAAAGATTATAACCAAGGCGATCTTGAGAAAAATGAGCAGGTGCAAGCACCGCTGCCGGGCAAGGCTGGGCGCGATCGACCGATTATCATCATGATCGATCCCGGACATGGCGGTGAAGATCCGGGTGCGCACGGTAAATATAAAACGCGCGAAAAAGATATCGTGCTGAAAATTGGGCGCCGCCTGAAAGCGCTGATCGACAAACAGCCGAACATGAAAGCCTACATGACGCGCAATGAAGATGTCTTTATTCCACTGCGCGTGCGGGTCGCTAAGGCGCGTAAGCAGCGGGCCGATCTGTTTGTCTCAATCCATGCCGATGCGTTTACCAGCCGTGCCGCGCGCGGTTCATCTGTGTTTGCGCTTTCAACCAGCGGAGCAACCTCTGCAGCCGCACGGTTTTTAGCACAAACGCAGAATGAAGCGGATTTGATTGGTGGCGTTAGCATGAGCGGCGACCGTTATCTTGACCATACGATGTTCGACATGGTGCAGCGGCAAACTATCCATGACAGTTTGAAGTTCGGCAAAGAAGTGCTGAGTCGGATGGGGCACATCAATCATCTGCATAAACGGACTGTTGATCAGGCTGGCTTTGCCGTATTAAAAGCGCCGGATATTCCGTCGATTTTGGTCGAAACCGCTTTCATCAGTAACGTTGAAGAGGAGCGAAAACTGCGAACGACGCGCTACCAACAACAAGTGGCCGATGCCATTTTTCACGGTATCAAGGCGTACTTTGAGAAGGGTGCGGCGCTTGCACATCGCTAGAAATAAAAACGGGTAGCTGAAGCTATCCGTTTTGTTATTCAAGAAAGCTTTTATTTCTATGATAGAAATTGCGTCTTAAATTTTTAGCTTTTTTGTTAACCGCTTAATAAGAAAGGATGTGGTGCAAAAGATAAGGCTAAGCGGGGATAATCGAGGCGTTAACAAAGACCAGATACAAAAAAACACCCTTTCAGGTGTTTAAATGTTGGTTGCGGGGGCCGGATTTGAACCGACGACCTTCGGGTTATGAGCCCGACGAGCTACCAGGCTGCTCCACCCCGCGTCCGTATTGCGCTTTGCGACTTTTCACATTGTCTCTTCCAAAGAAGAGTTGGTTGCGGGGGCCGGATTTGAACCGACGACCTTCGGGTTATGAGCCCGACGAGCTACCAGGCTGCTCCACCCCGCGTCCGTACTGCGCTTTGCGACTTTTTACTTTTTCTCTTCCGAAGAAGAGTTGGTTGCGGGGGCCGGATTTGAACCGACGACCTTCGGGTTATGAGCCCGACGAGCTACCAGGCTGCTCCACCCCGCGTCCGTGGAAGCGCACTATACGCTGAGTGCTGATTGTTGCAACCCCTTTTCGGAAGGAAAGTTTAAATTTACAGTCGATTGCTGAAAGAATAGACCATTTGTTGAAATAGTGAACTGATGCAGGCAGTGACAGAGAGGATGGATTTCATTCTTACGGGCGCTTTGCTATCGTCGCCGTGCGAACAGTTTATAAAAAGAGATGATGATGAAAGGATGTTGGGCGAAGTATGCACTTACTGGCGCATTTTTAGCGCTACTGGCTGGCTGTAGTTCCAAACCCACCGATCGTGGACAGCAATATAAAGATGGCAAGCTTGAACAGCCTTTAGCGCTGGTGAATCAGCCTAACGCTAAAGGGCGCCCGGTTAACGGCAAAGATTTCGGTGAGCAGGTGCGTCAGGTTCAATATGCATCTTCTGGACTGTTTGGCCGCCAGAATGGCACTTACAGCGCCATTGAAAGCTGGCTAATGGCGGGTGCCGATACGCGCCAGCTGCGCCAGTTCGGTTTGAATGCATTCCAGATGGAAGGCACCGATAACTACGGCAATGTACAATTCACCGGTTACTACACGCCAGTTGTTGAAGCACGTTATACCCGCCAGGGTGAGTTCCAGTACCCGATTTATCGCTTACCTCCTCGCAAGCGTGGCGAGAAATTACCTAGCCGCGCCTCTATATATAGTGGTGGCATCGACGATCGTTACATCATCGCTTACAGCAATTCGCTAATCGACAATTTCATGATGGATGTGCAGGGCAGCGGCTACGTTGATTTTGGTGACGGACGCCCAATGCGTTTCTTCGGCTATGCCGGCAAAAATGGCTGGGGCTATCACAGCATTGGTAAAGAACTGATCGATCGCGGCGAAGTGAAGCGTGAAGATATGTCGATGCAGGCGATCCGCCAATGGGCGCAGGAACACTCTCCACAGGAAGTCCGCACGCTGCTGGAAACCAACCCTTCGTTTGTCTTCTTCAAGGCAGAAGAATATACGCCAGTGCGCGGTGCGAGCGCAGTACCGCTGATAGCGAAAGCTTCGGTGGCCTCCGATCGTTCAATTATTCCTGCCGGAACAGTATTGCTGGCAGAAGTGCCGCAGTTGAACGAGAAGGGTAAGTTCAATGGTAAATATGAGATGCGTTTGATGGTGGCGCTGGATGTGGGTGGCGCAATCAAAGGCCAGCATTTTGATATTTACCAAGGCATTGGCCCAGATGCTGCTCACCTTGCTGGCTTCTATAATCACTATGGTCGCGTATGGGTATTGAAAGCCGCGCCAGGCACTGGGCAGCCTGTGTTCAGTAACCCGCAAAATGGTAATAATGGTTCTCTGTTATTGGGTTCTAATTAATGTCTTATCTGCGGGCCAATCGGCCCGCACGACTTTACAGGTTAAATTATGAGTAGGGTTAACGACGCCTGGCGCCAACGCTTTGGCGGGACTGCGCGTCTTTATGGTCAGGATGCGCTGCAACAATTTGCTGATGCGCATTTCTGCGTAATTGGTATCGGTGGCGTTGGCTCATGGGCAGCGGAAGCGCTGGTGCGAACCGGCATCGGCAAAATTACGCTGATTGATATGGATGATGTCTGCATCACCAACACCAACCGGCAGATTCATGCGCTGAATGGCAATGTGGGCAAAGCAAAAACTGAAGTCATGGCCGATCGCATGCGCGCTATCAATCCAGATTGCGAAGTGATTTGTATTGATGACTTCATCACGCCTGAAAATACCGCTGAGCTGATGGCTGCAGGTTACGACTATGTGATTGATGCGATCGATAGCGTGCGTCCAAAAGCGGCGCTGATCGCGTGGTGCCGCCGTAACAAGATCCCACTGATCACTACCGGTGGTGCGGGTGGGCAGATCGATCCTACCCAGATCCAGGTCGCCGATCTGGCGAAAACGATTCAGGATCCGCTGGCTGCAAAATTACGTGAGCGTTTAAAACAGCTTGGCGTCGTTAAGAGCAGCAAAGGCAAGTTAGGCATTGATTGCGTTTTTTCTACCGAAGCGCTGGTTTATCCGCAGCCGGACGGCAGCGTATGCGCCTCTCGCAGTACGGCGGAAGGCCCTAAACGTATGGATTGCGCCTCAGGATTTGGTGCGGCCACGATGGTGACCGCGAGCTTTGGTTTTGTGGCTGTTTCACATGCGCTGAAGAAATTCATGGCGCGTGCGGCACGTCAGGCTTAACGCAACGCTTCGTGTGCCTGATGCTTAACCGCATCGGCTAGCGCCTGTAACCCGCTACTGCGTGAAGCGCTAAGCTGAGCGCGTAAGCCTAAATCATCAAACAGCTGCAAAGGATCTTCATCTACCAGCATTTGTGGCGTTTTACCTTCAACGGCGGTCAGCAAAACCGCCAGCAGGCCGCGCACAATGCGGCCTTCGCTATCACCGTAAAAGTGCAAAGTGCCGTCATGGCGCATCTGACTGCTTAGCCAGACGCGATTTTCACAGCCGCTTAATTCAATCTCCGGTGTTTTCAACGCTTCCTCTAACGCGGGAAGTTGGCGGCTGAGCTGAATCAGCTGACGATAGCGATCTTCCCACTGATGAAAATGCGCAAATTTATCTTTCAAACTTTCAATGGTGATCAGATCGCCAAACGGGTGTGGCGCTAACATTGATGAACTCATATCAAGGCTCCGATAACAACGCGATGGCGCTACGCATGGCGCGTAACAGCGCATCAACATCTTGCAGATTATTATAGGGCGCAAACGAAACACGCAGCGTGCCGCTGACACCCAGCGCTGCCAGCAACGGTTGAGCACAATGTTGGCCGGCTCGCAGCGCAATGCCGTGCTCCGCCAGCAGCGTAACGATGTCGCTGTGATGAATGCCTTCAAAGTCAAAAGCCAGCAGACTGGCGTTACCACAGCGGAAACTGCGAAAGCCGGGCAATTCGGCGAGTTGTTCTTCTGCGAGACTGGCAAGCTGCTGGCTCCACATCTCCGCTTTGCTTTGGTCGTGCTGACTGAGCCAGGTTAATGCTGCACTTAACCCCACCACGCCTGCCACGTTCGGCGTTCCTGCTTCAAAACGCCACGGCACCGGTTGAGGCGTAAAGCCACTGAAGTCAACCTGTGTCAGCATTTTGCCGCCACCTTGCCAGGGACTCATCGCTTCCAGCAGTTCAGCTTTACCGTACAGCACACCAATGCCCATCGGGCCGTAAAGCTTGTGTCCTGAAAATGCATAGAAGTCGATATCCAGCGCCTGCATGTCCGGCGGGCAATGCACCACGCCTTGCGCGCCATCAACCATCACTTTCGCGCCGAACGCATGTGCTAGCTGAATCGCCTGCGCCAAATCGGGACAGCCGCCCGTAACATTCGACATTTGTCCAATTGCCAGCAAGCGCGTGCGGTTGTTAAGCAAAGCAGGCAGTAGCGAAATATCGGGCAGGCGATCAGCCCCAATCGGCCATTTCACCACTTTTGCGCCACGCGCTTGCGCCACCATTAACCACGGGACCAGATTCGCGTGGTGTTCGGCTTCACTGACCACGATTTCGTCACCAGCCTGTAAACGTGGCAGCAACCAACTGTTGGCCACTAAATTGATGGCTTCGGTGGTGCCGCGTGTCCAGATAATCTGCCGAGGATCGGCCGCGTGCAACCAATGAGCAACCTGATTGCGGGCCTGCTCGTAACGTTCGGTAAGCTGGCGTGCGGCTGCAAACTGACTGCGATGAACGGTGCCTGCGCTCAGGCTGTAGAACTGCTGTGTGGTATCAATGACGACTTGCGGCTTCAGCGTAGTTGCTGCGCTATCGAGATAGACGCCAGCGTCGTCTAGCGCAGGAAACTGTTGGCGAAAAGCACTGGGATTAAATGCGGTCATGCGCGTCTCTTGATAATGACTCATGATGATAATAAATAGGACCAAACCGAAAGAAAGGGTTCCGCCTGGCAAAGCTGAAAAAGCGCGTTATGCTGAATATTGCAAGGTTTGAACCAAACCCGCATAACGATGCGACCTAATTTAGTTGATCTCACTTATCTGCTGCTTCTGGTCAGCGTAACGCGGGTGGTTTAATGCAATCAATCTGCAAGGAGATAGAAGATGAATAAACTCACCGCAGTGCTGGCCGTTTGTACCATGGCTTTTACCCTGACTGCTTGTTCAAGCAACTACGTTATGCACACTAATGATGGTCGCACCATCGTCGCTGATGGTAAACCCAAGGTAGATGATGAAACCGGTATGATCAGCTATAAAGATGCCAATGGCAACGAACAGCAGATCAACCGTACTGATGTGAAAGAAATGGTTGAGATGGGCCAGTAAGCAGGCAAAAAAAGCACCGCAATTTGCGGTGCTGTTTAAAAATTTCTATGGACAGACAGGGTAAATCTACAGGAATTAAAAGCTTGATCTGCAAAGGTCAGATCAAAAATGCAAACACAACATCACGACCACAAGCCAAAAGCTTTCGGAAAATCTGCGAACTCACTCACAAATCCTAAAACTTTTCGTTCCGGCTCAGGAAGTGCGGCAACTATAGGTATTTGCTGGAGCTTCCTCAACGGACAAATTATAATGTCTCGGATTAAAATTTCTAATACGTAAAGGCTTTGTATAAGCTTTGGTATTTGTTGCCGATCCGGATACGGAAAACCATGTCAAAACGTCTTCCTCCTCTTAATGCGCTGCGGGTTTTTGACGCCGCTGCACGCCATTTAAGCTTTACCAAAGCCGCTGAAGAGCTTTTCGTCACCCAGGCAGCTGTAAGCCATCAGATAAAATCTCTGGAAGATTTCCTTGGCTTAAAGCTATTTCGCCGGAGAAATCGTTCGCTTTTACTGACAGAAGAAGGGCAAAGCTACTATTTAGACATCAAAGAGATTTTCTCTGCGATTAACGAAGCGACACGCAAATTACAGGCACGCAGCGCCAAGGGCGCTTTAACGGTCAGTTTGCTACCCAGTTTTGCCATTCAATGGCTGGTTCCGCGTCTTTCTAGCTTTAATATGGCTTATCCGGGAATCGATGTGCGTATTCAGGCCGTAGACCGTGATGAAGAGAAGTTAGCTGATGATGTTGATGTGGCTATTTTCTATGGGCGCGGCAACTGGCCGGGCCTTCGAGTCGAAAAATTGTACGCTGAATATCTGCTGCCTGTTTGCTCACCTGCATTAATGACGGGCGATAATCCGCTTAAAACGCCAATGGATTTGTCGCGCTTTACCTTGCTACATGATGCTTCGCGTCGTGACTGGCAATCCTACATTCGTCAGTTAGGTGTGCAGCACATTAACGTCCAGCAAGGGCCGATTTTTAGTCATAGCGCAATGGTTTTACAAGCCGCGATTCATGGTCAGGGTGTGGCATTAGCCAACAATGTGATGGCGCAAAGTGAAATTGAAGCAGGCCGATTGGTTTGTCCTTTTAACGATGTATTAGTCAGTAAAAACGCTTTTTATCTGGTTTGTCATGACAGTCAGGCAGAACTGGGTAAAATAGCCGCCTTTCGACAGTGGATTCTGGCCAAAGCAGCAACAGAACAAGAAAAATTCCGCTTCCGCTATGACCAGTAACGTTTTGATTCTGCAAAGTTTGATTTCTACATAATTGATTTCTGCACAAGCGATTGATTCAGAATGAATGCAGATGCACCTTGAGGATTGTTTAATGTCCAGTCGTGCCATGTTGATTTTTGCTGCTATCAGTGGGTTTTTGCTGGTGGCTTTTGGTGCTTTCGGCGCCCATGTTTTAAGCGGTTCACTCGGGCCAGCCGAGATGGCGTGGATTCATACCGGTCTTGAATATCAGGCTTATCACACCTTAGCGGTGATTGGCCTTGGCGCTGCGATGTTGCGTCGCGCCAATATCTGGTTTTACTGGAGCAGCGCATTGATGGCACTTGGCATCGTGTTGTTTAGCGGAAGCCTTTATTGTCTGGCGCTGTCGCATTTGAAGTTTTGGGTTTTTGTCACCCCAGTTGGCGGGCTTTGTTTCCTGGCCGGTTGGTTTTTGATGTTGATTGGCGCGCTGCGTCTTAAACGAAAGGCAGATCGCCATGAATAAAGTATTGCTGTATTGCCGTTCCGGTTTTGAAAAAGAGTGTGCGGCTGAAATTGCCGCTAAAGCAGCGGAACGCGAAATCTATGGATTTCCTCGCGTTAAAGAAGATTCAGGTTATGTGCTGTTCGAGTGCTACCAGTATGAAGATGCCGATCGCCTGATAAAGGAACTCCCTTTGAGGAGCTTATCTTCGCGCGTCAGATGTTAGTTGTCGGTGAGCTATTGCGTAACCTGCCGCAAGAAGATCGTATTTCTCCGGTAGTCGGCATGCTGACGGGTGTGGTTGAGAAAGGGGTGAACTGCGTGTAGAAGTGCCAGACACCAACGAAGCTAAAGAGCTGACTAAGTTCTGTCGCAAATTTACCGTGCCGCTGCGGGCCAGTCTGCGCGAAAACGGAATTTTGTTAGGTTATGAAAGTCCTAAGCGTCCTGTGGTGCATGTTTTTTTCATCGCTCCGGGCACCTGTTATGTAGGCTATTCCTATCCGAACAACAATTCTCCGCTTTATATGGGCATTCCGCGGCTTAAGTTCCCTTCTGATGCGCCGAGCCGTTCAACGCTGAAGCTGGAAGAGGCTTTTCATGTCTTTATCCCTGCTGATGAATGGGATGAACGTTTAACAGGCGGCATGTACGCCGTTGATCTCGGTGCTTGTCCGGGGGCTGGACCTATCAACTGGTACAACGCAGCATGATGGTTTATGCGGTTGATAACGGTCCAATGGCACCAAGCCTGATGGATACCGGACAGGTAATGCATGAGCGAGCAGACGGCTTTAAGTTCCGGCCGCCGCGTACCAATATCACTTGGCTGGTTTGCGATATGGTCGAAAAACCGGTGCGCGTGGCAAACCTGATGACAGAATGGCTGGTAAACGGCTGGTGCCGCGAAGCGATCTTCAATCTGAAGTTGCCAATGAAAAAGCGTTACGAAGAGGTTACGCAAATTCTGGCGATGATCGAAGAGCGTTTTCAAGAGAACGGTATTAATGCGCAGATTCGTGCACGTCACCTCTATCACGATCGCGAAGAAGTGACGGTGCATATTCGTCGCATCTGGGCTGCGGTTGGTGGGCGTCGCGACGAGCGGTAATTTAATGAGGCTGAGTGCTGCGGCACTCAGCCTTCATAACGCAGCGTTTTTAAATTCCCTTGTAGTACTAAATCCTGCTTGAGCGTGGCAACTTGCCGGCTGATTTGCGCCATTTGCTGTTCTGCCTGCAATTTTTTGCGCCACTTTGTGGGGACTTGATCCAGTTGCTGATAAATTCCTTCCAGCGTTCCAAACTGCTGTAACAATTCTTTGGCACTTTTGGGCCCAATACCGGCAATGCCCGGAATTTTGCTGCTGCTGATTCCACACAACCCCCAATAATCAGGCAAAAGCTGTGGCGCAACGCCAAATTCTGCTGCGATAAAAGGCACATCCAGCCAGCGTTTTTGGAAGTAGTCACGAATGCGTATTGCCGGGGCCAGCAGCTGACAATATCCTTTGTCTGTAGAAACGATGGTGGCCTGATGGCCAGCTTCAGCCATTTTTACTGCCAGCGTGGCGGCTAGATCGTCAGCTTCGTCCTGATCAGCAATCCAGCAGCTCACTCCCGCAGCGCGAAAGGCCTCCTGCAGTGCAGGCATTTCTGCCTGTAAGTCTTCCGGCATCGGCGGACGTCCACTTTTGTAGTCCGGTAATAAATCGTGACGCCAGCCTTGATGTCGGGTTTCTCCGTCAAAAACCGCAACAACATGGGTAGGTTGCGTATGACCGAGCAGCTGTCGTAATGCAGCTACGCAGCCATCAACACAAGGCGAACCCTGTACTGCATGTAAACGGCGGATAAGGTTTAGTGCATCAATAATGAGAAGATGAAGAGGCATGAGAATATGGGCAGCCCGAAAGCTGCCTCCTGATTTATTTGATGATTTCGTAGCAAGGAATGTAAGCGGTGCCCGGCAGTTTCATGCGTTGCTGAGCGACAAATCCCTGTAGCAGCTCGTCCATGCGGTGCATGATATCCGCATCACCATGAAGCTTGTAGGGACCTTTTTCACGGATTTCACGAATGCCCATCTCTTTGACGTTACCGGCTACAATGCCTGAGAAGGCGCGACGCAAATCTGCAGCCAGTTTTTCCGGCGGCTGATGAGTGTAAAGATTCAGATTGGCCATGTTTTCATGCGTCGGCATAAACGGAACCTGTAAATCTTGCGCAATGCGAATGGACCAGTTGAAGCTATAGGCATCGCCGGTTTCGCGGCGATATTCTTTCACTTCTGGCATCGCTTTTTTCATCAGGCGCGCAACTTCGTGGGCGTCTTCAATGATGATTTGATAATACTTACGTGCCTGCTCGCCTAAGGTGCTGACAATGAAATCATCCAGTACACGGAAGTAGTCAGCACTCTCTTTCGGTCCCGTCAGAATCAGCGGTAACACCTGATCGCTGTTCTGTGGATTCATCATGATACCCAACAGATAAAGCAGTTCTTCCGCTGTGCCCACACCACCTGGAAAGATAATGATGCCATGTGCCATTCGCACAAACGCTTCAAGGCGTTTTTCAATGTCCGGCATGATGATTAATTCGTTCACCAGCGGATTCGGCGGTTCGGCGGCAATAATAGAGGGTTCAGTTAACCCAATAAAACGGCTGTCACGATAGCGTTGCTGCGCGTGGCCCACCGCCGCGCCTTTCATCGGCGCTTCCATGACGCCAGGACCGCAGCCGGTGCAAATATTCAGTTCGCGCAAGCCGAGTTGCGTACCGACATTACGGCAATACTGATATTCGACCGCGTTAATCGAGTGGCCGCCCCAGCACACCACAGTGTTGGGATATTCACCGATATGCAGCGCACGCGCATTACGCAGAATTGAAAAGACCGTGTTGGTGATATTGGCTGAGTCATCCGCATCGAGATTTTGAAAGCGTCCCGAACCCGAAAGCTGGCCACTCACAAACAAAATATCGCGCAATACGGCAAACAGGTTGGCCTGTAATGACCGAATGATACGCCCATCCACAAACGCCTCTTCCGGCGGGTTGATCAGCTCAAGTTTTACGCCGCGCTCACGGCGCAACACATTGATGTCAAAGTTTTCAAAGCGGGAAAGCAGTTCATGGCTACTGTCAGTCTGGCTACCGGAGTTGAGCACGGCGAGAGAACAGTTACGGAACAGCTGGTAAAGATCGCTGCTGGCCGTGCGTTTCAGCATGTCGACTTCTAACTGAGAGAGCAGGTCCATGGAGCCAAGTGGGCTGATATGAGTGATCATGTAAACTCCTTTACACCCGCCTGGGTGATTGGTGGCACTGCAAATGCAGTGACGAAATACCCTTCACGCTTCAAGCTACAGCGGCGTTAGCATTACTTGTTTTCCCATTTGCCGATTTGATTCAGCGTCTGCGATGTGCCCGTTTGCTGTCGCCCTGCAACCCGAATTATTTTGATTAAAACTCTCTGGACGACGAACCCAACGTTCGCCGCCGTGTTCAGAGTAGCCTTGTCAGCAGGAACAGCTCAAGCGGATCCGTATGCGCTAAGCACAGCCTGCGAGTGATCTCGCAATCTATTGACGAACCAGGCGTGAATAACCTGGAGAGAAAGGCACATTGCTGCGCCACGGATTGATATCTAATCCACCGCGTCGCGTATAGCGTGCATAGACCGTCAGTTGTTCTGGATGACAGAAGCGCAGAATGTCATTAAAAATGCGTTCAACGCATTGTTCATGAAATTCGTTGTGCTGGCGGAAAGAGATCAGATAGCGCAACAGCTTTTCACGTTCGAGGCGCGGGCCTTTATAGTGAATCATCACCGAACCCCAATCAGGCTGGTTGGTGATCAAACAGTTGGATTTCAGTAAATGGCTTACCAGCGTCTCTTCAACCACTTCGCTGCCGGTTGCATCGGCCAAATAATCAGCATTGAAACGATAATCGTCGATTTCGATATCTTGTTCATCAATGCAGTAACCCTCGAAATGACCGATGGGCTGACCCTCAACTTCGCTGAGTCGAAACAGCGCGACCGTTACGTCACCTTCTGCGCAGGCACGCAGATCGCGCTCTAGCGTTTGACGGACTTTGCCCCAGTCGGCGAATTTGGTCTGATTAAAGCTGTTAAGATAAAGCTTGAAGCTTTTCGACTCGATAAGATTGCGACTGCTTGCACTGAGCACCACTTCACCGACAGCAACCTGCGGTAGGCCTTTGTTGTTGAGCCACGACAGCTCATACAGCGTCCAGATGTCTGAGCCAGAAAACGGCAGGCTATCGGGAAAAAGGCCTAGCGGTTCACGGTTCAGGCTACGCGGCACCGCCTGCAACAAGCTGTTGTCATAGCGATCGTGATAGGCTGTGGGTTTGCCCAGCGTCAGGTTGCTTAACGCCTGATCCTGTTCGTGAGAAGACATAACGGTTTCCATCAAAATTAAACAAAGTGGGTAAGTGTAACCCATCAGAAGTGAGAATATGAACGATGCAGCAAACTGCTGAAGCGCTACACGACTTTACCACCCGATATTGCCAGGTTTGGCAACAACTTTATGGTCATGCTCCTGCCAGTGCTGAGCTTACTGGTGTTCCGTCGCCGTGCGTTATTGAAAAACGCAACGATCGCGTACTGTGGCAACCTCAGCCATTCAGCCTGCCACCTTCGCTTGATGCAGTGGAAAGAGCGTTGGATATTGAGTTGCAGCCCGCCATCACGGCCTTTTACACCAGTCAGTTTGCCGGAGATATGCAAGCGCGTTTCGAACAGCAACAGTTGACCCTGTTACAGGTCTGGAGTGAAGAAGACTTCCTGCGTTTGCAGGAAAATTTGATCGGGCATTTGGTTATGAAACGCCGACTGAAATTACCGCCCACGCTGTTTATTGCCACGACAGAATCGGAAGAGGAAATCATCTCGCTGAGTAATCTGAGCGGCGAAATTATTCTTGAACAGCCTGGCCGTAAAAATCATCGCATTCTTTCAGAAAATATTGAGATATTTCTTAAGCATTTACAACCGTTTAGTCTATGAGATGCAGAGATTGCCCGCTTTGTTTGTGAGATATCTCTTACAGGCGCTGTGAGAGATCATCTTAAAATGCATAAGACTTCTAGATGTCTCCAATGTAAAAATATTGTGAATCATCGACTTAATGGCATTAGTCCGAAATAGTAGCAATAAGTTAATAGCGTTACGTTTTTTAGTAGCTTGTTTACGCGAAGCATTCTGTCAGAATGTTTCGCACTAGCAGGACGCTAAGGACAAAAGATATCGTCAGGATGATGTTAAGCCATGAGGCGGGAACGTAACGGAGTTTACGGCACAAGGAAGGCTTCACCGGATGAAGCAGGACACTCAGGATTGAGACAGGGACACCTCCAGGATGGAGAATGAGAGCCTCTTAGAATAGGTGGCGGGCCAGGATGCTAAGGATTCATCAAGAAGATGGGCGGCAGGAATGCACGTGGACCAGTTGTCATGGAAGAGCAGGGAGCATAAACGTAGCAGGAAAGCTGCAAACGAACCGGGAGCACTGTTTATACAGTGCTCCCTTTTTTGTGCCTACGTTAACAAGTGATATGCTTGCCGCCCCTTTTTTACTGCTCGCTGGAGGTGGCGCATGACGCCGGAACAATTGATTACGCAACGGCTGGAGCAGGTTGAGGCGATAATGCATGAGCACGATCTCTGGCAAACGACGTCGCCCCAGGCCAGCGCTTTCGAGAGTCGTGAACCTTTTTGTCTCGACACCCTGGAACCACTGGAATGGCTGCAATGGGTGCTTATTCCCCACATGCACGCTTTAATCGCCGCACAGCAACCACTGCCGAAGAACTTCGCTATCGCCCCTTATTTTGAGATGGCGTTAGCGCCTGCGCAGGCGGGCCGCCCGCTGTTATTACTTACGCTGCGTCAGCTCGACGCGTTGTTTATGGACGATGCCGTCTGATGTTAGAAATTCTTTATCAAGATGAGTGGCTGGTGGCGGTTAACAAACCCGCTGGCTGGCTGGTACACCGCAGTTGGCTCGATCGCAATGAAAAAGTCTTTGTGATGCAGACGGTACGCGATCAAATCGGCCAGCACGTCTTTACTGTTCACCGTCTTGATCGACCTACTTCCGGTGTGCTTCTGATGGGGTTGTCCAGCGAGGTAGGGCGGTTGCTTTCGCTGCAATTTGAACATCATCAGATACAAAAAACCTATCACGCGGTACTGCGAGGTTGGCTGGAAAGCAGCGACACGCTGGATTATCCGCTGATGGAAGAGCGGGACAAAATCGCCGATAAGTTTGCCAATGAAGAGCGTATCGCGCAGCCAGCCGTCACCGATTACAGGGCGTTAGCAACAGTAGAAATGCCGCTGCCGGTAGGGCGTTACCCCACCGCACGTTACAGCCTGGTCGAGTTATCGCCGAAAACCGGGCGCAAACATCAGCTAAGACGCCATATGTCGCACCTGCGCCATCCGATCATCGGCGACAGCGCGCACGGAGATTTAAAGCAGAATCGCGGTGCGGCTGCGCATTTTGGTGCAAACCGATTAATGCTGCACGCCAGCAGTTTATCGCTAACACATCCCATCACGGGTGAACCGCTGATGATCCGCGCCGGACTGGATTCAGTGTGGCAAAACCTGATGAATCACTTTGGCTGGCAGAATCTCATCCCTGAGGTTCCGAGGGTTGAGTTTGAGCCGCAGCCACGCCAGGATATCAGTTCAGAATAAGGAGAGCGCTCATGGCAAAGATAGGCATTTTTGTAGGCACGGTTTACGGTAATTCGCTGCTGGTCGCAGAAGAAGCAGAACCGATTTTGCAAGAGCAAGGCCACAACGTAAACGTGTTTGAGGACCCAACGCTGGCAGAGTGGAATGATTACAGCAATGATGTGGTGTTGGTGATTACTTCCACCACAGGCCAGGGCGATTTTCCAGACAGCATTGCCGAGCTGGTCAACGGGGTGAAAGAGAAGTTAGGTTATCAGCCAACGCTGCGTTATGGCGTGATTGCGTTGGGTGACAGCAGCTACGATCATTTCTGTGGAGCAGGTAAAACCTTCGATGCACTGTTGCAAGAGCAAAGTGCACAACGCGTGGGTGAGATTTTATTGGTAGATGCCACAGAGAATCCTGAGCCTGAGACAGTGACATCACCGTGGGTCGAAAGCTGGGGCAAACTGCTGTAATGAGATGCGCGCTTTCACCTTGGAAAGCGCGCTTTTATCATCAGGTTATCGGAGCAGGATTGAATACCGCCAGCTGATTAAGAATTCCCCAACGATCTGACCATGTCTGTTTCCTGCCGCTGGCAATCTCCAGAATCAACGTGAATAACCGCCAGCCAACCTGTTCAATGGACTCTTCGCCGGTCGCA
The DNA here is from genome assembly GCF_018842675.1 of Candidatus Pantoea bituminis. Classification (NCBI taxonomy): domain Bacteria; kingdom Pseudomonadati; phylum Pseudomonadota; class Gammaproteobacteria; order Enterobacterales; family Erwiniaceae; genus Pantoea; species Candidatus Pantoea bituminis. The sequence goes on from NZ_JAGTWO010000004.1 coordinate 700,055, forward strand.
ATAGTGCCAGCATTGATATCCATCAGATCGTGCCAGCGCTCAGCCAGCGCATTACGCGTCGCCATTTTGATCACCGGAATCGCCGCCAAACCGTAAGGCGTTCCACGTCCGGTGGTAAAGACTTGCAGCGTAATGCCAGATGCCAATTGTTGCGTGCCGCAAACGAAATCGCTGGCGGGTGTTGCCGCATAGATTAATCCCCGACGCGTCGGGCGTTGACCCGCTGACAACACTTCAACAATAGGGCTGCGACCCGATTTAGCAATTGACCCCAGCGCTTTCTCCACCACGTTCGCCAGACCGCCTTTTTTATTACCTGGCGAAGGATTGGCGCTGCGATCGGTTTGTCCCTGATCGAGGTAATTGTCATACCAGGCCATCTCTTCTAGCAGACGCTTACCAACTTCTTCATTTATTACGCGTGGCGTCAGTAGATGAATGGCATCACGCACTTCAGTCACTTCAGAAAACATCACCGTTGCACCGCAGCGCACCAGCAAATCAGAAGCAAATCCAACGGCGGGATTAGCCGTCACGCCGGAAAAGGCATCGCTACCGCCACATTGCATACCCACAACAAGTTCAGAAGCGGGACACGTTTCGCGCTGACGCTGATTCAGACGTTTTAAATGGCGTTCCGCGACCTGCAAAATCTCATCGACCATCGCACCAAATCCCACCAGCTTTTCATCTTGCAGACGCACAATGTCATTGTCATCTAATGAAATAGCCTGCACATCAGGCGTGCCGGTCAGCAGGCGCTCCGGCTGCAACTTCTCACAGCCCAAACTCACAATCATTACTTCGCCACCGAAGTTAGCGTTTAACGCCAGATTATGGATGGTGCGGATCGGCACCACCGCAGCGGGTGCGTTGATCGCCACGCCACAACCATAAAGGTGATTCAACGCCACCACGCCATCAACATTGGGATATTTAGGCAACAGATCGCGCTCTATCAGCTGCACGACAAAGTCCACCACGCCCGCGACACAATGCACGCTAGTGGTAATGCCCAAAAGATTGCGCGTACCGACGCTGCCATCTGCGTTGCGGTAGCCTTCAAAGGTATAACCTTCGAGTGCAGGAAGAACGGGGGGAATATTATTGGCTAGCGGCAAGCTGGCCAGCGGTGGCGCTTCGGGTAACGCCACCAGCGATTCATCAATCCAGCTCCCTTGTGCAATGTCTCGCAGCGCATAGCCAATCACCTCGCCGTAGCGCAGGATCTCGCCATCTTTAGCAATCGCGCTCAGCGCCACCTTGTGACCTTGCGGGACATGCTCGGTCAGTGTCAGGCCATCGGCAAAAGTCGTGCCTGCCGGTAAACCTTGATTGTTCACCACAATGGCGACGTTGTCCGCTTCATGTACTTTGATGTAGAGCGGTTGTTCAGTCGGGTTCAGGGTCATCGCTCACCTTCCAGTCATTCGCGCCGTACTTTTGCGGCGCGGTGTAATGATGTTACTTGTCACACGCTCAGTATTTGCCGACTTCAGTATAAGGAGACGCTGCTGGCCACGCATTGTGCAACTGTCTGGCTTTGAGGCGTTTTCAAACGCTGATTTAGTGTGAACAACCAAAAGCAAGTGAAGAATCTCACAAAGCCCATTCTTTGAACGCTGTTTTGCACCAAATCGGGAGGTTATTTCCGGGTTCCGTGAGCCGTGCCGCAGCCATATGTGCAAACGCCAGATAATTGATATTAACGCCGCGTTATTCTCAGGCGTTTATCCAGTGTCAGCGCTAAATCCTGTTCATATACTGATTTCCGTTATCCAACGTTAGGTTATTTGTCACGACGTACTTTCGATTTGCCAATAAAAAAATCGCCGTGTTTAACCCAACTTCTCTCTGATACCCAACGCGATGTGTATGCAGTCAGAGCGAAAGTCGTGAACGCTATACCCGTCACACTTCGAGCCGCTGGTGTGTTGCCTGCGCTTGCTCACCCCGGGCACTTACCAAGTAAGTTTCCAGGGTTTCACGAGCTTGCCGTCTTCCTGCGACTCGAATTATTAAGGGTATGCAATTCAGGAGTGCATCATGAATAGTTATAGCCAGACCGCGGAGTCGGTACAAAAACGTACCCATGCGCGTTACTGGATTGTGGTGATGTTATTTATTGTCACCTCATTCAACTACGGGGACCGCGCCACCATTTCGATTGCCGGTTCGGCGATGTCCAAAGATATCGGTCTGGATTCGGTCGGACTGGGCTACATCTTCTCTGCGTTCTCATGGGCTTATGTCATTGGCCAGATTCCTGGCGGTTGGCTGCTCGACCGCTTCGGCTCAAAACGCGTCTACTTCTGGAGCATCTTTACCTGGTCGTTGTTTACCTTGCTACAGGGTTTCGTCGATGTGTTCAGCGGCTTTGGCATCATCGTTTCGCTGTTTATGTTGCGATTCCTGGTCGGCTTGGCTGAAGCGCCATCCTTCCCTGGCAACAGCCGCATTGTCGCCGCCTGGTTCCCTGCACAGGAGCGCGGTACGGCAGTGGCTATCTTCAACTCAGCGCAATATTTCGCCACAGTGATCTTCGCACCTATCATGGGTTGGCTGGTCTCTGAGGTTGGTTGGGCACACGTGTTCTGGTTCATGGGTGGATTGGGCATCATCCTCAGCTTTATCTGGCTGAAAGTGATCCACGATCCCACCGATCATCCGGGCGTGAATAAAGCCGAGCTGGAGTATATGGAGCAGGGTGGTGCATTGATCAACATGGATGCCAAAAAGTCCGAGCACAAAGTGAGCTGGGACGAGAAGTGGTTTCAAATCAAACAACTGCTGACTTCGCGCATGATGTTGGGGATTTATCTCGGCCAATATTGCGTTAACGCCTTAACTTACTTCTTTATTACCTGGTTCCCGGTGTATCTGGTTCAGGCGCGTGGTATGTCGATTTTGAAAGCCGGTTTTATCGCCTCAATCCCGGCAATTTGCGGCTTCCTTGGTGGGGTGTTAGGTGGCGTGATTTCGGACTGGCTGATGCGTAAAACCGGTTCACTGAATATTGCGCGTAAAACGCCCATTGTGCTCGGCATGCTGCTGTCTATTTCGATGGTGATGTGTAACTACACCGACACCGAATGGGTCGTGGTGTTCTTCATGGCGCTGGCATTCTTCGGTAAAGGCATCGGTGCGCTGGGCTGGGCGGTGATGGCAGATACCGCACCAAAAGAGATCAGCGGCCTGAGCGGTGGTTTATTCAATATGTTCGGTAACTTCTCCGGCATCGTGACGCCTATCGCCATCGGTTACATCATTGCCACCAGCGGTTCCTTCGAAGGCGCGCTGATTTATGTCGGTATCCATGCCTTTGTCGCCGCATTTAGCTTCCTGGTGATTGCAGGCGATATCAAACGCGTTGAACTGAAAACCAGGCCATAAGGACGGAACATGACTACGCAAAGTTCGCCGATTATCACTGATATGCAGGTGATTCCGGTCGCGGGTTACGACAGCATGCTGTTGAACATTGGTGGTGCGCATAACGCCTGCTTTACCCGCAACATCGTGGTGCTGACCGACAACGCCGGACATACCGGCGTAGGGGAAGCGCCGGGCGGTGAAACCATTTATCAGACGCTGGTAGAAGCCATTCCGCAGGTCAAAGGCCAGCAGGTTGCCCGTATGAATCGGCTGGTACAGCAGGTGCACAAAGGCAATCAGTCGGCAGATTTCGATACCTTCGGCAAAGGCGCATGGACTTTCGAGTTGCGCGTCAATGCAGTGGCTGCACTGGAAGCCGCACTACTCGATCTGCTGGGGCAATGCCTTGGCGTGCCGGTCGCGGAATTACTTGGACCGGGCAAGCAGCGCGATGAAGTTACCGTGCTCGGTTATCTGTTTTACCTCGGCGACCGACGCAAAACCGATTTGCCTTATCTGACGGGCGAAAATGCCAGCCATGATTGGTATCACCTGCGTCATCAGGAGGCGCTCGACAGCGCCGCGGTGGTGCGTTTAGCCGAAGCCGCGCAGGATAAATATGGTTTCAAAGATTTCAAACTCAAAGGCGGCGTGCTGCCAGGCGAGCAGGAGATTGAAACCGCAACCGCACTGAAAAAGCGCTTCCCGGATGCGCGTATTACCGTCGATCCCAACGGTGCCTGGCTGTTGGACGAAGCCATCGGGTTGTGTAAAGGCATGCAGGATGTGCTGACTTACGCTGAAGATCCGTGCGGTGCAGAGCAAGGTTATTCAGGTCGTGAAGTGATGGCGGAGTTCCGTCGCGCCACCGGTTTACCGGTCGCCACTAACATGATTGCCACCAACTGGCGTGAGATGAACCACGCCGTGATGCTCAATGCGGTAGACATTCCGCTGGCCGATCCGCATTTCTGGACGCTGAGTGGGGCCGTTCGCGTGGCGCAACTCTGTGACGAGTGGGGCCTGACGTGGGGCTGTCACTCTAATAACCATTTCGATATTTCACTGGCCATGTTTACCCACGTTGGCGCGGCGGTGCCGGGTAAACCTACCGCAATTGATACCCACTGGATTTGGCAGGAGGGCGATCAGCGCCTGACCAAAAATCCTCTGCAAATCCGCAACGGTAAAATCGCCGTGCCGGATGCGCCTGGGCTGGGCATTGAGCTGGACTGGGATCAACTGCGCAAAGCCAACGAACTGTATAAATCACTGCCCGCCGGGGCGCGCAACGATGCCACGGCGATGCAGTATCTGATTCCTGGTTGGACATTCGACCGCAAACGCCCGGCATTTGGCCGTGCGACAGCTTAAGGAGCAGCAGATGAGTTCTACCCCTAAAGTCACATCCATGCAGGTCATCCCGGTTGCCGGTCACGACAGCATGTTGCTTAACCTGAGCGGGGCGCATTCCCTTTTTTCACCCGCAATATCGTTATCATTAAAGACAACGCCGGCCATACCGGGGTGGGAGAAATTCCCGGCGGTGAAAAGATCCGTCAAACGCTGGAAGATGCCGCTTCTTTGGTGATCGGCAAAACGGTGGGCGAATACAAAAATATTCTTAATTTGGTGCGCAGCACCTTTGCTGACCGTGATTCAGGCGGTCGCGGAAACCAAACCTTTGATTTGCGCACCACCATTCATGTGGTAACCGGCATCGAAGCTTCACTGCTGGATCTGCTGGGCCAGCATTTGGGTGTCAATGTCGCCTCTTTGTTAGGGGATGGTCAGCAGCGCGATCGCGTCGAAATGCTGGGTTATCTGTTCTACATTGGCGATCGCAATAAAACGTCGTTGTCCTATCAAAGCCAGGAAAACGACAAGTGCGACTGGTATCGCCTGCGTCATGAAGAAGCGCTGACGCCCGATACCGTGGTGCGTTTAGCTGAAGCCGCATATGAAAAATATGGCTTCAATGATTTCAAACTGAAAGGCGGCGTACTGCGCGGTGGCGAAGAAGCTGAAGCCGTGACCGCGCTGGCGAAGCGTTTCCCGAAGCGCGCATAACGCTCGATCCCAACGGCGCGTGGTCACTCAATGAAGCTATTTTGCTGGGTAAGCAGCTGAAAGATGTGCTGGCCTATGCAGAAGATCCGTGCGGCGCAGAGCAAGGCTATTCAGGACGCGAAGTCATGGCGGAGTTCCGCCGCGCAACCGGCATGCAAACCGCAACCAACATGATTGCCACCGATTGGCGACAGATGGGCCACACCATTTCGCTGCAATCAGTGGATATTCCGCTGGCCGATCCGCATTTCTGGACCATGCAAGGTTCCGTGCGCGTGGCGCAAATGTGCCACGATTTTGGCCTGACATGGGGTTCGCACTCCAACAACCACTTCGATATCTCATTAGCGATGTTCACCCACGTTGCTGCGGCAGCGCCCGGCGCAATTACCGCCATTGATACGCACTGGATCTGGCAGGAAGGTAATCAGCGCCTGACAAAAGAACCGTTCCAGATCAAAGGCGGCATGGTACAGGTGCCGCAAAAACCGGGATTGGGCGTTGAGCTGGATATGGATCAGGTGATGCAGGCTAATGCGTTGTATCAAAAACACGGTCTCGGCGCGCGCGACGATGCGCAAGCAATGCAGTTCCTGGTGCCAGGCTGGACCTTTGACAATAAACGTCCGTGCCTTGTGCGCTAACCTTTTGGCTTCCGCAGGGGAGCCGATGCAACAGGAGTAAAACCATGAGTAATGCAGCCTGGCCGAACAGCTTTCGTCGTCGTTTGCTGGCAGGTGAAACCCTGATTGGCAGTTGGTGTGCACTGGCGAATCCATTAAGCACCGAAGTGTTAGGACTGGCCGGATTCGACTGGCTGGTGCTGGATGGGGAACATGCGCCCAACGACATCACCACTTTTGTGCCGCAACTGATGGCGCTGAAAGGCAGCCACAGCGCGCCCGTCGTGCGTCCGCCCTGTAATGAACCGGTGATCATCAAACGTCTGCTGGATATCGGTTTTTATAACTTCCTTGTGCCGTTTGTTGAGACCGAAGAAGAAGCGATCCGCGCTGTCGCCTCTACGCGTTATCCACCCGCGGGTATTCGCGGCGTATCGGTATCGCACCGCAGCAACATGTACGGAACCTTGCCGGAGTACAACAGCACCATCAATGACAACATCACGGTGCTGGTACAAATCGAAACGCAGCAAGCAGTAGACAATATTGATGCTATCGCGGCGGTTGATGGCGTGGACGGTATTTTTGTTGGGCCTGGCGATCTTTCTGCGGCGCTGGGCTATCTCGGCCAGCCAGCGCATCCAGATGTGCTGAAAGTGATTAAGCACGTTTTCGAGCGCGCTAAAGCAGCGGGCAAACCCAGCGGTATTCTGGCACCGGTTGAAGCCGATGCCCGACGCTATCTGGAGTGGGGCGCCAGCTTTGTGGCGGTCGGCAGTGATTTAGGTGTTTTCCGCAACGCAACGCAGGCGCTGTGCGACAAATTTAAGAAGTAATCAACCAAGAGGCAACATAATGAAAATTGGATTTATCGGCCTGGGTATCATGGGCAAGCCAATGAGTAAAAACCTGGCGAAAGCGGGCTATTCGCTGGTGGTACGCGATCACCATCCAGAAAATGAAGCTGAACTGGTTGAGTTAGGTGCGACAGTGGCGAAATCACCAAAAGAGGTCGCCGAACAAGTGGATGTGGTGATTACCATGGTGCCGAACTCGCCGCAGGTAAAAGAAGCCTGCCTTGGCGAAAACGGCATTATTCATGGCGCCAAACCTGGCTTGATTGTGATCGACATGAGCTCAATTGCACCGCTGGCGAGCCGAGAGATTCACGATGCGCTGGCAGAAAAGCAGATCAAAATGCTGGATGCGCCAGTCAGCGGCGGGGAACCCAAAGCCATTGAAGGCACGTTGTCTGTGATGGTTGGGGGCGACAAGGCGGTGTTTGATCAGTGCTACGACATCATGAAAGCGATGGCGGGCTCGGTGGTGCATACCGGCGATATTGGCGCGGGTAATGTAACCAAGCTGGCGAATCAGGTGATTGTTGCCCTGAATATTGCGGCGATGTCTGAAGCGTTGTCTCTGGCAACCAAAGCGGGGGTAAACCCGGATCTGGTTTATCAGGCCATTCGCGGTGGGTTGGCGGGCAGCACGGTGCTGGATGCTAAAGCACCGATGGTGATGGATCGTAATTTCAAACCGGGCTTCCGTATCGATCTGCATATCAAAGATCTCGCCAATGCACTCGATACGTCGCACGGCATTGGCGCGCACTTGCCGCTGACGGCCGCCGTGATGGAAATGATGCAGGCGCTGCGCAACGATGGACAGGGCTCCTCCGACCACAGCGCGCTCGCCTGCTATTATGAGAAGTTAGCGAAGGTTGAGATTTCCCGCTAAAGGGGGTTCCGGTATCTGCGGATACCGGGCTGGCTATGAAATCATTTCAGACCATCAACAGCGCTCGGATTGCCTATGAAAATCGTTATCGCACCGGATTCATATAAAGAGAGTTTATCCGCCCTGGATGTGGCATCAGCGATTGAAGCGGGTTTCCGTGAGATCTTTCCTGATGCGCATTACGTCAAAATACCGGTCGCCGACGGTGGTGAAGGCACGGTTGAAGCGATGGTGGCGGCGACGGAAGGGAAAATCGTCAGGTTGAAGGTTACAGGTCCGCTTGGCAAACAGGTTGAGGCTTTCTATGGCCTTTCTGGTGACGAGCGTACCGCGTATATCGAGATGGCGGCGGCAAGCGGATTGGAGCTGGTGCCTGCGGCGCAGCGCGATCCGCTGACCACGACCTCATTTGGTACTGGCGAATTGATTAAAAACGCGCTCGATAAGGGCGTGGAGCACATTATTATCGGTATTGGCGGCAGTGCTACCAATGACGGTGGCTCCGGCATGATGCAGGCGCTGGGTGCACGCTTGCTGGATCAGCAAGGCAAAGAGATCGGTTATGGCGGCGGAGCGCTGCCAGAATTAGCCAGCATTGATATTGAAGCATTAGATGCGCGAATCAAGCAGTGCCGATTTGAAGTGGCTTGCGATGTCACCAATCCCTTAACCGGTGATGCGGGTGCATCCGCGATTTTTGGTCCGCAGAAAGGGGCAACGCCGGAACTGGTTAAACAGCTCGATCAGTCACTGGCGCATTACGCGCAGATCATTCTGCGGGATTTAGATATTGATGTACTGCACATTCCCGGCGGCGGCGCGGCGGGCGGTATGGGTGCGGCACTGCATGCATTTTGTCAGGCTGATTTGCGACGCGGCATTGAGATTGTCACAGAGGCGTTGGGGCTGGCAGAGCAGGTTAAAGACGCTGATTTAGTCATTACCGGCGAAGGGCGTATTGATAGTCAAAGCATCAACGGTAAAGTACCCATTGGCGTAGCGAGTGTAGCCAAACGCTTTGGCAAGCCAGTGATAGGCATTGCAGGCAGTTTAACGGCTGACGTGGGTGTGGTGCATGAACACGGACTAGACGCGGTGTTTAGCGTGCTTTACAGCATTTGTTCACTGGACGATGCGCTGGCGAATGCTGAAAAAATGTTCACCTGACAGCGCGTAATGTTGCGGCGACGTTGAAGATTGGTGGGTTTAAATAAGTATTTTGCTGGTGTGCGCTCTCCCCAATTTTAATCCTCCCCTGCCCGTGGGGAGGAGGACGCTGCCCTAAGTCACCTCTGCACTTACTTGTACCTGTGCTGAACCTGTCAATTTTATGCCTGCATGCGGCAGTGTCGCCTTCCTCCGCTTCGCGGGGAAAGCCGGGATCGGGGATAAACGACCTCAGACTCAACGGACCGAGAAGCGAAATCAACAGCACCTGACAAAGCTTAAGAAATCGCGCTTATTTTACGCCAGATGCAGAACTCGCCGCGCTTCTTTTGCAACATTCTCCATCTCATCCTGCAACTCCAGCAGCTCCGGCTCAAGCGCGTCAATATCACTGGCCTGCAGCAGCTCCTTTTCCAGTTGATGACACAACTGCTTCATGCGCGGCACACCGCTATAACTGGCACTACCGTGCAGTTTATGAATAATTTCACGCAACCCAGTCACATCGTTAGCAGCGATAAACAGCGCAATCTTCTCGTGCACTTCCGGTAAAAACTCCAGCAGCATACGCAGCATATCTCGGGCTAAATCGGGCTTATTGGCGGCCTGGCGTAACGCTAATGCCCAATCCAGCGTGGGCAGAATTTGCGGCAGCTCTGGCGTCTGCACGGTTGGCGTTGGCGTGTAACGCGCCAGCAGCTGACTGAGCTTGTTCTCATCAATCGGCTTGGCAAGGTAATCATTCATTCCCGCTTTGATAAGCTGTTCACGCTCGCCATCAATCGCATGCGCAGTTACGGCAACAATCGGTGTATGCGCATGCTGAGGCAGGGTACGAATAATTTCACTGGCGCGGATGCCATCAATATCCGGCATTTGAATATCCATCAAGATGACATCTAACGGCTGTAAACGCGCCTGATGAATCGCTTGTTCTGCGCTGTTACACAACAAGATCTTTTGCACCTGCTCTTCCAGCAGTGCACCGATCAATTTGAGGTTGGCAGGATTATCATCCACGGCCATTACTGCCAGCGGCAAACGCGGTGAGGCGGGCAGTTCGTTTAACTGGCGGGTATGCAAATCCAGTAGCATTGGCAGCAGGCGCGTCTGCGAGATCGGTTTGGCTATACAGCCATCAATACCGCGTACTTTTAGCTCGTCGGCCAGCAGCATCATTGGGCTTGGCAGCGCCAGCAGTACGTTGTCAGCGCGATCCAGCAGCGCATTAATCAGCTCATCGGCCAGCAACTGATGTTGACTAACATTCACTGGCATCGCCATTAATAGCAGCGGGTAGTGATCTTCACTCAGCCCTTCCAGTGTTTCGCTGTAATCGATTTGCAACGGCGTCATGCTCAGCATCTTCAACACGGTTTTCGCCACACGGGTATTGGCTTCTACATAAGCAATGCGCGAATGAGACAAGGCGTCTAACACGCGAGGCATGCTCGGGGCATTGGGATTGAGATCAAGCTGCACTCGCACTCGGAAGGTGGAACCTTGATCCGGTTGGCTGTGGAAGGTGATTTCACCACCCATCTCATTCACCAACTTTTGCGTAATGACCAAACCCAAGCCAGTGCCGCCATGACGACGTGAAATGCTGGCGTCAGCCTGACGAAACGCCTGAAACAGCTGCATTTGCTGCTGCTCGGAAATACCAATGCCCGTATCCTGTACCTGAATTTCCAGTTCGATACGTGAAGGGGTAATAGCGCGTTGCGCTACTTTGAGATCGATGGTGCCTTTTTCGGTGAATTTGATCGCATTGCCAATCAGGTTAATCAGGATCTGCTGCAGGCGCAGCGCATCACCAATCACGTTGTCTGGCACACTGCTGTCGCACACTACCGTTAATTCCAGCCCTTTGTCATGCGCAGAAGGTGCCAGTAACACCAGCGTTTCATCCAGCGTGGCGCGAAGGGGGAACGGAATAGACTCCAGTACCAGTTTGCCCGCTTCCAGTTTTGAAAAATCGAGCACGTCGTTGATGATGCTTAGCAAATTGTTGGCAGAGCGCTCAATGGTTTGCATGTAGTCGCGTTGCGTAGTGCGCAGCGGGGTTTTCAGCATCTGGCGGGTAAAACCCAACACGCCATTTAACGGCGTTCGTAGCTCGTGCGACATATTGGCAAGGAATTCAGATTTGATGCGTGCCGCTTCCTGCGCACGCTTCTTCGCAAGATCCAGCTCAACGTTCTGAATCTCTAATTGTTCCAGCGTTTCACGCAGATCGTAGGTAGCCTGATCGATATTGTGCTGCATCTCTTCGTGGTAAGCAGTCAGCGACATCGCCATCGCGTTGATGCCATTTTTGAGAATGCTTAACTCACCCAGCATGTAGCCTTCAACGCGGCTGTCGAGTTGGCCGCGGCGAATGCGGTCAACGGTGCTGACCATATTGCGAATCGGGCCGGTTACGTCACGCATTAGACGATAAGCAAACAGCATGGCGATGCATAAACAGAACAGCAACATCAGCGTGGCAACAAAGACTTCTTTGTATTGCTGCAAGCGCACTGATTGCAGATCGAGCGCTATCGCGACATATCCCAGTGGATTGCCAGAAGGTTTTGCATCTTCGCTGGGGATTTCATCTACCGCATAACGTTCAGACGTTATGGGTGTGCGTAAAATTAAGACGTTGCCGTGCCGTTCCATTGAGACATCATCTGGCAGGGCGTTGATATCTTCTTTCTGCAACAGGCTGAGGTTTTGTTTGTTATTAGAGCTGACATAGAGCTGGTTATTATTGTCGAAAACCGAAATCGCACGGACAATATTGGAATGACGCCGATGCAGCAGGCTAACCAGCTCGCGCATCGTGTCGCGGTTGTGCCACGTCATGCTGTATTCGCTGGAAATTGCCAGGGGTTCAATGATATTCGCGCCAGCATCCATGACTTGTCGCTGCAGTTCGTTATAGCGGTGCACGACAAAGAAAGAGCTGAGCAACAGGCCCACCATTAAGGTTGGGGCCAATATTAAAATCATCATTCGCGCCCGCAGGCTGTATTTCGTCATAATACGGCTGACTCCGGCATTTACATCCTTGTGCATCCCGTCGGTAAACCCATGCACGCCGATTTTTGAGAAAGAGAATTAACAACACTATGGCGCAATTTTACACCGCAAAACAGCGCGTGACGACCAAACAACGGATTACCGTCACCATCGAAGACCTTGATCCATTTGGACAAGGTGTCGCACGGCACCAAGGCAAAACGATATTTGTCAGCGGTGCGTTGCCAGGCGAACAGGCAGAAATTACCTTAACTGAGGATAAGCGCCAATTTGCCCGAGCGAAAGTCACGCGCTTGTTAAGCAGTAGCCCGGCACGCGTTACACCGCGCTGCCCACATTTTAATACCTGTGGTGGCTGCCAACAGCAGCATGTTGATGTTGTTTTACAGCAGCAGAGTAAAGCGCAAGCGCTAAGCCGCATGTTAAGTAAAGAAGCGCAACGCGTAGTGGCCGTGGATGAAGTTATTGCCGGAGAACCTTGGGGCTATCGCCGCCGAGCACGGCTGGGATTGCAATGGCAAAACAAAAGCCAACAGCTGCGAATGGGGTTTCGTCAGGAAGCCAGCAACGATCTGGTCGATATTCAGCAATGCCCCATTTTGACGCCCGAACTTGAGGCGTTGATCACGCCGTTACGCCAGTGTCTGCGTGAGTTAAAAGCGGTTAAAAGGCTGGGACATGTTGAGCTGGTACAGGCAGATAATGGCCCGCTGATGGTTTTACGTCATCTTGATGCGCTCCATGTCGACGACAGAGAAAAACTGGAACGCTTTTCGCATAAGCATCAGTTGATGATGTTTTTGGATGACGGCAGCGAAAACTTAACGGCTCTAAGTAATAACCAACCGTTCTATCAATCACACAAACTTAAGTTAACCTTCAGTCCGCAAGATTTTATTCAGGTAAACGATGCGGTCAATCAACAGATGGTAGCCCGGGCAATTGACTGGCTGGATCTGCAACCAGACGATCGCGTATTAGATCTGTTTTGCGGCATGGGAAACTTCACACTTCCGATAGGAAAAGTCGTACAAAATGCGGTTGGTGTGGAGGGCGTTGCAGCATTAGTACGGCAGGCAGCGTATAATGCGGACCTGAATAGTCTTAAAAATGTCAGCTTTTTCCAGCATAACCTGGAGGAAGATGTTTCGCGCCAGCCGTGGGCGGCGCAAGGATTTAACAAGGTATTACTCGATCCGGCGCGTGCCGGTGCCGCAGGCGTGATGACGCATGTGGTTAAACTTGCACCACAACGTGTGGTCTATGTTTCGTGTAATCCCACGACACTCGCTCGCGACAGCCAGACATTGCTGTTGGCGGGCTACCAATTGGAAAGGGTCGCGATGCTAGATATGTTCCCACATACCCGTCATCTCGAATCCATGGTGCTGTTCAAAAAACATAAGCGATCATTAAGATCGGTGTGCAGGAGAGGATATGGTTGCGGTTAGAAGTGCGCATTTAAATACGGCGGGGGAGTTTGCCCTCGACCAGTGGATCGCCAGTCTTGGCATGATCAACCCGCAATCATGTCAACGACTTGCCGAAACCTGGCGCTATTGTGAAGCCCAAACGCACAACCATCCGGATCAATCTCTGCTGCTGTGGCGTGGTATTGAGATGGTCGAAATCCTCTCGATGCTCAGTATGGATATCGACAGTCTGTGCGCCGCGCTCATTTTCCCACTCGCAAATGATGAAGTGGTGAGTGAAGAGGAACTTGAGCAAGCGGTCGGCAAAGGCATTGTCTCGCTGGTACACGGCGTACGCGACATGGATGCGATACGCCAGCTCAAAGCCATTCATAATGATTCAATGGCCTCCGAGCAGGTGGATAATGTTCGCCGCATGTTGCTGGCGATGGTAGAAGATTTCCGCTGCGTGGTGTTGAAATTAGCCGAACGCATCATGAACCTGCGCGAAATGAAAGACGCGCCGGAAGATGAGCGCGTGCTGGCAGCAAAAGAGAGCACCAATATTTATGCGCCGTTGGCCAACCGACTCGGCATTGGTCAACTGAAGTGGGAGCTGGAGGATTATTGCTTCCGCTATCTGCATCCTGATGAATACAAGCGCATCGCCAAACTGTTGCATGAACGCCGCATTGACCGCGAACAGTACATCGAAAATTTCGTCGATAATCTGCGTAAAGAGATGGCAAAAGAGGGCGTACGCGCTGAAGTGTACGGGCGCCCAAAACATATCTACAGTATCTGGCGTAAGATGCAGAAAAAGTCGCTGGCGTTTGATGAACTGTTTGATGTGCGTGCAGTGCGTATTGTGGCTGAGCGTCTGCAAGACTGTTATGGCGCATTAGGCACGGTGCATACGCTTTATCGCCATCTGCCCAGCGAGTTCGATGATTACGTCGCCAATCCAAAGCCCAACGGCTATCAATCCATTCACACCGTGGTGCTGGGCCCGAAAGGCAAAACGGTTGAAATTCAGATACGTACCCGCCAGATGCATGAAGATGCCGAACTGGGCGTTGCTGCGCACTGGAAATATAAAGAAGGGCCTTCTTCCAGCAATGCGCGCGGCTCAGCGGGCCACGAAGAACGCATTGCATGGCTGCGTAAACTGATCGGCTGGCAGGAAGAGATGGCTGACTCTGGCGAGCTGTTGGAAGAGGTGCGCAGCCAGGTCTTTGACGATCGCGTTTATGTCTTTACACCCAAAGGCGACGTGGTTGATCTGCCAGCGGGTTCAACGCCGTTGGACTTCGCTTATCACATACACAGTGATATCGGTCATCGCTGCATTGGCGCGAAGATTGGCGGTCGTATTGTGCCGTTTACGTATCAATTGCAAATGGGTGATCAGGTTGAAGTCATCACCCAGAAACAGCCGAATCCAAGCCGCGACTGGCTCAACCCTAATCTGGGTTTTATCACCACCAGCCGCGGTCGCTCTAAGATTCATAACTGGTTCCGCAAGCAGGATCGCGACAAGAATATTCTTGCCGGACGGCAGATTCTGGACAACGAACTGAGCCAGATGGATATCAGCCTGAAAGAAGCCGAAAAACTGCTGCTGCCGCGCTATAACGTCACCTCGCTTGAAGAACTGCTCGCCGCGATTGGCGGGGGCGATATTCGACTTAATCAGATGGCAAACTTCCTGCAGGCCAAGCTCAACAAGCCGAGTGCTGAAGAGCAGGATCGTGAAGCGCTGCGCCAGCTGACGCAAAAATCCTACTCGGCGCCGTCGCGTAAAGAGAGCGGACGCGTGGTGGTGGAAGGCGTCGGCAATTTAATGCATCACATTGCACGCTGCTGCCAGCCGATTCCTGGCGATGATATTGTGGGCTTTATTACCCACGGACGCGGTATTTCGATTCATCGCGCCGACTGCGATCAGCTTGCTGAGCTGATTTCCCATGCACCAGAGCGCATCGTTGATGCTGTGTGGGGAGAAAGCTATTCCAGCGGCTACTCGCTGGTGGTGCGCGTGACGGCCAACGATCGCAGCGGGTTGCTGCGTGACATCACCACCATTCTCGCCAATGAAAAAGTGAATGTGTTGGGCGTCTCCAGCCGCAGCGATACTAAGAAGCAGCTGGCAACGATTGATATGGATATTGAGATTTATAACCAGCAGGTGCTGGGTCGCGTGTTGGCGCGCCTGAATCAGGTCTCCGATATCATTGATGCTCGCCGTTTGCATTGATGATGCGCGTTTAGTTTGCTGTCAGAAAGAGTGAGCTGTCAGGAAAGAGCGTGCTGGCTGTCCCCCATCCCGGCCTTCCCCGCGCAGCGGGGAAGGAGACGCTGCCACATACAGGTACAGAGCGGGCATATTGCAGCATCTTCCTCCCCCATTTATGGGGGAGGATTGAGGTGGGGGACAAACAACCTCGCACTTCAGAGGACCGAGGTGGGGGACAAACAACCTCATCTGCGTGCTGCCCCCATCCCGACCTTCCCCCGCGTAGCGGGGAAGGAGACGCTGCCACATGCAGGTACAGAGCGGGCATATTGCAGCATCTTCCTCCCCCATTTATGGGGGAGGATTGAGGTGGGGGACAAACAACCTCGCACTTCAGAGGACCGAGGTGGGGGACAAACAACCTCGCACTTCAAAATACAGACAGCGTAATAAAACGCATAGAATCCAACTCAAAATCATTCCCCAAAGGATCTTCCCCATGAATTCAATTGATCGCCTGCTGGGCATTATGAAAACCCTGCGCGATCCGCAACACGGCTGTCCGTGGGATCGCGAACAGACCTTTGCCAGCATTGCGCCTTACACATTAGAAGAGACGTACGAAGTCGTCGATGCCATCCAGCGTGAAGATTTTGATGATCTGCGTGGCGAGTTGGGCGATCTGCTGTTTCAGGTTGTGTTCTACGCGCAAATGGCCAACGAGCAAGATCGCTTTAACTTTGACGATATCTGCCACGCCATCAGCGATAAACTGGAGCGTCGCCACCCGCATATTTTTGCTGATGTCAAAGCGGATAACAGCGCTGAAGTTTTGAAAAACTGGGAAGCCATCAAAACCGCCGAGCGTGCAGAAAAAGCGCAGCACTCCGCGCTCGACGACATTCCCAAAGCGCTGCCGGCGTTAATGCGCGCGCACAAAATTCAGAAGCGTTGTCACAACGTTGGGTTCGACTGGACGACATTAGGCCCGGTCGTCGATAAAGTGCATGAAGAGATCGACGAAGTGATGCATGAAGCGCAGCAATCGGTGATTGATGAGCAAAAGCTGGAAGAGGAGATTGGTGACCTGCTGTTTGCTACGGTGAATCTTTCACGGCATTTGGGCAGTAAAGCAGAAACCGCCCTGCAAAAAGCCAATGATAAATTCGAACGTCGTTTTCGTCAGGTTGAATCAATCATTGCTGAGCAAGGTCTGAGCATGCCGGGTGCAACGCTGGAACAAATGGAAGAAGCCTGGCAACAGGTTAAAACGCGAGAGAAAGCTGATTATTCCACCTCTGCGCATAAAATAGCCAATTAAGCTTACACGATTCAGCGTCACAGTAACTTTGTGACATACATCAAACTTTCATTTACTGCTATCCGTTATGTTAGCCGCAGCATTGCGTTGGAGGATGGCAGTGATTCATCAATTGTGGCTGATAGCGGTTTCCAGTATACTGTTTTCCCGTCCTGGTTATTCCACCGTCTTTAAACCTAAACTCTCAGGTTCAGCATGACAACGAATTATATTTTTGTGACCGGCGGGGTTGTATCCTCTCTGGGTAAAGGCATTGCCGCAGCCTCCCTCGCAGCCATTCTCGAAGCACGTGGTCTGAACGTGACCATCATGAAACTGGACCCGTACATCAACGTGGATCCGGGTACCATGAGCCCAACGCAGCACGGTGAAGTCTTCGTTACCGACGATGGGGCCGAAACCGATCTGGATTTGGGTCACTACGAGCGTTTTATTCGCACGCACATGTCGCGTCGCAACAACTTCACTACAGGCCGAATCTACTCAGAAGTCTTGCGCAAAGAGCGCCGTGGCGACTATCTGGGTGCGACGATTCAGGTCATTCCGCACATCACTAACGCCATCAAAGAACGCATTATTGAAGGCGGCGAAGGCCATGACGTGGTTCTGGTTGAAATCGGCGGTACCGTCGGTGACATCGAATCATTGCCATTCCTTGAAGCCATTCGTCAGATGGCAGTTGATGTGGGCCGTGAACACACCATGTACATGCACCTGACGCTGGTACCTTACATGGCAGCAGCCGGTGAAGTGAAAACCAAACCGACGCAGCACTCAGTAAAAGAATTGCTTTCCATTGGTATTCAGCCGGACGTGTTGATCTGTCGTTCCGACCGCGCTGTACCTGCCAACGAACGCGCTAAAATTGCGCTGTTCTGTAACGTGCCGGAAAAAGCCGTTATCTCGCTGAAAGATGTTGACTCCATTTACAAGATTCCGGGCATGCTGAAATCGCAGGGCCTGGATGATTACATCTGTAAGCGCTTCAACCTGAACGCACCGGAAGCCAATCTGGCTGAGTGGGAGCAGGTAATTTATGAAGAAGCGAATCCAGGCGGCGAAGTCAACATTGGTATGGTTGGCAAGTACGTTGAACTGCCGGATGCGTATAAATCTGTTATTGAAGCGTTGAAACACGGTGGCCTCAAAAATCGCGTCACTGTAAACATCAAATTGATCGACTCGCAGGATGTTGAATCACGCGGTGTCGAAATTCTGAAAGATTTAGATGCGATTCTGATCCCGGGTGGCTTTGGTTACCGTGGCGTCGAAGGCAAGTTGATGACCGCGCAATATGCGCGCGAAAACAACGTACCGTATTTAGGTATTTGTCTTGGCATGCAGGTTGCGCTGATGGAGTTTGCCCGTAACGTTGCTGGCCTCGAAGGCGCCAACTCCACGGAATTTGTGCCAGACTGTAAATATCCGGTGGTTGCGTTAATTACCGAATGGCGTGATGAAAACGGTAACGTTGAAGTCCGTACTGAGCAGAGCGATCTCGGCGGCACCATGCGCCTTGGCAGCCAGCCTTGTCAGTTAACGCCAGACAGCAAAGTACGTCAGCTGTACGGTACTGACACCATTGTTGAGCGCCATCGCCATCGCTATGAAGTCAACAATATGTTGTTGAAGCCGATTGAAGCTGCAGGTCTGCGTATTGCGGGACGTTCTGGCGACGACCAACTGGTGGAGATCATTGAGATCCCGAATCACCCATGGTTTGTAGCTTGTCAGTTCCACCCGGAATTCACGTCGACCCCACGTGATGGTCACCCGCTGTTTGCTGGCTTTGTAAAAGCCGCGCATGAGTACCAGAAGCGTTTAGCGAAGTAAGTTTCACGAGCAACGCGCGAACTTTTCGCGCGTTGCTTGTCTTAGGATTGACTAACTTGTACTGAGGAAAATCGTAATGTCCAAAATCGTAAAAGTCATCGGTCGCGAAATTATCGACTCACGTGGTAACCCGACTGTTGAAGCAGAAGTGCATCTGGAAGGCGGTTTCGTAGGTCTGGCAGCAGCGCCATCAGGGGCTTCTACCGGTTCACGCGAAGCGCTGGAACTGCGTGACGGTGACAAATCTCGTTTCCTGGGCAAAGGCGTAACCAAAGCTGTTGCTGCGGTAAACGGTCCGATTGCTGAAGCGGTAAAAGGCAAAGACGCGAAAGATCAGGCGAACATCGATAAAATCATGATCGACCTGGACGGTACTGAGAACAAATCCAACTTCGGTGCAAACGCCATTCTGGCTGTTTCACTGGCTGCTGCTAAAGCTGCTGCTGCCTCTAAAGGTCAGCCGCTGTATGAGCACATCGCTGAACTGAACGGCACGCCAGGCAAATTCTCTATGCCGCTGCCAATGATGAACATCATCAACGGTGGTGAGCACGCAGATAACAACGTTGATATTCAAGAGTTCATGATCCAGCCGGTTGGCGCGAAAACGCTGAAAGAAGCCATCCGTATGGGTTCTGAAGTTTTCCATCATCTGGCAAAAGTGCTGAAAAGCAAAGGCATGAGCACTGCGGTAGGTGACGAAGGTGGCTACGCGCCAAACCTGGGTTCTAACGCCGAAGCGCTGGCAGTTATCGCTGAAGCGGTAGCAGCAGCAGGTTACAAACTGGGTGAAGATATCACTCTGGCGATGGACTGCGCAGCATCAGAATTCTACAAAGACGGCAAATATGTGCTGGAAGGTGAAGGCGGCAAAGCTTACACCTCTGAAGAATTCACCCACTTCCTGGAAGATCTGACCAAGCAATATCCGATTGTTTCAATCGAAGATGGCCTGGACGAATCTGACTGGGCAGGCTTCGCTTACCAGACCAAAGTGCTGGGCGACAAAATTCAGTTGGTGGGCGACGACTTGTTCGTTACTAACACCAAAATCCTGAAAGAAGGTATCGATAAAGGCATCGCGAACTCCATTCTGATCAAATTCAACCAGATCGGTTCTCTGACCGAAACCCTGGCTGCAATCAAAATGGCAAAAGACGCAGGCTACACCGCGGTGATTTCACACCGTTCAGGTGAAACCGAAGATGCAACCATCGCTGACCTGGCGGTAGGTACTGCAGCGGGCCAGATCAAAACCGGTTCAATGAGCCGTTCTGACCGCGTTGCTAAGTACAACCAGCTGATTCGTATCGAAGAAGCGCTGGGTTCAAAAGCACCGTTCAATGGCCTGAAAGAAGTTAAAGGTCAGTAATCGGCTGCTGATGCCGCATAAAAGCGGCAACGCCTGATGATAAAGCCCCGCCAGCGAGCGGGGCTTTTGTTTTTTAGCATCAGCAGCTGTTGTTGTGAGGCGCAAATCTGCCATAATAAGCGCCCTGATTTTTCCGAGCGAGTAAAAAATGTTCTACCCGATTAACGAAATGTTCCAGACGCTGCAGGGCGAAGGCTATTACACCGGTGTGCCAGCCATCTTCATCCGTTTACAAGGATGTCCAGTGGGCTGCAGTTGGTGTGATACCAAGCATACCTGGGAAAAGCGGGCAGATCGGGAAACGTCGTTGGGCGATATTTTAGTGAAAACCGTGGAAAGCGATGCCTGGGGCGACGCTGACGCGGCTACTTTGTTAAATGCCATTGAGCAGCAAGGTTGGACGGCCCGCCACGTGGTGATTACCGGCGGCGAACCGGCAATTTTCGATCTGCGACCCTTAACTGAAGCGCTGGAATCAGCCGGTTTTAATTGTCAGATTGAAACCAGCGGCACGCATGAGATTCAGTGCTCTGAAAAAACCTGGGTGACCGTTTCACCGAAGGTGAACATGCGGGGTGGCTATGATGTATTGGCGCAGGCGCTGAGCCGAGCCGATGAGATCAAACATCCTGTGGCACGTGAGCGCGATGTGGAAGCATTAGATGAATTGCTGGCGGGGCTGCAAGACAGCAAGACGCGCATCATTGCGTTGCAGCCTATTAGCCGCAAAGACGAAGCGACCAGGCTCTGTATCGAAACGTGCATAGCGCGCAACTGGCGCTTGTCGATGCAAACGCACAAATATCTGAATATTGCCTGATGTGGATAGGGCGGCAATGCGCCGCCCTGATCGTTACTGTTTTGCCTTCCAGGCGTCATACGCTTTCTTAATCTCGGTTTTCGCCGCTGCGGCATCTTGAAAACCATTTAACTCCACTTTCTTGCGGCCATCCGGCAACTGCTTATAGACGCGGAAAAACGCTTCTAAACGCTGCACTTCAACCTTCGGCAGATCGCTTAGCGATTGGATCTCATCATAAGTGGGATCGATTTTGCTGGCAGGT
Source organism: Candidatus Pantoea bituminis (assembly GCF_018842675.1). Classification (NCBI taxonomy): domain Bacteria; kingdom Pseudomonadati; phylum Pseudomonadota; class Gammaproteobacteria; order Enterobacterales; family Erwiniaceae; genus Pantoea; species Candidatus Pantoea bituminis. The sequence goes on from NZ_JAGTWO010000004.1 coordinate 721,295, forward strand.
ACCGCAACGATTTTATCGTCTTCTTCGCCACCGTCGATCATCTTCAACACACCAATCGGACGCAGTTTGATCAACGTGCCTGGCTGCAAGGGCGCGCGAGTGTAAAAGATCACATCCAGTGGATCGTTATCGCCGCCCAATGATTGCGTCAGCGAACCGTAATTGGCGGGATAGGCAACAGGCATCGACTGAAAACGATCGGCAACGATAAAACCGGTTTTCGCATCGGTTTCATATTTGATTACTCCACCCGCCGGGATTTCGGTTACCGCGAAAAACTCTTCCGGTACATTGTCAGGCTGCGGGAAATGAAGCACGTTTTCCGCCTGGACGGCGGCAGAGGTTGAAACAAGCAGAGCAATAACTGAAAGGCGTTTTACCAGATTCATCGTTGATTCTCTTGATCTTTAATGAAAGAGACCACAACGTAGAGAGCAAAGATGACAGTAAGATGAAGGCAGTCATTTAATCAGAAATCAGACGTTTCAAACTGCAGGAAAGCGGCAACCGGGCGGTAAATCGAGTAGAACCTATCGAACTCGCGATTAATGCGGTTAGCGCACCTGCAGTGTGAAAGGCAAAGCGTTTATCAGCCGCGGTAGACGCAGCCTGCGGTACAGGTCTCTTTGATCATCACCGCACTCAGCAGCGGCAAGCGCGGCTTCATTTGATCCCAAATCCATTTTGCCAGCACTTCACTGGTAGGATTTTCCAGACCGGGAATATCATTGAGATTGTAGTGATCAAGGCGATCGTAGATCGGCTTAAACGCCGCTTTAAGTTCGGCAAAATCCATTACCCAGCCGGTATGCGCATCCACTTCACCGGTAATTTCCAGACGAACCAGGAAGGAATGACCATGTAAACGGCCGCATTTGTGTCCTTCAGGCACATTCGGTAAGTGATGTGCAGCTTCGAACTGGAATTCTTTAAATAGCGTGGTAGACATAAGGGTTCTCAGACTTTAAAAACCGCTGAATTCTACCTGAAAGGCAGATTTTTCGCACCCGCAAAGCGCAAAGCCGCTTTTTTCGCTTAATTCTCTCTGCATCTGCTTGTTTAATAGACTGATAAATAAGCACTTTTTTTACCACTTTTGCCGATTATCTTTACCTGAAAAACCACTTAGTCATTTTGGTTATTTATTATGTCGAAGGCGTATTTAATCGTTAATATACGGCCCGGTAACCTACCCACTCTTCCGCCATTTTACGGTTCGGACTTCTGATACTGGAATTTTTAACGCGATGACGACTCAGGCACCAGGTTCAATGCTCCCACTCTCGCCGGAGCAACTCGCTCGCTTACAAGCGGCGACGACGGATTTTTCCACTACCCAAATGGCATGGCTCTCAGGTTATTTCTGGGGAATGGTCAATCAAACGCCTGGCAGCGTAGCCGTCAGCGCGGCGCCTGTGCAGGCTGAAATTCCAGCTATTACACTGCTTTCAGCCTCGCAAACCGGTAATGCACGCCGACTGGCGGAGCAACTGCGTGACGACTTGCTGGCTGCCAAACTGAACGTCAACCTTGTGAACGCGGGCGATTATAAATTCAAGCAAATCGGTCAGGAAAAACTGTTAGTGGTCGTGACGTCGACTCAAGGCGAAGGCGAGCCGCCAGAAGAAGCGGTGGCGTTGCATAAATTCCTGATGTCGAAAAAAGCCCCGAAAATGGACGGCACCGTATTTGCGGTGTTTGGTCTGGGTGATACCTCTTACGAATTCTTTAGCCAGGCCGGTAAAGATTTTGATAGCCGCCTGGCGGAGCTGGGTGCGGAGCGGCTGCTGGATCGCGTAGATGCTGATGTTGAATACGCAGATCAGGCCACGGCCTGGCGCAGCGCGTTGACAGAAATTCTGAAAAAACGTGTCCCTACTGAGTCGCCAGCGCAAGCTGCTGCCACAGCCGCAGGCAGCGTAAATGAAGTTTCCAGCAGTCCCTATACTAAAGAAGCGCCGCTTACCGCCAGCTTTGCGGTAAACCAGAAAATCACGGGCCGTGATTCTGATAAAGACGTGCGCCACATCGAAATTGATCTGGGTGATTCTGGCTTGCGCTATCAGCCTGGCGATGCGCTTGGCGTATGGTTTGAAAACGATGCGGAATTGGTTAAGGAACTGCTTGAGCTGGTGTGGCTGAAAGGCGATGAACCGGTTGACGTTAACGGGAAATCTTTGCCATTGGCAGAAGCATTACAAAAACATTTCGAACTGACGGTGAATACCGCGCAGATTGTGGCGCAGTACGCGGCGCTGTCGCGTAACGAAGAGCTGCTGTCGCTGGTGGATGACAAAGCTAAACTGCAGAAATACGCGCAGTGTTATCCGATTGTCGACATGATTCGTTTGGCACCGGCTGAGCTGAGTGCCGAGCAGTTAACTACGCTGCTGCGTCCGCTGACGCCGCGCCTTTACTCAATTGCCTCTTCACAGGCTGAAACAGAGACGGAAGTGCATATCACCGTCAGTGCGGTGCGTTTCGATATCGAAGAGCGCCAGCGTGGCGGCGGAGCTTCAACCTGGCTTGCCGATCGCATTGAAGAAGATGGCGAGATTCGCGTCTTTATCGAACACAACGATAACTTCCGTCTGCCAGCCAACCCGGATGCGCCAGTGATCATGATTGGGCCAGGTACCGGTATTGCACCGTTCCGCGCCTTTATGCAGCAGCGTGAGAATGAAGATGCTTCGGGTAAGAACTGGCTGTTCTTTGGTAATCCCCATTTTACCGAAGACTTCCTGTATCAGGTTGAATGGCAGAAATATGTGAAAGATGGCCTGCTGACCAATATCGATCTGGCATGGTCACGCGATCAGGCGGAAAAGATTTACGTACAAGATAAAATCCGCGCCAAAGGGGCGGAAGTGTGGCGCTGGATTGAAGAGGGCGCGCACCTTTATGTCTGCGGCGACGCTAACCGAATGGCAAAAGACGTCGAGCAGGCATTGCTGGATGTGGTGGTCGAACACGGTGGAATGGATCGTGAAACGGCCGACGAATTTTTAAGTGAGCTGCGCATTGAGCGCCGTTATCAGCGAGACGTTTACTAATGAGCGAAAAACACCCTGGACCGCTGGTTGTCGAAGGCAAATTAGCGGACGCCGAGCGTCTGAAAAAGCAGAGTAATTATCTGCGTGGCACCATCCTCGACGATCTCGACAATGGCCTGACCGGCGGTTTTACTGGCGACAACTTTCTGCTGATCCGTTTTCACGGCATGTACCAGCAGGATGACCGCGATATACGTGCTGAACGTGCTGAGCAAAAGCTGGAAGCGCGTCACGCTATGATGCTGCGCTGCCGTTTGCCTGGCGGCATCATTACGCCGTCGCAGTGGCTGGCTATCGATAAGTTTGCCACCGATAAAACCCTTTACGGCAGCATCCGTTTAACCAACCGTCAGACTTTTCAGTTTCACGGCATCCTGAAGAAAAATGTTAAGCCGACGCATCAGATGCTGCATGAAGTGGGTCTTGATGCGCTGGCAACCGCTAACGATGTGAACCGTAACGTGCTTTGCACCTCAAACCCGGTTGAATCGGAGCTGCATCAGGAAGCGTACGAATGGGCGAAGAAACTTTCTGAGCATTTGCTGCCACGTACCCGCGCTTATGCGGAGATCTGGTGGGATCAGGAAAAAGTGGCGACCACCGACGAAGAGCCGATCCTTGGTGAAACTTACTTGCCGCGTAAATTCAAAACCACTGTGGTGATCCCGCCGAATAACGATGTGGATCTGCATGCCAACGATCTGAACTTTGTTGCTGTGGCAGAGAAAGGCAAACTGATTGGTTTCAACCTGCTGGTCGGCGGCGGTTTGTCGATTGAGCACGGTAACAAAGCCACTTACGCGCGCACCGCCAGTGAGTTTGGTTATCTGCCGGTTGAGAAGATTCTCGACGTGGCGGAAGCGGTGGTAACGACCCAGCGTGACTGGGGTAATCGTACCGATCGCAAAAATGCGAAAACCAAATACACCCTGGAACGCGTTGGTGTTGAGACTTTTAAAGCGGAAGTGGAAAAGCGTGCCGGTTTAACTTTCGAACCGATTCGTCCTTACGAATTCACTACACGCGGCGATCGTATTGGCTGGATCAAAGGCATCGACAACAAATGGCATCTAACGCTGTTTATTGAAAACGGCCGTCTGCTCGATTATCCAGGCCGTCCGCTGAAAAGTGGCATCGCCGAAATTGCCAAAGTACACGTGGGCGATTTCCGTTTGACCGCGAACCAAAACCTGATTGTGGCAGGTGTGCCGGAAAGCGAAAAAGCAGCGATCGAAGCGATTGCCCGTGCACATGGCTTAATGGAAAACGTCACGCCACAGCGTGAAAACTCCATGGCCTGCGTGGCTTTCCCGACCTGTCCGCTGGCGATGGCTGAGGCTGAACGTTTCCTGCCTTCTTTCGTCACTAAAGTCGAAGAGATCATGCACGGACACGGTGTTGGCCAAGAGCACATAGTGTTACGCGTTACCGGTTGTCCCAACGGTTGTGGCCGTGCCATGCTGGCTGAAATCGGCTTAGTGGGCAAAGCGCCAGGCCGTTATAACCTGCACATCGGCGGTAATCGCATAGGTACGCGCATCCCGCGTATGTATCGCGAAAATATTACTGAGGGCGAAATCCTTGGCAGTATCGATGAGCTGGTTGGACGCTGGGCGAAAGAGCGTCAGGGCGAAGAAGGTTTTGGCGACTTCGTTATCCGCGCCGGGATTGTGACGCCGGTAGTGGACCCAGCACGTGATTTTTGGGATCAGGAGGCAAAATGAGTCAGTTAGACCTCGCAGCACTGAATGAGATGTCCAAGGTACAGCGCTCAATGGCGCTGGCCGCGACCAACGCTCAGCTGGAAAAATCTTCTGCTGAAGAGCGCGTGAGTTGGGCGCTGGAGAATTTACCGGGCGCTTACGTGCTCTCATCCAGCTTCGGTATTCAGGCGGCGGTGTCGCTGCACTTAGTTACGCGTCAACAGCCGGATATACCGGTTATCCTGACCGACACCGGCTATCTGTTCCCGGAAACGTATCGTTTTATTGATGAGCTGGCTGACCAGCTCAACCTGAACCTGAAAGTGTTTCGCGCAGAGACTTCACCTGCCTGGCAGGAAGCGCGTTACGGCAAGCTGTGGGAGCAGGGTGTTGAAGGAATTGAGAAATACAACGAGATCAACAAAGTTGAGCCGATGAATCGCGGTCTGGATACGCTGGGCGCGCAAACCTGGTTTGCAGGTCTGCGTCGCGATCAGTCAGGCAGCCGAGCGAATCTTCCCGTGCTGGGCGTGCAGCGCGGCGTGTTCAAAGTGCTGCCGATCATCGACTGGGATAACCGACAGATTCATCAATATTTGCAGGATAATAATCTTAAATATCATCCGCTGTGGGATCAGGGTTATCTTTCGGTTGGCGATACGCATACCACGCGCAAGTGGGAACCTGGCATGGCTGAAGAAGAGACGCGTTTCTTTGGTTTAAAGCGTGAGTGCGGATTGCACGAAGGCTAATTGTCATTTGCCTCCCACCTCGCTCCTCCCCCATAAATGGCGGAGGACGAAGCTGCCATATGTTAGTGATGAAGCGGCATGTGGCAGCGTCTCCTTCCCCGCAAGCAGGGGGACAGCATGGATGGGGGAAAGCCAGCACAGATCCAAAAATCCACAGCCAGCGCCTTAACTTAAATCCCGTTTAACGCAGCAAATGCCTCTGCTGCGCGCGTTACATTGATCTTTGTGACGTCATAATTCGCCACCGCGACAAACGGATCTTCCGCCAGGATAGTATCCAGTCGGGCACGATCGATATCCTTAACGAGTACCATGCCACCGGTACGCGGATCTTTTCTTCCGGCTGCAATGAACACGTCAGCATCAAAATAGCGATCCAGCCACTGAATATGCGGTTCCAGCAACGCTTCTACTTCTTCTACCGGGCGAAAATAGGTCAGATAAACCACGTACATATCAGATCCTCATACTTTGGGATTGGTGAGTTCGCTGAGCAGCGGCAGCAGTACTTTTACGCTGTCTCGGGTGCGCAGAGTAATGCGGCCCGGTAACCAGCGATCCAGGTAAGCCAGATTATCACGCTCGGTCTGATGGCGTGTGGTGCCGTCTGGGAAGTGGTGTGTGCGGCTACGCTGCTGAGTACCATCTTTAGCCCCTAATGCCCAGTTGCTGGCGGTAACATCCATTAGCGGAAAGCCCGCTTTATCGAATGCATTGATGCCGGGGTAATCCTTACGGTTTAACTGATGACTCGCTGCCGAAATACCAAATTCACGCGCCAGATAAAGTGCTCGCTCGCTGGTTTGCTTGCGCACCGCGCGTGGTGTATTCAGGCCGCTGTTGAAATAAAGGTGATCACCGGTTATCAGGCTATTAAGGTCGATAACCAGCAGCGTATTTTTCTTCTCTTTATTGCTCATGCGCGCAACGTAATCATCCATGCCGTGCAGACCCACTTCACCAGCGCTAAGCGCCACAAAACGCACACCATAATGCAGGGGTTTTTTGCTTAGCTTTTCCGCCAGTTCCAGCATGACGCCTAAACCTGAAGCGTTGTCGTCTACACCTTGCAGGCGCAGGCCGCCCATATTTTGATTCGCCTGGCTGCTGTTTTGTGGTGTCCATGTATCAAGGTGGGCGACGATTAAAATTTCCTGCGGCTCGCTGCCTGTACGGGCCGCAATCACCGAGGTTGCGGTGAGTTTATGCCAACGCGCTTTCCCGTCAGCGTCGTGCCAGTCGTAACCCGTATTGAACTGACGAGTATTAGTCTGAAAACCCAGCGAGGTGAACTGCTGTTTTAAATAATCGGCGGCCATTAATTCGGCCGGACTGCCGCTCATGCGACCGGGGAAATAGGTGGCGATATGACGGACTTGCTGTTCAGCAAATTGACCCGGCGCGTCAGTCGCAGCCTGGGCAGAAAAAATAAAACCGCAACAGAGCAGCGCAGTGAGCGCGGTCAGGCGGAAAGAGGCAAACATACGGCGTTCCTTGTAATTCATCTCATGACAGAAATTAGCGAAAATTTTCTGTGCTTAGTATGAAACTGTGACCCCGATTACACAATTTCAATCGCTCTGAAAGCCCAGTAAGATCATTTGCTAAGCACATTTTGTTCTGAGCTTTTCGCATTCGTTATTCCATTCAGTAACTACTCATTCCAATTCGTAATTTCATCTGGATTAACACCGGGACGTATAGTCGCGTTAACGCAAAGTTACAACACTAAGGTTAACGTGGATTATTTGCCTCTTTTTGCCGATCTCAAAGGCCGCCCGGTTTTGGTTGTCGGCGGTGGAGATATCGCGGCGCGGAAAATTGAACTGCTTCGTCGCGCGGGTGCGCGCGTGCAGATTGCTGCTCGCGAACTTTGCCCCGAGCTTCATGAACTGTTGGAAATGCAACAGCTGGAATGGCTGGCGACGCATTTTGATCCCGCCCAGCTCGATGGCGTGTTTCTGGTGATCGCGGCAACTGACGACAATGCGCTAAATGCACAGGTATTCGAAACGGCTAATGCACGGCAAAAACTGGTCAATGTGGTCGATGACCAACCGAAGTGCAGCTTTATTTTTCCTTCTATCGTTGATCGCTCACCGCTGGTGGTAGCGATCTCGTCCAGCGGCACCGCGCCAGTGCTGGCGCGTATGCTCCGTGAAAAACTCGAAGCATTATTGCCCGCTAACTTAGGCCAAATGGCAGAGGTTGCGGGACAGTGGCGGGATAAAGTGAAACAGCGCTTTACGCGGATGTCCGATCGCCGTCGTTTCTGGGAGCGCGCTTTTAACGGTTTGTTCGCCAGCCAAATGGCAGCAGGCAATGTGAATGAAGCGAAGCTGACGCTTGATCGTGAACTCAACGACGAGCCGAATCAGCAGGGCGAAATTATTTTGGTCGGCGCGGGGCCTGGCGACAGCGGTCTTTTGACCTTACGCGGCTTGCAGGTGATGCAGTTGGCAGATGTCGTGCTTTATGACCACTTGGTCAGCGATGAAGTGCTGGAACTGGTTCGCCGTGATGCCGATCGTATCTGTGTTGGCAAGCGCGCGGGTGCGCATTCGGTGCCGCAGGAAGAGACCAATCAGATGCTGGTCAAACTGGCGCTGCAAGGCAAGCGCGTGGTGCGCCTGAAAGGCGGCGACCCGTTTATTTTTGGTCGGGGCGGCGAAGAGTTACAGGCGGCGCAGCAGGCAGGCATTCCATTTCAGGTGGTGCCTGGCATTACTGCGGCGGCAGGCGCGACAGCCTATGCAGGCATTCCGTTAACGCACCGTGATTATGCGCAGAGCGTGCTGTTTATCACCGGGCATTGCCGTCCCGATGGTGATGGCATCGACTGGCCATCTTTGGCGCGTGCGCGTCAGACATTGGCAATTTATATGGGCACGGTGAAGGCTGCTGAAATCAGCGAAGGGTTGATTCAGCATGGGCGCGCCGCGTCTACGCCGGTCGCGGTCATCAGCCGCGGCACGCGACAAGATCAACAGGTGCTGACCGGTACCTTAGAACAGCTTGAGGCGCTGGCTGCATCTGCGCCCACTCCGGCACTGTTAGTGATTGGAGAAGTGGTCAATTTGCACGGGCAGCTCGCCTGGTTTCAACATTCAGCACAGCAGGGGACTCGCGAGTCCGCCGTTGTCAATCTGGCTTGAGAGGAAAAACGATGGACCAAAAACGACTCACTCATCTGCGTCAGTTAGAGGCAGAGAGTATCCATATCATTCGCGAAGTTGCGGCGGAGTTCGGCAATCCGGTGATGATGTATTCCATCGGTAAAGACTCTTCAGTGATGCTGCATCTGGCACGCAAAGCGTTCTTTCCGGGCACGCTGCCGTTCCCGCTGTTGCACGTGGATACCGGCTGGAAATTCCAGGAAATGTACGCGTTCCGCGATCGTACCGTGAAAGCGATGGGTGCTGAATTGCTGGTTCACCGTAACCCGGAAGGCGTGGCAATGGGCATCAACCCCTTTGTTCACGGCAGCGCAAAGCATACCGATATCATGAAAACCGAAGGCTTAAAACAGGCGCTGAATAAGTACGGCTTTGATGCGGCCTTCGGTGGCGCTCGTCGTGACGAAGAGAAGTCGCGTGCTAAAGAGCGTATCTACTCCTTCCGCGACCGCTTCCATCGCTGGGACCCGAAAAATCAGCGTCCTGAGCTGTGGCACAACTACAACGGCCAGATCAACAAAGGCGAAAGCATTCGAGTCTTCCCCTGTCGAACTGGACCGAGCTGGATATCTGGCAGTACATCTTTCTGGAAAACATCGACATTGTTCCGTTGTATTTGGCCGCGCCGCGTCCGGTGTTGGAACGCGACGGTATGTTGATGATGGTGGATGACGATCGTATTGACCTGCAACCTGGCGAAGTGATCAAGCAGCGCATGGTGCGTTTCCGTACTCTTGGTTGCTGGCCGCTGACCGGTGCTGTTGAATCGCAAGCGCAAACGCTGCCGGAGATCATCGAAGAGATGTTGGTTTCTACTACCAGCGAGCGTCAGGGCCGCATGATTGACCGCGATCAATCCGGTTCGATGGAACTGAAAAAACGTCAGGGTTATTTCTAAGGAGACGCCAGATGAATACTGTAATTGCACAACAAATTGCCGACCAGGGCGGCGTTGAAGCCTGGCTGACCACACAACAACATAAAAGCCTGCTGCGTTTTCTGACCTGCGGCAGCGTTGATGACGGTAAAAGTACGCTGATTGGCCGCCTGCTGCATGACACGCGACAGATTTACGAAGATCAGCTTTCATCGCTGCACAATGACAGCAAACGTCACGGCACCCAAGGCGAAAAACTCGACCTTGCGCTGCTAGTGGATGGCCTGCAAGCTGAGCGTGAGCAAGGCATCACCATTGACGTAGCCTATCGCTATTTCTCTACGGAAAAGCGCAAGTTCATCATTGCCGACACGCCTGGACACGAACAGTACACGCGTAATATGGCAACCGGCGCCTCAACCTGTGATTTGGCAATTTTGTTGATCGATGCGCGTAAAGGCGTGCTGGATCAAACCCGCCGTCACAGCTTTATTTCTACGCTGCTGGGGATTAAACATCTGGTAGTGGCGATCAATAAAATGGATTTGGTGGAATACAAGCAAGAGGTATTCGAGCAGATCAAACAGGATTACCTCGATTTTGCCGCGCAGCTGCCGGAAGATTTGGATATCCGTTTTGTACCGATGTCGGCGCTGGAAGGGGACAACGTTGCGTCACCGAGCCAAACCATGCCGTGGTACAGCGGGCCCACGCTGCTGGACGTGCTGGAAACGGTTGAGCTCAATCGCGTGGTCGATCATCAACCGATGCGTTTCCCGGTGCAGTATGTTAATCGCCCTAACCTGGATTTCCGCGGCTACGCCGGTACGCTGGCGTCTGGTGTGGTGAAAGTGGGTCAGCGTGTAAAAGTGCTGCCGTCTGGCGTTGAGTCGAACATCTCGCGCATTGTGACTTTTGATGGCGATCTGCAAGAAGCGGGCGCGGGCGAAGCGATCACGTTGGTGCTGGAAAATGAAATTGATATCAGCCGTGGCGATCTGCTGGTGGATGCCAGCGCTGAGCTAAATGTAGTGCAAGCCGCCACTATTGACGTGGTGTGGATGGCTGAACAGCCGCTGCAGGCTGGCCAAAGTTACGACATTAAAATCGCCGGTAAGAAAGCGCGCGGTCGCGTAGAAAAAGTGATTCATCAAGTTGAGATCAACTCGTTGGAAAAACGCGACGTCGACAGCCTGCCGCTGAACGGTATTGGTTTAGTTGAGATGACGTTTGATGAGCCGATGGTACTGGATAAGTATCAGCAGAATCCGGTGACAGGCGGTATGATCTTTATCGATCGCCTCAGCAACGTCACTGTGGGCGCAGGCATGATCCATGAACCGCAGGTCGATGCGCCACGCGCGACTGGCGAGTTCAGTGCGTTTGAGCTGGAACTGAACGCGCTGGTGCGCCGTCATTTCCCACACTGGAACGCCCGCGATCTGTTGGGTGGTCAATAATGGCGCAACACGATGATAACGTGGTGTGGCACGATCATCCGGTAACGCGTGAATCGCGAGAGCAGCAGCACGGCCATCAAGGCGTGGTGCTGTGGTTTACCGGGCTTTCGGGCTCGGGTAAATCCACTGTGGCAGGGGCGCTTGAGCAGGCGCTGCATCGTATTGGTGTCAGCACTTATCTGCTCGATGGCGATAATGTGCGTCACGGCTTGTGTCGCGATCTCGGTTTTAGTGATGACGACCGCAAAGAGAATATTCGTCGGGTTGGCGAAGTGGCGAAGCTGATGGTCGATGCGGGTTTAGTGGTGTTAACTGCCTTTATTTCACCCCACCGTGCGGAGCGGAAAATGGTGCGCGATCTGTTAGATAAAGGTCAGTTTGTTGAAGTGTTTGTTGATACGCCTTTGTCAGTATGCGAATCGCGCGATCCGAAAGGATTGTACAAAAAAGCGCGTGCCGGTGAGTTACGTAACTTCACTGGCATTGATAGCGTATATGAAGCGCCAGAACAGCCAGAAATTCAGCTTGATGGCGAACAATTGGTTACAAAACTCGCCGCCCAATTGTTAGACCTGCTGCGTGACCGCGATATCATCAGATCCTGAAAAGAGAGCGGCAAATCGCCTGTGATTTGCCGCATTCGGTCATCAGGATTTTTATGCAGAATATTACCCCTATGTTGGCTCGCAAAGATGAACGCCCTGATGATGAGCCTCGCTCGTCACTGCCAGGCGGTATTATCGGCTTCCTTTCTTACTGGTGCGCGCTGGCAATCCCTTTCCTGCTCTACGGTTCCAACACGCTATTCTTCTTTCTCTATACTTGGCCATTCTTTCTCGCGCTGCTGCCGGTATCGGTGATTATGGGGATCGTGTATAGCATGTTGCTACGGGGTCAATTGCTGTGGACCTTACTTGCTACCGTCATTTCTGTTATCTGCCTGTTCTGGCTATTGTTCACTTTCCTCTCCGGCTGGTGATTACGTTGATGTGCAAACGCATCGGCTGGTTACAAAACTTTACCCGCTAATTTCACTTCTTTGACGTCACTTTTGTACACACATGCAGCAAAGCGGACCATTTTCGTTGCTGTTGTGGAGTCCTGCGCAAAGTTATGGGATGATTGGGCCGTTTTTAGGGGCGGGATGGGAAAACTGACGTTACTGCTATTGGTGCTGTTAGGCTGGCTGCAATACTCATTGTGGCTGGGGAAAAACGGTGTCCATGATTATACGCGCGTTGATGATGACGTCGCGGTTCAACAGGCGAATAACGCCAAACTTAAGTCGCGTAACGATCAGCTGTTCGCCGAAATTGACGATCTCAATGGTGGCTCCGAAGCGATCGAAGAACGCGCACGTAATGAGTTGGGCATGATTAAACCCGGTGAAACCTTCTTTCGTCTGGTTCCTGATCAGAACAAACGTAACGCGCAAGCTGCGCAAAACCAACAACGATAAAACATGAACACTGTGTCCTCTTTTGCGGATGTGATTGCCGTGGTGCCGGCGGCCGGTATCGGCAGCCGCATGCAGGCGACTTGTCCTAAGCAGTATCTGACGATTGGTCAGCACACCCTTCTGGAACACAGCATTGCACGCCTGTTTTCGCATCCTGCTATCAAGCAGGTCATCATTGCAGTAAGCCCGGATGACCAACACTTTGCTTCGCTGCCGCTGGCAAGTGATCCGCGCGTTATTCGCGTGGTGGGCGGAGAGACACGTGCTGAGTCGGTGCTGGCAGGATTAGAGGCTGCGCAGGGCGCGAGTTGGGTGCTGGTGCACGATGCGGCACGTCCATGTTTGCACCTGGATGACCTTTCGCGTCTGCTGCAAATTCGTGAGCAAAGCCGTGTTGGCGGCATTCTGGCCGCACCGGTGCGCGACACCATGAAGCGCGGCGAACCCGGTAAAGTAGCCATTGCTCATACCGTGGAACGCGAAGACCTCTGGCATGCATTAACCCCACAATACTTTCCTCACGCGCTGCTGACCGCTTGCCTGACGCGGGCTTTGAATGAAAATGCCAACATTACTGATGAAGCCTCGGCGCTGGAATATTGCGGCTATCATCCGGTATTGGTCAGTGGACGCAGTGATAACATCAAAGTTACCCGGCCAGAAGATCTGGCGCTGGCAGCTTTTTATCTCAGTCAGATTCAATTAAAGGAGAGCGCATGATGCGTATCGGTCACGGTTTTGACGTTCACGCTTTTGGTGGAGAAGGTCCGCTGGTGATTGGCGGCGTGCGAATTCCGTTTGAGCACGGTTTTATTGCCCATTCCGATGGCGACGTGGCGCTGCATGCTTTAACCGACGCGCTGTTAGGCGCAGTAGCAATGGGTGATATTGGTAAGCTATTCCCTGACACCGATCCAGCATTCAAAGGCGCTGACAGTCGCGGTTTGCTACGTGAGGCCTGGCGTCGCATTGCGGCCAAGGGTTATCAGATAGGCAATGTTGACGTCACTATCATCGCCCAGGCGCCGAAAATGCTACCGCACGTGCCGCAGATGCGGGTGAATATTGCCGAAGATCTGGGGTGTCATATGGATCAGGTTAACGTAAAAGCCACCACCACTGAAAAACTGGGTTTTACTGGACGCGGTGAAGGCATCGCGTGTGAAGCGGTGGCGCTGCTGCTGAAAGCGGAGCCCGCATGACGCTGCACTATTTACACGGCACGCCAACCGCAACCGGTGTGATTAAAGCCAACCCAGAAGATTTTGTGGTGGTGGAAGATCTCGGTTATAGCCCAGACGGTGAAGGTGAGCATCTGCTGGTGCGTATTCGTAAAACAGGCGCGAATACCCGCTTTGTTGCCGAGGCTCTGGCGAAATATCTCGGCATTCATCTGCGCGATCTGAGCTATGCGGGCATGAAAGATCGCCATGCTGTTACCGAACAAACGCTCTGTTTCCGCCTGCCAGGTAATGCCATGCCCGACTTGCGTGGCTTTGAGCTTGAAGGCGTTGAAATTCTTCAGGTTGTGCGCCATAAGCGCAAACTGCGTATTGGTGCGCTGGCGGGTAATGCATTTCGTCTTGTGATCCGTCAGGTCAGCCAGCGCGAAGCGGTTGAACATCGGCTGGCTTTAATCCGCGATGCCGGCGTGCCTAACTATTTTGGCGAACAGCGCTTTGGTCACAACGGTAATAACCTGACGATAGCGCAGCAATGGGCGCGCGATGAAATCCGCTTACGCGATCGTAATAAGCGCAGCCTGATTCTTTCTGCTGCTCGCAGTGCGCTGTTCAATCAGGTCACTAGCGCCCGCATGCAACAGCAGGGCGGATTGAGCCATGTATTGGCTGGCGACGCACTGCAGCTAGCCGGGCGCGGCAGTTGGTTTGTCGCCCAGGCAGACGAACTTGAAGCATTGCAGGCGCGCGTTGATCAGCATGAATTGCGCGTTACCGCGCCAATGCCAGGACGCGGTGAACCGGGTCCGCAAGCAGAAGCGTTAGCCTTTGAGCAGCAAGCGTTGGCTGACTCATCGACGCTGATTTCTCTGCTCGATCGTGAACGCGTTGATGCGGGCCGTCGCGCAATGTTAGTGGTGCCACGCGACCTGCGCTGGGCGTGGTGGGATGACGTAACGCTGGAAATGCAGTTCTGGCTTCCTGCCGGAAGCTTTGCCACCAGCGTGGTACGCGAGCTGTTGAACAATACGGCTGACAACACCAACCTGGACGAATAAAGTTAGCCGATTGCTGAACGTAAGAGCGACCTACCGCATTGTGTTGGGTGTTTTTATGTTGCCAGCTTGCCGCATAAGTCCTGCTAAACGTCTTTGGTGATTGCCGTAACATTGTTCGTTCATCGGGTAATGTTGCGGCAAAGCGCTGTTATGGGACTATTTACGTCTACCACTTCCCCTCTCCCGCCGCTAGAATGCAAAGACCCCCACATGGGCTTTTTTCGCTGACAGGCATCTCTGCTTGTCTGCCCGCGAGGTTGGATTGAATCAAAAAAGGTCAGGGTGAAATGCGGATACTCCTCAGCAACGATGACGGAATTCATGCGCCGGGCATTCAAACGCTTGCCAGGGCATTACGGGAATTTGCCGACGTTCAGGTCGTCGCACCCGATCGTAATCGCAGTGGTGCATCAAACTCCCTGACGCTGGAAACGCCGCTGCGCACCTTTACCCATGAAAATGGGGATATTGCGGTGCAAATGGGAACGCCAACGGATTGCGTATTTCTTGGCGTAAACGCATTAATGCAACCGCGTCCTGAGATTGTAGTTTCGGGTATTAATGCGGGTCCTAATCTCGGTGATGATGTGATTTATTCCGGCACTGTCGCGGCGGCAATGGAAGGGCGACATTTGGGACTGCCAGCATTGGCGGTTTCACTGGATGGTCATCAGCATTATGACACTGCCGCTGCGGTAACCTGCGCGCTGCTCAAAGCATTAACGCGTGAGCCGCTGCGGACCGGCCGCATCCTCAATATCAACGTACCCGATTTACCGCTTGATCAGATCAAAGGTATTCGTGTGACGCGTTGTGGCAGTCGTCATCCGGCCGATCAGGTTATTCCTCAGCAAGATCCGCGGGGTAATACGCTCTACTGGATTGGACCGCCGGGGAAAAATTAGATGCAGGCCCAGATACGGATTTCGCGGCGGTGGATCAAGGTTACGTCTCTGTCACTGCATTACATGTTGATCTTACCGCACACGCGGCTCAGGATATTCTTTCTGACTGGCTGGTTAACGCTGAGGTAAATCTGGCATGGTGAACCGGCGCATCGAAACGTTGTTGACACAACTTCGTCAGCAGGGCATTGATGATGAATGCCTGCTCAAAGCCATTGCTGATGTGCCGCGTGAGCGATTCATCGACGAAGCGTTTGAACACAAAGCCTGGGATAACGTGGCACTGCCGATTGGCTCAGGACAAACCATTTCTCAGCCTTACATGGTAGCACGCATGACTGCGCTGCTTGAGCTACAGCCGCACTCTCGCGTGCTGGAAATTGGCACTGGCTCTGGCTATCAAACTGCAATTCTTGCGCATCTCGTCGATCATGTTTATTCGGTCGAACGCATTAAAGGTCTGCAATGGCAGGCCAAACGCCGCTTAAAGCAACTTGATCTGCACAACGTCTCCACACGTCACGGCGATGGTTGGCAAGGCTGGCCATCACGTGGCCCCTATGACGCCATCATAGTGACGGCTGCCCCACCCGAAATTCCGATTGCGCTGATGGCGCAATTAGCAGATGGCGGCATTATGGTGCTCCCGGTCGGCGAGGATCAGCAAGTGCTAAAACGCCTGCGTCGTAAGGGAGAGGAATTTGTTGAAGAGATAATTGAACCGGTCCGGTTTGTTCCTTTAGTTCAGGGCGATTTAGCTTAAGGCCTCTGCTACGTATTTCTTCACAACTGTTTCATAGCACCACGTACTTGATCTTGTTACTATCCCTTTTCATCAATGAAAAATCAGATTTTAACGCGCCGCACAGAGTATTGTGCTGGCGAGTAGAGTAGGACAGGTACAGCAGGGTTGCCATCACGGGGGATCAATGAGCACGGGAAGCACTATTTTTCAATTACGCCGTTTGGCGGCGCTTTCACTGGTAGGTTTTTGGCTGGCGGGCTGTAGCTCAGGCGATAACTCACAAGCACCCATTAGCCAAATTGGTGATGGCGGCGGTATGAACACGGCTTCTGATCAGACAAACACCCCTTCTGGCGGTGTACCCGCAATGCCAAGTCAGGGAGGAATGTTAAGCAATAATACAGCTTCCCAACAAAGCAATAGTGGAATGATTAGCGCAGATAACGCTGTACAGACGCAAAATGGGCGAATTGTTTACAACCGCAGTTATCAGAACATTCCGAAAGGTAGCTATTCAGGTGAAACTTACACCGTTAAACGCGGTGATACACTGTTTTACATTGCCTGGATTACCGGTAACGATTTCCGCGATTTAGCCCAACGTAACAACGTTTCTGCCCCGTATGGCCTGAATGTAGGGCAGACTTTGCAGATCGGTGATGCCTCTGGTCAGCCGATCACGGGTGGCAATGCCATTACCGTCGCCGATGCAACGCAGGGGGCGTCCCAACATCGCCACAAATTAAATCTGCCGCTGTTGCACAGCAACCTGTTATTACGTATTCTGATGATTCGGGTAATTCGAGCGGTAGTAAACTTCTGCCATCGAAAGGAGCAAATGTTGCAACGACAACAGCTCCTGCCGTTACCGCACCACCCACGGTCAGTAGTACGACCAACAGTTCAACGCCGGTGGGAAGCTGGCGTTGGCCGACTGATGGGAAGATTATCGATAACTTCTCTGCTGCGGAAGGTGGCAATAAAGGTATCGATATCGCTGGATCGCGCGGACAATCTGTTGTCGCCACCGCATCGGGAAGGGTGGTTTACGCAGGTAACGCTCTCCGGGGTTACGGTAATTTAATCATCATCAAACACAATGATGATTACCTGAGTGCCTACGCCCACAACGATACAATGCTGGTCCGGGAACAACAGGAAGTTAAGGCGGGGCAAAAGATCGCTACCATGGGTAGCACCGGTACCAGTTCAGTAAGATTACATTTTGAAATTCGTTACAAGGGGAAATCCGTAAACCCGTTGCGTTATTTACCGCAGCGATAATCCGGCAGAACCTATGGTGTTCTGCCTTGGAATCACGGGTAGGAGCCGCTTATGAGCCAGAATACGCTGAAAGTAAACGAGTTACATGAGAATGCGGAATTCGAGGAGAACGGAGCTGAGGTTTTTGATGAGAAAGCTCTCGTTGAAAACGAACCTAGTGATAATGACGTAGCGGAAGAAGAGTTATTGTCACAAGGTGCGACGCAGCGCGTTTTAGATGCGACGCAGCTCTATCTCGGGGAGATTGGCTATTCTCCTTTGTTAACGGCTGAGGAGGAAGTTTTCTTCGCCCGCCGTGCATTACGAGGTGACATTGCTTCTCGTCGCCGCATGATCGAAAGTAACTTGCGCCTGGTGGTAAAGATTGCCCGCCGTTATAGCAATCGTGGACTGGCTTTGCTGGACCTGATTGAAGAGGGTAATCTTGGCCTGATTCGTGCCGTAGAGAAGTTTGACCCAGAACGTGGGTTCCGTTTCTCAACATACGCCACCTGGTGGATTCGTCA
Source organism: Candidatus Pantoea bituminis (assembly GCF_018842675.1). Classification (NCBI taxonomy): domain Bacteria; kingdom Pseudomonadati; phylum Pseudomonadota; class Gammaproteobacteria; order Enterobacterales; family Erwiniaceae; genus Pantoea; species Candidatus Pantoea bituminis. The sequence goes on from NZ_JAGTWO010000004.1 coordinate 739,454, forward strand.
GACCATTGAACGGGCAATCATGAACCAAACCCGTACGATTCGTCTGCCGATTCACATTGTTAAAGAACTGAATGTTTACCTGCGCACCGCGCGTGAACTTTCCCACAAGCTTGATCATGAGCCAAGTGCGGAAGAAATTGCGGAGCAACTGGATAAACCTGTTGATGACGTAAGCCGTATGTTGCGTCTCAATGAACGCATTACATCAGTTGATACGCCACTGGGCGGAGATTCTGAAAAAGCGCTGCTGGACATTCTGGCCGATGAAAAAGACAACGGTCCAGAAGATACCACGCAAGATGACGATATGAAGCAAAGCATCGTCAAATGGTTGTTCGAACTGAACGCCAAGCAGCGTGAAGTGTTGGCGCGTCGTTTCGGCCTGTTGGGCTATGAAGCGGCAACGCTTGAGGATGTAGGCCGTGAGATCGGCTTAACCCGTGAGCGTGTACGTCAGATTCAGGTTGAAGGTTTACGCCGTCTGCGTGAAATCCTGCAGGCGCAGGGCCTCAACATTGAAGCACTTTTTCGTGAATAACGGTTTCATGAATAATTAGTACTGTTTTAATGCGAAAAGCGGTGATGTTAATCACCGCTTTTTTTATGCTCATATTTCACATGGCAGCATAAAACCTACCTGTTTTTTCCTTGTACAGCGTCGCGTCAGTAAGCTGAAAGCATGCGGTTTCGGTAGAATCGTTACATTGTCCCTCAGGCGAGCATGATTGCTTTGAGCGAACATAAGGCTTATTACACCAATAAGGCGGGGATGAGTTTTTTCATACGTGAAATAGCTACTGAACTTGGGCCGTTCGATATTACCGCCCATGCGATTTCGCCAAAAAACATTGAAACGGAACGTAGTCAGCGTTACTGGCGTGCCGAGCAAATGAAGATAAAAATCCCGCACATCGTTTTGCTTTACCTGAACAAATAGTCAGCGCGGTTTTATATCCCCGCAGTTCGGAAGCAGACACATCATTGAGCAAAATTGAGTCGTTGATGGTGGATAAAGCGTCGTTTAATGCGTGTTAATAGTGTCACGACAGAATTTGAGAAAAGCAGTAAATCCACCAGAGAAAGAACCCGGAATAACGAGTACCCGCACACGATAATGCTCGTGTGCGGGAAAAATTAAACCAACGATTTCAGGCGATATATCCAGTCAAGTGCCTGACGCGGTGTCAGCGTATCAGGATCAAGTGCTTCAAGTGCTTCTACCGCTGGGGAGGTTTCCTCAACTAATAATGGGAGCTGAGAGCCATCAACTGTTGATGATGCCGTTAGTGTCGATGTCGTTTCTAACTCTTTTAGTTTGTTTCTTGCACGCTTAATCACTTCTTTAGGAACGCCTGCCAGCGCAGCCACAGCAAGGCCGTAACTCTTGCTTGCCGCGCCTTCCTGAACACTGTGCATAAATGCAATCGTATCGCCGTGTTCCACTGCATCAAGGTGTACATTGACGACGCCTTCCATTTTTTCTGGCAACGTTGTTAGCTCGAAATAATGGGTTGCAAACAGCGTCATAGCTTTGATTCTGTTTGCCAGATTTTCGGCACAAGCCCATGCAAGTGATAGGCCATCATAGGTTGAAGTACCTCGCCCGATTTCATCCATCAGAACCAAACTGTGTTCGGTGGCATTGTGCAAGATATTAGCCGTTTCGGTCATTTCCACCATGAAGGTTGATCGGCCCGAGGCGAGATCATCTGCTGCACCTACGCGCGTAAAAATACGATCTAACGGACCGATTACAGTCTCTTCAGCGGGTACGAAGCTACCAATCCATGCCATCAACGCAATAAGTGCAGCCTGGCGCATATAGGTACTTTTACCACCCATATTGGGTCCGGTAATGATCAGCATACGGCGCTGCGGTGCTAAAGAGAGTGGGTTAGCGATAAAAGGTTCTTTCAACACCTGCTCAACCACTGGATGTCGTCCGCCTGTGATTTTAATTCCCGGCTTATCTTGTAACGTTGGACGACAGTAATTCAGCGTCCATGCGCGTTCGGCCAGATTACTGAGCACATCCAGTTCGGCTAATGCGGAAGCACTGAGCTGCAGCGCTTCAAGGTGGGGCAGTAACTGGTCAAACAAAGCTTCATATAGCCCTTTTTCCAATGCCAGCGCTTTGCCTTTTGACGTGAGGACTTTGTCTTCGTACTCTTTCAGTTCAGGAATAATGTAGCGCTCAGCATTTTTGAGCGTTTGGCGGCGTACGTAGTGCATTGGCACCTGGTGGCTTTGCCCGCGACTGACCTGAATGTAATAACCGTGAACGGCATTGAATCCTACTTTCAATGTGTCCAGCCCAAGCTTTTCTCGCTCACGAATCTCTAGCTTGTCGAGATAGTCGGTAGCGCCATCAGCCAGTGCTCGCCACTCGTCGAGCTCAGCGTTATAACCTGGTGCAATGACGCCACCGTCTCTAATCAACACCGGTGGTGATTCAATGACCGCTTGCTCGAGCAATTCTCGTAGCGCGGTAAATTCACCCATTTGCTCACGTAGCGTGTTTAACTGCGTAGTTTCTACGCTACCTAACAGAATGTTAAGTTCAGGCAGTTGTTGAAATGCATGGCGCATACGTGCCAAGTCGCGTGGGCGTGCTGTGCGCAAAGCCAGACGGGCTAAAATACGCTCCAGATCGCCAACCTGACGTAATACCGGCTGCAGGGATTCACAGAGATCCTGCAATTCAGCGATAGATTCCTGACGTTGATTAATAATCCGAGCATCGCGTAGTGGCATATGTAGCCAGCGCTTTAGCATGCGGCTACCCATTGGCGTAACGGTTTTGTCTAACACCGCAGCCAAGGTGTTTTCTGTGCCACCCGCTAGATTCTGCGTAATTTCTAAATTGCGACGCGTAGCAGCATCCATGATGACGCTATCTTGTTGTCGTTCCATGCTAAGCGAACGAATATGAGGCAGGGTGGTACGCTGTGTATCTTTGACATACTGCAACAAGCATCCGGCAGCGCGTAAACCTAAATGGGCCTGCTCAACACCGAAACCGCTGAGATCGCGCGTACCGAATTGCATATTGAGCTGCTGACGGGCGGTATCAATTTCAAATTCCCATAATGGGCGACGACGCAAGCCACGACGTTGCTCAATCAAAGACATTGCCTGGAAATCTTCAGGGTAGAGCAGTTCAGCCGGATTTGTGCGTTGTAACTCCGCAGCCATCGTTTCCAGGTCAGCGGGTTCGCTCAGGCGAAAACGACCTGAACTGATGTCCAGCGTAGCGAAACCATAGCCTCGCGCGCTCTGCACAATAGCGGCCAATAAATTATCGTGACGCTCCTGTAATAGCGCTTCGTCACTGATCGTACCCGGCGTCACAATACGGACTACTTTGCGTTCAACGGGTCCTTTACTTAAAGCGGGATCGCCAATCTGTTCACAAATAGCGACTGACTCACCCAATTGCACCAATTTTGCAAGATAGTTTTCTACGGCATGGTAGGGCACGCCAGCCATAGGAATGGGTTCACCTGCTGAAGCGCCACGTTTGGTTAATGAGATTTCCAGCAGTTGCGAAGCGCGTTTTGCATCGTCGAAAAACAGCTCATAGAAATCGCCCATGCGATAAAACAGCAGGATGTCGGGATGCTCAGCCTTGAGGCGTAGATATTGCTGCATCATTGGCGTATGGGTGCTGAAGTCCATTTGCTCTGCTCCTTTCATCTCATTTTTACTCAAAGTTGCCTCTTCCTCTTTCCCGCCACGCTTGAAAAAGTGTTTCTATGGGGATGTGTGCAACAACCGGTTGGTCGAGTGCAAATTGTGAATGTTACCACTATTCACGCCAGCGCTTCATCTGACATCCCTTTTCAGCGAAGAACTTAACAAAGGGCGTTACGTGGGAAAACGCTTTTTTGATATAGATATACAACGTGCCGAGATGTCTCACAAAAGCGTCATGTGATACGTAAAGATGATAGAAAATCCGCTTTTTTAGCGATTTGGCCTGTATGTCGCTGGTTCTAACGATTACCATGACGGTTCCTTTTGAGTCTGCTTATGGATGTCGAATGCGTTTTAAGGTTGCTTATCTACCGCTTATCGCTCTGCTTGCTGCCTGTAGCAGTAAGCCCCAAACACCACAGGAAATGGCCGTTGAAAAAGCGCCTAAAGGCGGATTTTTACTTGAGCCTTCCCATGCGGTTCAACCCATGTTTGGTGACTTTGCCGGCAATCCTGCAGCAGAGCAGTTCATCAACCAAATGGTGGATAAACATGGTTTTGACCGCCAACAGCTTCATGCGGTAATTGGTCAGGCTAAGCGACTGGACTATGTTTTGCGCCTTATGGATCGTCAAGCCCCTTCCTATACGCCACCGAGTGGACCAAACGGCGCATGGATTCGTTATCGGAATAAATTCATAACGCCGGATAACGTTCAAAATGGCGTCGCGTTTTGGGATCAATATCAAGATGCGTTACAGCGGGCGCAGCAGGTTTATGGTGTGCCCCCAGAGATCATTGTCGGTATTATTGGCGTAGAGACACGCTGGGGCCGGGTGATGGGAAAAACGCGCATTTTGGATGCCTTAGCAACGCTGTCATTTAATTATCCGCGTCGAGCAGCTTACTTCAGCAGCGAGCTTGAGACCTTTTTACTGATGGCGCGTAATGAACAAGATGATCCGTTGGATTTACGCGGATCTTTTGCCGGTGCAATGGGATATGGTCAGTTCATGCCATCATCTTATAAGCAATATGCGGTTGATTTTAATGGCGATGGGCATGCCAATCTCTGGGATCCGGTTGATGCGATTGGTAGCGTGGCGCATTACTTCCAGCAGCATGGCTGGCGGAGTGGCGAAAACATTGCTGTTCCGGCAAGTGGTCAGGCACCTTTACTTCAGGATGGTTTCAAAACCAGTTACAGCGTGAGCATGCTCGCCGCATCCGGCCTTTCCCCGCAGGGATCACTGAATGGCAATAATCAGGTTAGCTTGCTGCGACTTGACTTAGGGACAAGCTATCAATATTGGTATGGTTTGCCTAATTTTTACGTCATCACGCGTTATAACCACAGCACACATTATGCAATGGCAGTATGGCAATTAGGTGAAGCGGTAAGTAAAGCACGGCAGGGTTCGATGTTGTAAAGGCTGTCCTTAGTAACCGTAAGGTTATATGATGGCGCGCCATTAATTTCATCTTTATTGCCTTAATGTTTTCAGGAGTTGTTATGTCTTTACCCGCTTGCCCCCTTTGTCACGCCGATTACACTTGGCAGGACGGTGATAATCTCAACTGCCCTTCGTGCGGACACGTATGGAGTCAAACTGAAGACCAAAGCAGTAATGATGAATTAGTGGTGCGAGATGCCAACGGAAATCTTCTTGCTGATGGTGATAGCGTTACTGTGATCAAGGATTTAAAAGTAAAAGGCAGCTCTGCGCCGCTTAAAATCGGCACCAAAGTGAAAGGAATTCGGTTGGTTGAAGGCGACCATAACATCGATTGTAAAATCGACGGGTTCGGACCAATGAAACTGAAATCAGAGTTTGTTAAAAAGAACTAAATTGAGTGGGCGCAGTTATGCGCCCGTTCAGATAGTCATTCAAACAGACGATCAATCGCAGCGCATTGCTCAATACTCAGCGCACCACCATAGTTACGTGAGTGACTTGTCATCGAATCGAAACGGCGTGAAACCGCTGTTTTAATGGTTGTCACAAAATCATCCCCAACCGTATAAATCGCCATGAGTTTGCCAATACGTTGTTGGATACGTACCAGTTCGGCAAGATCACCGCTACGCCAAGCCTGTTTAGCGCTGGCAAAAAGTTCTGGCACAATGTTATTTAATCCAGAAATGACGCCGGAACCCCCGCCAGTAGATTCGGTAACAAATATTCGTCATAGCCAGAAAGCACAGCAAAATCGCCACGCACCTTTTTTGTTTCCTCTATCAAGGCTCGGTTGTGCGACAAACAGTCCACTGTATCCTTTATACCTACAAAATTGGGTAACTTTGATGCCAGCTCGCTGACCAATGCTGGTGTAAGATCGCAGCCTGTGCGGGCAGGGAAGTTATAAGCAAACCATTTTCCTCCTAACTGCTGATCAAGCGCTTCAAAGTAGTGCAATAGCTGATTCTGCGTTTGCCCATAATAGTAGGGCGGTAAGACCATTACCGCATCAAATCCGCTTTTCCAGGCTGCATCAGCCAACTCAACAATATCGGCCATGCAAGTGCTGGAAACATTGGCCACCATTTTTAGCGGAGAAAGTTGGCGAGCTTCACGAATCAAAAAAGCCTTTCTTGCTGTGTTAATGAGGCAAATTCTCCAATACTTCCCATCAATAATAGAGTATCGATTCCTGAGGCATTCAGGCGTGAAAAATGGCGGCCTAACGCCTCAATGTCTACAGCGCCTTTTTCATCAAAAGGGGTTACGGAAGGGCACCAGACGCCAGCAAATTCTGAAGGTGTAGTCACGATCTACTCCTGAATCAGGGTTATAAATGAAACGATGTTTTAATTTAATGAAGTAAAAAATTTCCTGCCAGCGCTCAATGCAAAAATGGAGTATGTATCGCACTTTTCATTTTTTAAGCATCTCGTTTTTGCGCGCATCAGCTGATAAGAGAGAGGTGAGCCGTGCACGATTGGAACCCAGAGCTATATCGCAAGTTTGAAGTAGAAAGAACCCGTCCTGCCAGAGAGTTACTGGCACAAATCAACGCAGATGAGGTTTCACAGGTTACCGATTTAGGTTGCGGCCCCGGAAACAGCACTGAACTACTTGTCGATTCTTGGCCTTTGGCTTTGGTTACGGGCATCGATACTTCTGAGGCGATGCTCGCTCAAGCGCGTATACGTTTACCGCAATGTGAGTTTTTCAATGCTGATATTGAGACCTGGCAGCCTGATGTGCCGCAGAACGTTATCTATGCTAATGCATCACTGCAATGGTTAAGCGAACACTCAACCTTATTACCGCATTTGGTTAAACAGCTTGCCGCTGGTGGTACTTTGGCGATTCAGATGCCAGACAATCTTAATGAACCTTCGCATCAATTGATGCGAAAAGTTGCCGAAAAAGCGCCCTGGAATTCCTTAATGAGTGCGCACGCTGCAGAGCGTAAGCAGTTGCTTACCAGCGATGATTATTATGATTTGCTGACCAAGGCAGGATGTGAGGTCAACATTTGGCGCACTACTTATTATCACGTTATGTCGGATGCTCAAGCTATTATCACATGGCTACAAGCGACGGGATTGCGCCCCTTTCTGCAACCGCTTAATGAGACTCAGCGGGACGCGTTTCTTAAAGATTATCATGAGCAATTGAGCCGGGCTTATCCTAAGCGCGCTAATGGCCAAGTTTTGCTGGCCTTTCCACGACTTTTTATCGTAGCGATGAAAATACGTTAAACATTATGGGGAGCAGTGCGCAAATTGTTTATTCCTTGAGCCGCTGCGCTTGAAAAAAGGGCGCATTCCACCATTTTGCTAACAGCTAAACGGAGATAAGCGATGAATGATCAACAACTGCTAATACTGAGTACGCAAGTTGGGGAACGATTAAAGCAAATTGGAGCAACAGTAACCTGTGCGGAATCATGCACTGGCGGGTGGATTGCCAAAGTATTAACAGACATCAGCGGTAGTTCAGCGTGGTTTGAGCGTGGGTTTGTTACCTACAGTAATGATGCGAAACAGCAACTTGTTGGCGTTAAGGCAGATTCATTGGCGCAGCATGGGGCGGTAAGTGAAGCTGTAGTAACTGAAATGGCTTTGGGCGCGCAACGTGAAGCACAGGCGGAGTTTGCGGTTTCGGTTAGCGGTATTGCTGGCCCGGACGGCGGCAGTAATGAAAAACCGGTCGGTACTGTCTGGTTTGGTTTTGCGGCGCCGCAAGGAAAAGTGAAGGCTTTTTGTCAGCATTTCTCTGGCGATCGTGAAGCCGTAAGACGCCAATCAGTGGCTTGGGCGCTGCAAACGTTGTATAGCGAATTTCTGGTAAATTAAACTTGATACTGTATGACTATACAGTATAATTATCGGCAACAGAAAGAGAGCAGGCACCCAGAGTGCGTGTTTACCCGGCATGATTAGGAGTAGAAATGGCAATTGACGAAAACAAACAGAAGGCTTTAGCTGCCGCGCTGGGCCAGATTGAGAAGCAATTTGGTAAAGGCACTATCATGCGCCTGGGTGAAGACCGCTCAATGGACGTGGAAACCATCTCTACCGGTTCGCTTTCTCTGGATATCGCATTGGGCGCAGGCGGTTTACCGATGGGACGTATGGTGGAAATCTACGGACCAGAGTCATCAGGTAAAACGACGCTGACATTGCAGGTTATTGCCTCAGCACAGCGTAAAGGTAAAACCTGTGCCTTTATCGATGCAGAGCATGCACTGGATCCTGTTTACGCTAAAAAGCTTGGTGTCGATATTGATAACCTGCTGTGTTCTCAGCCAGATACAGGTGAGCAAGCGTTAGAGATCTGTGATGCGTTAGCACGTTCAGGTGCTGTTGACGTTATCATTGTTGACTCCGTTGCTGCACTGACACCAAAAGCGGAAATCGAAGGTGAAATCGGTGACTCACATATGGGCCTTGCAGCACGTATGATGAGCCAGGCGATGCGTAAGCTTGCTGGTAACCTTAAGCAGTCCAACACTCTGCTGATTTTCATCAACCAGATCCGTATGAAAATTGGTGTGATGTTCGGTAACCCGGAAACCACTACCGGTGGTAACGCACTGAAATTTTATGCTTCTGTTCGTCTGGACATCCGCCGTATTGGTGCGATTAAAGATGGCGACAACGTCGTCGGTAGTGAGACGCGCGTTAAAGTGGTTAAAAACAAAATCGCTGCGCCATTTAAACAGGCCGAATTCCAGATCATGTATGGCGAAGGCATTAACATCTTTGGCGAACTGGTCGATTTGGGCGTGAAGCATAAGCTGATTGAAAAAGCGGGTGCGTGGTACAGCTATAACGGCGATAAGATTGGTCAAGGTAAAGCGAATGCGGGTAACTTCTTGAAAGAGAATCCAGCAATCGCAAACGAAATCGATCAGAAACTGCGTGATATGCTGCTTAATAATAGCGGTGAATCTGCGCCAGCAACTGAGTCTGTTGATGACGCTGAAAACGTTGCGAGCGAAGCTAACGAAGATTTCTAATGCGTTTACGGGAGTGAAGAAATTCACTCCCGTTTGTTTTTCCTGCCCTTCTTTTCTTTATCTTCCATCTGCTTTGCTCTGCCGCCATAATTTCACTCCGTTTGTATAAGGTGAGCAGTATGTCTGAACAACCTCAACCACAAATCATCTCTTTTCCTCGTCTCCTCGATCGTGCGATGCGCGTACTTGGCATGCGCGATCACAGCCGTGAAGAGCTAAAACGCAAGCTGCAGCAGTCAGTACAGCGAACAGCCTATATGCAGCAAAAAGCGCCCGAAACCATCACTGAAGAGCAAATGGAGAAGGTGCTGGATTGGTGTCAAGAGAATGGCTGGCTAAATGATGAGCGCTTTACTGAGCGCTTTATCCAAAGTCGCAGTCGCAAAGGTTATGGCCCGCAACGCATACGCATGGAGTTGACGCAAAAAGGAATCGATCGTGATGCCATTGATATAGCAATGGAGGAAACAAATATCGATTGGGCTGAGTGTGCTGCGCAACTGGCTGAGCGTAAATTTGGCCTCCCCTTACCGAAAGAATGGAAAGAGAAGGCGAAAGTTCAGCGCTTTCTACAGTCGAAAGGCTTTTTATCAGAAGATATTCAATCCATTTTTAGAAATATTGATGGCTAAAAGCCGATGTAATTTTACTTCCCACTGAAGAAAATTTATCTTATTCCCACTTTTTTGTTCCTCTGAACATGTAAGCCGTACGGTTACGGCTTGCCTGAAGAGGCGGAACGTTCGTTAGCGTGATTCAGGATATTTATGAGCAAGAGCACTGCTGAGATCCGTCAAGCGTTTCTCGACTTTTTTAATAGCAAGGGACATCAGGTTGTAGACAGCAGCTCCCTCGTACCGAATAACGACCCAACGTTGCTGTTCACGAACGCTGGGATGAACCAGTTTAAAGATGTTTTCCTCGGTCAGGATAAACGTGATTACTCACGTGCAACGACGTCGCAGCGCTGCGTGCGTGCGGGTGGTAAACATAATGACCTTGAAAACGTGGGCTACACTGCGCGCCATCACACCTTCTTTGAGATGCTGGGTAACTTTAGTTTTGGTGACTATTTCAAAAAAGAAGCGATTGCGTTTGCCTGGGAACTGTTAACGAGCGAGCAGTGGTTCAAACTGCCGAAAGAGCGTTTATGGGTAACCATTTATGAGACCGATGATGAGGCTTACAGTATTTGGGCCAATGATATCGGCGTTCCTCATGAGCGTATAATCCGTATTGGCGATAATAAAGGTAGCGCTTACGCATCAGATAACTTCTGGCAAATGGGTGATACCGGTCCTTGCGGCCCATGCAGCGAGATTTTTTATGATCACGGTGATCATATCTGGGGCGGGCCGCCAGGAAGTGCCGAAGAAGATGGCGATCGCTACATTGAAATCTGGAACATCGTCTTTATGCAATTCAATCGGCAGGCTGACGGCACCATGTTGCCGCTGCCGAAACCCTCCGTTGATACGGGTATGGGACTGGAGCGCATCTCGGCGGTTCTTCAGCATGTTAATTCCAACTATGAAATCGATCTGTTCCAGAAATTGATTCAAGCAGTAGCAAAAGTCACCGGCGCAACCGATCTTAATAATAAATCTTTGCGTGTAATTGCTGACCATATCCGTTCTTGTGCTTTCCTGATCGCCGATGGCGTCATCCCGTCTAATGAAAACCGTGGCTATGTATTGCGCCGTATCATTCGTCGTGCCGTACGTCATGGAAACATGCTGGGTGCCAAAGATGCATTCTTCTACCAGCTTGTCGCACCATTGATTGAAGTGATGGGCACGGCGGGGAAGAGCTGGCTCGTCAGCAGACACAGGTTGAAAACATTCTTAAAAGCGAAGAAGAGCAGTTTGCTAAGACGCTTGAGCGTGGATTAACGCTGTTGGATGAAGAGTTGGCAAAACTGCAAGGTGATACGCTTGATGGTGAAACAGTTTTCCGCCTGTATGACACCTTTGGCTTTCCGGCTGATCTTACCGCTGACGTCTGCCGTGAACGCAATCTAAAAATTGATGAAGCCGGCTTCGAAAAGGCGATGGAACAGCAGCGCCAACGCGCTCGTGAAGCGAGCGGGTTTGGCTCGGATTACAGTAATGTGATTCGTATTGACGCTGCGTCCTCTTTTAAGGGTTACGACCATCTCGACTTAGCCGCGACTGTCAAAGCGCTTTATGTCGCTGGCGAAGCGGTTGAAGAAGTTAGCGCTGGGCAAGATGCCGTTGTGGTTTTGGACGAAACACCTTTCTATGGTGAGTCTGGCGGCCAGGTAGGTGATACCGGAAAGCTGACAGGGAATAATGCTGAATTTAATGTTCACGATACACAAAAGTATGGTCAGGCTATTGGTCATATCGGTAAGCTGGCTTCAGGTCAGTTACGCGTAGGCGATCGTCTTCATGCCGAAGTGGATGCAGCGCGCCGTGCGCGAATTCGTCTGAATCACTCCGCGACGCACCTGTTACATGCAGCACTACGTCAGGTATTGGGCGACCATGTTGCTCAGAAAGGTTCGCTGGTAAATGACAAATATCTTCGTTTCGATTTTTCACATTTTGAAGCGATGAAACCGGATGAAATTCGTCAGGTAGAAGATATCGTAAACACCCAGATTCGACGTAACCTGCCAGTCGAAACTGAAGTCATGGATCTTGATGCTGCGAAAACTAAAGGCGCAATGGCGCTTTTTGGTGAGAAGTATGACCAGCGCGTTCGTGTACTGACGATGGGTGATTTCTCTGTTGAGCTTTGTGGTGGCACGCACGCAGCACGCACCGGAGATATCGGCCTGTTCCGTATTCAGGCTGAATCCGGAACAGCTGCAGGTATTCGTCGTATTGAGGCGATAACGGGCGAGGGCGCATTGGCTCAGGTCAATGCTCAAAGTACCCAGTTGCACGACATTGCACAGCTGGTAAAAGCGAATAGCAGCAACCTGAATGAAAAAGTCCGCGGTTTGGTTGATCATGTCCGCGCACTGGAAAAAGAGTTGCAGCAATTACGCGATCAGCAGGCGGCTCAGGAAAGTGCTTCACTGAGCAGCAATGCGATAAGCGTTAAAGGGACGAAGCTATTAGTAAGTGAACTCAGCAACGTAGAGCCAAAAATGCTGCGCACAATGGTTGATGACCTGAAGAATCAACTGGGGTCAGCGGTGATTGTGTTGGCTACAGTAGTCGAAGGGAAAGTATCTCTTATTGCCGGTGTTACCAAAGACTTAACCGATCGTGTAAAGGCTGGCGAACTTGTCGCAGAGTTAGCGCAGCAGGTAGGTGGTAAAGGTGGCGGTCGACCCGATATGGCGCAAGCTGGGGTACTGATGCCGCAGCACTGAATGGTGCGTTGGCAGGCGTTGAAGCATGGGTTTCCAGCCGTTTGTAATGAAATAAAACAATGCATCGCAGCAAGCGTCAGAACGGTTGTTCCGGCGCTTTTTCATGCGATGTACAGTAGGTAATGACAAAGTCAGGTTGATGTAGTGTATTTCGGCTAAACTAACTATCAGCAGAATGTATTGGCGCATCGATCTACATTGGTGTAATTGTCATAGTCTATGTTCAGCGTTTAATGATGGATAATGCCGGGAGTCCGAACAGGCCCGACTCTTTTAATCTTTCAAGGAGCAAAGAATGCTTATTCTAACTCGTCGAGTTGGTGAAACCCTCATGATTGGTGATGAGGTGACCGTAACGGTGCTGGGTGTTAAAGGTAACCAGGTTCGTATCGGTGTTAATGCACCGAAAGAAGTGTCTGTGCATCGCGAAGAGATCTATCAGCGTATCCAGGCCGAAAAAACTCAGCAAACGAGCGTTTAACGGATTCAGCGTCTCGCATTTTGCGAGGCGCTACCGATTTCACCCCAATCCCTACCTTTTTCTTTATCCCAATATTCCCCTCTTTTTTAACTTCAGCATGCTTTCTTTGTTGATTATTCACTCTTTTTGCCGTCATTTTGCGCCAATTGCCTGTCATTTGTTCAATCAAACAAGCAGTGGGAAAAATTTGTTTGACTTATAAGTCCCAGGAAGTAATATGTGCGCCACGCAGTGCCGATGAGCAGTTGTAAAGTTCAGAAGCACAGTTCGGAAGAACGCGTTTGGTGAGGTGGCCGAGAGGCTGAAGGCGCTCCCCTGCTAAGGGAGTATGCGGTCAAAAGCTGCATCGAGGGTTCGAATCCCTCCCTCACCGCCATTTCCGATGCATCCATAGCTCAGCTGGATAGAGTACTCGGCTACGAACCGAGCGGTCGGAGGTTCGAATCCTCCTGGATGCACCATCGGAAATTTTAAAAGTGAATTAGCAGTTCCTTTCTTGGTGAGTAGTTAGCACCCTGCGTTGTACAAGAATTTAGTAAATGCATCCATAGCTCAGCTGGATAGAGTACTCGGCTACGAACCGAGCGGTCGGAGGTTCGAATCCTCCTGGATGCACCATTCTTCGTAACATTCCCAGGTTGATTTCTGAAAGTCCAATAAAAACGAATTACCCATGCATCCATAGCTCAGCTGGATAGAGTACTCGGCTACGAACCGAGCGGTCGGAGGTTCGAATCCTCCTGGATGCACCATTCGCTTTTTCGTTATACCCAATAATTATCTCCTTTCTGTTATACCTATTTTTACCTATGCATCCGTAGCTCAGCTGGATAGAGTACTCGGCTACGAACCGAGCGGTCGGAGGTTCGAATCCTCCCGGATGCACCATATTCTTAATCTCTACCTCCATAACACGCTGCCACACCCGTCAACACAGCTTAAAGCAAAAATCACTGCCTTAACCCTTCTGCATTTCAGTAAAACCAACAGCGTTGAGTTATTCCATAACGCACCCAAAATATTTCCCATGATGTTATACCCTCCTCAAATTGTTAAAAAATCTACAGTGATTCCACACGGTTATACGCCGTCCAGCCGGATCACCTTTTTCTGAAAAGAAAAATACCTAATGCTTTCAAAGCATTTGCTGTTCATCCCACCTGGCGACAACCTGCACACATTAAGCTAAAGTAATGGCTCATTTATTGAATGTCCGGAGTGACAATGTACGATCAATATGACGCCCTGATTTTCGATATGGACGGCACCATTCTTGACACCGAGCCGACACATCGAAAAGCGTGGCATCAGGTACTGGCGCGCTACGGATTGACGCTGGATGAAGCACGCATGGTGAGTTTCAATGGTGCGCCGACCTGGCAACTGGCGCAGTTTATTATTGAAACAAATCAGTCAACTCATGATCCTCTTCTTCTCGCTGCTGAAAAAACAGCTGCCGTAAAAGCCATGCTGTTGGAAAACGTGCATCCACTTCCTTTAATGGACGTCGTCAAGGCTTATTATGGCCGTCGTCCCATGGCAGTTGGAACGGGCAGTGAGCACAGCATGGCAGAGGCTTTGCTAAACCAACTGGGTGTACGCGAGTTGTTTACAGCAGTGGTTGGTGCAGATGACGTGCAGCGCCACAAACCAGAACCGGATACTTTTTTACGATGCGCAGAACTCATGGGCGTAGCGCCGGAACGTTGTATTGTTTTCGAAGACGCTGATTTTGGCGTGCAGGCAGCGAAAGCTGCAGGTATGGACGTGGTAGATGTTCGCTTACTGTGAGTGAAATCCTTGTTTACGCCTCTTTGTTTGGCAGCAGTTTTTTAAGCGCGACGCTTTTACCGGGAAGCTCTGAAGCACTGCTGATTGCTTTACTGATTGCTAAAAAAGCATCAGTTTATGGGTTGATTGTGGCCGCATCGTTGGGAAACACCTTGGGCGGCTTAACCAACATTCTTCTTGGTCGCTTACTGCCGCTAAAACGTCAGGGGCGATGGCATGACACAGCAATGACGTGGTTACACCGATTAGGGCCTGCAGCACTGCTATTCAGTTGGTTGCCGGTGGTAGGTGATCTGCTCTGCGTTCTCGCAGGCTGGTTACGTTTCGCCTGGCTCCCGGCAATGCTGTTTCTCGCCGTCGGTAAAACGCTGCGTTATATCGTTATCGCGACCGCCACATTACAGGGCATGCAATGGTGGCATTGATTCGCACAGATTCGAGGCTACGGTTAACATTATGCTGAACAAAAATAAATTATTCTCACAGCGGGAGGTTAATGTGATCCCGGACGTATCTAAAGCGCTGTCCTGGCTGGAAGCGCACCCTAATGCTTTAAAAGGCATTGGACGTGGTATCGAACGTGAAACATTACGATCAATGCCAAATGGTCATCTTGCTGAGAGCGGTCACCCGGAATCTCTGGGGTCTGCGCTTAAGCATGACTGGATTACCACCGATTTCGCAGAAACTCTGCTCGAATTTATCACGCCGGTTGATCACAGCATCGACCACATGTTGGCTTTTCTACGCGATATTCACCGCCATGTTGCGCGTGAGTTGGGCGAGGAGCGCATGTGGCCGTTCAGTATGCCTTGCGTGATTGAAGATGCAGATAAAATTGAGCTGGCGCAATACGGTAATTCCAACATTGGCCGGATGAAAACGCTCTACCGTGAAGGGCTGAAAAATCGCTACGGCGCGCTGATGCAAACCATCTCCGGCATTCATTACAACTTTTCACTGCCGCTGTCTTTCTGGCAGGAATGGGCCGATGTGAAGGATGTGGAAAGCGGTAAAGAAACCATTTCTGCTGGTTATCTGCGCCTGATTCGAAATTACTATCGCTTCGGATGGGTGATTCCTTACCTGTTTGGTGCATCACCCGCTGTCAGCTCCAGCTTTTTACAAGGGCGTGAAAGCGCGCTGCCATTTGAAACCAATGATGAAGGTATGTTGTGGCTGCCCTATGCAACGTCGCTTCGTCTGAGCGATCTTGGGTATACCAACAAATCTCAAAGTTCGTTGGGTATCACGTTCAATTCTTTGGACGGTTATGTTTCGGCACTCAAGAAGGCGATTAAAACGCCATCAGAAGAGTTTGCAGAGATGGGCACCAAAGATGCAGAGGGTAACTGGCTTCAGCTTAATACCAATGTCCTGCAAATTGAGAACGAGCTCTATGCACCTATTCGTCCTAAGCGTGTTACGCGCTCTGGCGAAGCGCCATCTGATGCGCTGCTGCGTGGCGGCATTGAATACATTGAAGTCCGTTCACTTGATATCAATCCCTTCTCTGCAATTGGCGTCGATGAAAATCAGGTACGCTTCCTTGATCTGTTCCTGATTTGGTGCACGCTGGCAGATGCGCCTGAAATGAGCGCTGAAGAGCTGCAGTGCACTCGTCAAAACTGGAATCGTGTTGTATTGGAAGGGCGTAAGCCGGGCCAAAAAATTGCGGTAGGATGTGGTGAAGCGGAGCATTCGCTGCAAGAAGTGGGCAAAACATTGTTTGCAGATCTGCGTCGTGTCGCTGAGGTGTTAGACAGCAATCAGGGCAGCACGCAATATCAACAAGTTTGCGATCAACTGGTGGCATCGTTTGATGATCCTGAGCTAACCTATTCAGCGCGCATCCTTCACGCGATGAAGGATAATGGTTTGACCGGAACCGGTATAGCATTGGCAGAACAATATCGTCATTTGCTGTGTGAAGAATCTTTGGAAGTGTTAAGCGAAGAAGACTTCACGCGTCAGGCGCAAGAGTCTGTGTCTAAACAGCAGCAGCTTGAAGCGAATGATACGTTGGATCTGGAAACGTATCTGGCGAGCCGGGAAGGGTAGAAAAAGAAAAAGGCCACATCAATGTGGCCAAATTAACATCTCTGTTGTCAGGGATGATGATAACAAATGCGCGTCTTTCATATATTCAGACGTTGGGCGAACAGAAAAGTTTCATTGTTTTAAAAAAATTCTCAGAACAGGAGGCGACGTAATGCCATTACTGGATAGTTTTACTGTTGATCACACCATCATGGCTGCGCCTGCAGTGCGTGTAGCGAAAACCATGAAGACGCCAAACGGCGATACAATTACTGTTTTCGACCTGCGTTTCTGCCGACCTAACATTGAGATCCTGACTGAGCGCGGTATTCATACGCTTGAGCATCTTTTTGCAGGATTCATGCGCGATCACCTGAATGGTGACGGTGTCGAAATCGTTGATATCTCACCGATGGGTTGCCGTACTGGTTTCTATATGAGTCTGATCGGGACGCCAGATGAGCAACGCGTAGCGAAAGCGTGGAAAGAGGCGATGGAAGATGTTCTGAAGGTAAAAGATCAGAATCAGATCCCTGAACTCAACGAATATCAGTGTGGTAGCTACAAACTGCATTCATTAGATGAAGCGCAGCAAATTGCCCGCAACGTTCTGGCACATGATATCGGCGTTAATCACAACGAAGATCTGAAACTACCAAAAGAGAAATTGCAGGAACTGCACATCTAGTTTTGCGATTACCTGCCAAAAAACGCCGCATTTAGCGGCGTTTTTTATAGGCAATTTAGGAGCCGACGGAAGATTTCAATGGCGTCTTTGGTGTGATTTTGACCTGCTTCACCATATTGTCCTGCACATCCAGAATATCAATGTCGTAGTGACCAATTTGAATGCGCGTCTTCATTTGTGGAATCTCTTCCAGCGCCTCAAGCAACATCCCATTAATGGTACGTGCTTCTTCTTCAGGTAGGTTCCAGTTAAAGGCTTTGTTGATTTCGCGCACATTGGCGCTTCCTTCAATCAAGACTGAACCATCGTTTTGTGGCATCACTTCTTCTGCAAGTGAAGGTGACATAGAGGTAGTGAAATCGCCAACGATCTCTTCAAGAATATCTTCGATAGTCACCAAACCTTTGATGTCACCATATTCATCAACCACCAAACCGGCTTTCTTCTTGTTGCGCTGAAATTTAACCAGCTGCACATTCAATGGTGTGCCTTCCGGTACATAATAGATTTCATCAGCAGCGCGTAGCAGCGTCTCTTTGTTGAACTCTTTTTCTGTCATCATGCGCCAGGCTTCGCGTACACGCAGCATGCCTACACAATCATCGAGCGAATCACGAAACAATACGATGCGTCCGTGTGGCGAATGGCTGAGCTGGCGGGCCACGGATTTCCAGTCATCGTTGATATTAATGCCAACAATCTCATTACGCGGCACCATGATGTCGTCAACGCTGACTTTTTCCAAATCAAGCACCGAAAGAAGCATGTCCTGGTTACGGCGTGATATCAAATTACGTGACTCATAAACGATAGTGCGTAGCTCTTCTTTGCTTAGTGCGGAGTTGATAGAACCATCGGTTTTCATCCCCACCATACGCATCAAAATACGCGTTATGGTGTTTAACAGCCAGACCAAGGGCAGCATGACATATTGCAATGGCCCAAGCAGTACGCTGCTAGGATAGGCCACTTTTTCTGGATAAAGTGCGGCGATGGTTTTAGGGAGGACTTCGGAAAATACCAAAACGACAAACGTGAGCACACCGGTAGCGATAGCGACACCGGCATCGCCATACAGGCGCATTCCAACTATGGTCGCTAAGGCCGACGCGAGGATATTAACCAGGTTATTGCCAATCAGCACCAGGCTAATCAGGCGATCGGGGCGTCGCAGTAACTTTTCAACGCGACGCGCTCCGCGATGCCCGCTTTTAGCTTGATGACGCAGCTTGTAGCGGTTAAGCGTCATCATGCCAGTTTCTGAACCTGAAAAATAAGCCGAAACCAGTACCATAATGATTAGCGTTACGATCAGCGTGGTGGTCGAAACATGTTCCAACGCAGGACTTCCTTAATTAATGTGAGGCGGAAGTGAGTAGGTGCTGTAAAACACGGCTGCCGAAATAAGCCATGGTTAACAGCAACGCGCCGCCGCAGTTGAACCAGACTACGCGACGACCGCGCCAACCCTCATGATAGTGTCCCCAAAGCAGAACGATATAGACGAACCATGCAATGATGGAAAGTACTGCTTTATCAACATTCTCGGCACTGAACAGGTTATGCATATAAAACAAACCGGTACAAAGCACCAGTGTCAGCAGCACAACGCCCACTTGGGTAATATGAAACATCTTGCGCTCAATGGTAAGCAGCGGCGGCATATCTTGGGTAAACGCCAATTTTTTATTTTTTAACTGATAGTCAATCCAAGCCAGCTGCAGCGCGTAGAGGGCCGCGATAATGAGTGTGGCGTAGGCAAACAGCGACAGGCCGATGTGAATCATCATGCCCGGCGTGGTTTCAAGATGAGTAATGAACGCGTTGGGAACGAAGGTAGCAAAAGCCAGGTTGATCAGCGCAAAACTGTAAACAATCGGTAACAACAGCCAGCCACGATTGCGTGAGGCGACAATCGTCATGATGGCGCAGATCAGTAAGCTGACTAGCGATCCAATGTTCAACAGGCTTAAGTTTTGTCCGCCATCGACGGCAAAAATGCGTTGCTGCAGAGCCACCGCGTGGGTAATCAGCGCCACACAGGCAGAAAGCACCGCCATCCGCCGCCAGCCACCGTTACGTTTTAACAAGCTGGGAATGATCAGTGCAAGGCTTAGGGAGTAGGCGAACAGCGCCACAATCGAGAAAACGGACATAGATCCTTTCGGGTATCAGTCAGATATAAGGAAAAAAGCAGTATAGCGCCAGCAGCAGTATGCTCCAAACGATCTGAGGGTCAATTGCAGAGATCGCTGATGCTTCGTGTTATAATCCGCCGCATTCTGCCGATCAGGCGCCTCGCGATTTTTTAAGTGAGAGAAAATGTTTGATAATTTAACCGATCGTTTATCGCAAAGCCTGCGTAATATCAGTGGCCGCGGAAGGCTGACCGAAGACAACATTAAAGACACGCTGCGTGAAGTTCGCATGGCGTTGCTCGAAGCTGACGTTGCACTGCCAGTTGTACGTGACTTTATCAGTCGCGTAAAAGAGAGTGCAGTAGGCCATGACGTCAATAAAAGCCTGACGCCAGGCCAAGAGTTCATCAAAATCGTCCGCAACGAACTGGTTGCAGCAATGGGGGCAGAGAATAATGCGCTTGATTTAGCTGCGCAGCCACCTGCTGTTGTGCTGATGGCCGGTTTACAAGGTGCGGGTAAAACGACCAGCGTCGGGAAACTGGGTAAGTTCCTGCGTGAAAAGCATAAAAAGAAAGTCCTGGTTGTTTCTGCTGACGTTTATCGTCCTGCAGCGATTAAACAGCTTGAGACTTTGGCTCAACAGGTTGGGGTTGATTTCTGCCCATCCGACGTGAGTCAGAAACCCGTCGACATTGTTAACAATGCGTTGAAAGAAGCCAAACTGAAGTTTTACGACGTGTTGCTGGTGGATACTGCCGGTCGTTTGCACGTTGATGAAGCGATGATGGACGAAATCAAACAGGTTCATGCCGCGATTAATCCGGTTGAAACACTGTTTGTGGTTGATGCCATGACCGGCCAGGATGCGGCTAACACGGCTAAAGCATTTAACGAAGCATTGCCGCTGACAGGCGTTATTCTGACCAAAGTGGATGGTGATGCTCGCGGCGGTGCTGCGCTGTCAATTCGTCATATTACCGGCAAACCGATTAAGTTCATGGGTGTCGGTGAGAAGACCGAGGCACTGGAGCCTTTTTATCCAGAACGTATCGCATCACGTATTCTCGGCATGGGCGACGTGCTGTCGCTGATTGAAGATATCGAGAGTAAAGTTGACCGCGAGCAAGCTGAAAAGCTGGCGAAAAAATTAAAAACCGGTGACGGTTTCGATTTAAACGATTTTCTTGAGCAGTTGAAGCAGATGCGCAACATGGGCGGCATGGCTAGTCTGATGGGCAAACTGCCAGGCATGGGCCAACTGCCAGATAACGTTAAATCGCAAATGGACGACAAAGTGCTGGTGCGCATGGAAGCCATCATTAATTCAATGACGCGCAAAGAGCGCGAAAAGCCGGAACTCATTAAAGGGTCGCGTAAACGTCGTATTGCGACCGGTTCAGGCATGCAGGTGCAGGACGTTAACCGCTTACTTAAGCAGTTTGATGATATGCAGCGCATGATGAAGAAAATGAAGAAAGGTGGCATGGCAAAAATGATGCGCGGTATGAAAGGCATGATGCCGCCAGGTTTCCCGGGACGTTAATCGTTCCACAAAAAAGCCCGAAAGAAACGCTATTAGGTTGCTTTTTTCGCCAAAATGAGTAAAATTTTCGGGCTTTTTATACAGCACCCGGACTCCATTCCCCGATGGAGCCGGGTGTTTTATTAACTGAAGAGGATGTTATGGTAACAATTCGTTTGGCACGTCACGGCGCTAAAAAGCGTCCGTTCTATCAGGTCGTCGTTACTGACAGCCGTAATGCACGCAACGGTCGCTTCATCGAGCGCGTAGGTTTCTTCAACCCGATCGCTTCTGGTCAGGCTGAAGGTCTGCGTCTGGACCTGGATCGCATCGAGCACTGGGTTGGCCAGGGCGCTACGCTTTCTGATCGCGTTAACGCGCTGATCAAAGAAGCAAAGAAAGCAGCTTAATCTGTCACGGTGGTGAGCATGAGCAAACAACTTGCCGCACAGCCTCCCGTTAATCCCATTGTTTTGGGTAAAATGGGGGCCGCATACGGCATCCGCGGTTGGCTCAAAGTGTTTTCCTCCACTGAAGACGCTGAAAGCATCTTCGACTACCAACCTTGGTTTATCCAGCGTGCCGGTAAATGGCATCAGGTTGAGCTAGAGGGTTGGAAGCACCACAATCAGGACCTGATTATCAAAGTCAAAGGCTTCGATGATCGGGATGCGGCGGCTCAATTAACCAATTGCGAAATCAAGGTTGATTCGACGCAGTTGCCAGCGCTGGATAACGGTGACTATTACTGGAAAGACCTTATGGGTTGCCAGGTTGTTAACCTTGAAGGCTACGAGTTGGGCAAAGTCATTGATTTGATGGAAACCGGCTCGAACGACGTACTCGTTGTTAAGGCAAACCTGAAAGATGCGTTCGGTGCTCAGGAGCGGTTGATTCCGTTTCTTGATGAACAGGTTATCAAGAAAGTCGATCTCACTACTGGCCTCATCGAAGTAGATTGGGATCCTGGTTTTTGATCTCCGAATCACAGGGTAACGTAACGGCGAATACAATGTGGATTGGTGTTATTAGCCTGTTTCCAGAAATGTTTCGCGCTATTACCGATTACGGGGTAACTGGCCGGGCAGTAAAAAATGGCCTGCTTAGTATTCAAAGCTGGAGTCCGCGTGACTTCGCGCTTGACCGGCACCGCACCGTGGATGATCGTCCTTATGGCGGCGGACCGGGAATGTTAATGATGGTACAACCTTTACGGGATGCCATCTCCGCAGCGAAAGCAGCGGCGGGAGACGGGGCTAAGGTGATATATCTTTCACCTCAGGGGCGCAAACTCGACCAACAGGGCGTTTGTGAGTTAGCGACGCAGAACAAGTTAATTCTGGTCTGTGGTCGTTATGAAGGGATTGATGAGCGCGTAATCCAAACCGAAATTGATGAAGAATGGTCAATCGGCGATTACGTACTCAGTGGCGGAGAATTACCAGCCATGACGTTGATTGACTCAGTTGCCCGGTTTATTCCTGGTGTGCTGGGTAAGCAAGCGTCAGCCGATGAGGATTCGTTCTCGGATGGTTTGCTGGATTGTCCACACTACACCCGACCTGAAGTGTTAGAAGGCAAGGATGTTCCGGCAGTTTTACTGTCAGGCAACCATGCCGATATTCGCCGTTGGCGCCTCAAACAGTCGCTAGGCCGTACCTGGCTAAGAAGACCTGAACTTCTGGAAAACCTGGCTCTGACTGAAGAGCAAGCAAGGTTGCTAAAGGAATTCAAACGTGAATTTCAGCAGCAGCAAAACGATGATGTGGAAGAGTGATCTTCCCCGACTATCAGTTTACCCAGGATAAGAGATTTAATTATGAGCAACATTATTAAGCAAATTGAACAAGAGCAGATGAAACAGGACGTACCTTCTTTCCGTCCGGGTGATTCCGTGGAAGTGAAAGTATGGGTCGTTGAAGGTTCTAAGAAACGTCTGCAGGCATTCGAGGGCGTGGTTATCGCTATTCGTAACCGCGGTCTGCACTCTGCATTCACTGTTCGCAAAATTTCTAACGGCGAAGGCGTTGAGCGTGTTTTCCAAACTCACTCACCAGTAATTGACAGCATCGCTGTTAAACGTCGTGGCGCTGTGCGTAAAGCCAAACTGTACTACCTGCGTGAGCGTACTGGTAAGTCTGCTCGTATCAAAGAGCGTCTTAACTAAGGTATCGCTAGCGCGACATCTAAAAGTTAATAGCAAACAAGGGGTTGGCGAAATGCCAGCCCCTTTTTTATTATAATGAGGGAAATATACCTGCGGACACAATGTCATCATCACGCCAGAATCTCTGTGAGCTTATTTCTGTGGCCGATGAAAATGATAAATCGCGGTATTAACCGGACCGCTGTCTAAAATGATCAACCCGTAGCGGTAATCAACAAAACGCCCTCCGCATTTTTCTGCCACTCTCCTGCTTGCTGTATTGGCCTCTGCTGCCAGGATCTCAATCGTTTTAATAGCAGGACGTTCAAATCCAAACTTAAGCAGTTGGTTTACCGCCTGGCTGGCAATGCCTTTTCCTTGAACATCGCTGCGAACCCAATATCCCAATGCACTAAAGTCACCTTGAAAACGTGAAAAGCGAATACCTGCGCCACCTAATAGCCGATCTTGCTCATCTACAATGGCAAATTCATGCGCTTCACCTGTTGCTCTTTGCAAGTGAGTAAAGTTGATCCAGCTGGCTGCTTCTTTTTCCTCATAATTTTCATGTGCCCAGACCATCCATGGAAGCAAAGTGTCGAGCGAGTTATTGACTGCGGCAGTGAAGGCAGAAATATCCTCTAGGGTGAATGGACGTAATGTAATAGAAGCGAAATGAGCGGTCATATGAAATTACTGAATTAAGCAGAAAGTGACGTCAGATTAACACAGGTCACTTAAGTGCCCATGTTCAGCATTGTAATGATAACTTTACAGCATTGAAGGTGCGGGTTAAGCGCAATGTAAATATAAGTTGTTCATTTTAAAGTAATTAAATTATTTATTAAGCGTTATTTTTATTGATAGTAATTAAAAATGTACAGACTAATTGCAAGGCGTACTCTTTATGATACAGTGTGCGACATCCTCTTAGAGGATCCCTTGACCGCATAAACGAGAAAAGGATCGTAATCATGCAAAAAGACGCGCTGAATAATGTGCATATCGCAGATGAACAAATATTGATCACGCCAGAAGAGTTAAAGGCGAAATTCCCACTGAATGCCCAGCAACAAGAGCAGGTTGCTGCATCTCGCCAGACGATTTCTGACATTATCGCAGGCCGCGATCCGCGTCTTTTGGTGGTGTGTGGCCCATGTTCAATTCACGATACAGAAGCTGCACTTGATTACGCTCGCCGTCTGCAAACCCTTTCTGAACAGTTGAAGGATCAGCTGTACCTCGTTATGCGCGTCTATTTTGAAAAACCTCGTACGACCGTAGGTTGGAAAGGTTTGATCAACGATCCTTATATGGACAATTCGTTTGATATGGAAGGGGCTTACACATTGCACGTAAGCTGTTAGTGAATTTAGTGGAAATGGGTCTGCCATTGGCCACTGAAGCCCTAGATCCTAACAGTCCACAATATTTAGGCGATTTGTTCAGCTGGTCGGCGATTGGTGCTCGTACGACTGAATCGCAAACTCACCGTGAAATGGCATCAGGTCTTTCAATGCCGGTTGGTTTTAAAAACGGAACAGATGGTAGTCTTGGCACGGCCATCAATGCAATGCGCGCAGCTGCAATGCCACATCGTTTTGTCGGTATCAATCAGTCTGGTCAAGTTTGCTTGCTGCAAACTCAAGGCAATCCAGACGGTCACGTCATTCTCCGTGGTGGAAAAACGCCAAATTACGGGCCAGAAGATGTTGCACAATGCGAAAAAGAGATGCTCAAGGCGGGACTGCGTCCAGCCTTAATGATAGATTGCAGCCATGGTAATTCTAATAAAGACTTCCGTCGCCAGCCTGGGGTAGCTGAGTCAGCTGTCGCCCAGATCAAAGATGGTAACCGTTCGATTATTGGTTTGATGTTGGAGAGCCATATCAATGAAGGGAGCCAATCTTCTGAGCAACCACGCAGTGAAATGAAATATGGCGTTTCCGTCACTGATGCCTGCATCAATTGGGAAGTCACTGAAGTTTTGCTACGTGATATGCATCAGGATCTGCAAGGAGTGCTGTCGGCGCGTCTGTCACACGAGGTGTAATGAGCAATGGTTGCTGAACTGACCGCGTTACGCGATCAAATAGATAATGTAGACAAGGCGCTGCTCGATCTGCTGGCAAAGCGGCTTGAACTGGTCGCTGAGGTAGGCGAAGTCAAAAGCCGTTATGGCTTGCCTATTTATGTGCCAGAACGTGAAGCTTCAATGCTGGCGTCGCGCCGTAAGGAAGCGGAAGCGTTGGGTGTGCCGCCTGATCTTATCGAAGATGTGCTGCGCCGCGTAATGCGTGAATCCTACACCAGCGAAAATGACAAAGGTTTCAAAACGCTTTGTCCTGAATTGCGTCCAGTGGTGATCGTTGGCGGAAATGGCCAGATGGGCAGGCTATTTGAAAAGATGCTGACCCTGTCAGGTTATACCGTAAAAATACTCGATAAAGCGGATTGGGAGCAGGCTGAATCGCTGCTAAGCGATGCCGGCATGGTGATTATCAGTGTTCCGATTCATTTAACTGAACAAGTCATAGCGCAGCTGCCGCAGCTGCCTGATGACTGCATTTTGGTTGATTTAGCTTCAGTGAAAAATCGCCCGCTTCAGGCGATGCTGGCCGCGCATGGAGGACCGGTGCTGGGGTTGCATCCGATGTTTGGGCCTGACAGCGGTAGCCTTGCGAAACAGGTTGTGGTTTGGTGTGATGGCCGTCAACCTGAAGCGTATCAATGGTTTTTGGAACAAATGCAGGTGTGGGGTGCTCGCTTACATCGTATTAGCGCTGTAGAGCATGATCAAAACATGGCGTTCATACAGGCGCTTCGGCATTTCGCGACCTTTGCTTATGGTCTGCATTTAGCTGAAGAAAACGTTAATCTCGATCAGTTATTGGCGCTGTCGTCGCCAATCTACCGGTTGGAATTAGCGATGGTTGGACGCTTGTTTGCCCAAGATCCGCAGTTGTATGCTGACATTATTATGTCTTCAGAAAATAACCTGGCACTGATAAAACGTTATTATCAACGCTTTGGCGAAGCGATTACCTTGCTGGAGCAGGGTGATAAGCAAGCCTTCATTGACAGCTTTAATCGGGTCGAGCACTGGTTTGGCGACCATGCCAAACGCTTCCTGGTGGAAAGCCGCAGCTTATTACGTTCGGCGAACGACAGCCGGCAGTAAATAAAAAGGCATCCCGTTGGATGCCTTTCTTTTATTCGCCAGGTTCAACCGGCACGATATTTTCGCCTGGATAACATCCCAATACCTTCAGCGATCGCGTCATCGTTTTCAATTCTTGTAATGCCTGCTGCATTTTTTCCGACTGCAAATTTGCCTGCACATCAATGTAAAACATCTCTTCCCACGGATTTCCATTGATAGGACGTGACTCAAGTTTACTCATGATCAGGTTGTGTTGTCGCAAGACTAACAGGGCATCAACCAGCGCACCTGCTTGCTGTCCTGTTGCCATGATGAGTGTGGTTTTCGCGGGAACCTGATCAGAAACGTCGATCGGTTTACGAGCCAGAACAATGAAACGCGTCTGGTTTTGTTGCTGATTCGCCAGATTTCGTTCAAGAACCTGTAACTGATAAAGCTCTCCGCCAGCCTCACTGCCTAAGGCTGCAACTTTAGGTGAATTGAGTGCGGCGACTTTCTCCATCGCTGCTGCGGTACTTTCGGTGTACTCAATTTTCCAATGTGGAAAACGATTAATAAACTGGCTACATTGCTGGAAAGGCTGGGGATGACTATAGACCGTTTCAATCTGCTGAAGATCGGTGGTGCCATTGATCAACACGCAATGATCGATGGGCAAAGTCAGTTCGCCCACAATCGACAAACTTGTTTGCTGAAGCAAATCGTAAACATCATTGATCGAACCCGAACTGGTATTTTCTATCGGCAATACCGCGTAATCGGCTAAGCCATTTTCAACGTGTTTAATAATGTCATGAAACTTAAGACAGCCGCTTTCAACCATATTGTCAAAATGGCGCGCTGCGTATTTACGTGCAGCAAGGTGAGAATAGGAACCTTTTGGACCTAAAAAAGCAATGCGGGCAGCCTGCGCATGAGGATGGTTCAGATTCTTTTGCAGGAGCGCCTGTTGAGTTAATACAGAATCCTCAATCACTAACTGGAAAAGCCGTGTGATGTAGTGTGCATCCAAATGGTGTTTCTTGCCCAGTACGATCAAATGCTCCAGCAAAGCGCGTTCGCGTTCTACATCACGAATAGGGCGATGGGTTTCAAGTTTAGCCTGTGCAACCTCAACGGCCAGCGAACGGCGTTCTGCTAAAAGAGTCAGTAGTTTTTCATCGACCGCGCTGATTCTGTCGCGCAACGCCAGTAATGGATTATCGGGATTCATAGGGATCACCTGTAAGCTGTCCAATAAAAAAGCCTCCCAGTTGGGAGGCTTTGTTGTTCGTCTTCGCTTTCGTTTTCACACGACGAATTGCCTCCCAATTAGGGGAAGGTAAAAAAGAAAGCGAAGAAAAACAGAGGTTGTTTCATGATTAATTCCACAAAAATAGTGAACTGAGAGTAACCGTACTGATTTGAAGCTGTCAATAAAAAACGCGCCCGTAGGCGCGTTAAACTTGTCGTTGAAGTGATTAGCTGGCCGGTGTGAAATCTTTTACGCTGGTCGTTGCGCGGCGAGCTTCGGCTTTATGCTGAACTTTATTGAGCTGTCGTTCGAGCTTAGCAATCAAATCATTTATTGCGGTATACATATCGTCGTGTTTGGCGCTGGCCACCAAAGTGCCGTTTGGCGTATTTATAGTGGCATCAGCCACGAATTCTTTTGGTTCTTTGGACAAGACAATATGGGGATTAATCAGGTCAGTTTGCCACTTTTCTAGCTTGGCGAGACGGTCTTCGACATGGTTGCGGATAGCCGCAGTGATTTCCATTTGTTTACTGGTAATGTTGAGAATCATATTTCTTACCTCTCTGTCATTTCCGTCTTGGTAAGTTCAGCATAACGCGAAAACAGACAAAATGTGTGATTTAGATCACGAAAAAATGTCACTTTTTGTCAAGGCCAGTTATTTGTGAGAAAGGCTAAGAAAGCGGGTTAAAAGGCTTGAAGCGTAGCCGTTAAAAGCGCATTGTTGATGGGTTAGCTCAACGGGAAAACACTAGTTTTAATGTTTTTCCGAGCATAAAAAAAGCAGCCATTGAAGGCTGCTTTTTTAGTTTCAAGCGTAATGAAAATTAGCTGACTTGATTAGCAGCAATAATCTTTGCCACTTTATCTGCTTCTGCGTTTAGTTGAAGATGACGGTAGGCATTTTCCATCAGCGACAGCGCATCGTGCGTGGCCTGCGTATCGGGATAATCGCGCATCATACCTTCCACACGGTTAACGACCGCGACATAAGCCTCGCGCTTAGTATAGAATTGCGCCACGGACAGTTCATATTTCGCTAAACGATCTTTCAAGTAGACCAGACGTTTTTGCGCGTCAGCTGAATATTGGCTGTTCGGATAACTGCGCAGCAGCTGCGAGAAGTCACGGAATGCATCACGGGCATGGGTCGGATCACGATCAGAACGATCAATGCCGAAGAAGCCTTGCAGCGCCGAATCATCTAACGCCATATCCGTCAGGCCTTTCATATAGATGACATAGTCGATGTTTGGATGAGTAGGATTCAAACGCATGAAGCGAGCAATAGCCGCCTGTGCTAATGGCAGATCGGCATTTTTATAATACGCGTAGATCAAATCCAGCTGAACCTGCTGTGAATAAGGACCGAACGGATAACGATTATCCAGCGCTTCCAGTTGCTTAATCGCCGCTTTAAAGTTACCGTCCTGCAGCTTTTGCTGCGCTGTGGCATAGATTTCAGAAGGCGGGCTGTCCGGTACCGCGTCATTAGAGCCGGAACAACCCACAAGGGCCAGGCTCAGTGTGGCAGCAGCCACCAGATGTTTCATACGCGTCATGACGAAATGATTATCCTCAAAATGTTATGGCGGAAGCTGTCCGTATAGCTCCCGGTAATGACCAGGTACGATAGCACATTATATTAAACGGCATCGCCGTGAAAACCCAACGTTAACGAAGAAGCTGTATATGGCACAACAAGTTCAACTCACCGCAACGGTATCCGAATCACAACTCGGACAACGCTTAGATCAGACTTTGGCAGAATTGTTCCCTGATTATTCGCGTTCTCGTATAAAAGAATGGATCCTTAACCGTCGCGTTAGTGTTAACGACACGATTGTCGACAAACCAAAAGAGAAAGTGTTAGGTGGCGAACGTGTCGCCATTGACGCTGAGATCGAAGAAGCGCAACGCTGGGAGCCGCAAAATCTGCCGCTCGACATCGTTTATGAAGACGATGATATCCTGGTGATTAACAAGCCGCGTGGTTTTGTGGTGCATCCGGGCGCGGGAAATCCTGATGGTACGGTGCTGAATGCATTGCTGCATCATTACCCCGCCATAATGGATGTTCCGCGCGCAGGCATCGTCCATCGCCTTGATAAAGATACCACTGGATTAATGGTGGTAGCTAAAACCGTTCCTGCACAAACGCACTTGGTCGAAACGCTGCAGCTGCGTGAAATCACGCGTGAATACGAAGCGGTAGCAATCGGTACGATGACAGCGGGCGGTACCGTTGATGAGCCAATCAGCCGTCACTCAACCAAGCGCACGCATATGGCTGTGCATCCGATGGGCAAACCTGCGGTTACTCACTATCGAATCATGGAGCATTTCCGTGCACACACGCGTTTACGCCTGCGTCTGGAAACGGGGCGTACCCACCAGATTCGTGTCCACATGGCGCATATTAACCATCCGCTGGTAGGCGATCCGCTTTATGGTGGTCGTCCACGTCCGCCAAAAGGTGCATCTGAAGCGTTCATCTCCACATTACGTGGCTTCGATCGCCAGGCACTGCATGCAACCATGCTGCGTCTGTATCACCCTATCACCGGTATTGAAATGGAATTTCATGCACCAATCCCGCAAGACATGATCGATTTAGTTAACGCTTTGAAAGCGGATACTGAAGAGTTCAAGGATCAAATGGACTGGTTATGAGTTTGATTATCCCCGATTGGCCCGTACCGTCCCGCGTGCGAGCGTGTTCCACTGTACGCTATGGCGGCACGAGTACAGCACCTTGGAAATCGCTGAATCTGGGTAGCCATGTCGGGGATTCGTCATCACATGTCGAAAGCAATCGCCAACGACTGGTGGAGCTAGCGGGCTTGCCCGCAATGCCACAATGGCTGGATCAAGTTCACACAACCGATATTGTCCGGCTGCCACATTCCGTACATGAGATACCGCGTGCAGATGCATGTATTACTAATCAAGCAGGCGTAGTGTGTGCAGTAATGACAGCAGATTGTTTACCGGTGTTGTTCTGCTCGGCGGATGGAACGGAAGTCGCCGCTGCACATGCGGGGTGGCGTGGGCTTTGCGATGGCGTATTAGAAAACACGCTGGCGCAGTTTCGTTCATCTCCTAATCAGATTCATGCATGGCTTGGACCAGCAATTGGTCCGAATGCATTTGAAGTCGGCGCAGAGGTACGTAGTGCCTTCATGGCTAAAGCTCCTCAGGCGGCAGCGGCATTCCGTCCAGTTGGCAATAAATTTTATGCCGATATAGTGTTATTAGCGCATCAGCGTCTGCAGGCGGCAGGCGTGCAATCTGTTAGCGCTGTGAAGCGTTGCACCTTCAGCGAACCAGACAATTTCTTCTCCTTTCGCCGTGATGGTGTTACCGGTCGTATGGCAACTTTGATCTGGCTGATATAACCTTACGCCATAAGACGATCCGGTTAGTATGTTTTTTACTCTCATCTCAGGTCATTAACCTTGAAATTTTGAGGGATGACCTCATTTAATCTCCAGTAGCATTTTGACCTGTAATGGGAGGAATCATGCGTCTGGATCGTCTTACCAACAAATTCCAACTGGCTCTCGCCGATGCGCAGTCCCTCGCTCTGGGACATGACAATCAATTTATCGAACCTCTGCACTTGATGAGCGCGTTGCTTAATCAAGAAGGCGGAACGGTACGTCCATTATTAACGTCTGCAGGTGCGGACGTTGCAACCTTACGCACGCAGGTAGAGCAGGCGGTCGATCGTCTGCCTCAAGTGGAAGGGACTGAAGGTGATGTTCAGCCTTCATCTGATTTAGTCCGTGTGCTCAATTTATGTGACAAGCTGGCGCAGAAGCGCAGCGACAATTTTATTTCATCTGAATTATTTGTTCTGGCGGCCCTCGATTCACGTGGTTCTTTGGCAGATATCCTTAAATCTGCTGGCGCAACCAATGAAAAGCTAACCAAGGCCATTGACCAGATGCGTGGAGGAGAAAACGTGAGTGATCAAGGGGCTGAAGATCAGCGGCAGGCATTGAAAAAATACACCATCGATCTAACCGAGCGTGCTGAATTAGGCAAACTCGATCCAGTAATCGGTCGTGATGAAGAGATTCGCCGGACTATTCAGGTATTGCAACGGCGCACCAAAAACAATCCCGTGCTTATTGGTGAACCTGGCGTGGGTAAAACGGCTATTGCTGAAGGACTGGCTCAGCGCATCATTAATGGTGAAGTACCGGAGGGTTTAAAAGGCCGCCGCGTACTGGCGTTGGATATGGGCGCGCTGGTGGCGGGCGCAAAATACCGTGGTGAGTTTGAAGAGCGCTTAAAAGGTGTATTGAACGATCTTTCTAAACAGGAGGGAAATGTCATCCTGTTTATTGATGAGCTGCATACTATGGTTGGCGCGGGTAAAGCTGACGGCGCGATGGACGCTGGTAATATGCTTAAACCTGCATTGGCGCGTGGTGAGTTGCACTGTGTGGGCGCGACGACGCTGGATGAGTATCGTCAATATATAGAGAAAGATGCTGCGTTAGAACGTCGTTTTCAGAAAGTCTACGTCGCTGAGCCAAGCGTTGAAGACACCATCGCTATTCTGCGTGGGCTGAAAGAGCGTTATGAATTGCATCACCACGTTCAAATTACCGATCCGGCTATCGTCGCGGCCGCAACCTTATCGCATCGCTACATTGCTGATCGCCAGCTACCCGACAAGGCGATTGACTTGATTGATGAGGCGGCCTCAAGCATCCGCATGCAGATGGACTCTAAGCCTGAATCGCTTGACCGTCTTGAACGCCGGATTATTCAGCTGAAACTGGAGCAGCAGGCACTTAAGAAAGAAGCGGATGACGCCAGCATCAAACGTCTTGAGATGTTAGAGAGTGAGCTGAATCAAAAAGAGCGTGAGTACGCTGAACTTGAAGATGAGTGGAAAGCGGAAAAAGCATCTTTATCCGGTACGCAGAACATCAAGGCTGAACTTGAGCAAGCGCGCCTTACACTTGAGCAGGCTCGCCGCTTAGGCGACCTCGGCCAAATGTCCGAGTTGCAGTACGGCAAGATTCCAGCGCTTGAGAAACAACTGGCTGCAGCGACTCAGGCTGAAGGCAAGATGATGAAGCTGCTGCGTAATCGAGTTACCGACGTTGAAATTGCCGATGTGTTAGCGCGATGGACCGGCATTCCTGTGGCGCGCATGATGGAAGGCGAGCGCGATAAGCTTTTACGTATGGAGCAAGAACTGCACGCACGTGTCATCGGCCAGGACGAAGCGGTTGAAGCTGTATCGAATGCTATTCGCCGTAGCCGCGCGGGATTGTCGGATCCTAATCGCCCGATCGGTTCTTTCTTATTCCTTGGGCCGACAGGGGTAGGTAAAACTGAGCTGTGCAAGGCATTGGCGAACTTCTTGTTTGATAGCGATGACGCGATGGTACGTATCGACATGTCTGAATTCATGGAAAAACATTCTGTGTCGCGACTGGTCGGTGCGCCTCCTGGTTATGTTGGCTATGAAGAGGGCGGCTATTTAACAGAAGCGGTTCGTCGTCGTCCTTATTCAGTCATTCTTCTGGATGAAGTAGAGAAAGCACATCCAGATGTGTTCAACATCCTGTTGCAAGTTCTCGATGATGGGCGCTTAACCGATGGACAAGGACGAACTGTGGATTTCCGCAATTCAGTTGTCATCATGACATCGAATTTGGGATCGGATTTGATTCAGGAGCGTTTCGGCAATCTCAATTATGGCGAAATGAAAGATATCGTCATGGGAGTAGTAGGGCAGCATTTCCGCCCTGAGTTTGTTAACCGTATTGATGAAGTGGTTGTGTTCCATCCATTAGCTGAGAAACATATCGCTTCAATCGCGCATATTCAGTTGCAGCGTTTGTATAAGCGTCTGGAAGATCGCGGTTATAAACTGCACATTTCCAGTGAAGCGATTAAATTGCTTGGTGAGAATGGCTACGATCCGGTTTATGGCGCGCGTCCACTTAAACGAGCTATTCAGCAGCAGATTGAAAATCCGCTGGCTCAGCAAATACTTTCCGGTGTATTGGTTCCGGGCAAAACTATCGAAATGGATGTTAAAGACAGTGTAATAACAGCTCATCAATAACACTCCTCAAATAAAAAACGGGCCTTTTGGCCCGTTTTTTATGGGTAAAAAGCGATAATTGGTTCATAAAATAAGCAGGTGGTTTAAATATTGAGCGGTTGAATAAAAACTTGAGATTAGCACTTGTCAGCCCGGAAGAACTCCCTATAATGCGCCTCCACTGACACGGCAAACCGGCAACGGGATGACGGTTCAGGAGACACAGGAAACTGCGTCGCCGGAGAAAAGCTTCTGAAAAAGAGGTTGACTCTGAGGAGGGAAAGCGTATTATACGCCCCTCGCGACAGACCGGCTAAGCCGCTGTTCGCACTGCTCTTTAACAATTTATCAGACAATCTGTGTGGGCACTCGCAGGATGGATATCAGCGTCTCCGGACGTAAAAAATATCAAGCCTCACGAGTGAACACATAATGAAATTCATTATGACGTTTTACAGATGAGCACCGCTTAACTTGTTTAAGCAAATCAAACTTAAATTGAAGAGTTTGATCATGGCTCAGATTGAACGCTGGCGGCAGGCCTAACACATGCAAGTCGGACGGTAGCACAGGAGAGCTTGCTCTTTGGGTGACGAGTGGCGGACGGGTGAGTAATGTCTGGGAAACTGCCCGATGGAGGGGGATAACTACTGGAAACGGTAGCTAATACCGCATAACGTCGCAAGACCAAAGTGGGGGACCTTCGGGCCTCACACCATCGGATGTGCCCAGATGGGATTAGCTAGTAGGCGGGGTAATGGCCCACCTAGGCGACGATCCCTAGCTGGTCTGAGAGGATGACCAGCCACACTGGAACTGAGACACGGTCCAGACTCCTACGGGAGGCAGCAGTGGGGAATATTGCACAATGGGCGCAAGCCTGATGCAGCCATGCCGCGTGTATGAAGAAGGCCTTCGGGTTGTAAAGTACTTTCAGCGGGGAGGAAGGCGATGCGGTTAATAACCGCGTCGATTGACGTTACCCGCAGAAGAAGCACCGGCTAACTCCGTGCCAGCAGCCGCGGTAATACGGAGGGTGCAAGCGTTAATCGGAATTACTGGGCGTAAAGCGCACGCAGGCGGTCTGTTAAGTCAGATGTGAAATCCCCGGGCTCAACCCGGGAACTGCATTTGAAACTGGCAGGCTTGAGTCTCGTAGAGGGGGTAGAATTCCAGGTGTAGCGGTGAAATGCGTAGAGATCTGGAGGAATACCGGTGGCGAAGGCGGCCCCCTGGACGAAGACTGACGCTCAGGTGCGAAAGCGTGGGGAGCAAACAGGATTAGATACCCTGGTAGTCCACGCCGTAAACGATGTCGACTTGGAGGTTGTGCCCTTGAGGCGTGGCTTCCGGAGCTAACGCGTTAAGTCGACCGCCTGGGGAGTACGGCCGCAAGGTTAAAACTCAAATGAATTGACGGGGGCCCGCACAAGCGGTGGAGCATGTGGTTTAATTCGATGCAACGCGAAGAACCTTACCTACTCTTGACATCCAGAGAACTTAGCAGAGATGCTTTGGTGCCTTCGGGAACTCTGAGACAGGTGCTGCATGGCTGTCGTCAGCTCGTGTTGTGAAATGTTGGGTTAAGTCCCGCAACGAGCGCAACCCTTATCCTTTGTTGCCAGCGATTCGGTCGGGAACTCAAAGGAGACTGCCGGTGATAAACCGGAGGAAGGTGGGGATGACGTCAAGTCATCATGGCCCTTACGAGTAGGGCTACACACGTGCTACAATGGCGCATACAAAGAGAAGCGACCTCGCGAGAGCAAGCGGACCTCACAAAGTGCGTCGTAGTCCGGATCGGAGTCTGCAACTCGACTCCGTGAAGTCGGAATCGCTAGTAATCGTGGATCAGAATGCCACGGTGAATACGTTCCCGGGCCTTGTACACACCGCCCGTCACACCATGGGAGTGGGTTGCAAAAGAAGTAGGTAGCTTAACCTCCGGGAGGGCGCTTACCACTTTGTGATTCATGACTGGGGTGAAGTCGTAACAAGGTAACCGTAGGGGAACCTGCGGTTGGATCACCTCCTTACCTGAAGATACCTTCCCGCGAAGTGCTCACACAGATTGTCTGATAGAAAAGTAAAGAAGCAGTAAAACCCCGGCAGGCTTGTAGCTCAGGTGGTTAGAGCGCACCCCTGATAAGGGTGAGGTCGGTGGTTCAAGTCCACTCAGGCCTACCAAATCCTGTTTTCAGGATCACTGGTCGACGGGTTTTACCAGACTTTTGGGGCTATAGCTCAGCTGGGAGAGCGCCTGCCTTGCACGCAGGAGGTCAGCGGTTCGATCCCGCTTAGCTCCACCATCAACTCCCCGTTGATACCCAAACAAAACTTCAGAATGCATTTTCGAGTGCATTGCGAAGTTTTACTGCTCTTTAACAATCCGGAACAAGCTGAAAATTGAAACGACGCGCGCCGCACTCCTCCGTAATAAGGGGTGCACAGGCGACGCGTTCGAGTCTCTCAAATGCTTGCAGCACGCAGCGTTGCAAAACGCCTGTGGGTTGTGAGGTTAAGCGACTAAGCGTACACGGTGGATGCCCTGGCAGTCAGAGGCGATGAAGGACGTGCTAATCTGCGTAAAGCGACGGTAAGGTGATATGAACCGCTACAGCCGTCGATGTCCGAATGGGGAAACCCGGTGCACTCAGTGCATCATCGCAACATGAATACATAGTGTTGCGAGGCGAACCTGGGGA
Source organism: Candidatus Pantoea bituminis (assembly GCF_018842675.1). NCBI lineage: Bacteria > Pseudomonadati > Pseudomonadota > Gammaproteobacteria > Enterobacterales > Erwiniaceae > Pantoea > Candidatus Pantoea bituminis. Next base: position 775,958 of record NZ_JAGTWO010000004.1, read on the forward strand.
ACTGAAACATCTAAGTACCCAGAGGAAAAGAAATCAACCGAGATTCCCCCAGTAGCGGCGAGCGAACGGGGAGCAGCCCAGAGCCTGAATCAGCTTGTGCATTAGTGGAACGGTCTGGAAAGTCCGACGGTACAGGGTGATAGTCCCGTACACAAAAGTGCACAAGCTGTGAGCTCGATGAGTAAGGCGGGACACGTGGTATCCTGTCTGAATATGGGGGGACCATCCTCCAAGGCTAAATACTCCTGACTGACCGATAGTGAACCAGTACCGTGAGGGAAAGGCGAAAAGAACCCCGGCGAGGGGAGTGAAACAGAACCTGAAACCGTGTACGTACAAGCAGTGGGAGCCTCTTTTATGGGGTGACTGCGTACCTTTTGTATAATGGGTCAGCGACTTATATTCTGTAGCAAGGTTAACCGTATAGGGGAGCCGCAGGGAAACCGAGTCTTAACTGGGCGTTAAGTTGCAGGGTATAGACCCGAAACCCGGTGATCTAGCCATGGGCAGGTTGAAGGTTGGGTAACACTAACTGGAGGACCGAACCGACTAATGTTGAAAAATTAGCGGATGACTTGTGGCTGGGGGTGAAAGGCCAATCAAACCGGGAGATAGCTGGTTCTCCCCGAAAGCTATTTAGGTAGCGCCTCGTGAACTCATCTCCGGGGGTAGAGCACTGTTTCGGCTAGGGGGCCATCCCGGCTTACCAACCCGATGCAAACTACGAATACCGGAGAATGTTATCACGGGAGACACACGGCGGGTGCTAACGTCCGTCGTGAAGAGGGAAACAACCCAGACCGCCAGCTAAGGTCCCAAAGTCATGGTTAAGTGGGAAACGATGTGGGAAGGCACAGACAGCCAGGATGTTGGCTTAGAAGCAGCCATCATTTAAAGAAAGCGTAATAGCTCACTGGTCGAGTCGGCCTGCGCGGAAGATGTAACGGGGCTAAACCATGCACCGAAGCTGCGGCAGCGGCGCGTAAGCGCTGTTGGGTAGGGGAGCGTTCTGTAAGCCGTCGAAGGTGGACTGTGAGGTCTGCTGGAGGTATCAGAAGTGCGAATGCTGACATAAGTAACGATAAAGCGGGTGAAAAGCCCGCTCGCCGGAAGACCAAGGGTTCCTGTTCAACGTTAATCGGAGCAGGGTGAGTCGACCCCTAAGGCGAGGCCGAAAGGCGTAGTCGATGGGAAACAGGTTAATATTCCTGTACTTGGTGTTACTGCGAAGGGGGGACGGAGAAGGTTAGGTTAGCCGGGCGACGGTTGTCCCGGTTTAAGCGTGTAGGCTGGCAGTCCAGGTAAATCCGGACGGCCTCAAGGCTGAGGCGTGATGACGAGGCACTACGGTGCTGAAGTAACTGATACCCTGCTTCCAGGAAAAGCCTCTAAGCATCAGGTAACACAAAATCGTACCCCAAACCGACACAGGTGGTCAGGTAGAGAATACCAAGGCGCTTGAGAGAACTCGGGTGAAGGAACTAGGCAAAATGGTGCCGTAACTTCGGGAGAAGGCACGCTGGCGCGTAGGTGAAGGGACTTGCTCCCGGAGCTGAAGCCAGTCGAAGATACCAGCTGGCTGCAACTGTTTATTAAAAACACAGCACTGTGCAAACACGAAAGTGGACGTATACGGTGTGACGCCTGCCCGGTGCCGGAAGGTTAATTGATGGGGTTATCCGCAAGGAGAAGCTCTTGATCGAAGCCCCGGTAAACGGCGGCCGTAACTATAACGGTCCTAAGGTAGCGAAATTCCTTGTCGGGTAAGTTCCGACCTGCACGAATGGCGTAATGATGGCCAGGCTGTCTCCACCCGAGACTCAGTGAAATTGAACTCGCTGTGAAGATGCAGTGTACCCGCGGCAAGACGGAAAGACCCCGTGAACCTTTACTACAGCTTGACACTGAACCTTGAGCCTTGATGTGTAGGATAGGTGGGAGGCTTTGAAGCGCGGACGCCAGTCCGCGTGGAGCCAACCTTGAAATACCACCCTTTAATGCTTGATGTTCTAACGTAGGCCCGTAATCCGGGCTGCGGACAGTGTCTGGTGGGTAGTTTGACTGGGGCGGTCTCCTCCTAAAGAGTAACGGAGGAGCACGAAGGTCAGCTAATCACGGTCGGACATCGTGAGGTTAGTGCAATGGCATAAGCTGGCTTGACTGCGAGAGTGACGGCTCGAGCAGGTGCGAAAGCAGGTCATAGTGATCCGGTGGTTCTGAATGGAAGGGCCATCGCTCAACGGATAAAAGGTACTCCGGGGATAACAGGCTGATACCGCCCAAGAGTTCATATCGACGGCGGTGTTTGGCACCTCGATGTCGGCTCATCACATCCTGGGGCTGAAGTAGGTCCCAAGGGTACGGCTGTTCGCCGTTTAAAGTGGTACGCGAGCTGGGTTTAGAACGTCGTGAGACAGTTCGGTCCCTATCTGCCGTGGGCGCTGGAAAACTGAGGGGGTTGCTCCTAGTACGAGAGGACCGGAGTGAACGCACCGCTGGTGTTCGGGTTGTCACGCCAGTGGCACTGCCCGGTAGCTAAGTGCGGAAAAGATAAGTGCTGAAAGCATCTAAGCACGAAACTTGCCCCGAGATGAGTTTTCCCTGACCCCTTGAGGGTCCTGAAGGGACGTTGAAGACTACGACGTTGATAGGCCGGGTGTGTAAGCGCAGCGATGCGTTGAGCTAACCGGTACTAATGACCCGTGAGGCTTAACCTTACAACGCCAGAGGCGTTTTGGTTGTAGAGACAGAGATTTTCAGCTTGTTCGACGGATAACCCTGCGCGGCGGAAGCGGCGCGGGACAACAGAATTTGCCTGGCGGCTGTAGCGCGGTGGTCCCACCTGACCCCATGCCGAACTCAGAAGTGAAACGCCGTAGCGCCGATGGTAGTGTGGGGTCTCCCCATGCGAGAGTAGGGAACTGCCAGGCATCAATTAAGTAAAAAAGCCCTTTGCATCCGCAAAGGGCTTTTTTACGTCCTGCATCCGGGCAGACGGCAGCGGCAAGCGGTAAATACCGGCGGCTCAGCGGCCGGCAAGCCAGCCGGCGATAAAGTCAGCCACCCGGTCAGGCCGGCTGATGTTCAGAACGGGGACGTGAAGCGCCGGGCAGGCATCGCCGGCCACGGCAATAACGTGCCCGCCGGTTAAGGCCTCAGCGCTTTCCTCAGTACCCTCCCGCCATAAAGTGATTTCTGGTACCTATTTGTTTTTAAATCACTCAATATAGCCAGCTCTCAACAACAATTTATACAGGTATTCCCTGTAAAAATTGCATGTGTTACAAGCAAATAATCGGTCCAGTCACAAATCGCAATATCAGAGTTGATCCACTTCCCGTTAGCCCTTAACAAATGCTTTACTCAATCCTTTAACGCTGCTTATCAGCAAGGAAAAGAGGCAAGGCATGACAGATATCATCAAAAACCAAAGCGACGAAAGCTCGCATCCTGATTCAACAAAAAAACGCATTTGGGCCATCGTAGGTGCGTCATCGGGCAACTTAGTTGAGTGGTTTGATTTCTATGTATATTCATTTTTCTCACTCTACTTCGCACATATTTTCTTTCCGGCAGGCGATACCACAACGCAGTTGCTGCAAACAGCCGGCGTATTTGCCGCTGGTTTTTTAATGCGACCCATTGGGGGATGGTTATTTGGTTATATTGGAGATCGCCATGGCCGAAAGAAATCAATGCTGATCTCCGTATGCATGATGTGTTTTGGATCACTGGTCATTGCATGTTTGCCTGGCTATGAAAGCATCGGGGTTGCTGCACCCATTATTTTGTTACTGGCACGTATGTTTCAGGGCTTATCAGTGGGAGGCGAATACGGTACTAGCGCAACCTATATGAGTGAAGTCGCGCTTGAAGGACGTAAAGGATTCTACGCTTCTTTTCAATATGTCACCCTGATTGGTGGCCAATTAACGGCAGTGTTAACGGTGGTTATATTGCAGTTCACCCTCAGCGACGAGGAACTGCGTAACTGGGGATGGCGTATCCCGTTTTTCCTTGGTGCAGCACTGGCTATTGTGGCGTTATGGCTGCGTCGATCTCTGGAAGAAACCTCGGACAAGAAAAGCCGTGAACATGAAGATGCAGGCAGCGTTCGTGGATTGCTGCGTAATCATACGCGTGCTTTTTTAATGGTTTTAGGTTTTACAGCCGGCGGTTCACTCAGCTTTTATACCTTCACAACCTATATGCAGAAGTATTTAGTTAATACAGCAGGTATGGATGCTAAAACAGCGAGCGGATTGATGACTGGCGCATTGCTGTTCTTCATGTTGTTGCAACCCGCCATTGGGGCATTGTCAGATAAGATTGGTCGACGTGGATCGATGATGATCTTCGGGGCGGGTGCAGCGATCTGTACTGTTCCAATCCTGACTCTGCTGCAAAATGTACAAAGTCCATGGATTGCTTTTCTACTGATTATGCTTGCCTTACTCATCACCAGCTTTTATACCGCGATCAGTGGCATCTTGAAGGCTGAGATGTTTCCGCCGCAGGTGCGAGCATTAGGTGTGGGTTTATCTTACGCGGTTGCGAATGCAATTTTTGGAGGATCGGCAGAATACATTGCCTTGTTGATGAAGCAACAGGGAATTGAAACGACCTTCTTCTGGTACGTTTCGGCAATGGGCGCGCTGGCATTTTTAGTCTCACTCATGCTGCACAAACGTGGCAAGGGCATCAAGCTTTAATGGCTCAAATTCCACAAAGCGATGCCGCTAGACGCTCCGGCAACATCCCAGGCTAAATCTTTCCAACTCCAGCCGCTGCCATCGTGGCGGCTGTCAAACCACTCTTTCCCGACGCCAAAACTCAGAGAAAACATCATTCCTATCGTGCTGCTTTGACGCGTGGATAGGTGCTGATGATCGCCATATTCGCTGCCAGCCGCTGCCAAAGCCACTGAAGCAAAGAAATGCTCTGCTTTATCCTTGCCTGTCCAGCGATCTTCCGCAACGTGAGCACAACCGCTACAGAGCACAGCAGCAAATAGCAAAATACGGGTGGGTTTTCCTGAAAAGCCCACGCCGATTATAGAATGCGACTGATCAAACGGTCGATACGGATACGACGCAGGCGGCGGATAAGTTTGCGAACCTTTGCAGGGTAATCGGCAATACTTTCCAGCTCGCGATAATGTTTCACCACAGTCGTATGCTGACGAATCAACGTTAACTCTTTTTCACGTTGCTCCGTAAGCTGTTGCAGCGGATCGTGAATCAATACTGCATTTTCAAGATCGAGTCGCCATGCACGCGGATTAAGGTTATTACCGGTAATCAGCTGCCATTCATCGTCGACCCATATCCCTTTCAGGTGATAGCTGTTTTCGCCATCTTTCCACAATCGCGCAACTAGCTGATCGTTATCCACATAATACTGTAAGCGACTCAGGAAGCGGCGAAGATTAATTTCATAGAGATAAGGCAGAGCGCCGATAATTTTAAACGGCTGATCTTCAGGAATATAGAAATCATTAGCAGTTTTATCGCCAACAATAATCTCAACCTTCTTACCCTGGCGCAGTAAGTGGATGATATTTCTGACCAAAATCGCGGGCATATTAAAGTAAGGCGTGCAAATTACCAGTTTTTGCTCCGCGCAAGGCATCAAATGAAAGATGGTCTTGTTCAGTAAGCTGCGTTTGCCCAATCCCACTAGCGGCGTTACCGTCAGCTCTTCATTATGTCCGTTACCTTCAAACTGATAATTAAAACCGCGCAGATCCTGACGGAACTGGCGAGTTTCATTTTTAATTTCCGGGCTTGAAGGGCGTTCAGCAAAATCCAGCCGATTTACTGCTTCTGCCTGCTTTAGGTTGATATTCATCCATTCAAACATGGTATCAGCCAGCACTGGATTTCGGATTATCTGATAGCGGTCATAACGGTATTTATCATGCTGATGCAGATAGACGTCGTTCAGGCTGGCACCGCTATAAAGCAGCGTATCATCAATGATGAAACCCTTAAGATGCAGTACACCGAGCGCTTCACGCGTATTTACCGGAATGCCGTAAACGGGAATAGCGATATCCGCATGCTGCGTCGCCATCTCGCAATACCAGTCAGCGTTGGTCAGGCCGCGAGCGGCGCCAATACGTCCACGCTGCGCACGATGCCAGTCAACCAGAATGCTGATATCCAAATGCGGGCGCGCTTGTTTCGCCGCATAGAGTGCATTCATGATAGCGCGACCGCCATCATCATTTTCCAGGTAAAGCGCAACGATGCAAATGCGGGATTGCGCTGCCGCGATCTTCTCCAGCAGCGTCTGACGAAATTCGGCAGGCGAGTAAAGTGTCGACACATCCGCAACGGATTGTGACAGTTTCGGCAGCTGTGCGAGGTGTTGTTGGTGTTTATTACGTTTAAATTTAGACAACATCACAGTGCACTTCTTCTCTGTTCATTGCATGGCCTTTTGCCATCAAATCAGGGTCATAACGATAAATAATAACATCAACGACGCCGATCGGGGCGATTTTTACCTTTCTCTACAAGGTTAGTTGATATCATCCTGCAGCGACAATTTAAGACTGACAATACCGTCATCCAATTGAATATCAACATGAAAGTTGAGTTTTCGCGCCAAAGTAATCATGCCGCGATTATGGGGCATGGTGATACCGTTCAATTGTTGCAGACCGTGATCGCGGGTATAGCGAATCATCTTTTCCAGTAAACGTCGTCCCATGCCAAGGCCTTTCAAATCAGAGCGCACGAGCACCGAAAACTCCGCATCGACATTATCCGCATCAGAAATGGCCCGCGTCACGCCAATAATTTCTGGCTGCCCCTGATGCTGTCGGAGGGCAATAATCGCCATTTCACGGTCATAATCAATCTGCGTCATATTGGCGAGATCGTCATGAGTAAATTCATTGATCTCACTAAAATAGCGATAATAGAGATCTTCTTTAGTGACCTGTCCAATAAAATCGCGTAGCAGCGGCTCATCCTCAGGCAAAATAGGCCGGAACAGGCAATATTGACCATCTTTTAATTCAACCTGTTCTTCAAGATGCTGAGGATAAGGACGAATGGCCAAGCGCGCTTCATTGTCACCGCTGAAAGGGGCAAGGTTCAGCGTCACGTCGAGCAGGGTAAAGTCATTGCCAGACACCAGCAGCGGATGGATGTCGAGCCGCTGAATCTCCGGGCAATCTACGACAAGGTTAGATACCTGAACCAGCAATTGACTCAAGCCAGCAATATCAAGCGGGTTCAACGCGCTACGGCTGCGAATTTTGCCACTTTTAATCGCCTGAATCACCAGGTAACGCGCCAGCGTCATGTTCAGCGGTGGCAGCGCAACGGCAGCTTGTTTATCGGCTTGCCACTCAACGCCACCTTCTCCCAACATGATAATGGGGCCAAACAGGGCGTCATGCTCAACAACCACACGCAGTTCTTGTGCTCCCGCGCGATTCGCCATGCTTTGCACTAATAAACCTTCGATACGTGCCTGGGGCAAAGTGTGTTTAACGCGATCAAAAATCGCGTCTGCCGCACCTTGCACCTCTGCAGCGTTACGCAAATAAAGCATCACGCCTTGTACATCTGATTTATGCGCGATATCTGGCGAGCGCAGCTTAAGCGCTACTGGATAACCAATCTGCTCTGCAATGGCCACCGCCGCCGCGCTGTCGCTGGCGATCCATGTAGGTAATGTCGCTAAACCGTATGCGTCTAAGACGGGTTGAACTTCATGCGTATCAAGCGAGGTAATGCCTTTTTCCAACGCTTGAGACAGTAACTGATGTGCCTGCGCGCTATCTTGCGTCAGGCTGGTGGGCAGGGCTGGCGTTTCACGTAACTGCTTTTGATTACGGCGATATTCCACCTGATGCATAAATGCCGTCACCGTACCTTCAGGCGTACGCCAGGTTGGGATCCCTGCTTGGGTAAAAGCACGCCGTGCAGCCTGCGATGAAAACTCACCGCTCCAGTTGGTCAGCAGCGTAACCAGCTTGCCACGTGGATGCTGAGAAATCGCGTTGATCAACTGCTCTGCTGATTCCGTAGCAGGCGCAACGGCGCTAGGTGCATGGATTATCATCAATGCATCAAGATCATGGCTATTCAGCAGAATATTGATGCAGGCAACGTAGCGCTCTGGCGTAGCATCGTCTTTTAAATCCAGTGGATTACCGTAGCCGGTCCCTTCTGGTAATACGCCGGCGAGCTGCTGTAGTGTCTCTGCATTCAGCGTCGCTAACTTGCCGTTACGCGCATAAAGTTCATCAAGCGCCAGCGCGGCCGGCGCAGCGCCGTTGCTGACAATCATTAAACGCTCGCCGCGCAGTGGACGCATATGACTCAATGATTCCACGGCTGTGAAGAGTTCATGTGTGTCCTGCACTCGCAGCAATCCGGCGCGTTGAATTGCGGCATCCCAGGCGGCATCCAGCCCGCTGTGGGTGCCGAGTAGCGCTTGTGCCTGCCGGCTGCGGCCACTTTTTATCACTAAAATGGGTTTGTTACGCGATGCACTGCGCGAAGCAGAGACAAAACGTCGCGCATCACTTAGGTGTTCAAGATAGAGCAGGATGGCGCTGGTTTTGCCGTCGCGAGCGAGGAAGTCGAGCAGATCGTCAACATCAGTATCTAAACTATCGCCTAAAGCGATAAACCATGAAAATCCCAAATTACGCTGCTGCGCCCAGTCCAGAATAGTGTTGGAAACGGCAGCGGATTGCGAAATAAACGCGATACGGCCTTTTTCAATCGGTACTGGCGAAAAGCTGGCATTTAAACCTTGCCACGGCGCGAGCAAGCCTAAACTGTTGGGGCCGAGCAAACGGATCTGCCATCGGCTGGCACAGGCTTTAAGCTCTTCTAACTGGCTGGCAGGAGCGGAGAGAATAATGCAGGCTTTGCAGCCTTTTTCGCCGAGCTGTTGCAGTAGTTCAAAATTGCGTCGGGCGTGAGTGCAGATCACTGCAAGATCGGGTGCGAAAGGTAAACTGTCGATGGTGGGCCAGGCGAGTACGCCGCTGACCGCTTTGTATTTTGGCGTGACCGGCAGAACCGGGCCGCTAAAGCCGCCCGCCAACAGATTGCGCATCATAAAATACCCGGCACGCCCGGGCTTTACTGAAGCACCAATCACCGCAATCGATTTAGGTCGTAACAGCGCTTCCAGTCCGCGTTGGCTCATCTCGCTCTCCAGAGCTCAGGATTTGCATGATTGTAAACGCTTTTTAGCGACCCTGCCGCCCGGCAGATCGCAAGCTACAGATCTTCTTCAGATTTCTGTTGCCTGGCCAGGATGATGCGGTTTACCGGCTAAGTAGGCGGCGCGGAATTGCTCGAAATGGTTAAGTAGTGCATCGGCTGCGAATCGATCTCCTGCTTGTTCAAGCAGCGCTGCCGCCACTTCGGCGGTACAGTGTTGCCCCTCGCCGTGCGCTTCACGCAGGGTATAACGCGACGGCGTGCTGACATTGAGCGACATCACCGGCAACGTATCCAGCCACGGACTTTTGCGGAACATTTTACGCGCTTCGCTCCAGGTACCATCCAGCATAATAAACAGTGGCGGTTTACCGCTCAGCGGCGGGGCAGTTAACACTTCGCGGTCAGGATCAGCATAGGCAGCAGGAAAAACCACCAGCGGTTGATACATGGGATTAGCCACGGCTTGCAGTAATAACGGATCCGGTTCGATGCGCGACCAACCAAAAGCCTGCGTTTCCGGCAGAATATCGGCAATCAAACGCCCGGTATTACTTGGTTTCATCGGTTCCGTATCAAACATCACCAGACAAAAGCGGCTGCGTGCCGTTTGTGGCTGGATTGAGGAGCAGAGGCAGAGTTTTTCTGGCAACAGGCAACCCTGACAGCGCAACACGCGGTTACCGCGAGCGAGAAAAGGGCGCGTGGCGCGCGCCAGGCGTTGAGTACGCAGGCGTAAAACGGCGTTATCAGACATGATTATTCGGGACAGGAAAAACGTCAGTGTAATCGAAGCGCAACAGAAAAGGAAAAGGCCAGCGTGGCTGGCCTTTGAGGATTAAAGCGATTCGTCGAGCCATTCATTAAACGGCGCTTTTGGCATTGCACCGTTAAGCATGTCAACCATTTCGCCTTTCTTAAACAGCATAATAGTAGGAATGCTGCGAATGCGGAAACGCGCGCTAAGCGCAGGTTCGGCTTCGGTGTTAACTTTAATAAAGCGCACTTGTCCGCTTCGTTCACCGGCAACATCTTTGAATACCGGCGCAAAGTTCACGCAAGGCCCGCACCAGGGGGCCCAAAAATCGACGACAACCGGCAAATCATCTTGCAGATACTTGTCTAGCGTGGCAGCAGTAGCGCTAATCACTTCGCCATTAAATAACGCGGTGCCGCAGCGACCACATGTTGCTCCATCGGCAAGTCGTTCTTGCGGAACGCGATTGGTTGCCTGGCAGGAAGCACATACCGTATTCATAGGAACCTCTGAGGTTGGAACGTGTCAGTCTGGTATTTATTGTCCATTATGAAAGGGGTAACAGAACCGCTCAATTTGGATTTCCCAATAGGTTCAATAGTTGATAGCTAAGCGCCAGCACATCAGGTAATCTTCGCGCTCTCAATGCAGGAGGAACAAATGAACGACGAATTTAAAGGCAAAAGTGGTAAGGTCAAAGTGATGTATGTGCGTGGCGAGGACGATAAAAGTGCACGTGCACCCAATCCTCGTACAGGCAAAGGTGGCCGTCCCGCTGCCCGCCAGGAAGATACTCGTCGTTCTTCTGGTCCCCGCACTGAACGTAATGAAGGCCGCTCTTCAGGTCCACGCAATGACCGTAATGAAGGCCGTTCTTCCGGTCCATATGGTGACCGCAGCGAAGCGCGTCCTTCTGGCCCTCGCAGTGACCGTAATGAAGGCCGCTCTTCAGGCCCGCGCAACGACCGCAACGAAGGTCGCTCTTCAGGTGCACGCAATGACCGTTTCGACGACAGCCGTAAACCACGCGGTGGCGGCGAAGATTCACCTTGGCGTACCATTTCCCGTCCGCCGTCTGCTTCAACTGAAGCAGCAGATGACAAACCCGATCACGGCGGCATCAGCGGTAAAAGTTTTGTCGATCCAGAACAGATTCGCCGTCAGCGTTTAGAAGAGACGCGTGTTTATGGTGAAAACGCTTGTCAGGCGCTGTTCCAGAGCCGCCCGGAAGCGATTGTACGCGCCTGGTTTGTTCAGGAAGTGACGCCGCGTTTCCGTGAAGCGCTGCGCTGGTTAGCGGCAAATCGCAAAGCCTACCATGTAGTAGAAGATGCTGAGATCACCAAAGCTTCAGGCACTGAACATCATGGCGGCGTTTGTTTCCTGATTAAAAAACGCATGGGCATGGCGGTATCAGAGTGGTTGAGCAAAGCCGATGAAAAAGATTGCATCTTAGCGTTGGAAGATGTCAGCAACCCACACAACCTCGGCGGCATTATGCGAAGCTGCGCGCACTTCGGTGTGAAAGGTGTGCTGGTGAATGATGCTTCGCTGCTGGAATCGGGTGCGGCTGTTCGCACCGCGGAAGGCGGAGCAGAGCACGTGCAATCCATCAGTGCTTATTCCTTCAACGAAGGACTTGAAGCGTTCCGTAAAGCCGGTTACACCATTGTCACGACGTCAAGTCATGAAGGTACGCCATTGGCGAAGGCTAAATTGCCGGCCAAAATGGTGTTGGTATTGGGCCAGGAGCGCGAAGGCTTGTCGGACAGTGCTTTCCAGCAGGGCGACATGAGTGTGTCAATCGGCGGAACCGGTAACGTTGAAAGCCTCAACGTCTCGGTTGCGACCGGCGTATTGCTCGCCGAATGGTGGCGTCAAAACGCATAAAAAAACGGGCCGAAAGGCCCGTTTTGCTTTTAGCGTTAGTGCGCACCGCCGCCACCGCCACCCGCACCAAAAGGTGGACGCGCAAACCAAATCAGCACCAGCAGAATCAAAAATACGCCCGCCGATGCCCAGAAAATCTCGTTTGCCGAGATGATCAATCCCTGATTGGTAATTTGCTGCGCGATATAAGCTGACGCTTGCTGATGTGTCATGCCCATACTTTCCAACTTATCGTACATCTGCTGCGAATTAACATTATATGGCGTTACAGATTCCGACAAATAGCTGTGATGCATGGATTCGCGATCGGTCCACAGGGTAGTGGTAATCGACGTGCCAATCGAGCCCGCTAGCGTTCGGACAAAGTTCGACAGACTTGAGGCTGCCGCCAGTCGATCCGGCGTTAAACCCGACAAAGTAATCGTCGTCAGCGGCATAAAGAAGCACGCTACCGCAAAGCCCTGAATAAACTGCGGCCATGCCGATGCGCCAAAATCCATGCCTGGTTCGAACGTGTATGCACGCCAGTAAAAACAGACGGCATACATAATAAAGCTAAAGGTCACCAGACGACGCATATCCAGCTTATGGGCAAAGCGGCCAATAATTGGCGACAGGATAACCGGGATAATCCCGACCGGCGCTGACGCCAGTCCTGCCCAGGTTGCCGTGTAGCCATATACCTCCTGCAATAGCTGCGGCAGCAAAACAATCGAGCCGAAGTAGAGCATGTAAGCCAGGCTAATCGACAAACAGCCGATAGTGAAATTACGTGATTTAAACAAGGACAAATCGACTATTGGATGGTCGTCAGTCAGCTCCCAAACCAGTAGCACCGCTAAGGCAATCACCGCCACAACGGCTAGCACAATGATCTCCGTTGAGCTAAACCAGTCGAGCTCTTTGCCGCGATCCAGCATCACCTGCAAACAACCAATGCCGACTACTAACAACACTAACCCGACCATATCAATAGGACGGATTTCGGTTTTGGTTTCGCGGCCACGCAAGGTTTGCAGCGTTAACATCACCACTACCGCCCCAATCGGCACGTTAATGAAGAAGATCCAACCCCAATGATAATTGTCACTGATCCAGCCACCGAGAATCGGGCCACAAATAGGGGCCACGATCACCGTCATCGCCCACAGCGACAGCGCGATACTGCGCTTCGCCGGAGGGTAATTACTCAGTAGCAAACTTTGCGACAGCGGAATCAGCGGGCCAGCAACAATGCCTTGAATCACGCGGAAGAAAATCAGCATTTCCAGGCTTTCTGACATGCCGCACGCCCAAGAGGCGATAGCAAACAGGATGGTTGCCCAGGTGAACAGCTTCACTTCACCAATGCGTTTTGCCAGCCAGCCGGTAATCGGGATCGAGATAGCGTTTGCCACCCCGAACGAGGTAATAACCCATGTGCCTTGAGAGTTCGAGGCGCCGAGATTACCGGCGATAGTAGGAATAGCCACGTTAGCAATGGTCGAGTCCAGTACCTGCATGAACGTCGCCAGCGACAACGCGATGGTCATTAAGACCAGCGGCATCCCTTCAAGCGGTTTTTGTGCCATTACAGCCTCCGCATCATCATCCGGCGTTGGCGCGGACGATATCGGTGATCAGCTGATTAACCGGCATGAGGTCAATCGCCAGCGCATTACTGCTGTAAGCCGCTTGTTGGCGTACGCTGGTGGCCAGCGCACTGCCGCCCGTCACGCTGGTATCCACTTTCACCAAAGTTGAAAGGCCAATACGCAGCGGATGTTGAGCAATATCTTGCTGATTCAGCTCGATACGTACCGGCAGACGCTGAACCACTTTGATCCAGTTCCCGGTTGCGTTCTGCGCGGGCAACAGCGAAAAGGCGCTGCCGGTGCCCATATCAAGCCCCACAACTTTGCCGTGATAAACCACTTCATCGCCATAAATATCAGCGACCACGGTGGCGGGCTGGCCGATACGCACGCCTGCCAGCTGAGTCTCTTTAAAGTTGGCATCCACCCACAAATTGGTGGCAGGCACCACTGCCATTAACGGCGTGCTGGTGCTGATCTGTGAACCAACTTGCACGCTACGACGCGAAACATATCCATCCATTGGGCTACGAATATCGGTACGCTGCAACGCCAACCAGGCATCACGTAGCTCTGCGGCGCTCTGTTTTACCGCTGGCTGGTTTTCCAGCGAGGTCTGGAGAATCATCGCCTGATTCGCGTTGTATTGCTGTTCAGCGACATCGAGCTGTGCTTTGGCTGTGGCTACTGCATCACGCGAGTGTTGCAGCTCTTCACGACCAATCAGGTTAGAAGCGCCTAGCGGTTCGCGGCGCTTCAGATCGGCTTCGGCTTGCTGCAAAGCAGTTTGCTGTAGCTTGATGCTGGCTTGGTATTGTTTGCCGTTAATCATCAGCTGATGCGTTTGACGTACGCTGGTGGCTAACGCCGTTTGCGCTTTTTCAAATGCCTGTTCGGCATCAGTTTTATCCAGCGAAACCAGCACATCTCCTTTTTTGACGAAATCAGTGTCGTCGAACCACACTTTATTCACGCTACCTGAAACCTGTGCCATCACCTGCACCTGGTTACCGGCAACATAAGCGTCATCTGTTTCCTGATAGTGACGCAGCACCAAAAACCAATAAACCAGCCACGCAATACCGATCAGCACAAAGATGATCGCCAGCCCTGTTAGCACAACTTTGCGCTTTTTCTTTTTATTTCCAGGCTGTTGCGGGCTTTGTGCTTCTGCCGTTGCACTCATGTCGTTCTCCACGTTTTCCATTTAACCGGGGTGCGGGGATCCCTTCTCGCAGACGCCCGAGTCGAAAAAAGCCAGCGACTGAGCGCTGGCCTGATAAAAAGGGGATTAAAATAACGGTTTCGAAGGGTGATTGTGTCGCACTTCTTGCTATTAGCGCGACAGCGAGGCGATAAGCTGATCTTCGTCCATTTTATCTAAGCGGTTAAGCAACTTACGGGTAATCCCTTCCAGTTGTGACTTCTCATCTACCGACAAAGAAGACCACAAATATTGCAGGCTTTGATGCTGTGGCGGCAGAACCTGTCGCAGGAAGTCATTGCCTTTTTCGGTCAGATGCAGGTGCAGGCAACGGCGATCGTGTTCGCTTTCACGACGTTCAATCCAGCCGCGCTTTTCCAGCTCATCGGCAATGCGCGTAGCATTGGTGCGCGACGAGCCCAGCGCTGAGCTGAGTTCTGAGGGTTGGATGCTCTGGTTTTCTTGCGCATCCAGCGTAATCAGCGCCATAAACAAGGTTTCGTTAATTCCCTGCGCCTTGAGCATTTTGTTGCGGTTGTCTAACAGCTTTCCCTGCATGTGCATACACAGGCGCGTCAGAATGATCTCCTGCAACGGGAAATCTTTATGGCGGTTAGCACGGATGTTTAGCATCTGTTCAATGGGAGTAAACGAACTTTCCATTTAAAAAACCTCACTAATTGCAACTAGTATAATAACTATGGTGACAGAATAATCGGGGTCATATTTTCCGCTGGTGATTGGGAACGATCACACTGTCAACATCGGGTGATTCCAGGTCTATCCCTGACCTTGGGCGCGAAACCCGCGCCCGCTGCGCCAAACAGCGGCAGCATGCGCTATCAAAACGGTGCGAAAGCAAATAATTTCGCGAGAAAAAATAACTTTAGTGAATAGCTTTATGCCTAACAATAACAAAGCCAATCAAATGTGACCAGACACAACCAAAAGTTTGGTGGCGCTTTTACGTTTCCTAAACATTCTCAAAACGGTGCCCACGCCACCAAATCAAAAGGTTCACTAATGTCATTAAGGCACCTGCAGCACAGACGCCATACCAACCCGCAAGATGGTAAGCATTGGCTGACAAGAGTGAACCGAAGGCACCACCGATAAAATAGCTGGTCATGTAACCGGCGTTGAGGCGATTACGTGCCTCCGGCTTTTGCGCATAAATTACGCTTTGATTGGTGATGTGAACGGCTTGCACAGCCAGATCGAGCAGCAAAATGCCGATAATCAGCGCAGTAAGATAATGTGCTCCCAACGCAATAGCGGCCCACGATGCCAGCATGATCAGTAGGCCAGCGCTGGTCGTGAGTTTTGCTTTGCCTTTATCGGCTAACGCACCGGCCTGACGTGCCGCCAGTGCACCTGCCGCGCCAACCAAACCCAGCAGACCTATCTGGCTTTCCGAAAAATTGTAAGGTGGCGAAGAGAGCAGAAATGCCATCGAAGTCCACATTACACTGAAGTTCGCGAAAGAGAGGCAACCGGTATAAGCGCGGGTGCGAATCACCCGATTTTCAGCATATAAACGGAAAATGGACCGTAACAGTTGAGGATAATTCAGCGAAACCGATTGCCTGGCCGATGGCAAAAAGCGCCACAAGGCCACGGCCATCAGCGCCATTAAGAGGCTGGCGGTCCAGTAAACGGTACGCCATCCGCCAAACTGCGTTAATAAACCTGCAACAGTTCGCGCCAGCAAAATGCCTAACAACAGGCCGCTCATTACCGTGCCGACAATTTTCCCGCGCCGATCTGGATCGGCCAACGTGGCGGCCAGTGGCACCAGAATTTGTGCGACCACCGAAAACAGGCCAGTAATCAACGTACCGAGCAGTAACAAGGCAAACGAAGAGGAGAGGGCCGTGATCACCATGCCGCCTGCGGCCAGCAAACTCATGACAACGATCAGTCCGCGCCGCTCCAGCATGTCGCCCAGCGGAACCAGCAGCAGTAATCCGCAGGCATAGCCGAGTTGTGCGACTGTCACGATAAATCCCGCTAGATTGACTGAGAGATCAAACTGTTGAGCAATGGTATGAAGCAGAGGCTGCACATAATAATTGCTAGCAACCGACAAACCTGTAGCGACCGACATTAGCAGGACTAATGCAGGCGTTAAGCGCTGGCGGGAAGCATTCATTGAGGGGAACGGTGGGTAATAATCATAATGAGTTAATAGTAACTCAAAAAACTATTTCAATGTTGTGTTAATTAACAGGACATACCAGTGGAAAAAGATCAAAAAAGGGCGGAAAGTTCCGCCCTTGATCGTTTTGTGGCTTTTTATTTAGCAGCAGCCTGGGCATCGGTTACCCATTTATCAAATTCAGCCTGATGGCCTTTGATCCAACCATCAACGTGACCATTGATAGCATCTTCAGAAGATTGTCCATCGTGCATGGCGGCATTTTCTGCGTTGATATCGGCCAGCGGCAGTTTCATTTCGGAGAACAGTTTCGCGGCGGCTGGGTTTTTCTCAGCCCAGGCTTTGTTTGCCACGATATGCATGGTGTTCACCGGGAAGCCGTAGTTTGAGCCATTCGGTAACTTGGTATCGACATTTTTCTGTTCACCCGGCATGGATGAAAAAGGCACCTGTAACCACACCACATCACGGCCTGGTTTTAATACATCGCTGACCCAATACGGTGTCCAGGTATAATAGAGAACCGGTTTACCCTGCTTGAAGCGCGTGATGGTGTCGGCAATCATCGCAGAGTAATTACCTTGGTTGTGCTCCACCGTATTGCTCAGGCCGAAGGCATTGATCTGATGATTGATGACCGCTTCGCAGCCCCAGCCCGGTGTGCAGCCTGTCATATCGGCTTTGCCGTCACCATTGGTATCGAAAAGCTTGGCAATCTTCGGATCTTTCAACTGCTCAATATTTGTAATGTGGTGCTGTTCAGCTGTTTTCTTGTCAATCAGGTAGCCTTGCGCGGCACCTGTAACATAGGTTCCTGCCCGATAAAATTTTGCATCGCCGCCAGCCGCTTTATACATATCATCATGCAGCGGTTTCCAGTTGGTCGCGATGAATGTGGCATCGCCCGCAGCAATGGTGGTATAGCCAACGTTGTAATCGACTTCACTCGGTTTTTCGACGGTGTAACCCAGTTTTTCTAACGCACGGCTAACCAGCAGTGTCTGAAAAGTCTCTTCAGAAATGGTGCTTTGAACCGGTTTAACTGTAATGCCTTTGCCTGGCAGGTCGGCAGCGGAGACGTGTGAAACGGCGAAAGTCGTTAACACGGCGGCGAGCAGAGGAGCTGTCTTGCGCATAGTCATTCCTTATTTTTAGGTGTCGCTTCAAGGCTGGCGGCACAGCGTGCCGCCCGAAAAATCATTTTTTGCGGAAAGGGGATAAAAGCAGGCCAATCGGGCCAGAGTAATACCAGTGGCGATTGCCACGGCTGCGGCTATCGCGGCCCATTGATTGCGTGAGTCGGTCAAGAATAATGGCGAGGATCACGATGCCCACGCCGCCAACAGTGGCGAGGCCCATATCAAGACGACCAATACCGCGTAATACCATCTGTCCCAAGCCGCCCACGGCGATCATCGACGCGATAACCACCATTGACAGCGCCAGCATCAGTGTCTGGTTGACACCCGCCATGATGGTTGGCATCGCCAGCGGTAACTGTACTTTGAACAACATTTGACGCGGGCTGGCACCAAAAGATTCGCTCGCTTCGATCAGATCGGCAGGCACCTGTTTAATGCCAAGAATGGTCAGGCGCACAATGGGCGGCAAAGCAAAAATAATGGTCACCACGACGCCAGGCACGTTACCGATACCGAATAACATCACAATCGGCACCAGATAAACGAAGGCGGGTGTGGTTTGCATCGCATCCAGCAGCGGACGCACAATACGTCCCGCACGTTCACTGCGCGCTAACCAAATCCCCAACGGCAATCCAATAAGGATACAGAACAGCAGCGCGGTTAATACCAGCGCCAACGTCACCATCGCTTGTGACCATGCACCAATCGCACCAATCAAAATCAGTGAAATCAGCGTGGCGATTCCCATTGCCGGCGTGGCAATTTGCCAGGCGATGAGTGCAAACAGCACAATCGCGACAGGCGCAGGCATACCCATCAGCATCTGCTGGAACGCGCTAAGAATGTAATCAATCGGTACGCGAATGCCTTGGAACAGCGGACGGAAATGGGTCACTACCCAATCAATCCCTTCAGTTACCCAATGATCGAGCGGAATCCATGTTTTATGAAACGGGTCCATCAGGTTGAAATGCTCGGGCTGCGGCGCAGGCGCGCTGTTTAACCAGTCGCTGCTGCTGGCTGCGGCATCATGCCCACCGCTGCTGCCTGAAGCACCCCATGCATCAGCGCCGCCTCCATCGCTTGGTGTTGCAGCATTGCTGCTGTCGGCAGGCGAAGTTGCATTGCTTGGACTTGACCAGGGATCGCTGCTTTGATCGGCTGCTGGTGGGGGTGTTTGTGCGGGTGTGCTGGCAGCGTCCCACGGATTGCTTGCATCTTTACTCATTGCTGGGCTCCTTCACGATCTAAAGCGCGTAATAGCATGCTCTTTGAAATGATACCGACGTACTGATTCTCTTCTCCGATAACCGGCACGGCGCAAGGCGCCTGAGCCACATGCGAGAGCAAATCATTCAGCGAGGTATCCGCAGGAACCGCAGCAGGAAGCGAGAGCAGGGCGCTGTCGAGGCCTTCTCCCGCCGCTAAAGCCGCTTTAAGTGAATCGGTTGAAACAACGCCGACAAATTTCTGTTTTTCCAGCACGTAGCCATATTCACGATCTTCATCCTGCAGCAATTTAATGGCGGAACGAGGACCAAAACCAGCCGCTTTACGAATTAACGCGCCAGCGCTGCGACGAGCAATATCTTTGGCGCTGAAAACATGGCTAATATCCACGCCGCGGAAGAAGGTGCGCACATAATCATTGGCCGGATTATTGAGGATTTCATCCGGCGTTCCCACCTGAACCACTTCACCGCCTTGCATAATGGCAATGCGATCGCCAATACGCATCGCTTCATCAAGATCGTGGGAAATAAATACAATGGTACGCTGATGTTTAGCCTGTAATTTTACCAGCTCATCCTGCATCTCGGTGCGAATAAGCGGATCAAGTGCAGAGAAGGCTTCATCCATTAATAATATGTCAGGATTAATGGCTAATGCGCGGGCTAATCCAACGCGTTGACGCATACCACCAGAAAGTTCATCGGGGTAAGCATGGGCATAATTTTCCAGGCCAACCTGACGTAACGCATCTAACGCTTTTTCCTGACGTTCAACAACATCAACACCCGCTAATTCCATGCCAAAAGCCGTATTATTTAGCACGTTCATATGTGGCATGAGCGCGAATGACTGGAATACCATGCTGATCTTATTTCTGCGCACTTCACGCAGTTCGCTGTCCGATATTTTGGCAATATCGACACCATCAATGATGACCTGGCCGCGAGTGGGCTCTATCAGACGATTGAGAAGGCGAACCATGGTCGATTTTCCTGAGCCGGATAACCCCATGATGACGAATATCTCGCCTTCTTCAATGGCCAGACTGGCATTTTTAACCCCGAGAGATAAACCGGTTTTCTCGAGAATAACGTCCTTTCCTTCTCCCTTTTCTATGTATTTAAAGGCGCGTTCTGGATTGTCGCCAAATATCTTATAGAGATTTTTTACTTCGAGTTTAATTGCCATGCAGTAATACAATCCTGGTTAAATTTTTTAATATCAAACTGCTTTCCCGATGAAATTTAAGCAGGCCATACCGTAGCATACTCAGATTATCTGACAACCCTGAGTCAGATATTGGCGCGCCCTGAAAGCGTGTCAATGGCGAATATTCCTAGTGCCTGTAAGGGATGCGGCTAAATTATTTTTTTGAAATCGCAAAGCGAATTTAATCCTGTTTCAGCCTGTTTGGTTGTGAAAGCGGCTAAAAGAGAGGCCGTATTGCAGCAGAATGGACGGTGAAATGATGATTTAATTGAACGGATATATTAAAAAAAATAGAGTGGGATTATGCGAATGAATGCGGGGTGTAATGCAGAATTATTCGGGCCTAAAGTGGCCCGATTGGGGAAATTAGAAGTTCCAGTCTTCGTCTTCGGTTTCTACCGCTTTTCCCATTACGTACGAAGAACCTGAACCCGAGAAAAAGTCGTGGTTTTCGTCTGCGTTAGGTGAAAGTGCAGAAAGAATTGCTGGGTTAACCGTGGTCAACTCCGCCGGGAATAACGCTTCATAGCCAAGGTTCATCAACGCCTTGTTGGCGTTGTAATGCAGGAAGGTTTTGACTTCATCAGCCCAGCCCACATCGGCATACAGCGCGTCGGTGTAAGCTACCTCATTTTCATACAACGCCAGCAGCAGATCGTAAGCAAACTGTTGCAGCTCTTCGCGGCGGCCTTCATCGACCTTTTCTAAAGCTTTTTGGAACTTATAACCGATGTAATAACCGTGTACGGCTTCATCGCGAATGATCAGGCGAATCAAATCGGCGGTATTGGTGAGTTTGCCGCGGCTCGACCAATACATTGGCAGCCAGAAACCGGAGTAGAAAAGAAATGATTCCAGAAACACGCTGGCGATTTTCTTCTTTAGCGGATCATCGGCACGATAATGCTCAAGGATGATACGCGCCTTGTTTTGCAGCGGTTCATTTTGTTCGCTCCACGCGTAAGCGGCATCCACATCATTGGTATTGCATAACGTCGAAAAAATGGAGCTGTAGGAGCGTGCATGTACCGCTTCCATAAAGCTGATGTTCGACAGTACCGCCTCTTCATGCGGCGTTATCGCATCATCCATTAGCCCCGGCGCACCTATCACGTTTTGAATGGTGTCGAGTAGCGTCAGGCCAGTAAACACCCGGATCGTCAGCTGCTGCTGCTGCTTATCCAGCGACTGCCAGGCGGGCAGGTCGTTGGACAGTGGCACTTTTTCTGGCAGCCAAAAGTTACTGGTCAGGCGGTTCCACACCTCAAGATCTTTATCGTCCTGAATGCGGTTCCAGTTAATTGCTTGAATTTGTTTTAGTTTCATAGTTTTCAGTTCAATAGTTTTCATCACAACGCGCAAGAAACGCAGCCTTGAACCTCTGTGCCTTGAAGCGCCATTTGACGAAGTCGTATGTAATACAGCGTCTTGATGCCTTTCTTCCACGCATAGATCTGGGCTTTATTGATGTCGCGTGTGGTAACGTCATCGCGGAAAAACAGCGTCAGTGACAAGCCTTGGTCAACATGTTGCGTCGCTTCAGCGTAAGTATCGATAATCGCTTCCGGGCCAATCTGATAAGCGTCCTGATACAGGTCGAGATTGTCATTGGTCATAAACGGCGCGGGGTAATAAACACGGCCCGTTTTGCCCTCTTTACGAATCTCGATGCGCGACACGATAGGGTGAATGCTGGAGGTCGCATGGTTGATGTATGAAATCGAACCGGTTGGCGGAATCGCCTGCAGGTTTTGATTGTACAAACCGTGTTTCATAACTGCGTCACGTAGCGCCAGCCAATCGGCATGCGTCGGTAACGTCAAGCCAGCCTCTGCAAACAGCTGTGTCACGCGTTCGGTACGCGGCAACCATTCGCGCTGCAAATATTTATCAAAGTAGCTGCCATCGGCGTATTTCGACGCGGTAAAACCCTCAAACGTTTGCTGATGCTCTTCCGCCAAACGGTTCGAGGTACGCAGCGCATAATAGGTTACGCAATAGAAGTAGAGATTGGTGAAATCCAACGCTTCAGGTGAACCGTAGGCGATGCCTTCACGCGCCAGGTAACCGTGCAGATTCATCTGCCCTAAACCAATGGCATGTGATCGACGATTCCCTTCGGCGACCGAAGGCACCGAATCGATCTGGCTCATCATTGACACCGACGTCAGCGCGCGCACGGCGACATCCACTGTGCGTGCCAAATCGTGGGAATCCATCGCATGCGCAATGTTCAATGAACCGAGATTGCAGGAGATATCTTTACCGATGCGGCGATAACCGAGATCGTCATTGAATTCGCTGGCGCTGTTGACCTGCAAAATCTCAGAACAGAGATTGCTCATGTTGATGCGACCGGCAATCGGGTTGCTGCGGTTTACGCTGTCTTCAAACATGATGTAGGGATAACCCGATTCAAACTGGATTTCAGCCAGCGTCTGGAAGAAGTCGCGGGGTTGAATATAGGTTTTACGGATGCGATCGTCCGCCAACATTTCGTCATACTTCTCACTGATGCTGATATCACCAAATGCCTGGCCATAAATGCGCTCAACGTCATACGGTGAAAACAGTGCCATCGGGCGGTTTTCTTTCGCCAGTTGGAAAGTGATGTCGGGGATAACGACACCAAGCGACAAGGTTTTAATGCGGATCTTTTCATCGGCATTTTCACGTTTTGTATCAAGGAAACGGAAAATGTCGGGATGGTGCGCGTTGAGCCAAACTGCGCCTGCGCCCTGACGCGCACCCAGCTGGTTAGCATAAGAAAACGCATCTTCAAGCATTTTCATCACCGGAATCACGCCGGAAGATTGGTTTTCAATACGCTTGATTGGGGCACCCGCTTCACGCAGGTTGGACAACAGAAAAGCCACGCCGCCGCCGCGCTTCGAAAGTTGCAGCGCAGAGTTCACCGCCCGGCCAATCGACTCCATATTGTCTTCAATACGCAGCAGGAAACAGGAAACCAGTTCGCCGCGCTGTTGTTTGCCACAGTTTAGAAACGTCGGTGTTGCAGGTTGGAAACGGCCGCTGAGGATCTCTTCCAGCAGCGCACGCGCCAGCACTTCATCACCCTGCGCCAGTGTCAGCGCCACCATGCAAGCACGCTGTTCAAAGGTTTCCAGATAGCGTTTGCCATCGAAGCTTTTCAGCGTGTAGCTGGTGTAATACTTCCAGGCGCCGAGAAAAGTTTTGAACTCAAAACCCCAGGCATCGGCTTCGTCGTGGATAGCACACAAGAAAGTGAAATCGTATTGATTAAGCACATCTGCTTCGTAGTAACCTTCCGCCACCAGGTAGCGCAAACGCTCAGCGGCCGAATCAAAGGCGAGCGTGTTGGGTTGAACGTGCTGCAGGAAAAACTGGCGCGTCGCTTCATGATCTTTGTCGAACTGGATACGGCCATCGGCATCGTACAAGTTCAGCATGGCATTGAGCGAATGATAATCCAGCGTCAGATTATTGAGGGTGTCTGTTGTTGCCAAAATTGGGTTACTCCCGCTTTTACATTAGCGATATCTTCGGGGGTTCCCATCAATTCAAATCGGTAGAGACGGGGAACCTGGCATTTCTTCGCAATGATGTCGCCCGCAAGGCAGTATCCTTCGCCGAAGTTGCGGTTACCGGCAGCAATGACGCCGCGAATACCGCGTCGGTTAGCTTCATCATTGAGAAACTGAATGACCTGCCTGGGTACAGCGCCACGGCTGCTCCCGCCGCCATAGCTGGGCACCACCAGAATATAAGGCTGGTCGATGTGCAGCTGTTGTTTCGCGTTAAGCGGAATGCGGCGGGCGGGCAAGCCCAGTCGGGTCACGAATCGATGGGTGTTTTCCGACTGGCTGGAAAAATAGACCAGTGGGAACATGACGTTATCCGCCGACAGCGGCAAGCTGACGGAGGCTGGCGATTTTATCGGGACGGAAACCGCTCCAGTGATCGTCATCCGCCATAACCACTGGAACCTGGCGATAACCCAGCGATTTTAGGTTATCGATAGCCTCGGGTTGGCTATCGAGATTGATCAACTGATAATCGATGCCGTTACGATCCATGGCATTTTTAGTGGCATTACACTGGACACAATTGTTTTTGGTGTAAATAATAATGCGCATGATTCGTATTCCTCTCTGTAAAGGGGTCAGGTCGCGAGATACGAAGCAAATACCGTTTGCTGTGGGCTTCGTCCTTGCTGACATCTTGTGCCGTGCTGATGAGTTAAATACTAGATGTAGTGTTTGTGGAGATCAAGCGCACTATATATAGGGATTTGAGATTTGTACTGCCAGAAAGCGGCTAACGCCAGTTGCCATGCGCCTTCCGCATTTGAAAAATTATTTTGTAAAGAGGGAGGTCAAAAAACAGGCATAAAAAAGCCCCGCAAAATGCGAGGCTTAGTTAATACTTTAGGTGTTAGCGGCGAGAAACCAGCAGCGCACCCAGCACGATACCTACTGCTGCACCGATACCCACGCCATGCCACGGTTTGTCATGCACGTAAGCGTCAACCTGATAGCCTGCGTCGCGTGCGACCTGGGATACGCGATTTCCGCTGCCATTGAGTTTAGCGCGCGTTTGCTTAAGCAGCGTCTCTGCCTGGCTGCGGGCGTTGGTCACTTCATCTTTTGCATCGCTGCCGTAAGATTTCAGCAATGCTTCGAGTGAATCTGCGAGCTCGTTCACATCCTGATTAATATCAATGTCATCGTTTTTGCTGGTTCGATTAAACATTTTTTGGCTCCCTTTGATTTAAAACGTAATACTGAGTGTAGACGACCTTTTGCTAAACGAGACGCGAGAGTGGCCTTTAGGGAAAATTCCGAACGCCAGGTCTGTCATGCTGTTGTAAGGTTGCGAGGCTTTTGAAGAGGAGAGAATTAAGCATGTATTTACGACCAGATGAGGTAGCGCGCGTACTGGAAAAAGCGGGTTTCGAAGTGGATGAAATCACGCCACGCGCGTACGGATATCGTCGTGGTGACAACTACGTTTATGTTAATCGCGAAGCGCGAATGGGGCGCACGGCGCTGGTCATTCATCCGACGCTAAAAGAGAAAAGCCAACCTTTTGCTGAACCGGCATCAGAAATGAAAACCTGTGATCATTACACCCAATTTCCGCTTTATCTGGCGGGTGATTCGCAGGAACATTATGGTATTCCTCATGGTTTCAGTTCACGCATGGCGCTTGAACGCTACCTGCAAAGTGTTTTTGGCTAACGCATCAGGCCCCGCCGCGACGGGGCTCTGACCCGCCTGCTGTCAAATCCTTACCTTTCATCACGTTGCAATTCCTGGCTGTGACGCGTATAACGCTGTTCGATATAGATGTTTAGACGTCCATACGGATAAAGTTATGAGCGAGCAAAATAATCCTTCACAGGATCCCTTCAAAAGAACCATGAAAGCGCGCCACCTGGTGATGCTATCGCTGGGCGGTGTAATCGGTACTGGGTTGTTTTTTAACACCGGCTACATTATTTCAACCACGGGCGCAGCAGGCACATTATTGGCCTATTTGATTGGCGCTTTCGTAGTTTGGCTGGTGATGGTGTGCCTTGGCGAACTGTCGGTGGCAATGCCCGAAACAGGCGCATTTCACGTTTACGCTGCGCGTTATCTTAGCCCGGCAACCGGCTATACCGTGGCCTGGCTTTACTGGCTGACCTGGACGGTGGCGCTGGGTTCAAGCCTGACGGCCGCGGGTTTTTGCATGCAGTATTGGTTCCCGCAGGTGCCAGTCTGGATCTGGTGTTTAGTCTTCTGTATCGCCATTTATCTGTTGAATGTCATCTCAACTCGCTTCTTTGCGGAAGGAGAGTTCTGGTTCTCACTGATCAAAGTGATCACGATTATTGCTTTCATCATTCTTGGGGCGGGCGCGATGTTCGGCTTTATCCCGCTGAAAGATGGCACGGCCGCGCCGGGTTTGAGTAACCTCACCGCGCATGGCTGGTTGCCAAATGGCGTGTTACCCATTTTGATGACCATGGTTGCGGTAAACTTTGCTTTCTCCGGCACTGAGCTAATCGGTATTGCAGCGGGCGAAACGCAGAATCCCCAGAAAGTCTTGCCGCTGGCGATCCGCACCACCGTGGCGCGCCTGATCATCTTCTTTATCGGTACGGTGCTGGTGTTGGCGGCGCTGATTCCCATGGATCAGGCGGGCATTGTGAAAAGCCCCTTTGTGCTGGTTTTTGAGAAAATCGGTATTCCCTGGGCGGCGGATATCATCAACTTTGTGATCCTGACGGCGATTCTGTCAGCCGCCAATTCGGGACTTTACGCGTCAGGTCGTATGTTGTGGTCGCTGGCCAATGAGAACACGCTGCCACGCGCCTTTGCCCGTGTAAATAAACGCGGTGTGCCGCTGTTCGCTATCACGATGAGTATGATTGGCGGGCTGTTAGCGCTGTTTTCCAGCGTGATTGCGCCAGACACGGTGTTCGTGGCGTTGTCAGCGATTTCCGGTTTTGCGGTGGTTGCAGTATGGCTGAGTATTTGCGCATCACATTTCATGTTCCGCCGTCATCATCTTCAACAAGGCAAGTCGCTTAACGCGTTGGCTTACCGTGCACCGTTGTATCCGCTGACGCCGATTCTTGGCTTTCTGCTTTGCCTGATGGCCTGTATAGGTCTGGCATTCGATCCCACTCAACGCATCGCCTTGTGGTGCGGCATTCCGTTTGTGCTGCTTTGCTATGGCGCATACCATATGACGCACAAAAATAAAAAATTCCCTGAGGCTGAGGAGGCCAACGATGTCGCTTAATCCTGTCGCGCAGGCGCTAACGGAATCTGAATCGCTGATTCTTGATGGCGCGCTGGCCACTGAACTGGAAGCGCGTGGCTGCAATCTGGCTGATGCGCTGTGGTCTGCCAAGGTATTAATGGAAAACCCTGAGCTGATTTATCAGGTGCATTATGACTATTTTGCCGCCGGGGCGCGCTGTGCGATTACCGCCAGCTATCAAGCGACGCCGCAGGGATTCGCGGCGCGAGGTCTGGATGAAACACAATCGCTGGCGCTGATTACGCAAAGCGTTGAGCTGGCGAAACGAGCTCGTCAGGATTATCTTGCGCAGCAAGGCGCGCAACAGACGCTGCTGGTGGCTGGTTCAGTTGGGCCTTACGGCGCTTATCTGGCTGATGGCTCAGAGTATCGTGGTGATTACGCACTGCCAGAAGCGGAAATGATGGCGTTTCACCGGCCCCGCGTGAAAGCGCTGCTGGAAGCGGGCGCGGATCTGCTGGCATGTGAAACCTTGCCTTCGTTTGCTGAAGCTCAGGCGCTGGTGAAATTGCTGACGGAATTTCCTGACAGCGTGGCCTGGTTTTCATTCACGCTGCGGGATGCGGAACACATCAGCGATGGAACCCCGTTGAGCGAGGTCGTGGCCTGTCTTGATGCACAGCCGCAAGTGGTGGCGTTGGGGATTAACTGCGTGGCACTGGAAAGCGTTACGCCTGCGCTGAAACAGCTTCAGGCATTAACCGACAAACCGCTGGTGGTTTATCCCAATTCTGGCGAGCAATATGATGCCAGCAGCAAAACCTGGCACTCCGCGCCTTCGGGCTGCACCTTGCATGACAAATTGCCTGAATGGCAACACGCTGGCGCACGTCTCATTGGCGGTTGCTGCCGCACCTCGCCGAAAGACATCGCGGCTATTGCGCACCGTTGTCAACCGCAATAAGGCAGCAGAATCGGGCGATGATAGCGCGATTGAGACGCGTGAAAAGGCGGGAAGGGCAGTTTAGACTGTGCTTCCTGACCTTTTAGTGGATCCCTTCATGAAACAGCGAATTCTGGCTTTGGCCGCTGCACTACTGCTTAGCGGTTGTGCCACCATTGTCGGCAACGAAACCCAATCGGTACGCATCGATTCCCTGCCGCAGGGCGCACGCTTCACGGTGCAGGATGAGAACGGCCGCGCGGTTGCTCAGGGATTCACGCCGCAAACCGTTGAGCTGGAAAAATCAACCGGCCGTTACTTCGGTAAAAAACATTATCTGCTGATGCTGGAAAGTCCTGGTTATGTGCCGGTGACGATGCCTATCGAGGCACGCGCCAACCTCTGGTATCTGTTAGGTAACATTCCGCTGGGCGGATTCCCTGGCTGGCTGCTGGTCGATCCTTTCTATGGCGGCATGTACAACCTTAAACCAGAGCATCCACGTCCGTTTATGAACCCGGTTGGCGCGCGCGGTTAATCACTGCGCGGTAGGTTGCAGCATGCCGCCTGGCGTTTTATGCTTTTCCAGATACTGGTGCTGGAAAATACACATGCGGATGGTGTTGCGGTATTCGCCGTTGATAAAGAATTCGTGCTTTAGCACGCCTTCAATCTCAAAACCCAGCTTGGTGTAGATGTGGATCGCTTTCTCGTTCTCTTGATCAACAATCAGATAGAGCTTGTAAAGATTAAGCACGGAGAAACCATAATCCATCGCCAGCTTAGCCGCCTGGCTGGCGAGACCTTTGCCCTGATGCGTAGGATCGATGATGATCTGAAACTCTGCGCGGCGGTGGACATGATTGATCTCAACCAACTCCACCAGCCCGGCTTTTTGCCCATCATGCTCAACCACAAAGCGACGTTCAGTTTGATCGTGAATGTGCTTGTTGTAGAGATCGTAAAGCTCAACAAACGCCTCATAAGGCTCTTCAAACCAGTAACGCATTACGCTGGCGTTGTTATCCAGTTGATGAACAAAGTGCAGATCTTCCCTTTCCAGCGGGCGTAATTTAACCGTCATTTTTCATTCCTTTTATGTCATCAATGCCGCGAGTATAGCCGTTACGGCTTCGCGTTTGCATGGAGGCGTTAAACCGCGACTTTCTCATCATTCAATCTGGCTATCGCACACAGAAGCGGGGCGGAATGGCGTATTACAGCGTTTTGCTGAGATAGACGCCGAGCGGGTCGTCGCCGTAAGGCGCAAAGGCTGCACAGCGTTGATAGCCCAGACGCTGGTAAAATCGCAGCGCGGCGTGATGATGTAGACCGGTTTCCAGCCTGAGTTGCTGTAAACCGACGTCACGCGCCTGCATTTCAATGTCGGCCATCAACTGTTCTGCCACACCTTGCCCACGCATCTCGGGTGCAACAAACAGACGTTTTAATTCACCAAAACCGTTTGGCTGAATCATTAACGACAAACATCCTACTGCGCGGCCTTGTGTATCACGCGCCATCAGCAGAATCAGCTCATCGTCTGCGAGCGCCGTGAGGTCGGTGCAATGTTGACTTTCGGGCGGGTAAAGGGCGTTTTGCCAGTGATCTAACGCGGCAATCAACGCTGCAGCGCAGGGTGAGAAGGGTTCTTGTTGAATCGAAAACACGTGGTCCTCAGCATTCCGTTTACGGGGATTTTACCCTACGACGAAATTGGACCACGCTTCAAGTACTACGCGCCGATCTGCTCAACGATGCGGCCCTGCGCCATGCGTACCGCGCTGTCGCACATGTGATCGATCACATCAGGATCGTGACTCACCAACACCATGGTTAAGCCATCCTGGCGTTTCAGATCGCTTAGCAAGTTAAGGATCTCAGCCTGTACCGACATATCGAGCGCCGACGTCGGCTCATCTAACAGTAGGATCTTCGGCTCAAGCAGCAGCGCACGTACAATCGCTACACGCTGACGTTGACCGCCTGAAAGCTGATGCGGATAGCGATCCGCTAGTGCCGGATCCAGGCCAACATGGCGAAAGCCTTGATTGATACGATCGTCAATGTTGTCGCGCTTCAGCAATTTTAACGGCTCGGCAAGGGTACGACGCAGGCGGTGACGCGGATGCAGCGAGGCGTAGGGATCTTGAAAAACCATCTGTACGTCGCGACGCAGTTCACCGGTAAACGGTTTACCAGGCGCAACATCTTTACCCGCCAGCTGCATCTTGCCTTGCCAGTGCGGATTGAGTCCGGCCATAACCCACAGCAGCGACGATTTACCGCAGCCGGATGGGCCAACCAAACCAAAGCAGGCACCCGCTTCAACCTGGAGATTGACATCATGCACCACGGTACGCAGCTCGTAACCCTGCTTGTGCGCCACACTCAGGTTCTGCAAATTAATCACGGTTCACCTCCAGCGCAGCACGATCCAACACCGGCAGCGTTTGGCCATGCGTAGCTTTGCTCGGGCGGCACGACCACAAGGTGCGCGTATAAGGATGGGTGGCGTTAGGCAGCTCATTAGCCGGCAGCGTATCCAGCAGTTGGCCTTTGTACATCACCATCACGCGTTCGCAGTGCTCTGAAACCTGCTGAAGATCGTGGCTGATCAGCAACAAACCCATATTGCGCGCTTCGACTAAACCACGGATCAGCGCCAGCACCTGATCGCGCATAGCATGATCCAGTGCGGATGTCGGTTCATCAGCAATCAGGAAATCGGGATCGGTGATCAAGGCGATCGCCAGCATCACGCGCTGGCCCATGCCGCCAGAAAGCTGGTGGGGATAGTTTTGCATCAGTCGACGTGGATCAGGTAATCCCACTGCATTGAGCATCTCGCACACTTTCTCTTTACGCTCAGCGCGGTTGAGGCGGCGATGCAGCAGCAGCGGCTCCTCAACTTGCCAGCCGATTGTGCGGGTAGGATTGAGGGCATATTTCGGATCTTGCATCACCATCGCAACGCGGTTGCCGCGCAGCGTATTCCAGTCTCGCTCACGTAACTTCAGCGCGTTTTCTCCGGCTATTTGCAGCTGTTTTGCCTGTAAATGCAGAGCAGGGGAGAGTAGGCCCATCAAGGAGCGAGCAGTCAGAGATTTACCCGAGCCAGATTCGCCCACTAGCGCCACGCGCTCACGACCAAGGGTAAAACTGATGTTATCTACCAGCAGCGCATCATCGCTACGAATAGTGAGCGACTCGGCATGAAGTAAGACATTATTTTGCATGTCGGGTATCCAGTCGGTCACGCAGGCCGTCGCCTGTCAGATTAAAAGCGAGGCTGGCGAACAGAATCGCGGCGCCCGGAGCGGCAGCAACCCACCATTGGTCGAAAATGACTTTACTGCCTTCCGCGACCATTGAACCCCATTCAGCCGTTGGCGGCTGTACGCCCATGCCAAGAAAGCCGAGGCCAGCAGCAGAAAGAATAATACCGCCCAGACTCAGGGCCGCTCGCACCACCGCTGTCGGCATGCAAAGTGGCAGAATATGACCAAACATCAGGCGGAAGCCGGTAATACCCTGCATACGTGCGGCGGCAAGGTAATCACTGCGGCGCAGCGCCAGCGTTTCAGCACGAGCCTGACGCGCAAACGGTGGCCAACTGGTCAGCGCCAGCGCCAGTGCGCCGTTCATTAACCCCGGCCCCATAATTGACACCAGCGCCAGTGCAATCACCAGATTCGGCAGCGACAGGAAGATATCGGTGATGCGCATCAGCACACGCTCCGTCCAGCCACCGACGTAACCTGCGGTAATGCCAATCAGCAGACCAACCGGGATGGTTAGAATCAAAATCAACGACACCAGCAGTAGCGTTGGGCGCGCACCGTAAATCACGCGGGACAGCAAATCGCGACCAAAGCCGTCAGTGCCGAACCAGTGCAGCGCGGAAGGCGGCAGCAGGCGATTCGATATGGTTTGCAGGTTGGGATCGTAAGGCGAAAGCAGCGGAGCCAGCAGCGCCATCAGGATCAGGATCGCCACTAACGTCAGACCAATCGTTAATGAGGTGACGCGGCGTTGGCGGCGTCGAGGCCGCACAGTTTCAAGTTCAGAGAGTTGTTGCGTCATCGGGTTCTCGGATCGGTTAACCAGGTAAGGGCATCCGCCAGCGCATTAATTAAAATAAAGCAGCCGCCAATCAGTAATGTGGCACCCAGGATTGCGGGCACATCGCCGGAGAACAGCGCATTGGTCATGTAGCGACCGACGCCAGGCCAGGCAAACACGGTTTCGGTTAGCACTGAACCTTCCAGCAGCGTGGCGTAGGAAAGGGCAATCACCGTGACCAGCGTGCCAAGTACGTTAGGGAAGATATGACGCAGCAGGATACGAACGCGTCCGGCACCTTTGGCGCGAGCCAGCGTCACATACTCTTTACTGCTCTCTTCCAGCAGTGCAGCACGCAACAGGCGCGTAATACCTGCCATCGCCAGCAGGCCCAAAATCACTACCGGCAACCATAAGTGCGCAATCGCATTACGGAACATCTCCGGCTCGCCCGACAGCCAGCTGTCGATCAACACAAAACCGGTTTTTGGCTCCAGCGTATAAACCCAGATATCATCCAGTCGTCCCGGTCCGGCTGACCAATGCAGCACGGCGTAAAAGAGCAACATGCCCAGCAGGCCGAGCCAGAACACTGGCACTGAATAGCCCAACAGTGAAATAAAGCGAGCGATGTTATCGATGATGCTGCCTGGCTTCCATGCCGCAAGTAACGCCAGGCTAACACCAAACACTACCGCGAAGATCATTGCGCAGCTGGCCAGTTCAATCGTCGCCGGGAAAGTCTGCATCAAATCATTGCTGACCGGCTGGTTAGTCAACCGTGACACACCCAGATCGCCCCGCGCCAGATGCTCAATGTAGTGCCAGAACTGCATTAATACTGGCTGATCCAGACCCAGCTCGTGGCGTACCTGCTCATAGGTCGCTTCGCTGGCGTGATCGCCCGCAATCTGCTGCACCGGATCGATCGGTGAAAGGTGCGACAACATAAAGGTGAAGGCGAGCAGGCCGAGCAACGTCACCAGCAGCGACAGCAAGCTGGTGGAAACGCGCCCGGCACGCTGCCAAAAATGCCGGGCGAACCCGGCAGAGTGGGCAGAATTTGCCATTACTTCGTAACCTGCGAGTAGTAAACCATGTCAGGGTTGATGCCCTGTACATAGCCTTTGAGGTTATCACGCAGAGCAATCAGGTTTTTCGCCTGCATACCAATCACATACGGCGAGTTCTTCAGCACTTCGCGCTGCATAGCTTCATATAATGCAACGCGCTTCGCTGGATCGCTTTCAGCGGTTGCGGCTAATACCTGCTTATTCAGTTCCGGGATATGCCAGTCTGATCGATAAGCCAGGGTTTTGCTGCCATCTTCCGGGTTATAAGCGTAAGAAGCGGCGTTGGTGTTCGGATCGAAATAGTCGGAACCCCATGCATTGAGCGTAGCCTGGTATTGATGCGCTTTTACTTTAGTTGAGACTTCAGAGCTTAATCCCGGCACCACGTCCACTTTCACGCCGCCTTTGGCGAAGCTGCCTTGTAACGCTTGCGCGATATCAAGGTATGGCGGTTGATTGCTGGTAGAAAGCGTAAAGGAGACGTTGTTTAAACCCGCTTTTTTCAGAATCGCTTTGGCTTTTTCAGGATCATAGCTGTAGGGCGTATCGTTCAGCGCGCCGAGGAAACCTTTCGGCAGGAAAGTCTGATGCACATCAAACTGGCCTTTCAGCAAGTCATTGGCGATGCCGTTATAATCCCACAGGTAACGCGCTGCTTCCCAAAACGCCGGATTTTTCAGCGTATCATTGGCGCCTATATTGAACTGAATATAGTAAAGTGACGCCATTGGAATGGCTTCGGTCTTCACGCCAGCTTTACCTTTAAGTGAAGCAATCTGGTCAGCACCCAGGTTGCGGGCAATATCCGCATCACCTTGCTCCAGCAACAGACGGCGAGCAGCGGGTTCCGGTACGTTTTTAATTAAAATGTTTTTCAGCTTTGGCGCACCTGCAGGTGAGGTTGGGTTGGCGCTCAGCAACACCACTTCATGCAGAACGACTTTGCGGATCTGGTAAGGACCGCTGCCTGCTGAATGCGTTGCTAACCACTGATTACCGAAGTCACCATTCTTTGCATTCGCCATCACCGTTTTTTCATCAACAATGGATGAAACCGGCGCAGAAAGCAGGCTCAGAACGTATGTTGGGCTGACGTTAGCACTCCAGCTAATCTGAACATGATTGTCATCGACTTTCTTCAGGAAAGTATCAACGTTGTCTTTGTTCCAGCCGAGCTGGGTAAGAATAAAAGAAGGATCAAGGTTCAGCTTGACCACGCGACCCAACGAGAAGATCACATCTTCTGGACGCAGCGGATTGCCGCTGGCAAATTTCGCATCTTTACGCAGCTCAAACGTCATACTGCGATTGTCGCTGCCAGCTTGCCAGGAAGTGGCTAATGTCGGCTGCAGATCGATAGGATTTTGCGGATCAGACTGCACCAGACGTTGATAGATATTGGTAAAAGCCTGCACGGTGGTAAGTTCAAAACCTTTGGCCGGATCAAAACTGTCGGCATCATCAGTTGATTGAGCAATCACCAGCGTATCTTTTGGCGTGGCGGCATGGGCTGTGAAGGCTGCAGCCAGCGTCATTGCCAGCAGTGATGGAATTATTGTTTTCATGAAATTTCCTTGCCTAAAAAAAGTAACGCGAGTGTACGAAAGGGCCGAGACGAAGAATAGTCGAAAATAGGCTAATGATATGCAAAAAAGGTATAAGGCTGACGATGCAGTTATAAGCGTGTGGGCAGACATTATGTTCAAACGCTACAAGCGTAATAGAGCCGAGAAAAAATGCATACTTCTGTTAGCGGTTATTAGCGCATTAATAACCTAATCCGGTGGCACGATTTTATTTTAAGGGGATTTATCGATCTTTTTTCAATCAGTTTGAGTAAATAGAAAAGTTTCGGATCTTTGCGTGAACGTATATTTAATAAGGGTGGTTAAAATAAAAAATCGTGTTCCACTCTTTTAAACGGTTGAATGGATTTGTCTTTTTTAATAGGGAGTTTAAGTTTTAACCCGCTTTGTCGCTTTAGGTGAATAGGCACGTCATTTCAGTGAGTAAGTCAGTATCAGGCTTGCCCGCAGGTGATATTTATTAACTGTAAAAGATATGATGGCATTATGACGATGATAAACTGGCAGGTTATTGATAAATTCATATTAATAATACTTGATGGAGATCAAGGCCGCTGGGCGTTCCTCGCTGACCAATTGCGTTCTTTGGGGGTACCTGATGATAAAATTGTTCGTATTGAAACGCCATCAGGTGAATCTTCAGCTTGTCATCGGTCTCAATCACATATTAATGCAGTAGAGATGGCGCAAACGCAGGGTTGGCATAATGCTTTTATCATTGAGGATGATTTTTGTTTTAATGAGTGTGAAAGTAATTATGAAAATATAAAACGCTTTCTCAATGCGTTATCGAAGATAAAATGGAGTGTTGCGCTCTTCGCTGCAAATTACTATAAAGTCACTCCGGTTAAAACGGTTGATTATCTGGTCCGCGTTAATGTCGCGAGTTCTTCCTGTGCCTACGTGGTTAATAAAGATTATTACACCTCGTTATTAACCAATTACCGCTGTGGATTACAAGCCTTGCTTCAGGGAAAAAGTGAGCAAGAGTATGCTTTGGACGTAAACTGGCACACAGGTATGCATCGGGATTTATGGTTAGGCATTTTCCCCACTAGCGGCAGCCCTTTTACTGATAAAAGCATGAATGAAAAGAGTGATTGTCGCTCGCAGTTTAACAAGCCATTACACGAAATTGTCTCTCCTGCAAAATTATCACCTTCACCCTCTGGCCCAATCAAAGTGGACTTTTACTTCCAGTGGCCGCCAGGATGGACAAATTTTGAATCGGTGATTGATGCTATGCGCAGTAATCCCGCTTTTGATTGTCGTATTGTTGTTGTGCCCTATCTGAACTTCAACGCCACCGATCTAAGGGGTGATCTCCAGCGCGGCATACTCAAAGAGAGGTCGCTCGATTACATTGGTTTCGAGGATTATTCGCTGGATTCACGCCAGCCTGATGTCGTTTTCCTGCAGAATCCTTATGACGAAGCGAGGCCAGAAGCTTTTCGCAGCGAATATCTGTATCAGCGTGGCGTTAAAATTGCCTATATTCCTTATGCGCTCGATACAGGCATCGGTGAAGAAACCATGGTGTATCAATACAATTTGCTATGTCAAAATTTAGCGACATGGATTTTCTCTCGCTCCGAAAGACACAGAAAAGAGTTCGCGTCTCAATGCCATGCAGGTAATAAGCATGTCTATGTCACAGGGCATCCTAAATTTGATTATTACGATCGCCGTTATGGTTTTGATGAAGAGAATAAAACGAAGGGGAAGGTTAAAACGTTTCTATGGACACCGCATTTTATCCTGCCGGGAAACCGGAAGATGTACAGCACATTTAATATTTATCATGCGGCAATCATAAAACTGATTGAACGTGATGATGTTCATGTGATCATTCGTCCTCATCCTTTGCTAAAACAGTGGTTGAATGTGGCAAGTCAAAAGACTCAGGATAACTACCAAAAGCTCGTTGATATCTCAAAGACCCGGAGTAATGTTAGCTGGGACTTCAGTCATGATTATAAATCTTCATTCTCCCAATCTGATGCGCTTATTGCTGATATGGGATCTTTTTACTTGAATACCTCCCTCGAAAAAGCCCATTCTTTATCTAACCCATAAGACGTGTTACGGACTGAATAAAACCGCAGATTTTATTTATGATGCCTATGATGTGGCAAGGAATGAAAAGGATATTGCACGATTTGTAGAAAATATTGTCAACCATCGCGATCCAATGCGGTTAAAACGTGAAAAGGTTTTACAGGAAGAGTTACAAATAGATGATGTAACCGTAGGCGAGAAAATTACAGATATTATCTACCAGTCGTTAAGAGATTAGGGGTTAGTTTAAGCGTTAATAATGTCAATGAAATTGATATTCTAAATCAATCGTTGGTAGGCTTTGATATTACACTTGATTAAAAAGCGTAAAATTACGCTGCTAATATTGTTGCAACTCTTGATGAAGTTGAATATCGTCCATTGATGCTTTACTGGCGTAACGTACTCAATGAATGGGAAATCTAATGGCTGTAGCCTGCTTACACACCGCCGCGAGTAATATCGCTATTTTTGACGATGCAGCCTGTAAACTCAACATTCCCGCTATTCATTTAAGTCATCTAGTCGTGCCGCACTGGTTGGCTGAAGCTGAGCAGGCGGGCGGATTGACGGTGGAACTAAAGCAGCAATTGGTCTCTTTTATTCAGTCGATAATGCCTCATTTTGACGCAGTTTTGATCACCTGTTCAACGCTGGGTGCAGTAGCTGAAAATTTCCCTTGTTTGGAAAAGAGATGCGCAGTGTACCGAACCGATCAAATGTTGGCAGATGCATTAGGTGATCGTCCTGGAAAGTCGGTGGTGCTTTATGCCGCACCGTCTACATTAGCGACCACGACAGCCCTTTTTTGTGGAGATACGACACGGTTACAGCCTGAAGTACGACTGGTATCGGAAGCATGGCAGATCTTTAAATCAGGCGATCGAGATAGCTATCTTGCGTTAATAGCTGAAGCGATCAAAAAAGCATTAGATGAGGGAGCAGATAATGTTGCCCTTGCACAAGTCTCTATGGCACCAGCGATTAAAGCTTTTACGGGTGATGCTCGTGTATTAGCAAGCCCACATCTCAGTTTACAACGCTGCTTTGGCTAAAAGTTACTGTGGGTATCAAAGACAAAAAAGCCCGCTTTCACGGGCTTTTTTAAATGAGATAGCTTAATTCGACTGGAGCAGATTGCGTGTATTCAGCGTCTGGCTGCTTCTCTTTCCACGATTCTTTTCTGCTGCTAAAGCACCTCAGCGACGCATATCGTTCTGGCATTTATTCATCGTCTCGCTCTTTATTTGCGCGCTGCCGCTCGTAAAACTCATCTTCCGCTGCAATGATTTCATCCATCAACGAATCCATATCCACTGTGTGATTCTCTTCGACGAAGAGACCGGTTAGCGGTGTTTCTGGCGTTAATTTTCCATCTTCATATAACAGCCAAATCTCTTTCGCATAACGCGTTTGCAATAATTGCGGTGCGAACTGACCATAATAAGCGGTGATGTTATTCACATCGCGTTCAAACATTGATTGAGCATGGTTGTTAGCAGCGGCGTCTACCGCCTGCGGCAAGTCGATAATTACCGGGCCATTCGCATCGAGCAACACGTTAAATTCTGATAAGTCGCCATGTACGATGCCTACACACAACATGCGCACAATATTGCGAATCATGGTATCGAAATCAGCAATGGCACTTTCTTCTGTTAAGGTCACATCGCTAAGACGAGGAGCGACCATACCTTCAACATCCGTGACCAGCTCCATCAGTAACACGCCGTCGATACACATATAAGGCTGTGGTACGCGCACACCCGCGTTAGCCAGACGGAACAACGCATCGACCTCCGCCATTTGCCAGGACTCTTCTTGCTGCTTGCGTCCGAATTTGGAACCTTTTTGCATTGCACGGCTATTACGCGAATTACGGACTTTACGACCTTCCTGGTACTGCACGGCTTGCTTAAAGCTACGTTGCGTTGCTTCTTTGTACACTTTGGCGCACTGGATTTTGTCACCACATAAGACAGTGTACACGTCTGCTTCTTTGCCGCTTTTTAGACGCTGGAGCACTTCGTCTATCAGGCCGTCATCGACCAGCGGTTGGATTCTGTTTGGGATTTTCATGCGGCTTTATACCTTATTTCAGCCGCTTTTCGTATCAATAACACAAACGGTGATACTGGAAAAAATTGGCAGAGTTTGGACAGTGGCTATCATTGGGTTTTCGTCGTTTAGGCATCACGAAAACAATCACATTTTACGAGGTACTTCTCAAGGTGTCTAAAAAGTTTGGATTTATTCAGGAAAATTCAGATTTCGCAGCGCTAATTTAAGACACAAAAAAGCCCGCAGGGCTTGCGCCGTGCGGGCTCTTAGGACTTCATCGGATGACTCTGGTGATCAACGATGGGGGATTTTGGGCTGGCGGAATCTGAATAGGTGTCGCAACCTCATGAAAATAAGTGTTTTTCGACAGTTCAACTTTGATTTGTGTACCTAATCGTGTACCAATTATTGGATCTCATACCCCGGAACGGCAGGGCAAGGATAACGAATGCCCGGCGTTAATTCCAAAATAAAATGATTTTAGAGAAAAGTGTTCACACTGTTCACTTTTATTTTTTGTTTAATAAATTCATGGAGTTAGTTGGTGAGTAGTTTGAAGGTAAATGTGCACTAGTGTGCACTGAGAGTGATCACTTTTTCCCTAGTATTAAAAAACCGGCCTGAGCCGGTGTTAGGGCGAATCAAGGTAGCAACCAATCCTGTTAAATGCTTGAGCAGCATACGCTCATTTTGAGTTATTGAGCATAATCAACGTTACATGCTGATTAAAGTGTCTTAGCGACTATGCTGGGATATTCTTACAACGTTTTGCAACTGCATAAATTTCAGTTTTAGATGTAACGTTCTAGAATTTTTTCTTTCATATACACAGTATAATTTGGTAACTCAGGGTATATGAAATCCCGAGTAATGCCATAACGTTCCAGCTCTTTTCTAATAGCAGCTACATGCTTGTATTTGATAATGATTTTTAGACAGCTTTCATTCGTGAAGTTTTGTGAATCAAAATCTGTATCAGAAACAGTATTTTCATCAGTAAAGTGCGTTGCCTCAAAAATTGGTTGGTTTATAATATTAGAGAATAGCAATAACCCCTGCTGATTTTTAATACGCTGGTTGATTGGAAGAGGAGTTATAACCTGTAAATTAGAATTGTATATACTAATTGAACTATGAGGCTGTCTGAAGTTAAAGCCATCCTCATGTGCAATAACATCTAACATTTTTTCTATACTAGCATCTTTAATCGCTCCCAAGTAACCGAGCAGAGCACAGTGATCTGGGTGAATATCATCTTGGCATAGGATTAAATCCTGCTTTGAATCAAAAAAATCGTACTTGTAGTTTTTGACAAACTGAACTGCGTTTGTTAAAGATGAATTTTCTCCGCTACGCATGTATGGTCTGATCGATTGATAAAAGTTATAATATTTATTTCGTGCTTTATCTAATTTAGATTGGAAAACGCTGCTAGAAGTTTCGGAATAACCTTCTTTTAAAATAAATACAGTGACATCAGTGTTAGGCTTGTTTTCTTCGGTGGCGAAGTATAGTGAAATTAATGGGTTTTTAGTTAGATCTACTACACGGGTTGGTAACTGATAATGCTGAGCCATGACGTGCAGGTCTATATCATTAAGTTCGTAACCTTTAATTATATTAACTTCCGAGTACAGCACAAACTTATCTTTGAAACTATCAAATAATTCAGTTGCCAATCGAGAGTGCGAAATTTTTGAGGCGAGAGTTGGGGGCATATTATCAACTGGGTGAGGTTTAATACTATTAGTGTTCAATAATCTGCAAAGAGAAGATGCTATCCCCCAACTAGCATCTGCTTGACCGCGGAAATATAATTGCCGGTCTTTATTTCTTTTTGCAACTTCGTTGACTATTTTTAATAGATCGCCGACACATGCAACTTCGTGCTTATGCATAATAATTCCTTTTTTAGACGGTTTTCTGAACAATTATTTCACCTAAAAGTCAATTTTAAGAAGGGGTCAAGCATGTTATCGACCAAAAAGAAATTTACTTAATAAAAATATTCAATCAAGAATAAATATGCTGTAGTTGAAGCATGGTAGGAATATTTTTACCATCATTACGCCACTTTTTAGCCTAGCGCCGTATGATTTAACTCCCGCTTTTTCCAATGATTGCCTTGGTTGCCATAAATAGTTTAATCAATTTCAATCGTTATCACATATAACAAACCGGCCTAAGCCGGTTGGTGTTATTAGTAATCTACTTACTGCATGTTGGCAACCAATCTGCCTCGCTGTCTTCGTGCAGCGTAAGATTAGTTTGTATGCCGTTATTCGTTCGGCGTTTGAGCAGCACGCGTTCATACTCTTTCAGCGTCTGTGGCACAGCCTGGCCGAAAGCTGTCAGGCTGAGCGGATGCTGATGGCCGCGTGATTCCATAAACGACAGATACGCATGATAGAGATAGCGCTTCGGATTTATCGGGCGAATGTTTGCATTGCCGATAAACAGCCCATTAGGCGTGCTCAACGGCATCAGGTAGCCACAGAAATCGACCAGTGGATCAGCCTGTCGCTTTATCTCCAGCGCTTCGCCGGAGGATTGCTGCGCCTGCAACAGCTCGCGCGCTTCGTCAGGTGACGCGAAGCGCTGCATCAGGTGGCGCACGATAACCGCCAGCTCACCGGCAATCTTCTCCAGCAGCTGCGGATCGCGCTCTTTCGCCGGTATTACTTCCGGGAAGGTCAGGATTACCCGGCGACGCGACACGCCGCCGCCGCGATCGCTGAAACGTGTTCACCGCTAGAATCACCGCGGGGATATGAGTTGAATAGGCGTCGCGATAATTGGGATCAATGGCGACTGCATCGCCGCCGGTAATCGCCTTAATACCCGCGCCGTCGTCGCTCCATTTCTCCTGATCGGGCAGAATAATCAGCGAGAATCCCACCACGCTGGCACGCTCCCGCGATGATTCCAGCGTGTCGATGGTAGCTGACGTGGTGTTATCGCGGCCAGCGAGCAGCGTAGCGATCGAAGCCATGACGCTTTTCCCGCTTCCACCTGGACCAGTTACCTCCAGGAACATCTGCCATTCATAGCGGTTTGCCAATACCATAAATAACGCCGCGAGGATGCGCTCCCGCTTGTCGTGATTGTGTCCGGCAGCCCTGCGTAACGTGAGTCCGTCGCTGCTGTGGGCCATTAAGCTGCGTATCCGCCGTGAAGAACTTTCCCCGACGTTTGCCGGAGACGATCGGGATAGAATTAAGGACGTGGCTTATCTGGTTGGTGAAGCACTGACGCGGGCAGCGGCGGCCCTGCCGGACAATGTAATGGAAGAGGCACCGCTACTGGAAAATATTGGTCTGTATCGCCCGCCGTTAACGGGTATTGATATGGAGCTTTACCGCCATCCTATGCGCCGCCAGAAGCTGGCTGAATCAATCCGGATGCAGCGTGCAAAGCTTCAGGAGGGCAGCCAGAAATGATGCATTGTCCCTACTGCAAAAGCGCGGCACATACTAAATCGAGCCGCTATATGTCAGAGCAGGTAAAAGAGCGTTATCACCAGTGCACTAACCTCGACTGCTCCTGTACTTTCAAGACGAATGAGAGCATCACAAAGGTGATCACCGCACCGCCACAGCCGGAAAAAATACAGGTACCATCACCGGAACCAGCAAGAGAACGCCAGACGCTGGGCCGTTATGGTTCTGCATTCCGCCAGGTTCATTAATCCCGCACAGCCGCTGCCAGACCAGCGGCTTTTTTATGCCTGTCCTATGATTTTCTGAAGCTCTTTTTCTGGCCAGCCGCTTTGGAAAGAGCAGTGCATGCATAGCGTGCATGGATTTGCATGCATAATCATGCGCCGCTCTCCCTTGCTCAGGCCATGTCGAGCGCGGCACGGCCCGTATCATGCACCTGCATGAAAAGCGATGCATAAAGCGGGCAGGCGTGGCGGGGATAGCATTGCGCGCAGGCTGTTAAAATTAGATGGGCAATAATGTTTGGGACCAAAAATTTTATGGAGGCCCATATATGCTCATATGTAAGTGAGGTAGTATATTCCTTAACCTCTGACGATTGATTTTGGTAATAATATGGCAAGAAATGACACGGTTTTACTTGATGGGATAATCGAAGATCGTATGCAGGAGAATAACCCATCGGCAAATAAGGGAGAGGTTTTTGAATATCTAGTACTAGAGCAAGTTTTAAAGGAATATGATTTTTCATCTGAAGAAATTGAAAGCGGATGGGTAGATGGTGGGCATGATGGCGGGATTGATGGTTTATATATAATAATCAATGGGCATTTAGTGCAGGATGTGAATGATTTTGTATGGCCAAAGAAAGGCACTGATTTAGCAGTCTATGTAATTACCTGTAAACATCATGATACGTATAAACAAGCTGTTCTCGAAAGTCTAATTTCTACTGTGAATGAATTATTTGACTTTAGAGTGGCTACTTCAGAGTTAAATGGTCAGTATAATGATGAAGTTAAAAAGAAAAGAGACGAGTTAATATATTCTTATAAAAAAGTCTCGGCTAGAATGAATACATTTAATGTTAATTTTATTTATGGTTCTCGAGGCGACTCAGCAGAGGTGGGAGAATCTATTAATAGCCGTGCTGAACAAATAAAAAAATAACAGAAGAATCGTTCGGACACTGTGATGTTAGCTTTTCTTTTTTAGGTTCAAAAGAAATTATTAATCTTTACCGGCAAGCACCAAATTTCTCATTAGAATTGCCGTATCTAGATTCTTTGTCTAGAGGCGAGCGTTATATTTTGATTGTTAGGCTGAGTGACTACTATAAGTTTTTGACTAACGAAGCAGATCAAACTTTGCGAAGATACTTATTTGAGTCAAACGTAAGAGATTTTATGGGGTTGAATGCAGTAAATGAAGATATCAAGTCAACTCTTTCAGATCAAGATTCACCGGATTTTTGGTTGCTAAATAATGGAGTTACAATACTGTCAACATCTGCTCAATTAATAGGGCAATCAATTTATATGGAGGACATACAAATTGTAAATGGTCTACAAACATCTGAGTCTATATTCAGGTATTTTGACGATGGAGGTTCTGATCAGCATGAAAGAGCGGTAATGGTTAAAGTAATTGTTTCGAGTGATGAAAGTGTACGCGATCAGATTATTCGGGCGACCAATAACCAAACAGCAGTTGAGCAATATTCACTTCATGCTACTGAACGAATTCAAAAAGATGTTGAGGAAATTCTTTTAAGAAATGGTTTTTTTATGATAGAAGAAAGAATTTTTATAAAAATCAAGGTGTTCCTAGGGATTCTGTTGTAACTCCCTTATACATCGCTGCTGGCTTAACAACTTTGGTTCTGAAAATGCCATACAACGCAAGCAGAATGAAAACCAGAGTTTTAAGAAATGAGGAAGCTTATAACACGATTTTCTCTGAACGATTGGATATAAATATTTGGCCTAGAATAGCCTTGATTTTTAAAAGAACAGATGAATACCTGTATTCTATTCGAGGCCATTCTGGTGGTGAGGGTTTCCTAAAGAAATGGCGACAAATATTGGCGTTCTGTTCAGTTTCATTATATTTTTTGAAG
Source organism: Candidatus Pantoea bituminis (assembly GCF_018842675.1). Classification (NCBI taxonomy): domain Bacteria; kingdom Pseudomonadati; phylum Pseudomonadota; class Gammaproteobacteria; order Enterobacterales; family Erwiniaceae; genus Pantoea; species Candidatus Pantoea bituminis. The sequence continues at coordinate 820,408 of NZ_JAGTWO010000004.1, forward strand.
TTCGACTTCACACCCAAGGATCTCTTATCTATAGATGTAGATGCACTTTTTAATAAACAAATTCCTGATGCTTGGCAACAAATATCCAAACTACCTGATGATTTTATAGTCATCAATAGTAAGAAACTAAACAGAAATAATGTAATGTATATAATGCTATACATACAGACGGTTTTTAATTTGGATAATATAGAATGTGTTGAGAGATATAACAATGTTTATGATTCTATATCTGGAATGTCTCGCCCCTATAGAAACACCAAAGTTACCGAAGAGTTAGTAGAAGCTATATTTTCCCGACTGCCTCCACAACCATGGAAAGTTGGAATGCACCGTGAAATTATAAGAGAACTAGATTGTAGCAATGCACAATATACCATTGCTGTGGAGTTATTAATTCAGTCAGGTAGAGTTTATAGACAAAAAGATGGCGTTTTATATGATCTAACTGGGAAGATTGTTGGTTTTGATGAAGAACGTACAAGTCTAGACAGTTAATTCATTAACGTGGCCGATTATCCTACGGCCACTTAACTTTACCCCCGCACTTTATTCCCCCACCAATTCATTAATTCTATACGTTTATCTAAATAAATAGACCTATTATAAGCTCGCCTAACTTCATTTTTATCACTGTGAGCTAAAGCAGCCTCAATAACATCAGCATTAAATGCTTCTTCATTCATGGCAGTACTTGCTATTGATCGTAAACCGTGCGCAACTAATTTTCCGACATAACCAATACGTTTTAAAGCAGCATTTGCGGTTTGGCTATTCATTGGCTGTTTAGGATCATTTCTACTAGGAAAAATATGCTCACGATGAGCACTAATAGGTTTCATAACTTCTAGGATATCTAATGCTTGGGATGATAGAGGAACAATGTGCTCACGTTTAGCTTTCATTCGATCTGCTGGAATAGTCCAAAGTTTGTTTTCAAGATCGATCTCGTTCCATCGAGCACCAGAAGCCTCAGAAGGGCGCACAAGGGTCAATAGTTACCATTCAATCAGGCAGCGAGTCGGAACTGACAGATTGGACATAACCAATGACTGCATCAATTTCGGTAATTCCTCTGGCCGTAATGTTGGCATGTTTTGTTTTTTTGGCTTTTCGAAAGCCATACCAACACCAGAAGCTGGGTTTGCATCGATCAAACCGGTGTTAACCGCATAAATCATGATCTCGTTGATGCGCTGCACCAACCGGCGAACTGTCTCAAGTGCGCCGCGAGCTTTAATCGGCTCCAGTGCCTCTACAATCGTTCTAGCCTTAAGCGCCTGAACAGAAACCTCTCCGATAGTTGGGAAGATGTCCTTCTCCAGCGATCGCCAAATATCCTTCTCATAATCCTCGGTGACGTTTTTGCTCTTAAGCTGGAACCACCTTCCAGCCACAACTGAAAAAATGCTATCCAGCTCAATTTGCCGTTGCTCCGATACTTCCTCTTGCTGCTTCTGCGGATCGATGCCTTGCGCAAGCAGCGACAGATATTGGTCACGCATTTGGCGTGCGACAGCTAGCGTTAAGGCAGGGTACGAGCCAAGACTGAGGTTTGTGCGGCTACTACTTGCTGGACGCTGGTAGCGAAAACGCCACAGGTTCTTACCTGATGTTTTGACGAGCAGGAAAAGGCCGTCGCCATCATGCAGCGTGAAGTCTTTCTCTTGAGGCTTAGCTTTGAAGTTTTCGTTATTGGTGAGGGGGCGTGTATTCCGCGCCATGACTGATTTACGTCCATAACTGGTACACGTTTTTGGCCCACATTACAGCGTGTACCTAAACGTATACCAATTATCACCGGATTCAGGCGGATCCACTCGGAAGATTACAGACACAAAAAAGCCCGCAGGGCTTGCGCCGTGCGGGCTCTTAGGACTTCATCGGATGACTCTGGTAATCACCGATGGAGAATTTTGGTGGAGCTGGCGGGAGTTGAACCCGCGTCCGAAATTACTACACCGTCGGCACTACATGCTTAGTCCAGTCTTTACATTCGCCGGTCAGCTGCGAACGGACACGCCACTGACAAACTAGCCTGATAGGATTTAACGCTTCAACCCCAGGCAGGGCGTCCACGCGATCTCTTTTGGGTTTGACCTCTCTTGATCCCCGTCCTAAGAGCGGAGGCTAGGGAGAGAGGGCTCTAAGCAGGTTATTAAGCTGCTAGTGCGTAGTTTTCGTCGTTTGCGACTATTTTTTTGCGGCTTTTAACGAGGCAAACCGCCCCTCGGCATGCTCCTAAGGCTTCACAATCCCGTCGAATCCAGAATCAGCCCCAAGACTTCAAATACTAGCAAAAAAGCGCATCAGAATCCAGCGTTTAACGGCGGGCGTTCTTCATGATGCGCGCTTTATCCATTTGCCATTCACGATCTTTAATATCCGAGCGTTTATCGTGCTCTTTTTTACCGCGAGCTACGCCAATTTTCAATTTACACCACGCGTTTTTCCAGTATAGCGACAAGGCTACGATGGTATAACCTTCGCGATTTACTCGGCCAAACAGCGAATCAAGTTCGCGCTGTTTCAACAGTAACTTGCGGGTGCGTGTTGGATCACAAACAACGTGACTTGACGCGACAGCTAAGGGTTGAAAGGTCGAGCCGAACAAGAAAGCTTCGCCATCGCGCAGCAAGATATAGCTCTCGCTGATGTTAGCTTTACCTGCGCGGAGTGATTTAACTTCCCATCCTTGCAGCGACAAACCTGCTTCGAACTCTTCTTCGATGAAGTATTCGTGGCGGGCACGCTTGTTCATGGCAATTGTGGCAGAACCGGATTTGTGTGATTTTTTCTTTGTCATAGTGCTGAGTACTTTACATCACTTGGTCGGTTATCGCATCCCCAGTCCAGCGGGGCGTCAGGAAACAGGATATTCTAGCACACCCAAACACCGAGGAATTTTTGTTTAACCGCTGAAAATGCTATTATTTAGCGGTTTTGTGACGAACAGGAACCATTATGGCTCAGATTAGTCGTTCGGCGCTGGTGCCTTTCAGTGCCGGGCAGATGTACCAATTAGTAAATGATGTGGATGCGTATCCCCAATTCCTGCCGGGTTGTACCGGTAGTCGCGTATTGGATGCGTCAGAGAATCAAATGACAGCGTCCGTCGATGTTTCGAAAGCGGGCATCAGCAAAACGTTCACCACGCTTAATACGCTGACAGACAACCAGAGCATACACATGCAGCTGGTTGATGGGCCATTTCGTAAATTAACTGGCGGCTGGCGTTTTGTCTCATTAGGTGATGATGCCTGTAAAGTGGAATTAAGCCTGGAGTTTGAATTTACCAACATGCTGGTAGAGATGGCCTTTGGACGCATCTTCAAAGAGTTGGCTAATAGCATGGTTCAGGCTTTCACTCAGCGGGCCAAAGAGGTTTACAGTGCCTGATATCTCCGTTGAGGTGGTTTATGCGCTGCCTGAAAAACAGTATCTGCGTTACGTTAAAGTAGAGCAGGGCAGCACGGTAGAACAGGCCATCAAAGCGTCAGGATTACTGGAGTTGCGCAAGGAGATTGACCTTAGTAGTAATAAGGTGGGTATTTTTAGCCGTCCTGTAAAGCTAAGTGACAGCGTGGACGAAGGTGATCGTATTGAAATATACCGCCCGCTGATTGCCGATCCCAAAGAGTTGCGTCGGCAACGTGCTGAGCGGGCAAGCAGCAAAAAGTAACTCTATAACATCTTCTTGCTCACCGCATGACTCCCAACAGGCTCGAGCCAGCGAAATGAAAAAGGCGCTAAATGCGCCTTTTTTATCATTCTTGATCCCACACTAACCGCGTTTTGGAGTCAGGTTCGGCTTGTTATCAATGTTAGTGAGTACGCCATTACCGTCGAAGTTAAGCGTCAGCGTCTGCTGCTTTACGCTTTCATGACCCGGTTCCTGACGGAAAACGTAATACCAGACATTGCTGCCAAACGGATCTTTCATCATTGGAGTACCCAGCGTGTAAGCAACTTGTTGCTGAGTCATGCCGGTATGAATCTTGGCCACATCATTAGCAACCAGGTAATTACCCTGATTGATATCCGGACGATAAACCACGCGCTCTAAAGTGGAACATCCGGCGGTCATCATTAACATTACCACTGCCGCGGCAGTCAGCGTTTTACAGCGCATTTATACATTCCTTTTCTGGGGCCAAACGCCTTTCAACAGGCTTTTTGTTGCCATCAAAATCTGAACTCTGCTTGCGGCAGGCTTTATTACTTTGGCGACATAAGGTGCCGATGATAATAAACCTTTTCGCTATTGGGAACCTCTACAGAGCATGCATATGACCGCGCTGTGTTAAAAAGTGCCTTCTTAGGCCGCTAAAAGTTCTTTAGCGTTAGCAAGCGTGTTGCGAGTGACTTCACTGCCGCCCAGTAAACGCGCCAGTTCTTGTAGGCGGGCTCGCTTATCCAGCGGCTGCATATGCGTTTCTGTCATCTCACCGTCCGTCTCTTTGCTAACGAAGAAATGTTGATGACCACAGCCCGCAACCTGCGGTAAATGCGTCACGCACATGACCTGAGTAGACTCGCCTAACTGGCGCAGCAGCTTGCCCACTACCGCGGCCGTAGGTCCGCTGATACCGACATCAACTTCATCGAAAATCATTGCCGGCGTTTCCATTTTCTTCGCGGTAATAACCTGAATGGCCAAGGCGATACGGGAAAGCTCACCGCCTGAGGCAACTTTACCCAATGGTTGCAAAGGTTGACCCGGGTTAGTCGTAACCTGGAAATCAACGCGACTGGCGCCATCAGCAGTGAGCTGATCAGGATTAAACATCAGTTCAATAGTGAAGCGGCCATGCGGCATCGACAACATATGCATGCTTTGGGTGATCAACTGCTGCAATTCATTTGCGAACTTCAAACGCTGTTCATGCAATTGCTCAGCGCTGTGCAATGCAGCTTGATAATGCTCAGTTACCAGAGTTTGCAAGCTCTCTTGATCACTCTCTTGCTGCGAAAGCAGCTCTGCTTCTGCTAACAACTGCTGATGAAATTCAGGTAAACCTTCAGGCGTGACATGATGTTTACGCGCTAACGCGATCTGCCGAGAAATGCGCATCTCTAATTCGTACAAGCGGTTTGGATCAAGATCCAGGCTGTCGCAGTAGTGACGCAATTCATCGCTGGCTTCGCTGAGCTGAATCGCTGCTTCTTCAAGCAAATTGAATACGCCACTGACTTTATCGTCGAGCGTAACCAGTTCTGACAACATCTGACGAGCGCTATAAAGCAGGCTGTTCAGATTGCTGTCATCACTGTCAGCCAACAGTTGTAAGGCCTGCTGGCTGGTTGAAAGAAGTTGACCGCTGTTAGCCAGGCGTTTGTACTCTTCATCAATCTGCTCATATTCACCCGCTTGCGGTGCAAACTCATTCAGCTCTTTCAACTGATACTGCAGTAGTTCGCGACGCGCTTCGCGTTCAAACGCCAGTTGCTGATGCTGTGCCAGTGTGCGACAGCTCTGATGCCAGGTTTGATAGTGGCTGCGCATGCGCTGTAGCAAATCGTCATGACCTGCATAAGCATCTAAAAGGTGTTTTTGATGATCGGCTTTGAGCAACAGCTGGTGAGCATGTTGACCATGAATTTGGATTAGCAACTGGCCAAGATCACGCAGTTGAGAAAGCGGGACAGCAGTACCATTAATGAAACCACGTGAACGGCCATCTGCGCTGATGATACGGCGAAGCAGACATTCGTTGCCATCATCAAGATCATTCTCTTCCAGCCAGCGCTGGGCTGAAGGTGATAACTTTAACTGGAAGCGGGCACATAAATCGGCCCGGCTGGCACCCTGACGTACCATGTCGGCTTCAGCACGGCCGCCAAGGCATAAACCCAGCGCATCAATGGCAATGGATTTACCTGCACCGGTTTCACCAGTGATTGCTGTCATACCGCGTTGAAAATCAATGTCGAGCTCACGAACGATAGCGAAATTACTGATGGTCAGTTGTGCCAGCATAGAATCACCTGTATGTAAAAACAGATATGGTTTTTCATACAGTATAAACTGGTTTTTTATCCAGTAAAGAGGGCACGCGATTTTTTAAAATAATTTTTTTGACCAGCCGAGCTTGGAGCTTAGCGTGTTGAAATAGCTGTAATTTTTTGGATGTATTAGGTTAAGGTGATTCTCGCTACGCCTGATCAGAACATCTTCACCTTCCTGTATAGGCAAGGCAATTTGGCTGTCACAGCTGATTTCCAGGTCACTACGCCGTGATGAAAAACGTAATCGAATCGTACTGCTGCTGTTAATCACCAATGGACGCGCGGACAAGGTATGCGGGAACATAGGCACTAAAACAATGGCATCCAAAGAGGGAGTCAATATTGGGCCGCCGGCAGAAAGTGAATAGGCCGTTGAGCCGGTTGGCGTAGAAATAATTAAGCCATCTGAACGCTGCGAAAAGGCAAACACTTCGTCAATGTAGACTTCAAATTCAATCATATGTGCGACTTTGCCAGGATGAAGTACGACTTCATTTATCGCGCTACCAATACGTGGTGAACAGTCATGCCTGCAAACCTGCGCTTCCAGCAAAAAGCGGCTTTCGACAAAATAATTGCCCTGCAACACTTCATCTAATTGCTGTTGAGCATTATCAGGATCTAGATCGGTTAAAAAGCCTAAATTGCCGCGGTTAATACCAATCACTTTAATGTCATAACGCGCCAGTACACGCGCTGCGCCCAGCATGTTTCCATCACCGCCAACAACAACCGCAAGATCGGCTTGTTGACCGATTTCTGCAAGCGTACCGGTTTGCACATCATGCAGGGAAAGTTCCTGCGCGATCTGCTTCTCAACGAGCACTTGATAACCTTTGGCTGTTAGCCAGCGCCAAAGCATTTCGTGGGTGGTTAGCGCTGTAGGATGACGTGGATGACCCACGATACCAATGCAGTTAAAGTGTTTGTTCATGTAATGGGTATTCCTTATAAGCTAAAACGGCAAGGCAATGTGATAGGTTCCCTTGAAACCGCCAAACCGATCCCCATAATAAGCCAACCAGCGAAATGAATGTGCAAAACGCGGAGAAATTCATGAGTAGTAAAGAACATAACACCCCTAACGAGCAAGTCTCAGACGAAATTGAGCAGGATCAGCAGCAACCACAGGACGCGGAGACAGCGGTTGAGGTGGATTCTCGTGATGAGCGTATCGCCCAACTTGAAGCCGAATTAGCGCAATCTCAGACCGGCGTTCGTGATGCGCAGCTGCGCGCGCAAGCAGAGATTGAGAATATTCGTCGTCGTGCTGAGATGGATGTAGAGAAGGCGCACAAGTTCGCGTTAGAAAAATTTGCTAACGAACTGCTGCCTGTTATCGACAGCCTTGAACGTGCGATGGAAGTGGCTAATAAAGAAGATGAGAAGCTGGCGTCTATGATTGAAGGCATTGAACTGACGCTGAAATCCTTATTGGGTGCAGTACGTAAGTTTGGTGTAGAAGTCATTGGCGAAACGGGTGTGCCGTTTAATCCAGAAGTGCATCAAGCTATGTCAATGATGGAATCTGAAGATTTCGAACCGAATCACGTCATGTTAGTGATGCAGCGCGGCTATACCTTAAATGGTCGTCTGTTACGTCCGGCAATGGTTGCGGTAGCAAAAGCCAAAGGCTGAGTTTACGTCTGAAAATTGCTAGACGGCCGCGCATTGTCGCGGCCGTTTGCATTTGGCTTATTCAGGCAGAACAGGTGTCCAGTTAATGGGCGTTTTGCCTTCTTCAGTCAGAATCGCGTTGGTTTTAGAAAAGTGCTGACACCCAAAAAAACCACGATGTGCTGAAAGCGGGGAAGGGTGCGGAGCCTGTAAAACGTGATGGCGCTCGCGATCGATAATGCTGCCTTTTTTCTGCGCGTGAGAGCCCCAGAGTAAAAAGATCACACCTTCCCGATGTTGGTTGATGGCTGCAATGACATTATCCGTAAACGTTTCCCAGCCGAAACGCGCATGCGAATGCGCTTTTCCCGCTTCTACGGTTAAAACCGTATTCAGCAACATCACGCCTTGTTTAGCCCAGCTTTCGAGAAAGCCGTGATTGGGTTTTTGGAAGCCCTCAATATCTTGCTGCAACTCTTTATACATATTCTGTAGGGAAGGCGGGGTAGGAACGCCCGGCAACACTGAAAAAGCCAGACCATGCGCCTGGTTTGGGCCGTGATAAGGATCCTGTCCTAGAATAACAACCTTAATATCATCCAGCTCAGTTAAGCGAAACGCATTAAAAACATCTTTTTGGGGGGATAAACAGTTATCCCTGCAGCACGCTCATTGGCAACAAGTTTTAAGGTTTCAACGAAGTAAGGTTTCTCTTTCTCTTCTGCCAGCACATCATGCCAGCTCAGCTTTTCAGCCATGTTTAGCTCCTTCAAAAATCGATGTCTTAAGCTTAGCTGTTCTCGCTAAAGAGCAGAAGGGTAAAAATATTTTAAAAAGACAACAAATGTTGATCAATGTTGTTCAGATAAATCAATAAGATAATAAAAGCGATTTTTTTGCCCCGATGAGATTGATGCAGGTCAAATCTTCATCACTTCAACAATGCTATACCAACGCCTCTATTTGATTTCTTCACCAGATTGGCAATAGTCAATGCAATGCCTTGGAGGCTCAATCATGATTACTGGTATCCAGATTACTCAGGCTAACAATCCACAACTTCTCAACTCTTTCTGGCTGCTGGACGATGAGAAAGCAGAAGCGCGTTGCCTGTGCGCGAAAGGGGATTATGTAGAAGATCAGGTTGTAGCGGTGAAAGAGCTGGGTGAAATTGCGTATCGTGAAGTGCCATTGGAAATGAAGCCGCAGGTTCGCGTGGAAGGGGGCAGCACTTAAATGTGAATGTGCTAAGCCGTGAAACGCTGGAGGATGCAGTTAAACACCCAGAGAACTATCCGCAGTTAACCATTCGTGTTTCAGGTTATGCGGTACGCTTTAATGCACTGACACCTGAACAGCAGCGTGACGTGATTACCCGCACTTTTACTGAAAGTTTGTAATAACGGCGTTCAAGCGATTTTAAATCACCGGTAGAAAAAAGAGGCAAGACTCACACAGCATCTTTTCTTTTTATAATTATAAAGATAGGAAGAATTAACACCTTTCAGCATGAGTGAAGATTAACTTTATACTCATCAGAGCTTAGTTTCATCTCCAACGCGTTATTAATCGTTATATAAACAAAAAAATCGCCTTTTTAAGAGGCGATTTTTTGTCTGGGTGTCGATTTATTCAGCTTTACCGGTGGTTGCTGCTTCACCGCTCGGCTTGCGGCGTTTGCCGACGTTTTTCATGTCACGATGACGTTTCTTCACACGTGGCTTTTCAACTTCTTTATCTTTGTTCTCAGAGCGCTTCGCAAGCACCTTTTTCGACGGTTTACCTGTCGCTTTTGCACTTGGTGCTCGCGTAGTCGGGCGCAGCTCATCGATAGTGCGAATCTTTATCGGCTCATTGACATAGCGGGTGATTTTACCCAGCAAGATATGGTCATGCGCTTCAACTAACGATATCGCGATACCTTTACGGCCCGCACGGGCGGTACGGCCGATACGGTGTAAATAGGTATCGGCGGTGCGTGGCATATCAAAGTTGATGACGTGACTGACGTCATCAATATCGATACCACGCGCGGCCACATCGGTCGCGACTAACACATTAATTCGGCCATCTACCAAGCGTTTCAGCGCTTCAGTACGCTTAGCCTGCACCATCTCACCTTCAAGATAGCTACTACGAATCCCTGCATCATGTAACCAGCTTACCAGCTCGTGTAAACGTTCACGCTTACGAACAAACACAATGGTACGCGTAGCTTCTGGCTGCTTTAACAGATGAACAAGCAGCTTGGTTTTATGCTCGAGATCATCAGCGCGGTAATACCACTGCTGGATTTTTTTACGCTCGCGACGGCTTGGATCGGCTTCAAGCTCAACCGGATCGTTAAGCAGACGCTCAGCAAAATCTTTGATGTTCTCGCCTTCCAGCGTTGCGGAAAACAGCATCGTCTGTTTGCGCCAACGCGTTTCAGCGGCGATGGTTTCGATATCCTGCGCAAAACCCATGTCCAGCATGCGGTCGGCTTCGTCAAGAATCAGCGTTTCTACGGCGCGGCAATCAAAGTTCTCTTCTTTGATGTACTGCAACAGGCGTCCGGTCGTGGCAACGACGACGTCCTGATTCTCGCTGAAGACTTCAGCATGGTTCATGTAGGCGACGCCGCCGGTAATGGTCGCGATGTCGAGATGAGTATGTTTAGCCAGTTCACGCGCTTGATCGGCAACCTGCATGGCCAGTTCACGCGTTGGCGTGAGGATCAAAATGCGCGGTGGGCCTGATTTTTTACGTGGAAAGTCGAGCAGATGCTGCAACGCCGGTAGCAAAAATGCGGCGGTTTTCCCGGTCCCGGTAGGTGCCGAACCCAGAACGTCGCGGCCCTCCAGAGCGGGCGGAATAGCAGCAGCCTGGATCACTGTTGGGCGCGTGTAGCCTTTTTCCTGCAGTGCTTCTAGCAGGCTTTCGTCAAGTTCGAGTTCGGAGAATGTGGTTACTGTCATGGTCTACCTCAGTTTGGGGCGCTGATTATAGACAGATCAAACATAATCTTCATCTGTTAATCCGCATCCTCTGCGTCCGGCATCGTCTGTTACGTGAATTCCACTACACGTCACGTTACACTGATGCGCTGTCGTACGGCAGAAAAATCAATGGTAGCAGAGAATGATGCAGGACAAACCGCCTGGGCGGCCCCAGTTAAAAAAGAATGGTTTTACCTTTAAACAGTTTTTTGTTGCACACGATCGCTGCGCAATGAAAGTGGGCACTGATGGCATTTTATTAGGTGCATGGTCGCCCATTGCCAATGTAAAACGCATTTTAGATATCGGTAGCGGAAGCGGACTTATTGCGCTGATGCTGGCTCAACGCACGCCGGAAACCGTTCATATTGATGCGGTTGAACTGGATAGCCAGGCGGCACAGCAAGCACGCGAAAATATTCAACAGTCACCCTGGTCAACACGCATTCATGTTCACCCGCAAGATATTGCCTCGTGGGCTGAAAACAGCGATCAACGTTATTCATTAATCGTCAGTAATCCACCTTATTTTGCGCCTGGCATTGCGTGCTCAAGTCCCGAACGTGACAGTGCGCGCTCGACCGCGACGCTCGATCATCAAACATTATTGCGTAGCGCAGCGTTACTCATCGAAGAAGATGGCTTTTTTGTGTAGTGCTGCCAGAAACGGTGGGGCAAGACTTTAGCGCGTTAGCGCTGGCTGATGGCTGGCATTTACGTTTCCGCCTTGACGTGGCGGAATACGCAGAACGTCCGCCACATCGTGTACTGCTCGCTTTTTCGCCCAGCCCAGGCGAAACGTTACTTGAACGCCTCGCTATCCGCGCTAAGGACACCCATTACTCAGAAGATTGGTGCGGCTTAACGCGTGACTTCTATTTGTTTATGTAAGCATCGGGAACCAGTATCGTTGGCAAGGCTTCCGGCAGTAGATCAGGGTAATCGAGAGTGAAGTGCAGGCCGCGGCTCTCTTTTCGCTCCAGCGCACAGCGCACCATGAGATCCGCGACCTGCACCAGATTACGTAACTCTAATAAGTTATTGGAGAGCCGGAAGTGAGCATAATATTCATTAATTTCTTGCTGCAGCAAATTAATGCGGCGAAGCGCTCGCTCCAGCCGTTTAGTGGAACGGACAATCCCCATGTAATCCCACATAAATAACCGTAATTCATGCCAGTTGTGTTGAATCACAACGCGCTCGTCGGCGTCGTCCACTCGACTTTCATCCCACGCTGGCAACGTATCCACGAGGCTAATTTCAGGCAGCGTACGGATTAAATCTTCCGCTGCAGACCAGCCATAAACCAGACATTCCAGCAACGAGTTTGAGGCCATGCGGTTAGCGCCGTGTAAACCGGTATAACTGACTTCACCGATAGCATATAAGCCGTTTACATCGGTACGACCTTGTTGGTCAACCATGACGCCGCCGCATGTGTAATGCGCCGCCGGTACTACCGGTATGGGGTCTTTAGTTAAGTCAAAACCGAAAGTCAGCAACTTCTCATAAATCATGGGAAAATGAGCGCGGATAAATTCTTCAGGCTGATGGCTTATATCAAGATACATACAATCTACGCCTAATCGCTTCATTTCATGATCGATTGCGCGTGCCACCACATCACGCGGCGCTAATTCTCCGCGCTGATCAAAGTCAGGCATAAAACGAGTGCCATCTGCACGAACCAGTCGAGCACCTTCACCGCGCAGCGCTTCTGTGAGCAAAAAATTTTGCGCTTGTGGATGAAACAAGCAGGTCGGGTGAAACTGATTGAATTCAAGATTAGCCACGCGGCTACCGGCGCGCCAGGCCATGGCAATGCCATCGCCAGAAGCAATATCTGGGTTAGTCGTGTATTGATAGACTTTCGCTGCGCCACCTGTCGCCAGAACCACCGCTCGCGCGCAGCAGGTTTCAACTTGTTCGCGATTACGGTTCCAAATCCAGGCACCTACGACCCGACGTGGCCCTGGCAAGCCAAGTTTATCGGAAAGTATGAGGTCAACGGCATTGGTACGTTCGAGTATGCGAATATTAGGATGGTTTAGCGCCTGGCTAACTAAAGTCGTTTCGACTTCACGTCCGGTAGCATCAGCGCTATGTAAAATGCGGCGGTGGCTGTGCCCGCCTTCTTGGGTCAGGTGATAACGCATATCACCGGCAGCCTGCGGATCGAGATCAAAGGCAACGCCATTATCAATCAGCCATTGCACACAATGACGGGCATTGTTGGCGATAAACGAGACAGCGTTGCGGTCACATAATCCTGCGCCAGCAATTAATGTATCTTCAATATGAGAATCGATACTGTCATTTTCATCAAAGACTGCGGCAATGCCGCCCTGAGCATACAGCGTAGACCCTTCATTCACCTGCGCTTTGCTCAATACGGTGACGTTGTACTGCTGAGCTAAACGCAGCGCCAGGGATAAGCCTGCAGCGCCACTGCCTACAATCATGACATCGCACTGATAATCTGGAAGTGAGTGAGTTTTCATAGTGTTTAATTTACTAAACAAGGATGGGCCGAGCATAAGCTTTATGTCGATTTCTGTGAAGTATTTTGAACAAATTATCGACTCTAAAATCCCGTTTTTAAAATATATAGTTTCTTATCAGCGAGTTAGTACACGCATGGTTTAAAAAGTGTTTTTTATACCAAACATAGATGTGGGTAAGGATTTAAAGATGAAAAAGCCGTTGTCATGGGTTACTCTGCCAGCGATTTGCGCTCCTTACATTGAACGATAAACAACAAGCTGCATGATCTGCAGCGGAGCGGTAATAATCAGGGCGATAAGTGAACTTTACGCCATATCATGACTCTAAGCGCATGCTTGCTCAGAACAATGAGATGTGCTGGCAGTTCCTTTACGCATTAGAAATGAATTTGGGGAGACATTACCTCGGATGAGCGAGCAGTTAACGGATCAGGTTCTCGTTGAGCGGGTTCAGAAGGGAGATCAAAAGGCTTTCAACTTACTGGTTATTCGTTACCAGCATAAAGTGGCGAGCCTGGTTTCACGCTATGTTCCCTCAGGGGACGTGCCTGACGTAGTTCAGGAGTCTTTCATTAAAGCTTACCGCGCACTGGACTCGTTCCGTGGCGATAGTGCTTTTATACTTGGCTGTATCGAATTGCGGTCAATACCGCTAAAAATTACTTAGTTGCTCAGGGGCGTCGTCCACCTTCTAGTGATGTGGATGCAATTGATGCGGAAAACTTTGAAAGTGCAGGTGCACTGAAAGAAATTTCGAACCCTGAGAACTTAATGTTGTCAGAAGAACTGAAACAAATTGTCTTTCGTACCATTGAGGCGCTTCCTGAGGATTTGCGTATGGCAATCACTCTCAGGGAACTGGATGGGCTAAGTTATGAAGAAATTGCCGCCATCATGGATTGTCCGGTAGGTACCGTACGTTCGCGTATCTTCCGTGCACGAGAGGCTATTGATAATAAGGTTCAACCGCTTATCCAACGTCAGTGATAACGGCTACTGGAAGGGTACTTAGGCATGCAGAAAGAAAAACTTTCCGCTTTAATGGATGGTGAAACCCTTGATAACGAACTTTTTCGGCGTTATCAAAGGATGCTGAGCTACAGAAAAGCTGGGAAAGCTACCATCTGATTCGCGACACAATGCGTGGCGATGTTGGCGATGTCCTGCATTTTGATATCTCTGCACGCGTAGCTGCTGCCATCGAAAAAGAGCCGCTGCGTAAAATCACTACGTTGATTCCTGAAGCGCAGCCAGAACCGTCTCGCTGGGAAAAAATGCCGTTCTGGCACAAGATGCGTCCGTGGGCTGCACAGTTAACGCAGGTCGGCGTTGCAGCTTGTGTTTCTCTGGCTGTGATTGTGGGTGTTCAGCATTACAATCAGCCTGGAAGCAGCAGCGTTGAATCTTCAGATTCGCCGGTATTCAATACGCTGCCTATGATGGGCAAGGCATCACCCGTCAGTTTAGGTGTGCCGTCTGATGCATTTGATACCAACAGCGCTAATCAACAGGTTCAGGATCAACGTCGTCGCGTTAATGCCATGCTGCAGGATTATGAATTGCAGCGTCGTTTGCACGCAGATCAACTGCAGTTTGAAACTGACGCGCCTAAACAAGCGCAAACCAATGTTCCCGGAACTCAATCCTTAGGAATTCAGCAGCAGTAATGAAGCAGCTTTGGTGTGCCGTTAGCCTGCTGGCAGGCAGTCTGCTTTGGTCATCTACCGCCCCAGCGCAAACCTCTGCGTCTGGGGCGTTGTTACAACAGATGGAGCAGGCAAGCCAGAACCTCAATTACGAATTCGCCTATATCAACGTTTCTCGCATCGGTATTGAATCGCTGCGTTATCGTCATGCCGTGATTGATAACCGTGTTTTCGCTCAGCTATTGCAGATGGATGGACCGCGCCGCGAAATTATTCAGCGCGGTAACGATATTAGCTATTTTGAGCCCGGCCTTGATCCTTTCTCTCTGCCAGGTAATCACATCATTGATGCGTTACCGTCACTGATTTTCGCCGACTTCTCAAAACTCAGCAGCGCTTACGATTTCATTACTGTTGGCCGTTCTCGTATCGCCGATCAAATGTGCGATGTACTGCGCATTGTTTCGCGCGACGGCACGCGCTACAGCTATGTAGTCTGGCTGGATGTGGATACTAAGTTGCCGTTGCGAATTGATTTACTGGACCGTGATGGCGAAACGCTTGAGCAATTCAGGGTAATCAGTTTTGCTGTTGATGAAGGCGTACGTAATCTGATGCAAGGGCTGGAGAAAGCGAATTTACCGCCATCACTCTCCGTGCCGAAAGGCGATAAAGCGACGCTGACGTGGCAGCCTTCTTGGATTCCAGCGGGCATGGCGCTTGTGTCCCAAAATCGTCGTGACATCCCGGCAATGAACAAAAGTGTCGAATCACGGCTTTACAGTGACGGCCTGTTCAGTTTTGCCATTAACGTTACCTCAGCCGATAAAAGCAGCACGACCCAGACATTGCGCACTGGACGTCGTACCGTACAAACCGTTTTGCGTAATAATAGTGAGATAACGGTCGTCGGCGAGTTACCGCCTACGACGGCAAAACGCATTGCGGACAGCATCGATTTAGGGTCACAAAAATGATGAGAGAATGGGCCACCGTGGTGGCATGGCAGGATGGTATCGCAACGTTGCATACTGAGGCGAAAACCTCCTGTAGTAGCTGCTCAGCGCGTAAAGGTTGCGGCAGCCATATGCTTAACAAGCTTGGCCCAAAGAATGCTCATGTCATGCAGATCGCCAGCAGCAAACCGCTGGAACCGGGCCAACGCATTGAATTGGGTATAAAAGAAAGCAGTCTGCTCGGTTCAGCGTTACTGGTATATATGACACCGCTGTTTGGCCTTTTCCTTCTTGCTGGCCTATTTCAGGCGCTATTTAATAGTGATCTTGCGGCAGCGAGTGGGGCCTTATTAGGCGGCATTGGCGGTTTTATCGTGGCAAAAGGTGTGTCGATGAAATTTGGTGACCGCGAAGCCTTCCAGCCTGTAATACTCAATATCGCTTTACCGCCCGATGCGCTGCGCGTTGAAAGCGAAGCGTGATCCTCATCCAGGCCGCATAGCTCGCGGCCTTCGTCATGTCCCCTCTCGCCACAATCTGTTGTGATTCCATCACGTTCCATTCTTTTATGCGCGGCCTTAACAGTGTAATATGCGTCGTCATTAATGAGGCTGACAGGATTGTGGGTAAAGAGCGATCTTCCTGAATGTGTCTGTGCTCAGGTTTTCAACTGATTTTCTACGTGAAGATATTCATATAAATGAAGCACATCCGAAATTTCTCCATCATCGCGCACATTGACCACGGCAAATCGACGCTCTCTGACCGCCTGATTCAAATTTGTGGTGGCTTAACCGATCGCGAAATGGCTGCGCAGGTTCTGGATTCCATGGACCTGGAACGCGAGCGCGGTATTACTATCAAAGCGCAAAGCGTAACCCTCGATTATAAAGCGTTAGACGGCGAAACTTACCAGCTCAATTTCATCGATACTCCGGGACACGTTGACTTCTCTTATGAAGTTTCTCGCTCATTGGCTGCCTGTGAAGGGGCATTGCTGGTGGTGGACGCCGGGCAGGGTGTAGAAGCGCAAACCCTGGCTAACTGTTACACAGCGATTGAGATGGATCTGGAAGTGGTGCCGGTCCTAAACAAAATTGACTTGCCAGCGGCCGACCCCGATCGTGCGGCGCAAGAAATCGAAGATATTATCGGTATCGATGCCACTGATGCGGTTCGCTGCTCGGCTAAAACCGGCGTTGGCGTCCCCGAAGTGCTTGAGCGACTGGTACGTGATATTCCAGCACCGGAAGGTGATCCTGATGCGCCGCTTCAGGCGTTGATCATCGATTCCTGGTTCGACAACTATCTTGGCGTAGTGTCACTGGTGCGTGTTAAGAACGGCACCATGCGCAAAGGCGACAAGATCAAAGTTCTGAGTACGGGGCAGGTTTACAATGCCGATCGCCTTGGCATCTTTACGCCGAAACAGGTTGATCGCACGCAGTTAAACTGCGGTGAAGTAGGCTGGTTAGTCTGTGCGATTAAAGACATTCTTGGCGCACCCGTAGGCGATACTTTAACTGGCGCACGTAACCCAGCCGATAAAGCATTGCCAGGCTTCAAAAAGTGAAGCCGCAGGTCTACGCGGGTTTATTCCCAATCAGCTCTGATGATTACGAAGCTTTCCGTGACGCGTTGGGTAAACTCAGCCTGAACGATGCTTCTCTGTTTTATGAGCCAGAAAGCTCTACCGCGCTAGGCTTCGGTTTCCGCTGTGGCTTCCTCGGTTTGCTGCACATGGAAATCATCCAGGAACGTCTGGAGCGCGAATACGATCTCGATCTGATCACCACCGCACCGACAGTGGTGTATGAAGTCGAAACCACCGGTGGTGAAGTGATCTATGTCGACAGCCCATCCAAGCTGCCGCCACTGAACAATATTCAAGAACTGCGTGAACCGATTGCAGAGTGTCATATGCTGCTGCCTCAGGAATATCTGGGCAACGTCATTACGCTATGCATCGAGAAGCGTGGCGTGCAAACCAACATGGTTTACCATGGCAATCAGGTTGCGCTGACGTATGACATTCCAATGGCTGAAGTGGTTCTCGACTTCTTTGACCGATTGAAATCGACGTCACGCGGCTATGCCTCGTTGGATTATAACTTTAAACGTTTTCAAGCCTCTAACATGGTGCGCGTCGACGTTCTGATCAACTCTGAACGTGTAGATGCGCTTGCGCTCATCACCCATAATGAAAATGCACCGTATCGTGGACGTGAACTGGTTGAGAAAATGAAAGAACTCATCCCACGTCAGCAGTTCGATATTGCAATTCAGGCGGCGATTGGCAACCACATCATTGCTCGCTCAACAGTCAAACAGCTGCGTAAAAACGTTCTCGCCAAGTGTTATGGCGGTGACGTTAGCCGTAAGAAGAAACTGTTGCAGAAGCAGAAAGACGGTAAGAAGCGAATGAAGCAGGTCGGTAACGTTGAGCTGCCGCAGGAAGCGTTCCTTGCCATTCTGCATGTCGGTAAGGACAGCAAATAAGGACTTACAATGGCTAATATGTTCGCCCTGATTCTGGCGATAGCAACACTGATTACAGGCATTATCTGGTGTATCGATCGGTTCAAATGGGCGCCTGCACGTCGTGCCCAACAAGCCGCAGCGCAAGCACAGACAGGTAACACGCTGGACAGCAAAACGCTGGCAAAAGTGTCACCGCAGCCCGGTTGGATTGAAACGGCAGCGTCCGTTTTCCCCGTTCTTGCTGTGGTGTTCATTGTGCGTTCGTTTATCTACGAACCGTTCCAGATTCCGTCTGGATCAATGATGCCAACACTGTTGATTGGTGATTTTATTGTGGTTGAGAAGTTCGCATATGGCATTAAAGATCCCATTACGCAAACCACACTCATTCCCACTGGTCAGCCAAAGCGTGGTGACATTGCGGTATTCAAATACCCGAAAGATCCAAGCCTGGACTATATCAAACGTGTTATTGGCTTGCCTGGCGATAAAGTCACTTACGATCCCTACAGTAAAACGCTGACGGTGAATCCGAACTGCAACCAGGATAAAGCTTGTACGACTGCGTTGCCGGTGACTTATACCGATGTGGCACCAAGCAGCTTTATTCAGACCTTCAGCGGGTTTGATGGTAACGAAGCCGGTAATGGTTTCTACCAAGTCCCTCAGGGTGAGAACATGCGCGGCGGTTTGCGCTTGGGTACACGTAAAGAGACGCTGGGTAATGTTACTCATGACATTCTGCTGGTGAACGAAGCACAAAGTCAGGCGGGGATGTATTACCAGCAGCCAGGCCATCCACAGTCAAGTTGGGTGGTGCCGCAAGGGCAATATTTCATGATGGGCGATAACCGTGATAACAGCGCCGACAGCCGCTACTGGGGCTTTGTCCCAGAACGCAATCTGGTCGGTAAAGCGGTCGCTATCTGGATGAGTTTTGATAAACAAGAAGGTCAGTGGCCAACCGGTGTTCGACTCAGTCGAATTGGCGGCATTCACTGACAGTAATCGCCTGATCCTCAGGCAATCAAGTGGCCTCCAGCGGGAGGCCACTGCACACCAAACAGAATGTGTTGGAATCTCAGCCCTGTTTGGTATGCAGAGTCACAGACGCAAAAAGAACTGGAATCGCATGAACCCCATCTTGATTAACAAGCTTCAGCGCAAACTGGGCTACACTTTTATTCATCCGGAATTGTTACAGCAAGCGCTCACACACCGTAGCGCAAGCAGTAAACATAACGAGCGTCTTGAGTTTCTTGGCGATTCTATTCTCAGCTATGTAATTGCAAATGCACTTTATCACCGCTTCCCGCGGGTAGATGAAGGTGACATGAGTCGCATGCGTGCCACGTTGGTACGCGGTAATACGCTGGCTGAGATGGCACGAGAGTTCGATCTTGGCGAATGCCTGCGTTTGGGCCCGGGTGAACTGAAAAGCGGCGGTTTCCGTCGCGAATCCATCCTCGCGGATACGGTGGAAGCGCTGATTGGCGGTATCTTCCTCGACAGTAGTATTCAGACGGTGGAACAACTGATCCTTGACTGGTATCAGACGCGCCTGGACGAAATCAGCCCTGGCGACAAACAAAAAGACCCTAAAACGCGCCTGCAAGAGTATTTGCAAGGTCGTCATCTGCCGCTACCAAGTTATTTAGTGGTGCAGGTGCGTGGCGAAGCCCACGATCAGGAATTCACCATTCACTGTCAGGTGAGTGGCATGGCCGAACCGGTAGTGGGCGTAGGCTCCAGCCGCCGTAAAGCAGAACAAGCAGCCGCTGAACAAGCGCTGATTAAGTTAGGACTCGAATGAGCGAACACGTTACCTATTGCGGCTTCGTCGCAATTGTAGGCCGACCCAACGTCGGTAAATCCACTTTACTGAACCAGTTGCTGGGGCAGAAGGTGTCGATCACCTCGCGTAAGCCGCAGACCACGCGCCACCGCATTATGGGTATTCATACCGAAGGCGCTTATCAGGCGATTTACGTCGATACGCCGGGCTTGCACATGGAAGAGAAGCGCGCGATTAACCGCCTGATGAACCGTGCAGCCAGCAGCTCAATCGGCGATGTTGAGCTGGTGATATTTGTTGTAGAAGGCACGCGCTGGACACCAGATGATGAAATGGTGTTGAACAAGCTGCGCGACGGCAAAGTGCCGGTACTGCTTGCTATAAACAAGGTCGACAACGTTCAGGATAAAAGCATTCTGCTGCCGCATCTGAAGTTCCTTAGCGAACAGATGAACTTCATGGATATCGTACCGATCTCTGCAGAAAGCGGTAAAAATGTCGATACCATTGCCGCAATTTGCCGCAAGCACCTCAAGCCCGCTGAGCATCATTTCCCGGAAGATTACATCACCGATCGCTCACAGCGCTTTATGGCATCTGAGATCATTCGTGAAAAGCTGATGCGTTTCTTGGGTGCTGAGCTGCCTTATTCGGTCACCGTTGAGATTGAACGCTTCGTCTCTAATGAACGTGGCGGTTATGACATCAATGGTCTGATTCTGGTCGAACGTGAAGGGCAGAAGAAGATGGTGATCGGCAACAAAGGCGCCAAAATCAAAACCATTGGTATCGAAGCACGCAAAGACATGGAAGACATGTTTGAATCAAAAGTGCATCTCGAACTGTGGGTGAAGGTGAAATCGGGTTGGGCAGACGACGAACGTGCGCTGCGTAGCCTGGGTTATGTAGACGATCTCTAATCCGATGGAAGGCTGGCAACGCGCCTTTGTGCTGCATAGTCGCCCTTTCAGCGAGACCAGCCTGCTGCTCGATCTGTTTAGCGAGAGTCAGGGCCGGGTGCGTGTCCTTGCCAAAGGCGCACGCTCCCGGCGTTCACAGCTTAAAGGTGCGTTGCAGCCGTTTACACCGCTGTTAGTTCGCTGGAGTGGGCGTGGCGAGGTCAAAACGCTGCGCAATGCAGAAGCCGTGTCGCTGGCTTTACCGTTAAACGGCACCACGCTCTACTGCGGCCTGTACGTCAACGAGCTGTTGTCTCGCGTGCTGGAGCAGGAAATTCCCTTCTCGGAACTCTTTTTCGATTATCTCAATTGTCTTCAGGAACTGGCTGCTAGCAGCGGCTCGCCGGAGCCGGCGTTACGTCGCTTTGAATTGGCGATGTTGGGCCATCTTGGTTATGGCGTGGACTTCCTGCATTGTGCCGGTAGCGGCGAACCTGTTGCTGATGCAATGACCTACAGTTATCGCGAAGAGAGGGGATTTATCGCCAGTTTGGTGGTGAATCAACGCAGCTTTACCGGGCGAGAACTGCGAGCATTGTGTGAGCGTGAGTTCCCCGACGCGGCGTGCTTACGTGCCGCTAAACGTTTTACTCGCATGGCGCTGAAACCCTATTTAGGGGGCAAGCCATTAAAAAGTCAGGAACTGTTTCGCCAGTTTGTGCCGAAAAAGAAACCCGACGCGGCGAGTGAATAGCGCTGGTCATACCGCTTGTGGCTTGCAACACGTTACACTCATAATTTCGACGTTAAAGAACTGAGGATTGTCATGGCTGAGTTGCTATTAGGGGTCAACATTGATCATATCGCCACGGTACGTAACGCGCGTGGCACTCATTACCCCGATCCGGTGCAGGCAGCGTTTATTGCCGAGCAAGCGGGTGCGGATGGAATTACTGTGCATCTGCGCGAAGATCGCCGTCATATCACCGATCGCGACGTCCGTATTCTGCGTGATACTATTCAGACGCGCATGAATCTGGAAATGGCCGTCACGGATGAAATGATCGGTATTGCCTGCGAAATCAAACCGCAATTCTGCTGCCTCGTTCCAGAAAAACGTCAGGAAGTGACGACGGAAGGGGGCTGGATGTGGCTGGCCAGCAAGACAAACTCAATGCGGCAGTTAAGCTATTGAGCGAAGCCGGTATTCTGGTTTCACTGTTTATCGATGCCGATCATCGTCAAATCGAAGCAGCCGTGACCAGCGGCGCACCTTATATTGAGATTCACACCGGTGCCTACGCCGAAGCGCCAGAAGGTTTAGCGCGTGAGGCTGAACTCGCACGTATTCGCAAGGCCGCGACTTTTGCCGCCAGCCTCGGTTTGAAAGTAAACGCCGGTCATGGTCTGACTTATCACAACGTACTGCCGATTGCTGCGCTGCCGGAAATGCACGAGCTGAACATTGGTCATGCGATCATTGGACGCGCTGTCATGAGCGGTCTGCCAGACGCAGTAAAAGAGATGAAGCAGTTGCTGAGAGAAGCGCGTCGCTAATGGCTATTCTCGGGCTGGGCACCGATATCGTAGAAATTGAGCGTATCGCGGGAGTGATTGAACGCTCTGGCGATCGTTTAGCGCGTCGCGTGTTGAGTGAAGCAGAATGGCAGCAGTATCAGGCGCATCAGCAGCCTGTACGCTTTTTGGCAAAGCGGTTTGCGGTGAAAGAAGCGGCAGCGAAGGCTTTTGGCACCGGTATTCGCGGTGGTTTAGCCTTCAACCAGTTTGAAGTGTACAACGATAACCTGGGCAAGCCAGGTTTACGCTTTTTTCAGCATGCTGCCGAAGTGGCTCAGCGGCTGGGCGTAAACGCTGTGCATGTCACGCTGGCAGATGAGCGTCATTATGCTTGCGCCACGGTAATCATCGAAAGTTAGCCGTGCAGCTCGACAAACTTTTCCCACAGCGCATCGCGTGATTCGGTGTGCTGTGGATCGATAATAATTGTGTTATCGATAGGGCAGACGCTCTGGCAAGTGGGTACATCATAATGTCCAACGCATTCTGTACAGCGGCTGACATCAATTTCATAAATCATATCACCCAACGAAATGGCCTGATTCGGGCATTCCGGTTCGCACATATCGCAGTTAATGCATTTGGCCGTGATCAACAGCGCCATAATCTCACCTGATAACAACAGAAAAAGCGCGGGTATTATACGTGTTGAGTCTGATCAGACCAGCTTTTTCACTAAGGCTTCACTGTGACGAATATGGCTGGAGGCACGTTCTGGATCGTTTTGTACCAGCGCCATGAACAGCAGGTCGGTGAGTGCTAACTGTGCAGTCGTTGAAGAGATAGCCGCGCTACGCGTGCTTTGTTCTTCTGCCACGGTATAAAGGCAATGCGTTGCGCACTGTTGTAAGGTGTTGGGTGTGAAGCCAGTAAAAGCGAGCACGCTTGCCCCTATGCTTGCGGCTTCCTGTGCGGCCAAATTAATCTCACGGCGTTCGCCGGTATAGGAGATTGCTAATAAAACGTCGCCGGGCCCCATCGCCTGAACGCTTGCCAGCAATGCGTGCATATCCTGCTCAGCGACTGCGTTAATCCCAATCTTCATCAGTTTCCACGAAAAGTCTTTTGCCACTAAACCTGACGCGCCAATACCCACTAATAAAGTACGCCGGGCATTTTTAAGTAACAGCAAGACGTCACGAAGCTTCTCTTCGCTATTAATATCCAGCGTGGCGCGGATCGCAGAAAGCTTTTCAGCCAATAATTTCTCGCCGACGGTTTTCAGCGGATCGTCACTTAAAATATGGTTATGCACGGTAATCGCATCCTTGTCTGCCAGCGATTCGCTTAACGCTAACTTCAACGCCGGAAAGCCTTTGTAGCCCAGTTTCTGGGCAAACTTCACCACGCTTGACTGGCTGACACCCGACTCTTCAGCCAGTTTTTGTGAACTGAGATGTCGAGCCCGATCCGGTTGCGATAACAAAAAATCTGCCAGTCGGCGCTCGTTCAGCGCCAGGCGTGGATAGAGCTGGCGTATACGCAGCAATGAACTCATGCCCGATCCTCAAGGTATTAGGAATTATTCTGAGAAGAATAAACTATTCATCGGGGATTGTAGTCATTGGAATTAAAAATGACAGTCATCGCCGCGTCGCCTGATGATAGCTACAATAAAGGCTGTTAACGCAAAATCAGCGAAAAGGAGAGTTGTTTGACCAAAGGTACACAACGTCGCGTGGTGTTTTTTGACCTGGATGGCACTCTGCATCAACAGGACATGTTCGGCACCTTTATGCGTTATTTGCTGCGGCGTAAGCCGCTAAATGTATTGTTGGTGGTGCCATTGCTGCCGGTGGTAGGACTGGGCTTGCTTTTTAAAGGGCGGGCAGCGCGCTGGCCGATGAGCCTGCTGCTATGGTCAATTACATTTGGTCGCTCTGAAAACACCTTATTACGTCTGGAAGCAGAGTTTGCGCAATGGTTTCGTCTGCGGGTAAAAGCTTTTCCGGTGGTACAGCAGCGGCTGACTGACTATCTCAGCAGCGATGATGCAGACGTGTGGTTAATTACCGGCTCGCCACAATCGCTGGTCGAGCAGGTCTACTTCGACTCTGCTTTCTTGCCACGGGTTAAACTCATCGCCAGCCAAATGCAGCGTGGATTGGGTGGTCGCGTGCTCGCGATGCGCTGTCTCGGCCATGAAAAAGTGGCACAACTGGAAGAAAAGATTGGCACACCGCTACAACTTTACAGCGGTTACAGCGACAGCAAGCAAGATAACCCACTGCTGTTTTTCTGCCAACATCGCTGGCGCGTGACGCCAGGCGGTGAGTTGCAGCAACTCGAATAAGCTGCTTCGAATCTGGTGAAGAGATCGCTATAATGCGCCGCTTTTCTGCAGCCGGGAGTGACCAGCGTGAACCAACAACAAGATGAATACTGGATGCGGCATGCGCTGGGGCTGGCGCGTTTAGCCTGGGAGCAAGGCGAGGTTCCGGTTGGTGCAGTACTGGTGCAAGGCGATCGGGTTATCGGCGAAGGCTGGAACCGACCCATCGGACAACAGGATCCTACTGCGCATGCTGAAATCATGGCTCTGCGTCAGGGCGGGAAAGTGTTGGAAAACTATCGACTGCTTGATACCACGCTCTACGTCACGCTTGAACCCTGCGTAATGTGTGCGGGTGCAATGATACATAGCCGCATTACTCGCTTGGTGTTTGGCGCTCGCGATGAGAAAACCGGTGCAGCAGGATCATTAATCAATGTGCTGGGCCATCCGGGAATGAATCATCAAATCGAAATGGTCAACGGCGTGCTGGCTGATGAATGTGCTGGCATGCTCAGTGATTTCTTCCGCATGCGGCGTGAGCAAAAAAGCGCTGCGACTGGCGCAGCGCGAGGTTTAGTTCATCGCTATTTTCGGCTCGACGGCCGGATAACCTTTGCCCAGCTCTGCTTCCAATGCCGCTTGCTGGGCAATGCGTCGGTCTTGTTCCTGCAAATACCCCACCAAACTGATCTGATATTTACGGATATTTTCAACGTAGTTATACGCTTCGTGACCGCGTGCATAGCCATAAGTGGTCTGGGCGTAATAGCGTTTTTGGCTCAACATGGGTAATCGCAGCTTCACATCCGCCCAGCTGTCTGGATTACCGCCTTGTTTGGCGGTGAGTTTCCGCACATCAAGCATATGCGCATAGCCCATATTATAAGCGGCCAACGCAAACCAAATGCGCTCATCTGAAGGAATTGTCGGCGGCACTTTTTCCATCATATTTTGTAAATATTGGCTGCCACCGCGAATACTTTGTTCAGCATCAGTACGGTCATCCACATTCAGGCTGTCGGCAGTGTTACGTGTGAGCATCATCATACCGCGCACGCCGGTGGGCGAGGTGGCCTGCGGATTCCAGTGCGACTCTTGATAAGAGATGGCTGCCAGTAAACGCCAGTCGATAGTGGTTGCATACTTTTCAAACAGCGGTTTGATGTCTGGTAAGGTGCTGTCGATGGCGCGTAGAAAGGTGCGCGTATCAACGTAATCAAACGTGCCAACGTGGCCGAGATATTTCTCTTCCAGCCGCGCCATCGCACCTTCTTCGCCCATGCCGTTAAAGAAGTCGAGTAGGGCGGCATTCAGGCTATCGTCATCGCTGTGTGGCACATACCAGGTTACCGGCTCTTCATCGGTTACATCAAAGGCCACTGCCAGCTGAGGATGGATCCGCTGCAGCAAAGCGATAGTGACAGAATCCCCTACGGTGTAATCGAGTTTACCGTCAGCCACTGCTTCAAGCAGTGCTTTCGGGCTCTGATCGGTGGCGATTGCCCAGTCGAGATCGGGAAATTGATTGGATTTAGCGTTCTTCAATGTCGATAAATAGGCTGAACCCGAAGCAACCGTTAGTCGCCCCTTCAAATCACCGAGGTTTTTAGGGCGCGGTTTGTCCACGCGATACACCAGCTGCTGCGAAACGTTGTAGTAGCTTGGCCCGGTTTGATAACGAGCCAGACGTTCGCTGTTGTAGTTCAGACCCGCCGCGAGCAAATCCGCTTTGCCATCATCAAGGTCGTCAAACAGGTCACTGAGATTAGGACGTACAGTGACTTTCAGTTTCACGCCCAAATAGTCGGCGAAGCGTTTTGCCAGCTCGTAATCCATTCCGGCCGGAGATTTATTGATGGTGTAGTAAGTCAGCGGGGAGTTAATGGTACTAATACGCAGTACTCCCCGTGATTTAATCTGTGAAATCGTGTCTTGTCCACCGCCATACCAGGGTATGGATGGCCACAAAGCCATTGCTAACAACACAGCAACCAGACCGATAAACAGATAATTAAATTTTAGGCGTTTCAAATAGTTATCTCTCGATGGCTCTAAGGCCTCTGTCTTTTATAGGCAGTATTGATCTTTTTTGATCTCCCCGAGCGAGGGGCATTTTGCGCAACAAAGCGAAGCAGAGCAACTCATAAAGCAGCTTTTGTGCAAAATTCAGGCAAATCCGGTGGGCTATTAATTTTGCGCAAACGGTTTCGTCGAGAGAGCTGTTTCTCTATAATGTGCCCCGTTTTCCCTGTTGCGCCCAATGAAGCGTCGCCCGGCGCTTCGAAGACGAGAGATCTTTAATGATGGAAATTCTGCGTGGTTCGCCCGCCCTGTCGGCTTTTCGTGTAAACAAATTGCTGACCCGCTTTCAGGACGCTCATCTGCCGGTGAGTGATATTTACGCTGAGTACGTCCATTTTGCCGATGTCAGCGCGCCGCTAAGTGCCGATGAAAAAGCCCGCTTGCAGCGCCTGCTTAAATACGGTCCTTCTCTCGCTGAACATGCGCCGCAAGGGCGTCTGCTGCTGGTCACGCCGCGCCCAGGTACTATTTCGCCGTGGTCATCTAAAGCGACCGATATTGCCCATAACTGTGATTTACCGCAGGTGCGTCGTCTTGAGCGCGGTATGGCCTTTTATGTGCAAGCACCGCAATTAACCGAAGCGCAGTGGCAAACACTGGCCTCACTGCTACACGATCGCATGATGGAAACCGTCTACAGTGACTTGGCGCAAGCCGAGCAGCTGTTCGTGCATCATGAGCCACAGCCCGTAAAAAGCGTGGATATGCTGGGTGAGGGTCGTCAGGCGCTGGTTGAGGCGAACATTAATCTGGGCCTGGCGTTAGCAGAAGATGAGATTGATTACCTGCTCGACGCCTTTACAAAATTGGGTCGCAACCCAAACGACATCGAACTGTACATGTTCGCGCAGGCCAACTCTGAGCACTGCCGTCATAAAATCTTCAACGCTGACTGGATTATCGACGGCGAGAAACAGCCAAAATCGCTGTTTAAGATGATTAAAAATACCTTTGAGCAGACGCCTGATTATGTCCTTTCTGCTTATAAAGATAACGCCGCTGTGATGGAAGGCTCCGAAGTGGGCCGTTTCTTCGCAGACGCGGATAAAGGCGAATATGCCTATCATCAGGAAGCAGCACACATCCTGATGAAAGTTGAAACCCACAACCACCCAACCGCAATTTCTCCGTGGCCGGGTGCAGCAACCGGCTCCGGTGGTGAAATCCGTGACGAAGGCGCAACGGGACGAGGTTCCAAACCTAAAGCCGGTTTGGTTGGTTTTTCGGTATCGAACTTACGTATTCCCGGCTTTGAACAGCCATGGGAAGAGGATTTTGGTAAGCCAGAGCGCATCGTAAGCGCGCTGGACATCATGACCGATGGCCCGCTGGGTGGCGCAGCCTTTAACAACGAATTTGGTCGTCCGGCGTTAAATGGCTACTTCCGTACCTACGAAGAGCAAGTTAATAGCCATAACGGTACTGAGCTGCGCGGTTATCACAAGCCGATCATGCTGGCAGGCGGCATCGGTAACATCCGTGCCGATCATGTACAGAAAGGTGAGATCACCGTGGGTGCCAAACTGATTGTGCTGGGCGGACCGGCGATGAATATTGGTTTGGGCGGTGGCGCAGCGTCTTCGATGGCATCGGGTCAGTCTGACGCCGATCTCGATTTTGCCTCTGTACAGCGTGACAACCCAGAAATGGAACGTCGCTGTCAGGAAGTGATCGACCGCTGCTGGCAGCTGGGCGATGACAACCCGATTCTGTTTATCCACGACGTCGGCGCGGGCGGATTATCGAACGCCATGCCTGAACTGGTTAGCGATGGTGGTCGCGGTGGGCGTTTTGATTTGCGCGACATTCTCAGCGATGAGCCAGGTATGAGCCCGCTGGAAGTGTGGTGTAACGAATCACAAGAGCGTTACGTCATGGCGGTTTCGCCAGAAAAACTGGCTGAGTTTGCTGCTATTTGCCAGCGCGAACGCGCTCCTTATGCGGTGATCGGTGAAGCCACCGAAGAACTGCATTTGAGTCTGGCCGACAGCCATTTCGATAACACGCCAATCGATATGCCACTGGATGTGCTGCTGGGCAAAACGCCTAAAATGACCCGCGATGTGGTTAAGCAGCAGGCGCAAGGCACTGCATTACAGCGCGATGGCATCACATTGACTGATGCGGTCAATCGCGTACTGCATTTGCCTACCGTGGCTGAAAAAACCTTTCTTATCACGATCGGCGACCGCAGCGTTACCGGCATGGTCGCGCGCGATCAGATGGTCGGCCCTTGGCAGATCCCTGTTGCGAACTGCGCGGTCACCACTGCAAGCCTCGACAGCTATCACGGTGAAGCTTTCGCCCTTGGCGAACGTGCGCCGGTTGCCTTGCTAGACTTCGCCGCGTCTGGCCGTCTGGCGGTAGGTGAAGCACTGACTAACATTGCAGCCACGCAGATTGGTTCACTGAAGCGCGTTAAGCTTTCAGCAAACTGGATGTCTGCAGCGGGCCATCCGGGTGAAGATGCCGGTTTGTACGAAGCGGTTAAAGCGGTGGGCGAAGAGCTCTGTCCGGCGCTGGGCATCACTATTCCAGTGGGTAAAGACTCAATGTCGATGAAAACCCGCTGGCAAGAAGGTACCGAGCAGCGTGAAATGACGTCACCGCTGTCGCTGGTGATCACCGCTTTTGCGCGCATTGATGATGTACGCCGCACTGTAACGCCAGAACTGCAGGTAGAGCAGGATAACCTGCTGTTGCTTATCGATCTGGGTAATGGCGCGAACACATTGGGCGCAACGGCGCTGTCGCAGGTTTATCGTCAGTTAGGTGACAAACCCGCAGATGTGCGTGATGCGCAGCAGCTAGCGGGCTTCTTTAATGCTATTCAGGCGCTGGTGGCTGAGCAGAAACTGCTGGCTTATCACGATCGTTCCGATGGTGGCTTGCTGGTAACGCTGGCAGAGATGGCGTTTGCAGGGCATTGCGGCGTGGATGTTGATATTGCTGCACTGGGCAGCGATGCGCTGGCGGCCTTGTTTACTGAAGAGTTGGGCGCGGTGATTCAAATTAATGCTGCCGATCGTGCTGCGGTAGAGAAGATTCTTGCCGATCACGGATTAGCCGCTTGCAGCCATGTATTGGGTAGCGCACAGCAGGGCGATCGCTTTGTTATCCGCGCGGGTGACAGCGCCGTATACAGCGAAAGCCGCACGACGTTACGTACCTGGTGGGCAGAAACCACCTGGCAGATGCAGCGCCTGCGTGACAACCCGGTTTGTGCCGATCAAGAGCATGAAGCCAAGAAAGATGACAACGATCCGGGCCTGAACGTCCATCTGACCTTCAAACCGGAAGAGGATATTGCTGCGCCAATGATCGCTACCGGAGCGCGTCCGCGTGTTGCCGTATTACGTGAGCAAGGCGTTAACTCACACGTTGAGATGGCAGCCGCTTTTGATCGCGCAGGTTTCACGGCAGTTGACGTGCACATGAGCGATTTGCTGGCAGGTCGACGCGGTCTGGAAGAATTCCAGGCTTTAGTTGCCTGTGGCGGCTTCTCTTACGGTGACGTACTGGGCGCAGGCGAAGGCTGGGCGAAGTCAATCCTCTTCAACACCCGCGTGCGTGATGAATTCGAAAACTTCTTCCATCGCCCGCAAACCTTAGCGCTGGGCGTGTGTAACGGTTGCCAGATGATGTCCAATCTGCGTGAATTGATTCCAGGCAGTGAGCTGTGGCCACGCTTTGTACGTAACCAGTCAGAGCGTTTTGAAGCACGCTTTAGTCTGGTTGAAGTTGCAGCAAGTCCATCGCTGTTGCTGAATGGCATGGTCGGTTCTCATATGCCCATCGCCGTTTCGCACGGTGAAGGTTTTGTTGAAGTGCGTGATGGCACGCACCTCGCGGCGCTGGAAGCGAAAGGTCTGGTTGCGTTGCGTTTTGTCGATAACTTCGGCAAAGTCACAGAAACCTATCCGGCTAACCCGAATGGCTCGCCAAACGGCATCACCGCCGTGACCAACGAAAGTGGCCGCGTTACGATCATGATGCCACACCCGGAACGTGTATTCCGTACGGTAAGCAATTCATGGCATCCGGCAGAGTGGGGCGAAGACAGCCCATGGATGCGCATTTTCCGCAACGCGCGTAAGCAGTTGGGCTGATTATAAAAGTGTTATAAAACAAGGAGGCAGCGATGCCTCCTTTTTTTAATATCGCAATGGTAGGAAAAAGGCGACAAACGGCAACTTGTTGCGTCTCCAAACAGCGACACATATCCTTTTGATTTTAAATGTTAAATTCATTATTAGTTTTCAGTGTTGGCTATTGGCGACACTTTTTCAGACCAAATGGAACACTTCGCGATGCGACGCGAACCAGCTTGTAGTAATTATCTGATAATAAAGTGATTAATTATATTGGCACGCAAATTGCTTATGTTTACGTGCGGCTCATTCACCTGTTTATGATTGCCAGGCTTCACGGCCCAGAGCTCATAAAAATCGAATGACGCACCAAACGGAGCCTGTCGTCCACCCCACCGATAATCGTTTGCTTAGCAACGTTATCAAGCATCGGACGCAACGTTGAGTTAGGCTCCACCTATTCTTACCGCGATGTCCCGGCGTCGCGTTAACGGCAGGCCTTAGCGCCTGCCGTTTTCATTTGTTTCCCTTCCTTCCCTTAGCAGAGTCCGCTAGCATCCGATAAGCGTTTTTTAGAGGAAGCGATTGCGTGAAAAAATGGCGTTTATTTCCCCGTTCACTGCGTCAACTGGTGTTGATGGCATTTTTGCTGGTGCTTTTACCGCTGTTGGTGCTGGCATGGCAAGCATGGGAAAGCCTTTCAGCCCTGAGCGAGCAGGCGGCTAATACCAATCGCAACACGTTTACCGATGTGCGTCGTAGTGAGGCGATGGCGCGCACCGCGGTGGAGTTAGAGCGCAGCTATCGACAATATTGCGTTTTAGACGACGCCACCTTGTCACGTCTTTATCAAACCCAGCTCACCCGCTATAACCAAATGCTCAGCTCGCACGCGAATAGCCTGCCGGAACTTCCCGCTTTCCAAACGGTGCAGGCTATCATGCCGCAGCTGACCCAGCTGCAATGCGACAATGGAAATCCCGTTGCGATTGCATCGCAAGCGTTGGATCGCTTTTCAGCCACTAATGCGCAGTTAGTGCAGGACACGCGACAGGTTGTATTCTCGCGGGGTTTACAACTGCAGCGTGAAATTGCCGATCGTGGACAGTTTTTCGGCTGGCAGGCGCTGATTTTATT
This sequence comes from Candidatus Pantoea bituminis, assembly GCF_018842675.1. Taxonomy (NCBI): domain Bacteria; kingdom Pseudomonadati; phylum Pseudomonadota; class Gammaproteobacteria; order Enterobacterales; family Erwiniaceae; genus Pantoea; species Candidatus Pantoea bituminis. The sequence goes on from NZ_JAGTWO010000004.1 coordinate 852,456, forward strand.
CATCATCAGCCTGGCGTTGATGCTGTTGTTTACCGGTATGATTATCGGCCCAGTGAAAAGCGTTGAACGCATGATCAATCGACTCGGCGAAGGGCGAGAACTGGGCAACAGCGTGGTTTTTCGTGGGCCGCGTGAGCTGCGCTCACTCGGTCAACGTATTGTCTGGCTAAGCGAACGGCTGGCATGGCTAGAAACCCAACGCCACGAATTTTTACGCCATCTTTCCCACGAACTGAAAACGCCGTTAGCCAGCCTGCGCGAAGGTGCCGAACTGTTGGCTGACGAAGTCGTCGGCTCGCTCAATACCGATCAAAAAGAGGTTGTTGCGATATTGGATGGCAGCAGCCGTCATTTGCAGCAACTGATTGAACAATTGCTCGACTACAATCGTAAGTTGGCCGACAGCCCAACGCCGCTTGAAACGGTAGCGTTGGATGAGATTATCGATATGGTCGTCAGCGCACATGCTTTGCCCGCCCGAACTAAACTGATGCACACCGAAATCGCGCTTAAGGTGACGCGTTGTCTGGCGGAGCCGATGCTGCTAATGCGCGTTATTGATAATCTCTATTCCAACGCCGTGAACTACGGCAGCGAATCCGGTAACATCTGGCTGCGCAGCCAGCAGCAGGGCGACAGAATTTGGATTGAGGTCGCAAATACCGGTACGCCGATCCCCGCAGAAGAGCAAAAAATGATTTTCGAACCTTTTTTCAAGGTAGCCAACAGCGTCAAGGGCCGATCAAAGGCAGCGGACTGGGACTGAGCATCGCCAAAGATTGTGTTCGTCGCATGTTTGGCGATCTTACATTGGTCGATAGCCCAGACGCCGACGTTTGTTTTCGCATTGAACTGAACACCACAGCCGGGAACGTCTGATCGATGAAACTCTTTACACCTTTGTTGCTAAGCATGTTAAGCGGCCTGTTGCTCAGCGGATGCCAGACTGCTCCCGCTTCACCTTCGCACGCTTCGACACAGCCGGTTGCAGAGCCTGATGTGAAATTAGCCGATTACCTTGCTACAGATTGCGACAATGTCTGGCAGATTGAAACGGACGCAGCCATGAGCAATCCACTTTACTGGCTGCGTGCTATTGATTGCGCTGAACGTTTGTCGCCTGCGCAAGCACGAGCAGAAGCTCATCGCTGGCCAGCTGAAAACTGGTCGCGCGCCTTTAAACAGGGCGTATTACTGGCTAACGGTAACGTCACGCCGTTAGAACGACGCGATTATGTCGTGACGCTTGATGCCTTCAGTAATACCTTTCCAGCGGCGGTTCGTCCCCTTATTCAGCTCTGGCGCAGCAATCAGGCGGGGCAACTTGATCTGAGCGAGACGCGTACACGCTATTCTCACCTGCAACAATCGAGTGACGTGCAGATGGATCATCTGCGACAGCAACAATTGCAAATGCGTCAACAATTAGCCGACACCCAGCACAAGCTGGAGCGACTGACCGACATCGAACGCCAGCTCTCATCGCGTAAAGCACCGGACGTTTCCGACAGCACCCACGGCACAGCCTTGCCGCAAGAAGAGGATCAGTAATGGTAAAACAACCGGCGCGCCTGTTGCTGGTGGATGACGATCCCAGCTTATTGAAACTGTTAGGGATGCGTCTGAGCAGCGAAGGTTATCAAGTCACCACCGCTGCCAGCGGGCCAGAAGCGTTACGTCTGCTGCAAAAGAGAAGATCGAGCTGGTGATCAGCGATCTGCGTATGGATGAGATGGACGGCCTGGCACTATTTGGCGAGATCCAGAAACGTCATACCGGTTTGCCGGTGATCATTCTTACCGCGCATGGATCAATCCCAGATGCAGTATCTGCTACTCAGCAAGGTGTATTCAGTTTTCTGACTAAGCCGGTGGATCGCGATGCTTTATACAAGGCTATCGACGACGCGCTGGCGCAGCGGGCACCGCTCAACGACAACCGCTGGAGCGAAGCGATTGTTACGCGCAATCCACAAATGCTGCACTTGCTTGAACAGGCGCACATGGTGGCGCAATCCGATGTCAGCATATTGATTAATGGTCAAAGCGGAACCGGAAAAGAGATTCTGGCGCAGGCGATTCACGCGGCGAGTCCGCGCGCGACGCAACCGTTTATCGCCATTAACTGCGGCGCGCTCCCGGAACAGTTGCTGGAATCAGAGCTGTTTGGTCACGCCAAAGGGGCCTTTACTGGCGCGGTCAGTGCACGTGAAGGGTTGTTCCAGGCTGCGGAAGGTGGCACGCTGTTTCTTGATGAAATTGGCGATATGCCGCAGGCGCTGCAGGTAAAACTGCTGCGCGTATTGCAGGAGCGCAAAGTGCGTCCGCTGGGCAGCAACCATGATATTGCCATCAATGTACGCATCATCTCCGCGACGCATCGCGATCTGCCGAAAGAGATGGAGAAGAAAGAATTTCGCGAAGATCTTTTCTATCGTCTGAATGTCGTGAATTTAAAGATTCCTACGCTGCACCAGCGCACGGAAGATATTCCTTTGTTAGCTAATCACCTGTTACGTCAGGCCGCGGAACGGCATAAACCGCAGATTCGCAGCTTTTCAGTGGACGCCATGAAACGATTAATCTCGGCAAGCTGGCCGGGAAACGTGCGTCAACTGGTGAACGTAATAGAGCAATGCGTGGCGCTTAGCTCTTCGCCCGTGATTAGTGATGCGTTAGTTGAGCAAGCGCTGACCGGCGAAAACAGCGCGCTACCCACCTTTGTCGAAGCGCGAAATCAGTTTGAGCTGAACTACCTGCGTAAACTGTTGCAGATGACCAAAGGCAACGTGACGAATGCGGCTCGTCTCGCTGGACGCAACCGCACCGAATTTTATAAGCTGCTGTCGCGCCATGAACTGGACGCCAGTGATTTTAAAGAGTAGTTTTCTGCCGCAAAAGGCACGATAAGCCCGCGGCACCGCCAGGAACATTTATACTTGAGAAACCCTTCCGACCACGGAGGAGAGAGAAAAGGGTCCGATATGAAAAAGATTGATGCAATTATCAAACCATTCAAACTCGATGATGTACGTGAAGCCTTAGCTGAAGTCGGCATCACCGGGATGACCGTAAGTGAAGTCAAAGGTTTTGGTCGTCAGAAAGGTCATACCGAACTTTATCGTGGTGCGGAATACATGGTCGATTTTCTGCCAAAAGTGAAAATTGAAATGGTGGTGGGGGATGATATCGTCGATACCTGCGTCGAAACCATTATGAAAACCGCGCAAACCGGCAAGATTGGTGACGGTAAAATCTTTGTATTCGACGTTGCGCGCGTAGTGCGTATCCGTACCGGCGAAGAAGACGAAGAAGCGATTTAAGCCAGGTTCAACAAAAAGCCCGCAACGGTCAACGCTGCGGGCTTTTTTATTTTTAATGCATTCACTACAAAACTTTGTGCGGGCCAAAGACTTCATAATGAATGCGATCGACCTCTACACCCGCGTCACGCAGTTGAGTGCCGACAAATTGCATAAAGCCCACAGGACCGCAAAGATAGTAATGCGTATTCTTGTCCTGTAAGCGTGCTGACATCAACGTCACATCCATCAAGCCTTGTGCATTAAAACGATCCGCATCCTGTTCAGTTGGCTCGCGATACCAAATCTGCTGAACGAAATCCTTCAGGCGTTTGCCCGTCGTGGTAACTTCCTCACTGAACGCGTGCTGTTCACCGTTTTCAGTGGCATGCAGCCAGCTTACAGGCGCGGCGTGATGTTGGTCGGCTAGGGTATGCAGCATCGCCAGCATTGGCGTTTGGCCGACGCCGGCGGAAATCAGCGCAACCGGCGTGGCAGGATCAATCTGCATAAAGAAATCGCCGTGTGGGGCGGCCAGTTGAACCTCATCACCTACTTTAGCGTGCTGATGCAAATAGCCAGAAACCGTGCCTTGCGCTTCACGTTTCACCGCAATGCGATAATCTTTGCCGTTGCTGCTGTGGGTCAGGGAATACTGACGAATTTGCTGATGCTCAAACGCCGCAGGATGCAAATGTACCGTCACATATTGTCCCGGCTGGAAGGTCGCTACCGCACCGCCATCAATCGGGGTCAAGGTGATGCTTTTGATCACGGCGCTTTGTTGCTCAATAGCGCTGATACGGAAAGCACGCGTGCCTCGCCAACCGCCCACCTGCTGCTCAGACTCTTGATAGATTGCCTCTTCACGCTGGATAAACACCTGCGCAAGCACACCATACGCACGTCCCCAAGCCGCCAATACCTCTTCGCCTGGATTCAACAGCTCTTTAATGGTTGCTAACAGATGCTCGCCGACAATGGCATATTGCTCAGGCTGAATATTGAGGCTGGTATGTTTCTGCGCAATTTTTTCCACGGCGGGCAACAGCACCGCAAGGTTTTCTAAATTTGCACCGTAGGCGCAAATAGCATTAAACAGCGCTTCGCGCTGCGCGCCGTTGCGCTGGTTATTCATGTTGAACACGTTTTTCAGTTCAGGGTGATGCGACAACATGCGGTCATAAAAGTGGGCGGTAAGTTTTGGGCCACAGGCCGCAACGGCAGGAAGGGTTGATTTCACGGTAGCGATGGTTTGTGCATCAAGCATAAGGAATCCCTTGGTTTGTTAAGTTGTATATTAAATGCATCTTATAGCCGCTTGGTTTAACTGTAAATTACCCCTACTTTTTTACAGTGACAAATTTGGCAACTTTTCGTTGCATCGTTAGAGAACTTCCCTCACAACGTGAGGAAAAATAGTGAGGCTTAAGGCGTGTAAAACGGCGTAAAAAACCTTTGCCAGTGCGGGGCCAAACGTTTGCGTAAAAAGAGGGGATTCGCGCTACCGTCACTAGTTAAAACGGTTTACACTGTGGGCCTTCGCGCCTAGCGGGGCTTAAATTGCCGTTAAAAAGATAGCTGAGTCAGGAGATGCGGATGCTAAAGCGTGATATGAACATTGCCGATTATGATGCCGAGTTGTGGCAGGCGATGGAGCAAGAAAAAGTGCGTCAAGAAGAGCACATTGAACTGATTGCTTCTGAAAACTACACCAGCCCGCGTGTTATGCAGGCGCAAGGTTCTCAGCTCACCAACAAATACGCGGAAGGCTATCCGGGCAAACGTTACTATGGCGGCTGCGAATACGTTGATATCGTTGAGCAACTGGCGATTGACCGTGCAAAAGCGCTGTTTGGTGCAGACTACGCTAACGTGCAACCCCATTCTGGTTCCCAGGCTAACTTCGCTGTTTATACCGCGCTGCTGAAGCCGGGCGACACCATTCTGGGTATGAACCTGGCACACGGTGGTCACCTGACGCACGGTTCACCGGTAAACCTGTCCGGTAAGCTCTACAACGTGGTGCCTTACGGCATCGATGAAACCGGTAAAATTGATTACAACGAATTGGCTGAGCTGGCGAAAACCCATCAGCCTAAAATGATCGTTGGTGGTTTCTCTGCGTATTCAGGTATCTGCGACTGGGCAAAAATGCGTGAAATCGCAGACAGCGTAGGCGCTTATCTGTTCGTGGATATGGCGCACGTTGCGGGTCTGATCGCAGCTGACGTTTATCCAACGCCAATTCCGCATGCTCACATCGTCACTTCAACCACTCACAAAACCCTTGCGGGTCCTCGTGGTGGTTTGATCCTTGCAAAAGGCGGCGACGAAGAGCTGTACAAAAAGCTGAACTCTGCGGTGTTTCCGGGTGGCCAGGGCGGCCCGTTGATGCACGTCATTGCAGGTAAAGCCGTTGCTTTCAAAGAAGCGATGGAGCCTGAGTTCAAAACGTACCAGCAGCAAGTTGCGAAAAACGCGAAAGCGATGGTAGAAGTGCTGATTGAACGCGGTTACAACATTGTTTCTGGCGGCACCTATAACCATCTGTTCCTGATCGATCTGGTAAGCAAAAACCTGACCGGTAAAGAAGCCGATGCTGCATTGGGTCGCGCGAACATCACCGTGAACAAAAACAGCGTACCAAACGATCCTAAGAGTCCATTTGTGACTTCAGGCGTGCGTATCGGTACCCCAGCTGTAACGCGTCGTGGCTTCAAAGAAGCGGACGTGCGTGAGCTGGCTGGCTGGATTGCTGATGTGTTGGATAACATCAACGACGAAGCAACTATCGAACGCATCAAGCAGAAAGTCTTGGAAATTTGCAGCCGTTTGCCGGTTTACGCGTAAGCGTTTAGTCGGCAGGGTTAGCAGAAAAAGGATGGCGAAAGCCATCCTTTTTATTGCCGCAACTACAGTGCTCTGCCAAAGTAGCGGCCATTCTTGCTGCGTCGCAGCATCTTTGCTGGAGGGAATATGGCAATCGGCTCCGCCAAATGGCTCGGATTGAGCTACTTCACTTACTTCTTTTGTTATGGCATTTACCTGCCTTTCTGGGGCGTGTGGTTAAAAGGCACAGGCCTTGATGCTGAGAAAATTGGTCTGCTGCTCGGCTGTGGCATGGTGGCGCGTTTTGTCGGCAGCTTGCTGATTGCTTCACAAGTACGAAATCCCGCTCAACTCATCACCGCGCTGCGTCTGCTGGCATTAATGACCTGTCTGTTTGCGGTAGGTTTTTGGGTGGGAGAGCAATGGCTGTGGCTGCTGATGGTGATGGTAGGTTTCAATCTGTTTTTCTCGCCGCTGGTGCCGCTTAGCGATGCGCTTGCCGCAACCTGGACGCAGCAAATTGGTCTGGCGTACGGCCCTGTAAGACTTTGGGGGTCGCTGGCCTTTGTCATTAGCTCGGCATTAACGGGCCTGCTGGTCAGCGCGTACTCATCACAGGCAATCTTAGCGTTGTTATCACTTGGCGGGATTTGTATGTTGGCGGGCTTGATGCTGTCACCCGCTACACGACCGCAGGGCAGCGAAAGACAAGGTGCCGCAGACGGCGGCTGGCAAGCCTGGCGATCTTTATTACGTGAAAATGCAGTCTGGCGCTTTATGTTATGCGTCACGCTGTTGCAGGGCGCGCACGCCGCTTACTACGGCTTCAGTGCTATCTGGTGGCAAGAAAGCGGTTATTCTGCCTCGGTGGTGGGCTATTTATGGTCACTGGGCGTTGTGGCAGAAATCATCGTGTTTGCTTCGAGTAATCGATTATTCCACCGCTGGAGCGCACGCGATTTATTGTTGTTGTCGGGTATTTGCGCCTTGATTCGCTGGAGCTTATTAGGTGCCAGCACCGCGCTACCGTTGCTCATTGTGGCGCAAATTCTTCATTGTGGCAGTTTCACGGTGTGTCATCTGGCCGCGATGCGTTTTATTGCCGCACGCAAAGGTGCGGAAGTGATCCGCCTGCAGTCGCTTTACTCTGCGTTGGCGATGGGCGGCGGTATTGCGGTAATGACCATGATTTGCGGTGTCCTGTTTACGCATTTGCAGGGACATCTGTTTTGGGTCATGGCGCTGGTAGCGCTGCCTGCTCTGTTTTTACGTCCGCGTTACGACTCCAGTAAATAACGAATCCGCTGCTGATGATGTGCGGTCAGCGGCAGTTCAGCATGGATCAGCGGCGGTGAAAACAGTGGTAGCGAGGTTGCATAGGGCGAGATCACCATATCGATCTCGCGCGGTGCGCCATCGCGCTGGAAATCACGTATTGCCTGATATTTGATATTAATTGGCAACAAAGTGATCTCACGAATTTGCTGCTCGACCTCTTGCTCAAGCTGAGGATTTTCGCCGGTTAGCAGCAGCACCTGCTTCTCCTGCAACGCGTTTTCCTGCATCAGCCACGCGCCGAAAATCACCGTAATCAGGCTGATCTCTTCCGGGTTAAACGCCACTTCATAATCTGTCTCAAACGCAGTTAACGCTTGTTGCGTGGTCCGCAGCAGGCGTGGATAGAGGTGAGCAACGTCAAGCGCCACGCTGTTATCAATGCCAATCGTGAAATGGAGGCGATCCAGCGCCTGAGCTAAATGGGTGTAAAGCTGCTGCCGCAATTCGCTGCGATCAGCGAAGGTGACTTCGGCGCAGCGCTCAAAATCATCGATCAGTCTGTCAGTGGAGATCATCAAACGGTATTCACTAGGATGCTTCAACGATTCTGCATTGGGCGCATGGATCAGGCTAAACAGCAGCGTCCAAAATTCAGCTTCGGAGGGATGCGGTGCAAGGTGGCAACGCTTTTGCCAATGATGAATCACATCCATTGCAACGTCCCGTTCAGCTTTATTGAGTAGCCATGCACATTGCTGTTCATTGAAAAGTGCGGGCTGGCGCTGGCATAGCCCATATTTCATTAAAATCTGTAAAAAAGACGATCGCGTGGCGTAAAATCACGCGCCAGCCGCTGGCTACAATGTTGGATAAGCGCCTGCAAATTGATCTCATCGTAGAGTACTTTCTCAATTTTCATGACTTTCAAGCGTTGACGCAGCGGCGCAGCGAAATGATCACGAACAAAATCTTCCGACAAGCGCAAGCTACGCCGCAGGTTATGCAGCAAACAGATACGTCGGTCCAACTCCGTGCCATGGATGCGCAAGCTGCCGTCCACCATTTGATGCAGTTCAAGTTGGTGGTAGCGCTGTATCTCGTCACCGACATCCGCGATATCCTGTCGGGCAACCGCAGGATCTACGCCATTAAGCTGGCAAATTTTTTCTAGCGTTAATGCGGGAGTCGGCAGAAACAACAGCAGCAAGAGATGGCAACGGCGCTGGGAACGGGTGAAGAGTGGTGCTGAAGATGTAGCAGAACTCATCAATCAAAATTCCAGCGGGTAATTTTGAGCTAAGAATAGTCAACCGCCTGCGACACCGCGTAAATTGTCCGGTTTTTTGCTCAGAGGTTTAAAGCGGGTCACAAAATTTTGTTACTTATGGATTCTTTTCATCAGGAACGTTACTTTATAACATTATGAAACGCACACTTTTTGCTTTGCTGATACTGATGAGTTCGACGGCTTTAGCGCATCCGCACAGCTTTATCGATATGAAAACTGAATTAGTCGTTGATGGTGATCATTTTACCGGCCTGAAAATGACCTGGACGATGGATGAGATCACCTCCGCTGATCTGTTATATGACGCGGGTGACGCGAAACCGGGTTCGGTGATCTGGAAAAACTGGCGGCAGGCGTCATGGCTAATGTATTGGGCCAGCACTATTTTTCTGAAATCTGGCACAATAAACAGCGGGTGAAATTTTTGAATTTACCAAAAGAGTATCAGCTCTCACGTAACGGTCACAAAGCGGTGCTGGAATTCATCCTGCCGCTGGCAGAACCCCCATACTCAGCGGCCAGCGCTTCGAAATCCTGACATTCGATCCCACCTATTTTGTCGATATGTTTTATGACAATGCAGGCGCGTTGAGCTTGCCAGCCAGTTTGCAGTCGCGCTGTGCATTTGACCTTAACACGCCCAAACCAAACGATTCACTGAAGCAATATGCCTTGTCCCTGGACAAAGCAGACGCGCCGCCGGAAGAAGTCGATTTAGGACGGCAATTTGCCCAAACGGTGATATTGACATGTCATTGACGTCTTTGTCGCCACGCGTGATGCGCAGCTGGCCGCTTTGGTTACTGGCTGCATTATTGATGGTGCTGGGCGTGACCCTTTGGCTGCACTGGTCGCAGATTCTGTTGCAGAGCGTGTTGTGGCAGAAAACGCTGCACCGCGAAATGACCCAGTTGTTGCAGCAGGTAGCTGATCAACCTCATCAGGCTGGCCTTTCACTGCTGTTATTCAGCCTGCTCTATGGCGTGCTGCATGCGCTGGGCCCGGGACATGGCAAAGTCGTCATCACCACTTTTTTGGCAACCCATCCGGCAAAGCTAAAAACCAGCTTGAAACTCACGCTGCTGGCATCGCTGCTGCAAGGTACAGTTGCCATCGTGTTAGTGACGCTCATGCTGGTTATTTTGCAAACGTCGTCACGTCAGCTTCATCTCGGCAGTTTTTGGCTTGAAAAGGGCAGCTATTTGCTGGTGATTGGATTAGGCATTTGGATAGGTTATCGCGCGCTACAGTCACTTTGGCAGCAACGGCAGCAGCGTTCGGCACTAAAAATCTATACTTTACGGTCTGATCATCAACACGATGCACATTGCGGCTGCGGTCACGCGCATCTGCCCAGCGCGCAGCAAATTTCTGAGGCGGTGAATGGCAAGACGCAATTACTGGTGGTGATGTCGATGGGTTTACGCCCTTGCTCGGGTGCCATCATGATGCTGCTGTTCGCTAAGGTCATCGGCGTCTATCTCTGGGGCGTGGCATCGGCAGCAGTAATGGCCGTGGGCACCGCGCTGACTATCTCCGCCATTGGCTTGTTCGTGCAGCGATCGCGTGCTTTAGCCCAGCGGTTGGCACGCGTCAGCGGTGTAGCGAAAAGTGCACGCTTTTTGATGCCCCTGCTGGCGCTGTTGTGTAGCCTGCTATTAATATTTGCCGGAGCACTATTATGGCAATCAGTACAACCCGCATTAACCGGCGGAATTCGCCCTTTCTAATTATTAAAAAAGCGCAGCGGAATTTATATTTCCACGCGCTATTCTCCTCGCTAGTTATTTTTTCACGCCTCGGTAATATTTTTATCTCTTCACGCTTTGCTGGTGAAATGAGTTTTCTCTGTCTACGCTGAATAACAACCAAAGGGTATTAACTCACTCGGTTAGATAATTAAAAGTTTTTACTTACGTCTGTCGCAAGGAGAATACATTATGGCTGAAACTCGGATTAGTAATGGTACTACGCAAACGGTGGCAACAACGCCTGCCGGCTTACCATTGAAACGTATTTCCTGGAGCGCTGTTTTCGCAGGGGTTATATGTGCTTTGATCGTGCACATTTTATTAGCCCTGCTTGGAACCGCAATTGGCGCAACCACCATCGATCCTATGGAAGAAAAGAATCCACTGCAGCATCTCGGCACAGGTGCGTTGGTGTGGACCGCCATTAATATGCTGCTGGCTATGGCTGCAGGTAGTTACGTTGCCGGACGTTTAGCGCAGCGTGAAGGTGCAATGCATGGTTTGTTAATGTTCGGCCTGAGCACATTATTTACCATTTGGCTCGCAGTTTCACTCGCCAGCAGCGTATTAGGCGGTGCAATGAATATTGTGGGTTCAGGATTTCAGGCATTGGGTAGTGGTATTTCCGCCGCCGCGCCGTCGGTTACGCAAATGGCAAAAGATAAGCTACAAGAAAATAATATTAATTTAGGCGATCTGCAAAATGAGCTGGAAACCACGCTGCGCCAAACGGGCAAGCCGGAATTACAGCCAGAGAACTTACAGCAGGATGCAAATAAAGAAGCGCAAAATGCAGAGAACCAAGCGGCGGATACAGCTAAGCAGCCACAAAATGCTGATACTGACTTAACAAACTGGCTGCGCGGAATCATGGATCGTCACTCAGATACATTACAAGCAGCCGATCGTGACGCTTTGAAAAATATCATTAAAGCGCGTACTGGGAAAAGCGATCAGGAAGTCGATCAGATTGTGGCCCAGACTGAACAGAGCTACCAACAGGCGATGCAGAAATATCAGGAACTCAAACAGCAGGCTGAGCAAAAAGCGCGTGAAGCGGCTGAGCAGGCTGCCGCTGCTACGGCAAAAGCCAGCTGGTACGCTTTCTTCATGTTAATTATTGAAGCTATCCTGGCCGGTGTGATGGGAATGATTGGCCGTCGTACTCAGCCGCATCAGGTTCTGAGCCACGAACGTCGTTAATCTTCTTTAGTCACTGAAAGGCAATAAAAAAGGCGGCATAGGAATGCCGCCTTTTTCGTTCACGCTGTCGCGCGATACATCTCTGCTTTTAGCGCTTCAGCGCTTCACTCAGTTCTTCACGCATAGAAGAAAGCATCGCTTTTACGACACGAGGATTACCCGCTACGAGGTTACCTGAGTGCAGATAGCCGTGATTACCCGTGAAATCCGTGACCAAACCGCCTGCTTCACGCACCAGCAAATCGCCTGCTGCGAAATCCCACGGCTTAAGGCCGATCTCGAAATAACCATCAACGCGACCTGCTGCAACATACGCTAAATCCAACGCAGCTGAACCGGTGCGACGGAAATCGGCACACTGAGTAAAGAGTTTGGTAACGATGTTCATGTAAGTTGGCGCGTGCTGCTTCAGTTTGAACGGGAAGCCGGTTGCCAGAATAGTGCCATCCAGATCGCGAGCGATGCTTCCGCGCAGACGATATCCATTAAGCTGTGTGCCTTGACCACGTACTGCGCTGAACAGCTCATTGCGCATTGGATCGTAAACCACGGCAACTTCGGTGCGGCCTTTGATGCGCACAGCGATAGAAACAGAGAAATGGGGCAGACGTTTGATGAAATTGGTGGTGCCATCCAGCGGATCGATTACCCATTGAATGTCCTGATCTTCGCCCGCCAGTTCACCGCTTTCTTCGGTGATAATGGTGTGCTGCGGATATGATTTACGAATAACTTCGATAATCAGGCGTTCTGCGTCGCGGTCAACATTGGTAACGAAGTCGTTGCTGCCTTTCTGGCTAGCCTCGACGGCGTCCGGGGTTTCATAATTCTTGGCAATTAAATTTCCGGCCTTGCGCGCTGCGCGCACGGCGATGTTGAGCATCGGATGCATCGGTATCTCTCACTGGATGTTAAAGAACGGGGAAAACGGCGCGGAGTATATCAGCGTGTTCGGTAAATGTCCTGTTTTTATGTTAGGCTGAGCGCCATCATTTTCTGACCAATCCCAATTATGCTGCAAAATATTCGAATTGTGCTGGTGGAAACCTCCCACACCGGCAACATGGGCTCCGTTGCGCGCGCCATGAAAACCATGGGTTTAACGAATCTTTATCTGGTCAATCCGCTGGTGAAGCCGGATTCCCAAGCTATATCCCTGGCCGCAGGCGCCAGCGATGTTATTGGCGAAGCCAAAATCGTTGACTCGCTCGACGAGGCGATCGCCGGATGTAGCCTTGTTGTTGGCACCAGCGCACGCTCACGTTCGCTGCCGTGGCCAATGCTCGACGCGCGCGAATGCGGCATCAAAAGTGTGGAAGAGGGCCAGCAAGCGCCGGTCGCGCTGGTGTTTGGTCGTGAGCGCGTGGGGCTAACTAACGACGAATTGCAGAAATGCCATTATCACGTCGCGATTCAGGCTAATCCAGAGTACAGCTCACTGAACCTGGCGATGGCGGTACAGATCATTGCCTATGAAGTGCGCATGGCATGGCTGCAGGCGCAAGAAAAAGCCGATCCAAAACCAGAGTATCAAGCGTCACCTTATCCGCTGGTCGACGATCTTGAGCGCTTTTATCAGCACATGGAACAGATGATGCTGCGCAGCGGCTTTATTCGTGAAGCCAATCCGGGCCAGGTAATGAGCAAATTGCGTCGCCTTTATACCCGTGCGCGTCCAGAACGTGATGAGCTCAATATTTTGCGCGGCATGCTTTCTTCATTTGAGAAGCGTAAAAACAGCAAGGATGGCGACGATAATAGTTGAGTAAATTACTTGGTTAAATACTTGACTAAAATACTCGGTTAAATAGTTGACCAATTTACTCGGGAATGTCAGACTTCGGACATCTTTCGCTAATCCTCCGATAACCGGACGCTATTGAGGTCGTACGCTATGAGACTGACATCCAAAGGACGTTATGCCGTTACTGCTATGCTGGACGTTGCCCTTCATTCCCATGAAGGCCCGGTTCCGCTAGCTGATATTTCTGAGCGTCAGGGCATTTCGCTGTCGTATTTGGAGCAGTTATTCTCGCGTTTACGTAAAAATGGCTTAGTGGCCAGTGTTCGCGGCCCGGGTGGCGGTTATCTGCTTGGTAAAGAGTCGAATGCCATCGCGGTAGGCGAAGTGATCACGGCGGTTGACGAATCTGTCGATGCCACTAAATGTCAGGGCAAAGAAGGTTGTCAGGGCGGCGAGCGTTGCCTGACTCACGTTCTGTGGCGCGATCTGAGCGTGCGCATTAGTGAGTTCCTGAACAACATTACGCTGGCTGAATTGGTCAACAATCAGGAAATCCTTGATGTTGCCGATCGTCAAAATGCGAATGACAACCGTCGCTTCCAGAAGCCGCGTGCTCAGGAAATTAACGTTAACCTGCGCGCCTCTTAATCCCTGCCTCTTCGGCCCTTACTGCTAACGCGGTCAGGGCCGTTTCTGCTATAAATACGTATGAATTTTTATACGGAGCTGTAGCGCAATGAAATTACCGATTTACCTGGATTACGCCGCAACCACGCCGGCCGATCCGCGTGTGGCCAGCAAAATGATGCAATTTTTGACGCTGGACGGCACCTTTGGTAATCCGGCCTCGCGTTCTCACCGTTTTGGTTGGCAATCTGAAGAAGCGGTCGACGTTGCGCGCAATCAAGTGGCGGAACTGGTTAATGCCGATCCACGTGAAATTGTTTTCACCTCCGGCGCGACTGAATCAGATAACCTCGCCATAAAAGGCGCTGCCCATTTTCATCAGGCGCGCGGCAAACACATCATCACGAGTAAAACGGAACACAAAGCGGTGCTCGACAGTTGTGAACAACTTGAGCGCGAAGGCTTTGACGTGACCTATTTAACGCCTGCCGCTAATGGCATCATCACGTTGGATGCGCTGCGCGCTGCGCTGCGTGATGACACCGTGTTGGTGTCAATCATGCACGTCAATAATGAAATTGGTGTCATTCAGAATATCGCTGCCATGGGCGAGTTGTGTCGTGAGCGCGATATTCTCTTTCATGTTGATGCCACACAAAGCGTCGGCAAATTGCCCATTGATCTCAGCAAACTAAACGTCGATTTGATGTCCTTTTCAGCGCATAAAATCTACGGCCCGAAAGGCATTGGCGCGCTCTACGTGCGGCGTAAACCGCGTATTCAAATTGCGGCCCAGATCCATGGCGGCGGTCATGAGCGCGGTATGCGTTCGGGAACGTTGCCGGTGCACCAGATTGTCGGCATGGGTGAGGCGTACCGCATCGCCCATGAAGAGCGTGAACAAGAGATGGCGCGTTTGCAGCAACTGCGCGATCGTTTATGGCAAGGGCTTAGCGTGCTCGATAATGTCTACCTCAACGGCGATCTGCAGCAAAGTTCTGCCAATATCCTTAATGTCAGCTTTGCCAATGTTGATGGCGAATCGTTGATCATGGCCCTAAAAGATTTGGCGCTCTCCTCGGGTTCAGCCTGTACTTCTGCCAGTCTTGAACCTTCTTACGTGCTGCGAGCCTTGGGCCTGAGCGACGAACTTGCACACAGTTCGCTGCGCTTTTCGCTTGGCCGTTTTACCACTGAAGAAGAGATCGATTACGCCATCGCATTGGTGCAAAAATCGGTCACACGTCTGCGCGCCTTGAATTCTGCTGCACGCTAATCGTTAAGCCGCATGATTCTGGAAAGGGCGCTATTGTCCGGGATGCGCTGGCATCGCCTGAAATAATCTGTTATCAGGATTGTCTGCACATTCCATGTAACACCTTCACAGGCCGTACCTACACTTTGCCTGGATGACACTTATAACGTATACGGAGCTTCGCGATGACCACGCAACCGATGAACATCACTCTTAGCAACCAGCCCGCCGATGCGCGCTGGGGCGAAAAAGCCATTCTGACCAGCAACGACAGCGGTATGACGCTGCATATTACCGGCGCGGATGCGCTGATGACGATTCAACGCGGCGCACGCAAAATTGATGGTCAGGGCGTTCGCCATGTCGCGCTGGTCGGTGAGGGCTGGCACCTCGAACAGTGCTGGGCTTTCTGGCAAGGCTATCGTGGACCAAAAGGCAAACGTCAGGTTGACTGGCCGACACTGGGTGAGCATGAGCAAGCTGAGTTTGCGCGCCGCCTGAAAATCGTTGATTGGGTACGTGACACCATTAACCTGCCAGCGGAAGAGTTGGGACCAGAAGATTTAGCGCACAGCGCAGTGGATTTGATCAGTGAAGTGGGCGGCGATGCTGTGAGCTATCGCATTACCAAAGGTGAGGATCTGCGCGAGCAAGGTTACATGGGCTTGCATACGGTTGGACGCGGTTCAAATCGCCCACCCGCTTTTCTCGCTCTGGATTTCAACCCAACCGGCGACGACAAAGCACCGGTTTACGCTTGTCTGGTCGGCAAAGGTATCACCTTTGATACTGGCGGTTACAGCATGAAGCAGAGCAGCTTCATGGACTCAATGAAATCCGATATGGGCGGTGCGGCAACGGTGACTGGCGCGCTGGCGATGGCCATTTCACGCGGTCTTAATAAGCGCGTAAAACTCTATCTTTGCTGCGCGGATAACATGGTCAGCAGCAATGCCTTCAAACTGGGCGATATCATTCGCTATCGTAACGGCAAATCCGTTGAGGTCATGAATACCGATGCGGAAGGGCGTTTGGTCCTGGCCGATGGCCTGATTGATGCCAGCGAGCAAAAGCCGACTTTACTGATTGATGCGGCAACGCTGACCGGTGCGGCAAAGACGGCGCTCGGCAACGATTATCACGCCCTGTTTACTTTTGATGATGTCATGGCGCAGTCACTGATGGGCAGCGCAGTCAGTGAGAACGAGCCGTTCTGGCGCTTGCCGTTGGCAGAATTCCATCGTAGCCATTTGCCATCAAACTTTGCCGATCTGAACAATATTGCCAGCCCAGCACATGCTGCGGGTGCCAGCAGCGCGGCTGCTTTTCTGTCGCATTTTGTCAGCGATTATCAGCAAGGTTGGCTGCACATTGACTGCTCCGCCACCTATCGCAAAGCCGCAGTGGATCAGTGGTCTGCGGGTGCAACCGGTCTTGGCGTACGTACGCTGGCAAACCTGTTACTGAAGTAAACGATCCCAGCGGCGGCAAACAGGCCGCCGCTTTTTTGAGAGTAGATTATGAATCGTCTTGAAGAAGTGCTGAAGCTGGCGGCAACCGAGCCTGCGCATCGTCCCGAGTTTTTCCAGTTATTGCTGGAAGCAGATGCCTGGGTGCCAGGTGAAAGCACTGCACAGCAGCTGGATGCCAATACACCGGTCGATTTGCAGCACTGGGAAAAAGAAGATGGCAGCAGCGTCATTCCGTTTTTCACCTCTGAACACGCGATGAGTGAAGCCATCAGTGCTGAACAAGCTTATCTGCGTTTGCCGGTTCGCACGCTGTTCGAAATGACACGTGGCGAAGCGCTGTTTCTGAACCCAAAATTGCCGAGCGGTAAAGAATTTTCTGCGGCTGAGATCAGCCATTTGCTGGGCGAGCAGGGCGATGCGCTGAGCCAGCAAACAGTGTTGGAAGGCGGGCATGCGCTGCTGTTATCAGAAGTGGCGGAGCCGCCTGCGCAGATGATCGATTCTCTGACCCAGCTGTTCAGCAAGTACAAACAGGTGCGACGCGCCTTTGTCGCCAGCATTCGTGAAAGTGCGGAAGAAGAGCCAAATCTGCTGATTGGCATCGAGGCGGAAAGCGATATTGACGCCATCATTCAGGCTGCAGGCAGCGTAGCGACTGATACCTTACCGGATGATGCGCCCATCGATATTTGTGAAGTGACGCTGGACGATCGCGGCATCAGCCACTTTTTTACCGCCCACATTACGCCATTTTATGAACGTCGCTGGGGCAGTTTCCTGCGCGACTTCAAGGGCAGCCAGCGTATTATCTAAAAAAGTGCGGCACTGTTTATCGTTAAACAGGCCGCACTTTTTCAATTAATACGTTTATTTCTCAATGGGTAAGTCGTCGCGGCTGCCCCATTCGCCCCACGAACCGTCATACAGCGCGACATTACGCGCACCCAGCGCAGTCAGCGCCAGAATCACCACCACCGCAGTCACACCCGATCCACAGCTGGCAACCACCGGTTTTTCAATATCCACACCCGCTTTAACAAACAGGTCGCGCAGCTCTGCTACCGGCTTCAACTCGCCGTTCGCCACCAGATTGTTCCACGGTACATTCAGGCTACGCGGGATATGACCACGATGCAGGCCGGGACGCGGCTCATCCACTTCTGCATTGAAGCGATTCGCGGCTCGCGCATCAACGATCTGCGCACCGCCTTCATGGCTGATCAGCAACACATCATTCAAACGCTTAACCTGGCTTTCATCGTAGGTAGCTTCAAACTCGCCTTCTGGCAGCGTAACCGGGCCGGTTTCCACCGAGAAGCCTGCCGCTTTCCAGCCTTGCAAACCGCCCGCTAAAATAGAAACCTGCTGTACGCCAAAAGCGCGCAGCATCCACCACGCGCGGGGTGCCGAGAACAGGTTGCCTTCATCGTACACCACTAAATGTTTATCGCTGCTGACGCCCAGTTCGCGCATCGCCACTGAAAAACCTTCGGCGCGCGGCATCATGTGCGGATAGGGGCTGGTGTGATCGGAGAGCGCTTCAATATTGAAAAAAGGCGCATCAGGTAAATGGCCTGCCAGATATTCGGCTTGAATATCCCGCACCGCCTCCATGCCTGGCGGCAGCATTCGCGCATCCAGCACTTGCAGGTCTTCGTCGGTGTAATGTTCATTCAACCAGTCAGCGGATACAAACAGGGGAGCTGTCATAGCAACCTCTTCTCAAGATTCAGGAAGAGCCAGTTTCCGGTAATGGGCGCGCTATCTCAAGGGAAAGCGTTGATTAAATGGCGGCGTTGATGTGAAATTGCGCAGCGTTATTTACAACCTCTTCTGGGTCTGGGTGAAGGATTTACCATGAACAAACGCATTAACCGGCTGCTGCTCAGCATGCTGTTGAGCAGTGTGCTGCTGAGTACCGCAGCGCTTACTTCTTTTTCAGTTGTTGCCGCTGAGTCGGTGACGGCAACATCGCTAGCCAGGCCGCTTCAGGTGAGCGATCTCTCTGAATTACAGCTGGACGGCGCAGCGACGTTAGTGCTGACCTTCAATGCTCCGCTCGATGAAAAGCAGGATTTCTCTCGCCTGGTCACACTGACCGATGATGAACGCGGAAAAGTTGACGGCGGTTGGGAGCTTTCAAACAACCGTAAAGCGCTGCGTTTTCGTCATCCTGAACCCTCCCGTAAGTTGTCACTGAAGGTCGATGCCGCGCTGCGTGCCGCCAGCGGCGAAAGCCTTAACGCGCCTTTCTCGCAAAAGCTTACCACCCGCGATATTCAACCGATGGTGGGATTTGCCAGCCGGGGTTCATTGTTGCCGCTGCGTTTGACGCAAGGCTTGCCGGTTCTTGCGCTAAATATTGCGCGCGTTGATGTGGATTTTTTCCGGGTTAAAAACGCCACGCTGGCAGATTTTTTGGCTCAGTGGAATTACGGCAGCAACTTGTCGAGTTGGCAATCTGACGATTTATTGAAAAACGCAGATTTGGTCTATACCGGCCGCTTTGATCTCAATCCAGCACGCAATACACGTGAAAAATTGCAGCTACCGCTGAGCAACGTGGATGCTCTCAAGCAGCCGGGTGTTTATCTGGCGGTGATGAAACAGGCTGGCAGTTATCACTACAGCACGCCCGCAACGTTGTTTACGCTCAGCGATATTGGTCTGTCGCTGCATCGCTTCCCTACGCAATATGATCTCTTTACCCAAAGCCTGGAAACTGGCGCACCGCTTTCAGGCGTCAGCGTGCAGTTGCTGGATGAGAAAGGGCAGCAACTGGAAAAAAGCGAGAGCGATAATAACGGGCATTTACGCTTCAAAGCTCAACCCAAAGGCAAGCTACTGCTCGCCACCCTGGGTGAACAGACTTCATTAATTGATCTCACTCGCCCGGCGCTCGATCTGGCTGAATTTCCTGTCGCCGGGCCGCAAGGTTACGAAAAACAGCTGTTCGTATTTGGACCACGCGATCTGTATCGTCCAGGCGAAACGGTGATAGTTAACGCTCTGCTGCGTGATGTTGATGGCAATCCGTTGCCCGCGCAGCCCATCAAAGCTGAGCTGCTGCAACCGGATGGTGAAGTGTCGCGCAGCTTTGTCTGGCAGATGGAAAAGGGTTTTTACCAACAGCGTCTGACGTTACCAGCCTCTGCGATGACCGGCGAATGGTCATTGCGCCTGAATACCGGTGACAATTTGCCGCGACAGTGGAAATTTCAGGTAGAGGACTTTTTGCCAGAGCGCATGGCGCTTACTCTGAAAAACAGCGATAAGCCGCAACACGCTGATGCTGACATTACTTTTGATATTGCTGGGCGTTATCTTTATGGCGCACCCGCCGCGGGAAATCAGCTGCAAGGCCAGCTTTATCTTCGTCCGGCACGTGAAGCAGTTGCTGCGCTGCCAGGTTATCAGTTTGGTGATATCACCGAAGAGGAATTAACGCGCAGCCTGGGTGACGTCGACCTCAAGCTGGATGCAAAAGGTCAGGCGCAACTGGCGGTTGAAAGTCAGTGGGCAGAAAGTCATTCGCCGCTCAATCTGATTCTACAAGCCAGCCTGCTTGAAACCGGTGGTCGTCCGGTCACGCGTCGTGTAACCCAGGCGATTTGGCCAGCCGATGCGCTGCCGGGTATTCGCCCGCTGTTCAGCAGCAAAGCCGTCTATGACTACCGCAACGACAGCTACCATGACGAACCCACGGTGCCAGAAAATAGCCAGGCTGAGTTTGATATCCTGTATGCCAACAGCAAGGGTGAAAAGCTCGCCGTGAACAATCTGGATGTCAGACTCATTCGTGAACGCCACGACTATTACTGGAGCTTTTCCGACAGCGAAGGTTGGCAATCACGCTTCGATCAAAAAGATCTGCAGGAAGATGAACAGCGCATCACGATTCCTGCTGGCGGCAGCAGCAAAGTCAGTTTCCCGGTGGAGTGGGGCGCCTATCGTCTGGAAGTGCAGGCCGGTGAGAAAATTGTTAGTAGCGTGCGATTCCAGGCCGGTTACAGCTGGCAGGATAACACCAACGGCACTGGCGCATTACGCCCGGATCAGGTCAAGTTGAAGCTCGATAAAGCGGCTTATCAACCGGGTGATACTGCACAGATACAGGTGGAATCGCCCGCAGCGGGCAAAGGTTATCTGTTGGTTGAATCGAGCAGTGGCACGCTTTGGTGGCAGGCACTGGATGTTCCCGCTGGCGGTACCACCCTCGCTGTGCCCATCGATAAAAGCTGGCAGCGCCACGATCTCTATCTCAGCGCCATCGTGGTGCGTGAAGGGGATAAAGTCAGCGGTGCTACGCCAAAACGCGCGGTGGGTTTACTGCATTTACCCATGGCAACAGAAGCGCGGCGTTTAACGCTGGCACTCGACGCACCTGACAAGGTTCGTCCCGATCAAACGGTGAAAATCAACATAAAAGCCAGCCGGGAAGGTGGCGCACTACCGCAGCAGATTCATCTGCTGCTGTCGGCCGTGGATAGCGGCGTACTCAGCATCACGGATTATTCAACCCCGAACCCGTGGGACGCCTTCTTTGGCCGTAAACGTTACAACGCCGATCAATATGATGTATTTGGCCAGCTGATTGAAGGCGGAGGGCGGCTGGCGGCATTACGCTTCGGCGGCGATGCCAGCGAAGATGCCATGCGGCGCGGCGGCAAAAAGCCGGTTACACAGGTCAATATTGTGGCGCAGCAATTACAGGCGGTCACGCTGGATGAAAAGGGGAAGGCACGCTGGAGCTGCCGATTCCAACCTTTAACGGTGAGCTGCGCCTGATGGCCCAAGGCTGGAGTGAGGAGAGTTTTGGCGCAGCAGAGCGCAAGCTGGTAGTCGCTGCACCGCTTATTACCGAACTCGCCACACCGCGCTTCCTGGCGGGCGGCGACCAAGCGAACCTGGCGCTGGATATCACTAATCTCACCGATCTCCCGCAAACGTTAAAAGTGAATTTCTCTGCCAACGGATTGGTTGCACTGAATGGCGCGGTGACACAAAACGTGACGCTGGCGAAAGGCGCGCGAACCACGCTGAAAGTGCCGGTTAAAGCGCTGAACGGCTTTGGTGATGGCAGCGTAGACGTTGAAGTGTCTGGCCTGAATCTGCCGGGTGAAAATCTCAAGTTCAGCAAGCAGCAGTGGAAAATAGGCGTGCGGCCCGCTTATCCAGCGGAAACACTGAATTTCGATGCAGTGATTCCGGCCAATCAGCCGTGGCAAGTGATGGCAACTGCGTTCAGCGGAATGGAGAAAGAGACCTTAAGCGGCAGATTGTCGCTCAGCAATCGTCCACCGCTGAACATCGCCAGCTACATCAGCGAGCTGTACGCTTATCCTTATGGCTGCCTGGAACAAACCGCCAGCGGAATCTGGCCGTCGGTATTTACCCGCCATGCGCAACTTATGGCAATGGGCATCAAAAGCAGCAGCGACGATGCGCGTCGTGCCGCCATTGATACCGGTATTGCTCGCATGGCGGGGATGCAGCGGCCCAACGGCAGCTTCGGCTTGTGGAGCAAACAAAGCGAAGAGGAGTTTTGGCTGACAGCGTATGTCACTGACTTTTTATTGCGTGCCAACGAAGCGGGGTATGCGCTGCCAGAAGGTGTCATCGCCCGCGCCGATGAGCGTCTGCTGCGCTATCTGCAAGATCCGTCGCAAATTGACAAAGGCTGGAGCAATGACGTTGAGGCGCTGCGTTTTAGCGTTCAGGCATACGCGGGACTGGTGTTGGCACGGCAGCAGAAAGCGCCGTTAGGGGCGTTGCGTGCGCTATATGAAAAACGCGACAAGGCGAAATCAGGGCTGGCGCTCATGCAATTGGGTATTGCGTTAAAACTGATGGGCGATGAACAGCGTGCGCAGCTGGCCATTGGGCAGGGCGCTGCGATGAATCGTCCAGACAATGATGGATTTGGTGATTACGGCAGTGACGTTCGCGACCGCGCATTAATGATCGCTTTGCTGGCGGAAAATAATCTTCAACCGGATTTACAAAACACGCTGCTTCTGGCGCTGACCAAAGCGGTTCATGGCAAGCGCTGGTTCTCTACACAAGAAAATAATGCGTTGTTCCTGGCGGCACGAACGCTGCAAAACAGTAAAGGTGACCAATGGCAGGCGACACTGAACGGTCATCGGGAACCGCTGAGCAGTGACGGATTGCTGAACACCGCACTGGATGAAACGCAGCTGATGCGTGGCGTGGAGGTTAGCAATGAAAGTCGTTCGCCGCTGTATGCCAGTCTCAACGTGGTGGGGTATCCCGCTTCATCGCCTGCACCGATGAGTAACGTGCTGGGTATCAAGCGCGAGTATTTCACACTCAACGGCAAAGCCGCCAATCTCGCCAATTTGAGCAGCGGTGAATTAATCATGGTGCGTTTAACCGTGTCGGCGAAAAAAGCGTTAACGATGCGCTGGTGGTCGATATGTTGCCTGCGGGTCTGGAACTGGAGAATCAGAACCTTGCTAACAGCAGTGCCAGCCTCGGCGACAGCGCCGATGCTCTCAAGGAGAGCATGATGGATATGCAGCAGGTAGACATCAAACACATTGAGTTTCGTGACGATCGCTTCGTGGCGGCGTTGGCTGTGGATACCTATCGGCCTGCCACGCTGATCTATCTGGCACGTGCCGTTACGCCAGGCCGCTATAAAATGCCGCCGCCGCAGGTGGAGTCAATGTATGTGCCGGAATGGCGCGCGGTGGGCAATACGGCAGAGATGCTTCATGTGCGTTAAGCAGGATGCGTGCGGGTGAAGCGCGTGCACTTCAACAAGCGGTGGCTCGGGCTGCCGCTTTTTTCTGACATTATTCGCGCTTCCTTTGGCGTTGGATCGGTTATTCCCTCTTCCCTTGCATCAGGCGCAACCTGCACGTGTCGTCGTGGCGGAAGATGGCACGCCGCTGTGGCGCTTTGCCGATCGGCAGGGCATCTGGCGTTATCCCGTCACGCCGGAAGATGTCGCGCCCGCTTACGTAGAAGCCCTACTGACTTATGAAGATCGCTGGTTCTGGCACCATCCGGGTATCAATCCATTCGCGTTAATACGTGCCGCCTGGCAAGATCTCTCCAGCGGTGAAATCATCTCGGGTGGCAGTACCTTAACGATGCAAGTAGCGCGATTGGTCGATCCTCAACCGCGTACCCTGCGTGGCAAAATCATTCAAGCGTGGCGTGCCGTGCAGCTTGAATGGCATCTCTCTAAACAGGAAATTTTAACCCTTTATCTCAATCGAGCACCTTTCGGCGGCACCTTAGAAGGTGTGGGTGCGGCAAGCTGGAGCTGGTTGGGTAAGCCGCCTTCACAGTTGACCAAAGGCGAAGCGGCATTGTTGACGGTATTACCGCAGGCACCCAGCCGTTTACGTCCCGATCGCTGGCCGCAACGTGCAGAAAAAGCGCGTAACAAAGTGCTGGATCGTTTGGCTGAATACCACGTTTGGACCCCAAAAGAGGTGGCAGAAATCAGGCAGGAAGCGGTTTGGCTGCCGCCACGCCAAATGCCACAAATGGCGCCGCTGCTGGCGCGACGTTTGCTATCGCAAACCCACGAAAACAAAATCGTCTCAACCCTCGATCCCGCATTGCAGCGTGAACTGGAGAGGGTGGCAGAAAACCTGAAAGCGCAACTGCCGCCCCGGAGCTCGTTAGCGATGCTCGTGGTGGATCATACGTCGATGAAGGTGCGTGGCTACGTTGGCTCAGTCGATTTCAACGATGACAGCCGCTTTGGCCATGTGGATATGATTTCCAGCGCGCGTTCGCCAGGATCGGTGCTCAAACCCTTTATATATGGCATGGCATTGGATGACGGATTGATCCATGCGGAATCACTGTTGCAGGATGTTCCTCGCCGTTTTGGTAACTATCGCCCCGGCAATTTTGATAGCGGGTTTCATGGGCCGGTCAGCGCCAGTGACGCGCTGGAACGCTCGCTCAATCTGCCAGCAGTGCAACTGTTGGAAGCGCTAGGGCCAAAAATGTCACTGCGCGTTTGCGCAACGTAGGATTGAATTTGCGCTTTCCGCCCGCCGCAGAACCCAATCTTTCGCTGATCCTTGGCGGCACTGGCACGCGCATGGATGAACTGCTGGCGGCTTACAGCGCTTTCGCTCGTCATGGCAATGCGGCAAATTTGCGCTGGCTGGCGGATCAGCCTTTGCATGAGCGTCCCTTGCTCTCGCCGGGCGCGGCATGGATTGTAAGGCGCATTTTGGCCGGTGAAGCACAACCCGCGGGAAATGGCACTGTGACGGATGTGGTGCCGCTGGCGTGGAAAACCGGTACCAGTTATGGCTATCGTGATGCATGGGCGATAGGCATTAATCCACGTTATTTAATCGGAATCTGGGTTGGACGGCCCGATGCAACCCCGGTTGCAGGGCAATATGGCGTTGCCACCGCCATTCCGATACTGAATCAGGTGAATAGCGTGCTGATGAGCCGCTTATCGGGCAACCGCGCACCGGGCGATCCGCGTCCTGCTTCCGTCAGCAGCGCGAGCATTTGCTGGCCTGGCGGACAACCTTTACCGGCGGGTGACTCAAACTGCCGACAACGGCGACAAAGCTGGGTGCTGGATAATACGCTGCCACCCACGCTGCTTGCGCCTGGCCAGGAGGGATTTAGCGGTTTGCGGCTGCGCTACTGGCAAAATGTCAAAGGGTTACGTGTTGCTGCGGATTGTCCGCAAGCCACACCTCACGAGCAAATTATGTGGCCGCTGCCGTTGGAGCCATGGTTGGCAAAAGCTGAGCGTCGCAGCCAAAGGTTGCCGCCTATTGATCTGCAATGCCCACCGCTACAGCAGGGAAATGTGCTGCCGCTGATTTTAACCGGGGTGATTGAGGGGCAGGTCGTGCAGCCACTGCCCGGGAAAACATCATTGGTTTTACCGGTTACGGTGCAAGGCGGTCAGGGAAACCAACGCTGGTGGTTTCTTAATGGTGAGCCATTGGCAGAGGAGAGCCCAACCAATACGCAGTCGCTGGCCCTGAACAGCACGGGTGAATATCAATTGGTGGTGATGGATGAAACCGGTCAACTCGCCTCGGTGAACTTTACCGTTCAATGAGGGCAAACCGGCTGATTGCACACTTACTGAGCCATTACTTCGACAGAGATCAATATTTTTCAACAAATTATGGGATCTCTGATAGGCAATGCCTGACTCAACCCCTATAATCGGCGCCGTTTCTTAGCCGGGGCGTGCGCTTCCCGGTTTCTTCAGGACATCAAGACAGAGGTCATCATGGCAATCGAACGTACTTTTTCTATCATCAAGCCAAACGCCGTCGCTAAAAACGTGATCGGTGCAATCTACAACCGTTTTGAAAGCGCAGGCTTCAAAATCGTTGGCGCGAAAATGCTGCAGCTGAGCAAAGAGCAGGCTGAAGGTTTTTATGCTGAGCACCAGGGCAAACCTTTCTTTGACGGTCTGGTTGAGTTCATGACTTCTGGTCCAGTAGTGGTTTCAGTGCTGGAAGGCGAAAATGCCGTTCAGCGTCACCGCGATCTGATGGGCGCAACCAACCCAGCGAACGCGCTGGCGGGCACGCTGCGTGCAGACTACGCTGACAGCTTCACTGAGAACGCGACTCACGGTTCAGATTCAGCAGAATCCGCAGCACGTGAAATCGCTTACTTCTTCGGCGAAAACGAAATTTGCCCACGCACTCGTTAATCGCTTCGCGATAAACGGATAGCTGGCTTTACAAAAATCTGCGTAAGGATTTCGATCCCGCCTGGCATCAGGCAGCAGATGTTGTACAATATTGCGCCCTCATTAAGCTTTCTTAGTGAGGGCGCAATTTTTTACCTATTCTTAACCAGAGCCATAACGTGTAACAACGAGGCCAGAGAACATTATGTCCGAACAGATTGTGACGCCATCGTCCGCATCCCCCATTGTTGTTTCCCCAAAAAGCCAAAAAATTAATTTGCTGGATCTGAGTCGTCCGCAGATGCGCGAATTTTTCCTTTCGCTTGGCGAAAAGCCTTTCCGTGCCGATCAGGTTATGAAGTGGATGTATCACTACTGCTGCGATGATTTCGAGCAGATGACTGACATCAACAAAAAGCTGCGCACTAAGTTGATGGAGCTGACCGAGATCCGCGCGCCGGAAGTGGCAGAAGAGTGGCGCTCCGCCGATGGCACCATTAAGTGGGCGATCCGCGTGGGCGATCAGCTGGTGGAAACCGTGTACATCCCGGAAGGCGATCGCGCCACACTGTGCGTATCATCACAAGTAGGTTGCGCGCTGGAGTGTAAATTCTGTTCAACTGCCCAACAGGGTTTCAACCGCAACCTGCGCGTGTCCGAAATTATCGGTCAGGTATGGCGCGCGGCAAAAATTGTCGGTGCCGCAAAATTGACCGGCCAGCGTCCGATCACCAATGTTGTGATGATGGGCATGGGCGAACCGCTGCTTAACCTGAACAACGTGGTTCCGGCGATGGAAATCATGCTGGATGACTTCGGTTTTGGATTGTCTAAACGCCGTGTGACGCTTTCCACCTCTGGCGTGGTGCCTGCGCTCGACAAACTCGGCGATATGATTGACGTTGCGTTGGCGATCTCGCTGCATGCCGCAAACGACAAACTGCGCGACGATATCGTGCCAATCAATAAAAAATATAACATTGAAATGTTCCTGGCAGCGGTAAAACGCTACATCGCAAAATCCAATGCTAACCAGGGGCGTGTCACCATCGAGTACGTCTTACTCGATCACGTTAATGACAGCACTGATGATGCGCACGAACTTGCCGCACTGCTGAAAGAGACGCCATGTAAAATCAACCTGATTCCATGGAACCCCTTCCCGGGTGCACCTTATGGGCGCAGCTCAAACAGCCGCATTGACCGCTTCTCAAAAGTCCTGATGGATTACGGGTTTACCACTATTGTGCGTAAAACTCGTGGCGATGATATCGATGCTGCTTGTGGTCAGCTGGCGGGTGAAGTCATTGACCGTACCAAACGTACCCTGAAGAAAAAAATGGCAGGCGAACTGATCTCTGTGAAGGCGCTCTGAAACCCTGACGCATAATATTCCCCGTTGGTGTCGCTCGTGGCAGGCTGCTGCCAGCTAATCAAGCGACATGAGGGAAGTAAAATGCGTAAAGGATTACCGACAGGTGTGTTAGCAAAATTAGTGGCGCTGTTTGTTGTAAGCGGTTGTGTCAGCAATACACCACAACCTGGTGCGGCAGAAGTCCGTCTACAGTTAGGTATGCATTATTTAGCAGTAGAAGATTATGCCGCAGCACAGCGCAACTTTCTGCGCGCTCAGGCTGCTGCGCCTCGTGATTATCGGGTGCCTTTGGCGCTGGCTCGACTAGCACGGCTACAGGGAAATTCTGCTGCCGCGACCGAACAGTTTCTTGTGGCTCAGCGGCTGGCACCAAAGAATGGATACGTTGCTAACAATTACGGTGCGTTTCTTTGCGCTTTAGGGCAGTATGACGAAGCGCATCAACAGTTTAAACGGGCAATGGATGCGCAGGAAGGAGACGCCCGCATCGATGCTTTCGAACTGTCGGGATATTGTTATCTGCAGGCAGGGGACGATGAGTCAGCACGTTCAGCCATACTGCACGCGCTGGATGCGGATCGGGGCAAAGGAGAGTCCATGTTGGCCGAAGCTGAAAGGCTGGTGGAGACTCACCAATCGGTTAACACACCGTTATTGTTAGAGATTTACCAGCAACGTTTGCCAGAAACGGCACGCAGTCTGGCGTTATACATACGTTTCGCCGCGCAACAGGAAAATGCCGCAGACATTACTCGTTATGGCGACCAGTTAGCGCGACGTTTTCCACAATCGATACAGTACCAGCGTTATTTAGCTAATGAATACTGAAGCCACTCAAGAGAACTCTGCAGTACATTCTACAGGCGAACGCCTGCGTCTGGCCCGTGAGCAGATGGGACTGACGCAGCAGAACGTTGCTGAACGCCTGTGTCTGAAACTTTCTACCGTACGAGACATTGAGGAAGATAAATCGCCTGCTGATTTAGCCTCAACGTTTTTGCGCGGATACATTCGCTCTTACGCACGTCTGGTGCATATTCCTGAAGAGGAATTGTTGCCAATGATGGCGAAACAAACGCCGGTGCGTGCAGCAAAAATCGAACCGATGCAAAGTTTCTCCTTGGGCAAGCGCCGCAAAAAGCGCGACGGTTGGTTGATGATCTTCACCTGGCTGGTGTTGTTTGTGGTCGTGGGTCTGACGGGCGCCTGGTGGTGGCAAAACCACAAAGCGTCGCAAGATGAACTGGTCACGATGGCCGATCAGAACGGCAGCAGCAACGGTGACAACAGTCAATCCATCCCGTTGGGTGAAAACGCGGGCGACGGCGGAGCGGATGACACCGCTGCGCCTGCCGCACCAGACGAAAGCAATACCGCGCCTGCCGCAACAGAAAACAGCGTTGCTAATACGCCTGCACCTGCGACTAACGCGAATAACACGGTACCGTCGCCACAAGATAATGCTGTGGTTTCACCTAGCCAGCCGCCGGTAAACACATCAGCAGCACCAACCGCACCACAAATGCCGGTGGGTGCCGCTGCAGTAAGTGAACCAGCAACCGATCCTAATGCCGTTGTTATGACGTTTAACGCGGATTGCTGGTTAGAAGTCACAGACGCGACCGGTAAAAAATTGTTCAGCGGATTGCAACGCAGCGGCGGTAAACTTAGCCTTGCCGGAACTGCGCCGTATCGCCTGAAAATTGGCGCGCCATCAGCAGTTCAGGTGCAATACCAGAACCAGCCTGTTGATTTGAGTCGTTTTATCCGTACTAACCAGGTTGCTCGCCTGACATTAGGTGCGCAATAACAGCGTATTGCGTACCGGGCAATTGTGGAGAAGAAATATGCATAACGAAGCACCCATTATCCGTCGTAAATCTAAACGTATTTACGTCGGCAAGGTGCCTATCGGCGACGGTGCGCCTATTGCCGTTCAGTCGATGACCAATACCCGCACCACCGACGTGGCTGCAACAGTTAATCAAATTAAAGCCCTTCAGCGCGTAGGCGTGGACATTGTTCGCATCTCCGTGCCGACAATGGATGCCGCCGAAGCGTTCAAGCTGATTAAACAGCAAGTCGACGTTCCGCTGGTCGCCGATATCCATTTTGATTATCGCATTGCACTAAAAGTCGCTGAATATGGCGTCGATTGTCTGCGTATCAATCCAGGTAACATTGGCAACAACGAACGTATTCGTATGGTTGTTGATTGCGCGCGTGACCACAACATTCCCATTCGTATCGGTGTAAATGCCGGTTCGCTGGAAAAAGATCTGCAGGAAAAATATGGCGAGCCGACGCCGCAGGCGCTGCTCGAATCCGCCATGCGTCACGTTGATCACCTTGATCGCCTGAATTTCGATCAGTTCAAAGTCAGCGTGAAAGCGTCTGACGTTTTCCTGGCTGTTGAATCTTATCGCCTGCTGGCAAAACAAATTGAACAACCGTTGCATCTCGGTATTACCGAAGCAGGCGGCGCACGCGCAGGTGCAGTGAAATCAGCGATTGGCTTAGGCTTGCTGCTTTCAGAAGGTATCGGTGACACGCTGCGTATTTCGCTGGCTGCCGATCCTGTAGAAGAAGTAAAAGTCGGATTCGATATTTTGAAGTCGCTGCGTATTCGTTCACGTGGGATCAACTTCATCGCTTGCCCAACCTGCTCGCGTCAGGAATTTGACGTTATCGGCACGGTGAACGCGCTGGAGCAACGCCTTGAAGACCTGATCACGCCGATGGACGTTTCGATTATCGGCTGTGTCGTCAACGGTCCAGGCGAAGCAACTATTTCTACGCTTGGCGTAACCGGTGGCAGCAAGAAGAGTGGTTTTTACGAAGATGGCGTGCGTCAGCGCGTTCGTCTCGACAATGACGATATGATCGATCAGCTGGAAGCGCGCATTCGCGCTAAAGCCTCAATGCTCGACGAAAGCCGTCGCATTGACGTACAGCACCTGGAAAAATAATGGCGTGCGCAGACTGCGCGCGTGACTTTTTGACTGAACCTGTGCGGTTTCATCCTCATAAGGTATGATGCCGCACAGGTTTTTTGCATTAAGAGATTCTAACGTGGCGAAGAATATTCAAGCTATTCGCGGGATGAACGATTATCTGCCTGCGGATACAGCCATCTGGCAACGGATTGAAGGCGTTCTGAAACAGGTTCTGGCGAGCTATGGCTACAGCGAAATTCGCATGCCGATCGTTGAACAAACGCCGTTATTTAAACGCGCTATCGGTGAAGTCACCGATGTGGTTGAAAAAGAGATGTATTCCTTTGACGACCGCAACGGTGAAAGTCTGACGCTGCGCCCGGAAGGCACCGCAGGTTGCGTGCGTGCCGGCATCGAACACGGTTTGCTTTACAATCAAGAGCAGCGCTTGTGGTACATGGGACCGATGTTCCGCTATGAGCGCCCGCAAAAAGGCCGTTATCGCCAGTTTCACCAGATGGGCGTCGAAGTGTTTGGTCTGCAAGGACCGGATATCGATGCTGAATTGATCATGCTTAATGCCCGTTGGTGGAAAGCGTTGGGCATTGCCGATCACGTTCGCCTGGAACTCAACTCCATCGGTTCACTTGAAGCGCGTGCCAATTATCGTGATGCGTTAGTCGCGTTCCTTGAACAGCATAAAGAGACGCTGGACGAAGATTGCAAACGCCGCATGTACACCAATCCCATGCGCGTATTAGATAGCAAAAACCCTGATATCCAGCAATTACTGAATGATGCGCCAAAACTGGGCGACTATCTCGACGACGAGTCGCGAGCGCATTTTGATGGTCTTTGTGCGCTGTTGGATGATGCAGGCATTGCTTATACCGTTAACCAGCGTCTGGTACGCGGTCTCGATTACTACAACCGCACCGTGATTGAATGGGTTACTGATAGCCTGGGTTCGCAAGGCACGGTATGTGGCGGTGGTCGCTATGATGGCCTGGTTGAACAGCTCGGTGGTCGTGCTACGCCAGCCGTAGGTTTTGCCATGGGCATGGAGCGTCTGGTGTTACTGGTTCAGGCGGTTAATCCTGAATTTGAACCGACTCGCGTTGTCGATGTCTATGTTATCGCTTCGGGTCAGGGCGTGCAGTCAGCAGCGATGCAGCTGGCAGAAAAACTGCGTGATGAAGTGCCAGAACTGAAGTTGATGACCAACTTCGGTGGCGGCAACTTCAAAAAGCAATTTGCACGCGCTGATAAGTGGGGCGCACGCGTCGCGCTGGTCGTGGGCGAAGACGAAGTGAAAGCTGGCCAGGTGGTGATTAAAGATCTGCGCAGTGGCGATCAGCAAACGCTGGCGCAGGCAGAGGCTGCTGCTGAATTGCGCACGCTGTTACAGTAAGCGTGTCACAGCAACGACCATTGAAAGGAGAAGGATTGCGTGGAAGTTTATAGCAATGATAACGAACAGGTTGATGCGCTTCGCCGCTTTTTTGCCAACAATGGCAAGGCGTTAGCCGTTGGCGTAGTGATCGGCATTGCCGCGTTGGGTGGCTGGCGCTATTGGGCGAGTCAGCAAGAAAGCTCGGCCAAAGCCGTTTCGGCACAGTATCAGCAGCTTACCAGCGCTATGCAGGCAGATAAGCCTCAGACGCTGGAAGCTGTCAGCAACTTTGCCAATGAAAACAGCAACACTTACGGTGCGCTGGCTTCTATGGATGTGGCAAAACAGTATGTTGACAGCAACCAGCTCGATAAAGCGGCAACGCAGTTACAGAACGGCCTGAAAGATACTAAAGATGCCAACCTGCAGGCAGTCATTAACCTGCGCCTGGCTCGCATTCAACTGCAACAGAATCAAGCTGATGCGGCGCTTAAAACCCTTGACGGTGTAAAGGGTGATGGCTGGACAGCCATTGTCGCCGACATTCGCGGCGAAGCGCTGCTGAGCAAAGGCGACAAGCAGGGCGCGCGCGATGCATGGAGTAAAGGGGTAGAATCTGACGCCTCTCCGGCATTGAAGCAAATGATGCAGATGAAGATGAATAACTTAAGCTAAGCCAGTCGAGAGAGAGCGCATGGAATTACGTAAATACCTGCTGCCGGGGCTGATTTCAGTCACTTTGCTCAGCGGTTGTTCGCTGTTTAGCGGCGAAGAAGATGTAGTAAAAATGGCCCCGTTGCCTAAGGTCGAAAACCAATTCACACCACAAGAAGCGTGGAGCACATCGGTTGGCGATGGCATTGGTGATTTCTATTCCAATCTGCATCCTGCCTGGCTGGATGGCACCGTTTATGCTGCCGACCGCTTCGGTATCGTGAAAGCGTTAGATGCAGCAAACGGGAAAGAAAAATGGAAAATCGATCTTTCTGAGAAAACCGGCTTCTTTTCCAGTAATCGCTCAGCCTTGCTCTCCGGCGGCCTGACAGCGAATGGCGATCGCGTTTATGTTGGCAGCGAGCGCGGACAGGTTTATGCATTAAACAGCAGCGACGGCGCGGTTGCCTGGCAAACTAAAGTGGCTGGCGAAGCGCTATCACGTCCGGTTGTCAGCGATGGTTTAGTGCTGGTTCATACCAGCAACGGCATGTTGCAGGGTCTGGATCAGAGCAGCGGCGCAATCAAGTGGAGCGTCAACCTTGATATGCCTGCACTCTCTCTGCGTGGTGAATCTGCGCCAGCCGTGGCGTTCGGCGGTGCGATTGTTGGCGGCGATAACGGCCGCGTCAGCGCGGTGATCTTGAATCAGGGGCAGTTGATTTGGCAGCAACGTATTTCGCAGCCAAGTGGCGCAACTGAAATTGATCGTCTCAACGATGTTGATACTACGCCTGTTGTCGCTAACGGTGTGGTTTACGCCCTGGCTTACAACGGTGATTTAACGGCGTTAGATCTGCGTTCAGGTCAGATTTTGTGGAAACGTGAAATCGGCGGTGTGAAAGATCTGATTGTTGATGCGGGGCGCATTTACCTGGTTGATCAGGATGACCGCGTTATTGCGTTGAACACAGATGGTGGCGTAGCGATTTGGCGTCAAAGCGATCTGCTGCACCGTAACCTAACGTCGCCAGTATTGTACAACGGCTACATCGTTGTGGGTGACAGCGAAGGTTATCTGCACTGGATGAACACCACGGATGGCCGCTTTGTTGCCCAGCAGAAGCTGGACAGCTCTGGCTTCCAGACAGAACCCGTGGTGGCCAGCGACAAGTTACTGATCCAGGCAAAAGATGGTGAGGTTTATGCGATTACCCGCTAAAGGGTAAGCGTCAGGTAGGTGAAATCCTTCCATGAAAACGGCTCCTGACTGATCAGGGGCCGTTTCGTTTTTAGTCAGGCATGGTATTCTTTGCGCCTTAAGCCTGAACTTAGCGGCAAGAACCGTTATAATCACGCCATTCAGGCGATTAATTATTTATTGAGGCATTGTTATGGTACCTGTGGTCGCGCTAGTTGGGCGTCCCAATGTGGGAAAATCTACGCTATTTAACCGCTTAACCCGCACACGTGATGCGCTGGTAGCGGATTTTCCTGGACTGACTCGCGATCGCAAATATGGTCGCGCCGAAGTGGAAGGGCGCGAATTTATTGTCATCGATACCGGCGGTATTGACGGTACTGAAGATGGTGTCGAAGTGCGTATGGCGGGGCAATCATTGCTCGCGATTGAAGAAGCTGACGTCGTATTTTTTATGGTGGATGCACGTGCAGGCATGATGCCAGCTGATCAACAGATCGCAAATCATCTGCGTTCACGTCGCAAAGCCACTTTCGTGGTCGCGAACAAAACTGACGGACTCGATCCTGATTCAGCCGTTGTCGATTTCTACTCGATGGGTTTGGGTGAGATTCACGCTATCGCTGCTTCCCATGGCCGCGGTGTCACCAGCCTGTTAGAAACCGCGCTGTTGCCGTGGATGGAGCAGGTTGAGCCAGTTGAAGTCACGGAAGAGGAAGAAAACGAAGCTTACTGGGCAGCATTGGCGGCGAAAGAGAGCGATGAGCTGGCGGAAGAGGAAGAGGAAGAATTCGACCCAACCGGTTTGCCAATCAAGCTGGCTATTGTAGGGCGTCCTAACGTCGGTAAATCTACCCTGACTAACCGTATCCTCGGCGAAGATCGCGTGGTGGTATACGATATGCCGGGCACGACGCGAGACAGCATTTATATCCCAATGGAGCGTGATGGGCGCGAATACGTACTCATCGATACTGCAGGTGTGCGTAAGCGCGCCAGAATCTCCGATACCGTAGAGAAATTTTCAGTCATTAAAACGCTGCAAGCGATTGAAGACGCTAACGTGGTGATGTTGGTGATCGATGCGCGTACCGGTATTTCTGATCAGGATCTCTCCCTGCTGGGCTTCATTCTGAACAGTGGGCGCTCATTGGTGATCGTAGTCAATAAATGGGATGGCCTGTCACAGGAAGTGCGTGACGAAGTGAAAGAGACGCTCGATTTCCGTTTGGGCTTCATCGATTTCGCTCGCATCCACTTTATTTCTGCGCTGCATGGCAGCGGCGTGGGTAATCTGTTTGAATCGATTACCGAAGCTTACGACTGTTCGACTAAACGTGTTAACACCTCGTTGCTGACGCGTATCATGAACATGGCTGCTGAAGATCATCAGCCGCCGTTAGTACGTGGTCGTCGCGTGAAGCTCAAGTATGCGCATGCTGGTGGTTATAATCCGCCAATCGTCGTGATCCACGGTAATCAGGTGAAAGACCTGGCAGACTCTTACAAGCGCTACCTGATGAACTACTTCCGTCGTTCTCTGAATGTGATGGGAACGCCGATTCGTATTCAGTTCAAAGAGGGTGATAACCCGTACGAAGGTAAACGTAACCTGCTTAATCCAACGCAGATGCGTAAACGTAAACGTTTGATGGCGCACCTCAAGAAAAATAAAAAATAAGCGTTAATAAAAGAGGGCCAATTGGCCCTCTTTTTTGGTTTGAGCAGCCAACTCATAAGGCGAGGTGCGGTTATGAATGTAACGTGTGAAAAATGTCAGCAGACGCTAACGCTGAGTGAAGGTGCGTTTATTTGTGAAGCATGCGACTTCCATTTGCCGGCACAAGCGGTCTGTCCAGATTGTCTCCAGCCACTGAACGTACTAAAAGCGTGCGGTGCAGTGGATTACTTTTGCCCTCAGGGTCATGGGTTAATTTCCAAAAAAGAGTGAAATTTATACCCCTTAGCGCGTGACACATTTTTTTACTTCTATAAACAAAACGCCGCCGTTGGCGGGAAGCGTGTAATTTTAAACACTTAACCTCATCTTTGTAGCAAAAATGCTATTGCATCGTAACTACCGCGTTATAGATGTTCACCTCTTAATGTACCAAGTGGTACAATCCTGCCGCTTTGTGAGGCAGAGCCAGACGATTCTTTATGTCTACTGGCTCACATAGCCTGCATCACGGACGCGAGTCCGTTCAAATTCGATTTAAAATAAAGTGATATCCAATGCATTAGCCTCAGTTACGTCTTCATTCGTTTACTGAGGCGCGGGTGCTTTATTTTTTCAGGAGAGTTAGTGTTATGGCTGAAACATCGTCCCGCTCCGGCAAAGGATTGGGAATATGGTCTGTACTGCTCGGACTGGTGCTGCTTGCCATCGGTCTGTTCTTCGCTATCGGCGGCGGTAAACTCGTCGGTCTTGGCGGAAGCTGGTACTTCTTAATTGCGGGTATCGTCACGATTTTGTCGGCGATTCAGTTCTTCCGCCGTAAATCTTCCGCAGTGACGCTGTTTCTGCTGATGTTTGTCGGCACCTTGATTTGGTCGCTTTTTGACGCTGGTTTGGTGTTCTGGCCGCTGGTTTCGCGTCTAATGGTACCAACAGGGCTGATGATCTTAGCCTTCTTAACGTGGCCTGCACTGCGTAAGCGCGAAGGCAAAGCCTCGCTGGCTAAGATTTCTTATGTGCTGTCTGCCGTGTTAGCTGTGGGTATGGTGGTGACATTTGTTCAAATGTTCCAGCCTCATCCGACTGTCGCCGCCACTGGCGAGCAGTTGCCGCTTATCCCTGTTGATAAAGCGAAACAACAGAAAGACTGGGATAATTATGGCAATACGCCGGAAGGCAGCCGCTTTGTTGCATTGGATCAGATCACCCGCGACAACGTAAAAGACCTTCAGGTTGCCTGGACTTTCCGCACGGGTGATATTCCAGACAGCCCAACCGGTAACGGTGCAGAAGATCAGGAAACGCCGTTGCAGGTAGGAAACACGGTCTATATCTGTACTCCGCATAACAACGTCATTGCAGTAGAAGCAGACAGCGGTAAGCAGATTTGGAAACGTGAGATCAATGCACAGGCTGAAGTATGGCCTCGCTGCCGCGGTCTGGCGTACTTTGATGCGACCAAACCTTTGACCCAGCCGTCAAAACCGGACTCAACGCCAGTGACTGCGGTGAATTTGCCAGCCGGCGATACCTGTCAGCGCCGTATCCTGATGAATACGATCGATGCGCGCCTGATTGCTATCAATGCTGACAACGGCGAATTGTGCCAGGGCTTTGGCAACAACGGTCAGGTCGATCTGAAAGCGGGTCTGGGCCAGGCGCCTGATCCACAATATCAGCTGACTTCTGCCCCGACGCTTGCGGGCACCACCGTTGTCGTTGGTGGTCGCGTGGCGGATAACGTTCAAACCGATATGCCTGGTGGCGTACTGCGTGGATTTGACGTTATCACCGGTAAAATGCGTTGGGCGTTCGATCCAGGTAATGTGGATCCGAATGCGATCCTGATGCCAGGTAAAGATTTTGCACGCAGCACGCCGAACTCTTGGGCACCTATGTCCTATGATCCGGCTATGAACACCGTGTTTATCCCAATGGGCAGTTCGTCAGTGGATTTGTGGGGGCTAACCGTAACGAGCTTGACCACAAATATGGCGCCTCTGTGCTGGCACTGGATGCGACTACCGGTAAAGAGAAGTGGGTTTATCAGACCGTTCATAACGATCTGTGGGACTTTGACTTACCGATGCAGCCTAGCCTGATCGATTTCCCGATGAAGGACGGTAGCACGAAACCTGCTGTGGTTATCGGTGGTAAGACTGGCATGATTTTTGTGCTGGATCGCATGACAGGTAAGCCGTTGACCAAGGTTGAAGAGCTGCCAATGCCGCAGGGCCACATCCCGAACGAGCAATACACCAAAACTCAGCCTCATTCGACCGGTATGCCACAGATTGGCAACCAGACGCTGAAAGAGTCTGACATGTGGGGTGCAACGCCGTTTGATCAGCTGGTGTGCCGTATCGGCTTTAAATCAATGCGTTATAACGGGCTGTTTACTGTACCGGATACGGATAAATCCCTGAGCTTCCCAGGTTCACTGGGTGGGATGAACTGGGGCAGCATGTCGACCGATCCGAATAACAATCTGTTGTTCGTTAACGATATGCGTCTGGGCCTGTGGGTGCAGATGATCCCAGCTGATACCAGTAAGATTTCACGCGGTAGCAACGGCGGTGAAGCCATCAATACGGGTATGGGCGCGGTTCCGCTGAAAGGCACGCCATATGCGGTTAACAAAAACCGCTTTATGTCACCGCTGGGCATTCCTTGCCAGGCTCCGCCATTCGGTACGCTCTCTGCGATTGACATGAAAACGCAGAAAATTGTTTGGCAGGTGCCAGTGGGTACCGTGCAGGATACCGGTCCATTTGGCATCAAAATGCGCGTGAAAATGCCAGTCGGTATGCCAACGCTGGGTGGTACGCTGGCGACGCAGGGCGGGCTGGTGTTTATCGCCGGTACGCAGGATTACTATCTGCGCGCTTTCGACAGCTCAACCGGTAAAGAAGTATGGAAAGCACGTCTGCCAGTGGGCAGCCAAGGCGGCCCAATGAGCTACGTTTCACCGAAAACCGGTAAGCAGTACATCCTCATCTCGGCCGGTGGCGCACGCCAGTCGCCAGATCGTGGTGATTACGTAATTGCTTACGCATTACCTGATAACAAGTAATGTGAAGTAATGAAAAGGCCGACAGCAATGTCGGCCTTTTTTTATGGCTATTCGCCGTCACGCCAGAGCGATTCGAGTTCGGGTGGCGCAACCTGTTCCGGTATCAAAAGGACCAGGGTACCGACCTCTTGATGCGTGGCATAGTGAATTTGAATACGAAAATAGCGCTGATCCCCGCGCCCAACCTGAGCGGCTTTCTCCTCCGGCTCGCCCAATGGCATTGCCTGTTCAAGCACATGACACACGCGCTGCTTTTGCGGATCAGGAAGCTGGCCTAGCGTGAAACGTCGCTCACCGCGTAGACCCGGGAAAAAGCGATGCCGCCTTCACGTGCCACGACAATGACCGCATCGTCGGTGAGTGGGGGAAGATCACTCATAATATGCCAACCTCTTTCCATGCATTCTCAATTGCGCTGCCAACTGAACGATTGAAACGCTTTTCAGCGTGCTTCACAGTAAATTGAGCAAAGGTTTTAAAATCGGCATCCTGTGGCAGCTCTTTATCGCACAAGGTGTCGTACCAGGCCTGACCAGCCAGTTCCCATGCATAACCACCCAGCGCTTTTGCCGCGAGATAAAAAGCGCGATTAGGGATACCAGAATTGAGATGCACGCCGCCATTATCATCGCGGGTCTGAATGTAATCATTCATATGTGCGGGTTGCGGGTCTTTGCCAAGCATCGGATCGTCATAAGCCGTGCCGGGTTCTGACATGGAACGTAATCCACGACCATTGATGCCCTCTGCCAACAAGCCTTCACCGATAATCCAGTCAGCCTGATCGGCGCTCTGCTTCTTGCTGAACTGTTTGACCAGTGAGCCGAACACGTCTGAAAGTGACTCATTCAATGCGCCAGCCTGCTCAAAATAGATTAACCCGGCTTCATTTTCAGTCACGCCGTGCGCGAGTTCATGGGCGACCACATCAATAGCGATAGTAAAACGATTAAAAATCTCACCGTCGCCATCACCAAACACCATTTGCTGACCATTCCAGAAGGCGTTCTGATAATTTTTGCCGTAATGAATGGTGCCTGGCAGCTTAAGCCCTTGGTTATCGAGGGAGTTACGCTTATAAACCTGCCAGAAAAAATCATAGGTGGTGCCAAGATAATTCCAGGCTTCTTCAGCCGCAATGTCACCATTTGACGACTGACCTTCCTGACGAATCAGTTTGCCTGGCAGCGTTTGCTCATTTTGCGCGTCGTAAATTTCACGTTCGACCTGACCGCCTACAGCGGTTTTTACCCCAGTGGGTTTATGCCAGGGTTCAGCCATCAAATGTTGGACATGGGTTAATGTACGGCGCGCTTCTTCCTGCTGATGGCCAGAACCGTGCGCAATGATTTTGCTTAAGATGTAAGGGGAATAACACTGAAAGCCATTTCCAACTCCTTGGCACGATGAATGTGCCAAAAAGTATAGTAACGACCTCAGGAAGTTGTTTTGCGGCGACGCGGTTTTTCGGGCAGAAGCTTTGTGACCTGGCTTTCTACCCAACCATCATCGAGTCGGGTGCGAAGCAAATCGCCTTCATGAAGCTGACCACGGTTTTTTACTACCTGGCCGGCGGTATCGGTGGTGACGCTAAAACCACGTGCCAGCGTGGCCAAAGGGCTAACGCCTTCAAGCTGAGCGGCTAAGGTGCCGAAGCGCTGTTTATCGTGGTTCAACAATTTTTCCATGCTTTGTTGCAAACGATAATGCCAGTTTTGCAGTGATTGCTGCGCCTGAAACAGACGCTGCTGAGGTTGCTGCGCATTTAACCGCTGCATTAAGCGATCTTGCTGGCGCGTCGCCGTACGCAGACGTGTGTCAATGGCATCATCCAAACGCTGCTGGAGGCGATACAGGGCCGTTTGCTGACGCGCCAGACGCAACTGTGGATGTTGTTGCTGCAAGCGATGATCCAGCCGACTAAACAGGCGCTGCTGACGAGCCAGATAATAATCCATGGCCATTTCCATCCGCTGCTGCTGAGCCTGCAACTGACGCAGCAGTTCAATCTGATTACGGCTGACAATTTCTGCGGCAGCAGAAGGCGTTGGTGCTCGCAGATCGGCAACAAAATCGGCAATGGTCACGTCAGTTTCATGGCCTACCGCACTGACGATAGGAATGCGGCTGGCAAAAATAGCGCGTGCGACACGCTCATCGTTGAAGCTCCATAAATCTTCCAGTGAGCCACCGCCGCGGCCCACGATCAAGACATCACATTCGTTGCGCAGGTTTGCTATTTTAATCGCACGAACAATCGCGGCGGGGGCATCTACACCCTGAACGACGGTCGGATAAATCACAATGGGCAAGGAAGGATCGCGGCGATGCAACACACGCAGCACATCATGCAGCGCTGCGCCGGTGGAAGAGGTAATCACGCCAACCTGTTTCGCCGGGTCCGGCAAGGCTTGTTTATGCTGTGGCTCAAACAGGCCTTCACTCGCTAGCTTGGTTTTCAGCAGCTCAAATTGCTGCTGCAACAAACCTTCACCTGCGGGATGCATGCTTTCGATAATGAGCTGATAGTCGCCGCGTGGTTCATACAGCGTAATATTGGCGCGGACTAAAACCTGCTGTCCGTGTTGCGGACGAAAGGTAACGCGACGATTACTGTTACGGAACATGGCGCAGCGTACTTGGGCGCCGTCATCTTTAAGCGTGAAGTACCAGTGACCCGAAGCGGGTTGAGTGAAGTTTGAGATCTCCGCGCTCAGCCAAACCAGGCCCATCTCTTTTTCCAGTAGCTGACGCACCGTGGTATTGAGGCGGCTGACAGTAAAAATATTGGCAGTTGGAGGTAGCGACATGTGACGAAGATCAAATTCCAAATCAGCAGGTTAATTAGTCGATACTACAGGGCTGATACAGCGGATCAAGACTTTTTCTTAAATAAAGCTGGAGGCAATCGATTACGGCCTGTATAATGCCGCGGCAATATTTTATCTATTCTCATTCACCCGAGGTGGAGTATTGCCATGTTAAGAATCGCTAAAGAAGCACTCACTTTCGACGACGTTTTGCTCGTTCCTGCACACTCCACCGTCTTGCCAAATACGGCTGACCTCAGCACTCAGCTGACCAAAAATATCCGTTTAAACATTCCTATGCTTTCCGCTGCCATGGATACCGTGACTGAAGCGGGCTTGGCCATCGCGCTGGCGCAGGAAGGTGGCCTGGGCTTCATTCACAAAAATATGTCGATTGAACGCCAGGCGGATGAAGTTCGCAAAGTTAAAAAACATGAAAGCGGCGTAGTAACCGAACCACAAACCGTGCTGCCAACTACCCCGCTGGCAGACGTGAAGGCGTTGACTGAGCGCAATGGCTTTGCAGGCTACCCGGTTGTAAACACCCGCAATGAACTGGTTGGTATTATTACCGGTCGTGACGTTCGCTTTGTGACTGATTTAACGCAGCCTGTTTCTGCGGTCATGACGCCAAAAGAGCGTTTAGTGACGGTGAAAGAGGGCGAAGCGCGTGACGTGGTTCTGCAAAAAATGCATGAAAAACGTGTTGAGAAAGCGCTGGTGGTGGATGATAGCTTCCACCTGCTGGGCATGATCACTGTAAAAGACTTCCAGAAAGCAGAACGTAAACCAAACGCCTGTAAAGACGCTCAAGGCCGTCTGCGTGTGGGTGCTGCTGTTGGTGCCGGTGCTGGCAACGAAGAGCGTGTTGATGCGCTGGTGGCGGCAGGTGTTGACGTGCTGCTTATCGACTCCTCCCATGGACACTCTGAAGGGGTACTTCAGCGTATTCGCGAAACCCGCGCAAAATACCCCGATCTCGAAATCCTTGGCGGTAACGTGGCAACCGGAGCGGGCGCATTAGCGCTGGTAGAAGCAGGTGTGAGCGCAGTAAAAGTCGGTATCGGCCCTGGCTCAATCTGTACTACGCGTATCGTTACCGGTGTGGGTGTTCCTCAGATCACTGCAGTTTCCGACGCGGTAGAAGCCCTGGAAGGGACCGGCATTCCTGTTATTGCTGATGGCGGCATTCGCTTCTCAGGCGACATTGCGAAAGCTATCGCAGCGGGCGCATCGTGTGTGATGGTCGGCTCCATGCTGGCGGGTACTGAAGAATCACCTGGTGAAATCGAGCTGTATCAAGGCCGTTCATTCAAATCTTATCGTGGTATGGGTTCACTGGGTGCGATGTCTAAAGGCTCATCTGACCGTTACTTCCAGACTGACAACGCCGCAGACAAACTGGTGCCGGAAGGCATCGAAGGTCGCGTAGCTTATAAAGGTCGTCTGAAAGAGATCGTTCACCAGCAGATGGGCGGCTTGCGCTCTTGCATGGGTTTGACCGGTTGCCCAACCATTGACGATCTGCGTACCAAAGCTGAATTTGTTCGCATCAGCGGCGCGGGCATCAATGAAAGCCACGTACATGATGTGACCATCACCAAAGAGTCACCGAACTACCGCATGGGTTCATAATCCCGTAAGATTTCCCGCCCGGCTCAATCCGGGCGCTTTTATTATCAAGTCACCGTTCTGGAAACACCTCAATGACGACGGAAAATATC
This sequence comes from Candidatus Pantoea bituminis, assembly GCF_018842675.1. Lineage (NCBI taxonomy): Bacteria > Pseudomonadati > Pseudomonadota > Gammaproteobacteria > Enterobacterales > Erwiniaceae > Pantoea > Candidatus Pantoea bituminis. Next base: position 895,727 of record NZ_JAGTWO010000004.1, read on the forward strand.
CATAAGCATCGCATTCTGATTCTCGATTTTGGTTCTCAATATACTCAACTGGTTGCACGCCGCGTACGTGAACTGGGTGTGTATTGCGAACTCTGGGCATGGGATGTCACCGAAGAGCAGATCCGCCAGTTCAATCCCAGCGGCATCATCCTTTCCGGCGGCCCGGAAAGCACTACCGAACTCAACAGCCCACGCGCACCTGAATATGTCTTCACTGCTGGCGTACCGGTGCTGGGCGTTTGCTACGGCATGCAGACCATGGCGATTCAGCTGGGTGGCAAAGTTGAAGGATCTAACGAGCGTGAATTTGGTTATGCTCAGGTTGAAGTGACCACCAAAAGTGCCTTGGTTCGCGACATCGAAGATGCGATCAGCGCCACAGGCAAGCCGCTGTTGGATGTGTGGATGAGCCACGGTGACAAAGTCACGGCAATCCCCGCTGACTTCGTGACCGTTGCCAGCACTGAAACCTGTCCGTTTGCCATCATGGCCAATGAAGAGAAACGTTTTTACGGCGTGCAGTTCCATCCAGAAGTGACGCACACGCGTCAGGGTCTGCGTATGCTTGAGCGTTTCATCATCGATATCTGTGCATGTGAAGCGCTGTGGACACCGGCAAAAATCATCGAAGACGCTGTTGAACGTCTGCGTGTGCAGATTGGTGACGATAAAGTCATTCTTGGCTTATCAGGTGGCGTGGATTCTTCCGTTACCGCTATGCTGCTGCACCGCGCCATTGGCGAGCGCCTGACCTGCGTATTTGTCGACAACGGTTTGCTGCGCCTCAATGAAGCAGAGCAGGTAATGGATATGTTTGGTGACCACTTCGGTCTGAACATCATTCACGTACCGGCTGAGATGCGCTTCCTTGACGCGCTGGCAGGTATTGACGAGCCAGAAGCTAAACGCAAAACCATTGGCCGCGTGTTCGTTGAAGTGTTTGACGAAGAAGCGACCAAGCTGACTGAAGTGAAATGGTTGGCGCAGGGTACCATTTATCCTGATGTTATCGAGTCTGCTGCTTCCGCTACCGGTAAAGCCCATGTGATTAAATCACACCATAATGTGGGTGGCCTGCCGAAAGAGATGAAGCTGGGTCTGGTTGAGCCGCTGAAAGAGCTGTTCAAAGACGAAGTGCGCAAAATTGGTCTGGAGTTGGGCCTGCCTTACGACATGCTTTACCGCCATCCGTTCCCGGGTCCAGGTTTGGGCGTGCGCGTGCTGGGCGAAGTGAAGAAAGAGTATTGTGATCTGCTGCGTCGTGCCGATGCGATCTTCATCGAAGAGCTGCACAAAGCCGATCTCTACAACAAAGTCAGCCAGGCATTTACCGTGTTCCTGCCGGTACGTTCAGTGGGTGTGATGGGCGATGGCCGTAAATATGACTGGGTTGTTTCGCTGCGTGCTGTTGAAACCATCGACTTCATGACCGCACATTGGGCGCACCTGCCTTATGAGTTCCTTGGCCGCGTTTCCAACCGCATTATCAATGAAGTTAACGGTATTTCCCGCGTCGTTTACGATATTAGCGGCAAACCACCGGCGACCATTGAATGGGAATAAGTTTCTGACTTATCCTGAGATGTGTTGATGATTAAATCGCCAGTTCAATCGCCAGATTGACTGGCGATTTTCTTTCTCTGCCTTTACTTACCGGGATACCTCATGCTTCCACTAAAAGTGTTCAGTCTCTGTTTTCTTGCTGTATTGCTGCTATCACTGGGTGCAAGTATTGCGCAGGCGACACGGCATAGTGACGCGCCAAGTCAGGGCGGCTGGTGGTCTGCACGACGTGATTCTGCCGGGATTGCGCCCGATCCACGTGCTTACGCCAACTTAGCGATTGTGCAGGTTTATGCTGCGCCGACCTATGGCTGGAAGGGCGCGGTGGCGGTGCATCCATGGATTATCTTTAAACGTGCCGGGAAACGCAATACAACCGCTACGAGGTGATCAGTTGGGGCAGCGGGGATAAAGTACGACGCAACACCAATATCGCCGATGGATATTGGTACGGTGCGAAACCGCGCTTGCTGGTAAATCATCGCGGACCTGAGGCTGAAGCGATGATTCCTCAGATTGAAGCAGCCATTAAATCGTATCCCTGGCCGCAGACATATCATGCGTGGCCTGGGCCCAACAGCAACACTTTTCTGGCGCACATTGGCCGCGACGTTCCTGCGCTAAAACTGGATCTGCCCGCTAATGCGTTGGGAAAAGATTACCGTCCGCTGTGGCGCCCGATTGGCTTGCCGCCGTCTGGCAGAGGTGTGCAAGTCTCTGTTTTGGGCGTGGCGGGCATTACGCTTGGTGCGGAAGAGGGCTTTGAACTTAACATTTTAGGCTTGAATATGGGGCTGGATTTTACGCCATTTCGTCTGCGTTTACCGTTCATTGGCGGGATAGGTAATGACAACCTTCAGCAAGATAATCCGTAATGCAAAAAGCCCCGTAAAAGCGGGGCTTTTTTGATTAACAGACGCCGAAATCACCGTCTTCGTGATACACATTCACGCTGTCGGCCTTTACTTCAATTTCCTTTTTTGTCGCGTCGTCTACGCGTGCGCACCATAACGTATCGCCTTCCACTCGCAGAACTAACATCTTTGGTCCACCGGTTTTTGCTTGTACAAAATCATCAATATTAAACATCATTTCTCCATCCTGTTGTTATGTGAATCAATGGTTTATTAAGAAAACGGTTGCCAGGCCAAGGAAGATAAAGAAGCCGCCTGTATCGGTGATAGCGGTAATCAACACGCTGGAACCAATCGCCGGATCGCGCTTCATTTTGGTCATCACCAAGGGCACCAGCACGCCCATTAATGCTGCAAGCAGCAGGTTAAGCACCATCGCCAGCATCATCACGCCACCCAGCGCAACATTGTCATACATCAGCCACGTTACCAGGCCCATGATGCCACCCCAGAAAAGACCGTTAATCAAGGCAACGCCCAATTCACGGACAATCAGAAAAGAGAAGTTACCAGGCTCAACCTGGTGCAGAGCAAGGGCGCGAACAATCATGGTAATGGTCTGATTACCGGTATTGCCGCCAATGCCGGCAACAATTGGCATCAACGTTGCCAACGCAACCAGTTGTGAAATAGTTGACTCAAACAAGCCGATAACGCGTGAGGCGACAAAGGCGGTACACAGATTAAGTGCCAGCCACGCCCAGCGATTGCGAACAGATTTACGCACCGGCGCGAAAACGTCTTCTTCCTGGCTGATACCGCCCATTTTACGGATATTGCTTTCGTTCTCTTCGTTCACCAAATCGATAACGTCTTCGATGGTGACGCGGCCAATAAGCTTGCCTTTGGCATCGATGACCGCTGCGGATATTAAATTATAGCGTTCAAAGGCGCTGGCAGCGTCTTCGGCTTTGTCATTGAGTTGAAAGGTCGTGGGGCGCGTGTTCATCACTTCAAAAACACGTTTTTGCGGTTGATTAAGCAGAATATCAGTTAGTGGCAACTCGCCTAGTAACTGATTTTCTTTGGTCGTGATAAACAGTTTATCGGTACCGGTCGGCATGCTCTTACGATGACGTAAGAAACGCTGCACGGTGGCTAAAGTGACATCGGCACGTACCGTCAGGATATTGAAATCCATGACTCGCCCGACGCGATCGCGGTCAAACTGCACCACGTTGAGCATGCGAGCACGCAATCCGGGTTCCAGCTTGGTGAGCAGGCGTCCAGTGAGATCGCGCGGCAGATAGCGTGCCAGCCAGACTTGATCATCAATATCCAGCGGCTCAATGGCGCGCAGAATATCGCGATCGCTCATCTCTTCGGTCAGGCTGGCCCAGACCGTTTCAGAGGCTTCAACTAATACATGACCGCGTCGTTCATTCGGCACTAAACGCCACAACGCCTGGCGTTCTTCTTCGGGTAACGCTTCAAGAATATCGGCCAAATCTGCGGCATGCAGTTGGATAATATCCTGTTCGAGCTTTTCGCGTTGAATCGAATTTTCACGTTGCTGTTCAGGGCTGAAGTCGGTGGATTTCTCCAGCAGCGCATCAACCAGATCGTGCTCATTGAGCAGCAGCGTCAGAATACGATGACGTATTTCACTTAAAAGTTGAGAGTGAGAGGCAGACACATTGAGTCCCTTTTGTCTGAAAGCACCAGCACGAAGTGTAGCGTTTCGTTTGCAAAAGGGATGCAAAAAATCACACTGTCATTTGGACAGCGTTTTACTTATTCATGTGAAAAACACATTTAGCTAACGGGAAGTGTTGACGCTAAGGCTTACCGGTTCATGCATGGATTTTTTTGCTGATGATGTTCGAAAGCAGCAGGCAGGAGAAAAATCAGGCGACTAACAAGGATGATAAAACTGATCAACAGAACAATCCGGGTCATGGTACCGGTTTTCTGACGTCTTCGAGGGGATAAAGCGCTGTTCACGCGGGTGGTTCCTGTAATGACCCAAATGGGCGATTGCAATATTTAGTCACAGTCGCCGGATGAAATCAATCGCTGTCTAAAAAAACAGCGAAAATAATCAGTAGCTGGCTTTTTGTGCCAGCAGCGTAGCGAAACGGCAGTTAATGCGATTGCCATTTTCATCAGTACGATGCAACTGTCCGAGGTTTTCGTTGTACTTCAGAATGTGCCAGTTGCGGTAATAATTGCTGAGTTCACCCGATTTAAAGGCAAAGGAAAAATCAGCCGGGCAGGGCGTATCATCAGTATTCATGGCTGCCACAATCAGATTGAAGCCATATTTTACCGTGCTGGCCTGCATGTCCGCGATCAACTGCGGAATGGTTTCTGGTTGAAGAAACATCATCACCACCGTAGACAGCACAAAGTCGTAGCCGCCATTAAAACGCGTGTTGTTGAGATCGCGCTGTTCGGTATGAATCCCCTGTAAACCCTCTTCCGCGATGATGCTATTCAGGCGCGCCAGACTCTGCGGATTATGATCCCAGGCGGTGACATCAAAGCCTTGCTGATTGAGAAACAGCGTGTTGCGGCCATTGCCACAGCCAAGATCCAACGCTTTACCCACCTTGAGCTGAGGAAAGGCTTCCAGCACTTCGGAGTGGGTTGGCGTCAGGCCATATTTTTCAGTAAAAATGTTCTGTTTTAATGTCGTCATAGTCATTATTTCAGTGTTGTGGGCGCTAAACGCCCACATCATCAGGCTTCTTCGAGAATCAGCTTCCAGCCGGTTACATCATTCCAGTAAATCTGTTCGCGCTCTAAATCGAGCTGTACCAGATTATTTTGGCTAAGGAAGCCCGTCGGGAAGGTTAAGGTCCAGTGTCCGTCATCACAGCGTAGTTTGAGTGAATCTGGGCGGGTTGTCGCCTGGCGCTGATTGTTCAGCAGCGTGCCCAGGCGCAGCAGAAAGATAAGCGGAACAAACTGCTTTTTCTTAAACAGCGTCACCCGTGGCAGTTCATCCACCTTGACGGCTTTGCGATGAAACCTTACCAGCGCCGCAAGCAGCATTTGTTGATCCTGATTAAAACCCGGCATATTGGTGTTTTGCAGAATGTAGGCCGAATGGCGCTGTAAGCCGCTGTGGTTGATGGTTAACCCGACTTCATGCAGCATTGCCGCCCATTTCAGCAGCGCAGCTAATTGTGGATTAGCCAGCTTGGGATGCTGATCGCGCCATTGCAGATAAAGCTGCTCGGTGGTTTCCAGTACGCGACGGGCTTGATCGCTATCTATTGCATAGTGATTAGCCAGACTTTGCGCTGTGCGGCTGCGAATATCCTGGTGACGGAAGCGTCCTTCCATTTCATACAGTACGCCTTCACGCAGCGCACCATCAGAAAGGCGCAATTCGCGGATCGCCAGCGCATCAAACACACCACAAATAATCGCCAATCCCGGCACGAAAACGCTTTTACGCTCTTCGGATAAACCGGGCAGGCTCAAGGCTGCAAAAGATTTATGCTTCATGACTTCGTCATAAAGCATTTCAAGGCGTTCAGGCGTAATCAATTTCTCTTTCTCGCCCATCTCTTGCAGCACTTCACAGGCAGCTTTTATGGTGCCAGATGCGCCCAGCGCATACTGCCAACCGTGCAAGCGATATTGCCACGCCAGCGTTTCAAGCTTTTGTGCCGCGGCTAAACGCGCACGGCGGAAATTGTCGCGATTGATCTCCCCTTTAGGGAAATAGAGTTGAGAAAAACTGACGCAACCCATGCGGCGGCTTTCCACTAACTGCGGTTCGAAATCTTCACCGATCACCAGTTCTGTTGAACCACCACCGATGTCTATCACCAGCTTGCGGCCTTTTTCCGGCTGGGTATGTTCCACGCCCATGAAAATCAGACGCGCCTCTTCGTGGCCGGAAATCACTTCAATCGGATAAGGGATCACGTCCGCAGCGCGCTGCAAGAAGGTTTCCGCATTGACGGCCTGACGCAGCGTGTGGGTGCCGACAATAGTGACATTGCTGGCTCTGAAGCCCTGTAAACGCTCAGCAAACAGCGCCAGACAGCTCAGGCCGCGCTCCATTGCCTCTTCGCTCAGACGATTATTCGCGTCAAGCCCGTCAGCCAGATGCACGCGCTGCTTCAGGCGGCCCAGCACCTGCATAGCGCCATCAACCACACGGGCAATAACCATGTGGAAACTGTTCGAACCGAGGTCAATCGCCGCAAACTCTTGAGGTTTAGGCGTACTCTTCTGGGAAATTGGCATAGGATTTATTCAGGTTGTTCCAGTTTCTTGATGTAATCATAGATCGCCAGCTGCGAGCGCACTTTACGACGGTTGCCGCGCGAAACGTATTGGTTACTTAATTCTTTATCAATAATGCGCGCTTTCACCGTATCACTTAACTGAAGAGCAATGATATCGAGGATGCGCTGCTTAATTTGCGGGTCGAGAATCGCCACCGCCACTTCAATTCGGTAATCGATGTTACGCGTCATCCAGTCCGCAGAAGAGAGAAACACTTTCTTATCGCCGTTGTTCTCAAAAATATAAACGCGATCGTGTTCCAGGTAACGATCAACAATACTGGTGACGCGAATATTTTCGCTGATGCCGGGCAGATCAGGGATCAGCGAGCACATTCCGCGCACCAGCAAGTTGACTTTAACCCCAACGCTGGACGCTGTATAAAGCCGGTCAACCAGTCCTTTGTCCACCAGATTATTAATTTTCAGAGTAATGCCGGACGGCAATTTTTGCTGCGCGTTAGCGATCTCTTCATCGATCAACTGATACAACATCCGACGTGAGTTTTGCGGGGAAACCATCAAATGCTCAAACGTCACCGGACGATAGGGATTCTCAATAAAGTTAAACACGCGACGCACTTCATTCGTGATGCGCGCATCTGCCGTCAGTAATGAATAATCAGTATAAAGACGGGCTGTTTTCTCATTAAAGTTGCCGGTGCCGATGTGCGCATAACGCACAATATCTTCACCCTCACGGCGCGAGATCAAGAAGAGCTTGGCGTGGATTTTCAGGCCCGGCGCTGAGAAGATCACATGTACACCCGCTTCAGTCAGGCGCTTTGCCCAGTAGATGTTGGCTTCTTCATCAAAACGCGCCTGCAGCTCAACCACCACCGTGACTTTTTTACCGTTATAAGCGGCGTGAATCATCGCATCCATAATGCGTGAGTGTTTTGCGACGCGATAGATATTGATTTTTATCGCCAGCACGCTGGGATCAAACGAAGCCTGACGCAGCAATTCCAGGACATGCTCAAAGGTGTGATACGGATAATAGAGCAGGACATCGCGGTTACGAATCGCATCAAAGCCGTTGCGGAATCCATCAAAGCCAATATGGCGAATTTGCGGCAACGGTCGGTTGACTAAATTGTTTTTACCGACATTGGGGAAACTGATGAAGTCTTTGAAATTGTGATAGCGACCGCCCGGTAGCACGGAGTCAAAGTTGGTAATCGACAGTTTATGACACAGCAGTTCTACCATGGTATCGGGCATGTCGCGCTGGTAAACGAAACGCACCGGTTCTGCTGTTAAACGCTGTTTCAGGCTTGAAGACATCAGTTCCAGCAAGCTGGATTCCATCTCTGTCACCAGATCATATTCCGCATCACGCGTCATCTTCATCGAATAGGCGTTGAGCGCATCGTAGTCATAAAAGCCTTTGAAAATATCATCCAGGCAATAACGCAGGATGTTATCTAAAAGAATCATGGGCTTGCGTCGGCGCGGTGATTCAGCAGGCAAGTTAACGAAGCGCGGTACTTTATCTGATGGAATTTCTAACAGCGCATAGCGAATGTTTTCGCCACGAATAATTTCAACCGCCAAATAGGTGTAATCGTCTTTAAGGAATTCGGTCAGATCAGTTTCATGGGTAATTAAAATCGGGGAAATGTGCTGGCGAAGTTCGTGTTTGAAGTAGTGGCGCAGCCAGACTTGTTGATTCGGTGAAAGCTGACGTTCATTGATCAGGAATATTTGATTACGTGCCATTTCCAGCAGCAGATCGTTATAAAGCGTATCAAACTCTTGGTCAGATTTAAGCACTCGCTGTTGGATTTTTTGAATAAATGACGCGGCGTGCTGGCGGAACCTTGCTCTTCACCAATAAGAATGCGGCGCTTGAGATCGGCGAAACGCACTTTATAGAATTCATCAAGATTGTTGGAGTAAATGCCCAAAAACCGCATGCGTTCGATCAGTGGATTGCTTTTGTCCGCTGCTTCCTGCAAGACACGTTCATTGAAGGATAACCAGCTTAATTCTTTTTCAATATATAGCTTTACCTGACCCATTCTTACTCCGTATCGCGGTTGCAGGACTGAAGATCCAGTATCCAACATCATTATGGCGAGAGTATGGCAAGCTTGTCCAACGTCAATAGTTGTCTTATCAACCAGCTACGGGCAACATAGCGGCTTATTTTCCGCTGCATTTAGGACCGCATGAGCGTAAACCACATTCCCGTCCAGTTTAGCGACCGCCGACGTCGTGCGATCGACCGTTTAACGCGGCGACTGGTCACGTCTTGTGGCATCGCAATCCTGTTGCTGATGTTGCTGCTGTTCTTTTGGCTGATTTGGGTGGTGACGCCGCTGTTCAGCGCGCCCAGCATGCAACCGGCTAATACGCAACAGTTATGGGATCGTGCGCCTGCGTTGGCGATAGGTAATGATGGCAGCAATGGTTGGCGTATCAGTACTTCAGGCACCGCCCGTTTTATTCCGCTCAATGGGCAACCCGCCGATCATGCTTTGACATTGACGCCTGCGCCGCGTGACGTGGTATCCAGCGCCGATCGGCAAACACTGTTGCTCAACCTGCAGGGTGATTTATTGCTGCTGCAACCGACAATGCAAAGCGGCGAGGCGCAATGGCGTTTCCCGCTGGGTGATAAACCCTTTCATCTGCCGCAGGGCGCGGTAAAGAAAATGTCGCTGGCGTCGCTGAATCAAGGCCAATGGCGTATTGCGGCCCTGACCGAAAATGGGCTGAGCATCCTGACGCTAGGCACCGATCGTCAGGCAAATGCCATCAATTTGCCGCTGTCCCATGTCGATCAATTTATTCTCTCGCCGCAAGGCGATCTGCTGTACACCAGCGAAGGCAATGTCCTGCGCGTCTGGCAACTGGATAATCAGCAAGCGCTGCTGCGTGAAACCCAAACGCTGTCGCAGGTGCCGCAGAGCCTGCACATATTAACCGGCGGAAAAACATTGCTGATTCAGGATGAAACGGGAATTACTCAATGGTTTGCAATTGCGGGGGAACAAGGCCCGCGTCTGCATCAAATTCGCACCTTTGAGCACAGCGCAGGCAACACGCTGATCATTACCGAATCTCAGCGCCGTGTATTCGCCACCTACTCAGAAACGGGCAGGGTGAAGCTGTTTGCCAGCAAGCAGAATGGCCCCATTTTGCAGCGTCAGCTTGAACCCGGAATTCTGCACGCGCAATTCTCGCCGAGTGGCAACAGTTTACTGATAGAACGCAAAGGCAGTTGGCAGACCGTTAAGCTGGATAATCCCTGGCCCGATGTCACCTGGCGGAGTTTCTGGCAGAAAATTTGGTACGAAAACTATCCGAAAGCTGATTGGGTATGGCAATCCACCGCCGCAGGCGACAGTTATCAAGCCAAGTTCAGCATAATGCCGATGGTAGTTGGTACTTTAAAAGCAGCCAGCCTGGCGTTGGTGTTTGCCACACCGCTGGCCTTAGCCGCTGCGATGTACACCGCCTGGTTTATGGCACCGGGTCTACGCCGCTGGGTTAAACCCGCCATTGAGATGATGGGCGCGCTGCCAAGCGTGGTGATTGGGTTGATTGCCGGTTTATGGCTGGCTCCGCATATCAGCCAGGCGCTGATTGGCGTACTGTTGCTGCCGCTTACCTTAGCAGCCAGCCTGCTGCTGTGTGGCGTGCTCAGCGCGCGTCTACCCGCGCGCTGGCGTCAACCGGGACGTGAAGTCTTGCTGCTGCTGCCGTTGTTGCTGCTTGTCACCTTGCTGACGCTGTGGCTGCCGACCCTGGTGATGCGTGATGCAGGCGAGTGGATGCCGCATTACGAGCAGCGCAATTTGCTGGTCGCCGCATTAGCCATGGGTTTTGCGCTGGTGCCGCTGATCTTCACACTCGCCGAAGATGCGTTGTTCAGCGTGCCCGCTCAGCTCGGGCAGGGCTCGCTAGCGTTAGGCGCAACGCCATGGCAAACCTTAACCCGCGTGGTCTTACCGGGTGCCTCAGCCGGTATTTTTGCCGCGCTGATGATCGGCTTTGGGCGTGCGGTTGGCGAAACCATGATTCTGCTGATGGCAACGGGTAATACGCCGCAAAGCGAGGGTGGCTTATTCAGCGGCCTGCGCGCCTTATCCGCCAATATTGCTATTGAAATGCCTGAAGCGGCGGTGGGCAGCGCGCATTATCGTATTCTGTTTTTAAGTGCGTTGATGCTATTGATTTTTACCTTAGTGATTAACACCATCGCCGAGCTGATCCGCCAGCGTTTGCGTCAGCGTTACAGCCAGCATGAGGAACAAGCATGAGGGCGATAAGACAAAATAACCGCTGGCGCTGGCTAACCGCAGGCGCTGTCACGGTTTGCCTGTTGGCGTTCGCGCTCCTGATTGCCTTGCTGGCATGGCAGGGCGCACGCGTTTTTGGCCGCAGCCTGTGGATCTTTACACCTTCACTCAGCCTGATGGCAGCGAAAGCCGCTTACTGGGCGAAACCGTGGAACATCAAAAGCAGTTTCCGGCCCCCGCGGATGAGCAGGGCAATAGCGCAGGCCATGTGAATCGTTATCTGATAAAAACCGGTAACCGCGATTGGGATGCGCCCGATTTTCGCGTTGCCTACAGCCGCGAACCGGCTGAGGTGAGCAGACCTAAAGATATTTTGGTATTGCAACGCCGCAGCCACGGCAATGCTTACGGCTGGTTAGTTGGCCTGCGTGAAGATAATGAAGTGCTTACTGCGCAGAACATCCATGCGCTGCTGCGTCAGCGTTTGGCTCAGGTTCATACCATGATTCGTGAGATAAACCAGATTCGGCGCATCGATATGGCGCGGCTCAACAAGCAATTAGACATGTTGGATGAACAAGCTGAGCGCCAGCGACAGGCTAATCAGTTTGATATGCAGGTGCAGTCAGAATACCAGGCTAATCAGGCGGCATTACAGCGGCGCTTTGACCACCTCAGCGCGACGCTGGGGAGATTGCAGCATGAAAGTCAGCGCGATGTGCTGATCCTGCGTGATGTGGAAGGCAATAATCATGTGATTCCGTTGACGCAGATTGTTGACGTATGGACACCCAATGCCCTCAACCTTAATGAAAAGCTGCTGCATTTTGTGCAACAGCTCTGGCATTTTGTCAGCGATTCAGCCGCAGACGGCGAAAGTGAAACCGGCGCATTTCCCGCTATTTTTGGCACGGTATTAATGGTGCTGTTGATGTCAGTGGTGGTGATGCCGTTCGGGGTGGTTGCTGCCGTCTGGCTGCATGAATATGCCGGACGTAATGCGCTGACGCGTCTGGTGCGTATTGCGGTGGTGAATCTCGCGGGTGTGCCGTCAATTGTCTATGGCGTATTCGGCCTCGGCTTCTTTGTCTGGGGCGTTGGCGGCACGCTCGATCAGCTGTTTTACAGTAACGCATTACCCAATCCAACCTTTGGTACGCCAGGTTTGTTGTGGGCAGCATTAACGCTGGCGCTGCTGACATTGCCGGTGGTGATCGTCGCGACCGAAGAGGGCTTGTCGCGCATTCCAAACAGCCTGCGCCAAGGTTCGCTGGCATTGGGTGCCTCGCAGGCCGAAACCTTGTGGCATGTGGTCTTGCCGATGGCGATTCCGGCAATGCTCACCGGTTTGATTTTAGCGGTGGCGCGCGCTGCCGGTGAAACGGCACCGCTGATGCTGGTGGGCGTCGTAAAAATGGTGCCTGAACTGCCGGTAGATGCTGTTTTCCCCTATCTGCATCTTGACCGCAAGTTCATGCACCTCGGTTTTCAGATTTACGATTTAGCGTTTCAAAGTCCAAACATTGAAGCCGATCGGCCAGTAGTGTTTGCTACCGCACTGCTGCTGGTGCTGATCATTCTGTCGCTCAATCTGCTGGCAATGGGCCTGCGTCACCGTCTGCGTGAGCGCTATCGCCTTATGACTCAATAACAGGCTATAACTATGACGCCCGAAACTGACATTGCGCTGCGTGTAAACCATCTTTCGCTGTGGTACGGCGAGCGCCAGGCGCTGCAAGATATCTCGCTGCAAGTACCTAAAAATCGCATCACCGCGCTGATTGGTCCCTCTGGCTGCGGTAAATCAACGCTGCTGCGCTGCTTCAACCGCATGAATGATGTGATCGATAACTGCCGAATTGAGGGCGAAATCTTGCTCGACCAATGGGCGATTATGAATGCTAACCAGGATCTTTCTGCCTTGCGCCGGCGGGTCGGCATGGTGTTTCAGCGGCCTAATCCTTTCCCTAAATCGATCTATGAAAACGTGGTGTATGGCTTGCGCTTGCAGGGCGTGCGCGATAAGCGCGTGTTGAATGAAGCCTGCGAACGCGCGCTGCGAGCGGCGGCACTGTGGAGTGAAGTGAAAGATCAGCTGGGCCAAAATGCGCTAAAGCTTTCTACCGGCCAGCAGCAGCGATTGGTGATTGCCCGGGCGATTGCTATCGAGCCAGAAGTGTTGTTGCTGGATGAACCGACTTCCGCGCTGGACCCGATCTCCACGTTGGTGATTGAAGAGCTGATGACCACGCTAAAGCAGCACTTCACGCTGGTTCTGGTGACACACAACATGCAGCAGGCTTCGCGCGTATCTGATTACACAGCCTTTATGCACAACGGCGCATTAGTAGAGTTTGATGAAACCGATCGGATTTTCACTACGCCGAAAGAGCGTCGCACGGAAGATTACATTACCGGGCGCTACGGTTGAGGAAACCAAAAGGAGAAGCCTGGGCTTCTCCTTGGAAAATCATTCGTGGGCGTGCCCTTGTGGCGGAAGCTGTTCGCCATCCAGCCAGGCTTTTCCGTCGCGCATCGTCAATCGTCCTTCGATAAACCAGTTAATCACCAGCGGATAAATGGCGTGTTCCTGATGCTGAACGCGTTGCGTAATCTCTTGCTCACTGTCTTCAGCAAACACTGGCACTTTGGCTTGCAAAATAACCGGGCCGCCATCCAGTTCATCAGTAACGAAATGCACTGACGTACCGTGCTCGGCATCACCATTTTCCAGCGCCTGACGATGCGTATGCAGGCCGGGATATTTCGGCAGAAGGGAAGGGTGAATGTTCAGCAGGCGATCGTGATAACGCGCCACAAAAGCGCTGCTTAAAATACGCATGTAGCCGGCTAACACCACCAGATCGGGTGCGTAAGCATCGATCTCTGTCATCAGCTGGCGATCAAAAGCTTCACGATCGGCGAAGTCGCTGGCGGCTAACGCATGTGTCGGCACGCCGGCTTCTTTAGCCCGTACTAAACCAAAGGCAGAGGCTTTATTACTGAACACGGCAGCGACACTGCCGTGAACACGCCCGCTTGCGCAGGCGTCAAGGAGGGACTGAAGATTACTTCCGTTACCGGAAATCAGCACAACCAGTTTTTTCATGCGTTAATAACCACACGCTCTTCAGAGTCAGAGGCGTTAATCACACCGATTTTCCACGCTTTCTCACCGGCTGCGCTCATCAGTTCAACCGCTTTGTCAGCATCAGCTGGGCTCAGCGCAATCAGCATGCCCACACCGCAGTTAAAGGTGCGGTACATTTCGTGACGGCTAACGTTACCCGCTTGCTGCATCCAGGTGAACACAGAAGGCCACTGCCAGCTCTTCTCGTCAATCACCGCTTGCGTATTGTCAGGCAACACGCGAGGAATGTTTTCCCAGAAGCCGCCACCGGTCAGGTGACAGATAGCATGCACGTCAATCTGCTCGATCAGGCTGAGGATATTTTTCACGTAGATGCGGGTCGGTTCGAGCAGGTGGTCAGCCAGCGGTTTGCCATCCAGCTGTTCAACCAGCGGATCGGTGTTGCTGACTTCAAGAATCTTGCGCACCAGCGAGTAACCATTGGAGTGCGGACCGCTAGAGCCCAGCGCAACCAGCACATCGCCATCTTGCACTTTGCTACCGTCAATAATTTCTGACTTCTCAACCACGCCGACGCAGAAACCCGCAACGTCGTAGTCTTCTCCATGATACATGCCTGGCATTTCAGCGGTTTCACCGCCAACCAGCGCACAACCCGATTGCAGACAGCCTTCAGCGATACCGGTGATCACGGCAGATGCGGTTTCCACATCCAGCTTGCCGGTCGCGTAGTAATCCAGGAAGAACAGCGGCTCAGCGCCTTGCACAATCAGATCATTAACGCACATTGCAACCAGATCAATGCCGATAGCATCGTGGCGCTTGAGATCCATCGCCAGACGCAGCTTGGTACCTACGCCATCGGTGCCGGAGACCAGCACGGGTTCACGGTATTTTTGCGGCAGCGCACAAAGCGCACCGAAACCGCCCAATCCACCCATTACTTCCGGGCGACGAGTCTTTTTCACTACGCCTTTAATACGGTCAACCAGAGCGTTACCAGCATCAATATCAACACCGGCGTCTTTATAGCTGAGAGAGGTCTTGTCGGTCACTGCGAGGTCCCCACGCGAGTTGCGGTTGGTGGTTAAAATAAAGCGCGGCAATTCTAACAGCGCAGGCAAACGTTTGCGAGTCTCAGATTGCGCGCCATGCGATTTTAATCAATCCTTATTTTATTGCGGTAAAACTTTCCTCTTTGCGCAAGGGCATATGGCGCAAACAAGAAAAGGCGGTATAATCCCGCGATTTTTTTAGCTCAACTCATTCCGGGAGAACACCAATGAAGATCGTGGAAGTCAAACACCCGCTGGTCAAACATAAACTGGGCTTGATGCGTGAGCACGATATCAGCACGAAGCGTTTCCGCGAATTGGCCTCGGAAGTAGGCAGCTTGCTGACCTACGAAGCCACCGCAGATTTGGAAACCGAAAGCGTGACCATTGAGGGCTGGAATGGCCCGGTGCAAGTCGATCAAATCAAAGGTAAAAAAATTACCGTAGTGCCAATTCTGCGTGCCGGCCTCGGCATGATGGAAGGCGTGCTGGAGCATGTTCCAAGCGCGCGTATCAGCGTAGTGGGTGTCTACCGTGATGAAGAGACGCTGGAGCCAGTGCCGTATTTCCAGAAGCTGGTTTCTAATATTGAAGAGCGTCTGGCACTGGTGGTTGATCCCATGCTCGCCACCGGCGGTTCGATGATTGCCACCATCGACCTGTTAAAGAAAGCGGGCTGTAGCAGCATCAAGGTGTTGGTCTTAGTCGCCGCACCAGAAGGGATTGCCGCACTGGAAAAAGCGCATCCTGATGTTGAGCTGTACACCGCGTCTATCGATCAGGGATTAAACGAAAAGGGATACATCATTCCTGGACTCGGCGATGCCGGAGACAAGATTTTCGGAACCAAATAAAGAAAGCAGCCGGCGAGAGAGTCGGCTTTTTTTGGCAAAAATAAAACAACATCATCTCCAAATATCTCGCGCTGCAGCAAGGCGGCAAACGATCTTAAACCGATGAGCTTACTTAAGTAAGTGGGTCGGGTGAGCGAGAGCAGCCAACGCAACGGCAATGCGCGGTATACAGGAGACAGGGGATTACTGATGACACGTCGCGCCATTGGCGTTAGCGAACGACCGCCGCTACTGCAAACTATTCCACTCAGCCTGCAACATCTGTTCGCCATGTTTGGCGCAACGGTTTTGGTGCCTATTTTGTTTCACATCAACCCGGCTACGGTGTTGCTGTTCAATGGTATTGGCACGCTGATTTATCTGTTCATCTGTAAAGGTAAAATCCCCGCCTATTTAGGATCGAGCTTTGCTTTTATATCACCGGTGCTGCTGCTGTTACCGTTGGGTTATGAAGTGGCGCTTGGCGGTTTTATCCTGTGTGGCCTGTTATTCTGCCTGGTGGCGTTGATCGTCAAAAAAGCAGGAACCGGCTGGCTCGATGTGATGTTTCCGCCCGCAGCCATGGGCGCTATTGTTGCGGTCATCGGCCTTGAGCTGGCGGGCGTAGCGGCGAATATGGCGGGGTTGTTACCTGCTGAAGGCAGTTCGCCAGACAGCAAGACGGTAATCATCTCCTTGGTCACGCTGGCCGTCACGGTTTTTGGTTCGGTGCTGTTTCGCGGTTTTCTCGCCATTATCCCGATTCTGGTGGGTGTGCTGGTGGGCTACGCGCTCTCCTTTTATGGGCATTGTCGACTGGACCAGCGTTTACAACGCGCCATGGTTTGCGTTGCCGACCTTTTATACCCCACGATTCGAATGGGTAGCGATGCTGACAATTCTACCGGCTGCGCTGGTGGTCATTGCTGAGCACGTTGGGCATTTGGTAGTGACAGCGAATATCGTGAAAAAGGATTTGATCCGCGATCCCGGTTTACACCGTTCAATGTTCGCCAACGGTTTATCGACCATGATTTCCGGCTTCTTTGGTTCAACGCCTAACACTACTTATGGCGAAAACATCGGCGTGATGGCGATTACGCGTGTTTACAGCACATGGGTCATTGGCGGCGCAGCTATTTTTGCCATCTTGCTCTCATGCGTTGGCAAACTGGCGGCAGCGATTCAGGCAGTGCCAGTACCGGTAATGGGCGGTGTGTCGTTACTGCTTTATGGTGTTATCGGTGCTTCAGGTATCCGCGTGTTGATCGAATCCAAAGTGGATTACAACAAAGCGCAAAACTTGATCCTCACCTCGGTGATTCTGATCATTGGCGTGAGCGGCGCGAAAGTGCACATCGGCGCGGCTGAGTTGAAAGGCATGGCATTAGCGACGCTGGTTGGTGTTGGGCTGGCGTTGATTTTCCGCGTCATCTCACTACTGCGACCGGAAGAAGTGGTGCTGGACGCCGAAGAAAAAAGCGGCCATTAAGACCAAAGCGAGGCAGGGAAGCCTCATTCATCTCTTTTTAAAAACTGTGGTAGACTTCCCCGGTTTTTAGCTTGTTCGCTTGCTGAGGTGCTTCTGAACACGCCGGCACAATTATCATTGCCACTTTATTTACCTGACGACGAAACCTTTGCCAGCTTCTGGCCAGGGAAAACCCGTCGCTGATTGCTGCGTTAAAGGGTGCTCTCACTCAACATCATGGCAGCTATCTCTATTTCTGGTCACGCGAAGGCGGAGGACGCAGTCATTTGCTGCACGCCGCGTGCGCTGAAATGTCTGCGCGTGGTGAAGCGGTTGGCTACGTTCCGCTGGATAAACGCACCTGGTTTGTACCGGAAGTCTTAGACGGCATGGAACAGCTGGCGCTGGTCTGTATCGATAATATCGAATGCATTGCAGGTGAAGCTGAATGGGAAATGGCGATCTTTGATCTCTATAACCGCATTCTTGAAACCGGTAATACGCGTTTATTGATCACCGGCGATCGCCCACCGCGACAACTCAATCTACATTTACCCGATCTGGCTTCGCGCCTCGATTGGGGACAAATCTACCGTTTACAGCCGCTTTCTGATGAAGACAAGCTGCAAGCGCTGCAATTGCGCGCCGGTCTGCGTGGATTCGAACTGCCGGAAGATGTGGGACGCTTCCTGCTCAAGCGTCTCGATCGTGAAATGCGAACGCTGTTTGAAACGCTGGATCGGCTTGATCGCGCCTCCATCAGCGCACAGCGTAAGCTGACCATTCCTTTCGTTAAAGAGACGCTCGGCCTTTAACACTCCGTTTTTAAAGAATGTCGAGCACCGCTTCCGGTGGTCGACCCAGCCGCGCCTGCTCGCCGTTGATCACAATTGGCCGCTCAAGAAGCCTGGGATTCGCCACCAGCGCGTTAATTAACTCACTTTCACTTTTGTCAGCCTCACCGAGCGCCAGCGCTTTATAGAGATCTTCTTTATTGCGCATGAGCTGCCGTGCGCTGGTCATACCGAGCTTTTTCAACAAAATTTGCAGCATTTCACGATCCGGTGGGGTCTCCAGATAAAGTACCACTTCCGGTTCAATGCCGCGTGCTGTGAGCAGTGCCAGCGTTTCGCGGCTCTTACTACAGCGCGGGTTGTGATAAATGGTCACCATTATCGTTATCCTTTTTGATACTGCTTAAAGCGTTGTTGCAGCTGACGTAACTGGTCAATGCGCGCATCATAACGCGCTTGCTGCAGACTACCGAGTGGAACCTGGGTGCTGGCACGGCTCAACGCAGAAATGGCTTGATCGAGCTGGCCGTTAAGCGCCAGACTTTCCGCACGCGCCGAAAGTTCTTCATCATTCAAACCCTGTTGTGCAGAGGCCTGCGCCAGCAAATCCCAGCCATTGGGATCATCTTTATTCGCCCAGGTATAGCGATTCAGGATGCGGCTGGCATTGGCGGGTTGTTTGGCTTCGACGTAGGCATTGGCAAGGTTGAGCTGTACCACCGGACTGTTTTTCGCGCCGCTGGCCCCGTTGAGTAAGGCTATCGCCTGCTGCGGCTGATTCAGCCCAATCTCGATATCTGACATGATATCGAGAAACCAGACGTTATTCGGCTGCTTCGCCAGCAAGGGCGCGATGATCTTTTTCGCATCGCCATAACTTTTAGCCTGTAAAAATTGTACCGCTTTCCCATATTGCGAGGCCATTTGTTCGCGTGCGTTGCCATTAGCATATTGGCTGAGCAGTTCGTCGGTCAGCTGATTGCGCCCCGTGGCATACATTCCCAGCGCACGTACCTTGGCCATATAAAAGTCTTCGGTAGATTGCACGACGACCGGACGCATCTGATTAGCTCGGTTGCGTGCATCGGCGAGACGGCTATCGGGCAGCGGGTGTGTCAATAAAATTTCGGGCGGTTTGGAGGAGAAACGCGTCTGATCGGCGAGCTTTTGCAGAAAATTAGGCATCGCCTGGGGATCGAATCCGGCGCGTTGTAAAACCTGAATACCAATGCGATCGGCTTCCTGCTCATTGCCCTGAGTAAAACTGATAATCCCTTGTTGCGTGCCTGCTAGCGTACCGGTCAGCGCCGCCATTCCGGCTTGCGGGTTCGCCATTGCTAACAGAATCGATCCCAGCGCACCAACCCAGGTTAGCGGCGCATTGCGTTTTTGATCTTCCATAGCTCGCGCCAGATGGCGCTGGGTGACGTGGGATATTTCATGCGCGACCACCGAAGCCAGCTGGCTCTCGTTGTCGGTATAGCGAAACAGCGCTGAATGCAGCACCACGTTACCGCCGAAAAAGGCGAAGGCGTTGAGTTCATCATTTTGAATCAGGAAAAAGTGAAACGGCGTTTTTACCGAATCTGCATGTGCGACCAGCCGCTGACCGAGCTGATTAATATATTGGTTAAGCAAAGGATCATTGATCAGCGGTGCACTGGCTCGAAGCTGGCGCACGTAGAAGTCGCCCATCTGTAATTCTTGATTAATGGAAAGGGTCGATCCGGCAGTCGTGCCTATATCGGGCAACGAATCACTGACATCGGCGCTGGCAGGTGCCAGGCTGGTCAGCATCAAAGTGGGAATGAGCGCGGCGAGCAGCGTTTTCTTTAACCGGTTCAACATGATGTAATCCTGTAGAGAAGCCCTGAGATTGGACAGGTGCGCAGCGGTAATGTTCTTTTTTTAAGGGGTAATCACGCTTCGCGCCTATCTTAACCACAGCCCGGTAAGAAAGAAATGTGGTTTTCTGCCAAAGCACGCGCTCCTTGCTAACCTAATGGGCTAAGTTGCAGCAAAAAATTGAATGTCTTGCTAACGTCAACGAAAGTTAAACACTTGCCATATTGTGCAACGCTATTCAGGAATACAGAGAATTATTGCGGTGTATTCTTATCGCTAATTAACAAAAAAGTTTAAATATGCGTTCTTGCCCAAGTAACAGCGTCAGCTTCGAAATTGCTTCGAATTAAAGTTATGTAAATTTACTCAAAAAAATTGAATGTGGCATGTTTTTTTCCAGGTTTACTCTGAAAAAACAGCGCAAAAAGATAAAGAATTAACTGAGGTTGTATTGCTGTTTTTTATCGTGAACGTCAACTTTTGAAATTATCAGGAATAATAATTGGTCGTATAAAAGCTAATTGATGGTCAGTTTATCTTTGCTTGCGTGGGAAATTAAGGGCCATGAATAAGACAAGCAAGGGTTGATGTACCATCCAGGAATTTGTTTAATTGTCGCTGATAATAATATTTAGTGGAAACTATAATTTGATTTTGCGCATTTCGTGAGGGCGCTCACTTTCATTGTGCTGTGATATAGATAAGCCCTATTCAAAAAATGAATCTGCAACGCGTTATTTGCATGAGAGGATATCTATGCGTTCAGCTGTATCTTACGCGCTGATTGCCATTATTGGTGGTGCTATTGGCGCGGGCGTTACGCAAAGTGGCGTAATTTATGAAAAGGTCATGCGGCATTTCACGGCGCAACCCAGCGACCCTGAAGGTTTCTGGAGTACGCCAGCGGTAGAAGGTTACGGTAAAATACATTACGAAGCGGATGCAGCCTTTAAACCGGTCGCAGGATTGAGTAATAAAATCGTATTCCAAATTACGCGTAGCGATGGCGCAATGACCGACCCTAATTTAGGTCTGGAGCGCGTCGCACGCGTCGTTAATCTTTATATCGCCTCGGGTGTGCCCGCGGACCAGTTGAAGTTTGTGGTATCAGTAACGGGCGACGCAACGCCTGCCATGTTGGATAACGCGCATTTCAAACAGTTTTACGGCATTGATAATCCGAATATCAAACTGATCAATGAACTTAATAAAGTTGGCGTGAAGGTTTCCGTCTGTGATCAATCGGTGGCATTCCACCATTACCCTAATGACTGGATTGATAAATCAGTCGTCCATGCACTTTCCAGCCCAACCACGGTGTCGACTCTGCAAAATCAGGGTTATGCATGGCTACAAATGTAAAGTAAACAGGAGAGTAAGCGATGCGTCCAGCAGCGTATATTGTGGTGGCAGCGGTAGCCGGATTTATTGGTGGCAATGTTTTACAATTACCGGAATTAGTGGATAAGGTCAGCGGGAAATTTGCAGATAATAAATCTGAGCCTGCCGATTTTTGGAGCACACCGGCAATTGAGGGGTTTGGAAAAATACATTATGTTGACACGCCAGCTTTTAAACCTGGGTCAGTAGATGGCCTGAGTAATAAAATTGTTTTCCAGATCAACCGCAGCGAAGGCGATATTCGTCAGCCTAATCTCGGTCTGGAACGCGTAGCGCGCGTCACCAATCTTTATTACGCAGCGGGCGTGCCGCTCGATCAACTGAAATTTGTCGTCTCAATCAACAGCGATGCGGTTCCTGCGGCGTTGAGCAATGATCAATTCCGCAAAACCTACGGCGTAGATAACCCAAACCTCAAACTGATCAGCGAACTGAAAAAAGCCGGTGTTCAGGTATCAATTTGCGATCAATCTGTGGCTTTCCACAACTATCAGCGCGACTGGATTGACCCCATGGTGACGCATACAATTTCCAGCGGGACTACCGTTGCGACCCTGCAAAACAGTGGTTACGCTTTCTTGATGTTGTAATTTTCCTCTACAGCGGCGTCACTGCCGCTGTCATCCTTTCACGCTTTCCTCGCCTTATTTTCCCGCTTCTGATGTTTTGCCCTAAAAGAGCTTCAGGCAATTAGCACCAGTAAAATCCTTGCTTTCGGGCTGCGTCGTCCGGCTTAGACGTGCTCTTATTGGGTTTCAAGGTGTACACTGACACCGTAAATGACCAGGGCACGCTGTAAACACTAACAAAAATAACAGAGTCGGGCAGACCAATAATGAATGATTTCACTGTGGCGGCAACGCCATGCTAATGCGACTACGTCCAAAAACGGACCTGCGCACGCTGATCGCGGTATTGGTTATCGCCAGCATTGTGGTGACTTTGACCAATGCCATGTACGCCACGTGGCGCGTGCAGCGTATGGTGTTGATCGACAGCACGCTGGAGGCGAATCGCGCTTATGCGGCAAAGCTGGCGTCGACGACTGAAATCTTTTTCCAACTGGCGCAGTCACAGCTGCATTATAGTGCGAAACAGCTCGGCAATGATTTCGATGATGTTAAATTGCTCACAACTGAGGTCGACCGGCTGCGTGAGCAAACCAGCAGCTTCAACTCGGTGGCGGTGGTAGACGCAAATGGCGTTGTTAAAGCCATCTCTCCCGAATCGCTAACGTTGAAAGGTATGCATCTCACCAGCGATGCCTCAAAGAAGCGCTGGCTGTGCGCCAGCCTGTTATCAGTAAACCGACCCTTTCAGCCGCCAACAATCTGATCGTTTTTGTCTCCTGGCCGATATGGGATGGGGAAGGGCGCTATCTTGGCTATATTGGCGGCACCATTTATCTCAAAAAGAAAAGCATTCTGAACGCGCTGTTGGGCCAGCAATTTTATCGCGATGGCTCCAGCGTTTATGTCATCGACAGCAATAATCAGGTGCTTTATCACCAGAACAGCCAGCTGATTGGCAAAGTGCTGCCAGCCATTATTAGCGAGCACGAACGAGAAGAGAAACCCAACGGCTCGCTGCAGATTTCCAGCCGTGACGAAAAAACGCGGTTAGCGGGATATGCCATTGTGCCCACCACCGGTTGGATGGTTGTGACGTTCAAACCAATGGATGTCACATTGGAACCGCTTTCCGGCTTATTAATGAAGGTGCTCAAGCATTCCGTACCCTTTGCGCTGTTAACGCTGCTGGTGGCGGTAATATTGGCGCGGCTGATTGCGCTGCCGCTGTGGCAGCTTGCTCGCAAAGCCAGCAAGATGGATGCGCAAAGCGTATCCACAGAAATCAGCGTTATTCGCGCCTGGTATTTTGAAGCGGCGCAGGTAAAACGCGCACTGTTAACCGGCATTGGCCTGGTGCAGGAGAAGATCGGGCGGCTTAACTCGGAAGCGCAAACCGATCCCCTTACCCAACTGTTTAATCGCCGCGGACTCAATGCGGTATTAGATTATTACCAAACGATGCGCCAACCTTTTGCGGTGCTGGCATTGGATATCGATCATTTCAAACGGGTTAACGATACGTGGGGTCACGATGTTGGCGACAACGTGATACAACAGGTCGCCCGCACATTAACTGCCAGCGCCCGGCAAACGGATGTAGTGTGCCGCAACGGCGGCGAAGAATTTTTGATGCTACTGCCCGGCAGCGCCGCCGATGAAGCCAGCGTCATGGCGGAACGCGTGCGTAAAAGCATAGCCAATGCCTGCATAGAAGAAGTGGGTAACATTACCCTTTCCATTGGCGTAGCGGCGTGGTGCGGGGAGGACGTTGCGCTTGAGGTCACGCTTAAGCAAGCCGATGCTGCGCTCTATCAGGCAAAACAAGCGGGCCGTAACTGCGTGTGCGTATCAGGAAAAAGCGTATCGCTGTTAAGCCAGACGCCGCACTAAGCACCTTTTCAGGCCAGTAATATCCGGTACAATCGTCGTCCTTTATGACGTCATGGATAGAAAGGTATGCTGGCTTTATTGATTCAATGGTACAAACGCCGTTTCAGCGATCCGCAGGCTATTGCCCTGTTGGTGATCCTGCTGGCCGGTTTCTGCATCCTTTTCTTTCTCAGCGGATTACTCGCGCCACTGCTGGTCGCGCTGGTGTTGGCTTACTTGCTGGAGTGGCCAACCGCGCGTTTACAACGTGTTGGCTGCACTCGCAGCTGGGCCACGACGATTGTGCTGGTACTGTTTGCCGGTATCTTGCTGGTGCTGGTCTTGATTGTTGCCCCGGTCGCCTGGCAACAGGGCATCAACCTGACGCGTGATCTGCCCAATATGCTCAACAAACTTTATGTGTTTGCGGCGGGCTTACCGAAGCGTTTTCCTGCATTGGTGGACGCAGGCATTATCGATCTGATCGTAGAGAATTTGCGTAGCCGCTTAAGCGGCGTTGGCGATTCGCTGGTCAAGTATTCCCTGGCCTCATTGGTTGGCTTGATGACGCTGATGATTTATTTGGTGCTGGTGCCACTGATGGTGTTTTTCCTGTTGAAAGACAAAGATCAGATGCTGAATGCGGTGCGACGCGTGCTGCCACGTAATCGCGGTTTAGCCGGTGTGGTATGGCAAGAGATGAACCAGCAGATTACCAATTATATTCGCGGCAAAGTGCTGGAAATGGTGGTGGTGGGTATTGTCAGCTGGCTGGCATTTTTGTTTCTCGGCCTCAATTACGCCTTGTTGCTGGCGGTATTGGTGGGAATATCAGTATTAATTCCCTATATCGGCGCAATGTTAGTGACCATTCCGGTGATTGGCGTGGGGCTGTTTCAGTGGGGACTCGGCAGCGATTTCTGGACCATGTTCATTGTTTATTTAGTGATTCAGGCGCTGGATGGCAATATTTTGGTGCCGGTTCTGTTCTCGGAGGCGGTTAATCTGCATCCGCTGGTGATTATTCTTTCGGTAGTGATTTTCGGTGGAATGTGGGGTTTCTGGGGCGTGTTTTTTGCTATCCCACTCGCGACGTTAGTGAAGGCGGTGGTGCATGCCTGGCCCGATGATTTACTGGAGGAGCATAAACGGTAAGAAACAGGGCGCGGCAGCGATGATCGCCGCGCCCGCAGTACATCAGGCAGACTGAATGTAATCCAGTACGATGTCGTGGTGATTTGACGTTTTGAAGTCGTCGAACACTTTTTCGATTTTGCCATTCGCATCAACCAGAAAGCTGATGCGATGAATGCCATCATAGGTTTTGCCCATGAAGGTTTTCTCACCCCAAATGCCAAATTGCTCACTTACCTGGTGATCTTCATCAGAGAGCAGCGTGAAGTTCAGCAACTCTTTCTCGATAAAGCGTGACAGCTTTTCCGGTTTGTCGGTGCTGATACCCAACACTTCCACACCCGCCATTTTCAACTTATCCATGTTGTCGCGCAGACCGCAGGCCTGAACGGTACAACCTGGCGTCATTGCCTTCGGGTAGAAGTAGACCAGAACGCGCTGTCCCTGGAAGTCGGTCAAATTTACTTGTTCGCCGTCCTGATCGGACAAGCTAAATTTCGGTGCAGTATCACCGGCTTTCAGTGGATTCATCACATCTCTCCATTTTTTAATCATGCTGTGGGTAATACACCATCTGACGAGAAACTGCCAAATGGAAATTACCATCAGGGGTATTTCACCACATAGCTTTAGGCCGCTAAGCGACAGCAATGCGGAGAAATAGCTCCGGTTTAGCACGTGCACAGCTTAGCGCGTGGACGTCACCTGCTCGACACTTTCTACATCCGACATACTGTAAAGTCGCAGCGTGCCTTGGGCATTCAGCTCCTGACAAAGCGCGTTAAACGCCTGTTCAAATGGCGCACCTTCGGTTCGCGTTGGGCTGTGGGCAGTCATTTGAATATAGAGCGTTGGCGGCTGATTGTGTTGAGCGGGTGTAATGCGCGAAACCAATTCAGCAATATTCATCTGGTGTTTATCGATCAAATCGGTAAAGCGCTCGATGATATGTGGCGAGTCGGGCACTTCAACCTGTACCAGCGCAGTATCCGGCATCGGCGGACGCACCTTTGCGTTCGTGCGTTTCATCACAATCAGCAATTCCAGCTCCGCGCCTTTAAGCGGCAAAGTCGATTCAATCAGCGTGATGGCGTTCCAACTGCCCGAAAGCAGCATGATAAAAGTGAATTCATCCCCAAGCATGGCAAGACGGCTGTCTTCGATGTTGCAACCGCAGCTGCTGACATGGCGGGTAATCGTATTGACGATTCCCGGGCGGTCAACACCCAACGCAGTGATGACCAAATGGTGGGGCTGAGATTGCGGCAAAATGGGTTTTCCTATGCATTCGCTAATAACTATAAGGTAAACATAAAAAAAACTGCTGACAAGCGCCGGAATGGCGTGGCTTGCTTGCTTTTCACTAAGCGTAAAACGTACCATGAAGCACTTGTTTGTCGAGGGGATCGCCAATGTTTACGGGAAGTATTGTTGCACTCATCACGCCGATGGATGACAAAGGTAATGTCTGCCGTGCGAGTCTGAAAAAACTGATTGATTATCATGTCGCCAGCGGAACTGCGGCGATTGTTTCTGTAGGCACCACCGGTGAATCCGCCACGTTAAGTCATGACGAACATGGAGACGTGGTTCTGCAGACGCTTGACCTGGCTGATGGACGTATCCCGGTGATTGCCGGAACCGGGGCAAATGCCACCGCAGAAGGTATCTCTCTCACCAAACGCTTCGAAAATTCCGGCGTTGTCGGTTGCCTGACCGTCACGCCTTATTACAACCGTCCTACGCAGGAAGGGTTGTATCAACACTTTAAAGCTATCGCCGAAAGCACCAGCCTGCCGCAGATGTTGTATAACGTCCCTGCGCGAACGGGCTGCGACATGCTGCCGGAAACCGTTGCGCGCCTCGCTGAAATTAAAAATATTATCGGAATCAAAGAGGCGACCGGGAACTTATCGCG
The DNA here is from genome assembly GCF_018842675.1 of Candidatus Pantoea bituminis. Classification (NCBI taxonomy): domain Bacteria; kingdom Pseudomonadati; phylum Pseudomonadota; class Gammaproteobacteria; order Enterobacterales; family Erwiniaceae; genus Pantoea; species Candidatus Pantoea bituminis. Next base: position 922,684 of record NZ_JAGTWO010000004.1, read on the forward strand.
TGTTAGTCAGATCCAAGAGCTGGTTGATGATGAATTCATCCTGGTCAGCGGTGACGATGCGTCTGCACTGGACTTCATGCAACTGGGCGGCAAAGGCGTTATTTCCGTGACGGCGAACATCGCTGCGCGTGAAATGGTTGAACTTTGCACCCTGGCGCAGCAAGGCAACTTTGCTGAAGCACGCCATTTGAATCAACGTCTGATGCACCTGCATCAGACGCTTTTCTGTGAACCCAATCCGATTGCGGTGAAATGGGCTGCAAAACAGCTGGGATTAATCGCTAACGACACGCTGCGTCTGCCGATGACGCCACTGACAGCAGCAGGCCAGCCGAAGGTGGAGCAGGCGCTGGTTAAAGCGGGTTTGCGATAATTTAGGGAGAATGAATGAATTACTCAGTTAAGCGGTCAACAGTTGCCACAGTGGTGGGGCTTTCCACCCTGATGCTGTTGTCGGCATGTTCGAGCGATCAGCGTTATAAGCGTCAGGTCAGTGGGGATGAATCCTATCTGCAGGCCAGCGAATTGCACGAACTTAAAGCGCCAGCCGGGATGATTTTGCCGGTTCAGCGTGGTGACTACGACGTTCCACGCACCACCAGCAATGCGGCTGTTGGTAAACAGCTTGATATTCGTCCACCGGCACAGCCTTTGGCGTTGATGAACGGCACGCGTGCCCAGTTCAGCAGCAATACCGGCGCATTAATGATTGAAAACAGCCGTGGCTCGGTCTGGCCGCAAGTGGTTAACGTGGTGCAGTCTTACAAATTCCCGATTGCCTCACGTAACGATGCGGGTCAGGAGCTGAGCACTGATTGGGTACAGTGGAATCGTGCCGACGAAGACGAACAATATCGTGGCCGTTACCAGATCAGCGTTCAGTCACAAAGCTATCAGCAAGTGTTGACCGTGCGTCTGCTCGAACTGCAGCAGAACGGCAAAACCATCACTTCGCCAGTACAAGTCCAGCGTTATACCGCGCAGATGTTAAATGACATCAGCACCGGGTTGGACAAAATTGACACCGCCAGTGCCAATGCTGCCGCAGGTCGTGTCAATGGTGCCATCGATGTGCAAAGCGGCGCCGATGACACCGGTTTACCCATGCTGGTTCTGCGCACGCCATTCAACGTAGCCTGGCAGCGTCTGCCAGATGCGATGAAACGCGTCGGCATGGAGGTCACCGACAGCAATCGCTCACAAGGCAGCTTGAACGTGACTTACAAAGCGCCGGGCAGCAGTACGTGGGATGAAGTAGGTGCCAAAGATCCTGAACTGCCAAACGGTGATTACAAAGTGCAGGTCGGCGATCTCGACAACCGCAGCAGCCTGCAGTTTATCGATCCAAAAGGGCACGTGCTAACCCAGTCGCAAAACGATGCGTTGGTCGCGGTGTTCCAAGGCGCGCTAAACAAATAAATTGCTTTAGGCCGGAGATTCTCCGGCCTTTTTATTTTGTTTTTGGCATAATAGCGCGCGGCGAAGTAAACGATTGCGTAGACGCAATCGCCGCAGCGGCTCAAGCCGTTGAACACCGGTTATTTCATGTTTGGAGTTAACAAAATGCAAAAGCGAGCTGAGTTGTATCGCGGTAAAGCGAAAACCGTATACAGCACCGACAATCCGGATCTGCTGATACTCGAATTCCGCAACGATACGTCAGCAGGTGACGGGGCTCGAATCGAGCAGTTCGATCGTAAAGGAATGGTAAACAACAAATTTAACCATTTTATTATGACCAAGCTGCAGGAAGCGGGCATTCCAACCCAGATGGAAGCGCTGCTTTCTGACAACGAAGCGCTGGTGAAAAAGCTGGAAATGGTGCCGGTTGAGTGCGTAGTGCGTAACCGTGCGGCAGGTTCACTGGTTAAGCGTCTGGGCGTGGAAGAGGGCATGGTACTCAATCCGCCACTGTTCGATCTTTTCCTTAAGGATGACGCCAAGCACGACCCAATGGTCAATGAATCTTACTGCGAAACCTTTGGCTGGGTGAGCAAAGAGAATCTGGCTCGCATGCAGGAACTGACCTTCAAAGCCAACGACGTCCTGAGCAAACTGTTTGATGATGCTGGCCTGATTCTGGTCGACTTCAAACTGGAGTTCGGTCTGTTCAACGGCGAAGTGACGCTGGGCGATGAGTTCTCGCCAGACGGCGCGCGTCTGTGGGACAAAGAGACCCTGGATAAAATGGACAAAGACCGTTTCCGTCAGAGCCTTGGCGGCGTGATTGAAGCCTATGAAGCAGTTGCACAGCGTCTGGGCGTGAAACTCGACTGAGTGACGTTGATCTGATGCGGTAAAAAGAGGCGCTTCGGCTCCTCTTTTTCATTTTGCAGCAAAGCTGGTGATTGCTCCGGCGTGCAACTAAAATCATGCCATCTAAGCAAAACGCGAAATGGAGTGAAGCATGCGCTGGCAAGGGCGTCGCGAAAGTGACAATGTAGAAGATCGACGTAATCAGTCGTCGGGTTATGGAACAGGACGCCAAATTCGAATCCCGCGCGGCAAAGGCGGTATCGTGCTGCTGATTGTGGTCGCAGTGGCAGGATATTATGGTTATGACCTGACAGCGTTGTTAACGGGTGAGCAAGTTGCGCCATCCAGTCAGCAACAGCAGCGCAGCATCAACAGCAATCAGGATGAGGCGGCAAAATTTACTTCAGTGATCCTGGCGACCACAGAAGACACGTGGGGCAAGCTGTTCAAGCAGATGAACAAGCAATATGCACCGCCTAAACTGGTGATGTATCGCGGTGCCACCCGTACCGGCTGCGGCACGGGCCAATCTGTGATGGGCCCCTTTTATTGCCCCGCTGATCAAACGGTTTATATCGATCTCTCTTTCTACGATGAGATGAAAAGCAAACTCGGCGCGGGCGGTGACTTTGCGCAAGGGTATGTCATTGCGCACGAAGTCGGCCACCATGTGCAGAAACTGCTTGGCATTGAACCCAAAGTGCGCGAAATGCAGCAAAATGCCAGTCAGGCGCAGGTTAATCAGCTGTCAGTGAAAATGGAACTGCAGGCTGACTGTTTTGCCGGTGTTTGGGGTCATTACATGGAGCAGGAAAGAATCCTCGAAGTGGGCGATCTGCAAGAAGCGTTGAATGCAGCCGAAGCGATTGGCGACGATCGTTTACAGCAGCAAAGCCAGGGCCGCGTGGTGCCAGACAGCTTTACGCACGGTACGTCACAGCAACGTTACACCTGGTTTAAAAATGGCTATGACAGCGGCAATCCCGGCCAGTGTAATACCTTCGCGAACAATAAATGACGCTTGAGGAAATCAGCCGCCAGATGCAGCAAGCAGGCATTCGGCGGCTTTGCGTTATCAGCGGCGAAGCGGATTGGTGTTTATCTACGGCACAAAACTGGCTCAACAGATTAACCGGTGACTGGCTGTGTATCAGCGCGTCGCCGCTGTTTTCCACGCTACACTGCGCGCCCGGCGCACTACGTACCTTGCTGGGTCGCGAATTTCTTCACGCTGTGTTTGATGCCCGTCAGGGATTTCATGCTGAAGCCTTTGCTGCACTCGTCGGTACGCTGAAAGCAGGAAGCTGGCTGTTACTGCTGGCGCCCGCCTGGCGCGATTGGCCCGGGCACACTGACAATGACAGCGTGCGCTGGGGCGATGTAGCAGAACCGATTGCGACGCCAAATTTCATTCATCGCCTGCAGCAGCTTATCGACGTAAACGAGCATATTGTACTGCATCGTCAAGAACATAACGTGCAGATTACCCCCTTGCCGATGCTAGCCAACTGGCAATGTCAGGCACCGCAGCAACAGCAAGCCATTCTCGCGCAGCTTATTAATCAATCCAGTGGCGTCGCGGTTATCACTGCAGCACGCGGACGCGGTAAATCTGCCTTAGCAGGCATGCTGGCACAGCAAAATACCCGCTGTTTAATCACCGCGCCGGCAAAAGCGTCCACCGAGGTGCTGGCGCGTTTTGCTGGCGAGCATTACCACTTCATGGCACCTGACGCCATTCTCGAACAGGCGACAACGCCAGACGCTGACTGGCTGATTGTCGATGAGGCCGCTGCTATTCCTGCGCCGCTGCTGCATGCGCTGCTGGCGCGTTTTCCGCGGGTATTGCTGACGACCACGGTGCAAGGCTACGAAGGCACAGGTCGGGGTTTTATACTGAAATTTTGTGCCGAACTGGCGCAAGTTACCTATTTCACGCTGGATGAGCCGTTGCGCTGGTCGCGTGCCGATCCGCTCGAAAAATGGCTTAATCAGGCGCTGATGTTTGAAGATGCGTTACCGGCGCCAGTAAACCGTGATGCATCCATTCAACGGCTCAACATGGCGAGCTGGCCCGAAAACCAAACGCTGCTTGAGACGGCTTACCGCTTGCTGACCAGCGCGCACTATCGCACTTCGCCAGTAGATTTACGGCGACTGCTTGATGCTCCCGGCATGCATTTGTGGCTAGCCGGTGACGCGCCAGGTTTAACCGGCGCATTATGGCTGGTGGAGGAGGGCGGTTTATCTGTCGATCTTGCGCGCGCTGTTTGGGCGGGGCGACGGCGACCACGCGGCAACTTGATCGCACAATCATTGGCTGCCCACAGCGGATTTGTCGAGGCTGCCACGCTGCATTCATTACGCATTAGCCGTATCGCCGTCGCGGCAGAATGTCGCCGTCAAAAGATCGGGCTGGCCTTGGTCGAGGCAGCGCGCGCTGCCGAACTGGGCTACGATTACCTTTCGGTCAGCTTCGGCTACACTGAATCTCTCTGGGCTTTTTGGCGCGCCTGCGGTTTTACCTTGGTGCGTATCGGTAGCCAGCGCGAGGCCAGTAGCGGCTGCTATGCGGCGATGGCGATTCGTGCCATCACACCCGCGGGGCAAAATTTGCAAGATGCTGCAGCGTTGCAGCTTGCGCGCGACTGGCCCGTTTTACAGCGCCATATCAATATCAAGCTCGCGTTGGTGCCCATAGAGCAAAGGTTTACTGCTCAAGATTTACCGCTGGTCGCCGGTTTTGCATGGGCGCTGCGTCCCTTCGAAGCCAGTTTGCCGGTATTGCAGCGTTTAATCAGCGCGACGGATCGGCCGGTTTCACTGCTTCGGGCTGCCGTTGAGACGCCTGATGCGCTAAGCGCACTGGCAAAGCAAGCTGGATTAAGCGGACGCAAAGCGATTGTCTCGGCGTTACGCCAACAGGCAGCCGATGCGCTTGAAGCGTTAGATGCAAAAAGCGCGGAGGCTCTGCGTCAGCAATGGCAATAATTCCACAGACTCGTTCAAATATTCCCAATATCATTTACTGCGCCGCGGCGTAAAGTAAATGAAGGAGGTCAATATGGCATTGCAATACGTTATCGTTCAGCAGCCGGTTAAGGCTGCACAACTCTTTTGCTGTATCACGGCGTTGGCGACAATCCTGATGCGATGGGTGAAATCGGCAACTGGTTTGCCCGAACGTTCCCGGAAGCCTTGGTCGTATCGGTAGGCTCGCCAGGCTTGAGCCGTCAATGGTTCGCTGAAACGCCAACCCACGATCAAAGCGAGCAGCAGCGAGTGAATGCCGCACTGCCGCAATTTGTGGATTCGGTTCGTCATTGGCAGCAGGAAAGCGGCGTACGCGCGGAAGCAACGGCGCTGATCGGTTTTTCGCAGGGCGGCAGCATGGTGCTGGAAGGCGTGAAAGCCCATACCGATTTAGCGGGGCGCGCGGTTATCTTCAGTGGGCGTTTTACGAGCCTGCCGGAAAAGGCCAGCACCCGCACCACGATTCATTTGATTCATGGAGAAGATGACGACGTCATTCCAGTGCAACATGCTGAAAAAGCGGCGCAGTCTCTAACCGCGTTGGGTGGCGATGTCACTCTGGATATTGTGGAGGATTTGGCGCATGCCATTGACGATCGCAGTATGCAGCTGGCATTAAATCATCTGCGTTATACCGTACCGAAGCGCTATTTTGATGAAGCGTTAAGTGGGGCGAAACCGGGTGATGATGATGTCATCATGATGATGTGAAACAGCCCTCGCGTTGGCGAGGGCTGTTGAATCACTTTTTCTTGGGCCAGTCGTCGTCGTCCCATTTATCGTTGAAATCACGATGCGGCGGCAGGTCCGGTTTGTTATCCATAAATTTCTTATGATCAATGCGCTTCAGATCTTTATAAACGTTCATCAGCACGCCAACCATCAGCAGGATCACTAAGATCCACCAGTAATCTTTAATAAACTCCATTTCCCCACTCCTTACGATCGCGATCAGGCGATCAATTGTTCCATGATGCGCTGGTACATTCGGCTCAACATTTGTAGGTCGGACGCCTTCACGCACTCGTTAATTTTATGAATTGTGGCATTTACCGGGCCCAGCTCAACCACCTGCGCGCCCATGCGGGCGATGAAACGACCATCCGAGGTTCCACCGGTGGTTAACAGTTGCGGCTTAATCTCATTATAGTGCGCTATTGCGTTGACCACGGCATCGACCAGTTTGCCGCGTGAGGTCAGAAACGGTTGGCCTGATAATTTCCACTCAATGGTGTAACGCAACTGATGGCGATCCAGCAGTTCGGCGACGCGCTGGCGAATCGTCACATCGGTCGATTCTGTGCTGAAGCGGAAGTTAAACTGCACAAACAACTCGCCAGGGATCACATTGTTACTGCCGGTTCCGGCCTGCACATTGGCAATCTGCATGCTGGTTGGCGGGAAAAATTCGTTACCGCGATCCCATTCCACGGCCGTCAGTTCAGCGAGTGCAGGCAGGGCACGATGTACCGGGTTATCCGCCAGGTGCGGATACGCCACATGGCCTTGAACACCGTGAACGGTGAGGTTGGCGGTAATCGAACCGCGACGACCATTTTTAACCACATCACCCACGACTTCAGTGCTGGACGGCTCGCCAACCAGACAATAATCCAGGCGTTCGTTACGTGCCATCAAGCGTTCAACCACTTTCACCGTGCCGTTGGCCGCGCTGGCTTCTTCATCGGAAGTAATCAGAAACGCCAGACGCCCTTTATGCTGCGGATGCGCGGCGACGAAACGTTCAGCCGCCACCACCATTGCGGCCAGCGAGCCTTTCATGTCTGCTGCGCCGCGTCCAAACAGCATGCCGTCACGAATAGTCGGTTCAAAAGGAGGATTAATCCAACGGTTCGCATCACCCGGCGGAACGATATCGGTGTGGCCGGCAAACGCCAGCGTTTCGCCTTGTCCACGCGTCGCCCAAAAGTTCAGGGTGTCATCAATGTTCATGGTTTCGATATGAAAACCAATCGCTTCCAGGCGCGCAATCAGCAGCGCCTGACATCCGGCATCATCTGGGCTGAGAGAAGGACGACGGATAAGCTGCTGTGTCAGCTCAATGACCGGACAAAACATATTATGACTTCTCCTGGATAAAGTTCTGGTAAGTAGTTTCGTTAAAGCCAAGCAGTAGCGAACCCTCTGGCGCGCGTAACAATGGACGCTTGATAATGGCGGGTTGCGCCAGCATCAACGCTTTGGCGCTATCAGCATCCGTGATCGCTTCACGTTCGGCTTCCGGTAACTTACGCCAGGTCGTGCCGCGCGTGTTCAGGAGCTCTTGATACCCCAGCGTGTCAATAAACTGCTGTAACTGCTCATCGTTCAGGCCATCTGCGCGGTAATCATGAAAACGATAGTCGATGCTGGCAGCCTCTAAAAAGCGGCGGGCTTTTTTAATCGTGTCGCAATTTTTTATTCCAAACATCGTCCAATGCGCTGTCATCGCTGATTCCTGTCATAAAAGTAAAGCGCGAGTTTAACATAGTGTGATCCTATGCGGCATCTGACCTCTGTTAGAGAAGGGAAAACAAAGCTTAACTAACCCTGCGAAAGCGGTTTCAATATCGTCCTAAATTGTTACTTACCTCATCATTATCATTCTAAGAATTTCCTCATGTACAAAATTTATGCTACCGCTGGGTTAAAAATAAATAAATCCTGTCGCCTTAATAAGTTGCTGAAATGTGCGTCAGCAATCATATCCAGCAAAGTAAAGCTTTTATTCGCCTCTGCCGATAGTGATAACAGGTGTAAACGTATTCACTTGAAGAAAAAACAGGCGTAAAATTATCAGCACAATAAGAGAGGTTTTTATGATTGATACAGAAATGGGGAACTGGAAAGAATTTATCGAAGCGATGTTACGCCACAAGTAACACGTGATGAAAAAAGCAGGGTATTTCCCCCTTGCTGAAATTCTGACTACACACATAAAAAGGCAGCCATGATAATGGCTGCCTTTGTTTTTTCATGACACAACTCAGGTCACATTGATCTTGCTCGCTGAGTTCTGTCTCGAATTTACTTCACGATGCCGCTTTACGCTGGCCAGACGTTAATCATGCGGTTTATCACGCGCCGGAAAACGGCGACGCACCACAACAAAAAACAGCGGGACAAAAAATATCGCTAGCACTGTGGCTGAGATCATCCCGCCCATCACGCCTGTGCCGACCGCGTGCTGACTACCGGAACCCGCACCTGAACTGATTGCCATTGGCAGCACGCCAAAAATAAACGCCAGCGAGGTCATCAAAATAGGACGCAGGCGCTGCCGCGAGGCTTCCAGCGTCGCTTCAATCAGCTCTCGGCCTTTGCTGTTCATCTCATTAGCGAACTCAATAATCAGAATGGCATTCTTGGCCGATAAGCCAATCACAGTTAATAATCCGACCTGGAAGTAAACGTCATTCTCCAACCCGCGCATCCAGGTCGCGATTAACGCACCCACCACACCAAGCGGCACCACCAGCATGACCGAGAAAGGTATCGACCAGCTTTCATACAGCGCCGCCAGACACAAGAACACCACCAACAGAGAAATGGCATACAGCGCTGGCGCTTGCGAACCGGACAAGCGTTCCTGATAGGATGCGCCAGTCCACTGAAAGCCAACGCCCAGCGGCAGCGCATTCACCAGCTTTTCCATCTGGTCCATTGCCGCACCGCTGCTGACGCCAGAAGCCGCTTCGCCGACTATCTCCAGCGAGGAATAGCCGTTGTAGCGTTCAAGTCGCGGTGAGCCGGTTTCCCAGCGGCTGGTGGCAAAAGCAGAGAAGGGCACCATGCGCCCGCTGCTATTGCGTACATACCATTTGTTAATATCACCGGGCAGCATGCGGAATTCAGGTGCGGCCTGCACATAGACTTTCTTAACGCGACCGCGATCAAGGAAGTCATTAACATAGGTTGAACCCCACGCGGTGGTCAGCGTGTCATTAATCGTATCGATTGAAACACCCAGCGCCTGAGCTTTACGCTCGTCTACATCAATTTGCAGCTGCGGGCTGTCATCCAAACCATTGTGACGTACGCGCGAAAGCAATTTGTCGCTACCCGCCATCTCCAGCAATTTATCGCGCATGGCCATTAACTGGCTATGTCCGGCACCTGCATGATCTTGCAACTGCATGTCAAAGCCTGATGAGCTGCCCATACCGGTAATCGCTGGAGGGCTACTGGCTATCACGCGACCTTCCTTGATTTTCTGGAATGCGGCAGTGGCGCGCTCAATGATAGCGAATGAGGTGCGATCGGCGCCCGGACGCGCTTCCCAATCTTTTAGACGGACAAACAGACGCGCAACGTTTTGACCATTTCCGCCGGGACCTGCACCGATGGTTGAAAACACCGACAACACATTCTCTTTTTCTTGCGTCATGTAGTAGTTCTCAACCTGGGCGACCACGTTAGCGGTTTGCTGCAAAGTCGAACCCGCGGGTAATTGCACCTGCGTCAGGAAGACGCCGCGATCTTCCAGCGGTAAAAACGAGGTCGGTAATTTAATAAACAGAAACGCCATCACGCCAATAATGCCCAGATATAACACTAACCAGCGGCCGCCTTTCATCAGGATGCGTGCCACGCCACGTTCGTAACGCTCAGCATTGGTGTTGAAGTGACGATTGAACCAGCCGAAGAAGCCACGGCGTTCATGGGTTTCGCCTTGCGCTATTGGCTTCAGTAACGTGGCACAGAGTGCCGGTGTGAGGATAATTGCCACCAAAACCGACAGCACCATCGCCGACACGATAGTGATCGAGAACTGACGATAGATCGCGCCTACGGTGCCGCCAAAGAAAGCCATCGGCACAAACACCGCCGACAGCACCAGAGCAATACCGACCAGCGCGCCCTGTATTTGCCCCATCGATTTTCGCGTGGCGGCCCGCGGCGATAAGCCTTCCTCGCTCATGATGCGCTCAACGTTTTCCACGACGACGATGGCATCATCCACTAACAGACCAATCGCCAGCACCATGGCAAACATGGTTAATGTGTTGATACTGAACCCACAGATGTATAACACGCTGAATGTGCCAAACAGCACCACCGGCACGGCGATGGTGGGAATCAAGGTGGCACGAAAATTCTGCATAAACAGGTACATCACCGCGAAAACCAGCACGATCGCTTCAAGCAGCGTTTTTACTACGTCTGTGATCGAGGCTTTGACAAACGGGGTAGTTTCATAAGCGATCTTGGCTTCAAGCCCATGAGGAAAATAGTGCGACAGTTCTTCAATACGCGCGCGCACCAGCTTGTCGGTATTCATCTCATTGGCACCGGAAGCGAGCTTAACGCCCAGGCCAGAAGCTTGTTGGCCGTTGTAACGGCTGAGGTAATCGTACTTCTCCGCGCCCAACGCGACGCTTGCAACATCGCCCAGCGTGACGACTGAACCATCAGGATTATTCTTCAACGTGATCGCTTTGAATTGCGCGGGCGTTTGCAGCATTGATTGCGCATTCACCGTGGCGTTCAGGGCTTGTTTATCTACCGCCGGTAAACCGCCGACCTGGCCCACGGCAACTTGGGCATTCTGCGATTCGATGGCGCTAACAACATCATCTGTCGTCAGGGAATAGGCAATTAATTTATTGGGATCAAGCCAAATGCGCATCGCATATTGTGAGCCGTAAGCATCTACCTGACCCACACCGTCAATACGACTCAGCGGGTCCTGAATGTTACTGGCGACATAATCTGCAATATCCTGCTTGTCCATGCTGCCATCGGTTGAGACGAAAGCGACCATCAATATATTGCTGTCACCGGTTTTATTGACGGTAACGCCCTGCGATTGAACGGCTTGCGGCAGTTTACGTAACGCAGATTGCAGCTGGTTTTGCACCTGCTGGCGGGCTTCATCAGGATCGGTCCCGGCGGTAAACGTCAGCGTGATTTGTGCCTGGCCGGTGTTGCTGCTGTTGGATGACATGTACATCAGGTTATCGATGCCTGTCATGTTTTGCTCAATCACCTGCGTCACGGTGTTTTCCAGCGTTTCTGCAGATGCGCCGGGATAGTTAGCCGTGATACGAACGTTAGGAGGAGCCAGATCGGGGTATTGCTCAATAGGAAGTGAAATGATGGACAACGTGCCACAAAGACACAACAAAATCGCCAGAACCCAGGCAAAAATGGGACGGTCGATGAAAAAATTCGACATCGAATCGACACTCCTTAGCAGCGTATCGTCATTATTATAAAAAACGGTTCCTTAATGAAAAGGACGCGAAGCAGGGGAGGGGAACGCTATCATCCACGATTTCCTGCCGTAACCTACTCTACGTGCGACATTATGGTAAATCGTGGAGAAATTGTGGAGAAAGTGTAAAACAGCCCGGTAGGTTAATTATTTCTGCTCTCCAGCCACATCACAGTAGCCGCAACGCGTGAGCGCACATCAAGTTTGCGCAGCATATTGCGGATATGTACTTTCACTGTTTCTTCAGAAATATGCAGGGTGGTAGCGATTTCTTTGTTTGATAATCCGCGCGCCACTTCCTGCAACACATCAAGTTCACGTTCTGTCAGCTGGCGAAACGGATTGGCACTGTATTGACGCGTAGCGAGATAGTTTTCAACCGCTTCACTGAAAACTTTTTGCCCCTGCGCCGCCTGCATAATCTGACTGAGCAACATGTCGGGATCGCTGTCCTTCAGCAGATAACCATCAGCACCCGCATCCACCATGGCGTAAATATCGCTACGGGCATCCGAAACGGTGAGCACCAAAATACGTGATGAAATCCCTTCATGGCGCAGCGCTTTTAAGGTATCCAGCCCCGACATGCCTTTCATGTTCAGGTCGAGCAGGATGACATCGGGTGTCAGGCGACGCGCTTCGGCCAGCGCTTCGGTGCCGTTATTTGCTTCGGCTACCACTTCCAGCCGAGGCTCAAGCGTCAGCAGTTGGCGGATGCCACGGCGCATGAGCGGATGATCATCCACAATCATTAAGGTCAGCATGTTTACTCCTAGTAAAAAGACGCTATCGTGCCTTGAACAGTCTGTTTGCGGTTACGCTTTTTATCTCGCTATTCAAGCGGATGAGGCGGACGCGGCGAGAAGCGCAACGCCACCTGTGTTCCCTGCGCTTGCGCACTGATGCTTAAGCTGCCCGATAGTCGTGCAGCCCGTTCTGCCATTGTGGTTAAGCCGTAATGTCCCGGCGGTTCATCGATGCTGGCAATGCCGACGCCATCATCGGTGATGGTCAGCAGATGCTCGCCCTCGTCGGTTCGCTGATACTCCACCGCAATTTTGCTCGCGTTAGCATGACGAATGGCGTTCACGACTGCTTCGCGCGCAATCTGCAACACGTGCACCTGCTGCTGTGCATCAAGGCTTTGTAATCCCGGCTGATAATCAAAACTGATATGCGCATCAACCTGTTCTTGCAGCGGCAAAATCATCGCCTGCATTGCTGCGACTAAATCGGCTTGTTCGATAGTCAGACGAAAGGTCGCCAGTAATTCTCGCAGCTGACGATAAACATCGGCCAGCGCACGATCAAAGTCTGCGATGATTGTATGTGCGGCCTGATCAGATTTATCCACGGTGCGGCGTAACAGCGTAAGTTGGATACGTAAAAATGAAAGCCCCTGCGCCAGCGAATCATGCAGTTCGCGTGCAATAGTGGCGCGCTCCTCAATCAGCAGCATCTGTTGATATTGCTTTTGAGTTTGCCAAATCCAGATGGCGCGCCCCAACATGGCCGCCAGGCTGCGCATTAACGCTTCAGGTGGTTCGCTATCAGACGCTTGCCAGCACAGTTCGCCAATTTGCTGCTCGTCCTGCTGCAATGGCACGCGCTGCCACGCTTTTTCGCTGCGACTCACTCCCGCACAAAACAAAAACTTGTCACTTTCCAGCCGAATTGCCTCTACCTTTTCATTCGCCAGCACGTTCGCTAGCACACTTTCAAATAGCGCGGGATGCAGCGGGCTGGCGGTCAACATCTGCGAGCTGTTGTACAGCAGCGAAAGGGTGCGATTAGCTTCGGTTAGATCGCTTGTTTTCGTCCGTACCGTGCTTTGCAGCAGCTGATAATGCGTTTGCAACCGTGATGCCATGCCGCTAAAGGTTTGCGACAGCACCTTGAGTTCATTTTCCTGCACGACATTCAGTGGAGGAAAAGCGAAATTACCGCTCTCAATGTAGCGACTGGCAGTAACCAGTGCGTTCAACGGGCCAACCACTTGCTGGCGGGTAAAACGAATCGTCATCAACGCCAGCGCCACAATGGCGATCAAGCCCACCAGGCTACTGACAGCGACCAAATGCATCTTCACTTCAGCGTAATGCTGCAATCCCAGCACGAAACGATCAATTTCGTTGACGTAAATTGCGACCTGCTGTTGGTAGAGGTTGGCATCACCCTGTTGCAGATTTTGTTGCAGCTGCGGCCAGGCGCTGCGCAGTCGGTGATAGCGATTAATTACTTCTTGCGGTACCCAAGGGCGATCAAGATTGTGTAATGCCGGTGCGTCCAGCGTCTGCTGGTAAAGAGTTAAATGATGCGCGAGCTGTTGCGGTTCACGCGTGGCGTCCCACGCCAAACGATAGCTCTGCATACGTAAAGAACCGGCCAGATTGATGGCTTCCGCGTCGCGCAGGCTGCTGGAAAGCGTGATCAGGGCCAAGCCAGTGCTCAACAGTGATAGCAGAACGATAGCGGTAAGCGCTTGGGCAATACTGCGAGTAACAGAACGTTTCACAATCACCTTAATATCCCTGGTTTGAGCGCGGGATTATAAAAGAGTCGGCGTACCGCGCCAAGCAACGCCCCGCAATATTCAGACAGACTGTTACAGGTTGTACAAAAAACAACCTAAACTGACAGTATCCAGGATTAAAAACCTGGTGGTGGTTAAAGATTAAACAAGTTTACAGTGTGACCATGTTGGCTTTCATTATGGCGCTAATAATTCATACCGTAATAACCGAAATCATCTTGCTTAGGAGCATCCCATGAAAAAACTGACTGCAGTTCTGGCCGGTGCCCTGCTGGCTTCTGCTTCATTTACAGCCCTGGCGGCCGCGCCTATTGATCGAGAGCAGGCGCAAGGCATGCAAAGTTTAGGTAGCGTTTCTGTCTCCAGTGTAAGAGGTTCTATGGATGACGCCACAGAACAACTTTCACAAAAAGCCGAAGAGATGGGCGCAAGCCATTACCGTGTTATAGGTGTTGATAATCCAGGCGATTCCAGCTTGTGGACCGGCACCGCAGAAATTTATCGTTAATCTCGATCCACTTTCCATCCCTGTAGCTTTTACCGGCCCGCCAATGGCCGGTTTTTTTGTGCGTTAAAAACCCTTCTTACAATTCAACCTGTGCATCCCAGCGGTATATTTTGCTTCGTTCACGCAGAACGGGTAGGATTCATCGCCGTAAATTCCCGCGCCGCTTTCTTCTCACTCACAGGCTGGCGCACAGAGGAAAATACCCCATTTCGCACGGTTTAACGCAAACGATTGGTTTGCCGTGGATTGATGGTCAGGACAAACAGGAAAGCTATGAAATCTACGAAAAAATCTGCAGCCGAGATGCGCGCTGCGAAAAGACGCTGGCTGAACTCTCATGACACCGGCTACCAAAAAGCGATGGGCAACCGTCACGTTCAAATGATTGCGATTGGTGGTGCCATCGGTACCGGCTTGTTTCTCGGTGCTGGTGCGCGTTTACAAGCGGCTGGCCCGGCGTTAGCCATCATCTACTTAGTCTGCGGTATCTTCTCTTTCTTTATCTTACGTGCTTTGGGCGAACTGGTTTTACACCGTCCAAGCAGCGGCAATTTTGTCTCTTATGCACGCGAATTTCTCGGTGAGAAAGCGTCATATGTGGCTGGCTGGATGTACTTCGTTAACTGGGCAATGACCGGTATCGTGGACATCACCGCCGTGGCGCTTTATATGCATTATTGGGGCGCGTTTGGTGATGTGCCGCAATGGGTATTTGCCCTTGGCGCGCTGGCCATTGTTGGCACCATGAATATGATTGGTGTGAAATGGTTCGCTGAAATGGAGTTCTGGTTTGCGCTGATCAAAGTGCTGGCGATTGTGATTTTTCTGGTGGTTGGTGTGGTGTTTTTGGGCACCGGCAAACCGTTGGATGGCAATACCACTGGCTTCCATTTGATCACCGATAATGGCGGTATGTTCCCGCACGGCTTGCTGCCTGCATTGGTCTTGATTCAGGGTGTCGTTTTTGCCTTCGCTTCTATCGAGTTAGTCGGAACGGCCGCTGGCGAATGTAAAGATCCACAGACCATGCTGCCTAAGGCGATCAACAGCGTGATTTGGCGTATTGGCCTGTTCTACGTTGGCTCGGTTGTTTTACTGGTGTTGTTACTGCCGTGGAATGCGTATCAGGCGGGTCAAAGCCCGTTCGTTACTTTCTTCTCGAAACTCGGTATGCCTTACATTGGTAGCATCATGAATATCGTCGTGCTGAGTGCCGCGCTGTCGAGTCTGAACTCGGGCCTCTATTCAACGGGCCGTATTCTGCGCTCTATGTCGATGGGCGGCTCGGCGCCAAAATTCATGTCAAAGATGAGTGGACAGCAAGTCCCTTACGCCGGCATTTTGGTCACCATTGGCGTTTACATCATTGGCGTGGTGCTGAACTATTATGTGCCGTCGCAGGTGTTTGAGATTGTCCTGAACATCGCTTCGCTGGGCATCATCTCTTCATGGGCGTTTATCGTGGTGTGTCAGTTGCGCCTGCGTAAAGCGATCAAAGAGGGCAAAGCGGATGATGTTAGCTTTAAGCTGCCAGGCGCGCCGTTTACCTCGTGGCTGACGCTGCTGTTCCTGTTCAGCGTCCTGGTGTTAATGGCATTCGATTATCCAAACGGTACCTACACCATCGCCTCAATTCCGTTGATTGCTGTGGTGCTGGTGCTTGGTTGGTTTGGCGTGCGCAAGCGCGTTAATGCCATCGCTCAGACCGAACATGATCATCTGCACAGCCATGATGATGATGTTAAACCCAGCAAACTGGTCGATGAAGCCTCGCACTAAATTGCGTTGATCATCCGTTAAAGCCAGCCTTCGGGCTGGCTTTTTTGATCTCGCCTCATACTGCTTCCCCTTCCTTTGATCCACCTTCAGGAATTACTCCCTTCGAGTGATATACCCCTGTAAACCCTCAGGCTATTTTACGCGCCAACACACTATTCATTCGACGAGGGCGCAATGGCGCTGTCACGCAGGGGATTTTTAACCGGGCAACGACGCACGAATACGCCGAACGGTTTCACGTTGCCTTGGTGGCGTCATCACCCCGGCTGTGATGGCTGCGCACGCTGTGTTGACGCATGCGACACGCAAATTATTGTTCTGCTTTCTGGCAGCGAGCCGCAGATAGATTTTTCACAAGGTGAATGCACCTTTTGCGGTGACTGCGCGGATGCTTGCCCACAGCCGTTATTCACCTTACGTGATACTCAGCCTTGGCCACTCAGAATAAAAATTGATGAGCGCTGTATCGCTTTTCAGGGCGTGAACTGTCGCAGCTGTCAGGAGAGTTGTGAGCAGCAAGCCATAACATTCCACTTCAACAGGTTGGGCGTAGCGCAACCGGAAGTTCACCCCGAAAACTGTACCGGATGCGGCGCCTGCATCGCGCTTTGCCCGGTCTCTGCAACAGGATTAGCGCATGCGTAATGAAAATAGCTGGCATGTTTGCGGCCTGGTAATTCAGGCGCGCGCGGCGGATATCGCCGCAGTGCAGTCAGCGTTACTGGCAATGGATGACGCGGCAATCGCGGCGGCATCAGAAGAGAAAGGCTCGCTGGCCGTGACGTTGGGCGCACCCGATGCCGCCAGCCTGCTGAGAAATATTGAGTCAACGCGAGAGATTCCCGGCGTGTTAGCCGTTTCGCTGGTCTATCACCAGCAGGATGAAGAGCTGGAACAGAGTAAGGAAGCATCATGAGCGTAAGTCGTCGTGATTTTATGAAAGCTAACGCGGCGGCTGCGGCCGCGATGGCCGCCGGTTTAACCATCCCGACGGTGACGCAAGCCACGCCTGGCATGGGTGAACCGATTCGTTGGGAAAAAGCGCCGTGCCGCTTTTGTGGCACCGGCTGCGGCGTGCTGGTAGGAACGCAGAATGGGCGTGTGGTGGCCTCGCAAGGCGATCCACAAGCAGAAGTGAACCGCGGTCTGAACTGTATCAAAGGCTATTTCCTGCCCAAGATCATGTATGGAAAAGATCGTCTGACACAGCCTTTGCTGCGCATGATCGACGGACGTTATGACAAGAACGGCGAGTTTTCCCCGGTTTCCTGGGATCAAGCATTCGACATCATGGAGGAAAAATTCAAAGCAGCGCTGAAAGCCAAGGGGCCAGAATCGGTAGGCATGTTCGGCTCAGGTCAGTGGACGGTATGGGAAGGTTATGCCGCCTCTAAATTGATGAAAGCCGGTTTTCGTACCAATAACCTTGATCCTAACGCGCGTCACTGCATGGCATCGGCGGTGGTGGGTTTTATGCGTACCTTCGGCATGGATGAGCCAATGGGCTGCTACGATGATATCGAACAGGCCGACGCCTTTGTGCTGTGGGGCTCAAACATGGCCGAGATGCATCCGATTCTCTGGTCACGCTTGACAGCGCGCCGCCTCAGCAATGAAAACGTCAAAGTGGCGGTGCTTTCAACTTACCGTCACCGCAGCTTTGAATTAGCCGACAATGCGATGGTCTTTACGCCGCAGACCGATCTGGTGATCATGAATTTCATCGCCAACTACATCATTCAAACCAATCGGGTCGACAAAGATTTCCTGGCACGTCACGTCACCTTACGTAAAGGCGCAACGGATATTGGCTACGGTTTGCGTCCTGGCGATCCACGTCAAAGCACGGCGAAAAACCCGGACAGCGGTGATTCAACGCCGATCAACTTTGAACAATTTGCCCGACACGTCTCCGAATATACCGTTGAGAAAGCCAGCCAGATGAGCGGCGTAGAGCAGGATCAACTGCTGGCATTGGCTGAACTTTATGCCGATCCAAACGTGAAAGTGGTTTCATACTGGACCATGGGTTTCAACCAGCACACGCGCGGTGTCTGGGCAAATAACCTCTGCTACAACCTGCATTTGCTGACCGGTAAAATCTCGCGTCCCGGCACCGGCCCGTTCTCGCTGACCGGCCAGCCTTCCGCCTGCGGTACGGCGCGTGAAGTGGGTACGTTTTCCCATCGTCTGCCCGCTGATATGGTGGTGAACAATGATAAGCACCGGGCGCTGGCTGAAAAGCTGTGGAAGCTGCCGAGCGGCACCATTCCCGCCAAAATCGGTTTACATGCAGTGGCGCAAGATCGCGCACTGAAAGATGGCAAGCTCAACGCCTATTGGTCAATGTGTAACAACAACATGCAGGCCGGGCCAAATCTCACCGAAGATCGCATGCCAGGTTGGCGCGATCCGCAAAACTTCGTAGTGGTCTCCGATCCTTATCCCACCGTCAGCGCCTTATCTGCGGACCTCATTTTGCCTACCGCAATGTGGGTAGAAAAAGAGGGCGCGTATGGCAACGCCGAGCGCCGCACGCAGTTTTGGCATCAGCAGGTCAAAGCGCCGGGCGAAGCAAAATCTGATCTCTGGCAGATCGTGAATTTCTCTAAACGCTTCAGGTTAGAAGAGGTGTGGCCGGAAGAACTGCTGGCGCAGGATCCCAGTCTGCGTGGCAAAACACTTTATGACGTGCTTTACGCAAATGGTCAGGTTGACCGGTTTCCGCTGAGTGAAGTGGCAGACGATCGCCTGAATGATGAAGCACGTGCGTTTGGCTTCTATCTGCAAAAAGGCTTGTTTGAAGAGTACGCCAGCTTTGGTCGCGGTCATGGTCACGACCTTGCGCCGTTCGATGCTTATCACGAAGCACGTGGCTTGCGCTGGCCCGTGGTGGAGGGAAAAGAGACCCGCTGGCGCTACCGCGAAGGTTACGACAGCTACGTGAAAACCGGTGAAAGCGTGCGTTTTTATGGCCAGCCAGACGGCAAAGCGGTGATTTTTGCGCTGCCGTACGAGCCACCAGCGGAAATGCCGGATGAGGAATACAACTTATGGTTCTGTACCGGTCGCGTGCTGGAGCACTGGCACACCGGCACCATGACGCGCCGCGTGCCGGAGTTGCATCGCGCTGTGCCGGAAGCGCTGCTTTACATTCATCCGCTGGATGCGAAATCGCGCGGTTTACGCCGTGGCGAGCAGGTGCGTGTGGTTTCACGTCGCGGGGAAACTTTCGCTCATGTGGAAACGCGGGGTCGTAACCAACCGCCGCAAGGGCTGGTTTTCATGCCGTTTTTTGATGCGGGTGTGATGGCGAACAACATTACGCTGGACGCGACCGATCCGCTCTCAAAACAGAACGATTATAAAAAATGCGCCGTTAAGCTGGTTAAAATTTAAGGCAGGACGCAATGAAAACGATCATTACCTTTATCACTCTTGCCGCCCTGATACTGGGCGGCGCAGTCTGGGCTAACGAAAGCGCCGATCTCTCCGCCTCGCCGGAAGTTAACGCTGGGCACCGTGGCGCGATTTTTCAGCCGAAGCAGCAGGGCAGAATGCCACTAAACTATGTCAACCAACCGCCGGTGATCCCGCACAGCGTGGAGGGTTATCAGGTCACGAAGAATGTGAACCGTTGCCTGCAATGTCACGGTACACAAAGTTATCTCACCACCGGTGCGCCGCGTGTCAGCCCAACGCACTTCACCGATCGCGACGGCAGCGTAAGCAGCAGTGTATCGCCGCGCCGCTACTTCTGTTTGCAGTGTCATGTACCGCAAACCGATGCCAAGCCGATTGTCGAAAACAGCTTCCGGCCTGCCGCCGGTTTTGGCCGGTGAGGCGAGGATGAAACAGCGACTTTTACGCCTGTGGCGCTGGTGGCGACGTCCAAGTCGTCTTGCGCTTGGCACTTTACTGCTGATTGGCTTTGGCGCAGGCATCCTCTTCTGGGGCGGCTTTAATACCGGCATGGAGTTGACCAACCGCGAGCAGTTCTGTATCGGCTGTCATGAGATGCGCAACAACGTTTATCAGGAATATATGCAAACGGTACATTACAACAACCGCAGCGGTGTACGCGCAACCTGCCCGGATTGCCACGTGCCGCATGAATGGGGTCCGAAAATGATCCGTAAAATTCAGGCGAGCAAAGAGGTTTATGCCAAGATTTTTGGCCTGATTGATACCCCACAGAAGTTTGAGGATCACCGTATCAAGTTGGCGCAGAACGAATGGCGCAGGATGAAGAACAACAACTCGCAGGAGTGTCGAAACTGCCACAACTTCGATTACATGGATTTCACCCAGCAGAAAACCGTTGCGTCGAAAATGCATGCTAAAGCGGTAGAAACCGGGCAAACCTGTATCGACTGCCACAAAGGCATCGCGCACCACTTGCCAGATATGAAAGATCAGCCAAACGGCTTTTAACCTCATTAGCGCACCGCCGCTCGCGGTGCGCTAAATTCTCTTTCAGCACCAGTTTCAGATAGTTTTCTGAACGGCACCGTCCTATGATGTCAGGCTCCCCTTAAAGACGTAGCGGAGACCTTATGTCGTTAAAGATCAATATTATCAAAGATAAGTTGCTGTCTGAGAACTGGTTTGTTCTGCGCAACTTCACCTATGAACTCACCGATAAAAAAGGTGAAGTGCTGCGCCACAAACGCGAAGTTTACGACCGAGGCAACGGCGCTACAATTCTGCTCTACAACCGTGATAAAAACAGTGTGGTGCTGACGCGCCAGTTTCGCATCGCGACCTACATCAACGGTAATGAAAGCGGCATGCTGATTGAAGCCTGCGCAGGATTACTCGATGACGATTCGCCGGAAGATTGCATTCGTAAAGAGGCGATAGAAGAAACCGGTTACGCGGTGGGCCAGGTAGAAAAACTCTATGCCTGCTATATGTCGCCGGGCGGCGTAACGGAACTGATTCATTTCTTTGCCGCTGAATATAATGATTCGCTGCGCGACAACGCGGGCGGCGGCGTAGAAGATGAAGATATTGATGTGCTGGAAATGACATTCCCTGATGCACTCGCGATGGTGAAAGATGGGCGCATCCGCGACGGCAAAACCATCATGCTATTGCAGCACGCCCAGATTGCGGGCTGGCTTAAGCCTTAACATCTTCGGCCAGCAGATTAGGTTGGCATTCCGGATGCGCGTGCAGACGCGATAAGGCTTCCGCGTAGGACGGCATAGAATGTGCCGCGCCTGCACGCTCTACACACACCGAAGCAAACGCCGCCGCAAATAAAGCCGCCTGTTCCAGCGATTCGCCCGCCGCCAAACGTGCAGCAAGCGCACCGTTAAATGCATCGCCTGCACCGGTAGTGTCCTGTGGCGTGGCGGGAAACAGGGGAATACGTAACTGCTGGTTTTCCGTAGAAAGCAGCGCGCCGGCGGTACCCAAAGTAATGATCACCTGACGCGCACCTTTGCGATGCAATCTTTCCGCGGCGCGTTGCGCGCAGGAGATATCGGTTATCGTCACGCCTGTTAACAGCGTCGCTTCCGTGCTGTTGGGCGTAAGTAAATCAACCTTGGCGAGCAGCCTGTCGCTGATCTTCTGAAACGGTGCTGGATTCAGAATGACGAACGTGTTCGCTGCACGGGCGTTATCAATCATGCGGGTTATTGCACTAAGATTATTCTCCAGCTGCACCAGGAGAATATCTGCCGCGGCTACCGTTGGCTGGCAGCGCGTCACTTCGGCGGCGGAGACGGTTAAATTCGCGCCCGGATAAACCGAAATCATATTTTCCGCATCGTTACCGGCGACATAAATCAACGCATTGCCGGTGGGTTTTTCTTTACACGTAAACAGCGTAATCGCATCAAAGCCGGTCTTTTCCAGATGGCGTCGGGCAAACGTGCCAAAATCATCATTGCCGACTTTACCGATGTAATGCACCCGAGCGCCTGCCCGCAACGCGGCGGTGGCCTGATTTGCGCCTTTACCGCCGGGGCCCATCATGCTGTGTTGCGCAATCAGTGATTCACCCGGCAGCGGAAAGCGCGTCATACCGGCGACAACATCAAGGTTGAACGATCCAAAAACACAGACTTTGCCTTTCATTCTTCACTCCTGAAGCGCCGTTCGGCTGCGAGGCAGGCGCCACGACAACCGGTATGATCGGTAGCATGGCTGAAAATAATCTTCAGACCCTCGCGCGTTACCGGTGGACGCAGATGTTGCTGAATACGGCTGCGCAAGCTAGCCAGCGGGAAATCTGTCATCGACAGCACGCCACCGCCAAGAATCAAATATTCTGGATCGAGAATATTCATCTCTGTAGCAATGAGTTCCGCTAAGCGTTGCACAAACGCCTGCAAATCCGGGTGAGCGCCCTGTAGGGTGAACAGTTGCGACATGTCGGTTTCAGCCGCATATTTAGCGGCCCAGCGACTTAGCCAATGCCCGGAGGTTAAGGTTTCCGCGCATCCCATGTTACCGCAAGGGCAGGGCAGGGAATTACCGGACAACGGCACATGCCCCAATTCTCCTGCGCCACCATGATGACCGTGATAAAACCGACCTTCC
Organism: Candidatus Pantoea bituminis; assembly: GCF_018842675.1. Lineage (NCBI taxonomy): Bacteria > Pseudomonadati > Pseudomonadota > Gammaproteobacteria > Enterobacterales > Erwiniaceae > Pantoea > Candidatus Pantoea bituminis. The sequence goes on from NZ_JAGTWO010000004.1 coordinate 945,565, forward strand.
AGCCACAAGCTGTTACCCATGCCCGTACCGGGATACAAACCTACCGCGCAGTTTGGCACGGGATCGAGCTGCATTAAATCCCATAGCATCAGGTGGTTAACGTCTTTATCCATTGCCACTGGAACCTTGAGCCTGCGACTGAGCATGGCGGCAACCGGCTGGTTATCCAGCGCCTGAATAAAGGGCAGTGAAATAACCTGCTGCCGGTCGCGACTGAGAATGCCGGGTAAACCGAGCATCACACCGCTAACCGGCTGCTGTTCTAAGGTTTCACTGATGACATTGCCCAGCGCGGCGAGCGCATCCGGTTGTTGCGCCCAGCTGGCGGTGGACACTTTACGAAAGCCGGACCATGCCCGACCTTCTTCCATCAGCTGCAAGCGTGTACTGGTGCCGCCAATGTCAATGCCAAGCCAGCGTGATTTCATGCCGACTCCTGCTGCAAGCCCTGCGCCGTATCGATACTGTCACGCATCATGGTCCAGGCGGTAGCGAGATCGTCATGAATAGTAAACAGGCCGGATGTGCCGACAATGAGCACTTCTGCACCTGCGTCCAGCAAAGTGCTATAGGTGCGTTGATTACAGGAGCCATCAATTTCAATTAAATAGCGATGGCCATGCGCCAGCTTCAGCGCTTTTAGCTCCTGAATTTTTTGCACCATTTCTGGAATGAAAGGCTGCCCGGCGTAGCCCGGATCGACGGTCATCACGGTGATCTTGTCGAGCAGATGAATGTAGTGATGAATAAACGAAACCGGTGTGGCCGGGTTCAGTACGATACCCACTTTTTTCCCAGGCTACGGATGTGATTAATCACCCGAAACGCGTCGCGGTTGATGGTCTCAGCGTGTGGGCAAATATAATCTGCCCCGGCTTTGGCCACGGCTTCGATAAAATCGTTGGGATGCTCCACCATTAAATGCACATCAATGGCTACTGGCGTATGGGGGCGAATCTGCTCAATGAAAAACGGCGACAGCGTAATATTTTTTACGTAGTGACCATCCATAATATCAACGTGCAGGAAGTCTGCTCGCGAGTTCAACACAGACAATTGCTGCTTGATCTCCATTAAATTCATGCACATCAATGACGGAGAGATTTGAATACGCATCATACTTCCTTTTTGTGAGTCAGAGGATTTAACGCCGTGCTCAGCAGTTTGCTGCGCTTAACGGCACGGCTTTCATTGAGTCGGGCTTTACCCTGTTTAAAGGCCAGCACCACGATTAACACCGCTCCCCACATGGCGAGGCTGACGTGCTGGCTGATGTTCATTAAGTTGAAGCCGGTAGAGAGGATTTGCAGCGCAACCAATGCCAGCACCACGCCGGTGACGCGTCCGAATCCGCCGTTGGGATCGGTGCCGCCGAGGATGATGGCCAGCACGGTCAGCAATAAGTAGGCGTCGCCGTAACCCATTCGCGCCGAATTGAAGCGTGCCATCATGATCAGCCCCGCCAGCACGCACAGCAGGCTAGAAATGACGTACACCAGCACCACCATGCGATGCGTATTCACGCCACTAAACCAGGTGGCGTTGATATTGCTGCCACCCATGTAAATGCATTTACCTGCACGGGTTTTACCAAGGAACAGAGCCAGCAGCGCGGCGGCAATCAGGAATACCCACAGCGGCAACGGCACGCCCAGCAAGGTGTTGGAACCCAAGGCGCGCACTACGGCGGGCATACCGCTTACCGCTGCACCTTTGGTCAGCCAAATACCAATGCCGTTGATGGTCATCATGGTGGCGAGCGTAACCAGAATCGGATGAGCGCCAATACGCGTTACCATCACGCCAGTTATCACACCAATCACAAGGGCGATGATCATCGCGCCAATCACCGCCAGCGCCAGCCATAACAGTTGCTGACCTGTGCTGGCACCGTCTGGCAGCATGCTCAACAGCACCCACGCAATAAATAAGCTGGTCAGGTTGGCGGTGGTAATAATCGCCAGATTCAGGCCACCACTTAAAATGGCGATGAACATGGCCAGCGTCAGCAAGCCCAGCTCCGGCAGCTGAAACGCCATGCTGAGGAAGGTCGAGTCAGTGAGAAAACGGCCCGGCAGCAAGATACTGAACAGCGCCAGTGCAAACGCGATCAGTAACATCAGTCCAATATTGGTGCCGTCCGGTTTCAATGCCGATAACGATGCAGAAAATCTTTTCATAGCGCCTCCTTCCGTCAGACAAAACTAACGTCAGTTTCTTTGCGTTTTTTGTAGTGAGTGACAGCAATCGCCACCATGATTACGCTGCCGACCACAATGTTCATGAAGTAGTTAGAGACGCCAATCAGGTTGAGGCCATTTTTTAGGATGGCGATCAGGAACACGCCCATCAGTGTGCCGCTAACCGTGCCTTTGCCGCCCATCAGGCTCGCGCCGCCCAGCACCGTTGCTGCCAGTACATCCAGCTCACCACCAACCAACGCATTCGGTACCACTTCACCCATGCGATAGACCTGTACTAATCCGCCAATCGCCGCCATTGCACCCAGCCAGCCGTAAGCGAACAGGTGAATCAAGCCAACCCGGATACCCACGCGCCGCGCTGATTCGGCATCACCGCCCACCGCATAGAGCTGACGGCCTAAATGGGTTTTGTTCAGCATCACGGCGGTGAGTGCGGCAATAATCAGCATGGTGATCAGCGGCAAACCGACCTGGAAAGTTTGGCCCTGCCATTCAAACGGCAGCACGTTACGCAAGGTGATCCACCAATCCGGCAGCGCATACAGGCTGCGTCCGCCCGTCATCCACATCAGCAGGCCAAACAGCAGCGATTGCATACTGATGGTGATGATGATCGACACCACTCGCAGCGTGGTAATCAACCAGGCGTTGAGCACACCAAACAGCGTGCCGCAGACAATCGCCAGCACAATGCTCAAAAGGGCATTATCAAACTGGTAGTGCACAAACAGCGAGGCGATCAGGTACTGCACCACCGAAGCCACCGCAGCAAAGGAGATATCGATGCCGCCAGTGACCAAGACAACAAACAATCCGAGGGCGAAAATGCCGGTTACGGCGTAGCTTTCCGCCAGGTCTAACAAATTTTGCACGCTGAGAAACTGGTCGCTGGCCACTGAGAAAAAACAATAAATGCCAGCATCACCCAAGTGAGCCAACCCTGACTGGAATGTGGGCGTAAACGAGAGAAGTCAGGCATTGATCACCTCCGCCAGCTGTTGTTGTTCAACGGTATCGGGTTGATATTCGGCATGAATGGTGCCGTCGCGAAAGTGCAGAATACGGTCGCAGTTGTACCAAACTTCCGGTACTTCGTCGGAAATCAGGATGATCGACAATCCTTCACGCGCCAGTTCGTGGATTAATTGATAGATGCTGGCTTTTGCACCGACATCTACGCCAACGGTTGGCGAGTCGAGGATCAGAATACGGGGTTGCGTCAGCACCCATTTTGCCAACACGATTTTCTGCTGATTACCGCCAGAAAGGGTGGAAATGGCCAGGTTGGGATCGGTCACGCGTACGCCGAGCTGCTGGATCCACTGTAAGATCAGCTTGTTCTTGCGGTATTCGTCAATAATGTGAAAACGGTTTTGCAGCTTGTCGAGGATCGGCAGCACCATGTTGTCGGCCACCGATTGCTGCTGCACTAAACCCAGTGTCAGCCGATCTTCGGATACGTAACCGATTCCGGCTTTGATGGCATCTTCATGCCCACGAAAACGTACCGGTTTGCTGTCGAGCCAGATTTTACCGCTGTCCGGTTTGGTCATACCAAACAGTGACAGCGCCAGTTCAGTGCGCCCGGAGCCAAGCAGGCCGCATAACCCCAACACTTCGCCTTCGAACAGACGAAAACTCACATCGTGATATTGCCCGGCGCGGCTTAGCCGCTCGACTTCGAGCATCACGCGGTCAGGATTGTGAGAAGGGGATTTCAACGAGTAATCCAGCTTTAGGCCGGTCATGAGTTCGGTCAGATGGTGCGGAGTCATATCACGCGCTGACCAACAGCCCATTTTGCGACCATCTCGGATAACCGTCACGCGGTCGGATATTTCCAGCACTTCATCGAGTCGATGGCTGACAAACACCACGCAAATGTTCTTCTCTTTCAGATAGCGCACGGTGCGCAGCAGCTGGTTGACTTCGGTGCGCGTCAGCGACGCGGTGGGTTCATCCATAATCACCAATCGGGCATCTGCGACCAGCGCGCGGCAAATCGCCACCTGCTGACGCTGAGCGATGGAAAGCTCCGCCACTTTTAGATCTAAATTCAGGTCGAAATTTAGCTCTTCAACAATACGCTGTGCGCTGGCACGCAGTTTTCCTGCGCGATGCCAGCCAAACAGACCACGCAGATTGTGTTCGAAACCGATGTTTTCGGCGACGCTTAGGTTCGGAAACAGTGACAGATCCTGATAAATCACCTGGATACCAAAGTCACGCGCCTGACGCGATGTCAGCCTGGAAAAACCCTGGCTGCTGTTGCCAAGGCGGATCTGGCTGCCACTGTCCGGGGCATGCACCCCGGAAATGACTTTGATTAACGTACTCTTGCCACAGCCGTTGGTTCCGGCAAGGCAGTGCACTTCGCCTTCCAGTAGTGTTAGCGAAATATCGCTCAGTGCGCGGTTACCGCCAAACGTCTTTGACAGATTGTCGAGGACGATGAGCGTCTGTGGTTCGACACGTTCCATGGTTACAGCCCCAGTTTGATCAGTTTCGGCAGGTTGGCTTTGTCCAGGCTTTCGGTGTTGTTACCGATGATGGTGTGATTAGCTTCATCCACGTTGACGTTGCCCAAACCTTCGATAGTCATACCCTGTTTAATCGGCTGGTTTTTCTGCATCATTTCGGCGACCCGTACAAACACTTCGCCAGCCGTTTCCGGGTTCCAGATATAGCCACCTTTGATCGCACCGCGATTCACCAACTGCGCGCCTTGCCCCGGACTAAACGCACCAATAACGCAAACTTGATTGATTTTATTGCGGTTCATCACGGCCCGACCGGCACCAATTGGGCCTTGTGAGCCGAAGGCCATGATGCCTTTCAGATCGGGATATTTAGACATCAGCTCGTTGGTGGTGCGAATTGAGTCATCCAGCGATTCGCCCACACCAAACTTGTCGGTCACCATCTGCATTTTTGGATAGTGTTCTTTTTGGTAATTCAGCGCAGCGTCAGTCCATTCCTGATGCAATGGCACGGTCAGGCTGCCGACGTACATGGCGTATTTGCCCTCTTCGTGCATACACTGTGCCAGCGCTTTCATGTGGTTGATGCCATGCGTGGGTGCGTCAACCAACTCGAAATCCCAGTTGGCATATTTCTGACCCGGTGATTCGTGCGTGATCACTTTTATTCCGGCGTCACGGGCACGTTGCAGCACCGGCTCCAGTACTTTCGGATCGTTGGGTACCACACCAATAATGTCGACTTTCTGCGCAATCAAATCTTCAATTGCACGTACCTGCAATGCTGGGTCAGCCGCCGTTGGGCCAACCATCCAGGCATCGATGCCACTTTTTCCGCCTGGCTTTTAATGCCCGCTTCCATGGCGTTAAACCAGGGAATACCACCAATTTTCACGACGATGCCCATGCGTAATTTGTCCGCAGCTTGGGCCTGAACAGCAAACAAGGCGATGAGAGAACAGGCGATAAGATGTTTTTTCATAAAGACTCCGTTTAATTTTTTATTAGCTGCATTGACTGCGAGCGTTGTGAACAATCAATAATATTCACGCCGTTCCACGCCAGTTCTTGTTCCAGCTCTTTATCTTTTAATTGGTCAGTAATGAGAAAATCCACATCGCGATAATGACAAATACGCGCGAATGAGGGTCGTAAAAATTTACTGCTGTCCATCAACAGATGTTTTCTTTCTGCTGCCAGAATCATTTGCTGTTTTAAATGCGCGTTATGTTCATTGCCTTCACGTAAATAACCGTCGTTACCTAAACTGCTACAGGAAAAAAGATCTTGTTTATTTGAAACTCTTTTAACGGCTGTTCGGCAACAATGCCGTGGAAATCTTCATAGCGGTCAGAATATTCCCCGCCTAAGCAAATGGTGCGAATACTGCCGCGTGCTGCCAGCGTCTGCACAATACGTAATGAATTGGTTAATACCGTTAATTCAATATCGGGTAATTGCCGCGCCAAATAAAAACAGGTGGTACTGCTATCGAGTAATAAACAATCTCCCACGCTGATAAAATCGAGCGCACGTTTGGCAATCGCCATTTTGGCATCGACGTGTTCATTTATTCTTTGGCGAAAAGATAATTCATATTCATTTATGGCTCGAATATTTCCCTGGATATTGGCTGCTTGCCTTTAGGCAGTACTGCACCGCCATGGCTACGTTGTAACAGGCCGCGTTTTTCTAATTGGTTTAAATCTCGACGAATGGTTTCCTGCGAAACATGACACAGTGAAACTAATTCGGTGACGATAACCCGACCATTAATTGTTAATTCATCAATAATTCGCTGCTGGCGTTCAATCGGCAACATGCTGGCCTCCGATGACAATAAAGTACTGGATGGCGCACGGCAAAAATGTGTCCTGGACACGACTCCACAGGGCAATATTTGCTGTGCGAGAGCAAAGTGATGTTTATTAAGTTTTTATGAAAATTTGGAGGGGGCGTACAAATAAAATGTGATTGATATCACGAAAAAGGCGGTATTAACGGCGATGTCCATGATCGACTCACGTTATAAGCGAGAAAGGGGCAATGACTATAGCATGACCGTATTTGACCGTTTCTGTGTATTTGACCGATTCGAGAACAGAGCAAATTGTCCGATGAATCTGATTGAGCGAAAGCGCTGCAAAAACGATGATGTTTTCCTAAGCTTCACTCTTTACGGCTTATCACGATGATGAACGCTTTTTAGCCAGTTAATAACGCTTTCTGGGCGCGGTCACAGATTCCGGTCTTCTTTGGGTTCGCCGTTGCGTTATCATCTCCACTTTAAAGATTTGGGGACCGGTTTTCTTAATGTTGCATTGGATTAAATCGCTGTTAGTGTTGTCTTTTCTTTTTGTTGCCAGCGTGCGGGCCGATCCACTGCAAAAGTCATTTTCTGACTGGCAGATGACCTGCAACAATGCGGCATTTTGCGTGGCACGCAATATTCCGGGCGACAATGGATTAGTCATGACGATTTCGCGCCACGCCGGGGTGAACGATCGCCCGTTGCTGCGTATCGACTACGGCAGCGCCTACAGCGGTGAGCTGCCTGGCGGTGATCTGAAAGACAACCTGCTGATTGATCAACGCCGCCTGAAACCCGACCTGAAACACTGGACGGTCGAGTCCCATCATCTCGCTACCAGCAACGCCATCGCGATCGACGAATTTCTTGATCTGGTCATGGAAGCCAAAAGCCTGCAACTCACGTTTGATCCCAAAGCCCTTATCTCCCTGCGCGGCATGAAGGCGGCGCTGCTGCTGATGGATGATGTGCAAGGGCGCGTTAACGGCATGAGCGCCTGGATAAAGCGCGGCGATCGCGCAATCTGGGATGTGCCGCCGCAGCCTAAAGTGCCTGCGCTGCCAGAGGCGCTACCGCAACCTGCGGCGCTGACGCGAGAAGAAACCAGCGGTTTAATCGATTACGGCACCTGGCGCGTTAACACCGATTCCTGTTCGCTTGATCCGATGCGGCGTGAAGTCAGCGTGTCGCCGCTCACTGATACCAAGGCATTGCTGTTGGTGAGCTGTGAAATGGGGGCATATAACGTGATTGATTTAGCTTTCGAAGTGACGCGCGAGCAGCCTTATGTGGCGCGGGGAATTAGCCTGACGCTGCCGTTTACACCGCCAACCATTAATGAACGTCAACTTGAATTGATCAATGCCGAATACGATGCGGCAACTGGACAGCTTTATACCTTCGGAAAAGGTCGCGGTTTGGGCGATTGCGGTTCAGCATCGCGCTGGCAGTTCGATGGCAACAGTTTCGTGCTGGCGGAATATGCTGAGGAATCAACGTGCGACGCGTGGCACAGCAGCGATGACTGGCCCACGTTGTGGGTGAGCCAGTCGCGTTCCACTCCTCAGCAGCGTTAAGGAATGGCTTGAACCATCATGGGTGAACCGATTTGGTTGCCGACCAGTTCAGCCAGCATGTTATTTACGCCATCACTCATGGGTGTAAAGCGGGTCAGCGGAGAACGCGTAACCACGACAAACACGCCGATGTTATGCTGCGGCACCATCGCCATATAGGTAATGAAGCCACCACCGCCGCCGGTTTTTTGAATAATACCCGGACGACCCTCTTTTGGCCCCATATAAACCCAACCCATGCCCAACGCGTCGGCTTTGCCCGGCACATCCATGCCTTGCACTTTCTGCAGCTGACTGCGCTGATAAATCAGCGTCTGCATACGATCAACCTGCGGCGTACGTCGGCTGACGGCTGAATTCAGGAACTGCTGCATCCAGCGCCCCATATCATCGGGTGTGGAGTAAACGCCGCCGCTGCCAATTGCCGCCAGCGTATTATTACAGGGGCTGGCACCTTTCTCAGCCACCATTAAACGTCCGCACTGCTCTGGTGAAGGCGTAAACGTTGTGTCCTTCATGCCCAGCGGGCGAGTAATCAATTGCTGAAACAGCGCGGGATAGGGCATGCCTGCGGCGCGTGACAACGCATCGCCCAGTAAATCGTAACCGAGATTGGAGTAGGCTGCATCGGTACCCGGTACCGCTTTCAGGTTTGCCTGTGGCAACCAGTTCCAGCGTTCGCTGCGCGTAGGCCAGACGAATACGGGACGATGAGGTTTCCCGCCTGGCTGCTCACGCGGCAGTCCGCTGGTGTGAGTCGATAAGTTGATCAGACGAATAGGTTGACCGTTGTAGCTGGGTACGCGCGTGCCGGGCGGTGCATATTTACTCAGCGGATCATCAAGGCGAATTTGACCGCGCTCCGCCATTTTAACCATCACTTCGCTGGTCATCAGTTTGCTCAGCGAGGCGATACGGATCAGGGAATCTTTTTGTGGGCGAACGTTATTACCCGGACGGGTATCACCAAAGCTAGTGAATACGCGCTGATTACCGTCAATGGCCACCAGCGCCATACCGGTTGCGCCGCTGCCGTAAAAGATGTGTTCGGCATAGCGATCAACGATCTGCGAAGCCAGTAATGGATCGGGCGCGACCTGCGCCATGCTTTTTAATGGAAGCAGAGAAACCATTAAGGCCAGTAAATAAGATGTGCGCATTTTCAACAGACGAGAGTTCGCTATAAGAATCGGATGGAAATCTATAGTAATCAGTTTGGGCGAGACAGGAAGAGGGGAGAAAAGATTTTTTTATGTTTCAGGCTATGAACTGAAATGGCCCTTCCCGATTAAGCGGGAAGGGCGAAAGCATTAAACCGGCTTGAGTAATGCTTCGGCATGGCTAACGATATTTTCAATCGTGAAGCCAAACTCCGTGAACAGCTTGCTGGCAGGCGCAGACTCACCAAACGTGGTCATGCCGACGATGGCACCATCAATACCCACGTATTTGAACCAGTAATCGGCAATTCCGGCTTCCACGGCAACACGCGCTCTCACCGTTGATGGCAGCACAGATTCACGATAGGCGCTGTCCTGGGCATCAAACAGATCGGTTGACGGTAGCGACACCACGCGAACTTTGTGGCCGCCCGTTGTCAGCTTCTCCGCAGCGCCCAGCGTGATTTCCATCTCGGAACCTGTTGCGATCAGGATCACTTCCGGCGTACCGTCACAATCTTTCAGCACATAACCGCCGCGCGCAATGTTGTCGATCTGCGTTTGCGTACGCTCCGGTTGCGCCAGGTTTTGACGCGACAGAATTAACGCGGTTGGACCATGATGACGCTCAACGGCGGCTTTCCACGCCACAGCCGTTTCAACCTGGTCGCAAGGACGCCAGACGCTCATATTAGGCGTCAAACGCAGGCTGGCGAGCTGCTCAACCGGCTGGTGCGTTGGGCCATCTTCACCCAAGCCAATCGAGTCATGGGTATAAACCATGATATGACGCGCTTTCATCAACGCTGCCATACGGGCCGCGTTACGTGCGTACTCCACAAACATCAGGAAGGTGGCGGTGTACGGCACAAAACCGCCGTGATGGGCGATACCATTGGCAATCGCGGTCATACCAAATTCACGTACGCCGTAGTGAATGTAGTTACCGGCGTGATCCTCTTTAATCGATTTGGAACCTGACCAAATGGTGAGGTTACTTGGCGCGAGATCCGCGGAACCGCCAAGGAATTCTGGCAGCAGCTTGCCGTAAACTTCCAGCGAGTTTTGTGACGCTTTACGGCTGGCGATTTTTTGCGGATTTGCCTGCAGGTCAGCAATAAATTTCGCGGTATCCGCTTCCCAGGTCGATGGCATTTCGCCATTCATGCGGCGGAGAAATTCCTGCGCCAACTCCGGGTGGGCTTGCTTGTAGGCGTCCAGCTTGGCATCCCACGCTTTTTCGTGCTCTGCACCGGCTGTTTTCGCATCCCATTGCTGATAAATATCTTGTGGGATTTCGAACGGCGGATAGTTCCAGCCGAGCTTTTTACGTGTCAGCGCGACTTCTTCTTCGCCCAGCGCCGCGCCATGCGCCTCTTCTTTACCTGCCTTGTTCGGTGAACCGAAACCGATAACGGTGCGGCAAATAATCAGCGATGGCTTATCGGTAACGCTCTGCGCTTCTTTAATCGCCTTGCTGATGGCTTCGGAATCGTGCCCATCAATATCACCGATCACATGCCAGTTATAGGCTTCGAAGCGCTTATGGGTATCGTCGGTAAACCAGCCTTCTGTTTCACCGTCAATGGAGATGCCGTTGTGATCGTAGAAGCCAATCAATTTGCCCAGACCCAAGGTGCCGGCCAGTGAACACACTTCGTGTGAGATACCTTCCATCAAACAGCCGTCGCCCATGAACACATAAGTGAAGTGGTCAACGATCTCATGATCGGGACGGTTAAACTGGGCGGCTAAGGTGCGCTCGGCAATCGCCAGGCCTACGGCATTGGCCAGACCTTGACCCAGCGGGCCCGTGGTAGTTTCTACGCCCGGTGTATAACCAATTTCTGGGTGGCCCGGCGTTTTTGAATGCAGCTGGCGGAAGTTTTTCAGCTCTTCAATCGGTAAATCGTAGCCGCTCAGGTGCAACAGGCTATAAAGCAGCATTGAGCCGTGACCGTTGGAGAGAATAAAACGGTCACGATCAAGAAAAGCGGGATTGGTTGGATTATGTTTCAGGAAATCGCGCCATAACACTTCCGCGATGTCCGCCATGCCCATGGGTGCGCCGGGATGGCCTGAGTTTGCTTTCTGTACCGCATCCATACTTAATGCACGTATCGCGTTCGCCAACTCTCTGCGTGATGACATAGGGTTCTCCCTTGTTATACCTGCGGGCGAGAAAGGTCTCGCCCACGAATAATGTGATGAAAACTACAGACGAGCAGCCAACACATCTTCAAGTTTCTGCTGATCGACAGCAAACTGGCGGATGCCTTCAGACAGTTTTTCTACTGCCATAGGATCCTGATTATGTTCCCAACGGAATTCCGCTTCAGAGAGCGACGCCGGCTGGTGGAAGCCTTCAGTAGAAGGTTCAAGTTTACGTTCTAACGGCGCATCGCTGTTTTGCAGCTCTTCCAACAGGTTGGGTGAAAGGGTCAGGCGGTCACAACCTGCCAGTGCGATGATCTGTTCTACTTTACGGAAGCTCGCGCCCATGATGATGGTGCTATAACGATGCTTTTTGTAGTAGTCGTAGATACGACGCACAGATTTCACGCCGGGATCTTCATCGGCTACATACGGGTCCAGCGGTTTACGGCTGTTGTACCAGTCATAAATACGTCCCACGAACGGTGAAATCAGGAACACGCCAGCTTCGGCACAGGCACGCGCTTGAGCAAAAGAGAACAGCAGCGTCAGGTTACATTTGATGCCGTTTTTCTCCAGCTCTTCCGCGGCACGAATACCTTCCCAGGTTGACGCCAGCTTGATCAAGATACGAGAGCGATCAATGCCATACTCTTCGTACAGGCGAACCAGTTTTTCTGCTTTGGTGACACACATGCCACGATCGAAGGAGAGGCGCGCATCCACTTCGGTCGAAACACGGCCTGGTATGCTTTTCAGGATTTCCATACCCAGGTTAATGGCCACTTTGTCGCTGGCATTGATGATCTGCGTCTCTTTGCTGCCGCCTTGCTTTTTGGCGTAGTCGATAGCGTCATCAATCAAATGTTTATAGGCGTCGAGACCGGAAGCTTTAAGGATGAGGGAAGGATTGGTCGTAGCGTCTTCAGGGTGGTAGTTGCGAATCGACTCGATATCGCCACTGTCCGCCACGACGGTGGTGAACTGTTTTAGGGCTTCTAGCTGGTTCATCTCTAAACTCCTTGAAAAGAAATCATTAAAGCGAAAAGGGGACACCTTTGGCCTCGCAGCCGTTCTGTTTCCGGTAACACAGGCTCATAACCTTGCAACAGACACTTTCGTATGAAAATGCGGTTTCTCTGATTGTTGCCAGGGGAATGGAGCGAAATTGCCGTCATGCGGTGTTAAACCGTGGGGTGCGCCTTATTCCACCTATAAGCATAGCAGCCGAAGCAAATGACGCTGGGGGAGCTGTGACAATCTGTGCCGTTTAACAATGAGCTTCTTTGAGCGCCTTCACCGTCTTGCTGCGTAATGATTCCTATACTGGTGCGACTTTCCCTGGCGACTAAGGATGCCAAATGGATGATCAACTGAAGCAAAGCGCGCTCGATTTTCATCAATTTCCTACCCCCGGCAAGATTCAGGTTTCACCCACTAAACCGTTAGCGACGCAGCGCGATCTGGCGCTGGCCTACTCGCCAGGCGTGGCAGCACCCTGTTTGGAAATCGCTAAAGATCCGCTGGCGGCGCACAAATACACCGCACGTGGCAATCTGGTGGCGGTGATCTCCAATGGTACCGCAGTGCTGGGTTTGGGTAACATCGGCGCGCTGGCGGGTAAACCCGTGATGGAAGGTAAAGGCGTCTTGTTCAAGAAATTCGCGGGCATCGACGTGTTCGACCTCGAAATTGATGAGCTGGATCCTGACAAGCTGATTGAAGTGATTGCCGCACTGGAGCCGACATTTGGCGGCATTAACCTTGAAGATATCAAAGCGCCCGAATGTTTTTATATTGAACAGCAGCTGCGTAAACGGATGAAGATTCCGGTGTTCCACGACGATCAACACGGCACTGCAATTATCTGTACCGCCGCGGTGATCAATGGCTTAACCATCGTCAATAAAGCCATTTCTGATGTACGACTGGTGGTCTCCGGTGCGGGCGCTTCTGCTATCGCCTGCCTGAATTTGCTGGTGGCGCTGGGATTGCAGAAGCACAACATTGTGGTCTGCGATTCAAAAGGGGTGATTTATCAAGGTCGTGAAGAGAACATGGCGCAGACCAAAGCGGAGTACGCCATCAAGGACAACGGCAAGCGTAAGCTGGAAGAGGTGATTACTCATGCAGACATCTTCCTTGGCTGTTCAGGACCAAAAGCACTGACGCCAGAGATGGTGGAAAAAATGGCCAAAGATCCGCTGATATTGGCGCTGGCAAACCCGGAACCCGAAATCATGCCACCGCTGGCAAAAGCGGTGCGGCCTGACGCGATTATCTGTACCGGTCGCTCTGACTTCCCTAATCAGGTCAACAATGTGCTGTGCTTTCCCTTTATCTTTCGTGGGGCGCTTGATGTCGGAGCCACGGCCATCAACGAAGAGATGAAGCTGGCGGCGGTGCATGCCATTGCGGCGCTGGCGCAGGCTGAGCAGAGCGATGTGGTCGCGTCGGCGTATGACGATCAGGATCTGAGCTTTGGCCCGGAATATTTGATCCCCAAACCGTTTGATCCGCGCTTAATCGTGAAAATCGCGCCCGCCGTGGCTAAAGCGGCGATGGAGTCTGGGGTTGCGACACGGCCCATTCAAGACTTTGATGCCTATCGCGAACAGCTTACTGAGTTTGTTTATAAAACCAACCTGTTCATGAAGCCGATTTTTTCCCAGGCACGCAAAGCGCCAAAACGCGTGGTGTTAGCGGAAGGAGAGGAAATTCGTGTGCTGCATGCAACACAAGAGCTGGTGTCGCTTGGCATGGCAAAGCCGATTCTCATTGGGCGTCCTAACGTCATTGCGATGCGCCTACAAAAGCAGGGCCTGAAAATTGAGGCGGGTAAAGATTTTGAGGTGGTGAACAATGAATCCGATCCGCGCTTCAAAGAATACTGGAATGAGTATTACCAGATCATGAAGCGGCGTGGGGTTTCACCGGAAGAGGCGCAGCGCGCGGTAATCGGCAATCCCACACTGATTGGGGCCATCATGGTGCATCGTGGTGAAGCCGACGCGTTAATCTGCGGCACTATCGGCGATTATCGTAAGCATTATGAGGTGATTGAAAATGTATTTGGTTTTCGTGATGACGTGAAGGTGGCGAGTGCCATGAACGCATTGCTGCTGCCCAGCGGCAATACGTTTATCGCTGATACCTACGTCAATGAAGATCCAACGCCAGACCAGCTCGCAGATATCACCTTGATGGCCGCTGAAACCGTGCGGCGATTTGGTATTGAACCGCGGATTGCACTGCTGTCGCATTCCAGCTATGGGACCTCCAATGCGCCAGGCGCACGTAAAATGCGTGACGCGCTGGCGCTGATTAAACAGCGCGCGCCAGAGCTAGAAATTGACGGTGAAATGCACGGCGATGCGGCGTTAATTGAAAGCATCCGCCGCGACGTAATGCCGGATAGCCCGCTGAAAGGGACGGCGAACCTGTTGATCATGCCGAACGTCGAAGCGGCGCGTATTAGTTACAACCTACTGCGCGTATCCTGTTCGGAAGGCGTCACGGTCGGGCCGGTGTTGATGGGCATTACCAAGCCGGTGCATATATTGACGCGCATCGCCTCGGTGCGGCGGATTGTCAATATGGTGGCGTTGGCGGTGGTAGAAGCACAGACCCAACCTTTATAACCTGCCTTCATACTTGGCGCTGTCTCTGCATTGGCTGCAAGCAATCATCCGAATCGCTGACATCAGTAAGCGCATCGGAATGATTGCTTTTGCCGCCTTGATACAGCGCCCATTATTTTGGCAGGCTGAGCGCAAGCGAATCGCGCAATGGCAAGCTGGATGCCGTTACTTTCGCGGATTAAGCGAAAGCCAGTCGCGAACGGGTAAGAAATCACGGTACAGCGCCGCTTCTGGCGAATTCGCTTCAGGTTGGTAATCATATTCCCACCGTACCAGCGGTGGCATTGACATCAGGATCGATTCGGTGCGACCGCCAGTCTGCAAACCAAACAGCGTGCCGCGATCCCACACCAGATTGAACTCGACATAACGTCCGCGGCGGTACAGTTGGAACTGGCGCTCGTGATCGCCCCACGGATGATCTTTACGACGTGCCACAATCGGTTGATAGGCGTCAAGAAAACCGTTGCCAACCGCCTGCATGAAGTTGAAACAGTGTTCAAAATCAGGCGCATTCAGGTCATCAAAAAACAGCCCGCCAATGCCGCGCTGCTCGTCACGGTGCTTGATGTAAAAATAGTCATCGCACCATTTTTTGTAGCGTGGATAGACTTCATCACCAAACGGCTGGCACAGATTAAAGGCAGTTTGGTGCCAGTGCAGCGCATCCTCTTCGAAACCGTAAAAGGGCGTGAGATCAAAGCCGCCGCCAAACCACCACACCGGTTCGGCACCCGGTTTTTCGGCAATAAAAAAGCGCACATTGGCGTGGCTGGTAGGAACATAGGGATTGTTAGGGTGGACCACTAACGAAACGCCCATCGCTTCAAAACTGCGTCCCGCCAGTTCAGGGCGGTGTGCGGTTGCCGAAGAGGGCATTTGGTCGCCATGCACATGGGAAAAGTTGACGCCCGCCTGCTCAAATACCGCGCCATTACGCAGCACACGGCTACGTCCGCCGCCGCCGCCTGGGCGTTGCCAGCTATCTTCGACAAATTTGGCACTGCCATCTTCGGCGGCGAGGCGGTGACAAATATCCTCCTGCAGCTGCAGCAGAAAGGCTTTTACGCGGGAAATATCAGACATGCATATCGCTTACTGTTAAAAAATTTGGCGTGATTATACCTAAGCCGGGCGACGATCGTACTCATCAAAGTAGTTGACGATGCCATTGGCGATGGCACTGGCAATTTTTTGCCGAAACGCGCTGGTGCCGAGTAACTGCTCTTCGCGTGGATTAGTAATAAAAGACGTTTCGACCAGCACCGAGGGAATAGAAGGCGATTTCAGCACCGCAAAAGCCGCCTGCTCGGTATGCTGACTGTGCAGATGATGCACAGGGCGAATCTGATCGAGTACGTGTTTACCCAGCGTCAGGCTATTTTTTATGGTGTCGGTTTGCACCAAATCGAACAGAATTTGCTGCAAATAGTGATCCTGCTGCTGCACTTGCGCGCCGCCAATTTTATCAGCGTCGTTTTCTCTTTTTGACAGATAGCGCGCCATGGTGCTGCTGGCCCCGCGATTCGAGAGCGCGAAAACCGACGCGCCGTTGGCATCTGGGCTGGTAAAGCCATCGGCATGAATCGACATAAACAGATTGGCACCGTGTTGATGGGCAATTTCCACGCGCTGATAAAGCGGAATAAAGTGATCGCTGTCGCGCGTCAGACGTACTTCGATGCGCGGATGATCCTGCAACTGGCGGCGCACATTGTTAGCAATTTCGAGCACGATATGTTTTTCTTCAGATCCTTCACCGCCGACCGCCCCGGAATCGATGCCGCCGTGGCCCGGATCGATCATCACGATACGCTTGCCGTTTTTAGCGGATGGAGCCGGCTGCGAGTGACGCGATGAGGCGCGCAGCGTCGTCTCTTGTTCTTTCGCCATTACGCCGCGCGGCGACAAAATGGCCAACGCGATGCCGGAAAGCAACAGTTGGCGGCGGTTGGTCAAATGCTTGAGCAATTTCATGTGCAAATCCATTAGCGTAGCGAGAACAGCGAAAATAGTGCCCAGTGTTATATCGTAACGTTATGCCACTCGCGAGCACGGAACTATTTCAGGGCTTTACTTTGTATTTCAGCTCGCGAACAGAAAAAACCGTTGTTTTTCTCCGCGCTCGGCTTTTCCAGGGTTGCGCAGCGCAAAGAATGCGTGATAATCAGCAAATTGTGCTTAATTGCAGGTAAAGACGATGGAAATCCGCGCCTTCCGCCAGGAAGATTTTGAAGAAGTGATCACGCTCTGGGAACGTTGCGATTTGTTACGTCCGTGGAACGATCCTGAAATGGACATCGAACGTAAGATGAATCACGACCCCGAACTTTTCCTTGTGGCCGAAGTGGGTGGGGAAGTGGTTGGCACGCTGATGGGCGGTTACGATGGTCATCGTGGTGCTGCTTATTACCTGGCCGTGCATCCCGATTATCAGGGACGTGGCTTTGCCAATGCGTTGATGAATCGCCTGGAAAAAAACTGATTGCGCGCGGCTGTCCGAAAATCCATCTGATGGTGCGCGAAGAGAATGATCAGGTGGTGGCGTTTTACGAGAAGCTGGATTACGAACCGGTTGACGTGATGCTGCTGGGCAAACGATTGATAGAAGATCGTGAGTATTAATGTGCTGAAATATCTGCCGGATGAATATGACGGCAAAGGGCAGCTGCGGCTGCCGTTTCTTTTTGGCCGATTATGCTGTTGCTGGCGCGAACCTGGCTGCTGCTGGTGATGGCGGGCGCTTCACGACAACAAGGTAACGATCTCCTGGCGCTATTTTATCCCGATCGACAGGCTTTTTGGATCGGGTTGGCGTTAGGCACACCAGCGCTGCTCGGTATGCTACTGACCGGTTATCGCACCCGCTGGCCGCGCCTGTGGCAATACTGGCGCAACGTGCTGCTGTTATCACTGTGGGTTAATTTGCTGTGGCAAGGTGTTCAGTTCACACAGGGCGATCTACTGAGTTCTCCGCTGCCGCTGCTGTTAACGCTGTTTGATCTGCTGGCGCTGCTCTGGCTCCAGTTCAATACCCGGCTGCGCGACTGCTTTTCACCTGAACATCATCTCGAATAAACTTTTTGCCGCTTTACGACTCCAATCAGTTCCGCCACTGAGCATTTCATTTACTGAGTATTTCATTAACAGGAGTTTGCATGAAAGCTGTTCGTTCCACGCTACTGATTGTCGCCGTTATGCTGAGCGGCTGCGCCAGTTCCGGCTCCGGCGCTAACAGCAGCCAGCAGGTAAGTTGGTGGAATCCGCTGAGTTATCATTGGTCATCGGCGTTGCCGTGGAACTGGTTTGGCGCATCGCTAACCGCTACCGAACAAGGCGTCGGCAGCCTTAATGCCGCGACACCCATGACCGAAAGCGCCATTAAAGAGGGGCTGAACGGCAATTACGACTTGCGTCAGGGCATGCGCGGTCAGAATGGTGAGGTTGTCTCCTTTTGGCAGGCGCTGGATGAAGGCCAGGTTAAGCTGGTGATTTACGGCCAGAGTCGTGTTGAGCGCGTTGAAGTCATGGACGCCAATATCGTCAGCAGCGATGGCAGCAAAATCGGTGATGCTTTCAGCGATAAATACAGCAAAGCCTTCAACAACTGTGCGCTGGCTTCCGGTCTGGATAGTCGGGATGTTGAGTGTCGCGCACCGGCCAGCCAGCATTTACGCTATGTTTATAGCGGTGAAGGGCACGGTCCAGAAGGCTTGATGCCGTCAGACGACACGCTGAAAAACTGGAAGCTGAGCAAAATCATTTGGCAGCGCTGATGCTTTAATCAACTAAAACTGTTCAACAGTGATTCAGTGCAGAAAGGGCTGAATCACTGAACTAACATCGCCGCTGTCTGCAATATCGCCGCATTAAAAGCGCAAAGCCTCACTCCCCGCCAGGCATTACTGAATCCCACATAAACTTTGCCAGTGTCTTATGCTTTTTTCGACTTTGAAATCATCAAACGATATATAAAACCGTTACAGGTTTTCACTGAGTTATAAATAAACTGGTGCCTCAGCGGGCGAGATCCGCATCAAACTTTTTCAGGGTGCCAAATGACTCTTAAAGCGATGAAAAAATCGTTAGCGGTATCGCGTTGTCACTGAGCCTGGCAGGCGCAGCTAACGCAACTGAATTGCTTAACAGCTCTTACGATGTTTCACGTGAGCTGTTTGTTGCCCTGAATGCGCCGTTTGCCACACAGTGGGATGCCACTCACCCCAACGATAAGTTGTCGATCAAGATGTCACATGCGGGTTCATCCAAACAGGCGTTGGCTATTCTGCAAGGTCTGCGCGCTGATGTCGTGACTTACAATCAGGTCACTGACGTGCAGGTGTTACATGACAAGGGCAATCTGATCCCAGCCGACTGGAAAACCCGTCTGCCAAATAACAGTTCTCCGTTTTATTCCACCATGGCGTTTCTGGTCCGTAAGGAAATCCAAAGCAAATCCATGACTGGTCCGATTTAACCCGTAAAGACGTAAAGCTGATCTTTCCTAATCCTAAAACCTCAGGCAACGGGCGTTACACCTATTTGGCCGCGTGGGGCGTAGCGAATAAAGTGGACGGCGGTGATAAAGCCAAAACTGAAGCATTTATGACCCAGTTTTTGAAGAATGTAGAAGTGTTCGATACCGGCGGACGCGGGGCGACAACCACCTTTGCTGAGCGAGGCTTGGGTGATGTATTGATCAGTTTCGAATCTGAAGTGAACAACATTCGCAATCAATATGGCAAAGATGACTACGAAGTCGTGGTGCCAAAAACCAATATTCTGGCGGAGTTTCCGGTGGCGTGGGTCGATAAAAATGTCGAGCACAACAACACCGCAGAGGCCGCTAAAGCTTATCTGAACTTCCTGTACACGCCGGAAGCGCAAAAAATCATCACGCATTATTACTATCGCGTGAGCAATCCACAGCTGATGGCTGAACAGAAAGACCGCTTTCCGCAAACCGATCTGTTCCGGGTTGAGGATGCGTTCGGCAGTTGGGATAACGTAATGAAAACCCACTTCGTCAGCGGTGGCGAACTGGACAAACTGTTAGCGGCGGGGCGTGGATAATGTTTGCAGCTAGCCAAAAACGGGTTCTGCCCGGCTTCGGACTCAGCCTCGGCACCAGCCTGCTGTTCACCTGTTTAATTCTACTGCTGCCGATCAGTGCAGTGATCATGCAACTATCGCACATGACGCTGCAGCAATATTGGGATGTGATTACTAATCCGCAGCTGATCGCGGCGTATAAAGTCACGTTAATTGCAGCCGGTGTGGCATCACTGTTTAACGCCGTGTTTGGCATGTTGATGGCGTGGATTTTAACGCGCTACCGTTTTCCAGGACGCACCATTCTTGATGGCTTGATGGATTTACCCTTTGCGCTGCCAACAGCGGTGGCGGGTTTAACCCTGGCTGGTCTCTTCTCGGTCAACGGCTGGTACGGTCAATGGTTTGCTCAGTTTGATATCAAAATTTCTTACACCTGGATTGGTATTGCCATCGCCATGGCGTTTACCAGCATCCCGTTCGTCGTTCGTACAGTACAACCGGTGCTGGAAGAGTTAGGCCCGGAATATGAAGAAGCGGCAGAAACTTTAGGCGCAACACCGTGGCAGAGCTTTCGCCGCGTCGTGCTACCCGAAGTGGCGCCCGCATTGCTGGCCGGCACCGCGCTGTCGTTTACCCGTAGCCTCGGCGAGTTTGGCGCCGTGATTTTCATCGCCGGTAACATCGCGTGGAAAACCGAAGTGACCTCGCTGATGATTTTTGTGCGTTTACAGGAGTTTGATTATCCTGCGGCCAGCGCTATCGCCTCGGTGATTCTTGCTGCGTCGCTGCTGCTGCTGTTTGGTATTAATACCTTGCAGAGCCGCTTTGGTCGCCGTCTGGGAGGTCAGTAATGGCAGAGATTACGCAAATCAATCGAGCCGACCGTCAGCCGGTGAATTGGGGCAAATGGTTTTTGATTGGCACAGGTGCGCTGATCTCCATTTTGCTGTTAGTGGTGCCGATGGCTTCAATCTTCTACGAAGCGCTCCATAAAGGATTGGGCCTGACTTTCAGCAACTTGATGGATGGCGACATGCTGCATGCCATCTGGTTAACGGTGCTGGTAGCGCTGATTACCGTGCCGGTTAATTTGGTCTTCGGCACGCTGCTGGCCTGGCTGGTAACGCGTTTTACCTTTCCGGGTCGCCAGCTGTTACTGACGATGTTCGATATTCCGTTTGCAGTTTCGCCGGTGGTGGCGGGGCTGATGTATTTGCTGTTCTGGGGCGTTAACGGCCCGGCGGGCGGCTGGCTGGATGCGCATAATATCCAGGTCATGTTCTCCTGGCCTGGCATGGTGCTGGCGACAATCTTTGTCACCTGTCCGTTTGTGGTGCGTGAACTGGTGCCGGTGATGCTGAGCCAGGGCAGCCACGAAGATGAAGCGGCGGTGTTACTGGGCGCGTCCGGTTGGCAGATGTTTCGCCGCGTAACGCTGCCCAATATTCGCTGGGCAATGCTGTACGGCGTGGTGCTGACCAACGCACGCGCAATTGGAGAATTTGGTGCGGTCTCGGTGGTTTCGGGATCGATTCGTGGCGAAACCTATACTTTGCCGCTTCAGGTTGAATTACTGCATCAGGATTACAACACGGTAGGCGCATTTACGGCTGCTGCGCTGTTGACCCTGATGGCGATAGTGACGCTGTTTCTGAAAAGCATTGTGCAATGGCGCTTAGAGCATCAGCACAACCGCTCGCAACAGGAGGAAAATCATGAGCATTGAGATTAAACAGATCAATAAATCATTCGGTCGCACATCGGTGCTGAACGATATCTCTTTGGATATTCTTTCTGGCGAGATGATGGCGCTGCTGGGGCCGTCCGGTTCAGGCAAAACGACGCTGCTGCGTATTATTGCCGGGTTAGAACATCAAAACAGCGGACAAATTCGGTTCCATAACAAAGATGTGAGCACGCTGCATGCGCGCGATCGTCAAGTGGGATTCGTGTTCCAACACTATGCGCTGTTCCGCCACATGACGGTGTTCGACAATATCGCTTTTGGCCTGACGGTGCTGCCGCGCCGCGAGCGTCCTTCTGCAGCAGAGATTAAACAGCGTGTGACGCGTTTGCTGGAGATGGTGCAACTGGCTCATCTGGCAAACCGTTTTCCGGCTCAGCTGTCGGGTGGTCAGAAGCAGCGAGTGGCGTTGGCGCGTGCGCTGGCAGTTGAACCACAAATCCTGCTGCTCGACGAACCTTTCGGCGCGCTGGATGCGCAGGTGCGCAAAGAGTTGCGTCGCTGGCTGCGTCAGTTGCATGAAGAATTGAAATTTACCAGCGTGTTCGTGACTCACGATCAGGAAGAGGCGATGGAAGTGGCCGATCGTGTCGTGGTGATGAGCCAAGGCAACATCGAACAGGTGGGTACGCCAGACGACGTATGGCGCGATCCATCGACCCGTTTTGTGCTGGAATTCCTGGGCGAAGTGAACCGCTTTGATGGCGAAATCCACGGCTCGCAGTTCCATGTGGGTGCGCATCACTGGCCGCTGGGCTACACGCCAGCGCATCAAGGCAAGGTCGATCTGTTCCTGCGTCCATGGGAAATTGACGTTTCTCGTCAGAGCAGCCTTGAAACGCCGCTACCGGTACAAATTTTAGAAGTCAGCCCACGCGGCCATTTCTGGCAGCTGGTGGTGCAGCCGAGCGGCTGGCAGAGTGAGCCTTTCGCGCTGGTGTTTGAAGGTGACCAAACGGCGCCAATCCGTGGCGAACGCCTGTTTGTCGGATTACAACAGGCGCGTCTCTATCAAGACAAAACGCCGCTGCGCGCTGTTGCCTTTGCTCAGAGCGCCTGATATTTTCTTTTCAACATAGGGCGGGAGCGAATCCCGCCCTTTTTTACTTTTCTTCTTTAAAACCTAAACCATTCAAGTCGCAGGAAGGCGGCAAGCGAGTTAGCTGACGGAAGCCACTGGCTGGAATCAGCATGGGCAAAAAACGCGTTTGTGACTTGGATATAAAAGGTTTTTTTCCGGGAAATGCACCGTGACAACTCTCGAAAATACCATCGGCAACACGCCGTTGATTAAATTGCAGCGCCTCACACCCGCCAACGGCAGCGAAGTTTGGCTTAAACTGGAAGGCAATAATCCCGCTGGCTCGGTGAAAGACCGCGCCGCTTGGTCGATGATTAATCAGGCCGAATTGCGTGGGGATATTAAACCAGGCGATCGCTTGATAGAAGCCACCAGCGGTAATACCGGTATCGCTTTAGCGATGATTGCCGCCATGAAAGGTTATGCGCTGCGTCTGCTGATGCCCGAAAACATGAGTCAGGAACGGCAAGATGCGATGCGTGCTTACGGTGCGGAGTTAATATTAGTTAGCCGCGAGCAGGGCATGGAGGGGGCGCGTGATTTAGCGCAGGAAATGGCTGCACGCGGCGAGGGTAGGGTGCTCGATCAGTTCAACAATCCTGATAATCCGCTGGGTCATTACCAAACTACCGGCCCGGAGTTGTGGCAACAATCACACCAACGCATGACCCATTTTGTTTCCAGCATGGGCACCACGGGTACTATTACCGGTGTGGGACGTTACCTCAAAGAACATAAAACCGGTGTGCAAGTGATTGGTCTGCAGCCAAGCGAGGGCAGCAGTATTCCCGGTATCCGCCGTTGGCCTTTAGCGTATCTGCCTGGTATTTATCGTCCCGATTTAGTGGATGATGTGATGGACATGTCGCAGCAGGAAGCCGAAGAAACCATGCGTGCGCTGGCAAGAAAAGAAGGCATTTTCTGTGGCGTAAGCTCAGGTGGCGCAGTAGCCGGCGCCTTACGCATTGCCGCTGCGCATCCTGGCAGCGTCGTGGTCGCGATTATTTGCGATCGTGGCGATCGTTACCTTTCAACCGGCATTTATCGCTAATTTCCCGCTTTCTAAAAAGGCTTGTTGGCTCAATTAGGGCCAACAAGCCTTTTTTGTCTATAGTCAGCTTGAGAATCTTCTGGCGCTAAATCCGTAAGGATCGCGTAAAACCAGCTGCGTCCGAAGCTAGTTCAGGACAGAATAGCCGCAATTTTGTACGAGAGATAAAAATGAAAATTCTGCTTGTTGATGACGATTTAGAACTGGGCACCATGTTGAGCCAATATCTGATTACGGAAGGCTTTGATGCACATCTGGTTTTAACCGGAAGTGCGGGTGTTGAAGGCGCGCTTTCTGGGCAATATACCGCCATTATTCTCGATATCATGCTGCCAGACATGAGCGGCATAGATGTGTTACGCCAGATCCGCCAGAACAGCCGCATGCCAGTGATCATGCTAACCGCCAAGGGCGATAATATTGATCGCGTTATTGGCCTGGAAATGGGCGCTGACGATTATGTACCCAAGCCATGCTATCCGCGCGAGCTGGTTGCGCGACTGCGCGCCGTGCTGCGTCGCTTTGAAGAGCAGGCACCCTTGCCGGATAAAAAGGAGCTGCTGCGCTGGGGCGAGTTGACGCTGAATCCGGCTACGCGTATGACCGAATGGCAGGGCAATGCCTTCGATCTCACGGCCTCAGAATTTAATCTGCTCGATCTGCTGTTGCGTGCGCCCGATCGTGTGGTGTCAAAAGATGAGTTATCAGAGAAGGGATTAGGGCGTCCGCGTGAAGCTTATGATCGCAGCGTTGATGTGCATATCAGCAATATCCGTCAGAAGCTCAGCGCGTTAACCGCAGATAGCGTCAATATTGAAACCGTTCGCAGCATTGGTTATCGCATTCGATGAAATACAGCTATCGCGGACGCATGTTCTGGAAGATCCTCATCGGCTTCTGGGTGGTGTTCGTTATTATTAGTCAGTTGATATGGCTTGGGTTTTCCATTTCGGGTAATCATCATGAACCGCCAGAAGTCATCGCTATTCGTCGTATTGTGAATTTGCAGATGGCCTCG
This sequence comes from Candidatus Pantoea bituminis, assembly GCF_018842675.1. Classification (NCBI taxonomy): domain Bacteria; kingdom Pseudomonadati; phylum Pseudomonadota; class Gammaproteobacteria; order Enterobacterales; family Erwiniaceae; genus Pantoea; species Candidatus Pantoea bituminis. Next base: position 970,540 of record NZ_JAGTWO010000004.1, read on the forward strand.
GTAGTTTCAGTGCTTGAGCGCGGTGGTCCAAGCTCGTTGAATGACATGATGGCGGATTGGGAACCCAACGATCGCCAGTTCTTTAAAATCCTTCAGCATGACAAACCGGTACAAGGTGAAATGTTGCCGGAAGGATTTAACCCACCCTTTGAAGGGCATATTCCTGATGTGATTGTGCGCTGGGTAAAAGGCGCAGACGGTAAACAGTATGAGCTGCGCTACGACGTCAAAGGCATGCGCGAAGATAGCCGAATGGATATGCCGCACAGTATTCTGAATATCCCTACACCGATGTTTATTTTCGCCGGCGCGGTAGGGTTGCTGTTCAGTTTGCTGTTGGCGTGGAACCTGACACGGCCAATGCGTCAACTGCGGGAAGGATTCTCCCGCGTCGCAGACGGCGATTTAAGCGTGCGACTCTATCCGATAATGCGTAAGCGCCATGACGAACTTTCAAGCGTGGCGCAGGCGTTTGACGCGATGGTAGAGCGGCTTGATACGCTGGTGCGTACCCGCGAAGAGTTGCTGCATGATATTTCGCATGAGTTGCGTTCACCGCTGGCGCGCTTGCAGTTGGCAACCGGCTTGGCGCGACAAACGCCTGAAAGCGTTAACGCATCGCTGGATCGCATTGATGAAGAGGCGCGGCGGCTGGATAAAATGATCGGCGAGCTGCTTACGCTCTCGCGCGCTGAGCATGAAAGCATGCCGGATGAGCAGTACTTTGATCTGACCGGACTGCTGCATGCCGTGGTGACGGATGTGCGTTATGAAGCGCAGATTCCTGGCGTGAAAGTTGATTTTTTTGTCGATGAAAATGCAGATTATACCGTGCGCGGCAATGCTGAGTTGGTTCGGCGCGGGGTGGAGAACGTGTTACGAAACGCGCTGCGCTTTTCAATGAAGGGACAACATATTGAGGTGCGTTTGCAGGCCGAAAACCAATGGTTGGCGATTCGCGTCTGCGATCAAGGGCCGGGCGTTGATGAAGAGAAACTCTCTAGCATCTTCGATCCCTTTGTTCGGGTAAATTCACCGCTGATGGGCAAAGGATATGGTTTAGGACTGGCGATCGTCCGCAAAGTCGTTCTGGCGCATCATGGTGAAATCAAAGCGCTGAATCGCCCAGAGGGCGGGTTGGAATTAACGATTCGCCTACCGCGTTGGCAGCTCTAAAATTCTCTTTGCTGCGTTAACCAGGCACAAAGCGTAGTCACGCTTTATTATGAACAAAAACGGCACCCGAAGGTGCCGTTTTTCAATTCTGATGTCGCTTACTTCTTAATGCGAATCACCGGCGTTTCGCCTACGGTGACCTGGCCAGTCAGCTTGATCATTTCCTTGATCTCATCCATGTTGGAGATGACAACAGGTGTAAGGGTTGATTTTGCTTTCTCTTCCAGCAACGGTAAATCGAACTCAATAATCACATCGCCTTTTTTGACCAGCTGGCCTTCTTCAGCGATACGTTTGAAGCCTTCACCTTTCAGTTCAACCGTGTCGATGCCGAAGTGAACAAACAGCTCGATACCATTTTCAGACTCGATTGAAAAAGCGTGGTTAGTTTCAAAAATCTTGCCGATTTTGCCATCAACCGGTGCAACCATTTTGTTGCCGCTCGGTTTGATTGCGATTCCATCGCCTACAATTTTTTCAGCAAACACCACATCTGGTACGTCTTCAATGTTCACGATTTCGCCTGACAGAGGCGCTACGATGTCAATTGTCCCAGCGCTATCTGTTTTATCGCCAAAAAGTTTAGAAAACAAACCCATGATCTTCTCCTAAGCAGTAATTTGGGGCCAGCATCTAGCGGATCAGCAGAGTGTTTTTTCTTTGATGAACTTGTTAACCAGGTTCATTAAATCTTCCGCTGTAGGTTGAGCCAGAGCCTGCTCCGCCAACTCCTTCGCATCTTCAAAATTCGTATTACGAATAATTTTCTTGATGCTTGGGATAGAAATGGCACTCATGCTGAATTCGTCCAGCCCCATTCCCAGTAACAGTAGTGTAGCACGTTCGTCACCTGCCAGCTCACCACACATGCCAGTCCACTTGCCTTCAGCATGAGAAGCATCAATGACTTGCTTGATTAAGTTCAGCACGGACGGCGTCATTGGGTTATACAGGTGCGATATCAAATCATTACCACGATCAACCGCCAGAGTATACTGCGTCAGATCGTTTGTCCCAATACTGAAGAAATCGACTTCCTTCGCCAGATGACGCGCAATGACCGCAGAAGCGGGTGTTTCGACCATAATGCCGACTTCAATGGTCTCATCAAATGCTTTGCCTTCTTCACGCAATTGCGCTTTCAGCAGCTCCAGTTCCGCTTTCAGGCTGCGAACTTCTTCAACCGAAATGATCATCGGGAACATGATACGCAGCTTACCAAAAGAGGATGCACGTAAAATAGCGCGCAGCTGCGCATGCAGAATCTCTTTGCGATCCATAGCAATACGAATGGCGCGCCAGCCGAGGAAGGGGTTTTCTTCTTTCGGCAGGTTCATGTAAGGCAGATCTTTGTCACCGCCGATATCCATGGTACGCACAATTACCGCTTGCGAACCCATGCCTTCAGCGACAGCTTTATACGCTTGGAATTGCTCTTCTTCGGTTGGCAGTGAATCGCGGTCCATAAACAAGAATTCAGTACGATACAGGCCTACGCCTTCAGCACCGTTACGCTCGGCACCGGCGATATCGCGTACCGTACCGATGTTGGCGCAAACTTCAACCTGATGTCCATCCAGCGTGATAGCAGGCAGATCTTTCAGTTTGGCTAATTCATGTTTTTCAGAGAGATATTGTGTTTGAACGGCTTTCAGCTCATCCAGTTTTGCTTCATCTGGATTGACATAAATGGTGTTATTTACGCCATCAATGATCAGGAAATCGCCGTTTTTGACTGAAGTAGTAACATTACCAGTACCCACAATCGCTGGGATCTCAAGAGAACGCGCCATGATTGAGGTATGTGAAGTACGACCACCCAGATCGGTGATAAAGCCCAGCACCTTTTTCAGGTTTAGCTGCGCGGTTTCTGATGGGGTCAAATCTTTAGCCACCAGAATGGATTCGTCTTGAATAGCACTCAGATCAACAATGTGCAGACCTAAGATGTTTTGCAGTAAACGCTTACCAATGTCGCGTACATCAGCGGCACGCTCTTTCAGGTATTCGTCATCCAGCTCTTCTAACGCTTTCGCCTGGCCATCAATCACCGAATAAGCCGCAGCATCTGCGCTGGCGTGCTCTTTCTTGATGAGGTCAATGATTTCCTGCTCCAGCTCTTCGTCTTCCAGCAACATGATGTGGCCTTCGAAGATGGCAGCTTTCTCTTCACCGAGGGACTCACCCGCTTTGACTCGAATAGCTTCCAGTTGAATGGCCGCTTTGCCGCGTCCTTCGAGGAAGCGCTGAACTTCCTGCTCAACCTGGTCATCAGAAATCTTTTTGCGGTTGATGACGATCTCGTCTTCTTTCAGCAGCAGAGCTTTGCCGAAAGCGATACCTGGTGATGCTAAAATGCCTGAAATCATAACCCTACCTTTTAATCACGATGGCTGATTGACTCTTTGCGGTGCCATTGTCACGGGACACGTACTCTACGGAAGCAATATCGCGGACAAGTTGTCCGCGATCAAGATGTTTGCACTCAATGGCGCAGAGGAGTCAGTTTTCTGAAAGCGAAAAGGAGATTACTCCAGTTCTGCCATCAATTTAACCAGATGCTCAACTGCTTTCTGCTCGTCTTCACCTTCCGCGGAAAGAGTAACAACGGTGCCTTGAGTCAAACCCAGAGTCTGAAGTTTGAACAGGCTTTTTGCGCTCGCTGATTTACCGTTAGAGGTCACGGTGATTTCTGACTGAAAAGCTTTGGCTTCTTTAACAAATTGCGCAGCTGGGCGAGTATGCAGACCGTTTGGCGCGGTAATGGTAACTTCTTGCTGAAACATTCTATTTCCCCAACGTTATCAGGATTGGTGTTATGAATCTAAAGTCTAGCCTGGAGCCAACACTTTAGCCTGTGTAGGTGCGCTGGTATAGCGTCAAGCTGACCAATTAATGCGCATGAATGAGTTATTCATTCCAGAAAAGCATCACAAAACAAGTCGAGGGCTTTTCTGTTTTTAATTATGCCGTGATTCGCCGTTTCGCCAAATCCGTAAATCGATTCAGCTTGATCCATTTCAACAATGGATTAATTTCAGGCATCGAAATAATTGGCTGTCTAAATACCAGAGCCGCATCATTGAAATCAATCTGCAGGGTAGTGAAAGTGAGATCTACACCACAAAAAAGCACCCATTTGGGTGCTTTTTTCGGCAATTTCAGACTATCAGCCTTACTGCTGAAGCTCTTTTTCAGTGAAGAGATCGGCAAACAATGCGGTGCTAAGATAGCGCTCGCCGGAAGAGGGAGAATGACAACAATATTTTTGTTGGCGAAGGCTTCGTCTTCTTGCAGTTTTAGTGCTGCAGCAACCGCGGCACCCGAAGAGATACCTGCCAGAATGCCTTCTTCTTCCATCAGCTTACGCGCCGTACTGATCGCCTCTTCGTTAGAAATGGCAACCACGCGATCAACCAAATCCAAATCAAGGTTTCCTGGGATAAAGCCCGCGCCAATACCCTGAATTTTATGCGGACCTGGTTTGATCTCTTCGCCTGCCAGCGCTTGAGCGATAACCGGTGAATCGGTTGGCTCTACAGCAACAGTAATGAGCTCTTTCTTGCCTTTGGTGTTTTTGATGTAACGACTTACGCCGGTCAATGTACCGCCTGTACCCACGCCGGCGATGAACACATCAACTTCGCCATCGGTATCTTCCCAGATTTCTGGACCGGTCGTTTTTTCATGGATTTCTGGGTTGGCGGGGTTGCTGAACTGCTGCAGCAGCACATATTTATCGGGATCGGTGGCTACGATTTCTTCCGCTTTACCAATTGCACCTTTCATACCCTTGGCGCCTTCGGTCAGCACCAGCGTTGCGCCCAGCGCTTTAAGCAGCTTGCGGCGCTCAACGGACATGGTTTCAGGCATGGTCAGTGTCAGCTTATAGCCACGAGCGGCAGCCACGTAAGCCAGCGCAATACCCGTGTTGCCGCTGGTGGGTTCAACCAGTTCAACACCCGGTTTTAAAATACCGCGTTTCTCTGCGTCCCAAATCATATTGGCACCGATACGGCATTTTACGCTGAAGCTCGGGTTACGGGATTCTACCTTCGCCAGGATGCGGCCGTTACCGATGCGGTTCAGTCGAACCAATGGCGTATGACCAATTGTCAAAGAGTTGTCTTCATAGATCTTACTCATAGCCTGCCCTTAACTGTATGAATTATTGGGAACCCTCAGAGCATACCTTTTCTGCTCCCCTGCGGAAGGAAAGAAATCGCATATCTATATGTCAGGTGGCAATAAGCCCTGAAGAAAAATGCATAAGGCAGGCTGATAAGTTTAACGCAGGTCAGCGCGAACCAGGTCAGCGCGGTAGCGATCGACCCACATCGCCGTGGCGCCACAGACGGCAACCGGCATAATGACAAGGTTAATAATGGGGATCATAGTAAACAGGCTGACCAAGGCGCCAAACTGCATATTGGCCGTTTTGTGCTGGCGTAGCGCACTACGCATTCGCGGGAAGCTGACTTTATGGTTATCGAACGGGTAATCACAATATTGTATCGATAGCATCCACGCGCTGAACAAAAACCACAGCAGCGGCGCAACGGTTTGACCGAAGCCTGGAATAAAGTACAGCAGCAGTAATCCCAAAGCTCGCGGCAGGTAATAACCTAGCTTTTGCAGTTCGCGTTTCATAATGCGTGGAATATCTTTCATCATGCCGAGCCAACCGCTGTCCGGCAGCGGTTTACCGGTTAAACGACCTTCTAACTGTTCGGCCAGCAAGCCGCAAAAGGGGGCAGCAATCAAGTTTGCAATGGTCGAGAAAAAGTAGCTAAACACCAGCACAATGGAAATAACAGACAACGGCCAAAGCAGGTAACTTAACCACTGTAACCAGTCAGGAATCTGTGCCATCAGCGCGGGGATCCAGTTACCGAGGCGATAGAACAGCCATGTAAAGGCGCCCCTAATATCACGATATTGACGAGTAAAGGGATAACCACAAAACGGCGGATGCCTGGCATACGCACCAGCTTCCAACCGCGACTAAAGTAATGCACGCCGTTAAACGATGAGACAGAATTCTCACGATCCATAAAGGCAATTCTCCTGAAGATGTTAAGGCACGAGCATAATAACCTGGCTTTTTCTCATGGTAAGATGCCGTTTGGGTAAAAAAACAGCGAAAAAGCGTGGGCGTCCTACTTATTTGTCAGAAAATACTGCACAGACTTGCACTTGTGTAGCAGGGCAAATACAGTTAGAGGATAAAGTTTGCCGCGGTGGCAAGGTATTGGAACAACAGAGAATACAATGATGCAGGATTTGCGTCTGATATTAATCGTTGTTGGCGCGATCGCCATTATAGCGCTCCTTCTTCATGGGCTGTGGACCAGCCGTAAAGAGCGCTCGTCAGTGTTCCGCGATCGCCCGCACAAACGTCTAAAACAACGTGACGAACATGATGATGAGAACCTGAGCGACGACGATGAAGAAGGCGTCGGCGAAGTGCGTGTGCGCAACGAGCGCCCAAGCCATCAGGAACCGCGTTTTGACACTATTCGTGAGCCACAGCCGGAGGCGCCGCAAAAGCCAGCGCCAACGCAGCCTGTGCGCCAACCTGCGGCACGCCCTGTTGCGCCTCAGCCTGAAAGCGATCCGCTTCTGGCACCCGCGCCGCAGCCAAAACCGCAGCCGCGTCCTGAACCGGTTCCTCAGCAACCTGCTGAGTCGCCGTTCATTCCGCAATCTATTCAGGCCGATCCGCTGTTGGATTTAGATCCACTTGAAGCTGCACAACCTGAACCTGCCTATCAGGCGGAGCCGGAGCCAGAGCCAGAAGTGATTGCTGCGCCTGAACCGGCGAAAGCGCCGGCGAACAAACCGAAAGAAGCAGTTTTAGTGCTGCACGTAGCGGCACATTCTGGTGGTGAGTTAAACGGCGAAGCGCTGTTGCAGGGTATTTTGCAGGCGGGCTTCCAGTTTGGTGAAATGAACATTTTCCATCGTCATTTGAGTCCAGCGGGAAGCGGCCCTGTGCTGTTTAGCCTGGCGAATATGGTGAAACCGGGTTCATTCAATCCCGATGGCATGACTGACTTCTCCACGCCAGGCATCTCCATCTTTATGATGGTGCCGTCCTATGGCGACGCACATCAGAACTTTAAGCTGATGCTGCAGTCAGCACAGCGCATCGCAGACGATGTTGGTGGTGTGGTTCTGGATGATGAACGTCGCATGATGACACCGCAAAAGCTGGAAACTTACAAAGCTCGCATTCGCGAAGTGGTAGACGTTTAGGTTCGACGCGCACAATTAACACACGTTTTTAGCAAACCCCCGCTTGTCGGGGGTTTTTTATCTGATGGGGCTTTATGAAATCTGTTCAGGATCACATCACCGAGCTGCGCACTACGCTGCGCCATCACGAATATCTTTATCACGTTATGGATGCGCCGGAAGTGCCAGACGCTGAATACGATCGCATAATGCGTGAGTTGCGAGCGCTTGAAGAGCAGCATCCCGACCTGATTACACCTGATTCGCCCACGCAACGCGTTGGTGCTGCACCCTTGACCGTATTTGAGCAAGTGCGTCATGAAGTTCCCATGCTGTCGCTGGATAACGCTTTCGATGAAACCAGTTTCCTCGCGTTCAACAAACGCGTGCAGGATCGCTTAAAAAGTAGCGATGATATTACTTACTGCTGCGAACTAAAGCTGGATGGTTTGGCAGTGAGTTTGTTGTACGAAAACGGTTTGTTGATCCAGGCGGCAACGCGCGGTGACGGCACCACTGGTGAGAATATCACGGCTAACGTGCGCACCATCCACGCCATTCCGTTACGTCTCAAAGGCGATAACATCCCGGCACGTCTTGAAGTGCGTGGCGAAGTTTTCATGACGCAGCGCGGTTTTGAGAAGTTGAATAACGAAGCGCGCCGCACCGATGGCAAAGTGTTTGCCAACCCGCGCAATGCAGCTGCGGGCTCGTTACGTCAGCTTGATCCGCGCATTACGGCTAAACGCCCGCTTACCTTCTTCTGCTACGGTTTTGGCTTGTTAGAGGGTGGGGAAATGCCGCACAGCCACATGGAGCGGCTACAACAATTTAAAGCCTGGGGCTTGCCGGTCAGCGATCGCATTCGCCTTGCACGTAATGCTGAAGAAGCACTGGCATTTTACCGCGAAGTCGAGCAGCAGCGTCCGTCGCTGGGTTTTGATATTGATGGCGTCGTCATCAAGGTAGATTCACAGGCGTTGCAAGAGCGTTTAGGTTTTGTGGCGCGTGCGCCGCGTTGGGCGATCGCCTTTAAATTCCCGGCGCAAGAGCAGATGACCTTTGTGCGTGACGTGGAATTCCAGGTGGGTCGCACTGGCGCAATCACGCCGGTTGCGCGCCTTGAGCCGGTCCAGGTAGCGGGCGTGATGGTCAGCAACGCTACCTTGCATAATGCCGATGAGATTGAGCGCCTCGGTTTACGCATTGGCGACAAAGTGGTGATTCGCCGCGCGGGTGATGTTATTCCGCAAGTCGTGAATGTCGTGACAACCGAGCGTCCTGATGATGCGCGTGAGGTGACGTTCCCAACCCACTGTCCGGTGTGCGGCTCCGACGTAGAACGTGTTGAAGGGGAAGCAGTGGCCCGCTGTACCGGCGGCCTGATTTGTGGGGCGCAGCGCAAAGAGGCGCTTAAGCATTTCGTGTCCCGACGTGCCATGGACGTTGATGGAATGGGTGACAAGATCATCGATCAACTGGTGGAAAAAGAGTACGTCAAAACGCCCGCCGATCTGTTCCGCCTTACCGCCGGTAAATTAACTGGCCTTGATCGTATGGGGCCAAAATCGGCACAGAACGTGGTTGATGCGTTGGAAAAAGCCAAATCCACTACGCTGGCGCGTTTCCTGTATGCCTTAGGGATTCGTGAAGTCGGTGAAGCCACAGCGGCGAACCTGGCAGGCCATTTTGGCGATCTGCAGAAAGTCATGGATGCCGATCTGGATGCACTGATTGCCGTGCAGGATGTCGGTAAAGTGGTGGCAGCACATGTGCGCAATTTCATGGAAGAGGAGAGTAACCGGGAGGTTATTCGCCAGCTAACTGATGATATTGGCATTCACTGGCCGCAAGTTGAAGTGGTCAACGCTGAAGAGATCGACAGCCCGTTTGCCGGAAAAACGGTGGTTTTAACCGGCTCGCTCTCACAGATGAACCGTGATGATGCAAAAGAGCGTTTAATTGCGTTAGGTGCCAAAGTAAGCGGCAGCGTATCGAAGAAAACCGACTTGCTGATTGCTGGCGAAGCCGCGGGTTCTAAGCTGGCTAAAGCGCAAGAGCTGGGCATTGAGATCATTGACGAAGCTGAAATGATTCGCCTGCTAGGAGTATAAATTGGACAAACAGCAACTGGTTGAGATTGCCAATACCGCCATGCCGTTCGGCAAGTATAAAGGCCGGATGCTGATCGATCTGCCCGAACCTTATCTGCTGTGGTTTGCCCGCTGCGGTGACTTTCCTTCAGGTCGCTTGGGTGAAATGATGCAGTTCACGCTAGCGATTAAGATTGAAGGTTTAGAAGGGCTGGTGATGCCGTTAAAACGCAGTGAATAAAAAAGCCCGCTTCTGCGGGCTTTTTATTGGTGCCATTATTTCTGAGATTCAACAACCGTCGCTTTAACCTGCTGCGCCAGCTGCTTTTCATTGGTTTTCTTATAACGTCCGGCGATAAACGAGCAGACCATTAACTGCACCTGATGGAAGATCATCAGCGGCAGCACAATCATTCCTATTGCGCTGGCCGGGAACAGAATATTGGCCATTGGCACACCGTTCGCCAGGCTCTTTTTCGAACCACAGAACAACACTACAATTTCGTCGGCACGGCTGAAGCCAAACAGGCGTGACGCTAAGTAGTTGATCAGCAGTGCAAAGAACAGCAGCAGCACACAACCTGCAAGGATCCACAGCAGCGTATCAATACCCACGCGATGCCAAATGCCGTTTACAACCGCTTCACTGAAGGCGGAGTAGACGACCAACAAGATGGATGTCTGGTCAGTTTTTCCAATCAAACTACGATGTTTTTCGACCCAACCCGCAATCCAGCGACGCGACAGATGACCTAACACGAACGGTACCAGCAGCTGCAACATGATTTTGCCAATCTGTTCCAGACCGTCGGTTGGCGCGCTGCTGTGAACATCCATCACCAAATTCACCAACAGCGGGGAGATAAAGACACCCAGTAAACTGGACGCTGATGCGCTGCAAACCGCTGCAGCCACGTTGCCGCCCGCCATGGAAGTAAAGGCGATGGCCGACTGCACTGTTGCCGGCAGAATACATAAATATAAGAAGCCGGTATAAATTTCTGGACCGACATTGACCGGATGCCACCACACCAGCAGTAAACCGAGAACAGGAAATAACACAAAAGTGCTACACATGATCCACAGGTGAAGCTGCCAGTGGCTGCTACCCGCAATAATTTTTTCACGTGAGAGTTTCGCGCCGTGCATAAAGAACAACAGGGCGATTGCGGCGGTGGTCAGGTATTCAAAGAAATCAACAAAGCCTCCTTTTGCCGGTAAGAAAGAGGCGAGCAGCACGGTGATGATGAGTTTGATCATCATCGGGTCGATGCGTAAAAATCCCATTGTTAAAACTCGGTTAAAATTACAATGAACCGATTGTGCGATAACTGGGTTTAGAAATAAAATTGATTTATTGCATCAATCTATGAGTAATTTCGATGAATTACACATTACGTCAACTTCGCACCTTCGTCGCTGTTGCCCATCACGGCGGATTTAGTCAGGCGGGACAGGCGATCGGACTGAGCCAGTCTGCAGTGAGCCACAGCATTAAGGAATTAGAAGCAGAAATTGGTGTGCGTTTGCTGGACCGTACCACGCGTGAGGTTAAGTTGACTGAGGCGGGACACCAACTGGCTTCACGCATGGAGCGCTTGCTGGAAGAGATGAATACGACGCTGTTAGATATTCGCAGTTATGGCGAGCAACGTAGTGGAACTGTACGCATAGCCGCTAGCCAAACTATCTCCGCGCATTTGATGCCGCAATGCCTGGCATCGAGTCAGGAAAACTTTCCTGACATCAAAGTGATCCTTCATGACCGCGTGCAACAATGGGTTTTACAAAGTGTTCGTAATGCAGAAGTTGATTTCGGTATTGTTATTGGTCCGCTTAACGATGCGGATTTTAGCTGTCTGGCGATTCTTGATGAACCTTTCTTATTACTGTGCCGCAATGACGATCCACTTGCGAGTGTTGAACAAGCGCAGTGGGCGATGCTCAATCAGCGCGTAATGGTATTGCAGGATTATGCCTCGGGAAGTCGTGTGTTAATTGATGCAGCGCTGCGTACACAAGGTGTTGATGTCGAGGTAGTACAGGAGATTGGCCATCCCGCGACACTTTTCCCCATGGTAGAAGCAGGCATTGGCATTAGCATTTTGCCTGCACTTGCTTTGCCTTTACCCGCAGGACGTGCATTAACGGTACGACGCTTATATCCCGAGATTAATCGCAGCCTGACGCTCATTAAACGTAAAAACCGTTCGTTAACACCTGCGGCGGAAGCGATATGGCAAGAAGTGCGTCAGCAGGCCACGCTGCTGACGCAACAACGCGCGCTTAAGCCGGCGTTTTAAATGTAGACATCTATCTGATTACTGCTTGTCGGGCGATTTACACCGTCCGCCTTTATTTCACTGCTTTGCTTTGCACTGTCGGTTTGCTGCTGCGCTTGTTCAGCCTGTTTTTGCTCAAGCTGTGCAATTTGCGCTTCCAACATGGCAATTTGCGACTCATACATCTGCTCCATTTCAGATTTTTGTTCGTCAGTAAGATCCTGATTGTCAGATAACTCTTTTATCTGTTTGGTGACGCTTTGGATTTGTTTGTTCAACGCTGAGATTTGAGAGGTGACACTTCCACCACCACTGCTGCCGGTACTAACGGCACTGCTTAAAATGCCAGATATTGAGGACATGGTTTTCTCCTTGCAAATAGACATTATCGTTATCGGCGAGGGCGATCATGGCTTGAGTGCCTGGAGTGTTAAGATTTGGAAAAGGTGGGGAAGGGCGATTCAGTCGAACCTGCACAACCTGTACAGCAGAAACGAAAAAGCGCCTGAAAGGCGCTTTTCTCTGAATTGGTGGGTCGTGCAGGATAGGCCTCGGCCCATCCGGGGCCTCGCCCTGCGGGTGATGCTGACGCATCAGCCTGAATCGCTCCCGGCGATTCAGTCGAACCTGCTACAGGTTCTCATCCTGCACGTTTGAAACCTGTGCAGCAGAAACGAAAAAAGCGCCTGAAAGGCGCTTTTCTCTGAATTGGTGGGTCGTGCAGGATTCGAACCTGCGACCAATTGATTAAAAGTCAACTGCTCTACCAACTGAGCTAACGACCCGAAGTGGTGGGTGATGACGGGTTCGAACCGCCGACCCCCTCCTTGTAAGGGAGATGCTCTACCAACTGAGCTAATCACCCACTTCGGTACTGCTTAACAAGAGCGTCATCTGACTAAGATATGGTGGGTGATGACGGGTTCGAACCGCCGACCCCTCCTTGTAAGGGAGATGCTCTACCAACTGAGCTAATCACCCATATCTTATCTCTTGTTCACTGCGGGCCAACTCTAAACGTTAATTAAAGAGTGGTGGGTGATGACGGGTTCGAACCGCCGACCCCTCCTTGTAAGGGAGATGCTCTACCAACTGAGCTAATCACCCCCGCTGTGTGGAGTCGCATTATAGGGATAGTTGATTTTGAGTCAACGGTTTTTAAAACTTAAATGTTCGTTCGGTTTAAATTTAAACATCCTGGAGCGCTTTTAGCCAATGTGCTGGTTTTATTAGCAGAAAGGAACCCTTTCATCAGGCCCAGTTAGCTCGCATGCATTGAGGATTCACCACCAGATGCTAGAATGTGCGCACTGTTTTTCGCGTCTAACCCGTTTTTTGTCATTCAGACAGAGAACCCGCGCATTTAAGGCAATACTCAATGAAAATCAAAACTCGCTTCGCGCCAAGCCCGACCGGCTATTTACATGTGGGCGGCGCTCGTACCGCACTCTATTCCTGGCTTTTTGCTCGTCATAACCAAGGCGAGTTTGTTCTGCGTATCGAAGATACCGATCTTGAGCGTTCAACGCCGGAAGCCATCGAAGCTATTATGGATGGTATGAACTGGCTGAGCCTCGACTGGAATGAAGGCCCCTATTATCAGACCAAACGTTTTGACCGCTACAACGCGGTAATTGATGAAATGCTGGAAGCGGGCACGGCCTATAAATGTTACTGCTCGAAAGAGCGTCTGGAAGCGCTGCGTGAAACGCAAATGGCGAACGGTGAAAAACCGCGTTACGACGGCCGCTGCCGCGACAGTCATGATCATCACGCTGCGGATGAACCTTGCGTAGTGCGTTTCCGCAATCCACAAGACGGCTCAGTGATCTTTGACGATCAGATTCGTGGACCGATTGAGTTCAGTAATCAGGAGCTGGACGACCTGATCATTCGTCGTACTGACGGATCACCGACTTATAACTTCTGTGTGGTGGTAGATGATTGGGATATGGGGATCACGCACGTTATTCGCGGTGAAGATCATATCAACAATACGCCACGCCAAATCAATATTCTGAAAGCGATTGGCGCAGAAGTACCTGTTTATGCGCACGTATCAATGATCCTGGGCGACGACGGTAAAAAACTGTCAAAACGTCACGGTGCTGTGGGTGTTATGCAATACCGCGATGATGGCTATCTGCCTGAAGCGCTGCTCAACTATCTGGTGCGCCTGGGATGGTCACATGGCGATCAGGAAATTTTCAGCATTCCAGAGATGAAAGAGCTGTTTACTCTGGATGCTGTTAGCAAATCAGCGAGCGCTTTCAATACGGAAAAGCTCCAGTGGCTGAATCACCATTATATTAATACGCTGGCGCCAGAATATGTGGCGACACATCTGCAATGGCATATTGAAGAGCAGAAAATTGATACGCGTACCGGCCCTGAACTGGCGAAACTGGTGACGCTGCTGGGTGAGCGTTGCAAGACGCTAAAAGAGATGGCGGCCACTTGCCGTTATTTCTATGAAGATTTCGCTGAGTTTGATGCTGATGCTGCCAAAAAACACCTGCGTCCGGTAGCGCGTCAGCCGCTGGAAGTGGTTCGCGATAAACTGGCTGCTATTAGCGACTGGAATGCTGAGAATGTCCATCAGGCGATTCAGGATGCCGCTGATGAACTGGAAGTAGGTATGGGCAAAGTAGGTATGCCGCTGCGTGTCGCTGTTACTGGCGTGGGCCAATCACCGGGTCTTGATGTGACCGTAGAAGCGATTGGTCGTAGTCGTAGCGTAGAGCGTATCGAAAAAGCACTGGCCTTTATTCGTGAGCGCGAGGCACAAGCCTAAAAATAAAGCCGGAAGCATCATGCTTCCGGCTTCTTTCACTCTTCGCTAATTCCAAGACGCTGCAAAACGCCTTTTATTCCTTCCCGCAAAATCAATGCAGCTAACATATCTTGTTCAATTGACGTCATTTGCTGGACAGAACTTATTAATAACGCAGGTAATGAATTAGGTTGAGCACCATAAATGGCGGCGGGCTCATTCAGGTTACGTGTTGACTGGATAAAGCTTTTAACGCGTTCATCAATATGAATCAATCGCGCCTTACCGCCTTGTACACCCGGCTTTGGTGTAGTGGTCCAGTTCTCACGCTTGATCCATTTATTCACCGTCTGCCGACTGTAACCCGTTTCAACTGCAAGCTCTTCGGGGGTTAGCCATTCCTTTTTCACGATGCTGTCCCTGTTCAATACATTAGCTCTACATATTACAGCAAATCGTAACGTGTGAAAGTAACTCAAGAGGAAATTGCCTTTTGCCTGTCGACAAAAGGCAGGAATATTTATTGAGCAGCGCTGGCTTGCTCGCTAGCAGGGCGGAAAGCAAGGAAATAAGTGAGGCCAACGAAAATTGCACCCCCTACGCCATTACCCAAAAACACGGCAATAAAGTTAGGGAAATATTCAGCCCAGCTCATCTGTCCTGCAAAGATAGCCGCAGGAATGATAAACATGTTGGCGACAACGTGTTGGAAACCGATGGCGACAAATGCCATGACCGGAAACCACATGCCAAAGATTTTGCCCACAACATCTTTGCTGGCAAAAGCCAACCAGACAGCAAGACACACCAGCCAGTTACAACCGATACCAGAAATAAAGGCGTGCAGAAAATCAGCATTGGCCTTCGCTGTGGCGATGGCGACGGTTTTCTTTAAATAGTCGCCCTCAGTCATGCCAAGCATGTGACCAAAGAACCAGGCAACCGCAACGCTGCCAAGGAAATTGGCCAGCGTCACCCACAACCAGTTACGCAGTACGCTGGCTAAGCTAATACGGCGAGCGAACCACGCCATTGGCAGCAGCATCATGTTGCCGGTTAACAGTTCTCCGCCCGCCAACACCGTCAGAATCAATCCTACCGGGAAGACGGCTGCGCCTAAAAAGCCGCCGAACGAACCCCAATCTGCGGGTAAAGAGTTAATAACATGCAGATCAAGTAGAAAACCGGTGGCGATGAAGGCCCCAGCCATGAAACCTAAAAGCATTAAGGTACTGAAGGATGCACGGCTTTTAACCACGCCGGCTTGAATCGCCAGTTGAGCGATCTCTTTTGGTGTATGCAGCGACATATTATCTCAATCGTTTTTTGAATAGTGGAGCGTCAAACGCCTGGTAGAAGCGCGGTGCACAGGAAGATTTCCCCGCAGCCGCTTAATTAGCACGCTAAGTTTCACATGTCATTTCGGTGAAAACAAGAAAATTCCCATAACATATTTAACGGCTATTTAACTTGAGGTAGCTGGAATATTCTGTCTTTATTTGCAGTTATGTAAGCAGAAAATTGAGTGGAGTGAGGCGCTTACTGCAGCGGTAGCGCGCCATTGCGGGATGATTGCCGCCTTTTTCAGCGATCGAACACAGAAAGTGATTTTGCCGTTGACACTCCGAAGGGGTTTCATATTATGCCGTCCGTCGCTTCACGCGACAGTTTTTACGGCTCGGGGGTATAGCTCAGCTGGGAGAGCGCTTGCATGGCATGCAAGAGGTCAGCGGTTCGATCCCGCTTATCTCCACCAAACTTCTTCCCAAGAGTTTGGCGCGGTAAAAACGATGTTCAGATGTGGGGGTATAGCTCAGCTGGGAGAGCGCTTGCATGGCATGCAAGAGGTCAGCGGTTCGATCCCGCTTATCTCCACCAAACATTTAAGCCCTGATTTCTCAGGCATTTCAAAAAATATCTTTAAAAAAGGCGACATTGCTGCCGCCCCTGTTGTGATATCTCTTTTTTGCGCCATATCGTTACGCTGGCACACCTTCCTGCTGAACTTTCAATACGCGGAATCCGTGTGTTCCATCACGATCTAACTGCGCAACCAAACCATATTCCCAGTCTAAATAAGCCTGCATGACGGCGGGTTCGATATCGGTGCCTTCATAAGGACGACGATAGCGATCAATTGCCGGTGATAACAGGTTTTGCTCACCCGTTTCGGTAGGTAAATTGGCGTTGCGCCATGCCGCGTTTCCGCCTTCCAGTACATAAACAGGTTTACCGGTGAGCGCTGCGACGTGATCTACTGCGTATCCTGCTAGCAGGCTACTGCCGCAGGTTAAAACATAACGATCAGCAGCGGGCAGTGCGCTGTTTCCCTGTTGCTGAAGCGTCGAGCGAAGCAACCAGGCGGCGCCAGGAATATGGCTTTTCACGTGATTAGCGCGGGTAGTGAAATCCAGTACCTGCGTATTGTTCTGCGCTAACCATTCGGAAAGCTGCGTAGGCGAGATAAATTCTGCCGCTGGTGCGGATGGAACCTGGGGTTGCCAGCCGCCTTGTTGGCTAAAGTCTTGTGCGGTTAATCCATCCAGCACGGCCACTTGCCAGCCCAGTTGCGCTAGCCACGATGCCGTCATATTGGCGCGAACACCTTCATCATCAAGCAGAACAATCCGCGCGCCCCGTACGCTAGCGTAATGATCGGTCTCCTGAATTAGCTGCCCACCAGGCACTGAACGACTGCCGGGCAGGTGACCAGCAGAAAACTCCTCGCCATCACGCACGTCAAACAGATAGGTGGTTGCCTCCTGCTGCCAGCGCGCCAGCGCGGATTTATCAAGACGTAAAACGCCTGCCTGATCGGCTACTCGTCGCGCCTGAGCTGCTGCTTGACGTTGCGCAGTATCGCTGGTGGCGCCATAACGTCGTGTTTGAGCGTGATCCAACGATAATCCTGCAAGCTTCCAGCCAATGGTGCCATTACGTAACGCAAATACCGGATTACGAATCCCGGCATTCACCAGTGATTGCGTTCCAATAATGCTGCGCGTTCGGCCAGCGCAATTCACAATCACCGTGGTAGCGGGTGAAGGGGCTAAATCTCGCACGCGCAGCACTAATTCCCCGCCCGGCACGCTTACACCGTCTGGAATACTCATGGTGTGATATTCGTCATAGCGGCGAGCATCCAGCACCACCACATCAGCCTTTTCGCGCAGCAGCGCATTGACATCTTCAGCCGCCAGCGAAGGCGTCTGGTTGTGATGCTCAACTAACTCACCAAACGCTTTACTCGGTGAATTGACATCAATAAACAGCTCGCCACCAGCAGCTTCCCAGCCGTCAAGATCGTCTTTTAGCAACGTAATATTGCTGTAGCCCCAACGTGTGACACGTTCTGCCGCCGCCTGGGCTAAGCCTTCGCCATTGTCATAAAGTGTGATGGCTGTATCACGACGAGGGATCCGATCGAGCCATTCCAGTTCCAGTTTGGATAGCGGCAGATTGACGGCAAACAGTGGATGACCTGTGGCATAAAGCGCTTCATCACGCACATCGACTAACGCAATTTCCTGCTGTTGGCGCAGTGCCTGGATAATGTCTGCGGCATCGCGCAGGGGAAAAGTCTGTTCAGCCATGTGAAAGGTCCCAAATATTAGGTAAGTAACGGTTGCTGTAGCCGGAGATAAACGTTTTTTCGCTGCCATCTTCGCGATAGACCGCTCGCTTCACGGCACCAATGTTTGCGCCATAAACGTGAATGCTGATAGAAACGCGATCGTCGAATGCATTGCTCACGCGATGAATGTCACCCACGCGAGGTGATACGGCTTCAACCTGGCCTGGTTCAAGTCTCACCGGTACGCCTTCTTCCGCCAAACCATGCGGCGTAAGGCAAAAGGATTGTGAAACTTCTGCGCCACGCAGCATGCCAATCAAGCCCCAAACGCGATGATCGTGAATCGGCGTTTGCTGGCCTGGCCCCCAGACAAAGCTCACTACTGAAAATCGCTGCTGCGCATCTGCATGCAGCAAATATTGCTGATAATGTTCAGAATGGGGTTGAGTAAAGGTTTCATCCAGCCAGTCATCCTGTTGCAGCAGCGGACGCAACAGCTCGCTGCCTTTTTCCAGAATTTCTGCCTCCTGCGGCTGGCTATCCAGCAGGGCAGCAAGCTGTGCGACAAAGTCGCGTAAGCGGTGATGTTGTAATTCACTCACGATTTGTCTCCTGCAGCGTGTTTGGCAATTTGATTGGCTCCCGCTGACAGGCTGAAGTCAAACGCATCGCTGACATTAACCACGTGTGGCAACACGTCGTAGCGATGGAAGAAATCAGCAGATTTTTGCAGCGTAGGAATGAGTGATTGATCAAAAACCAGCGGTCGAATGCGCGCATCGGCAATCCAACTCTGCGTGATGCGGGTCGGCATATTCAAGGTTTTGCCCAGCACAATGGCAAACTGTTGCGGATGCTTTTCTGCCCAGACCTGCGCTTTCGCCAGGCGTGTGAGTAAGTCCGCAATCGCCTGGCGTTTTTCAGGATTGCTCAGCGCCTCTTTGCGCGCCAGCGCATAGGAATAGCCAGACATCACGCCTTTACCGCCGCCATTGGGTACGCGAACGGTGCCATCAACCTGGGTTGAAGTGGCAATATAGGGCTCCCAAGGCGCCCATGCCGAAACTGCACCGGAGGTCAGCGCGGCACGACCGTCAACCGGGCTCAAAAAGCGCAGCGTAACGTCCGAAGGTTTAAGTCCGGCGCGCTCCAGCAAACCAAGGATCAAGTAGTGCCCCCATCCGCCACGGTTTACCGCAATCTGCTTGCCTTTGAGATCCTGCAAGCTTTTGATACCCGCATCAGGACGGGTCAGCAGCGCAATGCTGTCGGGATTATTCTGCCAGGCGCCGACCGCTTTTACCGGCGCGCCCGCAGCATAAACAAACAAAAACGGTAAATCGCCGGTAAAGCCAACATCCAGTGCGCCAGCATTCAGCGCTTCCTGCACCGGCGCCCCAGAATCAAAGGCGGTGAGTTTCAATTCATAAGGAAGATTATCCAGCTCGCCAGAGGCTTTAAGCGCGGCGAAGCGATCGCCTTTTACATCGCCTAAGCGTAATGCCACTTTTTCCGCTGCAAACAGGGGATTCAGACTCAGTGCCAGCGTTAAACCAGCAAAAAGGGTCGCCCGTCGCATCAGGCGCTCCTTCTTTCGCTGCCCAACGCGGCAACTTTTTCGCGGGTTAGCGGAATCAGTTCACGACCATATTCCAATGCGTCATTCAGCGGATCGAAGCCGCGAATTAAGACGCTGTCGATGCCAAGGCGATAGTAATCCAGCAAAGCATCGGAAACCTGATCTGGCGTGCCGACCAGCGCCGTGGAGTTGTAGCCACCGCTTACCAGTTTTGCGATGCCGGTCCACAACACTTTATCGTGACGATCGCCCTGATTAGCGGCATTCAGCAAACGCTGTGCGCCAACGCTTTGTGGTTTCGGCAAGCCAAAGGTATAGCCGCTTTCTGCCAGCTGCAGACGCGCGGTTTCATGGATATGTTCGGCGCGCTCCCAGGCTTCTTTTTCCGTGCTGCCCAGTATCGGTCGAAACGAGATGTTAAATTTAATCTCGCGATGATGTTTTGCAGCAGCAGCGCGCACGCTGCGAACCGTTTCGGCTGCACCCGCCAGCGGTTCGCCCCATAAAGCAAAGACGTCTGCATGGCGTGAAGCGACATCAATCGCTTCATCAGAGGACCCACCAAAGTAAACCGGAAGATGATTCTGCACCGGTTTGATGGCTGAAAACGCCTTTTCAGCCTGATAGAAATGGCCGTCGTGATCGTAAGCTTCACCAGATGTCAGGCTCTGTTTCAGGACACTGAGAAATTCGTCAGTGCGTGCATAGCGTTCGGCTTTGTTGAGGTAATCACCGTCACGACGCTGTTCACTGTCGCTGCCACCGCTAATGATATGCACCGCCAGTCGTCCATCAGTCAGATGATCAAGCGTTGCCAACTTGCGTGCTGCCAGCGTGGGCGAGACAAAGCCGGGGCGATGCGCGAGCAAAAATTTAATGCGTGACGTATTAGCTGCCGCATGAGCGGTGACGAGGAAACCATCGGGTTGATCAGACCAATATCCAACCAGGATACGATCGAATCCAGCCTGCTCATGAGCGCGGGCAAAATCGGCGATATAGTTTTTATCGAACAGCGGTCCGCTGGCAGGAATGATTTCGGAAGCCAGGCGATGGCCAATCATACCGAGAAACTGAATGCTCATTTTTTCTCCTGATGTTAAGTCATGAAGAAAAATTACGGGCTGAGCGGCACAGGATGGAAATTCGTTATTGTGCAAAGGATTTGCGTTATCTGGCGAAAGGCGGCGTGCGGCGGCGGGAGAACGTTTACAGCGGTTATAACCGATGGGAATAACTCAGAAGAAAGGGCGAGTCAGGCTCGCCCTTTGTCTTTATGAATCGAATTTTATGACCAAGCCAATACCAAACCGGCAATGGCGGCAGACAACACGCTGACCAGTGTTGAGCCGTACAGCAGCTTCAGGCCGAAGCGTGAAACCACATTACCTTGCTCTTCGTTCAGACCCTTAATGGCACCGGCTACAATCCCGATAGAGGAGAAGTTAGCGAAGGAAACCAGGAACACTGAAAGAATACCTTCTGAGTGCGGCGACAGCTGACCCGCCACTTTCTGCAGATCCATCATTGCCACAAACTCATTGGAAACCAGTTTGGTTGCCATGATGCTGCCCACTTGCAGCGCTTCCCCGAAGGCACACCCATCATCCAGGCAAACGGGAAGAAGACGTAACCCAACACACCCTGGAAGCTAATGCCGAAGATAAGATCAAACAATGCATTCAGGCCGGAAATCAGGGCGATAAAACCGATCAGCATCGCCGCGACGATAATCGCAACGCGGAAACCGGCGAGGATATATTCGCCCAACATTTCGAAGAAGCTCTGGCCTTTATGTAAATCCTGTAATTGCAGATCTTCTTCGCTGTCTATGCGGTACGGGTTAATCAGCGACAGCACGATAAAGGTGCTGAACATGTTAAGCACCAGCGCGGCCACCACATATTTTGGCTGCAGCATCGTCATGTACGCGCCGACGATTGACATCGACACAGTAGACATGGCTGTTGCTGCCATGGTGTACATGCGGCGTTGTGACATCTTGCCGAGAATATCCTTATAGGCGATGAAGTTTTCTGACTGTCCCAAAATCAGAGAGCTAACGGCGTTAAAGGATTCCAGCTTACCCATACCATTAACCTTTGACAGCACGGTACCGATGCCACGAATAACCCACGGCAGAATGCGGAAGTGCTGAAGAATACCGATCAGCGCAGAGATAAAGACAATCGGGCACAACACATTAAGGAAGAAGAAGGCGAGGCCTTTCTCACTCATGTTGCCAAAAACGAAGTTCGTCCCTTCTGCGGCGTATTTCAACAGATGGTCAAATATCCCGGCAAAACCTTGCACAAATCCAAGACCTGCTTCGGAGTTAAGGAAGAACCACGCCAGCAAGACTTCAATAACCAGAAGCTGAACGATGTAACGAATGCGAATACTTTTACGATCGTGGCTGACCAACAAGGCCAACACGCCGACTACCACTAGTGCTAAAAGAAAATGCAAAACAGGGGACATGTTTGCTCCAAATTTGAGGAGAGTTGTATTTTGCTGCGTATTCTATGTAACGCGTTACTTAAAAACGAGATCTGTACCACAATATAAGTATTCGCTATCACGCTATTTCTCAGAAAACTCTCACCGTTCACGTCTTGTTTACAAAAAGTACACAGCGAATATCCACAAACTTATTGTCTATAATTTGAACCGCGAGTAGAGTGAAACGGTTGTTCACATTTTATCAGGCACTTTCTTTGCCTCAAGGTATAGCAAAGGCTATACTTTATAGCACTATCTATTAGAACAATAATCATAACCAAATTTTAATGGTAAAGGCGGACCCGTAAACTGCACGGGTGAACTTACGTTCAGACAGGATAGAAATTATGTTTGAAAGCCGTGCCGCCGAGCGAGCCGCTCGCGGAGCAAGAAAAGTAAAACTTGCATTGTTAGGGCCCGCTTTTATCGCCGCTATTGGCTATATCGATCCGGGTAACTTTGCGACCAATATTCAGGCTGGTGCTGCCTATGGCTACAAATTGCTGTGGGTGGTGGTCTGGGCCAACATCATGGCGATGTTGATCCAGTTAATGTCAGCCAAGCTGGGCATCGCCACAGGTAAAAACCTGGCGGAGCACATCCGAGATCGCTTTCCCCGGCCTGCAGTCTGGTTTTATTGGGTGCAGGCGGAAATCATCGCCATGGCCACCGATCTGGCTGAATTTATCGGGGCAGCACTCGGCTTCAAATTATTATTAGGCATCTCGCTGATGCAAGGCGCGGTGCTCACCGGTATCGCCACCTTCCTGATATTGATGCTACAAAGCCGTGGGCAAAAACCGCTTGAGCTGGTGATTGGTGGCTTGCTGCTGTTTGTTGCAGCGGCCTATATCGTTGAGCTGTTCTTCTCGCAGCCCAAAGTCAGCGAACTGGTAATGGGGATGGCGCTGCCATCATTACCGACTTCTGATGCGGTATTCCTTGCGGCTGGCGTATTAGGCGCAACCATCATGCCGCACGTTATCTATCTGCATTCAGCCTTAACCCAAGGTGACACGCGCGGCACTAAAGGCGAGCGATATTCCTCAACTAAGTTAGATGTGGCGATTGCCATGACGATTGCCGGCTTTGTGAATCTGGCCATGATGGCGACGGCCGCGGCGGCATTTCACTTCAGCGGCCACAGCGGAATCGCCGATCTCGATCAGGCTTATCTCACGCTGCAACCGTTATTGGGCCATGCCGCAGCCACCGTTTTTGGTTTGAGTCTGGTGGCTGCCGGTCTTTCATCAACCGTGGTGGGAACACTGGCGGGGCAGGTGGTGATGCAAGGCTTTATCCGCTTCCACATTCCGCTGTGGGTGCGTCGTACCGTGACGATGTTACCCTCATTTATTGTGATTTGGGCGGGCTGGGATCCCACGCGCATTCTGGTATTCAGCCAGGTGCTGCTGAGTTTTGGTATCGCGCTGGCGCTGATTCCGCTGCTGTCATTTACCGGTAATCGCGAAATTATGGGCGATGAGATGGTGAATTCACGTTTGATGCAGAACGCCGGACGTTTAATCGTACTGCTGGTGGTGGCGTTGAATATCTATCTTTTGGTCGGTGAAGTGTTAGGTCTGTAGCCCTTCCGCCAAAACAAAAAAAGCCCGGTTATTGCTAACCGGGCTTTTTTTATTAATGACGATGGTCCCAATGATCGTGATGGTTATGACGATCGTGGCGGTCGTGATGATCACGACGATGCTCATGTTTCCAGCGGCGCTCACGCTCTTTTGCTTGCCAGTGGCGTTCGCGCTCCCTTTCTTGATGGCGACGCCACTCTTCATGTCGCCACCAGCGGCGATCATTATAGGAGTAACGATCGTTCCACCAGCGCGGTTCGCGCCAGCGACCACCGTCCCAAAAGTAACCGCGACGATCGCGATCGCCAAGATGCAGCGTGACGCCAGGCGCCAGGTCGATTGAAGCACTTGTTGCTTGAGCTGTGTGAATCGCCAGCGGCGACAGGCTTGCCAGCAAAGCGGCAAACAGAATTGCACGTTTCATAATTATCTCCTAATCAGTAGCTTGTGACCGCTACCGTGGCGCTATTCTGCCATTTTACTGCCAGCGTATCGTTTAGATTTTGTCTGAATGTTGTAGGGATAATCTTAATTGAGAATTTTCTGGCGGGGAATATGCCCGGTGAAAACCGGGCGAGAAAGCGGTTACACAAGATTTATTACGCTAAAGCAGCTTCAATCGCCGCCAGCTCTGCTTCGCTGAACTGACGTTGCGCTAACATCTCAACGGCATCGTCAATTTGCGCAGTTTTACTGGCGCCAATCAACACTGACGTCACGCTTTCATCACGCAGTACCCAAGCCAACGCCATCTGTGCCAGCTTTTGATCACGCTGCTGCGCCACCACATTCAGCTTGCGCACTTTTTCCATTTTCTCATCGGTCAGCTGGTTTTCCTGCAGGAATTTACTGCCGCTGGCAACGCGTGAATCTTCCGGGATGCCTTGCAAATAGCGATCGGTTAACACACCGCCCGCCAGCGGTGAAAAGGCGATACAGCCAACACCGTTATCTTTCAGCGTGTGCAGTAAACCTTGTTCCGGCGTACGTTCGAACATCGAATAGCGCGGCTGGTGAATCAGGCATGGCGTGCCGAGATCGCGCAAAATTGCAATGGCTTCAGCCGCGCGATCGGCGGGGTAATTCGAAATTGCGGCATACAGCGCTTTGCCTTGACGCACTACATGATCCAGTGCGCGCATCGTTTCTTCCAGTGGCGTTTCCGGGTCAGGACGGTGGTGATAAAAGATATCGACATATTCCAGCCCCATGCGCTTCAGGCTTTGATCAAGACTAGAAACCAGATATTTGCGTGATCCCCAATCGCCGTAAGGGCCATCCCACATGGTATAGCCCGCCTTGGTCGAGATAATTAATTCATCACGATAAGGTCGAAAATCTTCGCGCAGGATACGGCCAAAGTTCTCTTCCGCCGAACCCGGTGGTGGGCCGTAATTATTAGCCAGGTCAAAATGGGTGATGCCACGATCAAAAGCATGGCGCAGCAGCGCACGGCTATTATCGACGCGCGTACTGTCGCCAAAGTTATGCCATAACCCCAGCGAAATGGCTGGCAATTTGAGGCCGCTACGGCCGCTGCGGCGGTATTCCATCTGTTGATAACGATCGGGATGCGGGAAAGAGGTCATACAGCGTTCCTGTCTCAAACGAGATAATGAGCCGAAAGCATAGCAGTGTATACGTTTACACTTAGTCGCAACGCGTCATGGATCTCACATTTACGGAATTATCTGCCATCGTAACGTTAGCTTGCCAACTAATCCCCGGCGATGCGCGTCGAATTTCTCGCTGAATCAGCGTCATGTTGGATACTCAAAAGGACAATCTCCTAAAGGACGCCCTGATCATGACCTCTTTTACCGTTGGTGATTATTTACTGAAACGCCTGCAGGAGATGGGTGTAAACCATCTTTTGGCGTGCCAGGCGACTACAACCTGCAATTCCTTGATCGCGTCATCAGCCACCCTGAAATAGCCTGGGTTGGCTGCGCCAATGAACTTAATGCGGCCTATGCCGCCGATGGTTACGCACGTTGCAACGGCGCTGCGGCGTTACTGACGACTTTTGGTGTCGGTGAACTCAGCGCTATTAATGGCATTGCGGGGAGCTACGCAGAATACCTGCCGGTGATCCACATTGTTGGCGCACCTTCCAGCAAGGCACAGCAGCAGGGTGACTGCGTTCACCATTCGTTGGGTGATGGCGACTTTGGCCATTTCATTCGTATGGCGCAGGAAGTCTGCGTTGCCACCGCGCAGCTCAGTGCAGAAAACGCCACGGCAGAAATTGATCGGGTCATTATTAGCGCGATGCAGGCAAAGCGGCCGGGATATTTGATGTTGTCGGTGGATGTGGCACAAATCGACGTTGAACCGCCAACCCAGCCGCTGAATTTTACTCTTCAATCCTCACCGCAAGCACGCGTTGATTTCCAGTCAGCTGCGGAAACGTTGTTATCTTCAGCTCAGCGCGTCTCATTGTTAGCCGATTTTTTGGCGTTGCGCTGCCAGCAACAAGCTGCACTGGCTGATCTGCGCGCTGAACGCGCCATTCCTTGCGCCAGTTTGTTGATGGGTAAAGGGGTGCTGGATGAACAACAGTCCGGTTATGTCGGAACCTACGCAGGCAAAGCCAGCGAAGGCAACATCAGCGCATTAATTGAGCAGGTTGATGTCACGATCTGCGTTGGCGTGCGTTTTACCGATACCCTGACAGCAGGTTTTACCCAGCAGTTCACCGCTGAAAAGCTGATTGATTTGCAACTTGAAAGCGCCAGTGTGGCGGGACAACACTTCGCGATCGGCATGGATGAAGCGCTTGAAGTACTGCTCACGCTGTTTCAGCGTTATGCATCACGCTGGTCACTTGCGCCAGCGGCTTTACCCTGCATACCCGTTGAAGATGCGGCTTACATCAGCCAAAACGCGTTCTGGCGTGCGATGCAAACATTTATCCAGCCGGGCGACATTATCCTTGCTGATCAAGGCACCGCTGCTTTTGGTGCGGCTGCGTTGCGTTTACCTTCACAGGCGCAATTGCTGGTGCAGCCATTGTGGGGTTCAATCGGCTATACTTTACCGGCAGCTTTTGGCGCACAAACCGCCAAACCTGATCAGCGCGTTATCTTGATTATTGGTGATGGTTCGGCGCAGTTAACCATTCAGGAACTCGGTTCGATGCTGCGTGATAATCAGCAGCCGATCATTTTTCTACTGAACAATGAAGGTTATACCGTTGAGCGTGCAATTCATGGCGCAACACAACGTTACAATGATATCGCCCAGTGGAACTGGACGGCGCTGCCGCAAGCCCTTAGCCTGCACGGCCAGGCGCAGAGTTGGCGCATCAGTG
Source organism: Candidatus Pantoea bituminis (assembly GCF_018842675.1). Lineage (NCBI taxonomy): Bacteria > Pseudomonadati > Pseudomonadota > Gammaproteobacteria > Enterobacterales > Erwiniaceae > Pantoea > Candidatus Pantoea bituminis. The sequence continues at coordinate 997,658 of NZ_JAGTWO010000004.1, forward strand.
AAACCGTACAGTTACAAGCAGTGATGGCGCGACTTGCCGAGCCGCAGCGGTTGACATTGGTGGAAGTCGTTATGCAGAAAGATGACCTGCCGCCCCTGCTGCGTAAAGTCACGGCGTGCCTGAATCAACGTAACAGCGGATAAGATTCAGAAAGTTGCCGCTGTGCACTGCGTGCTATCGCGGTTAGGCTGTGCATCACCTTGAGTTAGACGCTCACCTTTCCCACCGGTGAGCGTTGTTGTTTTATGGGCAGGATTTTATAGTGTCCTCCAACTCTTAAAGACCCCAAGCGGAGCAACAGAAGAATGACAACCTATGCCTTGGTCGGCGATGTCGGCGGCACAAATGCCCGTCTCGCCTTGTGTGAGGTGGAAAGCGGCAGCATCTCCCAGGCCAAAACATTCTCAACATCAGAATACGACAGCCTCGAAGCCGTCATCCGCCATTATCTTGATGAACAAAAGCAGGATATTAAAGATGGCTGTATTGCCATTGCCTGCCCCATTACCGATGACTGGGTTGAAATGACCAACCACGACTGGGCGTTCTCAACGCGCACGTTAAAAGAGAACATCGGTTTCGAACACCTTGAGATCATTAACGACTTTACCGCGGTATCGATGGCGATCCCGATGTTAAGCGCTGAAAACATGATTCAGTTTGGCGGCAAAGAACCGATCAAAGATAAGCCGATTGCGATTTATGGCGCAGGCACCGGTTTAGGTGTCAGCCATTTAGTCCACGTGGATAAACGTTGGGTTAGCCTGCCGGGCGAGGGCGGCCACGTCGATTTCGCGGCAAACAGTGAAGAAGAAGATCAAATTCTGGAAGTGCTGCGTGAAGAGTTGGGCCACGTTTCAGCCGAGCGCGTGCTCTCGGGCGCTGGCCTGGTGAATCTTTATCGCGCTATCGTGAAAGCGGATCATCGCGTACCGGAAAACCTGAAACCGAAAGATGTCAGCGAACGTGCCCTGGCCGACAGCTGCATTGATTGCCGTCGTGCATTGTCGCTGTTCTGCGTCATCATGGGCCGTTTTGGCGGTAACCTGGCATTGAACCTTGGCACTTTCGGTGGCGTGTATATCGCTGGTGGCATCGTGCCGCGCTTCCTTGAATTTTTCAAAGCGTCTGGCTTCCGCGCCGCGTTTGAAGACAAGGGTCGCTTCCGCGATTACGTTGCGGATATCCCCGTCTACATGATCACCCACGATCAGCCGGGCTTGTTAGGCGCAGGCGCGCATTTGCGTCAGACGCTGGGACGCGAGCTTTAACGTTTTAAAACGGCCTGCGGGCCGTTTTTTTCGCTATAAACGCATCAGTTGGCGGAAGGTTTTCACCTTGCTGCGGCTCACCGGCACCTGAAATTCAAGATCGCGCAGTTTCAGCAGATAGGTATTGTTGAACCACGGCTCAATCTCACGAATCTTATTGAGATTCACACAGTAAGAGCGGTGGCAGCGGAAAAACTGTTGCTCGGGCAGGCGGGAACAAAATTCACTGATGTTCATCGACATCACATAGGCTTCGCGTCGGGTATAAACAAACGTCAATTTTTCATGCGCTTCGACGTAATAAATATCATTGACGTCAGTAACGATGATGCGCTCATCCTTTTGCAAATTTACGGTCTGCGAGACATGGGCGGCAGGCGTTTGCGTATGCTGCTGTTGCCAGGTCGCCTCCAGCTTGCTGAGCATAGTGACAATGCGTGATTCGTGATAGGGCTTAAGAATGTAGTCAAAAGCCTCAAGTTCGAACGCCTCCACAGCATGTTCTTTCCAGGCAGTAATAAAAACAATCAACGGTTTATGGGCGAATTGATTAATATTCTTCGCCAGCAACATACCGTCCAGCGACGGGATATTGATGTCGAGAAAGATCACATCAACGCGATGTTGTTGCAGGTATTTCAGGACATCCAGTCCATCATCAAAACAGGCTTCAATGTGAATTTGGCTGTGTTGCTGAATCATCCAGCTTAACTCTTGCTGGGCCAAAAATTCATCTTCAACGATGATCGCTTTCACGCAAGGCTCCCCACCAGTAACTGGCCGTTTTTACTCAAGGTGAAAGAAATTTCTGTGCCGGGTTGGTGGCGCACAAGGGTTAATCCCTGACCGGATAACAGCTTTACGCGGTGATGCACATTAAGCAGGCCAATCTTATTTCCAGGCATCTCATCACGTGCCACTCGCGCTATCACATCGTCACTGATTCCTTGTCCGGTATCGCGCACTGAAATACGTACCCGATCGCCTAAATCCCTGACGCTTAGCGTGACCACACCTTTGCCTTTACAGGGCTGAATACCGTGTACGATGGCATTTTCCACCAGCGGCTGAATCAGCAGGCTCGGCAGCGAAAAGTGCAAATCCTCATCGACGTCATAAATCATGGTGAGCTTGTCACCAAAGCGTGCCTGCTCTATCGCAATGTAATCTTTGACCTGCCACAACTCTTTTTTAATATCGATGATTTCGTCGTCATTAAGCTCAAGGTTGTAACGCAAATAGCGCGAAAGGTTGATCACCAACTGGCGCGCCGTATCGGGATTTAAGCGAATGGAAGAGGAGATTGCGTTCAGTGCGTTAAACAGAAAATGGGGATTTATTTTACTCTGCAAAGCACGCAGTTCCGCTTTATTGGCCATCTCACGTAGCTGTTCGGCGCGTGACACTTCTAATTGCGTAGAGATGATTTGCGACAGGCCAATCGCCATCTCTTTTAACGATCCCGTAATGCGGTGAGCGCGGCGATAGTAGATTTTCAGCGTGCCGGTGACTTTGCCCTTCTCCCACAGTGGGATCACAATCATCGAATGAATGTCTTTGGTTCGATGCGCTTCATCGTTGTTTCTGATGATTATTTTTCCGCTGGCAATGGCCTGTGCAGTGGTGGGGCTGATGTCATCGTCGCCGTGCTGATAGTTTTTTCGCCATAACCGACATAGGCCAGAATCTGCTGTTTGTTGGTCATTGCCACCGCATCTGCTTTGATATCACGTCGAATAATATCGCAAACTTTACGCAATGATTCGCTGTTTACCTGACGAAACAGCGGCAAGGTTTTATTGGCGATATCCAGCGCCAGCTTGGCCTGCCGTGCGGCGATTGCCTCTTTTTCACCTTCGACGCTTTGCACCAGCAACACGATCAAGCCAATGCTGGAGGCACCTAAAATCATCGGTAGCGCGATTTCAGATACAATCGCTAAACCAACAGATGTGGGGCGCGCCCACAGCACGATCAAAAGCATCGTCAGGCTTTCGCACAGCATGCCGCCAAGAATACCGACGCGCCAGCGATGCTCTTTTAACACCCGATGATTAATGCCGCCAGCCACAACTCCGGCAATGATGCTGGTAATGAGGCAAGGCACCGAGGTCACGCCGTGGATATCGATCAGGAAGCGATGCAAACCCGCGATAATACCGGTGGCGATGCCGACCCAAGGACCAAACAGAATGCCGCCGGCCATCACCGCTATCACGCGGACATTGAGCAGTGAACCGTCTACCTCAACGGCTGACCAGGTGCTGAATAGCGCAAACAGTGAAAAGATGCCGGTGACTGCTACTTTCTCCAGCGGCGTGTGTTCATCTTTTTGCAGCAATTGGCGAAAAAGGCGAGTGCGCGTCAGAAAAAACAGGCAGATCAACATCAATGCGGCACGATCAAACACCGCCAGCAACATCGTGAAGTGGGAAGACACAGGCGACTCTTGGTAGGAAAAGGTGATAGCCATGATAAAAAATGTGATCGCGATCCGCTAGCAGCGATCAACGTTAAGCGCGATGTTTCTTCGCCAGATCAATTTATCTGCTTAAAAATCACAAAAGAGGAAAGGTTGAGTGATAAAAAGGGGATCTGTTTTTCATGTGCGAGACGCTGGTTGTCAATCAACCGGTTTGCTATGTTGCCAGGACAAAGCGTGCCAGTAACCACTAACTCGCCGCGAACGGGAGCAGAGTAATGCACTTAACCACATCCAGATTAATTTTAAGTACGTTGAAGTCTGAAGACTGGCAGCTGTTTCGCGCCGTACATGAAGACCACACCACCATGACGTGGGTGAGTGAAATTCCTGATGAGGCCGACCTGCGCCAGCGTTTTCACGAGCGCCTCGCACCATGGCAAACCACCAGTTTTCACATGTTGTGTCTGGTCGCGCGGCGGCGCGATAACGGTGAAGCTATTGGCCTGTTTGGCTGTAGCCCGGAATGGGCGCCTTATCGTCAGGCGGAAGTGGGCTACATGCTGTTAAGCCGTCATTGCGGCCAGGGTTTTGGCAGTGAAGCGCTGGCGGCGCTGTGTGAGTTTTTGCTCAGAGCTGATTTTCACAAACTCAAGGCGATGGTGATTGAGGGCAACTGGCCGTCGCGGCGGATTCTGGAAAAAAACGGTTTTCAGCTTGAAGGTACTCTGCGGGATAATTATCTGCTAAACGGTCGTTGGGTAAACGATTGGGTGCTGGGTCGGCTGAATCAGGAAAAATAAAATAATTTTCTGCGGCTCTCGACAAACTTGTTATCGCCACGTTATGTTCTTGTTCAGGTCACCGTGACCAGCGTCGCTCGGACGGTCCGGGCGCTAACGTAATCCAGAGGACTCCATGGCTGATAACAGCACACCCCGTCGTTTCTCGCGTATCGAACGTTTACCTCCGTATGTTTTCAACATCACTGCCGAACTGAAGATGGCTGCGCGTCGACGCGGCGAAGATATTATCGACTTTTCGATGGGAAATCCTGACGGCCCAACGCCGCCCCATATCGTGGAAAAGCTGTGTCAGGTTGCCCAGCGAGACGACACGCATGGCTATTCAACGTCCAAAGGCATACCACGCCTGCGTCGCGCCATTTCGCGCTGGTACGCCGAGCGTTATGAGGTTGAAATCGATCCAGAATCGGAGGCCATTGTCACCATCGGTTCGAAGGAAGGTCTGGCGCATCTGATGCTGGCTACCCTCGATCACGGCGATACCGTGCTGGTGCCAAATCCCAGCTATCCGATTCATATCTATGGTGCGGTGATTGCGGGTGCGCAGGTGCGTTCTGTTCCACTGGTGGCGGGCGTTGATTTCTTCAACGAACTGGAACGCGCCATCCGTGAAAGCTATCCCAAACCCAAGATGATGGTGCTGGGCTTCCCGTCCAATCCCACCGCACAGTGCGTGGAACTCGATTTCTTCGAGCGCGTCATTGCGCTGGCTAAACAGTACAACGTGCTGGTGATTCACGATCTTGCCTACGCTGACATCGTCTATGACGGTTGGAAAGCGCCGTCGATTATGCAGGTGCCCGGCGCCCGCGACGTGGCGGTAGAGTTCTTTACCTTGTCAAAAAGCTACAATATGGCGGGCTGGCGAATCGGTTTCATGGTTGGCAACAAAGAGCTGGTTTCAGCGCTGGCGCGGATAAAAAGTTACCACGATTACGGTACCTTCACGCCGCTACAGGTTGCTGCCATTGCGGCGCTGGAAGGCGATCAGCAATGCGTGCGCGATATTGCCGAGCAGTATAAACGTCGGCGTGATGTGCTGGTAAAAGGGCTGCACGAGGCGGGCTGGATGGTCGATAATCCAAAAGCTTCAATGTACGTTTGGGCCAAGATTCCCGATCACTATGCGCATCTGGGTTCGCTGGAGTTTGCTAAACATCTGCTGCAAGAAGCGAAAGTTTGCGTCTCGCCGGGCATCGGTTTTGGTGATTACGGCGATACCCATGTGCGATTTGCTCTGATTGAGAACAGCGATCGTATTCGACAGGCGGTGCGGGGAATTAAAGCGATGTTTCGCGCCGATGGCATTCTGCCGGGCAGCGTAAAAAGTCTGGAAGAAGAGGCGTAAAAGCCAACTGGGGCGACAGCGATGTCGCCCCCTGCGGCGTTACAGCATCAGCACAAAAGTGCCAACCCACAGCAACACGAAAAACGAAATTCCCATCAAGGCATATTTCACAAAACAACTCCTCTGAGCGGTTACGATGATGGCGATCCCCGGCCAGCGCAACGCGAACAGATTGAGAACAAGGTCTCCGCTTACTACCACGAAACGCTTTTTCTCGGGTCGATCTGAGCAACTCAGAACAGGATCGGGCGCTAATTTACGCGGATTCAGTCGTAAATGAAATAGGGTGATACTGAGATATTACTCACAAAATTTAACGCACCTGAATTTCAGGGATCGCGGACATGCCTACCCGTAATTGCGCCAGATTTTGCTGCTCGCTATCCAGCACGATTTTCACAGGCAGGCGTTGAACCACTTTAGTGTAGTTACCTGTTGCGTTGTCGGGAGAGATGGCAGAAAAGGTTGCGCCGGTAGCGGGAGCAATGCTGTCAACGCGGCCTACAAAGGTTTTACCGGGTAGCGCATCCACCGTCACGTTAACGCGCTGACCTGGCCGGACATCCGCTAATTGCGTCTCAAGATAGTTGGCGGTGATGTAAGTTTGCTGCAGCGGGACGACCGCCAGCAGGCGAGTGCCGGCAGAAACGTAGGCACCCAAACGCACGGATCGTTGACCCACCATACCCGACACAGGCGCAGTGATGCGCGTGTAAGAGAGATTAAGTCGCGCCTGATCAACGCTGGCTTTAGCCGCTGCGACATCGGCTTCTGCCGAACTCACTGCTGCCTGCAACACGCCCACCTCTTTCATTGCTGAGGCTAATGCCGCCTGACTTTGGCGCACCGCCGCCTGTGCTGAGCGCTGGGTCGAACTGGCTTTTTGCTGATCATCAGCCGCCACGGTGCCGCTTTTATACAGGCGATTGTAGCGATCGGCACTTTGTCCGGCGTATTGCGCAGATGCCTGGCTGGCCGCAACGCTGGCTTTTTGCTGATCAATCACGGATTGCTGCTGTTCTAGCTGCGCCTGGCTGCTGAGCAGTTTGGCCTGGCTCACTTGCAAATCTGCTGCGGCACTTTCCAGTGCCACGCGATAATCTCGATCGTCCAGCGTTGCCAACACGTCGCCCGCTTTTACCTGCTGGTTATCCTGCACATTTACACTGGCGATATAGCCTGACACTTTTGGCGCAACTAACGTGTAGTCGGCATTGACGTAAGCATCATTGGTGCGGTGATCGTTGCCGGTCATCGCAGACCAGACAAAAAAGGCCATGACCAGTAAAACCAGCAATAGCAGGCTCAGCAGCACAGTTTTTCTCATTACTAAAGCACGCATATTCAATTATCTCGACGTCGGTGATACGGGTTGAATCAAAGTTTGTGGTGGCCAGACGCGCTTCGGCACAATGGCTGTCAATAAAAGCAGGAAGGCGGCAAAGCCAATCAGCAGCAGCCAGGTATCGCTAAGACTCAATACCAGCGCCTGATGCTTTATTAATGTTGCAAAACCACTGAGATTTTCGGTCGCGCTAACGCTGCCGTCAGGCAACAGCGGATGGCTACTGTTAGCCTGGCTACTCTCTGATGCGGTCATTAACCACGAACGGTTGGCCGCGTTGTTGATCAAAATATTGGAGTGAAACTGCTCACGGTGGCTAACAAACCAGCTCACTAACGTTGATGCCGCAATGCTGGAAAAACCACGCACGGTATTAAACATTGCTGAGGCAAAAGGCCCCTCCGGCGGTGCGACCACGCTGGTCGCGGTCATCAATATCGGCAAGATCACCATCGGCTGTCCGAAAGCTTGCAGGATTTGAATCAGCCAAAAGTTTTCTCGCGCCCAGTCGCTGGTGATCTGCATCCCCAAAAGAGAGGAAGTCACTAAACATCCCAGTCCCGCCGCCAGCATCCAGCGACAGTCAATCCAGCGAATATTGAGCAACGCCGCAATCAGTGGGGCGATGAGCAACTGCGGCAGGCCGATGGTTAACGCCAGCGGTGCAAACTGCACAGTACGGAAACCTTCAACCTGAGCAAAGTAAGCGGAAGGCAGGGCAGATCCTGAAAGTGAAACGATCAATACGCCTGCCAGCGCCAGTAATCCATGTGTCAGATTACGGCGTTGCAGCATCTGTAACTTAAACAGGGGCAGCGGATGAAACCATTCGTTAATCAGGAACACCACAAACAGCGGCAGCGCGGCCAGCAGCATGCCGGCAATTAACGGCGAATCGAGCCAGTCGAGGCGTTCACCTTGAGTGAGCACCAGGATCAGCAGTGACATGGCGCTGCAGCCGGTGAGCATGCCAAACAGATCAATCTGCTTAAAACGTTCAATACGCAGGGGATCCTGTGGCAATCCGTAGCCAATCAATACCATTGCGATAAGCATCGCGGGCACGACTTGCCAGAACACAAACATCCAGCTGACATCATCGGTCCAGAACGCCGCCAACGATGCGGCCATATTAGGGCCAAACGTCGCGGTTAAGGCATAAGCGCCAAGACCATACAGTTTTAGCGGTGGCGGCAGAAAGCGCAGCGCAACAGTCATCAGCATCGGCGGCAGCGCACCGCCAAATAAACCCTGTAATACGCGTAAACCGATAAACATTGCCGGGGTTGGCATCAATGGCAGCAGAATGCCGGTCAGCATAAAACCCGCCGCCACCGTTAATGTGAAGCGGCGTAGCGAGAAGGTAACGGCAAACCAAGGCGCGATCATCATCGCCGCCACTTCGGCGGCCTGATAAGCAGAAATTATCCAGCTACTTTGATCGTAACTGATGCCGGTAGCCGCACGAATATCAGCTAAAGCGATATCGGTAACGCGATCGTTTAATCCCGAGGTCAGTGCAGCAATTAATACGCCGATCAAACCCAGCGCAAGGCGCAGAGTAAAAGGATGAAGCGCCGGCGCGGGGGCTGGCTTGACGGTCATAGCAGGTGATCTCTTGTTTTTATGATGCAGTGTATTGCGATGTGATACAGGTCGTAATCTTACATCCCGATATGCTGTATTGCAATGTGGTACAGGCTGTAAAAAGTGTTTTTTTCGCGTTACAGTAGGGCAGCTCAAACAGGACGACGCTATGGCTCAACTTCCATCCAGCCGCGAGGATGAAAAAACCGGCGGTATTCAGGTTATCGCTCGCGCAGCAAAATCTTAAACGCCCTGGGAGAACACCCAGGCGGCATGAGCTTGGGAGAAATCGCGCAGGCGGTTGATTTACCCCGCTCAACGGTACAACGCATTGTTGCGGCGCTCGACAGTGCGCAATTGGTACGCAGTACCGGCGCAGGGGTTTGCGACTTGGCCCGGCGCTGCTCAAACTTATTTCAAGCGTGCACACCGATGTGGTGGATTTAGCAAAGCCGCTGCTGGAAAAATTGTGTGCCGATATCAATGAAACCGTTTCACTGGCGCGCGCCAGCGGCACGCAATTGGCTATCGTGCATTATGTGGTGGCAACGCGTGAATTGCGCGTAGTGCCACGTATAGGGTTGAATCTTCCGCTTTACAGTACGTCTGGTGGTCGGGCATTGCTGGCGTTAGAAAGCGATGAAGATGTGCGGGTTATGGTGGGTGAAGCTTACCGTGAACTCACTGAAATGACGGTGAAAACCCTGCCTCAACTGCTTGAACGAATCGCGGAAGTACGTGAAACCGGCATCTCCTATGATCGGGGTGAAACGCTGGAAGGCATCTCCACCATGGCGGTGGCGCTAGACACGCTGTTTGGCCGTTTCTCTGTCTCTTTACTGGTACCGACTGCACGATTTCTTAAGCACGAAGCTCGCTATCGTGAAGAAATACTCAAGTGCAAAGACGCGCTGGTGCGCGAAATTGGCAAAATCGCCGCTGTAGAAGGATAACCCTTTGATGAAAACCTTGTTAATGGCCATTGATAATTCGCCGGTCTCTGAAAAAGTTATTTCGTTGGCCACTGATGAAGCGCTGGCGCATAACGCGCAGGTTGTGGTGCTGTGCTGCATTGATCCATCTTATTCCTCTTGCAACCAACCGATTGAGATTGATGCAGGTGAAGATCCCGCTGATTTCCTTGCCGCGCAAGATGAGCAAAACAGTGCCGAGATGGTGGTGCGCCGTGCATTGGCATTACTGTTACGTGCTGGCGTAAATGCGCGCGGAATGATCCTGGCGGGCGAAGCGGCTGATACCATCATAGCCCAGTCGGAACAGCTTCAAACCAGCATGATTATTATGGGTCGTCGCCATCTTTCATCCTTTAATCGCTTACTGAAAGGATCGGTGAGTGCTTCTGTGATTGAACGAGCCCATTGCCCGGTTTTAATTGACGTTCGTAAGGACTAACTTTTCCGCATGACCTCTCTGTTCATCACTACGCTGGTGGCTTTTGCGCTGCTGGCGTTGATCATCATCGTGCTGATAAAAACGACGCGACTGCGAGCCTGGCAAGGCGTACTTATTTTTGTTTTTCCGCTGCTCCTGGCGAATTTACTCTGGTTCAGTTGGGTACAACCCAAGCAGCAGCAAGTGCAGCAGCGCGAAAAAGCGGTGCTGCTGCTGTCACAAACGCCCGGTTATCGCGTTTTACAACAGCAGGAACCTGCGCTGTGGCAATTGCTGGTACAGGAGTTCCTGCACAAAACCCGTGCGGGTGAATCACCGCAGCAGGCGATTGGCGAACTGCGTGGTTGGCTGGCGGACGTCATTAATCAGCGTTTGATGCGCGCATCAGATAAAGCCGTCGTAAATTATATCGGTGTTTCAGTGCAGGAGATGCAGGCGCTGAACCAGCGCGATCCGCAGCTCTGCTTTCGCTATCTTTATCCGCAAGTTAGCGGCGGTGTGAATGTTGAGAAAACCCTTTCTGCCGAGTTGAATAAACTGGACGCGCAGGCGATGGAACAGCTGTTGCTGGCCAGCACTGGCGCGGAACAGCCAATGGATAAAGTCACAGCCCAGCGTGATCTGCAAAATATCGTGGCACATCTCTATAAAAAATGGGGAGATAAGCTGCAGCAATTGAACATGCCAGCCGATACCGCTGTAGATCGTTCATCAATGTGCGTGATGTCGATCGATCTTTATAGCGCGATTCTCGCATTACCTGACAAGCAAGCGGCCAATTTGCTTCGTAGAATGATTGCACTTTCCGGCTAGCAGGCAAAAAAAGCCCGCTCAGCGCGGGCTAGAAAGGTCAAGATGAGTTTTTCTTCTGGATTTTACCTGGTGTGGTACAGACTTCGTTTTGTCTGAATGCATCTTGTCACGCCGTTAATGATAGATATAGCCGTTTAATCTTATTGATTTAATCGGTGAAATCTCGTGATATTGAAAGAATTCGCGCATTAATCCTATGGATGCGTCTGCTGTAGCGGCTTACACTGCGCGGCAATGTGAGGACATGAAAAATGAATAAATTATTAACCGGCGCACTGGCACTTATTCTGTTGAGCGGTTGTACTGCCAACAAACCGGGAGCATTTGAACGCATTGATGAAGATACCCGTTCAAATACAGTGCAATATCGTTTTGATCCAGAGAAAGTTAATAAAGACGCGCTGGACATTGATCTGGCGGAATATTGCAATAAGAAAGGATTTGATAAAGTTGAATCTTTACCGGCGCAGGATAGCCATATTCCAGGTCTGAAGAAGGCTTGGTATCAATGTAATTATGCGGTGAAGAGTTAATAAAAAAGGGCGGGATACATTGTCCCGCCCTGATCTTATTTTTATTTTATGCTGTGTGAAATCTTTGCCCGTTAGCGGCGATGATACCCGCCATGGTTATTGCCATGATAACCGCCGTGATGCCCTCCATGATAACCTCCGCCTCCATGATATCCGCCGCCGTGTCGCGGTCCAATGATACAGCCGCTAAGTAAAGTAATTAGCGCAAACACCGAAGCGACTTTAATAATATTTTTCATGGAAAGTTCTCCTCTTTTCCGATGACTACGACATTACACCGGAAAAATGGAGTGAAGATGCACGAAATGTAGAGTTATTTAGAGAGATATTTCGGAGTATTACAAAGTGCGGTTTTTTGCAGCAAGAAAATATAATCCAATCAGAATTCACTGAATAGAAAATACTATCGGCGAGAATAGTCCTAAAATCAAGAGAAAATAATTCTCATTCCGGGCGAAATTGCCGCTACATTATTATCAGGTTATCTGATTGGGAGAGAGCAATGCCACATACAGTTAAAACAGCGTTAGCTTTACAAGCTGAATTAGGCGAATGCCCGTTGTGGTCAGTCAAGGAGCAGGTTTTATGGTGTGTTGACATTCTGGCACCCGCTATCCACTGCTTTGATCCACGCAGTGGTGAAGTGAAGACCTTTCCGCAGGTTGAAGAAGTGGGATGCATTGGCTTACGGGAAGAGGGCGGCTTGATTGCAGCGCTTCGTAGCGGTGTGTGGTTGCTGGATGCGCAAGGCAAGCCACAGCGCAAAGTGGCAGACAATCCGGGCGTTGCGGCGAAAAGCCGTTTCAACGACGGACGCGTCGATCCCTGGGGCAACTTTTGGTGCGGCAGTCTTTGGGAACCACAAGACAAAAACGGTGGCCTGCTGTGCCGAGTCAATTCAGCGTTGGAACTGGACGTAAAAGCGCGCGACATAAAAATCTCAAACGGCCTGGCTTTTTCCGCCGATCGCCGCTGGATGTATCACAGCGATACGCCGAACGAGGTGTTATATCGCTATCCGTTGAATGAGAGCGGCGAACCGGGCGAACGCGAACTCTTCCGCCGTTTTGATGCAAAAGGCGGTTTGCCCGATGGCGCCGCGGTCGACAGTGAAGGCTTTTATTGGTCTGCGCAATTTGATGGCGGGCGCGTAGTGCGTATCGATCCCAACAGCGCAGAGATTGTTGATGAAATCGCCCTGCCAGTGAAATGGCCCACCATGGTGGCGTTCGGAGGCGCGGATTTGAAGACGCTCTATATCACCAGTTCACGTGAAGATCGTACCGAGGAAGAGCTGGCACGCTACCCGCAATCAGGCGACATTTTTTCGGTGGAGCTTGATATTGCAGGTCTTGCTGAGCCGCTGTTTCGCGGCTAAAACGAAAAAGGGCTGCAACGCATGCAGCCCTTTTTTCAGCGCTATTGTGCCGCAGGGTATGTGCGGATCAGTTGCGCTGTAACAGCTGCTTGCCTGGGGCATCACGCTGCGGTAGACGAACGGTCAATGACAAAAACAGTGAGATCACTAATAACGTCATAATCAAGCTGAAGGTGACAGTGAATCCACCGAACAGTGAAGCCACCAGCGATCCCATCACGCTACCAATACCAAAGCCGAGATAAATTAATCCATAGTTTTTGGTCAAATTATTCAGGCCAAAGAAATCACTGACCAATGACGGAAACACGGTAATCGTGCCGCCGAAACTAAAGGCGACACAGGCGACTGATAAGAAGAAGGTGGTTTCATTCATCTGGGTGAAGAGCAATACGCTCATACCGGTCAGTGACACAATCTGCGCCAGTGAAATAACGCGAATACGCGCCATCTTATCTGACAACACGCCGAGGATTAAACGGCCGCTGAGGTTAGCAATCGCAATCACCGTTACCGCGTTTGCAGCAGTTTGTGTTGTCAAATGCACCAAGCCTTCACCAATATCTTTCGCCACCCCGATAACGTACAAACCGCTCATGCAGGCAGTCAGGAACATCAACGCCAACATCCAGTACTGCGGTAAACGTACCGATTGCGCCAGTGTGTAATCACGTGTCCGTTCGCGAATGGCATTCGCTGCGCTTTGTTGTGGTGCTTCACGCATCATCAAGGCACCGATGATAATCATCGACATTGCCAGCAGACCCCAAATAATGAAGGTCTGCTCCAGACCAAAGCGTGTGAGCAGCGCGCCACAGATAAATTTGAAACCCAGGCTTCCCAAACCATATGCACCAATCGCACAGGCTGAAATCATGCCTTTCCGCTCAGGAAACCACTTAACGCAGTTCGATAATGTCATCAGATAACCCGCGCCATCCGCCAGACCCACTAAAATGCCGGCGCTGAGATAGAGCATCATCAGGTTGTCCGCATGGGCTGTCAGCCAAAAGCCCAGCGCCATTAAAATGCCCGCGCCAATCGTCACGTTACGTACGCCAAACAGTTCCTGCAATTTACCCGCCAACGACGACGCGACAGCCAAACCCAGGCTGAGCAGCCCAAACGAGAACGCCACCTGACTGACTGAGGCATCCAGTTTTTGTGATAACTGCCCGTTGAATAAACTCCAGGTGTAAACCGAACCCAGTGCAAACTGCGTAATCACGGTGCCGATCAGGGTAAGCCAGCGCGTACGCTGGTAAGACGCTTGTTGAGTCTGATTCATGACTTATCTCTCCCGCCTGGGAATCTGGAAACTGCATTCAGGTTACTTCAGGCTTTCGCGCGCAGGAGAAACAACGGAATGAACGGAACGGTAAACGGAATGAAATGCCACTAAGCGGGTATGAACGGTTTGTCCCGCCAGATGTAACCGAAGCGGCAAAGTAATAAGTAACGGTAATTAGCCGTAAGATAATGTTTCAATCAGCGCGTTGCGAAAGCAGGTTTGTAGTTTTTTTGCCAGGCTAAGGGTTCACTTATCAGGAGGAAATATGAAAGACCGTACATATGAATCCGTTACCAGCGAGAATGAAGTGTGCTGCATTATCGGTCAGGCTGTGATTGAACTGAGCGTAGAACAACAGCCGGTAACAAAGTCGACTCTGGCGTTGAAGCTGTTGTCGATGGCCGATCGTGATAGTGACGATGAGCGTGTGTTGCTTTACTGGATTGCGCGTAAAGCCATCAATCAACCACAGAAACTTAATATAAACCAACAACAATGGGCCTGACACTCAACAGAATGCGGGCCGAAACCCGCAATCCAGTCAAGCAATAGCGCGGCGACGGATCGTCGGCCAGCGGGCAAACATCACTAAATTGCCCAGCAAGATCATGACAAGGCCAAGGATGGCGCTTGCGTGCCAAACATACCCTTCATAGCGGGTTGATAATGCCAATGCGACCAGCGGGAACAGCAGCGTGCAATAGGCGGCCTGACTCGATCCAATACGGCCTACCAACGTAAAATACGCAGCAAAGCCAATCACCGAGCCAAATATTGCCAGATAGCTTAATGCCCCCAACCATTGCACGTTCCAGGTAGGTTGCAGCGATTCACCTTGCACCAGCGATAACGCCGCCATCACTAACGCGCCATAGAGCATGCCGTAACTGTTGGTGGTCAACACATCGCGTTTCACGCGCTGATGGCGATTACTGATCATATTGCCAAACGAAAAGCCCAGCGTACCGAGTGCGCTTAATCCAATGCCCCACAGCAACTCGGCTGAAGCTTGGGTGTCACGCAGGTCATGCCAAAACAGGGCGACGATACCGCCAATACCCAGCAAGGCGGCGGGGAAGAGGCGTGCTGAAGGACGTTGACGAAAGAAGATCCAACTGTTGAGGGCGTTATACAGCACCGCCATCGAAAAGATCACCGACTCCAGCCCACTGCTGATCCACGCGGCTGCATGATAAAAACAGACAAAATTGAAGCCGAAAACACAGCAGCCTTGTAACAGGCAAAACAGGTGATCGCGCAGCGTTAAGCTCTGCAGGCGTTTGAACAGACGTAGCGCCACCAACATCACCCCAGCAGCCAGTAGAAATCGCCAGAACACCGCCACGGTGACAGCACTGCCGCCCGCGGCCTGTTGTGCGTAAATGGCGATCCAGGTGGTGCCCCAAATGATAACGACGGAAAGGTATAAAAACAGGTTCATTGCGATTCTCCACACCAGAATGGGCGCAGTGTATGCCGCCTCTGGCAGGCTGGCTTGCACCGGGCTGCGCTGAACTTGCAAATTCTTGCGCATTTTTCGCCATCGTCCCGATGTGACCTGTTTTCTGTCAGCCTTCCGCCGTAAACTCACCGCATGTTTTTAAGGGACCGATGCGACGATGAGCACCTACCAGACGTTTGATATTCTGCAACGCGCCAATGCGCAGTTACGCGATACGGTGCATTTAAATAGCGGTGTTCAGCTGGCGGCGTGGTTTAACCGTGGCGTGCGGGTGACCAATCTCAGCGATCATCACACGCTCAGTCTCTACGTTGCCGACGGTTATGACACATGGCATAAAACGCCGCACGGCTGGCATAACGGCGGCGGCCCCGATCGCTTTTGTTTAATGCCCGCAGGAACCGAATCCACCTGGGATGTGCGAGCAAACTTGTCGTTTGTACACCTTTACTGTACCGAAACGCAGATGCGCCAGCTGGCGGAACAGACGTGGGATCGCAGTCCTGCGCGGCTCACGCTCGATCAAAAAGTGTTCGCCGATGACGATCGTATCACCCAACTCTATCGCCATTTTTTGCTGAGCTGCGACTGGCAACAGCCCGCTAACCAGCTCATGCTGAGCAGCGCCTCAACGCTGCTTCTGACACATCTGTTGCAGCAGTACAGTGACGTTCAATGGCAATTACCGCAGGTGCGTGGCGGGCTGGCACCAGCGGTACAGCGTCGGGTGATGGAGTTTATTGACGCGAATCTCGAGCAACCTTTAACGCTCGCAGAGCTGGCGCAGGAAGCAGCCTTAAGTGAGTTTCACTTTGCCCGCATGTTCCGTCACGCCGTTGGCGAGGCACCTCATCAATTTATTATGCGTCGCCGCATGCAGCGCGCACAGCAATTGTTGGCACAGCCGCAGCTTTCACTTACTGATATTGCATTACGCTGTGGGTTCTACTCTTCCAGTCACTTCAGTAATCGCTTCCGCCAGGTTCACGGTGTTTCACCCTCTGTTTATCGCCAAGGGATGGGCCGAAGCTGATAAGAAATAACGGTGCACTTCAGGCGTCTGCGCCGTGTCTATCGGACTCATATCTCTCACTGCGGGAAGAGATATGAGCGAGCCACATCGACAACCTTTCTGTTTTCCCCGGCGAATATCAATAAGCCTAATTTAAGAAAAAAATAAAAAATATTGTTTCTTAGGTCACACGCTATCTTCCGTTTACCCGGTAACGGATGAGATCTCATTTTTAATAAAAAACTAAAAAATCAGATCCCTCATGATATTTGGGTTTTCTGCACAATTTTTAAACTTAAGTCAAATTGATCATTTGCCGTACACCCTTATTCCATGGGCCTTGCAGAGGCGTCGTAAGAAATTTCTTATAAATCAGAAAGATGATCTCTTTTTGCCACATGCATTATTTGAAATATTAGGTTACATAATTTTACTTCCAATCACATAACTAACGTTTCTAAACTCCGTCCATAGGGGATTATCCGAATTTTTTCTTTTCAGATAAATACCCAAAAAACACAGTGTCAGCATGCTAGTGAATGGAATGTGCTTGCTTTTGACGCCTGTTTTTTGATTCACGTCGGATGATGTGAACAGAGGGGTTGTGCTGGCATGGTAAGCCGTTCTTATTAATTTCTCACTGGTATTGACCGTTTCTATTACTCCATAGAACAGGGACAGCCATGTCTAATTCCTATCAATCCGAGATCCCAAAGGCTCGCGTTAATATCCAACTGAGTGTGCATACCGGCGGTGCGCAGAAGAAAGTCGAATTACCTCTCAAACTGATGGTGATGGGCGATTACAGCAACGGTGCCGAGCAACGTCCGGCGTCTGAGCGTGAAAAAGTCGACGTCAATAAAAACAACTTCGACAGCGTGCTCGCCGAATTCTCCCCTCCGTCAATCTTTCTGTAGAAAACACCCTGGCCGGTGACGGCAGTGAAGAAAACGTCAGCCTCTCCTTCGCTCAGATGAAAGACTTCGAGCCGGAGCAGGTAGCTCGTCAAATCCCGCAGCTCAAGGCGATGCTTGCCATGCGTAATCTGCTGCGCGACCTGAAGGCTAACCTGCTGGACAACGCGACCTTCCGCAAAGAGCTGGAAAAAATCCTGCTTGACCCAACGCTTAGCGCAGAACTGCGCAGTGAGCTGTCTGCCCTGGCACCAAAACAATCCTGACGGTCGTGATGTTTAACGGATTAACGAAGAGAAAATGCTGATGTTTGTGAAAAATGAAAATGCTGCCGGCGGGGAAAGTATCGTGCCGGATCGCCTGGAAGCAGGTGGTGTGTATGCCACCCTGTTTGAAAAAATCAACCTGAACCCGGTGTCAGAGCTGAGTGCGCTTGATATCTGGCAGGACAACCAGGCAATGTCGGATGCGACGGCCGATGAGCGTCTGACCGCCGGCATGCAGGTGTTTCTGGAGTGCCTGAGCAAAGCGGGTTCAAAAGTTGAAAAGCTGGACAAAACCCTGATTGACCACCATATCGCCGAGCTGGATTTTCAGATTAGCCGCCAGTTGGATGCAGTCATGCATCATCAGGAATTTCAAAAGGTTGAGTCTTTGTGGCGCGGGGTGAAGTCCCTGGTCGACAAAACTGACTTCCGTCAGAACGTCAAAATCGAACTGCTGGACGTGTCGAAAGATGACCTGCGTCAGGATTTTGAAGACGCGCCGGAGATTATTCAGAGCGGATTATACCAGCACACATATACCGCAGAATACGATTCTCCGGGCGGAGAGCCGATTGCCGCGCTGATTTCTGCCTACGAGTTTGATGCCTCTGCGCAGGACATGGCGCTGCTGCGTAATATCTCCAAAGTGTCCGCTGCCGCCCATATGCCGTTCATCGGTTCTGCGGGTCCGAAATTTTTCCTTAAGGACAAAATGGAAGAGGTCGCGGCTATCAAGGACATTGGTAACTACTTCGACCGCGCCGAATACATCAAGTGGAAATCCTTCCGCGAGACGGACGATTCCCGCTACATCGGTCTGGTGATGCCGCGTGTGCTGGGCCGCCTGCCGTACGGCCCGGACACTGTGCCGGTGCGCAGCTTCAACTACGTCGAAGAGGTGAAAGGCCCTGACCACGATAAATACCTGTGGACCAACGCCTCCTTTGCCTTTGCGGCCAATATGGTGAAAAGCTTCATCAGCAACGGTTGGTGCGTGCAGATTCGCGGCCCGCAGGCCGGCGGTGCGGTGCAGGACCTGCCGATCCACCTGTATGACCTGGGCACCGGCAATCAGGTGAAGATCCCGTCTGAAGTGATGATCCCGGAAACCCGCGAATTTGAATTCGCCAACCTCGGCTTTATCCCGCTGTCGTACTACAAAAACCGCGACTACGCCTGCTTCTTCTCGGCTAACTCCGCGCAAAAGCCGACGCTGTATGACACGGCGGATGCGACGGCTAACAGCCGTATTAATTCCCGTTTGCCGTACATCTTCCTGCTGTCGCGTATTGCGCACTACCTGAAGCTTATTCAGCGTGAAAATATCGGCACGACGAAAGACCGTCGTCTGCTGGAGCTGGAACTAAACACCTGGGTACGCACGCTGGTGACTGAAATGACCGATCCGGGCGATTCACTTCAGGCGTCACACCCGCTGCGCGATGCGAAAGTGACCGTGGAGGATATTGAAGATAATCCGGGCTTCTTCCGCGTGAAACTGTATGCGATCCCGCACTTCCAGGTTGAAGGCATGGACGTCAACCTGTCGCTGGTTTCCCAGATGCCGAAGGCGAAATCATAAGCTAAGGCAGGAAGCCAATGAAAACGGAACAACCGTTATGGGGCAGGGGCGTTATGGTCTCTCCCCAGCACTTTCAGCAACAGGCCGCGTATGCGGCCTGGTCTGCGGAATGCATCGCCCGACTGGGTCTCTCCCATCCCTGGGGAATGATTGAGGCCACTTTCGAACCGGATGCACTGAAACTGGGTCGTCTGCAGGCCCGTCATCTGCACATCCGTTTCCCCGATAGCACGCTTATCGATACGGATAATGCTGACGACCTGCCGCCGGTGCTGGCGCTTGAGGGCGAATCACAGGAAGTGGTGGTGGTTCTGGCCCTTCCGCTGCTTCGAGCGAATGGCGGCAACTGTCTTAAATCTGATGAGGTGGCCGATCGCCCTGTTCGCTATCGCCAGCGCTGGCGGAATGTCCGCAATACCTTCGGGGAAGATACCCGCCAGATTGCGGTGATGCAGCCAGAGCTGACGATGCGTTTCGCCCATCAGAACAACAGCGATTACCTGACCTGCCCGGTCGCCCGCCTGCAGCAGGATTCGCAGGGGGCGTGGTTACTGGATGAGACGTTTCTCCCCCGCTCCTTACCATCCAGGGCAGTCGCTGGCTGGTGACCCAGCTGGAACAGCTGATGACGCAACTGCGTGCCCGTCTGAGTCGCCTGATGGCCATGCGTCGTGAAAGTAACGAGCGCATGGCGGATTTTGCCGTGGCCGACGTGTCTCTGTTCTGGTTGCTCAATGCCCTGAACAGCGCAGAACCCGTGCTCGGACAGTTTCAGCGCCACCCGCAAAGTCCACCGGAACGTCTGTACCCGGAACTGACCCGCCTTGCGGGCAGTCTGCTGACCTTCTCGCTGGAACACCAGGTGAGTGCTATTCCTGTCTGGCAGCATGAGCAACTGAATAATGTCTTCCCGCCGCTGTTTGACTTGCTGGGCGACCTGCTGGAAGCCAGCCTGCCGTCGCGGGTGGTAGCGATTGAACTTGAGCATGATGCCCGGCTTCACTTCTGGCAGGCCCGTCTGCATGACCCACGTCTGCGTGAAGGGGCGGATTACTACCTCTCCGTGCGTTCACCGATGCCGGTGGCCCAGTTGCAGGAGCAGTTCCCGCGCCAGTGCAAGGTTGGCAGCCCTGATCATGTCAGGAGTATCGTCAATTCTTCACGGGTGGGTGTGCCTCTGACGCCGCTGCGTCATGTGCCGGCCGCCATTCCACTGCGTCTGGAAAACCAGTATTTCAGCCTTGATGTCTCTCATCCTCTGGCCACCGAAATGCTTCAGGGGGCACCTGTATGTTTTACGTTCCGGGCATGCTCGGCGAGCCTGATCTTGAACTCTTTGCGGTGCTGAGAACATGAGTGAGCGCAAACGCGGCGCGGCCGCGTCCATTGATATTGATGCCCTGCTGCAGGACACCTGGCTGCAGGTGATCAGCCTGCGTCACGGTCCGAAGTTTCAGGATGGAGAAGGGCGCACGTTGTGGGAGCGCTGCATTGCTGATGTTGAGCGTGTGCAGCGTGAGCTGAAAGCGAGCGAACTCGATGAAGCCAGCTGTCAGCATATTCTCACTGCACAGTGTGCACTGCTTGATGAAGCGGTCAAAGGTCGCGGAGTGGAGGATGATGCCTGTGTGCAGTGGTATGACATCCCCCTGCAGGGACACTTCCTCGGCACCATGGATGCCGGTGATACGCTGTGCGATCGGATGCGCGATGTGTTGCGTGAGCCGGCGCCTGACCATGCTGTCGTGATCTGCTTCCAGCGGGTCATGATGCTGGGGTTCCTCGGCAGTTTCCGCTCTCTGAACGACCCGGAGCGCCAGAAGCTCGTCAACGCACTCAGTGAACATGTCACGCCGTTCAGCTATCCACAAACCCATTCGGTGCTGGCGGAAAGCCTTGCCGGACGGGGAGTGGGCGGCTGGCTGGCGTCATGGCCCGTGTGTATTGGCCTGAGCGTGGTGGTGGTGGTCGCACTCTGGTGGGGACTGAGCCACTGGCTGGATCAGACGCTGCATACCCTCCTGCCGGGAGCCGTGAAATGAGTCCTGCACAACAGCGCGGGCTTGCGCTGTGGGCCGCCCTGCTGAGTGCAGTGGTCTGCCTGGGTTTCCTGCCGGTATCCCGACTGGTTTCTGTGCTTCTTCTGCTTACCGTTCTGGGGCTTATCCTGGCGTTCTGGACTGTCGCCAGTCGTCGTGCGGAGCATGACGTCACCCTGCGTCTGGATGACCTCCCGGAAGCCACTTACCGTCAGCCCGTAGTGCTGGTCTGTGGCGATCTGCCGCTGGCAAGTATGCAGCAGTCACCGGTGCTTACGATCACACAGGGATGCTGGATCAGCGTGGAGGAGCATCAGGATCTGGAGCAGGCAGCCCGCCAGATACTGTGGTTGCGACCTGACTGGGGTCGCCAGCTGTCGGTGATGGTCAGCGTCTGTCCACAGAAACACGCCGACAGCGAAGCGCTTGCCAGTCGTCTGCTGGCCCTGCGCTGGAAAATCAGCCAGCTGCGTAAAGAAACGGGTCATTCTGTGCCACTGGTTCTGAATGGTCAGGTTGGCAGCGCGATGACGAATGACCTGCTCTGGCAGGCGGCTATCCCGGGGAAGGGGTGAGGGTCTGGCGTGAGTCTTCAGCGCCGAGTTCAATCGCTGCATGGGTCACCACCGGTGGGTCGCCTGCGATGCAGCAACAGGTGCTGATGAACAGCCTGATGAACTGGTGTCATCAGCACGTCAAAGCTGTATTTATGGATGAGAACCCCGACGTTCCTGTCATTGCACCTACCGCGATGCTGTGGGGAATAGGACCGATCCTTGCCGGAAGTCTGACCACATCAGCCTGGACAGCGTGGCTTTCCCGTCACACTGCGATGCAGCAGGTAGCGGGCTGGCAGCCGGTGGGAACGGACAGTACGGTTATATCCCCTTCCCGGATTTTGTCCTGCCGCTGCTGCCTGAAGGGCGTGGCCTGACGCCGCGTGGGCGTACCTGCCGTTGTGCGCTCGGGATTTTCACGCTGGCGGCCATTGCTGCGCTGCTCAGTAGTGGCTGGAACAATCGCCAGCTGCTGCAGCGTGTGAGCTTCGATATTGCCCGCTATGACCCTATCCCGATGCATGATTTCGGACCAAAAGCCGACGCCGTTGCTGTCCTGCGTGACGATGCGGCAGAGCTGGATGACCAGGTGCGAAATGGCGTACCGGCGCGGATGGGCCTCGGTCTGTATCAGGGTGAGCGTCTGCGAATGCCTGTGCTGGATGCGATCCGTTCCTATGTGCCTCCACCACCGCCGCCTAAACCGCAGCCGAAAACCAAACCGTTACCAAAAACGGTTCGCCTCGACAACCTGTCGCTGTTTGACTCCGGCAAAGCGGATCTGAAGACGGGGTCCACCAAACTGCTGGTGAACTCCCTGGTGGGTATCAAGGCCAGGCCGGGCTGGTTGATTGTTGTCAGCGGACATACCGACAACACCGGCAATCCCCCTCAATCAGACACTCTCGCAGAAACGCGCCGAAGCGGTGCGTAACTGGATGCGCGATACCGGCGACGTGCCGGAAAGTTGTTTTGCGGTGCAGGGCTATGGCGAGAGCCGGCCTGTTGCAACCAATGATACCCCGGAAGGCCGTGCGCTTAACCGGCGTGTCGAAATCAGTCTGGTACCGCAGGCAGATGCCTGCCAGATGCCCGATACAACACCAGCGTCACCGGATGAACGTGACGTTTTAACTCAATAAATGGAGAAGTAAACCATGGCAATTCCTGTTTATCTTTGGCTCAAAGACGATGGCGGTGCGGACATTAAAGGGTCCGTAGACGTTAAGGACCGCGAAGGCAGCATCGAAGTGGTGGCACAGGAACACACTCTGTACATCCCGACCGATAACAACACCGGCAAGCTGACCGGAACCCGCATTCACACCCCGTTCCTGTTCACCAAAGAAATCGACTCGTCCAGCCCGTATTTGTACAAAGCGGTAACGACAGGCCAGACGCTGAAATCCGCTGAGTTTAAGTGGTACAAAATCAACGACGCAGGCCAGGAAGTAGAGTACTTCAACACCAAGCTTGAGAACGTGAAACTGGTGAAAGTCGCGCCGAAAATGCACGACATCAAAGACCCGGGCTACGAGAAGCATAACCACCTCGAAGCGATCGAACTGCGTTACGAGAAGATCACCTGGACCTACAAAGACGGCAACATCATTCATTCCGACTCGTGGAACGAACGCGCCACCGCCTAAGTTACTCGTCATATTTCGTGCGGTAACGGCGTTGGCTGCGTTCGCTTACCCCGGTCACTTACCGCTGTAAGCTCCCGGGGATTCGCGAACTTGCCGCCTTGTTACCGCACGAACTATTTAGAGTAACCACTTAGACGGGCAGTCCGTTCTGCCCGCCTTTTTCTTTGCTGAGCGCCTGCGTGACGGACGTTGAGCAAAGAAACCCACAAACTGCCAGCCTGACCGCATGCGCTTTGGTCCCCCTGCACGGGAAACAGCGAGGGGCGGTAGCGTGTCCGGCAGTTAATAAAGAGAGAGAGTTATGGAAAACCCAGCCATTCTGTTGCGACGTCTGAACCCTTACTGCGCCCGCGCCATGGAAGGGGCGGCCTCCCTTTGCCAGACCCGCGCCCATGCGGAAATCCTGCCGGAGCACTGGCTGCTGAAACTGCTGGAACAGGGCGAGGGCGACCTCACGGTGCTGGCGCGTCGCTACGAATGGGATATGGACGCGCTGTGGCAGGATTTGCTCGGCTGGCTGGATACACTGCCACGCTCGGTGCGCGGGCGACCGCAGCTGTCTGACAATATTCAGACGCTGATGCAGCAAGCCTGGCTGATTGCGTCACTTAACGGAGAAGCGCAAATGCGCAGTGTCCATCTGCTGATGGCGCTTATCGGTAAACCAAAACTGGCACGCTGCGACGGTCTGTGGCCGCTGCTGACGCTGGGGCAGAGCCAGCTGGAGTCTCTGCGACCGCTGCTTGATGCACAGTCGGACGAGCGACCGGAGGTTCAGCAGGCAGCAGAGCTGGCGCAGAGGCACGTCGGCGAGATCGAATTCGTTGGCCGCCCGGTGGGCGCTGACGTCAAAGAGGGTGAACTGAACCCGGCGCTGCAAAGCGCACTGGATAAATTCACCCTCGACGTTACCGCCAAAGCGAAAGAGGGCAAGATTGACCCGGTGTTTGGTCGTGACACGGAAATTCGTCAGATGGTGGATATTCTCTCAAGACGTCGTAAGAACAACCCCATTCTGGTCGGCGAACCGGGTGTCGGTAAAACGGCCCTGGTGGAAGGTCTGGCGCTGCGCATTGCCGAGGGCAATGTGCCTGAATCGCTGAAAACCGTCAGCCTGCGTACCCTTGACCTTGGCCTGCTGCAGGCGGGCGCGGGGGTGAAGGGGAGTTTGAACAGCGCCTGAAAAACGTCATCGATGCGGTGCAGCAGTCACCTACCCCCATTCTGCTGTTTATCGACGAAGCGCACACCATTATCGGTGCGGGCAATCAGGCGGGCGGGGCAGATGCGGCCAACCTGCTAAAGCCGGCTCTGGCGCGTGGCGAACTGCGCACCATCGCGGCCACCACTTGGTCTGAGTACAAACAGTACTTCGAACGCGATGCCGCGCTGGAACGCCGCTTCCAGAGGGTGAAAGTCGACGAGCCGGACGACGAGATCGCCTGCCTGATGCTCAGGGGCCTAAAATCCCGCTACGCCGAACACCATGGTGTGTACATCACTGACGATGCGGTACGCGCTGCCGTCACGCTGTCCCGACGCTACCTGACCGGTCGCCAGTTGCCGGACAAAGCCGTTGACCTGCTCGACACCGCGAGCGCCCGGGTGCGCATGAGTTTGGATACCGTGCCGGAAGCCATCACTCATCTAAACGCGCAGATGACCGCGCTCACGCTGGAAGAGCAGGCGCTGCTGGAAGATATCGCTGTCGGCGGTCATTCCCAGGGTGAGCGGCTGGATACCATTAAAAAATTGCGTCTGGTATTGAGTACGGATATCGCTACACAGGAACAGCGTTTCGTGCAAGAAAAAGCGCTGGCAGAACAGCTGATGGTCTGCCGTCAGGACATCAGCCGTCAGGCCGATATCCACGACCTGCAGCAACGGCTGGAAACGCTACAGCAGGATAATGCGCTGGTTCAGGTGGATGTGGATACGCGTACAGTCGCCAACGTGATTGCCGACTGGACCGGCGTGCCGCTCTCCTCATTAATGAAGGATGAGCAGACTGAACTGCTGAGTCTGGAGCATGAAATTGGCAAACGCGTGGTAGGGCAGGATGTGGCGCTGAACGCCATTGCGCAGCGGCTGCGCGCCGCGAAAACCGGACTCACCTCAGAGAACGGCCCGCAGGGCGTGTTCCTGCTGGTCGGGCCGAGCGGCACCGGTAAAACCGAAACCGCGCTCACGCTGGCGAATGTGCTGTACGGCGGCGAAAAGTCCCTTATCACCATCAACCTGTCGGAGTACCAGGAGCCGCATACCGTCAGCCAGCTGAAAGGGTCGCCGCCGGGCTACGTCGGCTACGGTCAGGGCGGCATACTGACTGAAGCGGTACGCAAGCGCCCGTACAGCGTGGTGTTGCTTGATGAAGTGGAAAAAGCACACCGCGACGTGATGAACCTGTTCTACCAGGTGTTCGACCGCGGCTTCATGCGCGACGGCGAAGGGCGTGAAATCGACTTCCGTAACACCGTTATTCTGATGACCTCGAATCTCGGCAGCGACCATCTGATGCAGCTGCTGGACGAGCAGCCGGAGGCGACGGAAGGGGATTTGCACGAACTGCTGCGCCCGATCCTGCGCGACCACTTCCAGCCCGCGCTGCTGGCACGTTTTCAGACGGTGATTTACCGCCCGCTGAGCGAGCCGGCAATGCGTACCATCGTGGAAATGAAACTGGGCCAGGTCAGCAAGCGCTTACATCGCCATTACGGTCTGACCACGCATATCGACGAGAGCCTGTTCGACGCCCTGACGGCTGCCTGTCTGCTGCCGGATACCGGTGCGCGTAATGTCGACAGCCTGCTAAACCAGCAAGTTTTGCCGGTGCTGAGCCAGCAGTTACTTACTCATATGGCCGCGAAGCAAAACCAAAATCGCTGACGCTGGGATGGAGTGATGAAGAAGGGATTGCGCTGGAATTTGAACAGTCTGAAGGAGGGCGCGCATGAGCATGAGCCTGCCGATATTGTTCAGCCACAACCACCACCTGCTGGTGGTCAAAGGCTTTGAGTCCGCCCTCGATGTACTGGCGTTTGAAGGCGATGAAGCTCTGAGTACACCGTTCAGCTACCGTATTGAATTCACAAGCTCTGACCATGCCATCAGCAAAGAAATGATGCTGATGAAAGCGGCTTCCCTGACGCTGCAGGCCCCGGTTGACCAGGGTTACGGCATCAAAATGCAGCAGGCCGTGCGAACCCTTCAGGGAGTAGTGAGTGGCTTTGAACGTCTCAACACCTCAAAAGATGAAACCCATTATGCCCTGACGGTCGAGCCACGCCTGGCGCTGCTCGACCGTTCGCACCAGAACGCCATTTATCAGGATATGTCCGTTCCACAGATTGTGGAAAAAATCCTGCGCGAGCGCCACAACATGCGCGGTCAGGATTTTCTGTTCTCGCTCTCAAAAGAGTACCCGCGTCGTGAGCAGGTAATGCAGTACGGCGAGGACGACCTGCACTTTATTACCCGCCTGTTGGGTGAGGTGGGTATCTGGTTCCGCTTTACCACCGACACGCGCCTGAACATCGATGTCGTGGAGTTCTACGACGGTCAGCAGGGCTATGAAAAAGGCCTGACGCTGCCATCGGTGCCGCCATCAGGGCAGCATTCGCAGGGTGTGGACTCGGTCTGGGGCATGGAGAGCCGTCATAACGTGGTGCAGAAGCAGGTCAGCACCCGTGATTACAACTACCGCCAGGCCACGGATGACATGAACACCCAGGTCGATGCGACTCGCGGGGATGCCACCACCTACGGTGATGCCTATCACTATGCTGATAACTATCTGACACCGGGCAGTACCTATGACCACAATCCGGTCCCGGAGTCCGGGGCGTTTTATGCCCGCATTCGTCATGAGCGCTACCTGAATGGCCAGACGCAGACCCATGCCATCACCAGCTGTCCGACCCTCTCTCCGGGGCAGGTGCTCAAAGTCACCGGTGGGTACGAAGTGGCAGACGTGTTTGCTCAAGGCGTGGTCATCACGGCGATGCACAGCCATGCGCGGCGGGATGAAGATTTTGGCGTCAACTTCGACGGGATCCCGGACAGCACTGATTTTAGTTTCCGTCCTGAGCCTGGCTCACGCCCGGTGATGGCCGGCACATTACCGGCCCGCGTCACGAGCACCACCGAGAACGACACATACGGCCACATCGATAAAGACGGCCGCTATCGCGTCAACATGTTGTTTGACCGCGATAACTGGGAGACCGGGTTTGAGAGCCTGTGGGTCCGGCAGTCCCGCCCGTATGCCGGCGATACCTACGGTCTGCACCTGCCGCTGCTGACGGGCACCGAAGTGGCGATTGGCTTTGAGGACGGTAACCCGGACAGACCGTATATCTCCGGCGTGCTGCACGACTCGGCGCACGGTGACCATGTCACGATCCGAAACTACAAACGTAACGTCCTGCGCACCCCGGCGAACAACAAAATCCGCCTCGATGACTCGGAAAATCAGGAGCATATTAAGATTTCGACCGAGTACGGCGGCAAGAGTCAGATCTCGCTCGGTCATATTGTGGACAGTGAGAGAAAGCAGCGAGGCGAAGGTTTTGAGCTCAGAACTGACAGTTGGGGTGCCATCCGCGCCCAGAAAGGGATGTTTATCACTGCGGATGGTCAGGCAAAAGCACAGGGCCAGGTGCTGGAGATGGAGCCAGCACTTGCGCGGCTGTCAGCGGCATTAGTGGAGATGGAATCACTGGCAGCAAGTGCACAACAAGCCCAAGTACTGGCTGCCGATGTCAGCCGTCAGCAAAAACTCCTCAAGCAGAAAATCGAACAGCTGCATGAAGAGGTCATCTTGGGCAGTGCGCCGAAAGGGATGGTGCTGGTGAGTGGTGAAGATATGCAGCTATCGGCCAGTGAGAATCTGATGCTGACAGCGGGTAAGCAACTGGATATCGGGGCCCAGAAGGATTTCACTCTGGCTGCTGGTAAACAACTCAGTCTATACAGCCGTGAGGGTGCAAAACTATTCAGCTCGAACAACGATATTGATATTCAGGCACAGGGCGGGAATATCACCACTTGGTCCACGCAGGACACGCATATTTCGAGCGGAAAGAAACTGGTTGTTACGGCACAGGATGAGCTGACGCTAATATGCGGTGGAAGTTATATCAAAATCAAGGGTGGAAATGTCGAGATTGGCGGGCCTGGCAAACTGCTTATTAAAAATACTGGTATCAAGAAGGCTGGCTCCGGCAGTATGCAAAGTGCGATGAAATCATTTGAACCTGAAAGTTTTGATGAAAAATTCATAATCAGAAATGCATTAACCCAAGAACCGCTGCCAGGAAAAGCCTATAAAATAACTATGCCTAACGGGACAGTTGTAACTGGTATAACTGACGCCTTGGGGGCGACATCACTTAACTCTTCAGATTTAATAGATGACATGATAATAACACTTACTGGCCGTTAAGTAATTTTGAGGATGTGCATATGTTAGGATTGGTGCTCTTTATAATGTTTTTATATTCCCTTGCGGCTGGAAGCATCTTGTATCTATTGGTTTGGTTTCTGCACAAATCTACTGACGGAGGATGGAAAAAAACAGGTAAGTGGTTTATGTGTGTAATCTTCTCATATGTCATTATATATATCCTCCAATCAAATGGTGTCCCAATAATAAGATAAAGACGGTTGATCTAATAGATAACGAAAAGGATGCTACTAATGAATAAAGAAACAGATACAACAAGGGCTTTAGAACTGAAGTATGATGATAATGGCCGACCTTCATGGCGTTCAAGCCCTTCACATAAAAATATAAAAGTCCGCGGAGGATGCGATTTGCCTCCTCATCTCCCAGGCTTAATAATACTTGTTCATGGTGTTAACTCAACGGGGGAGTGGTATCAAAATGCGGAAGAATCCCTCTGCGGCGGATTAAATGTTAGGTTAGGGCTCAAGGGTACTCCATTCGAGTTGAAGCCGAACAAATATAGTACTGATTCTGTTGGGGAAGGCAATTCATCACCATCACCTTTAACTCGCAGAGAACTTATTGAAAATGATGAGCGGTCTCCAATCATTCGATTCTATTGGGGATATTCTTCTGTAGAAGGTGAAGAGGATAAATATGTTATTCCGTTAGCGAATGTGGATGGTGAAGACTATCACCAAATGAAAAAAATAGGTGTAAAAGCAGATGAGATTCGGAGAAAAGGTCCATATATATGGGGGGAGGGCCATTTCAAAATGGTACAAATAACTTACATTCGCTTTGGAGTAACTATGGATTCGATGAGAACTTAGCAGGGATTCCGGGAGCGAAACTTCAGTATCTTAATGAAGATAAAGATAGACTTCTAACAAATTCCCCGCCAAGAAAATACTATTCACATGCTGCTAAGCGACTAGCAGATCTTTTAGATATTCTCCGAGATAAATACCCTAATGATACAGTTAGCATTATCTCTCACAGCCAAGGGACAATGATTTCACTAGCCGCGGTAACATTAGCAAAAAAAGGACCAGATGCTCTTTTTATATTAAACTCCCCTTACGCAATGCATAATAGCCAACTTAATGAGTTTTCAATTCCTCAGCAAGAGAGAATTTCTCCTAACGGGCGCGAGAGTACTTTGTCATCAATAATTGAAAAAATTTCAAAGCAAACTTCGCATCTTTCCGCTGGCGGTTATGAAGGGTTGTGTGTAGGTAAATTTACAGATAAATCGAATTGGAAGCCTGAAGGTGAGAATGTAATAGAAGGTGGAAAAATACAGGAGCGTGATAATCATGGTAGAATGTATATTTACTTCTGCCCTCATGACCGAGTTATGGGGTCATTACCGCTTCGCTCAATAGGTTGGCAAGGACTGCCGAATGATAAAAATGGAAACCCACATCCATTAATTCTGAAATTCAAAAATAATTTATACCAAAGAATGTTGGCTAGAAATACACCATGTGGGTCTGATCCTGATAAGCATACACCATTTGGTTCATTGCCTGATGGGAAACCATTTTGGGATGATGAAGGTGATAAATATCAAAGTAGTAGCAATACATATCCTAACCCTCCCAAATGGCAAACTGTGTTTGTAAATGCAGAAAGAGTTCCTGCACCTATTAATTCCGATGAGTTGGCCGGATTTGACCAATCCCGGGTAGGTAAAGAGCATGGCTCAAAACAACAGGATGGATGGGGTGAAGTGAACCCTAACACTGGCGAGAAAAATGACAATACATATGATAATTATATCAATTTATATCCAAATCAAGATGTTGTAATCGGCTATAAAGAGCTTCCAAGTGGTTATGTGCAAGAGATAACAAGGAAGGAAACTTTCGACGAAAAAATAAGAGATTGCGGACTTATGTTTCGCAACCAACAGATCACAGTACACTACCGGGAAGCGAAAAGTTTATGTCCAGAGTAGTAGCTTATGATTTACCAATAGGCTACTGCGATGCTACATGGGATAAAGAGTTCCTTTCTAAACTTCGATATCTTGCAGATTGGACTACTGGTTCTGATCCATATATGAATACAGGAATTGTTGAAAGTATTAGTGAGCCTTCAATGATAAGCCGGGAAACGGGCATCGAGGAAATGATTCGGGAAAAGGCAAAGGAGTACGGTTATTAAATGGGTAGATACGTCGTTGTTTTAGGGGATGCCACTACACATGGCGGTAAAGTCACATCAGCCTCATCCAGTTTCGATATTTCAGGGAAGAATGCTGCTCTTTTAAACGATACAGTATCTTGCCCTGAGCACGGCACAAATAAAATTATTGAGTGCGATGTTTCTGCGTATGAAGAAAATGGCCGAGGGATCGTTTTGCATAACTGTAAAACACAGTGCGGGGCGAGCGTTATCGCAAGCATGCAGGATATGGAGGTTGGCTGATGGGATGGTCTCTGCCGGAGGTGACTGAAAAAGAACAGGCACCGGTCTGGTCGCCGTGGGTTTGTCTGCTGATTATTATCCTGGGTCTTTTCATTGGGTTGCTTGTAGCAGTGTTGAAATCACCATCAACAGGGTTACCTTTGTTGAGCAGCGGGTACTGGTTACCACTGACGGCTAGGACATTTGCAGGCATTTTTGCAGCTATTGCTATCTACAGCTTCTGGTGGGAAACGCTGGCAATTGGTGTCTGGAACTGGAATGAATGGTGCCGTAACACACGTCTGAAGTGGCGCTTACGTGCGCACCAACATCACGTCATTCTTAGCCATGTTTTTATCGCTGCCGATACGGGCTTGTTGTCTCGCCTTGCACATACACAGGGAGGAGATAGCGTGGACACGCCGCCTTTAACGTTGTTGCCGGATGCCGCCATCACGCCCGGCATTTCACGTTTTGAGCAGATACTTCGTCATCTTATTGCTCAGATAACACCTTCGATTCGGCGGCGATATCCTTCTGGCCTGCTCCAGATTATTGTTCAGACCAATGGCAGCGACAAAGATCGTGAATCTCAGTCTTTCCATCGTATCTGGACAGCAGGATCCCACCCCTGGAAAGTCGAGATTCATTTTCAGGACGCAGACTCATCCTTTGATGAATGGAATAAATTTGTCGGGTCCTCAAAGAGAGCAATACTAGTTCTAGCGATGCACTACCGCCAGCCCGACGATGTTCTGCAGGAATTTGCCACTGCGTTATTTTTGATTCCCCCGTCAATGCTGAATCCTGGTGAACAAAAAAGTACCTTACGGTTATTCCGGGCAATGCCGCTGAATACCAGTGCGCTCACAGCTGAACTCTGTGAGTTGCGCGATATGGCTGACCTTCCTGCAGGTAAAAAACATCTTGTCTGGTACAGCGGGTTGTCAGATGCACCGCGGCAGTCAATGAACAGAGTACTAAACGACCTTTCGATCTCACTTTATGACGGTATTGGCACTGGTGGCGTCATTGATTATGACACTGCATGCGCCCGCTATGGCTGTCTTGCCAGTTGGGCCATGGTGGGGGCTGCTGCTGAAATGGCCGAATATGGACCCGCCTGCCAGTGGTTGTTGCTGGAAGACGAACATGATGCATGGGCTGTTACGCTTGGAAATGCCGCTCCCGTGGTTGGGCAAGATCATTTCGTTATCCCGCCCCCTTTTCCGGGGGCTCTATTCTGATGGCATTGCTGCTTAATATCGGACTGTACAGCCAGATAAGTCGCTATTTCCCTTCAATGGCATTTTCTTGGTCGGGGATCACTCTCTTGTTGTTGTCACTGGTTGTAACATTACCCGGGATCGCCTTTTTGCTGCGACGTGTTACAGCCCGTCTCCAGCGCCCCTTATTTATTAGGGCTGCACGACAGTCCGGAAAGGAATAACCGGCATGAAAAAGTCCTCAAATCTCCTAGGGGTGGGACTCCTGATCCTGCTCGTTCTGCTTCTGGTGCTCTTTGCTCTGGCACAGACAACGCAGTCACCATCCGGAGGCGATGAAAATATGTTCTGGTACGTGGTGGCATTCTTTGTAGCCCTGACAGCGCTGTTGTGCACCCTTATCTTCTTTACGTTGTCCCGACAAAAAAATCCATCTCCTATCACGCCTGACGACGAGATCAACAAAAATGAAGAGCAAACGACGGATCCATATGATTTTTCAGCGCTTAATAAATATCTCAGAAGACGTTACTCTCTGTTCTGGCGACGTAAGGTGCAGTTGTTGCTGGTCAGCGGTGAAGATGCGGCGATCGAACAGCTGGTTCCTGGTCTGCAACAGCAGCAGTGGCTTGAAGGAAACCGTACCATACTTATCTACGGCGGCAACTTGAATGCAGAGCCTGACCGTGGAAAATACGCCGCCCTGCGTAAACTGCGTCGTGGACGTCCACTCGACGGGATTGTCCGTGTCATGCCACAGTCACTTAACCTCACACCTCAGATTAGTGATAACGATTTACGCGGACTCGAAAAAATTAGCGAACAGCTCCGTTATTCCGCACCGGTGTGGCTGTGGCAACTGTGCGACAGCGACTGGTCGCAGGCAAAGCGCCCTGAGCAAACCGTGGGCGCAAGCTTTCCACTGCGCGCAAAAGAAGATGATGTTATCCGCCAGCTAGAACTGATGCTGCCGACCCTGCGGACGCAGGGGTGAGTCAGATCGCGGAAAACAACAGTCACGACTTTCTACTGCGCCTGGGCCAGCACCTGAAAGATGGCGGTATCGCCCGCTGGACGCAGCAACTGGTACCATGGCTGTCTGTCTCACAGCAACGCGTTCCGCTGCGAGGCCTGATGTTCAGCCTGCCGGAGAATCAACCCGCCGCTATCGCAGGAGAAACAGCCGGTGCTGCACCTGCCGACGCTGAGAAATATATCCCCGAACCACAACGCCATGCGCTGACCCTGCCGGTGACCTGGCAGGGAATCGTTGATGACTGTACCCGCGTGCGTGGCCGCCGTGTCGGTATGGCGTGGGAACAGACGCTTGCCTGGACGCTGATGGCTATTATCGGTGTCTGGGGGCGGGGACGCTGCTGTCGTTTGCAGTCAACCGCCTGCAGATTGTCTCTGTGTCGGAGCAGGCGCATGCTCTGGTGAAGCATCCTTCCGTATCGGATGACCAGCTGACGGCTCTGCATACGCTGCGTAATGACGCCGGCCGCCTGCAGCACCGTATTCAGGAAGGCGCGCCCTGGTATCAGCGCTTCGGCCTGGACCATAACCAGCAGCTGCTCGACGCGATGCTGCCCTGGTACGGTGTGGCGAACAACCGCCTGATTCGTGATCCGGCAAATGAAGCGCTTACGCAGAAGCTCAGCGCGCTGGCGAACTCAGCCCCTAATGGTGACCAGCGCGCAGCGCTTGCGAAACCCGGTTATGACCAGCTGAAGGCCTGGCTGATGATGGCCCGTCCGGATAAAGCCGACGGCGCGTATTACGCCCAGACCATGAAAGCCGTGCAGCCGACGCGGATGGGCATTTCAACCGGCCTGTGGCAAAGCCTGACGCCGGATTTGTGGGCCTTCTACATCACCGAACTGCCTGAGCAACCACAGTGGAAAATCACGCCGGATGCGCAGCTGGTGAGCCAGAGTCGCCAGCTGCTGTTGCAGCAAATTGGACGGCGTAACGCCGAAAGCACCCTGTATGAGAACATGCTCAAATCCGTGCGTCGTAACTTTGCCGATGTGTCTCTGGAAGACATGACCAGCGGTACCGATGCGCGGCGACTGTTCACCACCGGGGAAGTGGTGCCGGGCATGTTTACCCGCCAGGCGTGGGAAGGGGGTATTCAACAGGCTATCGAAAAGGCCGCAAATTCCCGCCGGGATGAAATTGACTGGGTGCTGAGTGACAGCCGAAAAGCCGTTTCCTCAGACCTGTCGCCGGAAGCACTGAAAGCACGTCTGACGCAACGTTACTTCACCGACTTTGCCGGCAGCTGGCTGAGCTTCCTCAACAGCCTGCACTGGAATCCGGCAAACAACATTGCAGATGTGACCGACCAGCTGACGCTGATGAGTGATGTCCGTCAGTCGCCACTGATTGCCCTGATGAACACCATCGCCTGGCAGGGGCAGACCGGCCAGCAAAGCGAAGGCCTTTCGGATTCCATCATCAAATCGGCTAAAGACCTCGTAGGCGGAAAAGATAAACCTGCTATTGACCAGTCTGCGTCAGGGCCGCAGGGGCCGCTCGATGAAACCTTTGGCCCGCTGCTGGCGCCGATGGGGAAAAACAATGGCAGCAACGTCATGTCGGCTGACACTTCACTGAGCCTGCAGACGTATCTGACCCGCATTACCCGCGTGCGTCTGCGTCTGCAGCAGGTGGCCAGTGCCTCTGATCCGCAGGAGATGATGCAGACCCTGGCACAGACCGTATTCCAGGGCAAAAGC
The DNA here is from genome assembly GCF_018842675.1 of Candidatus Pantoea bituminis. Lineage (NCBI taxonomy): Bacteria > Pseudomonadati > Pseudomonadota > Gammaproteobacteria > Enterobacterales > Erwiniaceae > Pantoea > Candidatus Pantoea bituminis. The sequence continues at coordinate 1,033,174 of NZ_JAGTWO010000004.1, forward strand.
GTAGACCTCACCGACACCCAACAGTATGGCAGCCTCATTTCGGCAAGCCTTGGCGAAGAGTGGAGCGGTTTTGGCAGCACGATGTTTGTGCAGCCGCTGACCCAGGCCTGGGAGACCGTGCTTCAGCCGTCGGCAGCCAGCCTGAATGATAAATGGAGCCGCTCCGTGGTTGCGAACTGGCACACCGCCTTTGACGGGCGCTTCCCGTTTGCGACCAGTAAAAGCGATGCTTCTCTACCAATGCTGGCCGAGTTCGTGCGCAAGGACAGCGGACGTATTGAGCGCTTCCTGACGACAGAGCTCAGCGGTGTGCTGCACAAAGAGGGCAGCCAGTGGGTACCGGATAAGGTCAACAGCCAGGGGCTGAGCTTTAACCCGACCTTCCTGCGGGCGATAAACCAGCTGAGCCAGCTGTCGGACATTCTGTTCACCGATGGCGGCCAGGGCATCAGCTTTGAGCTGCAGGCGCGGCCTGTACCGCAGGTGGTGGAAACTCAGCTGACCATCGATGGCCAGCAGCTGCGCTATTTCAATCAGATGGCCGACTGGCAGAGCTTCCGCTGGCCGGGAGAGACTTACAAACCGGGTACCATGCTGACCTGGACCACCGTCAACGCCGGGGCGCGCCTGTTCGGGGATTACAGCGGCTCCTGGGGCTTTATTCGCTGGCTGGACCAGGGCAAACGCCAGCAGCTTGACCGCAGCCAGTGGATGATGAGCTTCACCGCGCCTGATGGTCGTACTATGCAGTGGGTCCTGCGTTCACAACTCGGAAAAGGACCGCTGGCTCTGCTGGACCTGCGCGGCTTCACGCTGCCGGATCAGATATTCAGTGTCGACAGCGCAGCCACGGCTCAGGCGCTGATGGCCAGCACCGGAAACAGTGACATGGATGGAGTCGAATAATGAGCACACTGCAGAATCTGGTCGTGGCCTGTCATGATGATGACACGCAGCTGCGGCAACAGGCGCAGACACGCACGGAAAACTGGCTGCCCTGGCTTGCACCGGTAAGTGACGTCAGTCCGACCGGAGAAGATCCCGGCTATGACGATGATTTTCAGCGTATTCGGGAGGAGGTCAATAAGCTTTCTGGCATCGATACCGGGCTGATTTGCACGCTTGCCGAAAAACTGCTGACCACCACAGCCAAAGATATCCGGGTTGCCACCTATTACTGCTGGGCGCGTCTGCACCGGGACGGGGAAGTCGGCTTTGCTGAAGGGCTTGAACTGCTGGCGGGATTGGTACAGCGCTATGGAATACAGCTTCATCCTCAGCGCGAGCGGAGCCGTAAACCGGCGCTGGAGTGGCTCGCAGGCTCCCGTGTGCTGGACAGCCTGTCACTCTGGCCGGAAGTGGTACGCGACGATGCACTGCGCACTGCCGGTGCGCTGCTGCTTATTCGCGACAGTCTGGAGGCCGAGCCGGAAGCGTCACGCCCAGAACTGAATGCCCTGTACAGCGCGCTGGAATCTCGCCTGATGAAGGCGGGTGGTGTGGATGCTGTGGTACCGCAGAACGCCGGAAACAAGGCACAGACACAGACCCCCACGCATACTCCCGAGTCTGACGCGCCGGTCCTGAGCCGCATTACCTCCGGTCAGGATTTGCTGGCCCAGGCCCGTACACTGACGGAATATCTGCGTGAGCAGCCCGATGGCTGGCTTGCCGCTCACCGGCTGATGAAAAGCCTGCGTCATGACACGTTGCACAGTATTCCTGCCCCGGATGCACAGGGGAAAACCCGAATCGAACCGCCCCGTACAGACCAGCGGGCGATGCTTAAACGCCTGTATCTGCAGCAGAGCTGGTCCGAAATTATGGAGCAGGCAGACAGCGCCTTTTCGCGTGGTGCCAACCACCTCTGGCTGGATTTGCAGTGGTATATCCACCAGGCCTTGATGAAATCGGGGCAGGATGTGCTGGCTGATATCATCGCCGCCGACCTGAAAGGGCTGCTGTGCCGCCTTACCGGGCTTGAAACCCTGGCCTTTAATGACGGTACGCCGTTTGCCGATGAGGTCACGCTGAACTGGATAAATCAGAGCGTGCTGGACGATATGTCAGGCTGGAGGGATGAGCCGATCAGTGCCGTCGGTGAGACGGATAACGATATCCTGGCCCTCGAGCCTGAAGCGCTGGAGAAAGCGGACACTGACGGTCTGGATGCCACACTTCACTGGCTCCAGACCCGCCCGGGCACTGACACCACAAAAGACAAATGGCTGCTGCGTCTGCTGATGGCCCGTGTGGCCGAGCAGAAGGGCAAGAATGAACTGGCCCTGCATCTGCTGGGTGAGCTCGATAGTGCCGCACAGTCAATCACCCTCACGCAGTGGACACCAGCACTGTTGTTTGAAGTGAAATCGCGCCGCCTCAGACTGCTGCGTATGAAAGCCACACGCAGTGAAACTGATAAATCACGGTTACAGCCAGAGATGGACCAGCTTCTGGCGGGTCTGATTGCGCTCGATCCGGCCAGCAGTGCAGTGCTTTGCGGGTAACCAGGACTGAATTTAGCGAAAAGGGAAACGTATGGGAGCTGAAGGCTATTATCTGGTGCAGGGCGACAAAACGAACTGCGGCGGAAAAATTACAACCGGTGCAGAGGATCACACGCTGTTTGATAAACCAGTTGCCCGGGAGCAGGACAGTGTGACCTGCGGTAAACATGCCGGGCTTTTCAAGATAGCCGGTGGCATCGACAACGATACCATTCACGACAGGCGAATGGCCGGAACCCTCGACAGCTACAGTACCTGCCCCTGTAAGGCGAAGTTTATTCCGTCGATGATGGATGATACGTACGAGAAGAGCAGCGGAGCTTCCGCTGGAGAACCCGCAGCAGGCTTTACAGCCGCTCCGACGCAGACCTCTCCTGAGCTACCTGGTTATCTGACCGGTGAGCAAAAGCCGACATTCCCGGATAGTAAGTTAAGAGCCATGCTGCAGGCCAACAGCCAGGAAGTTATGCTACTTACCCTCGGCGAAGTATATGAAATACTGTCGTCATGGGGGTTTTACAAAAATGGTTGGGTGGATCTGACACAAAGTCAGCCGGGACAGATTGCAGTAAATTATGGCCTGGGTATTAAAGATGCCATTACAACAACCATGCTTATTGCCGATTTGAAACTGTATGATATTAAATCTACGGTGTACGTAAATAAAAATGGAACTGAGCTCATAAAACTTACTGGATATGCAGGAATACGAAAAATATTAAACGCGCCTGTATATGCTCTTAAAAATCCCAAGGTCGTCAGCCTGGGAATTGGGAAGTTTGGTGTTAAGAATGCCATTGTTGAAGGCACTGTTATAACATTTTATTTCGCTCTCGCGTATCGTACTATTGATTTCATAATGAATGATGATACCAGTCTGGCTGAATTTATAGGCTCGCTGGCAACAGATGTCGTAAAAATCGGTATAGCGTCTGCTGTCAGTTGGGGGCCGGAGCCTTATTGACAATGACTCCATTTGTTATTGGTCCGATCGTGGCTGTCGTACTTGTTGGTCTCGGGGCAAGCATCGCATTGAACGTACTTGACGAGCACTTTAAAGTCACTGATAAGCTCGTTGAATTGATTGAGAATGCACAGCAGGAATTTGTTGATAAAGCTCGCGAGATCGAGGACGGATTCTGGGATCTTGGAGCTATGTATCTGGATGGGATGCTACGGACAGGGAGAGAGTTCGTGATTGCAGAAACCAGGAAATACCTGCGTGAAACGCTACAAGAAATTATTCCAATGGATTATTGATAATGTATCCTCTTAAACAACGTGTAATTGCATTTTTCGGAGTGATATTCTTCCTGGCTATTTCCGTCGGGATTTCATATCTCGGTATTTTTAAGTTGCGTGAATACCTTTCATACCCCGATGTCGTTAACTTCTCTTTTTGGGTAACTTTTGCTGCCGCATTTTTATTTTTTTCTCACCGTTATTGGCGATGATTTTTCCTGTTGTTTTTACCGGGAAGCAGATAACCATTGCATCAGGTAAAAAATTACTGAAAACCACGTTTATCATCTTAGGGTTAACTGTCTTGGGAATGTTCATCTTTTCAGAAAAATACACAACATCTTTAATGCATAAAGGTTACACAGAATGCCAGGGATCCCTTCGGGTTGGATGCCTGGCATGGCAAAAAATATGCCATAGAACCGTCCCTTTGTACTCAGCATTGATGGTTCTCTTTTCTCTATGATTACCCGTGCCAGACTCCCGGAGTCTGCTTCAGTGTTTAACACGCAGCAATTTACTAAGCAGAAATAAATATGGATGATTTAACCCTGCGTTATTATGACGCTGAAATGCGCTATCTGCTGGAAGCCGGCGAAGAGTTTGCCCGCGCTCACCCGGAGCAGGCGGCAATGCTCAATCTCGACAAAGCGGGCGCACGCGACCCGTACGTGGAGCGCCTGTTCGAGGGCTTTGCCTTCCTGATGGGGCGGCTGCGTGAAAAGCTCGATGACGACCTGCCTGAACTGACCGAAGGGCTGGTCAGCCTGCTGTGGCCGCATTACCTGCGTACAATTCCGTCAATGTCGGTGGTGGAGTTCACACCCGACTGGCGTGAGATGAAAGAGCAGATGCGCATCGTCAAAGGTTTCGAGGTGAACTCGCGGCCGATCGGTGAGAAAGGCACGCGCTGCCGGTACACCACCACTAAAGAGATTACCTTGCAGCCGTTGTCGCTGGAGCACGCCCGCCTGTCGACTGACCCTGACGGGCGTTCGGTTATCAGCCTGCGCTTTAACTGCAGCAAGCTTGCGGACTGGAGCCGTATCGATCTCAGCCATATTCCGTTTTATTTCACTGCCGATGCACCGCTGGCCTGTGCGATGCATGAAGCCTTTACCATGAACACTGCGCGTCTCTTGCTGCGGATGCCGGGTGACATGGACAGAAGACCGCTGGACGGATATTTCACTGCGCTGGGCTTTGGTGATGACGATGACCTGTGGCCGAAGGGAAGCAGCAGCTTTAGCGGCTATCAGCTGCTGCTGGAGTACTTCACCTTCCGTGAGAAATTCATGTTCACGGGGTTGCGTGGGCTGGAGACCGTGACCTTTCCGGCTGAGCTCCCTGGTTTGAAATCGACGTGGTCCTGGCGGAACGCTGGGAGCATGACTTCAGTTTTACCGGGAAACATCTGCGCCTGAACTGCGTGCCGGTGATTAACCTGTTCCCGTTAGAGTCCGACCCGCTAACGCTCAACTCGCTGCAGACCGAGTATGTGCTGCGTCCGATGCGGGTACAGGATGGCCATACCGAGATTTATGCCGTGGACTCGGTAATGTCATCAAGCCAGCATACTTACGTGCCATTCTCAAGCTTCCGCCACAAAGGCGGGATGATGCGTCATGAAGCCCCGGAGTATTACTACCACACCCGCGTGCGCCGTGGCCCGTCCGGGCTGCATAACACCTGGCTGATACTCGGAGGAGAAGCCTTTGATAATCACACCGTCCCGGAAGATGAAAGCCTGTCGCTGACGCTCACCGGCACCAATGGTCAGCTTCCACGGCGCGCGCTGCAAAGTACCGTTCTCGATACGGTGATGAAAACCACCTCAGCCAGTATTGCCGTGCGTAACCTTTGCGCCCCGACGCTGCCCTGTTATCCGCCCGCGCAGGACCGTTTTCACTGGCGCGTGCTGAGTCACCTCGGCAGCGGTTTTCTGTCGATGATGGACAACGCCGACGTGCTGCGCGGCACCCTGGCGTTGTATGAGTGGACGGACAGCGAGATGAATCGTCGTCGCCTGGAGGCCATTATCGAGGTGAAGCACAGTGAAACCGAGCGTTTTGAGCAGGGCTATCTGGTGCGCGGCGTGCAGATTGAGGTGACGCTGGACAGTTACGGCTTTGCCGGGCGTGGCGACATCTGCCTGTTTGGCGAGATGCTGAGCCGCTTCTTCGCGCTCTACACCGATATCTATCTGTTTAACCGCCTGATTATCATCCTGCAACCGACCGGAGAGCGCCTGGAATGGGAAGAGAAGCAAAACCGCCGCATTCCCGGCTGACCCCGCGACTGGAAGCCGACCTTCACCGCATCAACTTTTACCGTTTCTGCCAGCTGCTGGAGAAACTGAATCTGGACCGGCCGCTGATGGGCTCAACCAGCCATCCCGGTGACGACCCGGTGCGCTTTGTGCCGCATCCCGGGATGGGCTTTCCGGCGAGCGAACTCAAAGCCGTTGAGTATGACGAAGAGGATGACAGTAAACCACCGCTCATCCGCGCCACGTTTATGGGGATGTACGGCGTTGATTCGCCGCTGCCGACCGCCTATCTCGACGATATCACCCAGCGCCGGGAAGGGCATGAGGCGCTTCAGGGTTTTCTGGATATCTTCAGTCATCGCATCCTGACGCAGTTTTACCGTATCTGGAGGAAATACTCCTACCCGGCCACATTCGAGACCGGCGGGACCGACAGAATCTCGCAGTCGTTGCTGGGCCTGGTGGGACTGGGTATTCCCGGTACGGCAAACCATATTGCCACCCCGGTATCCCGATTTCTGGCGCTGCTGGGTGTGCTGCAGCAACCGGGCAAAACCCAGGAGGGGATGCAGGCAATGGTGAGCCTGCTGGCGTCTGACACCACGGTGAAGGTCAGCCCGTACTGCCTGCGGCCGGTGGAGGTCAGTCGGCCTCTGGGCTTTTACGACGATGAAGATTTCCTGCTTGATGGCAATACACCGCTGGGTGACGAAGCGATGGATGCTGGCAGCCAACTGCTGATTGCGCTCACAACAGATAACGAACAGGAAGCGCAGGGCTGGAAGCCGGACGGTCTGCTGTATCAGGACTTTCTGGTGATGCTGCGGGTTTATCTCGGGTGGCGCTTTAAGGCAAAAATTACCCTGACCACCCAGACCTGCCTGCTGGCGGTCCCTCTACTGGGCGAGAGACCTTTCTGGCTCGGCATGAATGGGGTACTGGGCGCGGAGGAAGAAGCGCTTTCTGATGATATTCCGCAGACCTTTACGACGGAACTGGGCTATTACACCGGCCTGCACCCCGCAACACCACAACAAGGAAACCGACGTGTTACGTACAAGTTTGATTAAAATCACATGCTGGCTGCTGCCGGTGCTGGCTTTCAGCCTGACAGGCTGTGGCGTGACGCAGGGCGTCGCAGATGGCAGCAAATCAGCATTTAACGCCGTGTTCTATAAAAAGATTAAGGTACTGCACCTGGATTTCACCGCCCGTGAAGCGCTGAACACCGATTCCCGCGAGAGTAACTCGCTGTCTGAGCCGGTGGTTATTCGTGTCTATCAGCTGAAAGACCGCAAAACCTTCGACAAAACGGTCTACCAGCAGTTGCTGAAAGACGGGGAGGCCATTCTGAAAGCTGACCTGCTGGCGAGCCGTGATGTGGTGATGAAGCCGGGCGGTGATGCGAACCTGAATATGCCGATGGAGGCCGATGCACAGTTTGTGGCGGTGGTGGGTCTGTTCCGTCACCCGGATATGGTCGACAACACCTGGAAGCTGGTGATAGGGCGCGAAGACCTTGACCCGGATAAGCCGCGTATTCTGGAAGCCGGTAACAATCATCTGACACTGCAACCGCTCAAGGACGACTGATGCCCCAGGGACACAACACACCTTCACTGTATGAAATACTGACCGGGAACTTCACTGGCGGCCTGGATCTCCATCAGGTCAGCGAAGAAAATCAGGTCATTCTGTCCGTGCTGGACAATATGCAGCGTATCCTTAACTGCCGTGCCGGCACGCTGGCACATCTGCCGGACTATGGACTGCCCGATATGACTAAAATCCTGCAGGGCATGCCGGGTACTGCCCATGAGCTGATGGGCACCCTATCTACTGTTCTGCTCAAATATGAGCCACGCCTGAAAAAATAACGGTTGTCCTGCTGGAGCAGAACGTTCCCGGTGAACTGCGCTATGCCATTGATGCCGAGCTGAAGGGCATTGGCCTTGTGTGTTACGGCACCGAGTTTATGCCCGAGGGACGAGTGATGCTGAGGCATCTGAAGCAACAGCAGTATCTCGACACGACAACCCGTCTGTAAGGCCAGATAACACCATGTCAGTAAAATTACAGTTTCTCGAAAAATTGCAGGCCAGACAGCCCGCTCCGGCTTCATCTGTCAGCAAGACTCAGGATGATATTGCAGAGTTTTGCCTGCGAATGACGCAACTTCAGGAGCAGATGGACGCGTGGCTGGTGGGTACCGGACTGAATGTGGAGACGCTCAGTACATCCGTTACGGACCTGCTAGTTGATAGCGGGGCTTTTGAGATTGCAGCTATCCTCCTGCGTGTCGACGACCGGGCTGTAAAATTTATGCCGGTATTCCTGTATGGTCAGGGTGTGGCCGGGTGTGTGGAGGCGGCCATTCCATAATGGAGGATTCGTGACGCCTCTGGGGCGATTATTTATTCGGTCAGGTCCAGTGAACAACTGGACCTTTACTCCGCTTGGTGCTTTATCCCGGCCTGGGCAGTGTTTTGATGAAACCACTTTCTTTAACCTGATTTTTGCGCTTCTGCCATAGCGGGTGCTGAAAAATGAATCATTATTTTTTTGCTTTGAATCATTGCAAGTTTTCCTGACGAAACGGTTAATAGCTTTCGGATTACTTAGCCCCAAAGTAACGAAATAAATAACGGATATGGAAATGAGAAAATTAATCTTCCTTCTGGTCTCAGGAATTCTTTTTACGGCACAAGCCGATGCTGCGCGTGGAAGGCAGCCCTGTTCCGGTTCAAAGGGTGGCATTGCACACTGCACATCGGATGGACGTTTTGTTTGTAATGACGGGAGCCTAAGTCAGTCGAAGCGATTCTGCTCCGGATATGGTTCCTCAGAAACCAGCAATCCGGTAAAACCGCCTACTTCCACTCGCAAAGCGCAGACGAAAAAAGTGACAACTGCGAAAAAGCAGGAACCGCAACGTGTTGCAGAAAACGACGAACCGGTCAGTACGCAACCCCGACAGCCCACATGCGCTCCACTCTATATGGCCAGCAAGCCCGGATACACCCATTTACCGATTTGCTCAGGGAATCAGTATTAATCGGATATGGCAAAAATTCCATTCCCGTTGTAAGGATTAAATAATCAGGTTTGCAGGAAAAAAGGAAAGAAATAAAACATGGCACGAAGAAAAAAGATGACAATGCCGCGGGTATTATTCTGGTTATTCTTGGCGTAATTGCCTGGGGTGTTTATGTCGCGGCAAGAGCATTAATTAATCTTAATGAGCGGTTTATTGAATCTGTGTCGAATCCGGCAGGAATAATCGGTCTGTTCTTTGGTTTATTGATTGCCATTACGCTGATGATACGAGTTTTCATTTACCGGGGCTTCAGGAAGAAAACAGCGGAGCTCGAACTGGCCGTGTCGGACCTGGCACAGAAAGAGAAAGCCTTTGATGAAACCGTCAGTACTGAAGTGGCTCGTGGCCTGTATCAGGAAAAGAAACAGCTTTCCGGTCAGTGGGATGAATTTCACCATGCCAGAAATAAAGCGTCCCGGGCGCTGCAGCGCATAGTGGATTCAGCCTATCAATTCAAAGTTAAGACGTTACTTGCTGGCACCACAGTGAATAACTGGCAGAGTAAATACGATCAGCTCCGCAAAGAAAGGGATGCTTATAACGTCATCAGTGAGAAAATCACCTTTCTGAAACTTGAAGATAAAGCCGACTGGGACAGTGTAAAACAGCAGTTCCTGGATAAGGTCGCGTTTCTGGAAAAAGCCCAGGAAGAAAAAGAATATCAGGCCGAACTTAAACGTCAGATGCGGGAAGAAAAGCAGCGCCAGGATGAGCTGGACAGGCAACAGCGTGAAGCGGAAGAAGAAGAGCACCGCCTTGCTGAACAGCAAAAAATCCTTGAAGAAGCGCTACTGGCTGCCGAAGGGACGTACAGAGAAGAGCTGGAGAGGCAGCGTCAGGAACTGGAACAAAAAATTCAGGACGTACATCAGCAATATGAACGTGCCAAATCCATGGCCCAGCTCACGAAGCAGGGACATGTGTATGTGATTTCAAATATTGGCTCCTTTGGTGAAGGTGTCTTCAAAATCGGTATGACCCGGCGACTGGAGCCGATGGAGCGGGTGAAAGAACTGAGTGGAGCCGCCGTACCTTTCGATTTTGATGTCCACGCCATGATTTCCTGTGACGATGCGCCAGCTCTGGAGAAAACGCTGCACGACCATCTGGAACGTTACCGCATCAACAGGATTAACTTACGTAAAGAGTTTTTCCGCGTAGAGCTCAGCAAAATCATTAACGAGGTGGAACGTCACCACGGGCGGGTTGACTACATTGCTGACCCAATGGCACTGCAGTATCTGCAGAGTCTCGAATATGCTGAAAGCGAAGCTGCATAAACGATAACCTTCAATAGCTCCTGGTACGACAAATGGACAACGGGTCATGAATGACATCCCCCACGTAAAATAAAAACCGGTGGCGACCCACGTACGCTGCCGGATTATACCGCCCTGCGCGAAGAACTGAGTAAACTGACGCATCCGGCGCGCCCGGATGTGAACTGGCGTTATGCCGAAAAACTTTGTCTTTCGCTGTTTGAACAAAATGGTGTGGAGTTACAGACAGCGGCCTGGTACACGCTGGCCCGTACGCAACAAGCCGGTCTGCTCGGTCTGAACGAAGGTCTGGCGATACTGGAGGCGCTGATAAGCCATCAGTGGAGGACGCTGTGGCCGCAGCCAGTACATGCCCGCATGGAAATCCTCAGCAGTCTGAGTCAGCGTCTACAGCAACTGATGCGCTCGCTCCCGCTAAATTACAGCGACCTCAGCCAGTTGTATCGGGTGGAGCAACTGCTTACCAGTCTGGGGAAGGTGCTGCAGCGCCTGGAGCTTAAGCACCTGAGCCAGCTCGACACGCTGCGTACTCTGATACATAACAGTACTGTCCGGCTGGAAAACAACAGTGCCGGTGCATCCAGTACTGGTGCAGTTATTCAGCCCGGGGTTGTACTCCCCACAACGGGTATAAATAGCCCAGGAACATCCGTTGATACACTGCCAGGCATTCCAGATGCAGAGAAAAACGTGCCGAACAATGCGGTGAAGTGGGTGTATGTGGCGGAGCCGGAACAACAGCTAAATGTGGAGGTACTCTCGGCAATACCTGCACCGGTAAAAAAGTGGAAATCTTTCACTGCCGGGATGTGTTCCATGCTGGTGATAAGCATAGTCGCAGTGTGGAGCTGGCAGTATCTTCACCGGTCAGACCCGCTACAGACTCAGTTTGCTGCTTCACTGGCTCCGTTACCCGCAACACTCACGCCTGCACAGTTGGATGTGATACGTCATCAATCGCCGCTTCCACAAACAGTAATAGCACAAACACAGCAGAAGCTTGCCCTGCTGGACCAGCTTCCTCCTGACTGGAATATTGACTACAGTCGACAACTTGTAGAACAGGCTCAGACTCTGTGGCCGGAACAGGCTAAACCCCTGATACAGCATTGGCAACAACAGCTTAGTGCTGTCGCATTGCCAACAGAGCAGCTGAATGGCTGGTATCAGGGAATGACAATGCTACAGAAACTGAGTGACAGGCTAAACGGGCTTGATGAGCAGAAGGGTAAATACATGACGGTCAGTGAACTGAAGTCAGTAGTATTTTCAACTATGCAGTCGTTTAATCAGGCCATACCGGCTGAGGAGCAACTGCGGGTATTGTCAGAAAACCCTGCTGGAGTACCTTTACCTGCTGCTGCCAAGGCTCAACTGGAGATGCATCTGAAACAATTGACTGCCCGTTATGCTGAGATAAAACAGAACTTATCGGAATAAAAACGGTGCTAAGAATTATCAGTGATTCAGTTCGTTATTTTTTTGCCTGATGCAGACAAATACAGGTACAGGCCATTACCGTCTGAAACCCTGTAGGGCTTATCTTTCGACTTAGCCGCGTCTGTCTGTTTAATGGTGAGCAATGGGTAAAATTTCTTACCCAGGATTTACCCAGGCAATAGACAGGCTGTCAACGAACTATGGCGAACTGCTATTTATTGGGGAGTGCTTTGTGAGTAGGAGTTGGCAAACGACTTCGGAAGGTGGCGAACCGTGGTATGGCGTCCCCTGCAGGGATCGAACCTGCAACTAGCCCTTAGGAGGGGCTTGTTATATCCATTTAACTAAGGAGACGTCGGCGGGCAGTATAGCGCAGTTATGCGCCAAATTAACCACGCCGAGGTGCGTTTGCTCATTCCATCGACAATTAGCCTTCAGACTGCTGTTTCTGGCGACGCTTCTCCTCTTTTTCTTTTCTGCTCGCATCTTAGCTTTGGCTGTTTCGCTCATATCATTACGAATCTGAGCATGACTGATCAGGGCGAAAATCAATGTGCCGCCGGTAATATTGCCCAGCAGGGTAGGTAAAGCAAAAGGCCAAAAGAACGCTTGCCACTCAATAGCGCCGCTAAACACTAAATAAAGCACTTCAACCGAACCTACCACAATGTGTGCCAGGTCGCCGAGCGCCACTAGCCACGTCATCATGACAATCACAAACAACTTAGCCGCACCTGCATAGGGAAACATCCATACCATGGTGGCGATGATCCAACCGGAAATAACGGCATTGGCAAACATTTCACCCGGCGTACTTTCCATCACTTTTTGACTAATGACGGTAAATGCCTGACGCGTTGCATCATCAAAAATGGGCATTTCGGTAAAGGCTAACGCACCTAATGCTGTGCCAATCAGATTACCGAGCAACACGATGCCCCACAAACGCAGCAGCAGACCAACATTGCTCATCGTGGGTTTGTGCATCACAGGCAGAACAGCGGTAACGGTGTTTTCAGTAAAAAGCTGCTGCCGCGCCATAATGACAATCACAAAACCGAAGGTATAACCCAGATTCTCGAGCAAAAATGCACCCGGTACGCCGTCGAGATGGACCTGAAAAATCCCTTTGGCCATCAGTGATGCACCCATTGATAAACCGGCGGCAATCGCTGACCACAACAAGGCCATACCGTCGCGTTCTAGCTCTTTCTCGCCATCCTGACGTATCTCTTCGTGAATGGCGGCGGCGCGGGAAGGAGTGCTTCTTCATCTACTTCAATATCGGTGCCTTCTTCTTTTTCATCGCTATCAACATCGTTATGGCCGTGATCTATACCTGATGAACCCTTCATATTTTCTCCTGGTGACAATGCCAACGCGTAATAAGCGTAGACGTTTTTTGCCAATCAAAAATGTAACTGCATTCGCGAATAAGGGTAACAAGGTTTTAACGTTGCTGGATTTTTGGGCAGTTATTGATCTGATGCGCACGAATACGCCCTTTGAGGTAGGACGCGGTGGCCGCTCAGACTTCGGCCCACAGCATCATTGTGGTATTATTCGCGCCTCATTTATCTGGTGCGATTCCCCCTTCATGTTGGAAGTCATTAATCTTTCTTGCGTCCGCGACGAGCGTGCTCTTTTTCATGGGCTGACGTTTTCCGTGGCGGCAGGCGATATCGTGCAAATTGAAGGGCCGAATGGCGCGGGTAAAACTTCTTTGTTGCGTCTGCTGGCGGGATTAAGCCGCGCTGAGCAGGGCGACGTAATGTGGCAATCTCAGCCTATTCGCCAACAGCGCGAAATATGGCATCAGGCGATGCTTTATCTCGGCCATCATCCTGGCGTAAAAGCGGTATTGTCGCCGCTGGAAAATCTGCGTTTTTACCATCGCGATTGCGATGACGAGCTAATTTTTGATGCACTGGAAAGCGTTGAATTGCTGGGTTACGAAGAGGTGCCGGTGGCGCAACTTTCCGCAGGACAACAGCGTCGTGTGGCCCTGGCCAGATTATGGTTAAGTCACGCTTCGCTGTGGATTTTAGATGAACCGTTAACCGCCATCGACAAAGCGGGTGTAGAAAAATTAATGGCGAAATTTGCTCAACATGCCGATAACGGAGGCGCGGTCATTCTGACCACGCATCAGGATCTGCCAGACAGCCTTGCACGCGTGCGTAAGATTCGCCTGAGCGGCGCGGAGTGACGTGATGCTAATCCGTGTTATCCAGCGCGAGCTGCGTATTGCCTTTCGCAGCGGCGCAGAAGTGATTAACCCGCTGTGGTTTTTCCTGATTGTGATTACGCTGTTCCCGCTGGGCATTGGGCCCGATCCGCAACAGTTAGCGCGCATCGCGCCGGGTGTCGCTTGGGTGGCTGCCTTGCTGGCCTCGCTGCTGGCGCTGGAGCGCTTGTTCCGCGATGACTTTATGGATGGTTCGCTGGAACAGTTATTGCTGTTGCCCACGCCGTTGCCGCTGACCGTGGTTGGCAAAGTCATTGCCCACTGGCTGGTCACTGGCTTGCCGCTGATTGTGTTATCACCGCTGGCGGCGCTGCTGTTATCGCTGGATTTTCGCGGCTGGAGCGCAATGGCGCTGACCCTGTTGCTGGGAACGCCAACCCTGAGTTTTTGGGTGCGATTGGCGTCGGATTAACGGTAGGACTGCGTCGCGGCGGCGTGTTGCTTAGCCTGCTGGTATTACCGCTGGCGATTCCCGTTTTAATTTTTGCCAGCGCAGCGATTGATGCGGCAGGGCAGGGATTACCCATCAGCGGTTATCTGGCGATTCTTGGCGCAATGCTGGTGGCGAGCGCCACCCTGGCCCCTTTTGCTACCGCCGCAGCGCTGCGCATTACGCTGCATTAAATCGCGCACGCCTTAGACGTGTCGATAACGAATTTATCTTTACTGTGAGCAATTCATCATGTGGAAATGGTTACATCAACTGGCGAAGCCTGAGCGGCTTTATCAGTTCTGCGGTCGCTTAGTGCCGTGGTTCGCAGTGGCGGCAATCGCCACGCTGCTATTCGGTTGGGTGTGGGGATTCGGTTATGCGCCTGCGGATTATCAGCAGGGTGACAGTTTCCGCATCATGTACATTCACGTTCCCGCAGCCATGTGGTCGATGGGTGTTTATGCTTCCATGGCGATTGCCGCTTTTATCGGTTTGGTCTGGCAGATGAAAATGGCCGATTTAGTGTCGGCGGCAATGGCACCGGTAGGTGCGGTATTCACCTTTATTGCGCTGGTCACCGGTTCCGCCTGGGGCAAGCCAATGTGGGGAACCTGGTGGATTTGGGATGCACGCCTCACTTCCGAACTGGTTTTGCTTTTCCTTTATATGGGTGTGATTGCGCTCTATCACGCCTTTGACGATCGTCGTACTGCCGGACGTGCAGCTGGGATCCTGATTTTGGTTGGCGTGGTCAATCTTCCTGTTATTCATTTCTCTGTCCAGTGGTGGAATACCCTGCACCAAGGCTCATCGGGCATGATGCAGCAGGCAATCGCGCCTGAAATGCGCACACCGCTGCGCTGGTCAATCATTGGGTATCTGCTGGTGTTCGCCTCTTTAACGTTAATGCGTTTGCGTAACCTGATTCTGTTAACGGAACGTCATCGTCCTTGGGTCGCTGATATCGCTAAGGGAGGACGCAAAGCATGATGCCCGCATTCAATTCCTGGCAAGCGTTCTTTGCCATGGGCGGCTACGCCTTTTATGTCTGGCTGGCTGTGGTCTTCACCGTTATTCCTTTAACGGGCCTGGTGTTACACACGCTATTGCTTCGCCGCCGTTTGCTGACGGAAATTCGCCAGCGTGAATCCAGGGAGCGCCGTATCCGTGCGGCGAAAACGAAAAAGCCGTCACTGAAGCGGCAGGAGAAAAAATGTGAATATCCGTCGTCGTAATCGCCTCTATGTTGTGGTGGCGATTTTGGTCGGACTTGGCCTCGCCACCACGCTGGTAATGTACGCGCTGCGTTCCAATATCGACCTGTTTTATACCCCAAGCGAAATCCTGTATGGCAAAGGCGAAGCTCGCCAAAAGCCAGAAACGGGGCAGCGTTTGCGCGTGGGTGGCATGGTGATGCCGGGCAGCGTGAAGCGTGATCCAAAATCACTTGCCGTTTCGTTTAAGCTTTACGATGCCAATGGCGTGGTCAGCGTCAGCTTTGAGGGTATTCTGCCTGACCTGTTCCGCGAAGGGCAGGGCGTGGTGGCCCAGGGTGTGCTGGAGGAAGGCAACCTCGTGAATGCCAAAGAGGTGTTGGCTAAGCATGATGAGAAATACACGCCGCCAGAAATCGAAGACGCAATGAAAAAGAATCACAACGGCCCGCAGTCAATGTATCAACAGCCGGGTAAACAGTCATGATGCCAGAGATTGGAAGTTTCCTGCTCTGTCTGGCTTTAGGCCTTTCTCTGCTGCTGAGCGTTTATCCTTTATGGGGTGCATTGCGTCAGGATGCCCGGCTGATGGCCATGGCGCGTCCGCTCTCTTACGGACTTTTTGCCGCTATCGCAGCGGCGTTTATGGTGCTGGTTTACGCCTTTATTGTTAACGACTTCACCGTCGGCTACGTGGCAACCAACTCCAATACGCTGCTGCCGGTCTACTACCGCATCGCCGCCACCTGGGGCGCACATGAAGGTTCGCTGCTGTTGTGGGTTTTACTGCTCAGCACCTGGACATTAGCGGTTGCGCTGTTCAGTCGTGGCATGCCACAGGACGCGCTGGCGCGTGTACTGGCGGTGATGGGCATGATTAATCTTGGCTTCCTGCTGTTTATCATCCTGACTTCAAATCCGTTTACCCGCACGCTGCCAGACTTTCCGATTGATGGGCGCGATCTTAATCCGATGCTGCAGGATATCGGACTGATCTTCCATCCGCCGCTGCTCTATATGGGGTATGTCGGTTTCTCGGTGGCCTTTGCTTTCGCCATTGCTTCACTGATGGCAGGCAGACTCGATACCGCATGGGCGCGCTGGTCACGTCCATGGACCACTGCAGCGTGGGTGTTTCTGACTATTGGTATCGTACTCGGTTCTGCGTGGGCCTATTACGAACTTGGCTGGGGCGGTTGGTGGTTCTGGGATCCGGTTGAAAATGCCTCGTTTATGCCATGGCTGGCGGGCACGGCATTGATGCACTCGCTGGCGGTGACGGAGAAGCGTGGCACCTTTAAAGCCTGGACGGTATTGCTGGCAATCACGGCTTTTTCTCTTAGCCTACTGGGCACGTTTTTGGTGCGTTCGGGCGTACTGGTATCGGTTCACTCGTTTGCGTCCGATCCCGCGCGTGGCATGTTTATTCTCGCATTTTTGGTGATCGTGATCGGCAGTTCACTGCTGCTCTACGCAATCAAAGGTGGCCAGGTGCGCAGCCGGGTCCAAAACGAAGCCTGGTCCCGCGAATCCTTCTTGTTGGGGAACAACGTATTATTGATTGCAGCGATGCTGGTGGTATTGCTGGGCACGCTGTTACCGCTAGTTCACAAGCAGCTTGGCCTTGGCAGCATCTCAATCGGTGAACCCTTCTTCAACACAATGTTCACTTGGTTGATGGCACCTTTAGCGCTGATGCTGGGCATCGGGCCGCTGGTGCGCTGGCGTCGTGATGAGCCACAGAAACTGGCGAAGCGACTGGCACTGGCGCTGATCGTGACGCTGGCTTTTTCAATCTTCATGCCGTGGTTATTACAAGATCGTATTGAAGCGATGACTGTTGTGGGTCTGCTGATGTCAGTATGGATTATTGTTCTGACGCTGATGGAACTGCATGAACGTGCTACGCATCGTCACCGCTTCTTTGCTGGGTTGCGCCATCTAACGCGCAGTCATTGGGGCATGGTACTGGGCCATTTAGGCGTAGGCGTCACGGTCATCGGCATTGCCTTTAGCACCCAATACAGCGTCGAGCGCGACGTGCGTATGAATGCTGGCGACAGCGTGGACATCCACAGTTATCACTTTATCTTCCGTGGCGTACAGAATCTTGAAGGGCCAAACTACAGCGGCGGCGTCGGAACCATCGAGGTTACGCGTAACGGCAAGCCGGAAGCGATGCTGCAGGCAGAAAAACGTTTTTACACCGCTTCACGTAACATGATGACTGAAGCTGGCATTGACGGCGGCATGAGTCGCGATCTTTATGCCGCGTTAGGCGAACAGTTAGATGACGGTTCCTGGGCGCTGCGCATCTATTACAAACCCTTCGTGCGTTGGATTTGGTACGGCGGCGTGTTTATGGCGGTGGGCGGCCTGTTCTGCTTGTTTGATCCGCGCTATCGCTCGCGTAAAAAAGCCAAACGCGAGGAGCTGGCATGAACAAGAAAATCCTGTTTATTCCCTTAGTATTATTTCTGCTGCTGGCGGCTGCGCTGTTGTGGCAGCTGTCGAAAAACGCAGAGGGCGACGATCCTACTCGGCTGGAATCAGCTTTGATTGGCAAGCCGGTGCCGCTGTTCAAACTCGAAGCGCTCGACCAGCCAGGCAAGATGTATGACCAGCGCGTGCTAACGGATGGCAAGCCGATTCTGCTCAACGTCTGGGCAACATGGTGCCCAACCTGTCGCGCTGAGCATCAATATTTGAATACGCTGGCGGAGCAGGGCATCCGCGTTGTTGGCCTGAACTACAAAGATGATCGCAACAAAGCGGTAACCTGGCTCAACACGTTGGGCAATCCCTACGCGCTGAGTTTGTATGATGGCAACGGTATGCTCGGTCTCGATCTTGGGGTGTATGGCGCGCCTGAAACCTTTCTTATTGACGGCAAAGGGATCATTCGCTATCGCCACGCGGGTGATATGAACGATCGCGTCTGGCTGCAAGAAGTGAAGCCGCTGTGGATCAAATACAGCAAGGAGGCGGGAGTATGAAACGTCTCGTATTACTGATCTGCGGAATGTTATTTAGCATCAGCTTGTGGGCGGCTATTGATACCTACAAATTTGATTCTGTGGCGCAGGAAGAGCAATACCGTGATTTAACCGCCTCGCTACGCTGCCCAAAATGTCAGAACAACAGCATTGGCGATTCAAACGCGATGATTGCTGCAGACATGCGTTTGAAGGTGTATGAGCTGATGAAGCAGGGACAAAGCCGTCAGCAGATTATTGATTACATGGTGGCGCGTTACGGCAACTTTGTGACCTATGAGCCGCCGGTCACGCCTTCAACCCTTATTCTGTGGGTGGGGCCCGCACTGTTTGTGGTGCTGGGCGGATTAATGATTATTCTGCGCAGTCGCCAGCGCAATTCGCGCAGCGAAAGCGAACTGGACGAAAGCGAACAGCAGCGTCTTGACGCGATTTTGAAGTCAGACAGGAAGCCGCAATGAGTGCATTTTGGATCACCCTTTTACTGTTATTGCTGGCGGCGTGCGCGCTGTTTATCGGTGCCGGTTGGCGACAACGTCTGGCCAGTGATGGCGAACGCAATCAGCTGAACAAAGATTTTTACCAGCAGCGATTGGATGAGTTGGCTCAGGATGAAGCCCAAGGTGTGGTGGCCGAGCGGCCAGTAATGGAGCGCGAGCTGCAACAAACGCTGTTGACCGATATTCCAGATAACGATGCCGCACAGGCTCACAGCAGCAGCCGCTGGGTACTTTTACCGGGCGTGATAGTGCTGATTGCCGTGTCGCTGGGCACTTATCTGAAAACGGGTGGGCTGGCGCAGACAAGTGGATGGATGCAGGTAAAGCAAGCGTATCCCGCACTGCGCGCACGCGTCATGGATCCGCAAGCTCAGCCGCTTAGCATGGAGGAGCTGGCGCAACTGCAACTAGGGCTGCGCAGTGCGTTGCAATCTGAACCTAATAATATGAATGATTGGGCCATGCTGGGCCGTCTCGGCATGGTGCTGAATAATGCCACTACCGCCAGCCAGGCTTTTGAGCATGCTTTACAGCTCGCGCCTAATAATATCGATTTGAAACAAGACTATGCTGAGGTATTAACCCGCTCCAGCGATCCACAGGATAACCGTCAGGCGGGTTTAATTCTGCGCGATCTGCTTAAAGACGATCACAGTAATGTGCGTACGTTAAGCCTGCTGGCGTTTAATGCGTTTGAGCAGCAGCAATATGTTCAGGCGATTGGTGCCTGGCAAACTATGCTGAAATTGATACCGGCTGACGATCATCGTCGTACCATGATCGAACGCAGCATTGAACAAGCAAAAACGGACGCAGGACAGCAAAATATCCAACTGGCACTGACAGTTACTCTCTCTCCGCAGGCAGAAAAAATGTTACCGCAGGGCGGAGTCATGTATATTTCTGTTTCTGACGGTGTTTCACCGGTGCCTGTGGCCGTTAAGCGTATGCCGCTAAGCCACTTCCCGTTATCGCTGACGCTGGATGACAGCAACGCTATGATGCCAGATCGCCTGCTTTCGGCGCAGCATCAGGTGCAAGTTCGAGTGCGTATTTCCCGCGATGGCAGTGCCAATCCGCAGTCAGGTGATTGGTTTGGTCTGAGCGAGAAAACACCTTGGGACGGTCATCAGAACATGGCTGTGGAGATTAATCAGCAGCAGCCCTGAAGCGATACATTTTTCATCCGCACAGGGAGATAAAAATGGTTTACCGCCTGACCAGTTTGGTTTTGGCCAGTGTACTTCTGGTGGGTTGTGCCAGTTCAAAGCCGGATAACAACGATGAGCCTGCGCAGCGCAGCGATCCGTTTGAAGGCTTTAACCGCACGATGTTTAACTTTAATTACAACGTGCTGGATCCTTACGTCTTACGCCCTGTTGCGGTTGCCTGGCGTGATTATGTGCCAGTGCCTGCGCGTACTGGATTAAGTAATTTCCTTGGTAACCTGGAAGAACCGGCTAGTATGGTCAACGCCATTTTGGTCGGCGAACCGCGCGATGCAGGCATTCACTTTACCCGCTTCTTTCTGAACAGCGTGTTAGGTTTGGGTGGATTCATTGACGTAGCGGGCAAGGCGAACCCGGCGTTGGCGCGTGAAGAGCCGCACCGTTTCGGGACGACATTGGGTCGTTACGGCGTAGGTTATGGCCCGTATGTTGAGTTACCCGCTTACGGCAGCTTCACTATCCGTCAGGATGGTGGTGACTATGTTGATACGCTTTATCCGCTGCTGGGTTGGCTAACCTGGCCAATGTCGATCGGTAAGTGGACGCTGGAAGGTATTGAGACGCGCGCGCAGTTGCTGGATTCCGATGCAATTCTCAAGCAGCAAAATGATCCTTATGCCTTTATTCGTAACGCTTATTTCCAGCGCCATGATTTCCTGGCAAACGGTGGCAAGCTGAAACCGCAAGAGAACCCAAATGCAGCAGCGATTCAAGACGATTTAGGTGACATTGATTCGCAATAGGTTTATTCGCACGCGATGAATTGACCGTAAACGGTATTAAATAAAAAGGCGACTTCATTGAGTCGCCTTTTTTGATCGCTTCTTTTGGATGAAGAAAGGTATCAGAACTTATAGTTAAAGTTCGCACCATACAGCCAGGCTTTACCTGAAGAATTAAAGGTATACGGCCCTTCTTTTACCGTGACGTGTTGGCCGTGCATGTAGGAAATACCGACGTCAACCGAGGCATCTTCATTAAACGCGTAAGAAGTACCCGCGCTCAGCCACAGGCGATCCTGATCGGGAATGGAGATAGAACGCTTATCAGCCGGAACCGGGCTGTCATCAAAGGCGATACCGGTACGGAACGTCCAGTTCTCATCGTAGGTATAGGTTGTACCTAAAGCCAGGCGGTAGGCATCGCGGAAGCTCTCATCTTTATAAAAGAGTGTTTGACCGTTAGAGCCAGTGGCTTTCAACTCCTGGAATTGACTCCAGCTGGTATACGCCAGGCTGTAATGCACCGCCCACTGTGGCGCCACTTTATGCCAGCCCGAAAGCTCCCACATTTCAGGCAAATTCAAGGTTAACGCACCCGGAATCGTAGAGCCGCCTGTTGCGTAAGGCAGACCTAAATTACGCGCCTGATTCACAGCGTTAACGTAGGTTGGCAAGTCACTTTTGTAATCGCCATCAAAGTCGATTTTAACTTCTGAACGGTAGGTAAAGCCAAAGCGGTTATTTTGATCCAATTCATACAAAATACCGGCATTCCAGCCGTAACCCCATTCATCACCTTTCAGATGAGCAATTTGCGTATTTGCCGGCACGCCCAGCGCCGGGCCAGATTCACCGGCATAGCGTTCAATTTTTGCTTTGGCATAAACCGCATCAAAACCCACGCCGAAGCTGAAATGTTCATTTAAACGATACGCTGTACTGAGGTTGAAATTGCCGGTCAACAAGTCCGTTTTACCGCCGTAAGCGCCTGCGGTGTATCCGTCATTGAATTCGGTCGCCAATCCATAATTAGAGGTTGCGGATGCGCCAATCCACCATTGATCGTTAATGGGTTGTACGTAATGAATATTCGGCACCCATTGATTAGGGGCAATATTATTCGCATCCAGGCTGCGTCCGCTTTGACTGGTACCGCTGATGTTTACATCAGGTGCTATATAGACTGCGCCAATTGAAAAAGCGGGGCGATCCATAAGTGCCATAGTGGCCGGATTACGGCTGGCTGATGCGGCGGTATCACCCATTGCGCCTTCGCCAGAATATGCGCGTCCTAAACCAATAGAAGAAAACTCATTTAATTGAAATCCAGCTGCGTAAACGTGTGAAGAGACGAGTGCTACTGCAGCCGCCACGGCTGACTTTGCAAACAGGTTTTTATGGTTCATGACCACAACCTCATGTGAATTATTATTTAACGCTGTAAATTCGCGTAACAAGGGTCGGCGGATTCCAGGGTCTGACATAAAACGCACTTATCAGACCAGTGCGGCAAGTATAGGTCTGACCTGTGTGTATGTTGCAATATTGTTTTTGAAATATTTCCAAATTGATCGATGGAATTTCGATCTACTTAACAAAACCAGAAATAACAGACGCAGCATAATCTCTCAAATTTGTTTTGGATCAAATTTTATTGTGATATTCGTCACTTAGCGAGACTGTCATGGCGCAAAGTATACCGAAGGCGTAAAATTTTGGGCGTAAAATTACGCAACTCGACGAATTAATCGTCAGGAGAAAACGATGACTGATGCCATTAAAAAATGTAGCGCAACCGAAACCGCAGCCTGCTGTTGTGTCGATGTCGGCACCGTCATGGATAACAGTGATTGCACCGCAACCTGGTCAGAATGGTTTTCGCAACGGGCTGATGCTGACAAAAAATTACAATATCTCAGCGATAAAGCACGTCAAATTGAATCAGAACCTTGTGACATTAATGCCCGTTTCACAGAAGAAGCAGGCGGCATAAAACTTGATATTGATTTTACTTTCTCCTGCCAGGCTGAAACCATGATTTTTCAACTCGGTTTGCGCTAATCCTCTCCAACGCCGCAACCTGTGCGGCGTTTTTCATTTTCGTGTTTCCCTTCGCAAATTTATCCTTTCCGTATTGGCGGCAGAACCGCTTGTGGTTAACACTGATGAGCAGGTCAGACCTCTTTTGGCAATGATGCCTCGGTCCCGATTCACAGGTGAAAACAATGAGTAAAGCGCAGTCATTGCTGACGCGTGATGGTGAGCGCATCGCCATAACCCACGGATTACGCACGCCTTTCTTACGCCAGGCCAGCGGCTTTCATGGCATTCCCGCTGTAGAATTAGGCCGCATGCTGATAAGCGAACTGATGGCGCGTAGCGAATTGCCGGTTGAAGTGATTGAGCAACTGGTGTTTGGCCAAGTGGTACAAATGCCGGAGGCGCCTAACATCGCCCGTGAAATCGTTCTCAGCAGCGGCTTAAGTGTTCATACCGATGCTTACAGTGTCAGCCGTGCTTGCGCGACCAGTTTTCAGGCAGTCGCTAACGTTACGGAAAGTTTGCTGGCGGGCACGATTTCGGCAGGCATTGCTGGCGGCGCAGATTCCTCGTCAGTGTTGCCAATTGGCGTGAGTAAAACCCTGGCGCGGGCGCTGGTGGATATGAACAAAGCGCGCAGCTTCTCGCAAAAATTGCAGATTCTGCGTCGCTTGCGTCCGCGTGATTTACTGCCAGTACCGCCTGCGGTAGCGGAATTTTCAACTGGGCTACGCATGGGTGACACAGCAGAGCAAATGGCAAAAAGCCATGGCATTACGCGTGAAGCACAAGATGCGCTAGCACTGCGATCGCATCAGCGCGCTGCAAAAGCCTGGCAATCAGGCGTGCTGAATCAAGAAGTGATGGCCGCTTTTGTGCCGCCGTGGAAAGCGCCGATTGATCAAGACAACACGGTGCGGATGGATGCCAAAGCAGAAGATTATGCACGTTTGCGTCCCGTCTTTGATCGTCAGCATGGCACAGTAACTGCGGCCAACAGTACGCCGCTTACCGATGGCGCTGCTGCGGTGGTTTTGATGCGAGAAGGGCGTGCGCGTGAGCTCTCGCTTAAACCGCTGGGCTATCTGCGCAGCTACGCGTTTACTGCCATTGATGTCTGGCAAGATATGTTACTTGGCCCAGCTTACGCTTCACCGCTGGCGCTGGATCGCGCCGGTATTACTCTGAATGATTTGACCTTGATAGATATGCACGAAGCCTTTGCCGCACAAACCTTAAGTAATTTGCAGATGTTCCGCGATGAGCGTTTCGCCCGTGACGTACTTAATCGTCCTCACGCCTTAGGCGAGGTCAATGAAGAACGTTTCAACGTGCTCGGGGGTTCTATCGCGTATGGGCATCCTTTCGCTGCCACCGGCGCACGCATGATCACCCAAACCTTGCAGGAATTACGGCGACGCGGTGGCGGCTTAGGCTTAGTGACCGCCTGTGCTGCGGGCGGATTAGGTGCGGCTATGGTTTTGGAGGTCGAATAATGGAACAGAACGCTTTTCATTTGCAGATGCGCCTCGACCACGTTGGCATTATCACTATCGATGTGCCTGGCGAAAAGATGAATACCCTAAAGGCAGAATTCGCTGCGCAGATAGCGGCCATTATTGGTGAGGCACGCCGCAATAAACAATTGGCAGGCTTGGTGCTGATCTCGGGTAAGTCAGACAACTTTATTGCTGGTGCAGACATTAGCATGATTGATCGCTGCCAGACGGCGCAGGAAGCCGAAGCGCTGGCGCGACAAGGCCAGGAAGTGATGGCATCCATCGCGGCGCTGCCTTTTCCTGTGGTGGCGGCGATTCATGGCGCGTGCCTGGGCGGCGGTCTTGAACTGGCGTTGGCCTGCGATGCGCGCATCTGTTCACTGGATGATAAAACCCGGCTGGGGCTGCCAGAAGTGCAGCTGGGTTTACTTCCCGGCTCAGGCGGAACACAGCGTCTGCCGCGTTTGATCGGCGTTCAACAGGCGCTGCCGCTGATGCTGACCGGTAAAACGTTGCGCGCTAAGCAAGCGCGTAAGCTTGGCGTGGTTGATGACGTTGTGCCGCAGGCGATCCTGCTCGAAACCGCGATTGCACGTGTGAAGCAAGGCAAGAGCAAACAGCGCATTTTGCCGATGCGCGATCGTTTGTTACAAGGGCCGCTTGCCCGCCAGGCGCTGTTTGCGCTAGCAAAACGCCAAACCGAAAGCAAAACGCATGGCAACTATCCCGCGGCAAAACGGATTATCGATGTCGTGCGAATCGGGCTGGAACAGGGCAGCCGCGCCGGTCATGATGCTGAAGCACAGGCTTTTGGCGAACTGGCAATGAGTCCCCAATCTGCGGCTCTGCGTAGCCTGTTTTTCGCGTCGACAGCGTTGAAAAAAGAGCGTGGCGGAGAGGCTGAAGCGCGGGTCATTCAGCGTGTTGGTGTATTAGGTGGCGGCTTGATGGGCGGCGGCATTGCCAGCGTCAGCGCTATCAACGCGGGGTTGCCGGTGCGCATCAAAGATATCAATCTTGCTGGCGTTAATCATGCTCTGCAAACCAGTTGGGAGCTGCTGAGCAACAAGGTAAAACGCCGCCATCTCAGCGCAGCGCAGCGCGATCAGCAGATGGCGCGTATTACCGGCGGTACCGATTATCAGGGCTTTTCGCAGCGTGATTTGGTGATCGAAGCGGTTTTCGAAGATCTGGCTTTAAAACAGCAAATGGTCAGTGAAGTTGAAGAGCATTGTCTGCCGCACACTATTTTTGCGTCAAACACGTCATCATTACCAATTGCTCATATTGCGGCTAACGCGCAGCGTCCCGAGAACGTTATCGGCCTGCACTATTTCAGCCCGGTGGACAAAATGCCGTTGGTTGAAGTGATTCCGCACGCAGCAACGTCTGAACACACGCTGGCCAGCACCGTGGCGCTGGCGCGCAAGCAAGGCAAAACTGCCATTGTGGTGGCCGATAAACCGGGTTTTTACGTTAACCGTATTTTAGCGCCCTATATAAATGAAGCGATGCGTTGTCTGCTTGAAGGTGAGCCGATTGATCATATTGATCGTGCGTTGGTGAAATTCGGTTTCCCCGTTGGGCCGATCCAGCTACTGGATGAAGTAGGCATCGATGTTGGCAGTAAAATCATCCCGATTTTGCAGCAGGCTTATGGCGAGCGTTTTGCGGCACCCGACGCTTTTGACGTTGTGTTAAAAGAGGGGCGAAAAGGGCGCAAAAACGGCAAAGGTTTCTATTTATACGGCACGGATCGCAGACAGAAAAAGCCCGACACGTCGATCTATACCTTGTTGAAGGTAAAAGCGGTGGCAAAACTCGATGAAGCACAGATCGCTGAACGCTGCGTAATGATGATGCTGAACGAAGCGGTGCGTTGTCTGGATGAACAGGTGATTCGCCTGCCACGCGATGGCGATATTGGTGCGGTATTTGGCATTGGATTTCCACCGTTTTTGGGAGGGCCGTTTCGCTATCTCGACCAGCTTGGCGCAGCCCACGTCCTGAACACATTAAACCGCCTTAAGCAACAATATGGCGAGCGATTTACCCCGTGTGAAGCGCTGGAAAAGGCAGCGCAGCAGCAGCAGAAATTTTACATTTCTCTATAAAATGGAATAACCGCACCGATTCAGCGGGTTAGACCGGTGCCGCAAAAGTCTGCGGCACCGCACGGTTCTGAGATGTGCTTATTTAATAAACAACCGGTTGACTATACTGAAGCCATTAAGGTACAACACAGCGTTCATTCGCAGAATGAAGAGTCAGACGCTCAGCGTCGGGCGATGTCGACAAACTACAGCGGTGCTTTATGCAAGTTTTTATCATGCGTCACGGCGATGCAGCTCTGGAAGCAGCAAGCGATTCAGTCAGGCCTTTAACGCTTTGTGGATGTAATGAATCACGCCAAATGGCGAGCTGGCTCAACAGTCAAGCGCCAGACATTGAACGTGTTTTAGTAAGCCCTTATTTGCGCGCGGGGCAAACGCTCTCAACAGTTCGTGAAGCGTTGTCTCTGCCTGTCGAAGAGGACGTGTTACCTGAGTTGACGCCTGGCGGCGATCCGGGTTTGGTGGCGTGCTACTTACAGACGCTGGCAAATGAAGGCGTGAAATCAGCATTGGTGATTTCGCACTTGCCGTTGGTGGGTTATCTGGTTTCTGAACTCTGCCCGCAGGAAGCGCCGCCGATGTTCGCCACTTCTGCTATTGCCTGTGTGGATTTTGATGCCAGCCAGAGCGAAGGCAAATTAAAGTGGCAGGTCAGTCCGTCAAAACTGGCGAAAGCTATTTAATGCCCATGGGCCGAATGATCGGCCCAATCCCTTCTCAAGGTAGCTCGGGCGGTTGCCACTCTTCAATTTCAATCAATACCAGCAGCGCAGCATCGCCGCCGAACATCTTGGGTGCCTGATGAAAAGCCATGACAAACGGATGCTGAGCCAGCCATAACGGCGTTTGCTGTTTCAAAATATGCTTACCGTGGCCGGTCATCACACTGGCGCAAAACAGATGTTCTCGTCGACAGGCTGCAATCAATGCGCCTAATTCCTGCTTAGCCTGCTGCTGCGTTAAACCATGCAGATCGAGAAATATCTCTGGCGTATAGTCGCCACGCCGCAATTTTTTCAGTTCAAAATGGCTGACATCGGCACGTACATAGCGCGTTGCGCCTTCTGTCGACAGCAGCGGCTGGAATTCATCAGAGAAATAATGACTATTATCTGCCTGCTCGGAAAGCAGGCGTTTCGTGGGCACCTGGCGGGTTTTCACCACCGGTTTGTGCACGATCGTGTCTTGTTTCAGCTTACGCGTGCCGGTCATCAATTGGCGAAACAGCGATTTATCGTCCTGGCTAAGGGGCGTTTTTTTACTCATGGCGGGTAAATTATGTCAGAAAAGGCTGTTTTCAGCGGATGGCGTTACCTTACCGTTAAGTGTCATTAAATGTCAGCTTTTTCACCTCACCGCGCTGAATTCTCTCCGGCTTCATGGCACACTATCTGCCGATTTAGCAAAAGGCCTGCGGAGGGCTACGTGGACAAAATTTTCGTCGATGAGGCAGTGAACGAACTGCACACCATTCAGGACATGCTGCGCTGGGCGGTTAGCCGCTTTTCCGCTGCCGGAATTTGGTACGGACATGGCACAGACAATCCTTGGGACGAAGCCGTTCAGTTAGTCCTGCCGTCCCTCTGGCTACCGCTCGACATCCCTGAAGATATGCGTAACGCGCGTCTGACCGCCAGCGAGCGTCACCGCATCGTTGAGCGTGTAATTCGTCGCGTTAACGAACGTATTCCGGTTGCTTATTTGACCAACAAAGCCTGGTTCTGTGGTCACGAATTTTACGTTGATGAGCGCGTCTTAGTGCCGCGTTCACCGATTGGTGAACTGATTGATAACCGTTTTGCCGGTTTAATCAGTGAAACGCCACATCACATTCTGGATATGTGTACTGGCAGCGGCTGTATCGCCATTGCCTGCGCTTATGCCTTCCCAGAAGCCGAAGTGGATGCGGTAGATATCTCTACCGATGCGCTGGCTGTCGCCGAACAAAACATTGAAGAGCATGGCTTAATTCATCACGTCACGCCGATCCGCGCTGACCTGTTTCGTGGCCTGCCTGAATTAAAATATGACCTGATTGTTACCAATCCGCCGTATGTGGATGCGGAAGATATGGACGATCTGCCAAACGAATATCGCCACGAACCGGAACTTGGTTTGGCTGCGGGCAGCGACGGTTTGAAACTGGTACGCCGCATTCTTGCCTGCGCGCCAAATTACCTGAGCGAGCAGGGCGTGTTGATTTGCGAAGTGGGCAACAGCATGGTGCACATGATCGAACAATATCCTGATGTGCCGTTCACCTGGCTGGAATTTGATAATGGCGGCGACGGCGTGTTCATGCTGACGCGCCAGCAGATTGTCGACGCACAACATCATTTTTCTTTTTTCAAAGACTGAAAGCGGGGCGAGTGCTCGCTCTGAGAACCGTAACAAGGAATCAAAATGGCCGGAAACAGCATCGGACAATTTTTTCGAGTAACCACCTTTGGTGAGTCCCACGGTATTGCGCTGGGTTGTATTGTTGATGGTGTGCCGCCGGGCATTCCGCTCACCGAAGCCGATATTCAGCACGATCTCGATCGTCGTCGTCCGGGTACGTCACGCTACACCACGCAGCGCCGTGAGCCCGATCAGGTGAAAATTTTGTCTGGTGTGTTCGAAGGCATCACCACCGGCGCTTCGATTGGCTTGTTAATTGAAAACACCGATCAGCGCTCGCAGGATTACAGTGCGATCAAAGATCTGTTCCGTCCCGGCCATGCTGATTACACCTACGAACAGAAATATGGCCAGCGCGATTACCGCGGCGGCGGACGATCTTCCGCTCGCGAAACCGCAATGCGCGTAGCGGCAGGCGCCATTGCCAAAAAATATCTGCACATGAAGCACGGCGTAGTGGTGCGCGGCTATCTGGCACAGATTGGCGATGTCGCATGCGAGCTAAAAGATTGGAGCATCGTGGAAGAAAATCCGTTTTTCTGTCCGGATGCTGACAAGCTGGAAGCGCTGGACGAATTGATGCGCGGTCTGAAAAAAGAGGGCGACTCAATCGGCGCCAAAGTCACGGTGATGGCTGAAAACGTTCCACCAGGTCTTGGCGAGCCGGTGTTTGATCGTCTTGATGCTGATTTAGCCCATGCACTTATGAGCATTAATGCCGTAAAAGGTGTTGAAATTGGTGATGGCTTTGCCGTCGTTAATCAGCGTGGCAGTGAACATCGTGATGAGATTCGTGCCAACGGTTTCCAGAGCAATCATGCGGGCGGCATTCTTGGCGGCATCAGTAGCGGTCAGGTGATCAGCGCTAACCTGGCGATGAAACCGACGTCCAGCATTACTGTGCCCGGCAAAACCATTACCCGCGAGGGTGAAGAAGTGGAGATGATCACCAAAGGTCGCCACGATCCCTGCGTAGGGATTCGCGCGGTGCCGATCGCTGAAGCGATGATGGCGATCGTGTTGATGGATCATCTGCTGCGTCAGCGTGCGCAGTGCGCTGATGTCAATTCCACTGTGCCGCGCTGGTAATTCAATGAAACGTCTTCTGCTCACGCTTTCCGCGCTGGTGATTAGCGCATCCAGCCTGGCGGCAACGCCTTGGCAGCGCATTCAGCAGCCGATTGCAGGTGCGCCGCAATCAGTCGGCGGCTTTGCTAATGGCTGTATTGTGGGTGCGCAGGCTTTGCCGCTTAATGCGCCAAATTATCAGGTGATGCGTCAGGATCAGCGACGCTATTTTGGACATCCTGATTTGATTCAGTTCATTCAGCGCTTAAGTACTCAGACGCATAATTTGCAATTGGGCAATGTGCTGATCGGTGATATGGGCATGGCAGCGGGCGGACGTTTCAGCAGCGGACACGCCAGTCATCAATCAGGATTGGATGTGGATATTTGGTTGCAGCTCCCCAAAACGCGCTGGACATCGCAGCAGTTGTTGAAGCCGCAACCGCTGGATTTGGTTGCGCCCGGCGATAAAAACGTCGTCGCGCGCCATTGGCGTCCAGAAATTGACAGCTTGATCAAACTGGCGGCGAAAGATGAAGAAGTATCACGTATCTTCGTCAATCCAGCGATTAAAAAGCAGCTTTGTGCGGATGCAGGGAACGATCGTGAATGGCTGCATAAAGTTCGTCCCTGGTTTGCGCATCGCGCTCACATGCATGTGCGTCTGCGTTGTCCGCAAGGTAGCAGTGAATGTCTCGATCAAGCTCCGCCACCGCCGGGCGATGGTTGTGGCGCAGAGCTACAGAGCTGGTTCTTACCCAAACAACCTGGTTCAGCGCCTGTAAAACGCGAACCGCCGCCGCTGCCAGCGGCTTGTCAGGCATTACTGGATAAACATTTACTGTAAGGGATGTCATGGATTGGTTCGTCGTCAGCCCGCTGCTGGTTGGGCTGCTGTTCTTTGTTGCCATGCTGGCGGGCTTTATTGATTCTATTGCGGGTGGCGGTGGCTTGTTAACGGTGCCTTCATTGCTGGCGGCGGGCCTTTCTCCCGCGCAGGCGTTGGCGACCAACAAGCTGCAATCAGTCGGCGGTTCGTTCTCTGCCAGCCTCTATTTTATTCGTCGTGGCGCGGTCAAATTAAACGAACAATGGCTCAACATCGCCATGACCTTTGTCGGGTCGGTGATCGGTGCCGTGCTGATACAGCGGCTTCAGGCTGATATGTTACGTCAGGTTTTGCCGATCTTGCTGATTGCGATTGGGTTGTGGTTCCTGTTAATGCCGCGTATTGGTGAAGAGGATCGCGCGCGTCGCCTGTACGGTTTGCCGTATGCGTTGATAGGCGGCGGAACTATCGGTTTTTACGACGGCTTCTTCGGCCCCGGTGCCGGTTCCTTTTACGCGCTGGCTTTCGTAACGCTGTGCGGCTACAACCTCGCTAAAGCCACCGCCCACGCCAAAATTCTTAACTTCACCTCCAACTTTGGCAGCCTGCTGTTTTTTATGTTTGGCGGCAAAGTGGTGTGGGGAACCGGCGTGATTATGATGCTCGGCGCATTCTGCGGCGCGCGTCTCGGCGCAAGATTGGTGCTGACGCGTGGTCAGAAGCTAATTCGTCCGATGGTGGTGATTGTCTCAGCGGTAATGAGTATCAAACTATTGTGGGACAGCCACGGTAGCAGCTTTATGGCGTGGTTCGCCACGCTGCACTTGTAATGGATGATGCCAAATGGCGCCTATTTCCTCTCAAAATGACAGCATGAACACAACACATCACTATGAGCAGCTGGTTACGCTGTTTGATCGCTGCTTCAGCGACGACTTTCAGACCCGTCTAATTAAAGGCGATGACGAACCGATCTATCTTCCGGCAGATGCCGAATCGCCGTGGAACCGCGTGGTTTTTGCTCACGGTTTCTACGCCAGCGCGCTGCATGAAATCTCACATTGGTGTATTGCCGGTGAAGCACGCCGCAAACTGGTTGATTTTGGTTATTGGTATTGCCCGGATGGCCGCGACGCGTTGACGCAAAGTCAGTTTGAAGCGGTAGAAGTGAAGCCGCAGGCGCTGGAATGGATGTTTTGTGTTGCGGCAGGCTTTCCTTCAACGTGAGTTGTGACAATCTCGAGGGAGATTGTGAGCCGGATCGCATTGCTTTCCAACGTAAGGTTCATGCTCAGGTCATGTCTTATTTGGAGCAGGGTATACCCGCACGACCCGCGCGTTTTATTGCAGCATTAGCTAAATTTTATGGCAGGCCTTCGTTGACGGCCTCACAGTTTCCCTGGCCGGAAGATCTGTGACCTGTGAAGGCACATCAAAAAGAGGAATTGAGATGATCGCAGAATTTGAAGCGCGTATTCTGGCCCTTATTGACGACATGGTTGAACACGCCAGCGACGATGAGCTGTTTGCCAGCGGTTATTTAAGCGGCCACCTCACGCTGGCTGTCGCCGAAATCGAACGACTGGATGAGCACACGCCTGAAGCATTACAGATTCACGTTACACGCAGTCTGCAGAATGCGATTGCCGCAGGCGAGTTATCACCGCGCGATCAAGCGCTGGTGGTAGGCATGTGGGACAATCTGTTTTTGCAGGCGCGCAAATCGGCCTGAATATGCAGGGCGGCATGCCGCCCTCAACCCACTTTTTTACCTTTCAGCAGTTTTCTCACCCAATAACGATTCGGATTAAGCGCTGCTAACGTAGCGGCATCTAACGGCTGCGGTTCACCTGCCAGTTGCGCCGCCAGCACTTCTGCGGCCAAAGGCGCGCTGCACAAACCGCGCGAACCCAGCGCACCAAACAGGTAAAGTTGTGGATAATGTGGCGCATCAGCGATATCGCCATTTTGCGCACGCTGTGCCGGTAAATCCTGATATTGCGCCAGCGTGGCGGCATAGTCTGGCGCACTACCGACCATCGGTAAGTGATCGCGGGTTGCGCAACGCACGCCGATACGCGCTTCCCCGGCGCTGACATCAACCTGCTTAGCCCAGGGGCTTTCAGGCAGGCAATGAAGTAAACGCGTACGGTTTTCCTGCTGATCGGCTTCGCGATAATCAGATTCGGTTTCACCACGACGGTAGCTGGCACCGATGCAGTGCGTGCCAAATTGCGGGCTGATCGGCGTTAAATAGCCGTCGTAACAGAGTACTGTTTGCAGCGCATCCAGTCCCGGCGTAGAAGGCACATGACTCACCTGGCCCGCCACCGCGTAAACCGGAAGCTGCTCGGTTAACGAAAAGTCCGTTAAGGCGTGTCCACTCGCCAGCACCACAGTGTGATGCTGCACTGCAGCAGAATCAGCAAACTGTAACGTCCAGCTTTCTTCCTGATAAGACATATCAGTCACACGATGCAGCCAGTGAATCCGCAAGCCTTGTTCTTCACCGCGAGCCAGCATCGCGGCAGTCAACTCTGCAGGGGAAAGCCAGCCGCCTTGCGGATAAAAATCCCGCCGCAGCCCAACGGTAGATTGGCCAACGCTTCAGCCTGCTGTTGATCCACGCCATGCGCTAACGCATCGGGCAAGGCCATCTTCAGCATCTGGTCAATTTTCGCCGCGCTTTTTTCATCCCATCCCAGTTGCAACACGCCGCTCCAGCTGTGCTCATATTGAACCGGTAATTGATCGTATAAACGACGTGCGAAACTGAAAGCGGCAGGGAAAAAGGTCGCAAGTGCGGGATCGTGTTGATTGAGCAACGGATAAAGCGCGCCCTGACGGTTGCCTGACGCGCCCAGCGCGGGCGCGTCATCGGCGCAGTAAAGCGTTACGCGCCAGCCTCGTCGCAGCAAAGCCAGCGCCAGCGTCGCGCTGGCTACGCCGCCACCGATTAATGCGATCTCTCGCTGTCGCGCGGCGGGTCGAGAATACCAGGGTTGGCGCACAGGTAGCGCGGGTGCGGCCGCGAGTTGACCGCTTAGCATTTCGCGTTTAGGTCCAAAACCTTTGCGTCGCGTGACGGCGAAACCGGCGTCTTGTAATCCACGACGGACAAAACCAGCGGCGGTAAACGTGGCAAACGTGCCGCCATGCCGTAGCAATGTTGCCATGGCGTTAAACAGCGCTGGCGTCCACATATCGGGGTTTTTCGAGGGGCAAAGCCATCCAGAAACCACGCATCAACCTGACGATAAAGGCTGTCATCGAGGCTATGAATTAATGCATTAATATCGCCTAACCACAGGTCAAGGGTAATGCGTCCGCCATCAAAAAGCAGGCGCTGACAGCCGGGCAGAGCGATCGGCCATTGCTGTTGCAATTGTTCTGCCCACGGGGCGAGTTCAGGCCAATGCCGCAGTGCCGCGATTAAATCATTCTGCGTTAAAGGAAATTTCTCAAAGCTAATGAAATGCAGACGCTGCAATCTGGCATTGGGTTGCTCAATGCGAAATGCCTCAAAGGCTTGCCAAAGCGTAAGAAAATTGAGCCCGGTACCGAATCCACTCTCAGCAACGATCAATAAATCTCGCTCATGATGGGCGAAACGCTGTGGAAATTGGTTGCCACCAAGGAAGACGTAACGCGTCTCTTCAAGGCCGTTATCGTTAGAGAAATAGACATCTTCAAAGGCTCGGGAAACAGGTGTACCCTGTTCATTCCAGCTTAGTTCGGCGTGTTCGACCGGCGTTGATTTCACGGCAAAGGCTCATTTTTCAGGCAGTGGCGCGATTTTAGCGACCAGCGTGACATGACGCAAATTTACAAAAGGAAATGGCTGATCGGACTTGTTCGGCGTACAAGTGTAAGCTAGAGTGCACGTCAATCCAAAAGATGTGGAAGAGGACTATTGAATGAAACGTGCGGTGATTACTGGCTTGGGGATCGTTTCCAGTATTGGTAATAATCAGCAAGAGGTGCTGGCATCTCTGCGTGAAGGCCGTTCTGGCATCACATTTTCTCAAGAGATGAAAGATTCCGGCATGCGTAGTCACGTCTGGGGTAACGTTAAGTTAGATACCACCGGCCTCATCGATCGCAAAATCGTGCGTTTTATGAGTGATGCGTCCATCTATGCTTATCTTTCCATGGAAGAAGCGATTAAAGATTCTGGCCTGACCAACGAAGCCTATCAGAACAACCCACGTGTGGGTCTGATTGCCGGTTCAGGTGGCGGTTCTCCGCGTTATCAGGTGTTCGGCGCAGACGCAATGCGTAGCCCGCGTGGCCTGAAAGCAGTAGGTCCGTATGTCGTGACTAAAGCGATGGCGTCAGGCGTTTCAGCCTGTCTGGCTACACCTTTCAAAATTCACGGTGTGAACTACTCAATCAGCTCTGCCTGTGCGACCTCTTCACACTGTATCGGTAATGCGGTTGAGCAAATTCAGCTGGGCAAACAAGACATCGTGTTTGCTGGCGGCGGTGAAGAGTTGTGCTGGGAAATGTCCTGCGAATTCGACGCCATGGGCGCGCTTTCTACCAAATATAATGAAACGCCTGAAAAAGCTTCTCGTACCTATGACAACGACCGCGATGGCTTTGTTATCGCAGGCGGCGGCGGCATGGTTGTGGTCGAAGAGCTGGAGCACGCGCTGGCACGTGGCGCGCACATCTACGCTGAAATCGTAGGCTACGGCGCAACATCCGACGGCGCAGACATGGTTGCACCATCAGGCGAAGGCGCAGTGCGCTGCATGAAGATGGCGATGCAGGGCGTTGATACCCCGATCGATTATCTGAACAGCCACGGTACTTCAACGCCAGTGGGCGATGTGAAAGAGCTGGGTGCAATCCGTGAAGTGTTCGGTGATAACACGCCTTACATTTCTGCAACCAAAGCCATGACCGGTCACTCATTGGGTGCAGCGGGCGTGCAGGAAGCGATTTATACCCTGCTGATGCTGGAGCACGGCTTTATTGCGCCAAGCATTAACATCGACTCGCTGGATGCAGCGGCAGAAGGCATGAATATCGTGACTAAGCCGACTGAAAAAGCGCTGAAAACCGTTATGTCTAACAGCTTCGGTTTCGGTGGCACCAACGCGACTCTGACGATGCGTAAGTATCAGGCTTAAGGTTTCACCTCATCTTTACCTCAAGGGTCGGCTTGCCGGCCCTTTTCTTTGACATAATTCTAACCCCTTGCCAGAATTCCCTTTCGCTCGACTGTGGTGTAGTCCTGCCTTAACGACCATTCTCGTTACGTAAGCGTTCACGTTAACCAACGCATAAATCTTCTGTTACGACAGAAGGCGCGCGCGTCGTTGGTTTTTGCCGTCATGGCACGTCTCAGAACAAGGAGTTACGTTAATGTCCTCTTCAGCCGCTGAATCGCAAGTTCAGTCGACCTTTCCTTTGGCTTGCACCTCGCTGGCCGTATTCCTGACTTATCTCACTGCGGGCCTGGCTTTGCCGGTTATCCCGCTCTATGTGCATCAAGAGTTAGGAATGAACAACGTGATGGTGGGCATCGCGGTTGGCATTCAGTTCTTTGCCACTTTGCTCACGCGGGGTTTTGCCGGACGTCGAGCCGATCAGCATGGCGCAAAACTCACCACGCAACACGGCATGTTAGCGATAGCCTTAGTGGGGCTGGCTTACCTCGCTGCTGCGCTGCTGCCGGTGCCAATAGAGGCGAAGTTCGGCTTGCTGTCGATAGGTCGTTTGCTGCTCGGCTTTGGCGAAAGCTTGCTGCTGACCGGGAATCTGACATGGGGCATGGGTTTAGTTGGGCCAAAACGTTCTGGTTTGGTGATGTCATGGAACGGCATGGCGATTTATGGATCGCTGGCAGCGGGCGCGCCACTCGGCTTATTGCTGCATCAGCAAGGGGTTTTGCGCTGTTGGGCGCGGTTGCCGTCGTGCTGCCGCTGATTGCGCTGGGGTTGAATAATTGGATCAAAGCCGTGCCGGTTGTCGGCGGCGAGCGGCCTTCGCTGTTCAGCGTGGTACGCAGCATTTTTCAGCCGGGGCTCGCGCTCGCGCTGCAAGGTGCCGGTTTTGCGGTGATCGGTACTTTTACCTCGCTCTATTTTGTTGCACAACACTGGGGCAATGCGGGCTTTACCCTTACCGCATTTGGCCTGGCGTTTGTGCTGGTGCGTCTCCTTTTTGGTGGCTTGCCGGATCGGTTGGGTGGCGTAAAAGTGGCGATGATTTCGCTGCTGGTGGAAGCCTGCGGATTGCTATTGCTGGGACTGGCAACGCAAAGTTGGATGGCATTAATGGGGGCTGCTTTGACCGGCTGCGGTTGCTCACTGATCTTTCCGGCGCTGGGCGTAGAAGTGATTAAACGCGTTTCTCCGCAGGTGCGCGGCACCGCGCTTGGGGGCTTTTCTGCATTCCAGGATGTCGCTTACGGAGCCAGCGGGCCGCTCACCGGATTGCTGGCGACCGCGCTGGGTTACGGTTCTGTCTATTTGGCAGGTGCGTGCTGCGCGGTACTCGGGATTTTAGTTACCTGGCGCTTTGCGCGTCAGCCGCAAACAGCTTAGCCAGCTTGTCACATCCGGCAACGATTTCGCCGGGTGTGAGAGCAGAAAAGCCCAGTAGCCAACCTGGCTGTCGAATATCACTGGTATATAACGGGCTTAGCCTCGGCAGTTGCAATCCTGCTTGCGCGGCGAGGTTGGTCAGCCTCGCTTCATCTCCCTGCTTCAGTGATACCGCCATTTGCAAGCCGCCTGTGCGGGCCATTGGCGTGATCCACGGCGCAAGGCGCTGCTCAATTTGCTCTATTAGCAGGTCGCGGCGACTGCGATAAAGCTGCCGCATCAAACGCAAATGGCTGGTGAAGTGACCTTGCTGCATAAACTCGGCGGTAATCGCTTGCGGCAACAGGGCGCTGTGTCCATCCATGACGCTGCGCGCCTGACCGAGAGGTATCACCAGTTCAGGGGTACCACCATCCAGGCCAGCCTCAGTGAAGGAAACAGTGATTTTGAAAACGTCCCTAGCGTGATGACGCGACTATGCGAATCCAGTCCTTGCAGCGCTGGCGTTGGGCGTTCGTCATAGTGAAATTCACTGTCGTAATCATCCTCAATTAGCCAGCTGCGATGACGTCGCGCCCAATCAAGCCAGGCTAAACGGCGCGCTAAACTCATGGTCACACCCGTTGGATAATGATGCGCAGGCGTCAGATACATCAACTTTGCTGCCCCGGCCTGAAGTTTCGCGCCTTCCTGATCCAGCGCAATGCCGCGACAGTTTGCACCTGCCGCGAGAAAAGCATTACGCGCGCCGGGATAGCCCGGTTCCTCCAGCCAGACTTCATCACCCGGATCGAGAAACATCAGCGCCAGCAGCTGTAGCGCCTGCTGTGAACTGGTGAGAATGATCACCTGTTCGGGTTGGCAATGTATGCCACGCGACAAGGCCAGATAATCTGCCACCGCATGGCGTAAAGGCTGATAACCCAGCGGATCGCCGTAACCCATCACCGCGCTGCCAAGCGAACGCTGCACAGTGGCGCTGATTCGCCGCCAGATTTGCTGAGGAAAGGCGCGAAGTTCTGGCGAACCGGCGGCAAAAGCCTGTGGAAAGAGCGGATCCTGGCAACCCCGGTTGCTAATACACGGTTACCGCGCAGGGAGAAGTGGGGCAGTTGCGTTAACGCCGTGCTGCGCGCTTTATTGGGCATGGTGATAGCCACAAAACTGCCGCGCCCGATTTCACGTCGTAAATATCCTTCGCTTTCCAACTGCGCGTAAGCCGCTTCCACCGTCACACGCGACAGGTTTAAATCCGATGCCATTTGTCGCGTCGAGGGCAGCTTTTGATCCACGGACAAATGGTGATTCGCTATCGCCAGACGCAGCGTGGCGCACAAACGTTCACGCAGTCCACCCGACGCTTGATGATGGAAAAGTTGCAGCAGCGGTGTGCTCATATTGGTCTTATTGTGAGAGATAAATGGGTATCAATGATCAGTCCACTTTGCCGTAAACTGGCTGCACTTCACAACAGGAGAATCACCATGTCATCTGTATTACGTTTTCCGCCCGTTTCTTCGCAGCAAAGTCTGGCGTACCTGGAAACCAAATTGGCTTATTACACGGATGCCTGGGATCTCGCCGAAGATTTGGCGCAGCAGGTGAGTGAAATTGTGGTGATCGATGCACGATCAGCGGAGATCTATCGCGCTGGGCACATTTGCGGCGCCATCAGCTTTCCTCATCGCATTATGGATGAAGCATCAACAGCACAGTTAGATCGCAGTAAACTCTATGTCACTTACTGCGATGGCATTGGCTGCAATGGCTCAACGAAAGCGGCGTATAAGCTCGCCACCTTGGGTTTTCAGGTGAAAGAGTTGATTGGCGGCCTGGATTTCTGGAAGCGCGATGGCCATCCGATGGCGTGGGGTAATGCGCCAGGCGAATGGCCAGGCGCAATTTCAACTACAGGCGATGCCGCATCATGCGGCTGCTAATGCAGCGTCTTTAAAGGACGATCCACAATAAAAATGCAATCACCAGCAAGGCGATGAAGATAACCAGCAACGGCCGCTGCGCCAGCGGTTGGAGTGACGGCGGCAAGGAGGCCGCAACGGGTGCCCAGATTGGCTGAGGTTTGATTTCACTGGCGGCCAAAGGCTGCTCAGACATTCTTTCAGCCCGACGTGAGAACAAAAAGTTCAGCAGATCCTGCGTTTGGGTAGGCGTAAGCACCGTTTGCGGTGTCGCCTGGAATCGCTGCTGGCTGTAATCCTCCATCATGCGCTGTTCGGTCTGCGCCAGCGGCTGCTTCAGCGAGGCTTCTAGCAGTTGCAGCGTTGGCGCGCTGTGCTGACTCAGGGTTTGACGCACCTGTAAATATTGCGTCAGCAGCGGGAAATGGCGTGATGGGATCGGATCGCCGCTGGTAAGGTTCACCAGTTTCAACGCTGAGGCCCACAATTTGCCGCTGGATTCGCCCGTTGCGGCGGCCAAACGAATGATCTGTTGGTTCAGGGTGTGATGCTCAGCCGGTAACAGGCTGCGATCGCTGGAGCGCGTTTGCTGCGGCTGCGGAATCGCCATTTGGCCATTTTGCAGCATGGTCAGTACCTGACGTAGCTGATCCTGACTCAAGGCACTTAAAACGGTTTGACCAAACTGCTGCCGAATAAAGTCGCTCACCGCCTGACGATTGTTGCCCTGCGGCAGTAAATCGGTTAGCTGGGTCATCAACTGGCGCGTCGCGTGGCCGGTTTGTGCTTGCGTCAGGCGCACCGTGAGGTATTGCTCGGCAGCAGGAAAATGACGTGACTGCAACTCGGCGTCACTCTTCACATTCACTTCACGGCGTATACCAGACCAAAGCTCAGGCGCTTTAAGATTGCTCAGCGACAAAATGCGCACAATCAGGCGTTCCAGCGTGGTGCGTTGCGCAGGAGAGAGTGGCTGTTCTCCAGGCGCAGAACCGGGACGAGGTGCGCCCGTTTGCGGATTTACAGATGAACGATCGCCGACCGGCACACCGGGGCCGCTAACAGGTTGCATGGCGGATTCCTTGGGGAAAACAGAACAGCGTGGGGTGCGCCGGAATGAGAATGCGCCATGATAACAAAAGCCCCGGGAAATCCCACGGGGGCGCTCGCGTTTCGGTGGAATTACTCAGGGATGAGCTTCAGGCGCATACGGCGCCAGCGCTTCCAGGCAAAAGGCACCACCAAGACGGCAACCGCTAAGATCAGCAGCACTTTGCAAATCAGACTTTCCCACAGGATCGGCAAATTACCGTTACTGATTGAGAGCGCGCGCCGCAGATTCTGTTCCAGCATTTCACCTAAGACAAAACCCAGGATCAGCGGAGACATGGGGAAATCCATTTTACGCAGAATATAACCAAAGACACCCAAGCCAACCATTAACAGCAGATCAAACGTGGTGCTGTGAACCGCATAGACGCCCACGGCGGAGATGGCCGCAATGGTGGGGACCAAAAACCACAGCGGAATCGTCAGCATGCGGGCAAACACGTTGATCATGGGAATGTTCATGATCAACAGCATGATGTTGCCAATCAACAGTGCGGCGATCAATCCCCACACGATGTCTGGCTGTTCAATAAACATCGCAGGGCCGGGCGTGATGTTGTAGAGCGTTAACGCACCCACCATGACTGCGGTGGTGCCTGAGCCGGGAATGCCCAGCGTGAGCATTGGAATAAAGGATCCGCAAGCCGATGCGTTGTTTGCCGCTTCTGGCGCTGCCACGCCGCGAATATCACCTTTACCAAACTGGTCGCTGCCGCTGATTTTCTTTTCAGTCATGTAAGCAATGGCGCTGGCGATGGTGGCACCTGCGCCGGGTAACACACCGACGAAGAAACCGATAAACGACGATCGCAGCGTGGCACCGGCCGTCATCGCGGCCTCTTTCATGTTGAACATCATGCGACCGCTGGCGCGCACCGCTTTCTGCCCAGAATGGGTGGATTCCAGCATCAACAAGATTTCACTCACCGAGAACAGACCAATTACCACCACCACAAACTGAATGCCATCAGAAAGATGCACACTGTCGAAGGTAAAGCGGTAAACGCCGGTATTCGCATCAACGCCCACGGTCGCCATGCCGAGACCGATTAATGCGGCCAGAAAAGATTTCAACGGATTTTGACTCATCATGCTGCCGAGGCAGGCAATCGCGAAAACCATCAGCGCAAAATATTCAGCCGGACCAAATGCCAGTGACCAGTTTGCCAGGAGCGGGGCGAATAAAATAATGCCGAGAATGGCAATGGTAGAGCCGACAAAGGAACTCACCGCAGAAATCGACAACGCTACGCCCGCTTTGCCTTGCTGCGCCATCGGATAGCCATCCAGCGCCGTCATAATGGCACCGGCATCGCCTGGCACATTCAGCAAAATGGATGAGATGCGACCCCCATATTCACAACCGATATAGACCGTTGCCAGCAAGATCAGCGCCGATTCCGCCGGCAAATGCAGCGCGTAAGCCAGCGGCATTAAAATAGCGACGCCATTGATCGGGCCGAGACCCGGCAACAATCCCACAATGGTGCCAATAAAACAGCCGATCAAGGCGATTATCAGGTTTTCGGGCGTCATGGCGACGGCGAAACCCTGCATCAAAAAAGACCAGGTATCCATGATATTCTCCTTAACTCAGCCAGCTGCCCATGGGCAGCGTCACGTCCAGCAAGCGGTCAAAGGCGTAAAACAGCGTCAACCCCATGATCACGCCGGAAAGCGCTGCCGCCCACCAACGTGCACCAAACAGCATGCCGATGCCAAACGTCAACAACGTGGTGCAGAGCGCGAAACCCAGTGTTTCAAACAGCCAGCCATACAGCATCAGCATCAGCGCCAGTGCGACTAAACGCTTTAATGTGCCCTGAGTAGGCCATTGAATGGTGTCTGGTTTACGAAACAGCATCAGCAGGGCGCAGATCGCCATCAAACCCAAAATCGTCAGGGAAAAGGGCGCGGGCCAACCGGTTCGTAGCTGTATTCGCTCTGAATTTGCCAGGCTATCACCATGCCGCCGAGGCAAAGTGCAAGCCAAATAGCCGCAAAAATACGATCGCTCATCATGTGCTCCGGTTATTTAGCCAGGCCGAAAGATTTCGCCTGATCGCGATAAGAGGCGACCTGATTTTTGACATAGCTGTCGAGTTCTGCACCAAACAGGTTGAATTCAAACAGACCGCGCAGATCGCGCTGTTTTTGAAATTCCGGCGTATTCACCATCTTTTTAAAGGCGTCTTGCCACCATTGATACTCGGCATCGCTGACTTTTGGACCCAAATAGAAGCCGCGAATAATCGGCCATTCGATGTTAAAGCCCTGTTCTTTAGCGGTCGGCACATTCGCCAGCAGGCCAGGCAAACGTTTATCCGCCATCACAGCC
Source organism: Candidatus Pantoea bituminis (assembly GCF_018842675.1). Taxonomy (NCBI): domain Bacteria; kingdom Pseudomonadati; phylum Pseudomonadota; class Gammaproteobacteria; order Enterobacterales; family Erwiniaceae; genus Pantoea; species Candidatus Pantoea bituminis. Next base: position 1,076,225 of record NZ_JAGTWO010000004.1, read on the forward strand.
AGCACGCGCATTTTTCCACCTTGCAGATGCGGCACCATTTCGCTCATGTCGCCAGAAACCACCTGAATATGATTACCCAACAGCGCAGTAACCGGCTCGCCGCCACCTTCAAACGCGACGTAACGCATCTTGCGCGGATCAATGCCTGCTTCACGCGCCAGCAGCGCGGTTTTCATCCAGTCCTGACTGCCAATAGATGCGCCCGCGCCAACCACCACTTTGGTGGGATCTTTCTTCATCGCCTCCATCAGCTCACCAAGCGTTTTCCATGGGGCATCTTCACGCACTGCGATCATGCCGTAATCGGTGCCGACTGCTGCCAGCCACTTCACGTCGTCTACTGAATAGCGACCAAATTTGCCTTGAGAAAGGTTAAGCAGCGAGCCGCCGGAGAAGGCGACCACCGTGCCCGCTTCGGCGGGGCGCTGCGCAATAATGGCGTTGTAGGCAACCGCACCCACGCCGCCGGGCATATAAGTGACGCGCATCGGTGAATCGATCTGTTTTGTCTCCTGCAATGACACTTGCAGGAGTTTGCAGGTCAGGTCAAAGCCGCCGCCAGGCTTGGCAGGCGCAATACATTCAGTACGTTTGGGCGCATCGGCGGCAAAAGTAGCGGGAACCAGTAATGCCAGTAGGGTTGAGGCTAAGGTGGTGCGGATTATTTTTTTCATCTTTCGCTCCCTTGTTCTTCCAGAGTGTGATTGCTGCCGAATATTCGGCGTTGCTGAATTGTTAAAACAGTTACCTTTCATTTACCTTTCACTGCCCAGAAATAATGACAGGATGTGATATGCGTCTCTTACTGGTTGAAGATACGGTTGAGCTGGCGCGCTGGTTGCAGAAAGCGCTAACGCAAAAAGGATTTGCCGTGGATTGGGTTGCGGATGGTGTAGCGGCGGATCACATGCTGCACAGCGAGGAATATGTTCTGGTGGTACTGGATGTTTCGCTGCCGCGTATGGATGGTATTGAGGTGCTAACGCGGCTGCGTCGGCGCGGAAAAAATGTGCCGGTTTTATTACTGACTGCGCGCAGCGCGCTCGACGATAGGGTGCGCGGGCTGAATCAGGGAGCCGATGATTACCTCACTAAACCCTTTGAGCTGGATGAACTGGAAGCGCGGTTACGGGCACTGTTGCGGCGAAGCCAAACGCATTCTGCGCAAAACCAGGCGCTAGGCCAGTTGACACGCGATCCTGAAGGCTATTTTTTGCTGGCGGACAAGCCGCTGGCGTTGACCCCGCGCGAAGCCAGCATACTTACAACCTTGATGCAGCGAGGAGGGCGCCCGGTTTCACGCCAGCATCTTTATGAACAAACGTTTACCCTGGCTGATGATGTCAGCCTGGAAAGCATTGAGCTTTACGTACACCGGGTACGTAAAAAACTGGCCGGTAGCGATGTCGCGATTGTGACGCTACGCGGTCTGGGATACAGCCTGGAAACGGTGCCATGCGGCTAATCCGTTCACTGCGCGGCGAATTACTGGCGTGGTTGGGCTTGCCGCTCACGTTGTTGTGGGGTTTGTCGGTTTATACCCATTATCAAAGCGGGCTGGCTGCAGCCAATCAGGCCTATGATCGCTCATTGCTGGCCTCGGCGCGCACCGTTGCTGAACGCTTGGTGGTGCGTAATCGTCATCTTGAAGTGGATGTGCCTTGGGTCGTGCTCGACAGCTTTGAGCGCAACATGAACGATCAGCTGTTTTACCAAGTGATTTCGCCGCAAGGTAAAACGCTGTCAGGTTATGACGACCTGCCGCCGATTCCACCCCATCACGCACTTTCAAACGACTGGCCCGCGCTGGTGCATTTTTATGATGGCCGCTATCGACAGCAACCGATTCGCATTGCTGCACTTTGGCAACCCATCAGCGAGGCGGGGGCAGAAGGTATGGCGCTAATCATCGTGGCTGAAACACTGAATTCGCGTCAGGAGTTTGCCCAAGGATTAATGCGTACGGCGCTGCTGAGTCAAAGCGTGTTGGTGCTGATGACGCTGTTACTGGCGGGATTGATGCTGCGACGCGTACTGCGTCCATTACGACGTCTATCGCGCATTGTTTTACGCCGCGATGTTAGCGAGTTAACGCCGCTTCCATCGTTGCCTTGGTCAGAATTACAGCCGTTGATTATTGCTTTTAATCGCTATCTTGAGCGGTTGCGTGGAATGATGGCGCGTCAGGATCGTTTTAGCGCTGACGCAGCACATCAACTGCGTACGCCGCTAGCAATCCTCAAAACTCAGGTGGGTGTCGCGATGAGCAGCAATTGCCCCGAGCAGTGGCGAGAGAGTTTACAAGGAATGCGACACACGCTGGATGACACTATTTTGCTTACCGATCGATTACTGCAACTGGCGCAAATAAAAGCGCGTCACGGCGAGGAGAAACAGCTGCCGCGCGTCGATTTAGCGGAGATCCTGCGGGATGCCTGTTTCAGCGGTTACACGGCGGCCCGGAACAAGCAGATCGATTTAGGTTACGAAGGTGATGAGAACAGCGAAGTCAAAGGGGATCGCCTGCTGCTGGGCGAGTTATGCGCCAATCTGCTGGACAATGCCATCAAATACACGCCGCTGAACGGGGTAATTACGGCAAGGCTACAGGGGAAAACATTAGAAATAGAAGACAGCGGGCCGGGCATCGACAGTGCGGAACAGGAAAAAGCCTTACAGCCCTTTTCCCGACTTGATCATGGCAGCTTGCAGCCTGGCGCAGGAATAGGATTGGCGTTGGTGCAGGATATTTGTGCATGGCATGGAGCGTTGATTGTCATGGATCGCAGTCCGCTACTGGGCGGACTGCGCGTCACTATCGCGTTTAAATCCGAGTGATACGGCTCGGTTTACGACCTGACAGCGGTGTTTTCAAACGCTGTGCCAAAATCACGCCAAACAGTGTCAAACCTCCGCCAATCCAGTGATAACTGTGCAACTGCTCATGCAGGAACAGCACGGCAATCAGCGCAGTAAATATCGGAATCAGATTCATAAATATAGTGGTGGTGCTGGCACCTAAACGCTGTACGCCATGAATCCACAAGAAAGGCGCAATGATTGAAGCAAACAGGCCCGCGAACGCCACCAACGGGATATTATGCAGATTCAGTGTTACGTCCGGTGCAAATAAAAAACCGGGCAACAGCAGCAGAACGCCAAACACGATCTGCATGTATAAGCTTTGCCAGATCGGCAGCGGTATTGCCCAGCGCTTGGTCAGCACACCATAAAGCGCATAAGAGGCGGAAGCCGCCAGCATCATTAACTCACCTTTGCCTAATCCATGACTCAGCAACAGCGGTAAATTTCCCTCGCTGACCAGCCAAACTAAACCGGCAAATGAGATGATGCTGCCAAAAAGAATCCCCACCGTCGGGGCAATGCGCAGGATCACCACGCTTAACAGCACGGTAAGCAGCGGAATTAATGCGCCGATGATCCCCATAAACAGTGCACTTACGCTGTGCGCGGCGTAATAAGCCAGGCTTTGATACAACACCATGCCCAGCAGCCCAAGCAGCAGCAATTGCCCCAAATGCGGTTTAATCTGTCGCCGCTGACGCCATACGCCAGGCAAAATAAACGGCGTTAACACCAGCAGCGCTAACAGCCAGCGATAAAAAGAGATGGCGGCGGGATCAATGGCATCCGCCGACAACTTACTTACGATCGAATTGATCGACCAGATCATCACCGCAATCAGCGGAAACAAGAAACTCATAACGCTCTCCCGATACAGAATGGGCGCAGTGTACGCTTGTCCGGTTTTATTCAGATAGTTAATATCGGACAAAAATCTTTAATGACCGGACATAATGACTTCACAAATCATTTACCAGGCGCCAGTTGATGCCAATGCGCTGCGCTACTTCTTTCGTTTTGAGCAGGCCAATGCGCAAACCGAATATTTGCCGCACGCGCATAGCTGGGGCCAGGTGATCTTTGTGAAAAGTTATGTGCTGGAGATGCGGGTAGAAGGTGAACGGCTGCTCACGCCTGCCGACATCCCTATCTGGATCCCGCCGGGGCTGGTACACAGCAGCTATAATCATCGGCAGGCCCAATTTCGCACCTTTAACCTGGCCGCCGATCTGTGTGAAGGGTTGCCGATCAAAGCGTGCTTGCTGATTGTCGATCCGATCGTGCACGCCATTATGGATGAATTCGCCCGAGAGGAAATTGTGCTGCCTGTCAGCGACGAGCAGTTACGGCTGTGTAATGTACTGCGCGACCGCTTGCGTCTCGCAGCCGTTCAGGAAAGCTATTTGCCTACGTCGGAAGATAAATTTTTGGCGCCAGTGCTGCACGCGCTGGAAGCCAACCCCGGTGATAACACGACGCTAGCAGCGTGGGCGGCCCGCGTTTTTACCACAGAACGCACGCTGGCGCGCCGCTGTCATCAGCAGCTCAATATGTCATTCAGCGAATGGCGTCAGCGGCTGCGTTTTTGCGGGCGATTGCGCTGCTGGAGCAGGGCAACAGCGTGCAATCTATTGCTCACGATCTCGGATATAGCTCCGCTTCTGCGCTGATTGTCATGTTTCAACATCAAGCGGGCACCACGCCCGATCGCTACCGCACGCGGTTAGGCTAACGCGTGGCTTTGTGCCAGAATAACGCCCTTAAAGACAACAGACAGGAAAGCCGTGGTGAAGATTCTCGTCGATGAAAATATGCCTTATGCCCGTGAACTGTTCAGCCGCACCGGAAACGTGCTGGCGGTGCCGGGTCGTCCTTTACCGGAAGCCGAACTGGCAGATGCCGATGGCTTGATGGTGCGTTCAGTTACCAAGGTGAATGAAGCCTTGCTGGCGGGTAAACCGGTGAAATTTGTTGGTACCGCTACGGCGGGCACCGATCACATCGACGAAGTGTGGCTGCAACAGGCGGGGATCGCTTTCTCTGCCGCGCCGGGTTGTAACGCCATTGCCGTGGTGGAATATGTCTTTTCGTCGCTGCTGTTACTGGCGGAACGCGATGGTTTTCAACTGCGCGATCGCACAGTCGGCATTGTCGGCGTTGGCAATGTCGGCGGACGTTTACAGAAACGTCTTGAAGCCTGGGGCGTGAAAACCGTGCTGTGCGATCCGCCGCGCGCCGATCGTGGTGACGACGGCGATTTTTTGTCGCTGGATGAGGTGGTTAAACAGGCTGATATCCTGACTTTCCACACGCCACTCTTTAAAGACGGACCGTATAAAAGCTGGCATCTGGCTGATTTAGCACTGTTGATGGCTCTTAAACCCAATACCATTCTCATTAATGCCTGCCGCGGCCCGGTGGTCGATAACGTCGCGCTGCTGGAAGTATTGAACATGCGATCGGATCTCAGCGTGATACTGGATGTATGGGAACCGGAACCGGATCTTTCACTGGCGCTGCTCGATAAAGTTGATATCGCCACCGCCCATATCGCGGGCTACACGCTGGAAGGTAAAGCGCGAGGTACCACGCAAGTGTTTGAAGCCTGGAGCGCGTTTATCGGGCAACCGCAGCAGGTGCCACTGAGCGAGTTATTACCGACACCGGAGTTCAGCAGCATTACGCTGCAGGGCGCGCTTGATCAGCCAACGCTGAAACGGCTGGTGCATCTGGTGTATGATGTGCGCCGCGACGACGCGCCTTTACGTAAAGTGGCGGCGCAACCCGGTGAATTTGATCGCCTGCGCAAGCAGTATGAAGAGCGCCGCGAATGGTCTTCGTTGCAGGTGATCTGCAACGATCGCGACGCTGCCGAGATGCTGGCGAAGCTGGGTTTTGATGCGCATTTGCAGGAGAGCTAATCTCATTTCCTTGTAATTTCCGTTGCAGAAAGGCGGCAAATGAGTGAACGCCAGGCACTTACCACAGTAAGTGGACAGGGTAAGCGCGAGTAGCCAACGTATCTGCAATACGAAATATGACCGGGAAAAATCCGAATCCTTGGGCGGTGAATATCACCGCCTTCTGTTTTTATGTCATTGTCTGGAGTAAACCAACATGTCTGACGGCTGGAATATTGCGCTATTAGGCGCAACAGGCGCAGTAGGGAACGCTTTACTGGAGCTGCTGGCTGAACGCCAGTTCCCGGTTGGAGAATTGTATTTGCTGGCGAGTGAAAACGGCGCAGGTGAAACTAAACGTTATGAAGGCCGTTCTGTTCTGGTTCAGGACGCGGCAGGTTTTGACTGGTCACAAGCGCAGTTGGCGTTTTTTGTAGCCGGTCGTGAAGCCTCTTCGCGCTATGCAGATGAAGCCGCTAACGCGGGTTGTTTGGTTATCGACAGCAGCGAACTGTTTGCGTTGTCACCAGACATTCCGCTGGTAGTGCCAGATGTGAATGCGCACGTTTTGGCGGATTACCGCAATCGCAACATTATCTGCGTGGCCGATAGCCTGGTCAGCCAGTTGCTTACCGCGCTCAAACCGCTGACTGACGCCGCCGGTTTAGGCCGCTTGCAGGTAACAAATTTGATTTCGGTTTCCAACCACGGCAAAGCGGCAGTGGATGCATTAGCGGGTGAAAGCGCGCGTTTGCTAAATGGCGTCCCGGCAGATAACCATTTTTATGGCCGCCAGCTGGCCTTTAACTTGCTGCCACAACAGGCCGATGCCGAAGGCAGCGTGGAGAGCGAACGTCGTCTGATCGATCAGGTACGTAAAGTACTGCAAGACGAAGGCTTACCGATTGCGGTCACCAGCATTCAGGCGCCGGTGTTTTATGGCAACGCGCAAATCGTTCATGTTGAGAATCTGCGTCCGCTCTCTGCGGAAGAAGCGCGTGCTGAACTGGCGCTCACCGCTGATATCATCCTGAGCGAAGAAGATCAGGTGCCAACGCCTGTCACCGATGCATCAGGCAACAATGAATTAAGCATTGGCGGCGTGCGTAACGATTACGGTATTCCTGAACTGCTGCAGTTTTGGTCAGTCGCCGATAACGTCCGTTTTGGCGGTGCGTTAATGGCGGTGAAAACGGCGGAAAAGCTGGTGCAGGAGTATATGTACTAATGTCCGACAGTCAGACACAAAAACTGGCGCTCGGCATTGAGTATGACGGCAGCCGCTATTACGGCTGGCAGCGTCAGCAAGAAGTGCGCAGCGTGCAGGAAAAGTTAGAACGTGCGCTGTCAAAAGTGGCCGATCATCCGGTCACTGTTTTCTGCGCCGGACGCACCGATGCTGGCGTGCACGGAACCGGTCAGGTCGTGCATTTTGAAACCACATCGCAACGTGCTGACAGCGCATGGACGTTGGGCGTTAACGCCAATTTACCTGCAGACATCGCGGTGCGTTGGGTAAAATCGGTGCCGGATGAGTTTCATGCGCGGTTTAGTGCAACCGCCCGTCGCTATCGCTATCTGATATACAACCAGCGCTTGCGTCCGGCCGTGCTGAGCCGCGGCGTGACACATTTTTATCATCCGCTGGATGCTGAAAAAATGCAGCGTGCAGGGCAATGTTTACTGGGGAGAATGACTTCACCTCATTCCGCGCGGTGCAGTGTCAGTCTCGTACGCCATGGCGCAACATGTTGCACCTTAACGTGACGCGTCAAGGGCCGTATGTCATCGTGGATATCAAGGCCAACGCCTTTGTGCATCATATGGTGCGTAACATTGTTGGCAGCCTGATGGAAATTGGCTGCGGCAATCAGCCAGAATCGTGGATGGCTACGCTGCTGGCAGCCAAAGATCGCACGCTGGCGGCGGCGACAGCCAAAGCTGAAGGGCTTTATCTGGTGGCGGTGGATTATCCATCCCACTTTGCGTTACCACAGCCGTCGATGGGACCGTTGTTCCTCGCGGATTAACCAAAAATTTAGGACAGGAAGAGAGCGTTATGGAGTTTATCCATTTTGTGGTCGATTTTATTTTGCACATTGATGTGCATTTGGCTGAATTGGTAGCGCAGTACGGCATTTGGATTTACGCCATTCTGTTTCTGATTTTGTTCTGCGAAACCGGTTTAGTGGTGACGCCTTTTTTACCAGGCGACTCACTGCTGTTTGTGGCCGGTGCGCTGGCGGCATTGCCGGGTAACGATCTCAATGTGCATCTGATGGTGACACTGCTGGTGATTGCGGCAATTCTCGGCGATGCGGTTAACTACACCATAGGTCGACTGTTTGGCGAGCGGTTGTTTAGCAACCCGAATTCCAAAATTTTCCGTCGCAGCTATCTGGATAAAACCCACGCGTTCTATGCACGTCACGGCGGTAAAACCATTATTCTGGCGCGCTTTGTGCCTATCGTGCGTACTTTTGCGCCATTTGTCGCCGGGATGGGGCATATGTCATATCGCCACTTCGCGTTGTTTAACATCAGCGGCGCGTTGTTATGGGTATTACTCTTTTCCTATGCGGGTTACCTGTTTGGCGATCTGCCGGTGGTACAGGAAAACCTCAAACTCTTGATCGTCGGGATTATCGTGGTCTCAATTTTGCCGGGCGTGATTGAAGTCTGGCGTCATCGCCGCCAGGCGAAGCAGCAAAAACAGCCGTAAGCGGCAAGGTTGCTCAGGGGTAAGACCAGATTTTTATCCACAGTCTGAACGGGTTGTGGTTTAATGAGCGAAATTTCCCGTCTGCTGAAGCCGTTTTCAGCAGCATCAAGACGACTGGACCAGGTCAGTTTCAACAGAAAGGTCATCAATGAGCTGGATTGAACGCATTCTTAACAAAAGCAATATTACGCCTGCTAGCCGCGCCAGTATCCCGGAAGGGGTTTGGACCAAATGCGATAGCTGTGGACAGGTACTTTATCGTGCCGAACTGGAGCGTAATCTTGAGGTCTGCCCGAAGTGTGACCACCATATGCGCATGCGCGCACGCGAACGTCTCACCACTTTTCTCGATCAGGGAACGCTGGTGGAGTTGGGCAGCGAGCTGGAACCGAAGGATCTCCTGAAGTTCCGTGACTCGAAAAAGTATAAAGATCGTTTGGTAGCCGCACAAAAAGCCACCGACGAGAAAGACGCACTTATCGTAATGAAAGGCCAGTTGCACAGCATGCCAGTGGTTGCGGCAGCATTTGAATTCACCTTCATGGGTGGCTCAATGGGGTCTGTGGTTGGCGCACGCTTTGTGCGTGCAGTTGAGCAGGCGCTGGAAGATAACTGTCCGCTGATCTGCTTCTCTGCCAGTGGCGGTGCGCGTATGCAAGAAGCGCTGATGTCGCTGATGCAAATGGCGAAAACCAGTGCAGCGCTGGCAAAAATGCAGGAGCGTGGTCTTCCGTACATCTCTGTGCTGACCGACCCAACCATGGGTGGGGTTTCTGCCAGCTTCGCGATGTTGGGCGATCTCAACATCGCGGAACCGAAAGCGCTGATCGGCTTTGCCGGCCCTCGCGTTATCGAGCAAACCGTACGTGAAAAACTGCCGCCAGGTTTCCAGCGCAGTGAGTTCCTGATTGAAAAGGGTGCGATTGATATGATCATTCGCCGCCCGGAAATGCGTTACAAACTGGCAAGCCTGCTGGCCAAAATGATGAATCTGCCGGCACCGCTGCTCGATGGCGACCAGTCTGCATCAACGACTGAGCCAGAAAGCAACGACGCCTGACAGGAGATAGAAAGGCGCGCCTGTCGCGCCTTTTACCAATGCACCGCATACCTCAGCGCTGATTCAGCCAGGTATAATTGAGCAAAACGGGACATATGGACAATCTTCACCTTCCTCAAGCCACGTCGCCTTTGGCCACGTGGCTTTATTATCTTGAGCACCTTCATTCTCAAGCTATCGACATGGGGCTGGATCGTATTCGCCAAGTGGCGCAACGTCTGGACCTGTTGAAACCTGCCTCTTTTATTTTCACTGTCGCCGGCACCAACGGAAAAGGCACTACATGTCGCACTCTTGAAACACTGCTGATGGCGGCGGGTTATCGGGTGGGCGTCTATAGCTCGCCGCATCTGGTGCGTTATACCGAGCGCGTACGCGTGCAAGGACAAGAGCTGACTGAAGCGCTGCACACCGCCAGCTTTGCTGAAATTGAAGCCGGGCGTGGCGATATCTCGCTGACGTATTTCGAATACGGCACGTTATCGGCGCTGAAGCTGTTCCAACAAGCGCAGCTCGATGTGGTGATCCTAGAAGTGGGCCTTGGCGGTCGTCTGGATGCCACCAATATTGTTGATGCTGATGTTTCGGTCATCACCAGCATTGCGCTCGATCACCTTGACTGGCTGGGGCCGGATCGTGAAAGCATTGGCCGTGAAAAAGCAGGTGTGTTTCGCGCAGGCAAGCCCGCTATTGTTGGTGAGCCGGATATGCCGCTTAGCATCGCTGCGGTCGCCAATGAGAAGGGCGCACAGCTGATCCAGCGCGATCGTGACTGGTCTTATCGTCAACAGGCAGAAAGCTGGTCGCTGCGAGATGCGTGGGGCGAGCTGAATGATTTACCGCTGCCGCAAGTGCCGTTGCCGAATGCCGCCAGCGCTATCGTGGCGCTGCGTGCTTCCGGTTTAAACGTCAGTGAAGACCAAATTCGCGCTAATTTACCGCTGGCTATTTTGCCTGGTCGCTTTCAAACAGTAAGCGAATCGCCGCGCGTTATCCTGGATGTGGCGCACAATCCTCATGCGGCAGCTTACCTTGCATCTCGCCTTGCGACGTTAGCGAATAAAGGTGCGGTGCATGCGGTGGTTGGCATGCTGCATGATAAAGATATTGCCGGCACGCTGGCCGCTTTAGCGCCTCAGGTTAATCACTGGTATTGCGCGCCACTGGATGGCCCACGTGGTGCAACGGCCCAACAGCTGATGTCGCATTTACCGCAGCAGGCGCAGGCCTTTGCTGACGTAGAGCACGCCTGGCAGCACGCACGCGAGCAGGCGAAGCCACAGGACATCGTACTGGTGTGTGGATCGTTCCACACCGTGGCACAGGTCATGGAATCGATGGAAACGGAGAAAGGGCGTGGCGAGTAAGTTTCAAAACCGTCTGGTCGGTACCATTATTCTGGTCGCGGTTGGCGTGATTGTGCTGCCGGGGCTGCTGGATGGACAGAAGAAGCATTATAAAGAAGAGTTTGCCGCGATCCCGTTGGTGCCTAAAGCAGACGATCAGCAGGACAGCGAAATGGTGCCGCCGGTAACGCAGTCACTGCCTGCACAACCGCCAGAAGGCGCGGGTGCCGCCGTTGATAACAACGGTGGTAAATCCAATAATAGCGTGGCTGAGCATGGCAGTATCAAACCTGGCGATGACAGCCAGCCGAGTGTGGTGACACCACCACCGGTGCATCAGACTGCGCCGTCCCAGCCGGTCAGCCAACCTAAACCGAAGCCGATTGAGCCGCCAAAACCTAAACCTGTGGAACAGCCGAAGCCAAAACCTGTGGAGCAGCCAAAACCGAAACCGGTTGAGCAACCCAAGGCGGCAGAGCAGCCTAAAACCACGGAAAGCAGTGCGCCAACGGGTCAGGCTTATGTGGTGCAGCTCGGTGCGTTGAAAAATGCCAGCAAAGTAAACGAAATTGTCGCACAGCTGCGTTTGTCGGGTTATCGCGCCTTTACCGTTCCGTCTTCGCCGGTGCAGGGACAAATTACCCGTATCTATGTCGGCCCAGATGCGTCAAAAACTAAGATGCAAGCGGCGGTTTCTGAGCTCAAAAGTATCTCCGGTTTAGGCGGTGTGGTTAAGCCATACAGTGCACACTAAAAGGGTTATTGATGCTGCTTATAACAACAATAGGCAGCATCTTTTTAGGGATAGCATTTACGGTTAAAGAGTGGAAATCAAGTGAAATGATTTGATTTTCAACGGGTTAATAAATTGAAAGTCCATCGGGCGAGTGAAGATTTTTTCATCGCCTTTTTTATGGAAACAGAACTGGAAAACCGCTACGCAAACGTTTTCTTTTTCTGTTAGAATGCGCCCCGAACTGGATGCAGGGGCGCAATTGCGCTGGAAGTATTCATGATCTGGATTGATTACGTCATTATTGCGGTAGTTGGTTTTTCGGCTCTGGTCAGCCTGGTTCGCGGGTTTGTCCGGGAGGCCTTATCTCTCGTTACCTGGGGATGTGCGTTTTTTGTCGCCAGTCATTATTACGCCTTTCTTGCAGTCTGGTTTACAGGTTTTGACGACGAACTGGTTCGTAACGGTATCGCCATCGGTGTGCTGTTCGTTGCTACCCTAATAGTGGGCGCGATCGTGAACTACGTTATCGGCACGCTGGTAGAAAAACCGGCTTGTCGGGAACCGACCGAGTATTGGGCGTCTGTTTCGGGGCGTTGCGTGGTGTGCTGATCGTAGCCGCTATGCTTTTCTTTCTCGATACATTCACGGGGTTTTCAAAAAGCCCCGACTGGCAACAGTCTCAACTCGTTCCCCAGTTCAGTTATATAATCAGGTGGTTTTTTGATTACCTGAAAAGCACGTCGAGTTTTTTACCCCGGTGACGCCATCGGGAGTGCGGCTTAATGAGGAAATGACAACATGTGCGGTATTGTCGGTATCACCGGTTTCATGCCGGTAAACCAGTCGATCTATGACGCGTTAACGGTGCTCCAGCACCGCGGGCAGGATGCCGCAGGCATTTGTACTATCGATGCGCTGAATTGCTTCCGCCTGCGTAAGGCAAACGGTCTGGTCAGCGACGTTTTCGAAGCACGCCACATGCAGCGTTTGCAGGGCAATATGGGCATCGGTCACGCACGTTACCCAACGGCGGGCAGCTCCAGTGCCTCTGAAGCACAGCCATTCTACGTAAACTCGCCGTACGGCATTACTCTGGCACATAACGGTAACCTGACCAACGCGCATGAACTGCGCGCACGCCTGTTTGAAAAGGGCCGTCGTCACGTTAACACCACCTCAGATTCTGAAATTCTGCTGAACATTTTTGCGGCAGAACTGGATCGCTTCCCGCATGATCCGCTGGAAGCTGACAATATTTTTGCCGCTGTGGCTGCGGTGCACCAGCAGGTGCGCGGCGCCTATGCTGTGGTTTCGATGATTATCGGTCACGGCATGGTTGCCTTCCGCGATCCAAACGGCATTCGCCCGCTGGTATTGGGCAAACGCGTTATCGCAGATGGCCGCACCGAATACATGGTCGCTTCTGAAAGCGTCGCGCTTGATACGCTAGGCTTTGAATTTATCCGTGACGTTGCGCCGGGTGAAGCCGTCTACGTTACTGAGCAAGGGCAGCTTTCAACGCGTCAATGCGCTGAAAACCCAAAGAGCAATCCATGCTTGTTTGAGTATGTTTACTTCGCTCGCCCAGACTCTTTCCTCGACAAAATTTCTGTCTACAGCGCACGTGTTCGCATGGGCACCAAGCTGGGCGAAAAGATTGCACGTGAATGGGAAGATCTGGATATCGATGTGGTGATTCCGATCCCGGAAACGTCAACCGATATCGCGCTGGAAATTGCGCGTATTCTGGATAAACCGTATCGCCAGGGTTTTGTGAAAAACCGCTACGTTGGCCGTACCTTTATTATGCCAGGCCAGCAGTTACGTCGCAGCGCGGTTCGCCGCAAGCTGAACGCTAACCGCGCCGAGTTCCGTGATAAGAACGTCTTGTTGGTCGATGATTCCATTGTGCGTGGTACCACCTCAGAACAGATCATTGAGATGGCGCGTGAAGCGGGTGCAAAACGTGTTTATCTGGCTTCCGCCGCCCCGGAAATCCGTTTCCCGAACGTGTATGGCATTGATATGCCGAGCGCAACTGAGTTGATTGCTCATGGCCGTGAAGTGGATGAAATCTGCCAGTTGATCAAAGCGGATGCGCTGATTTTCCAGGATCTCGATGATTTGATCGAAGCGGTACGTGAAGAGAACCCAGACATCACGCAGTTTGAATGCTCGGTGTTCAACGGCATCTACGTGACGAAAGATGTTGATCAACAGTATCTGGAATATCTCCAGTCGCTGCGTAATGACGATGCAAAAGCAATTGCACGTCAAAACGAAGTGGAGAATCTGGAACTGCATAACGAAGGGTAATCTCTGGCGTTGATGCAAAAGAGAAGGCGAGAGAAATCTCGCCTTTTTTATTTATTCCTTAAGCCGCGTTATGATGGCGCACTCAAAAAATAGCAAGGCTGAACTATGAAACGACTCATCATTGGCATCTCGGGTGCAAGCGGCGTGATTTATGGCGTGCGCATGTTGCAGGTTTTGCAGCAGGTCGCTGAGGTGGAAACGCATTTAGTGATGAGCAATGCGGCGCGCCAAACGCTGGGTTTGGAAACCGATTACAACGTACGCGAAGTACAAGCGCTGGCTAATGTGGTGCATGACGTGCGCGATATTGCGGCAAACATCTCTTCAGGATCGTTTAAAACGCTTGGCATGGTCATTCTGCCATGCTCAATGAAAACCTTATCTGGCATTGTTCACAGCTACAGCGACTCCTTGCTAACGCGCGCTGCCGATGTCGTACTCAAAGAGCAGCGCAAGCTGGTGTTATGCGTACGCGAAACGCCGCTGCATGTCGGTCATTTACGCATGATGACCACCGCCGCTGAACTTGGTGCGATCATCATGCCGCCGGTTCCCGCTTTTATCATCGCCCCGTTACGATTGATCAGCTCGTAGATCAAACAGTTAACCGTGTTATTGACCAGTTTGACATCGAATTACCGCACGATCTCTTCACGCGCTGGCAAGGTGCATAAGATTAATTAATTGCACTTTTATGGTGCGTAAGCGCGCCGGAGATCACTGTTCGTGCATTTGATGCACCAAAAGTTAACAGCGTCGCTTTTTCTGGATGACATCACTGATATATTCCTCCTACACGCCTAGCGATTTCGCCTATGTAGCGTAACGTTTAGTGCGCGGATAACTTGCAGAACTGGCATGAAACATGCAGATTAATTTGCGCAAACACATCACGTAGCACATAACAAAAAGCACTTCACTTGAGGGTAATCTATGAAAAAGCGTGTTCTGGCTCTTTCTCTGATGCTGGGCTTGACCAGCGCCGCCAGCGTGTTCGCCGCGGTGCCGGGTTCAATCCGTATTGGAACTGATCCAACTTACCCGCCGTTTGAGTCGAAAAACGCGCAAGGACAGTTAGTCGGCTTTGATATCGATCTCGCCAACGAAATCTGTAAACGTATCAACACCAAGTGCACCTACGTTGAAAGCGATTTTGATGCGCTGATCCCATCGCTGAAAGCGAAAAAATTGATGCCATTATCTCTTCACTTTCCATCACAGCTAAACGCCAGGAAGAAATCGCCTTTTCTGAAAAGTTGTATGCCGCTAACGCGCGTTTAGTCGCGCCGAAAGGGTCAACTATTCAGCCGACTATTGATTCGCTGAAAGGCAAAAACATTGGTCTGCTGCAAGGCACCACGCAGGAAACCTACGCCAATGAAAACTGGCGTGCGAAAGGCGTTACCGTAACGCCTTATGCTAATCAGGATCTGGTTTATCAGGATCTGAATGCAGGCCGCATCGATGCCGCTTTCCAGGACGAAGTGCAGGCGAGCGAAGGTTTCCTGAAACAACCGGTTGGTAAGAATTACACCTTTGCGGGTCCAGCAGTGAAAGATGACAAAATCTTTGGTGTAGGCACCGGTATGGGCTTGCGCAAAGATGATGCCGAGCTGAAAACCGCCATCGACAAAGCTGTCGATGAGATGCGCAAAGATGGGACTTACGACAAAATTGCTAAAAAGTACTTTGATTTCAATGTATACGGTGACTGAGTAAAACCTGTCTACTTTATCCCTGGTTCTTTGTGACACCGACGAATTGGCTGTGCTCCATCCTCTCATGATCCACGAGGCTAAGCGCACCAACCGTCTGTGATACTGATTACCGGGATAAAGCTGCCCGCAATGAATGGCGGGCAGCTATCCGTTTTCACCCCATGACAGGATCATTTTCATGCTGTATGGCTATTCTGACGTAATTCTTAGAGGCACCTTAGTCACGCTGGAGCTGGCGCTTAGTTCAGTGGTGCTCGCGGTTGTCCTTGGACTGCTAGGCGCAGGCGCTAAAGTCTCTCGCAATCGTCCATTAGCGATGATCGCTAATGGCTACACGACCTTGATTCGTGGTGTTCCAGACCTCGTTTTAATGCTGCTGATCTTCTACGGTTTGCAGATCGCTCTTAACCAACTCACCGATGCACTCGGACTAAGCCAGTTTGATATCGATCCGATGGTGGCCGGTATTATTACGCTCGGCTTTATCTACGGCGCTTACTTTACCGAAACCTTCCGTGGCGCATTTTTAGCGGTGCCAAAAGGGCAAATAGAAGCGGCAACGGCATTCGGTTTTACCGGTTCGCAGGTTTTCCGCCGCATTTTGTTCCCGGCGATGATGCGCTATGCGCTGCCTGGCATTGGCAATAACTGGCAGGTGATTTTGAAAGCGACGGCGCTGGTGTCGCTGCTCGGACTGGAAGACGTGGTTAAGGCTACACAGCTAGCGGGCAAAAGCACCTGGCAACCGTTCTATTTTGCGATTGTCGCTGGGGTGATTTATTTAGTGTTTACCACACTGTCGAATGGTGTGTTGTGGTGGCTGAATCGCCGCTACACGGTGGGTGTTAAAAGGGCAGAGTTATGATTGATATTATTCAGGAATACTGGAAAGCGCTGCTCTGGACTGATGGTTATCGTTTCACCGGCGTGGCGATCACGCTGTGGCTGTTGATCCTTTCGGTCGTGATTGGCGGTTGCCTGGCCGTGTTGTTAGCCATTGCGCGCGTCTCGCCAAACCGTTGGGTAAGTACGCCGGTGTGGCTGTTCACGTATATCTTCCGCGGCACACCGCTTTATGTGCAGCTGCTGGTATTTTATTCCGGCATGTATACGCTGGAGATTGTGAAAGGAACTGAGCTGCTAAACGCTTTTTTCGTAGCGGGCTGAACTGTACGTTACTGGCTTTCACGCTGAATACCTGCGCTTACACCACCGAAATTTTTGCCGGGGCTATTCGTTCCGTGCCGCATGGTGAAATTGAGGCCGCGCGTGCTTACGGCTTTTCAAATTTCAAATTGTATCGCTGCATCATTCTGCCTTCTGCGCTGCGCACCGCTTTACCGGCCTACAGCAATGAAGTGATTTTGATGCTGCACTCCACGGCGCTGGCGTTTACCGCCACGGTTCCCGATTTGTTGAAAGTGGCGCGTGATATCAACTCCGCCACCTATCAACCCTTTACCGCATTTGGTATTGCCGCCGTGCTTTATCTGATTATCTCTTACGTGTTGATCAGCTTGTTCCGCCTCGCGGAGCGTCGCTGGCTGGCGCACGTGAAACCCTCTTCATCGCATTGAGTAAGACATATGGCTGAAAATAAATTAAGCGTCACCGAATTGCACAAACGTTACGGTGAACATGAAGTGCTGAAAGGGGTCTCATTGCAGGCCGATGCTGGCGACGTGATCAGCATCATTGGGTCATCCGGTTCAGGGAAAAGTACCTTTTTACGCTGCATCAACTTCCTCGAAAAGCCGAGTGAAGGCACCATTGTGGTTAACAATGAGCAGATCGCGCTGGTGCGCGACACCGATGGACAGCTAAAAGTCTCTAACAAAGAGCAGCTGCGTTCCCTGCGTACTCGCCTGACCATGGTGTTCCAGCACTTCAATCTCTGGAGCCACATGACAGTGCTGGAAAACGTGATGGAAGCGCCGATCCAGGTGTTGGGCCTGAGCAAAGCAGAGGCGCGCGAACGCGCCATTAAATATCTCGATAAAGTCGGTATTGATGCGCGAGCCTGCGCTAAATATCCGGTACACCTTTCTGGTGGACAGCAGCAACGTGTTTCGATTGCGCGCGCGTTGGCGATGGAGCCGGAAGTACTGCTGTTTGATGAACCCACCTCGGCACTCGATCCGGAATTAGTCGGTGAGGTGCTACGTATCATGCAAAAGCTGGCTGAAGAGGGCAAAACCATGGTGGTGGTGACGCATGAAATGGAATTTGCCCGTCACGTTTCCAGCCACGTTATCTTTCTGCATCAGGGCAAGATCGAAGAGCAAGGGCCGCCAGCCGAACTGTTTGGCAACCCGAAAAGCCCACGCTTGCAGCAATTCCTCAAAGGTTCACTGAAATAAACGTTTTCCCGCGTCTTCGGGCGCGGGATCGTTACCTGCCAATGTATGCCGGACACAACTTTTGGATGGCGCTAATTCCAGCGGTTATGTTGCCGTTTTTCGACATCGTTGGTGCGGTGTAGGCTTACACCAGTCTATGAGTGTTTGCTGGCTTATTGACGTTTATTCACCACGTACCGCAGCCGAATCACGGTAAATTGCGCGAGTCAGTAATTTCACCGCTGGCATTGCAGTAAAAATAACGGGAGCGTCAGGCTCCCGATGAGTTACGTTTTTACGACATCCTGCAGGGCTTCTTGCAGATCATACCAGCGGAAGCCGAAGCCCGACGACTCCAGCCTTTTCGGCAAAACATGTTGTCCACCTAATACCAATACAGATGATTCACCCATCATCAGCTTGATGGCGCTGGCTGGCGTACGCATAAAAGCGGGGCGATGCATAACATGGCCAAGCGTGGCAGCAAACTGTTCATTTCGAACCGCGTAAGGAGCAACCATGTTAAACGGGCCGCTCAACGCCTCATTATCTAACAGCCAGAGAATGCCATTCACCATGTCGTCGATATGGATCCACGGCATATATTGTTTTCCGCTGCCGATAGGGCCGCCAATACCCAGTTTGAACGGCAACTTCATTTTACTTAATGCGCCACCTTCCTTGGCTAAAACGACGCCGGTTCGTAGCAGGCAAACACGGGTGCGATCGCTTTGTGCGCTAAGCGCCAACTGCTCCCAGCGGGCGCATAAAGTGTGCTGGAACTCTTCGTGGCCCGGATCCTCTTCCGTTAATACCAACTCACCGGTGTTACCGTAAAAACCGGTGGCTGAACCTGAAATCAATACCTTTGGTGGCGTGGTGCTGGCATTAATCAGTGAGGTAATTCGCTCGGTGATTTGCCAACGGCTTTCACACAATTGCTGTTTATGAATTTCTGTCCAGCGCTTATCGGCAATCGGTTCGCCAGCGAGATTGATCACGGCATCGACGCCATCAAGGTTTTGCTGTTGCGCCAATCCAGACCAAAACGCGACGTTATCCCCCAACTTTTCGCGTGCGCTGACGACGTCACGCGTGACAACGCTGATGTGATGACCCAGCAGTTGTAAACGAGGAATGAGGTGTCGACCAATCAATCCAGTACCACCCGTAATGAGAATATGCATGTTGCGACTCCTTATACTTTTTGTTTTCCGCTGTAATCAGCATAGAAGAGTGCGAGAGGAGTAGCGTGAGCCGCTTCGAGGTTTCATGCGGAACAGGCAAACATCGGACCAGCCGGGCGTTGCCTTTGTAAATAAAAATCGGTAAACATGATGCAACCCTGATAGCTATTTGAGGTAGCAGATGAATTACCCGTCCATCACCCTGTGGTCTGATTCATCGTTTTTTAGTCCTTACGCCATGTCGGTTTACGTTGCATTAACGGAAAAAGGCGTTCCCTTCAGCCTTAAGCGTGTCGACTTGTCTCAAGACCAACAATACTCAGCCGATTACCGTGCGCTGTCATTAACCTGTCGCGTGCCTGCATTACAAATCGATGATCTGGTGCTGAGCGAATCCTCCGCTATCAGCGAGTACCTTGAAGAGCGGTTTCCTGCGCCCGAATTTGAACGTCTTTACCCAAAAAATCGTGAAAATCGTGCGCGAGCACGCGAAGTTCAGGCGTGGCTGCGCAGTGATTTTATGCCGATCCGTCAGGAGCGTCCCACTGAAGTATTATTTGCTGGCGAACGCTTTGCGCCATTGACGCCCGCAGCGCAACAGGCGGCTGAAAAACTGATTGCTGCTGGCGAACGCTTGTTACCGGAAGGGCAACAGAACATGTTTGGCGAATGGTCTATTGCAGATACCGATTTAGCGGTGATGTTGAACAGACTGGCGCTGCATGGCGATAACCTGCCGATAAAACTACAGCATTACGCTGAATTTCAGTGGCAACGCGCCTCTGTACAGTTGTGGTTGGCTGAAAGCGGCAAAAAACGGTAAAGATCGAGGCTTGCTCAAGCTAACGGAAGTGATTACCTTACGCCACACTATTATAAAGACGTGGCAATAACAGTGCGTGCAACAGGGCATGCCAAACAGGAAAGGGTTACGGATGGTGGATCAAAAGGGTGGCGACATTGAGTGGGTCGATATCGTTAGCGAAGAGAATGAGGTCGTAGCACAGGCAACGCGTGCGCAAATGCGTGCACAGTGCCTGCGCCACCGCGCCACCTACATCGTGGTACACGATGGCATGGGTAAGATTCTGGTACAGCGCCGTACCGAGACAAAAGATTTTATGCCTGGCATGCTGGATGCTACGGCAGGCGGCGTGGTGCAGAGCGGTGAAGACCTGTTGGAATCCGCACGCCGTGAAGCGGAAGAGGAGTTAGGCATTGCTGATGTCCCATTCGCGGAGCATGGCAAATTCTACTTCGAAGATCAGCACTGCCGCGTGTGGGGCGGGTTGTTCAGTTGCGTTTCTCACGGCCCTTTTGCCATGCAAGAAGCCGAAGTTGATGAGATTTACTGGATGACGCCTGATGAAATCACTGCGCGTTGTGACGAATTTACCGATGATTCGTTGAAGGCGCTTTCATTGTGGATGAGCCGCAACGGCGAAAAATAATTCGCTTACTCTTCTCGCAGTGAAAGGCATTTTCGCCAGTACGATATAAACCCAACTGCGTCCGCCGCTGTTCTGCGGTGGACGCTTCTTTCTCCTTAATCTCTCTCATCAAATGCGTGGCTCAGTATTAGTATTCATGCAGAATATTTTTAAGCAGCGTGAGGGCGGCGCGGAACTGAGTATCGGGAATGGTAAGCGGATAAAGAAAGCGGATCACGTTGCCGTGAACGCCGCACGTCAGCAACAATAAACCCTGCGACAATGCCTGTTGCTGGATTGCTCTTGCCGTCTCAGCACAGGGTTTCCCGTTATCATTGTGAAATTCAGCTGCAATCATTGAGCCGCGTCCTCGTACCTCAACCAGCGCTTTACAGCCTGCACTATGCAACGTTTCAATCAGTTCACTGCCGAGTTGATCGGCCCGCTCGCATAAATTCTCTTCAGCAATGACATCCAGCACTGCCAGCGCAGCCGCGATTGCGGGTGGGCTACCGGCATAAGTCCCGCCCAAACCGCCCGGTGAGGGTGCGTCCATGACTTCAGCACGACCCGATACTGCAGAGAGCGGCATACCGCCGGCCAGACTCTTCGCCATCGTGATCAAATCGGGTTTTACGTCAGGGTAATATTCACTGGCGAACAGTTTACCGGTACGGGCGAAGCCACATTGGATTTCATCGGCAATTAACAGGATGTTGTGCTCATCGCATAGCTGACGCAACGCCGTAACAAAATCAGCGGGGGCAACATTGAAGCCGCCTTCGCCCTGAATCGGTTCATAAATAATGGCGGCGACGTGTTGCGGGCTGATATCGCAACGGAAAATAGCGTGCAAGCTTTCCAGTGCGTCTTCAACGCTGCAATCGTAAAGCGCGTTCGGATAGCGGGCATGAAATACAGAACCCGCGAAGGGACCAAAACCGGTTTTATAAGGTATCACTTTGCCTGTCAGCGACATTGTCATGTAAGTGCGACCATGAAATGCGCCGGTGAAAGCAATAATGCCCGGCCGGCCGGTTGCTGCACGAGCAATCTTCACGGCGTTTTCAACCGCTTCAGCGCCGGTAGAAAAGAAGGTGGTTTTCGCCGGACCGTCAATCGGCACGCGCTGATTCAGTTGCTCTGCCAGCTTAATGTAGTTTTCGTAAGGCACGATCTGAAAAGCGGTATGGGTGAAGCAATCGAGCTGCTCTTTTACTGCGGCGATCACTTTTGGATGGCGATGCCCGGTGTTAAGGACTGCGATACCGGCACTGAAATCGGTATATTCTCGGCCTTGATGATCCCACAGCGTGGCATTTTCGGCCTTCACTGCATAGAAATCACACATGACGCCGACGCCGCGCGGTGTGGCTTTGAGACGACGTGCGTGCACTTCACTGTTGCTCATAAGTTGACCTCGTTGTGGTTGCAAAGCTTACTGGGCGATCTGCTGGCGCCAGGGTAAAAGAAGCCCTTGCCAACGGCACGCTGAACAAATTTTATATCGCCTACGGCAGATATACAGCCGCCTGCCTTGCTGATGCAAATCGTCAGCGACTCACGCGGTTCTGAATGAATAGCACATCACAGAAATGGGGCTGCATTTGTTTTCTGGTCTGCCGAAAAGGGGTGAGTAATGTTGCTTAAAGCGCGGAGCGGGAACGGTGTGAAATTCTGAAGTGCAAAGTGGGATGGGGATGATGTCTGCGTAAATTAATTATGCAGGGTGGAAGCTTTGGCGATCGTGGTTGAATGGCGTATCACTTACTTGCGTCATCTAAATAAAAAGAGCATGCATTGCTGCATGCTCTCATCACATTTTTAGCCTTCAGCTTGCTGAGACTGAATTGCGGTTAACGCGATGGTGTAGACAATATCATCCACCAGTGCGCCACGAGAAAGGTCGTTGACCGGCTTGCGCATACCTTGCAGCATTGGCCCGATGGAAATCAGGTCGGCTGAACGCTGTACCGCTTTGTAAGTGGTATTACCCGTGTTGAGATCCGGGAAGATAAACACGGTGGCGCGACCCGCAACCGCTGAGTTTGGCGCTTTAGATTTCGCCACATCTTCCATAATAGCCGCGTCATATTGCAGCGGGCCATCAATCACCAGATCAGGACGTTTTTCCTGCGCAATACGCGTGGCTTCGCGTACTTTTTCAACATCGCTACCGGCACCAGAATTGCCGGTTGAGTAAGAGATCATCGCTACACGCGGATCGATACCAAAGGCTTTTGCTGAATCAGCTGATTGAATTGCAATCTCTGCCAGCTGTTCAGACGTTGGGTCTGGGTTGATGGCGCAGTCGCCATAAACCAGAACCTGCTCTGGCAGCAGCATGAAGAACACCGATGAAACCAGGGAGCTGTTTGGCGCAGTTTTGATCAGCTGCAGCGGTGGACGAATGGTGTTGGCAGTGGTGTGAACCGCGCCAGAAACTAAGCCGTCGACTTCGCCGCTTTCCAACATCATGGTGCCCAGCACCACGTTATCTTCTAACTGCTCCTGTGCAACAACTTCGGTCATGCCTTTGCTCTTACGCAGTTCCACCAAGCGCGGTACGTAGTTTTCACGTACCACTTCTGGATCGACAATGACAATGCCACTGCCTAATTCAACGCCTTGTGCAGCAGCAACACGCTGGATCTCGTCTGGATTTCCCAATAATACACAGGTTGCGATACCGCGTTCGGCACAAATCGAAGCAGCTTTAACGGTGCGCGGCTCATCGCCTTCTGGCAATACGATGCGTTTACCGGCTTTACGCGCCAGTTCGGTCAGTTGATAACGGAAGGCTGGCGGTGACAGGCGGCGGCTGCGCTCAGAAGTCGCCGTCAGTGACTCAATCCAGTCGGCATTAATGAAGTTGGCAACGTATTCCTGCACTTTTTCGATGCGTTGAGTATCGTCAGCGGGCACTTCCAGATTGAAGCTTTGCAGGCTGAGGGAGGTTTGCCAGGTGTTAGTTTTCACCATGAACATTGGCAATCCCGTCTGGAAAGCACGTTCGCACAATTTAGCGATACGCGGGTCAATTTCATAGTTACCTGTCAGCAGAATGGCACCAATTTCGACGCCATTCATAGCGGCCAGGCAGGCAGCAACCAGCACGTCTGGGCGATCGGCTGAAGTCACCAGCAGTGAACCTGGGCGGAAATGTTCCAGCATGTGCGGCAGGCTTCGTGCACAGAACGTCACCGACTTAACGCGGCGAGTCTGGATGTCACCTTCGTTGATAACGCGCGCATTCAGATGGCGGCACATATCGATAGCGCGTGTCGCAATGAGCTCGAAGCTCCAGGGTACGCAACCCAGCACCGGCAGCGGGCTGTCGGAAAACAGCTGCTTAGGATCAATATTCGCGATGCTGGCTTTAGAGGAGTCATCAAAAATTTCGGACAGATCAGGACGAGTGCGGCCTTGCTCATCAACCGGTGCGTTGAGTTTATTAATAATAACGCCGGTGATGTTTTTGTTCTTTTTGCCGCCAAAGCTGCTTTGGGTTAACTCAATACGCTCTTTTAACTGTTCGGTTGAGTCGTTACCCAACGCCATAACAAAGACGATTTCTGCGTTTAGCGTTTTAGCGATTTCATAGTTGAGTGCGGTAGCAAACTGATGTTTACGCGTCGGCACTAAACCTTCAACCAGCACCACCTCCGCATCCTGCGAATTAGCATGGTAGCGGGCGATGATCTCTTCCATCAACACATCTTGCTGGTTAGAACCGAGCAGCGATTCCACGCGCGACATCTGTAAAGGTTCAGCCGCTGGGATAGAGGAATTTTTGCGAATGATAGTGGTGGTTTGATCGGGCGTATCACCGCCGGTACGCGGCTGAGCAATAGGTTTGAAGACGCTGAGGCGAACGCCTTTGCGCTCCATCGCACGAATAACGCCAAGGCTGACGCTGGTCAGGCCGACACTGGTGCCGGTCGGAATGAGCATAATTGTACGTGACACGATTGAACCTCTCAGGTATTGCAGGGTGTCAAAAACAACTCCGCCAGCATGAGCTGACGGAGAAAAGAGTTAAGCGGTCAGACGCGCAGCGTCTTGGGCAATGACCAACTCTTCGTTGGTCGGAATCACCAGTGCGGGACGCGTACCTTCTTTATTAATGTAACCTGACTTACCAAACCGTGCCGCCAGGTTGCGTTCGTGATCAACCTCAAAACCGAGCAGACCCAGTTTTTTCAATGACAGTTCACGCACCATGGCGGCGTTTTCACCAATTCCACCGGTGAATACCACTGCGTCCAAACGGCCTTCCATCAAGGCGGTGTAGCTGCCGATATATTTGGCAAGACGATGACAGAAAACGTCCATCGCGCGCTTAGCATCTTCTTTGGTTTCGTAATTATCTTCAACATAACGGCAATCGCTGGTGACTTCGGTCAGGCCCAGCAGGCCAGATTCTTTGGTCAGCAATTTATTGATGGCATCTACGCTCATGCCCAGCGTGTCATGCAGGAAGAAGATGATAGCGGGATCGATGTCGCCGCTACGTGTTCCCATGACCAGACCTTCAAGCGGGGTCAAACCCATTGAGGTATCAACGCACACGCCATTGCGGATAGCTGACACAGAACCGCCGTTACCCAAATGGCAGGTGATAACGTTGAGTTCTTCCAGCGGTTTATTAAGCATTTTTGCTGCTTCATGGCTGACATAGAAGTGGCTAGTGCCGTGCGCACCATAGCGACGGACGCCATGTTCTTTATAAAGTTTGTAGGGAAGAGCATAAAGATATGACTCTTCCGGCATTGTCTGATGGAAAGCTGTATCAAATACCGCGACATTCTTATCGGACAGGTGCGGGAAGTTTTTCATCGCTTCATCAATACCGATAAGGTGCGCGGGATTATGCAATGGAGCGAAAGAAGAAGCATCTTTGATGCCCTGAACCACATCTTCAGTAATAATGACGGATTGGGTCAGTTTCTCGCCGCCGTGAACTATGCGATGACCAATTGCAGCGATTTGTGCCGAAAGCTCTGGTTTTTGTGCCAGAATGGTTTTAACAATGTAATTGAGTGCTTCACTATGCGCCGCGCCAGCACCTAATGGTGCTTCCTGTTTTTGACCATCCAGTTTCCATTTAATACGTGCCTCAGGTAAATGGAAGCATTCTGCAAGGCCAGAAAGGAACTCGTCACCGCTGGCAGGATTTAGGATGGCAAACTTCAGAGAAGAACTGCCGCAGTTCAGGACCAGTACTAGCTTACTCGACATGGAAGTACCTATTTGTTAAAAGTGGCTAAAAAAACGCAGTCAGACTATCAGCGTAGCCCATGAAAGCTGGTAGATTAATGATAAACATCATGCGCTAGTCAAACGATGACTTTACGCAAAAAATTTCGGTAATTTTACGCAAAAATTTGAAGTCTATTTGTCGAAACAGGACTCAGGCCATTTCCCGGTGGTGCTAGCCGCTTCCAAAACCGTATCGAAACGGCGTCAGAATAGCTGGAGTCCTGTTTAAAGACAAAAACATTTGAAGGATGTTACGTAAAGTTGTGTGGTTATAACTATCTTTTAAAGTTTGCAGTAATAGTTGAGGTCCGCTATGGCGAATGAATCTGGCAGTACCAGCTGGTTCCGTATTTTTCAACGCGGCCAGCACTATATGAAGACCTGGCCAAGTGACAAACGCCTTGCGCCAATATTTCCTGAAAATCGCGTGTCGACGGCAACCCGCTTCGCCATTCGTTTTATGCCGCCCCTTGCGGTGTTCACCTTGACCTGGCAAATTGCGTTAGGCGGCCAGCTTGGGCCCGCTGTTGCAACTGCGCTGTTTGCCTGCACGCTACCCATGCAAGGCTTGTGGTGGCTGGGTAAGCGATCTGTTACACCTTTGCCGCCCACGCTACTGAACTGGTTTCATGAAGTTCGCGCCAGGCTGGAGGAGGCGGGGCAGGCAATTGCGCCGGTCGAGGGCAAGCCAACGTATCAGGCATTAGCTGATGTTTTAAAACGCGCCTTTAAACAGCTGGATCGCACCTTTCTCGACGATCTTTGATTGGACATGGGTTCTTCGCAGGTAAGAATTCGCCTGGAACCCGCGTCTAAATCAAAGAAAAGTGATGCTGTCATACCTGTATTGCTAACCCTGTGTAATCATTTCTCTATCGTATAAAACTTAAGCGCCTTTTAGGCCTCGGAGTAAATGATGGAAATGACCCATGCACAGCGATTAATCCTGACCAATCAATATAAAATTATGGCGATGCTGGAACCTGAAAACGCCGAACGCTTCCGTCGCTATCAAACTATCATCGAACGAGGTTACGGCTTACAGATGCGTGAGCTGGATAAAGATTTCGGTGAGCTCACTGAAGAAACCTGCCGCACCCTCATTGATATCATGGAGTTGCACCACGCGCTGCATGTTTCCTGGTCAAACCTCAAGGAAAAAGAGCAGCTTGAAGAGCGCCGCCTGGCCTTTCTCGGCTTTGATGCAGCCACCGAAGCACGTTATCTCGGTTATGTCCGTTTTATGGTCAATACCGAAGGACGATACACCCAGTTTGATTCAGGCACGCACGGCTTCAATGCACAAACGCCAATGTGGGAAAAGTATCAACGCATGCTAGCTTTGTGGCAGACTTGTCCTCGTCAATACCATTTGAGCGCGAATGAAATTGCGCAAGTAATCAATGCCTGATGAGGAGTGACGTGTGACGTACAGCGGTTTTTTGTTTGATTTAGATGGCACTTTAGTGGACTCATTGCCTGCAGTAGAGCGCGCGTGGAGCAACTGGGCAGCGCGGCAGGGTATCGCGGCAGACGACGTTCTGGCGTTCATTCATGGCAAACAGGCAATTACGTCGTTACGTCATTTTATGGCTGGTCAGTCTGAGGAGGCTATTCAGGCTGAGTTTTTGGCGTTAGAACAAACCGAAGCGAAAGACACGGATGGCGTACAGGCATTATCTGGCGCTAAGGCGCTACTGTCTACGCTGAATGAATTGCAAATTCCTTGGGCAATTGTGACGTCAGGTTCCGTTCCGGTCGCCCACGCACGCCATAAAGCGGCTGGATTACCGCAGCCTGCCGTTTTCATCACCGCTGAACAAGTCGTGAAAGGCAAGCCAGAGCCCGATCCTTACCTTTTAGGTGCAAAGAAATTAGGCTTATCGCCTGACGTATGCGTCGTCGTTGAAGATGCACCAGCCGGCGTTTTATCAGGTCTTAATGCGGGATGCGCCGTGATTGCAGCTAATGCACCAGCGGATACGCCACGTCTTAATGAAGTGACAATTCAGCTGACATCACTGGAATCATTAGTCGTGACGAAATTGGCTGACGGTCAATTTACATTGAGTACACAGAACTAAGGGGCGGCTAAGGCCGCCTTTATTACAGCGGCGTGTCCTGTGAAATTTCATCCAGCGACAGGCTGAAGCTAGGAATGAACACCTCTACAAAATAATCCATTTCTGGCGAACGGCGCTGCGCTAACGTTTTTTCCAGCCGTGCTTTCGCCAGTAAAAACTCATTGTTACCTGCAGATAACTCCTCCAGGCATTTTACATAGGCGCAAAGTGCGTCCGCCTGCTTTACTACCGCTTGTTCTTCAGCGCCATGCAGATGTTCATCAATCAGCGGGCGGTAAATGTCCTGGAACTCTGCCGGCAGCATTTCAATCAGTTTTTGCTGTGCAATTTTCTCAATTTTTTTATATTCATGGGCAATCTGCGCATTGTAATACTTTACTGGCGTGGGCAAGTCGCCAGTTAATACTTCACTCGCATCGTGATAAAGCGCCAGCATTGCAATGCGATCTGCGTTGAGATTGCCATTAAATTTTTTATTTTTAATGACAGCCAAAGCATGCGCCACCATGGCTACCTGCAAGCTATGCTCGGAGACATTTTCCGTGCGCACATTGCGCATTAACGGCCAGCGATTGATGAGTTTGAGTCGGGAAAGATGAGCGAAAAAATGGCTTTGAGTCATGAATGATCCTGTTTGCAGGCAGGGGAAAGACCAGCTTTCCCCGAAATAGAAACAGTATACGCGGGCGTGATTACTGACGGTAGCCTTGCAGGAATCGGCCAAATTTATTGATCGCCATCTCTAGATCGTCAACGCGTGGCAGCGTCACGATACGAAGATGATCTGGCCAAGGCCAGTTAAAGGCGGAGCCTTGTACTAACAACACCTTTTCTTGCAGTAAAAAATCCAAAACCATTTTTTGGTCGTCAAAGATATTGAATTTTTTTGCATCAATACGCGGGAACATGTAAAGCGCACCTTGCGGCTTCACACAGCTGACGCCGGGAATATCATTAATGAGTTCCCAGGCACGCTGGCGCTGCTCATATAAACGTCCGCCCGGTACAATAAATTCGCTGATGCTTTGGTAACCGCCTAATGCAGTCTGAATGGCATGTTGTGCCGGAACGTTGGCACACAGGCGCATAGACGCAAGCATCTCCAGCCCTTCGATATAGCCTTTAGCATGCTTTTTCGGACCGTTTAATACCATCCAGCCTTGGCGGAAACCGGCAACGCGATAGGTTTTAGAGAGTCCGTTAAAAGTTACGGTCAGGAGATCGGGTGCCAGCGCAGCGATTGAGTGGTGTTGCGCGTCGTCGTAGAGAATCTTGTCGTAGATCTCATCAGCGAAAATAATCAGGTTATGCTGACGCGCGATTTCAACCACTTCCAGCAGCAACTCTTTGCTGTATACCGCACCGGTAGGGTTATTCGGGTTAATAATCACAATACCGCGAGTACGCGGCGTGATTTTGCTGCGAATATCGTCCAGATCAGGAAACCAGCCAGCTGACTCATCACAAAGATAATGCACTGCTTTTCCGCTGGATAGCGACACAGCCGCTGTCCATAACGGATAATCGGGTGCAGGCACCAGCATTTCATCGCCACTGTTTAGCAGCGCTTGCATGGCCTGAACAATCAGTTCAGAAACGCCATTGCCGATGTAAATATCCTCAACCGTAACGTCTCGCATATCACGCGCTTGATAATGCTGCATGATGGCTTTACGCGCTGAATAGAGACCTTTGGAATCACAATAGCCTTGTGAGCTAGGCAAGTTGCGGATGACATCGACCAGAATTTCGTCAGGTGCCTCAAAGCCGAACGGTGCTGGGTTACCAATGTTCAGCTTAAGGACTTTGTTACCTTCTTCTTCGAGACGCTTAGCTTCTTTTAAGACCGGACCGCGAATGTCATAGCAAACATTTTCCAGCTTTCCGGATTTATCAATTTGAAAAGTCATTATTACCGCCTTTATGGGCAGAATCCTTTTACCTGCCACTGAAATCAAACCAGCACAATGTACTCTCCTGCTGAACACAAAAGAAGGGTGCTAACCGGTTTTGGCGCGTTAAGCATCTTTTCATGCGAGCCGTGGCGCAAAAAATATTCTCAGTCGTTTAATTTAGTCAAATGAACTAATAATATTGTTTTATTTGGCATTTTTAACCAAGTAGTAAAAAGGGGCTGTAAAGTCATTAATCCAGATTTTTAATAGTGAATTTGCCATTTTCAATTTTTAAAAAAGGCTTGAGTAAGATAGATGCCAATTGAAATAGTTAAGCGATATTGCATTGATGGTTGTTTTGTGAGCAGTGGTGAATTGGTGCACTTATGTAATGTGATTTACAGCTGGTAATTATTGTCATTCATGCAGTGAATAACCAGAATTGTACGCTGTCGTAAGGTCCAGCGCGGGCGTAGCAAGGAAGACTTTAGGCATGTCTTCTCACTTTGTTTGTTTTTTCAGAAATGAAAAGGTTAAAAAATAGCCAGTAGTGTGGCAGGATAGGTGAGAAAGGGGTTACAACAAAATTTACAGCGCTTTTCACAAAAACATTTCCATTTTGACGTCAAAAATGATTAAGTATAATTTATTATTTGATGCCACTATTTACCGAGCATCATAAAAGTACGCCGTTCTTTTTTGTCCCGCAATCGCTGTTTCGGCGGGATTTAGACAACTACGCAGCTTACTGCATTTGCGCACCCAGCGCCTTCGGCTCAGAAGTTGTATCTGTCTAAACGATACTGCTTTGCCCAATTATGCGGGTTTGAGCTTTCGTTAATATTCGTTCGACCACTTTTTGTGGCAGTCTTCACACAGGACTGCCATTAAGCACCATTACCGCTTATCACTTTGATGAGATGTGTAATAACACCAGGGTAGTAGTTCGTAAAAATCTAATAAGTGAAGAAAAAACATGACTAATGCAAATCGTCCGATACTCAATCTCGACCTCGATCTGCTGAGAACTTTTGTGGCTGTTGCGGATTTGAATACGTTTGCGGCTGCAGCTGCAGCGGTCTGCCGAACCCAGTCAGCGGTCAGTCAGCAGATGCAACGTCTGGAGCAATTGGTAGGTAAAGAGCTGTTTGCCAGACATGGACGTAACAAACTGTTAACAGAACACGGAATTCAGCTCTTAGGTTACGCCAGAAAGATTCTCCGCTTCAATGATGAAGCCTGTACTTCTTTGATGTATAGCAATATTCAGGGTGTCCTGACCATTGGCGCATCTGATGATACATCCGACACCATTCTGCCGTTTTTGTTGAACCGCGTGACATCGGTTTATCCAAAACTCGCTATTGATGTCCGTGTTAAACGCAATCCATTCATGATGGAAATGCTGAATCAAGGTGAAGTGGATTTGGTGGTGACCACCTCCAGTCCAGGTAACTTTACCTATCAGGTTCTGCGTACATCGCCAACGTTGTGGTATTGCGCAGCGGATTACATTTTCCAGCGAGGTGAAGCTATCCCATTGGTTCTGCTTGACGAACCAAGTCCGTACCGTGATATGGCTATTGATCATCTCAACGAGGCGGGCATTCCATGGCGTATTTCGTATGTGGCTTCCACATTGGCAGCAGTACGTGCGGCTGTTAAAGCGGGATTGGGTGTAACAGCGCGTCCGGTAGAAATGATGAGTCCAGAACTGCGCGTTATGGGCGCTGCCGAAGGTTTACCAGTGTTGCCAGATACACAATATCTGCTGTGTCGTAATCCTAACAGCGATAATGAACTCGCATTGGCTATCTTCAACGCAATGCAGTCAACCAATGATCCCTACAATCTCAGCGCTAATCCAGACGGTACTTTATTACTGGATGACGAAGAGTAAATTCGCTGCTAATACTGGTTCTGGTTCCGTTTAGAGCAATTGTTAAAAGCGATCAAAATAAGCCTCTTGTTCTTTTATCAGAATGAGAGGCTTTTTTTATATCCCTTTCTCCTCATCGTATCCGTGATTTGTCCCCTTTTAACGCCCCGTAATAATCCTCAAATGAAATTATTTTCATTTTTACTGCTTGTTGAAACCTTCAATCCGAAAAAACGGAAAAAACATTCCAAAACGCCGTACTGATTGTTGGTTTTTAGTGCGTAAAGGCCAGAAGTGTGTCCTGGATCAAGAAAATACCCCTGCTAAGGGGAAGGAAAACGACGCGAATCCTGTCAAAATATGTTTGTTAAATGCACGATCCATGCATGTGAATACCCGCTACACTAAAATTAACCCTACAGACTGAAGCGATTTAGCTGGCATGAGGGGCATCATTTGTTAATAATATGATGCAGCTGTAAAATAATGTTTGGATACTTTTGTCAAAGTTGACAAAAGGTTATAGAAAGGAGTAAAAAACCCCATAAAATTGCTGCTTATTTGATAATGACGGCAAAGTTTATAAGGTTTTTCATCCTTCCCTTGAATCGATGTGGTGAGTTTGCTGCCAGAACCCGTGCAGGATGCCAGCGCCACTTTTGATGAGTAAGCAAAGAGTATGTCAACAACCACCGAAATCATCGCTCAGCATTGGGCGTTTATCGTATTTATCGTCATTGCATTTGGCCTTTGCGCTTTTATGTTGACCGGAGGATGGCTGTTAGGTGGCAGAGCACGCGCCCGCTACAAAGACACGCCTTTTGAATCTGGTATCGAATCCGTTGGTGATACACATCTCCGCCTTTCGGCGAAATTCTATCTGGTTGCGATGTTCTTCGTAATTTTCGACGTCGAAGCCCTCTTTTTATACGCATGGGCGACTTCAATCCGTGAAAGCGGCTGGGTCGGCTTTGTGGAAGCCGCAATTTTCATTTTGGTGCTCCTGGCGGGCTTGGTCTATCTGGTGCGCATTGGTGCGTTGGATTGGGCTCCTGCACGTCGCCGCATCGTGGTTAAGACCACCACGATCAGTCACACCAATCCTCACAAGCAGTAAAAGAGAGGCAATAAGATGGACTATACGCTCACCCGCATAGACCCGAACGGTGGTGACAACGACCGTTATCCTCTGCAAAAGCAGGAAATCGTCAGCGATCCGCTGGAGCAGCATGTTCATCGCAGCGTCTACATGGGCAAACTCGAAAATGCCCTGCACGATATGGTGAACTGGGGACGCAAAAACTCCCTTTGGCCGTACAACTTTGGTCTTTCCTGTTGCTACGTTGAAATGACCACCTCCTTTACCGCAGTGCATGACGTTGCGCGTTTTGGAGCAGAAGTTATGCGTGCATCTCCGCGCCAGGCTGACTTCATGGTGATCGCCGGTACGCCATTTACCAAAATGGCCCCGGTAATTCAGCGTTTGTATGACCAAATGCTGGAGCCGAAATGGGTGATCTCGATGGGGGCCTGTGCCAACTCTGGTGGCATGTACGATATCTATTCAGTGGTTCAGGGTGTGGATAAATTCCTGCCGGTAGATGTGTACATTCCAGGTTGTCCACCGCGTCCAGAAGCTTATATGCAGGCGTTGCTGCTGCTGCAAGAGTCGATTGGTAAAGAACGCCGTCCACTTTCATGGGTGGTAGGTGATCAGGGCGTGTATCGCGCCAATATGCAGCCAGAGCGCGAAAGAAAGCGTGGCGAGCGTATCGCGGTTACCAACCTGCGTACTCCAGACGAAGTTTAAGCTAACCGTACACGGATGGATTTAGCGCCCGCAGCATAATATTAAAATTTAATGCACGGCCCCATCCTGACGCCTTCATTTGAGCGCCTGATTACAGGCCGGAATGGTGAGTAACGTATGACAGATTTGACCACGCAAGATCTCGCTCAGCCAGCATGGCAAACCCGGGATCACCTGGATGATCCGGTGATCGGCGAGTTGCGTAACCGTTTTGGGCCGGATGCCTTTACCGTTCAGGCCACCCGCACCGGCATTCCGGTTGTTTGGGTGAAGCGTGAACAGTTACTGGAAATCACCGAATTTCTTCGTAAATTAGCTAAACCTTACGTCATGCTGTATGACCTGCATGGCATGGATGAGCGTTTACGTACCCACCGCGCAGGCTTACCTGCTGCGGATTTTTCCGTTTTCTATCATCTGCTGTCGATTGAGCGTAACCGCGACATCATGCTCAAAGTCGCTTTATCAGAAAACGACATGCACGTGCCAACCCTCACCAAACTTTTCCCGAATGCCAACTGGTATGAGCGCGAAACGTGGGAAATGTTTGGCATTACCTTTGATGGTCATCCGCACCTGACGCGCATCATGATGCCGCCAACGTGGGAAGGTCATCCGCTGCGCAAGGATTATCCTGCTCGTGCAACCGAATTCGATCCTTTCGAGCTGACTAAGCAGAAAGAAGATTTGGAAATGGAAGCACTGACTTTCAAGCCAGAAGAGTGGGGTATGAAGCGCAGTACCGCCAACGAAGACTTTATGTTCCTTAACCTCGGTCCAAACCATCCTTCAGCGCACGGTGCTTTCCGCATCATATTGCAGCTGGATGGTGAAGAGATCGTCGACTGCGTTCCAGATGTGGGTTATCACCATCGCGGCGCAGAGAAAATGGGTGAACGTCAGTCATGGCATAGCTACATTCCTTACACCGATCGCATTGAATATCTCGGTGGTTGCGTTAACGAAATGCCTTACGTGCTCGCAGTTGAGAAACTGGCTGGCATCGTCGTGCCGGATCGCGTGAATGTGATTCGCGTTATGCTTTCCGAGCTGTTCCGCATTAACAGTCATCTGCTTTACATCTCCACCTTCATACAGGACGTTGGCGCAATGACGCCCGTGTTCTTCGCCTTTACCGATCGTCAAAAAA
This sequence comes from Candidatus Pantoea bituminis, assembly GCF_018842675.1. Taxonomy (NCBI): domain Bacteria; kingdom Pseudomonadati; phylum Pseudomonadota; class Gammaproteobacteria; order Enterobacterales; family Erwiniaceae; genus Pantoea; species Candidatus Pantoea bituminis. The sequence goes on from NZ_JAGTWO010000004.1 coordinate 1,110,924, forward strand.
TTTACGATGTGGTGGAAGCAATCACCGGTTTCCGTATGCATCCGGCGTGGTTCCGCATTGGTGGTGTTGCGCACGATCTGCCGAAAGGCTGGGAACGTTTGCTGCGTGATTTCCTCGACTGGATGCCGAAGCGTCTGAAAGAGTATGACAAAGCAGCATTACGTAACTCCGTGTTGATGGGCCGCTCACAAGGTGTTGCCGCTTACAATATGGAAGAAGCGCTGGCATGGGGCACAACCGGTGCAGGTTTACGTGCCACCGGACTGGATTTTGACGTGCGTAAATGGCGCCCTTATTCAGGTTATGAAAATTTCGACTTCGAAATTCCTGTGGGCGCAGGCATCAGCGATGCTTACACGCGCGTGATGCTGAAAATGGAAGAGATGTGGCAGTCGCTGCGTATTCTGGAGCAATGCCTGAAAAACATGCCGGCAGGCCCGTTCAAAGCGGATCATCCGCTGACTACGCCGCCACCGAAAGAGCGCACGCTGCAGCACATTGAAACCCTGATCACCCACTTCCTGCAGGTTTCCTGGGGCCCGGTTATGCCAGCCAATGAATCCTTCCAGATGATTGAGGCGACCAAAGGAATCAACAGTTACTACCTGACCAGCGATGGCAGCACCATGAGCTACCGCACCCGCGTGCGTACGCCGAGCTTCCCGCATCTGCAGCAGATCCCTTCCGTGATCCGCGGCAGCCTGGTATCCGACTTGATCGTGTACCTCGGTAGTATCGATTTTGTTATGTCAGACGTGGACCGCTAATTATGCACGATCAACACATTGCCGTTAAAACGATCGACCCAAACGAGGTCTTCGTGCTGAGCGCGGAAGAGCATCACGCCATCGAGCACGAGAAACATCATTATGAAGATGCGCGCGCCGCGTCCATCGAAGCGCTGAAAATCGTGCAAAAGCAGCGCGGTTGGGTGCCGGATGGTGCGATTCACGCCATTGCTAAGGTGCTGGGAATTCCGGCCAGTGACGTGGAAGGCGTGGCGACTTTTACAGCCAAATCTTTCGCCAGCCGGTGGGCCGCCATGTGATTCGTTATTGCGACAGCGTGGTCTGCCATATCACCGGTTATCAAGGTATTCAGGCTGCGCTGGAACAGAACCTGAGTATCAAACCGGGACAAACTACCGCAGATGGCCGCTTTACATTGCTGCCAACCTGTTGTCTCGGCAATTGCGATAAAGGGCCGACCATGATGGTGGATGAAGATACCCACGTTCACTTAACGCCGGAAGCTATCGCCTCATTACTGGAGCAGTATCAATGACAATCAAACAGATCATTCGTACTGCCGAAACGCATCCGCTGACCTGGCGCATGCGCGAGGATAAGCAGCCGGTATGGCTTGAAGAATATCGCAGCAAAAATGGCTACGCTGGCGCAGAGAAAGCGCTAAATAGCATGGCGCCTGACGAAATTGTGGCGCAAGTCAAAGATTCTGGTCTGAAAGGACGCGGCGGTGCAGGCTTCTCTACCGGCTTGAAATGGAGCTTGATGCCGAAAGATGAGTCCATGAACATCCGTTACCTGCTGTGTAACGCCGATGAAATGGAACCCGGCACGTACAAAGATCGCCTGTTGATGGAACAGATGCCACATCAGTTGGTGGAAGGCATGCTGATCAGTGCTTTCGCGCTTAAAGCCTACCGTGGCTACATCTTCCTGCGCGGTGAATATATTGAAGCCGCAGTGAATCTGCGCCGTGCCATTGCGGAGGCCACCGAAGCTGGTTTCCTTGGTAAAAATATTCTCGGCACCGGTTTTGATTTTGAGTTAATTGTTCACACCGGCGCAGGACGTTACATCTGTGGCGAAGAAACGGCGCTGATCAACTCGCTGGAAGGTCGTCGTGCTAACCCGCGTTCTAAGCCACCTTTCCCTGCCAGCGCGGGTGCATGGGGTAAACCGACGTGTGTTAACAACGTTGAAACGCTGTCGAACGTGCCAGCCATCCTCGCCAACGGCGTAGAGTGGTACAAAGGCATTTCGAAAAGTGACGATGCTGGCACCAAGATGATGGGTTTCTCCGGTCGCGTGAAAAATCCAGGCGTTTGGGAACTGCCGTTTGGCATTACCGCTCGTGAAATTCTCGAAGATTATGCTGGCGGCATGCGCGATGGTTTGCGTTTCAAAGCCTGGCAGCCAGGCGGTGCGGGCACTGACTTCCTGACCGATGAGCATCTCGATCTGCCGATGGAGTTTGCCAGTATCGGTAAAGCGGGCAGTCGTTTAGGAACGGCGCTGGCGATGGCGGTCGATCACGAAATCAACATGGTTTCGCTGGTACGCAACCTGGAAGAGTTCTTTTCGCGTGAATCGTGCGGTTGGTGTACGCCTTGCCGCGACGGTCTGCCGTGGAGCGTGAAAATCCTGCGTGCGCTGGAGGAAAAGCAAGGCCAGCCGGGGGATATCGAAACCTTACTGCAGCTTTGCCGTCAGTTGGGCCCAGGCAAAACCTTCTGCGCACACGCGCCGGGTGCCGTTGAGCCGCTGCAAAGCGCGATTAAATATTTCCGTGAAGAGTTTGAAGCCGGCATTGCGCCGCAGGTGTTTGGCAATACCCGTTCAATCGGTGGTATCCAGCCAAACCTGCTGAAAGCACGCTGGTAATTCGCCGCAGCACACGGAACCAGGCCTTGCGCCGCTGTTCCTGACGCGTTCAGGAACAAGAATATGATTAACGCTCGTTTCTGACGAGCCTTACGGAAGCATGTTCACTATGGCTACAATCCATGTAGACGGTAAAGAGTATGATGTGAACGGAGCGGACAACCTGTTGCAGGCTTGTCTCTCTCTGGGCCTTGATATTCCTTATTTTTGCTGGCACCCGGCGCTGGGAAGCGTGGGCGCCTGCCGCCAATGTGCGGTGAAGCAATTCCAGAATGCCGAAGATACCCGCGGCCGCCTTGTCATGTCCTGCATGACACCGGCTTCTGACGGCACCTTTATTTCTATCGACGATGGCGAAGCCAAAGAATTCCGTGAAAGCGTGGTTGAGTGGTTGATGACCAACCACCCGCACGATTGTCCGGTATGTGAAGAGGGCGGTAACTGCCACCTTCAGGACATGACCGTGATGACCGGCCATAGCTTCCGTCGCTACCGCTTCACCAAACGTACCCATCGCAATCAGGATCTCGGCCCCTTCATTTCTCATGAGATGAACCGCTGTATTGCCTGTTATCGCTGCGTGCGTTACTACAAAGATTATGCGGATGGCACCGACCTCGGTGTGTACGGCGCACATGACAATGTCTATTTCGGTCGCCCGGAAGATGGCACGCTGGAAAGCGAATTCTCCGGTAACCTGGTCGAGATCTGTCCGACCGGCGTGTTCACCGATAAAACGCATTCAGAACGCTATAACCGTAAATGGGACATGCAGTTCGCGCCTAGCATCTGCCAACAATGCAGCGTCGGCTGTAACACCAGCCCTGGCGAGCGTTACGGTGAATTACGTCGTATTGAAAACCGCTATAACGGTACGGTAAACCACTACTTCCTGTGTGACCGTGGCCGTTTTGGTTATGGCTACGTCAATCTCAAAGATCGCCCACGTCATCCTGTCCTGTTACGTGGCAATGATTGGGTCACGCTCAATGCTGAGCAAGCGGTCAACGCGGGTGCTGACGTATTACGCCAGGCGAAGAAAGTGATCGGCATCGGTTCACCACGCGCAAGCGTCGAAAGCAACTTTGCGCTGCGCGAACTGGTGGGTGCTGAAAACTTCTCTACCGGCATGCCAGCAGGTGAGCAAGAACGTCTTGAACTGATGCTGAAAGTATTGCGTGAAGGCGGAATCTACACGCCAGCGCTGCGCGAAATAGAAAGCTATGATGCCGTGCTGGTGTTGGGTGAAGATCTGACCCAAGTCGGTGCTCGCGTTGCGCTTTCTGTGCGTCAGGCGGTAAAAGGCAAAGCGCGTGATATGGCCGCAGCACAGAAAGTTGCTGATTGGCAAATCGCCGCCATTTTGAATATCGGTCAACACGCTAAGCATCCGCTGTTCGTGACTAACGTTGACGAAACTCGCCTTGATGATATTGCGGCGTGGAGTTATCGCGCGCCGGTTGAAGATCAGGCGCGTTTAGGCTTCGCAATTGCCAATGCGCTGGATGAAACCGCGCCAGTGGTCAGCGATTTTGACAAGAGCCTGAACGGTAAACTGGATGTTGTCGTGCAGGCATTGGCTGGCGCGAAAAAACCGCTGATTATTTCGGGCACCCATTCAGGCAGCACCGCAATGATTGAAGCCGCTGCCAACGTCGCTAAAGCGTTGAAAGCGCGCGGCGCCGATGTTGGCATTACCTTGCTGGCTGGACATGCGAACAGCATGGGACTGGGCTTGATGGGCGGTCAGACGCTGGACAGTGCGCTGGAACAGCTGCGTAATGGTGAAGCTGATACGCTGGTCGTGCTGGAAAACGATCTCTATCGCCATGCGCCTAAAGCGCTGGTGGATAATGCTTTGTCCAACGCAACCAACGTCATCGTGGTCGATCATCAACGTACAGCAACGCTGGAAAAAGCGGGTTTAGTTTTCTCTACCGCGAGCTTTGCTGAAAGTGATGGCACCTCGATCAACCATGAAGGTCGCGCTCAACGCTTCTTCCAGGTTTACGATCCGGCCTACTACGACAATAGCATCGTGATGCTGGAAAGCTGGCGCTGGCTGCACTCGCTGCATAGCACACTGGAAAGCCGCCGCGTTGACTGGACCCAATTAGATCACGTCATTGATGCAGTAGTGGCCAAGCTGCCGCAGCTGAAAGGCATTAAAGATGCGGCACCTGATGCGAGCTTCCGTATTCGTGGTCAGAAACTGGCTCGTTCTCCGCACCGCTCAAGTGGACGTACTGCTGCACGCGCCAATATTAACGTGCATGAACCACGTCAGCCGCAAGACAAAGACTCTATGTTTGCCTTCTCTATGGAAGGGAATAACCAGCCATCAGCCGCACGCTCGCAGATTCCCTTTGCCTGGGCGCCGGGTTGGAACTCACCGCAGGCGTGGAACAAGTTCCAGGCTGAAGTGGGGGCAAATTGCGTAATGGCGATCCAGGTGTACGTCTGTTTGAAGCCAGCGAAGCGCAATTGCCGTGGTTCAGTACGGTGCCTGCTTCCTTCGTAAGCAATGATGGATGGCGTGTTGCGCCTTACTATCAACTGTTCGGTAGCGAAGAGATGTCACAGCGTTCGCCAACCTTCCAGAAGCGGATGTCACAGCCGATGCTGGTGATTAACCCGGACGATGCAGCGAAACTGGGCGTGAACAATGGCGCAGCCGTTGAGTTCACCTGTTTCGGCGAAACACTGCGTCTGCCGGTACGTTTTTCAACCGCGCTGCAAGCAGGGCAGGTGGGTCTGCCGCTGGGTATGCCGGGCGTTCCGCCATTCCTGGCAAACGGCCAAATTGACAAACTGCAGGAGGCGGCGCAATGAGCTGGTTAACACCGGACGTTATCGACATTCTGCTGGCCATCGTGAAAGCCGTAGTGATTTTGCTGGTGGTGGTGGCCTGTGGCGCGTTTATGAGTTTTGCCGAGCGTCGTTTGCTCGGCTTGTTCCAGAACCGTTACGGACCTAACCGTGTCGGCTGGGGCGGCTCGCTCCAGCTGGTGGCGGACATGATCAAAATGTTCTTTAAAGAGGACTGGGTCCCGCCGTTTACCGATCGCTTCATCTTTACTCTGGCACCGGTTATCGCCTTCGTTTCGCTGTTGTTAGCGTTTGCGATTGTGCCGGTTTCGCCGACCTGGATGGTGACAGACCTGAATATTGGTCTGCTGTTTTTCCTGATGATGGCGGGACTTGCGGTTTACGCCGTGCTGTTCGCAGGTTGGTCGAGTAACAACAAATACTCATTGCTTGGTGCCATGCGTGCCTCTGCGCAAACGCTGAGTTACGAAGTGTTCCTTGGCCTGTCGCTGATGGGCGTGGTTGCGCAAGCGGGTTCATTCAACATGAATGACATCGTTAATAGCCAAACCCATCTCTGGAACATCATTCCACAGTTCTTCGGCTTCCTGACCTTTTGTATTGCGGGCGTTGCGGTATGTCACCGTCATCCATTTGACCAACCCGAAGCAGAGCAAGAGCTGGCCGATGGTTATCACATTGAATACGCCGGGATGAAGTTTGGTCTGTTCTTCGTCGGCGAATACGTTGCGATTACCACGGTATCGGCGCTGATCGTTACGCTGTTCTTTGGTGGATGGCATGGACCTTTCCTGCCGCCGTTCATCTGGTTCGCCTTGAAAACGGCGTTCTTCATGATGATGTTCATCCTGATACGTGCTGCGCTTCCGCGTCCACGCTATGACCAGGTGCTGTCGTTCGGCTGGAAAGTGTGTCTGCCGTTGACGCTGTTGAACCTGCTGGCGACCGCCGCAGTGATTCTCTACACAGCGCAGTAAGGGGTTAACAAATGACTTTAAAAGATATTGTCGTTGGCTTCGGCACGACAGTTCGCAGTATCTGGATGATAGGCATGCATGCCTTCGCCAAACGCGAAACGCAAATGTACCCGGAAGAGCCGGTTTATCTGCCACCCCGTTATCGCGGTCGTATCGTGTTAACGCGCGATCCAGACGGTGAAGAGCGTTGCGTTGCCTGTAACCTGTGTGCAGTAGCCTGTCCGGTAGGCTGTATTTCATTACAGAAAGCGGAAACCAAAGACGGTCGTTGGTATCCAGAGTTTTTCCGCATCAACTTCTCACGCTGCATTTTTTGTGGCCTGTGTGAAGAAGCTTGTCCGACAACAGCGATTCAGCTGACGCCGGATTTCGAACTCGGCGAGTTTAAACGTCAGGATCTGGTGTACGAGAAAAACGATCTGCTGATCTCTGGGCCGGGTAAATATCCGGAGTACAACTTCTACCGCATGGCGGGTATGGCGATTGACGGTAAAGATAAAGGTGAAGCTGAAAATGAAGCTAAGCCTATCGACGTCAAAGGCTTATTACCTTAAGGAGCGAGGCATGGAATTTGCGTTTTATCTTTGCGGACTGGTGGCGGTGCTAACGACATTGCGCGTTATTACTCACACTAATCCGGTACATGCGTTGCTGTACCTGATCATTTCACTGTTGGCGATTGCGGGTGTGTTCTTCTCGATGGGCGCCTACTTTGCGGGTGCGCTGGAAATCATTGTCTACGCGGGTGCCATCATGGTGCTGTTCGTGTTCGTGGTGATGATGCTGAACTTGGGCAAAGCCACCGAGAGCCAGGAACGTGAATGGCTGAAGCCTTCGCTTTGGATTGGCCCAGGCATCGTGTCGCTACTGCTGTTAGCGGTAATGGTCTATGCCATTCTGACGGCAAACGATCAAGGCATTGACGGCAAAATTATCGATGCGAAAGCGGTCGGCATTAGCCTGTTCGGTCCTTACGTTTTAGCCGTTGAGTTGGCATCAATGCTGCTGTTGGCTGGTCTGGTCGTCGCGTTCCATATTGGTCGCGAAGAGCGTCAGGGCGAAGTGCTGAGTAATCGCTCAGTAGATGCACAGCAAGCGAATAAGGAGCAAGCATGATCCCTCTACAACACGGATTGATTCTCGCCGCCGTGCTGTTTGTCCTCGGACTGACTTCACTGGTACTGCGTCGCAACCTGCTGTTCATGCTGATTGGTCTTGAGATCATGATCAATGCTGCAGCGCTGGCGTTAGTGGTGGCGGGCAGTTACTGGGGACAAGCCGACGGTCAGGTAATGTATATCCTGGCAATCAGCCTTGCTGCAGCCGAAGCCAGTATTGGCCTGGCGCTGCTGCTCCAGCTTTATCGTCGTCGTCAGACGCTGAACATTGATACTGTGAGCGAGATGCGCGGATGAATCTTCTCTATTTAACTGTACTGTTTCCGTTAATTGGCTTTTTGCTGTTAGCGTTTTCTCGCGGTCGCTGGTCAGAGAACTTGTCGGCAGCGGTTGGCATGGGATCGGTTGGACTGGCAGCGCTGGTAACGGTGTATGCGGGCTTTGATTTCTTTGCCAACGGCCAGCAGATTTTCACCCAGCCACTGTGGACATGGATGCAGGTTGGCAACTTTGATATCAAAGTGAATTTAACGCTGGATGGCCTGTCGCTGACCATGCTGTCGGTAGTAACCGGCGTGGGTTTCTTCATCCATATGTTTGCATCCTGGTATATGCGCGGAGAAGAGGGTTATTCTCGCTTCTTCGCTTATACCAACCTGTTTATCGCCAGCATGGTTGTTTTGGTACTGGCCGATAACCTGATGCTGATGTATCTCGGTTGGGAAGGCGTAGGTCTCTGCTCTTACTTGCTGATTGGTTTCTATTACAGCAATCCAGAAAACGGCAAAGCGGCGATGAAAGCTTTTATCATCACGCGCGTCGGTGACGTCTTTCTCGCGTTTGCGCTGTTCATTCTCTACAACGAGTTGGGCACGCTGAACTTCCGCGAGATGGTGGAGTTAGCGCCGGCACACTTCGCCGCCGATAACCATATGCTGCAATGGGCAACCTTGATGCTGTTAGGTGGCGCGGTGGGTAAATCTGCTCAGCTGCCATTGCAGACATGGTTAGCCGATGCGATGGCAGGTCCAACACCGGTTTCGGCACTGATCCACGCCGCTACCATGGTCACGGCCGGTGTTTACCTGATTGCCCGCAGCCACGGCTTGTTCCTGTTAACGCCGGAAGTTCTGCATCTGGTTGGCATTATTGGTGCTATCACGCTGGTGCTGGCAGGTTTTGCTGCTCTGGTGCAAACCGACATCAAACGCGTTCTCGCCTACTCCACCATGAGCCAGATTGGTTACATGTTCCTGGCGTTGGGCGTGCAGGCGTGGGATGCAGCTATTTTCCATCTGATGACGCATGCTTTCTTTAAAGCGTTGCTGTTCCTCTCTTCAGGCTCCGTTATTTTGGCCTGTCACCATGAACAGAACATCTTCAAAATGGGCGGTCTGCGTAAAAGTATTCCGCTGGTATATACCTGCTTCCTCGTTGGCGGTGCCGCTTTGGCTGCGCTGCCGCTGATTACCGCAGGCTTCTACAGTAAAGATGAGATCTTGTTTGGTGCATTAGCCAACGGCCATATCAACCTCATGGTTGCCGGTTTGGTCGGCGCGTTCCTGACCTCTATTTATACCTTCCGCATGATCTTCATCGTTTTCCACGGCGAAGAGAAAATTCATGCGCATGCCGGCAAAGGCATTACCCATCATCTGCCATTGATTGTGTTGCTGGTGCTGTCGACCTTTATTGGCGCGTTAATTACGCCGCCATTAGCGGGTGTGTTACCCGCCAATGAGTTTGGTGAAGAGGGCAAGGTAGGTCTGGAAATCGCCTCTGGCGTGGTTGCGGTTGTCGGTATTCTGATCGCCGCTGCGCTGTGGCTGGGCAAACGCCAGCTGGTGACCAGCATCGCCAACAGTGCGCCGGGTCGTTTCTTCGGCACATGGTGGTTTGCTGCCTGGGGCTTTGACTGGCTCTACGACAAAGTGTTCGTTAAACCTTATCTGGGCATTGCGTGGCTGCTGAAGCGTGATCCGCTCAATGGTTTGATGAACTTGCCTGCGCTGCTTTCACGTATCGCCAATAAAGGATTGGTGGTGAGTGAAAATGGTTACCTGCGCTGGTATGTCGCATCAATGAGCGTGGGTGCCGTGGTGGTGCTGGCGCTGATGTTGGTGATTTAAAGGTTAATGCGTGGGATGAGGTCTCAATCTCATCCCAGAACGAGATTGTAAAATTACCTGAGATATTAGGGCGTCATCGGCGAAGCCAGTTTACTTAACGCCAGCGCACAGCAACCGGAGCGTACTAACGTACGTGAGGAATGCGGGCACTGCCGGGAACTAAAGTGGCGAGCAAGATAGCCCGCTTAGGATCATAAAAGGGAACAAAACGCCGTGTTACTACCTTGGCTAATCATAATCCCCTTCGTCGGTGGCTTGCTCTGCTGGCTAACCGAGCGCCTCGGCGCGAAGGTGCCACGCTGGATCGCCCTGATCACCATGGGGCTGACATTGGCGCTTTCGCTGCAATTGTGGTTGCAGGGAGGCTATTCACTCACGCAGGCAGCGGGTATTCCGCAGTGGCAATCGAGTTTCTCAGTGCCGTGGATCCCTCGCTTCGGCATTAGCTTCCATCTGGCTATTGATGGCCTGTCACTGCTCATGGTGGTGCTGACAGGTTTGCTCGGCCTGATGGCGGTGCTCTGTTCCTGGAACGAAATCAATAAGTATCAGGGCTTTTTCCACCTTAACCTGATGTGGATTTTGGGTGGGGTCATCGGTGTGTTCCTCTCCATCGATATGTTCCTGTTCTTCTTCTTCTGGGAAATGATGCTGGTGCCGATGTACTTCCTCATCGCACTCTGGGGTCATAAAGCCTCCGACGGCAAAACCCGCATTACCGCAGCAACCAAATTCTTCATCTATACCCAGGCTTCCGGTCTGGTGATGTTGATAGCGATTCTCGGCTTGGTATTTGTGCATTACAGCGCGACTGGCGTCTGGACGTTTAATTACGAACTGCTGCTGAACACGCCGATGTCAAAAACCGTTGAATATCTGCTGATGCTGGGCTTCTTCATTGCCTTTGCGGTAAAAATGCCGGTGGTGCCGTTACACGGCTGGTTACCGGATGCACACAGCCAGGCACCTACTGCAGGTTCGGTTGACCTCGCCGGCATTTTGCTGAAAACCGCCGCTTACGGTTTGTTGCGCTTCAGTCTACCGCTGTTTCCTAATGCGTCGGCAGAGTTTGCACCTATCGCTATGTGGCTGGGTATTCTCGGCATTTTCTACGGTGCATGGATGGCCTTTGCACAAACCGATATCAAACGCCTGATTGCTTACACCTCAATTTCGCATATGGGCTTTGTACTGATTGCGATCTATACCGGAAGCCAGTTGGCGTTCCAGGGTGCAGTGATTCAGATGATTGCACACGGCCTGTCCGCCGCTGCGCTGTTCATCTTGTGTGGTCAGTTGTATGAGCGCTTACACACGCGAGACATGCGTGAGATGGGCGGTTTATGGTCGCGCATTAAATGGATTCCTGGTCTGTCACTGTTCTTTGCGGTCGCTAATTTGGGTATGCCGGGCACCGGTAACTTTGTCGGTGAATTCATGATCCTCACCGGCAGTTTCCAGGTTGTGCCGGTTATTATCGTGATTGCGACCTTCGGTCTGGTATTTGCTTCTGTTTATTCATTGATCATGATGCAGCGCGCCTATTACGGCGAAGCGAAGTCAAAAGAGCCGCTGCCGGGCATGTCCCCACGCGAGTTCGGGACGATTGGTGTGTTAGTGGTGCTGTTGGTGTTGTTGGGTATCTATCCACAACCGATTCTGGACACCTCGCACGCTGCAATGAGCAATATTCAGCAGTGGTTTACCGCTTCAATTTCAACTACAAGGCCGTAATTCGCCATGACAATAACTCCTCAACAATTGATCGCGTTGCTGCCGCTGTTGATCGTCGGATTGACGGTGGTGGTTGTGATGCTGTCCATTGCCTGGCGACGCAACCATTTTGTTAACGCCACGCTAACGGTGATTGGCCTCAATCTCGCGCTGTTCTCGCTTTACTTTGTTGGCCAGGTTGGCCCGATGGACGTCACGCCGCTGATGCGCGTGGATGGCTATGCCATGTTCTATACCGCGCTGGTGATGCTGGCGAGTCTGGCAACCTGTACCTTCGCCTATCCCTGGTTGGTCGGGTTCCCAGACAACAAGGATGAGTTCTACCTGCTGGTGCTGATTGCTGCACTGGGCGGTGTCGTGCTGGCGAGTGCCAACCATCTTGCTTCGTTGTTCATCGGTATTGAACTGCTGTCGCTGCCGCTGTTTGGCTTAATTGGTTACGCTTTCCGACAGAAACGCTCGCTGGAAGCGGCACTGAAATACACCATTCTGTCGGCAGCAGCATCATCGTTCCTGCTGTTTGGTATTGCACTGGTCTACGCTGATTCAGGCAGCCTGAGTTTCGTTGAGCTGGGCAAGAGCCTGAATGACACCATGATTCAGGAGCCGCTGCTGTTGGTGGGCCTGGGCATGATGATCATCGGTCTTGGCTTTAAACTGTCGCTGGTGCCGTTCCATCTTTGGACGCCAGACGTTTATCAGGGTGCGCCAGCGCCGGTTTCTACTTTCCTGGCCACCGCCAGTAAAATTGCCATTTTTGGCGTGATCATGCGTCTGTTTATGTACGCACCCGTCACTGATAGTGAAGCAGTTCGCACGGTGCTGGGCATCATCGCCTTTGTGTCGATTCTGTTCGGTAACTTGATGGCGATCTCGCAGAGCAACATCAAGCGCCTGCTGGGCTACTCCTCCATTGCGCACCTCGGTTATCTGCTGGTCGCGTTGATCGCGGTGAAATCACATCAGCTGTCGCTGGAAACCGCCGGTGTTTATCTGGCCGGTTATCTGTTCAGCAGTCTTGGCGCGTTTGGTGTGGTTAGCTTGATGTCCAGCCCTTATCGTGGCCCGGACGCAGATTCGCTTTACTCTTATCGCGGTCTGTTCTGGCATCGTCCGATTTTGTCAGCGGTGATGACAGTGATGATGTTGTCACTGGCAGGTATACCAATGACCTTAGGCTTTATCGGTAAGTTCTACGTTATCGCCTCTGGCGTCAGCGCGAATCTGTGGTGGTTGACCGGCGCGGTCGTCGCCGGTAGTGCCATTGGCCTCTATTACTACCTGCGCGTTACGGTAAGCTTGTATCTTAGCCCGCCGGAACTGCACACCCGTGATACACCGGCTAACTGGGCGTTTACCGCTGGCGGTGTTGTGGTACTGATCTCCGCGATATTGGTACTGCTGTTAGGTATTTATCCGCAGCCGCTGATTAATCTGGTGCAGATGGCTCAGCCGCTGATGTAAGCAAAGCCGTGAAATAGCCGAATCAGGCCCTTTGGGCCTGATTTTTTTGCCTGTAATCTGACAATCCTGCCTGTCGTTGCTAATTTTTAATCAGTGTTGAATTCGCCGCGCAGAGGTTTTGTGATCAAGCTGATCTTTCTATTAACCGGTGCACAGGTGCTGCGCAGGCGTTGGTATTGGCTGGCGATTGGCGGCGTCATTCTGTTGGCCTTTGCCTTGTTGATCCTTTACGACATTGGCAGCGATGGCTTGTTATCAGTGCCGTTAGACACGCTGGCGATTTTGTTCATCATCGAAGGCGTGGTGCAGATGGTCTTAGCCATGACCAAGGAGATGCTCATCGACTGGCTAACCCTGCTCAAAGGCGTGGGGTTTTTATTTATCGCCTTTCTGATCTTCGATATCCCGGAAGATAACAATGATGTTTCAGCGTTGCTGTTTGGCATCGCTTTCTTTCTCGACGGCTGTTTTCGCATCGCGGCTGCGCTGGTACTGCGCGGCGTACGTTGGCAAAAGCACTGTTTTACGGGTGCCATAGAATTGCTGCTCAGCGTAGTGATCATCAGCGACTGGCCATTCCATCATCATATTGCGGTACCACTTTGCTTTGCGCTGCTGCTGTTAAGCATTGCGACCAGTTTATTGTTAATGGCGCGTCAGGCGCGTTTGCTTACCGAGGAAAGTTCAGTCACCGTACTGCCGCTGTTTCAGGCTGCAGGATTACGGCGCTGGCACGGCAGCCGCTACGATCATCCCAGCTTTCCCGATTTGCCGCCGTCGCAAACGTTAACGGTCTATGTCTGGACACCGGTGGGTTCCAGTGTGGTACGCGAGCGTTATCGTATTATTGACCGTTATATCGCTGCGGTGGATCACAATGGGGTAATTTCTACTGGCCACGCGGCGCTAGAAGCGGGCGATAATCTCTATGTCAGCCACTATCCGCGTGACGAAATCGATCGCGACAGCGGTAATTTTCGCGCCGTGCTGCGTGCCGGAGAACACAATGATGTTGCTGGACGTTTTCTGCCTTCGCTGGCAGAGGAAGTCGCTGGCTGGTGTCGGCCTGACAAACAGGTTATTTTTCCGCACTACAACTTAATTGCATTACAGCATTACTGGCAGCGCTATAGCGCCGACAGCACCTATAACCTTACGGCGCGTAATTGCTCATCCACCGTAGTTCAGGCGCTGGACGTGGCTCTGGAAGGCATTTTAGCCAGGCAGCCGTATGCTGGATTTCGTCTGTTAAGCGATCCCAACTTTTGGTTATTGGGCGTGGTACGTGGCCGTGCTGAAGAGATGACGTGGACGCCGGGTTTGGTATTGGATTATGTCAGTTTGCTGAAAAGGGTCATTGAACCTCAGTCAAGCCAGTTGTGGCCGATTCGCTTGTGGCAAAGTTTACGGTTGCGATATGTGCTGTGGCAGCAGAAAAGGGTGCCGTCGCGCAGTATTATCAAATGACGTTCAAAGCGAACACCGTCAATAAGGAAAACAGATGGAAATTACCTGGCTGGATCTTCATCATCGCGATTTAACCGTACAGCAGCTTTATGCGCTGTTGGCGTTACGCTGTGAAGTGTTTGTGGTTGAGCAAATGTGTCCCTATCTCGACGTTGATGGTCAGGATTTAATGGCTGAAAATCGGCATTTGTTAGGAATGCGTGGCGATGAGCTGGTGGCTTATGCACGAATTCTTTCACCGTTAGATGAGATCAGCCCAGTGAAAATTGGCCGGGTGATTGTTTCGGATCAGGCTCGTCGCATCAATCTGGGGAATCGTCTGATGGAGCAGGTGCTGGTGAGCTGTAAAAAACAGTGGCCAGACTCCCCGCTGTTTCTCTCTGCCCAGGCGCATCTGCAAAAATTTTACGGACGACACGGTTTCCTCCCGGTCAGTGAGGAGTACCTCGAAGATGATATTCCGCACATTGATATGCAGAAATAATCGGTAGACAAAAATAAGAGATAAAAAAACGGCGAGGAATGTTCCTCGCCGTTCTGTTTAGCCCGGCGTCATCTGCCGATCATCAACGTGTTTACGTTGATCTGGCGGCGGCGGGAAATATTGATAAAGCCAGGTTTCACTCAACGTCTCATCCTTGGTACGCAGGAACAGACGCATTTCGACCGGCTTGGTTGAGTCGCTGTTAGGATACCAGTCAAACAGAATGCGATAACCATTGATCGGCTCGACATAAAGAATCTCAACCTGCTTAAACGTACCAGAAGAAACGGTAATTACCGGTTCAATCCCTTTCGGCGCAGCAGCTTTCAAATCGCCACCGACGAAGTCGATAGCAAAACGGCGGCACCAGGTATCAGGGAAATGTTCGCCCGGAGCCCAGCCTTCTGGGAAGCCGCCAATACCGGTACGCGTAGCATCAACGCGCGCCAGCCCACTGCGAACCGGTGGTAAGCCACTCCAGTACAACTTGTAAGAGAAGCTGAATTCGCTACCAGCTTTTACCGGTTCGGTGGGTTGCCAGAAGCAGACAATGTTATCCAGCGTTTCTCCGGTAGTAGGGATTTCCATCAAATTGATGGCACCTTTACCCCATTTTCCCACCGGTTCAACCCACAGGCTTGGACGTTTGTCATACCAGCCAATCACATCCTGATAATCCTTGAAGTCATGGTTCAGCTGCAGCAAACCAAAACCGCGTGGGTTTTCATCTTCATAAGCGTTGAACTGCAGCCGCTGCGGATTATTCAAGGGGCGGGCAATCCATTCGCCTTTTCCGGTCCACATCGCCAGGCGATCGGAGTCATGGATCTGCGGATGATAGGTATTGCACATGCGGCGTTCATTGGTGCCGCAGCTAAACATGCTGGTCATTGGCGAAATGCCAAGCTGACGAATCTCTTTGCGCGCGAACAGGTGGTTTTCAACCTCCATCACCACGCGCTTCTCTTCGCAATGGATGATGAACTTGTATGCGCCAGTCAGGCTGGCACCATCCAACAGGGCGTAGCAGGTGAAGGTGGTGTCATCTGCATCCGGCGTTTCAAACCAAAACGCGGTGAAGTCAGGGAATTCTTCCTGGCCGTTGCTGAAGGTATTTACCGCTACACCACGCGCCGACAAACCATACTGGAAAGTGTCATCAACGGCGCGGAAGTAACTGGCACCTAAAAATGAAACGATGTCACGGCGTGCCAGTTCAGGCTTTTTAAATGCACGGAATCCGGCGAAGCCGAGGTCATTTTTGCCTTCAAGCTGTTTGGTATCGACTTTGGCATTGTTGTAGTTGAACAACTCCGGGCGAAAGTGAATTTCGCGGGCCTGGCGGCTATCGCCATCCACCGAGAACATACGGATGCGGCGCTTAAAGCCCATGCCAACGTGAAAGAATTGCACATCCAGTTCGCGGTCAGGAATGGTGTTCCACAAGGAGTGATTCGCATCGTACTGAATTTCGTTGTAGGCCTGCGGCGTTAACGTAGCCAGTGTTTCAGGCAACGCACCCGGCGCGCCACCCCAAGGTTGCTTCGCCAAACTGGCCGCTTGCTTCTTCAATACGTCGAAATCGAAGCGTACTGCGGTTCCGTCAGCAATGCCATCTTCTGCCCAGGCGGATTGCGCAAACAGCGTTGACAGGCCAGTCATACCGCTAACAGCGGAGAAGGCCATTGACGCTTTCATAAACATTCTTCGATTCATGCCAGAGATCTTTCCTTAGCTGTTCGAGTTTGTCGTGACTGTCGTGCGAAATGCACTTTCATGGCCTGATAATCGCAGGCAACAGGAGGGTACGACAGCCGGGTAGTTGAAAAATTCAGTCCGAACAAAATTTATCAGATTAATCAAAGAAGCGAAGGGAAATTGTCGGCTGACGCGCCTGGCTTACACTTCTTTGCATCGATAAAAGCGTAGCGTGAAAAGAAAAATCACGTTAACAAATGAAAACTCGGGTGATTCCTGGTAAGTGAAAGCGGCAGAGCGCAAATTAGTGGCTATAGTTAAGGAACTGCTTTGCAATGTACACGGAGGAAACAATGGTAAAAGAGACTGAACCGTTTGAGACTGGCCTGGATGATGATTTAGCGCTGCTGACAGAAACGCTGGAAGAAGTGTTGAAGTCATCGGGCGATCCGGCCGACCAGAAATACATTGAGCTCAAAACTAAAGCGGAGCAGGCGCTGCATGATGTTAAATCACGCGTCAGCCAGGCGTCAGATAGCTATTATTATCGCGCCAAACAAGCCGCTTACCGCGCTGATGATTATGTACATGAGCAGCCCTGGAAAGGCATCGGTATCGGCGCCACCGCCGGGCTGGTGCTTGGGCTGCTGCTGGCGCGTCGCTAAGCTGCGTCAGACGTTATAAAACGGCGGGTTTTCCCGCCGTTGCTCTATGTTGCCTGTCACTTTGACCCACGCACAGCGTCGGTATCATGATGTTTACCCCGAAAGATTCCCCTCACGATTTGACTGCTGTTTTGTCCGCCAATGTGGCACAACTCTGCCGCTATACACTAAAACCGCCTATTCGCATGCGATCGATTGTGTTTCGTCGGCAGGCTTTCTAAAGTGGAACCCTCGGCAAAAGGAGAACGATACGTGATTAGAGTAGAGATGCTGTCAACCGGTGATGAGGTACTGCATGGCCAAATCGTCGATACCAATGCGGCCTGGCTGGCCGATGTGCTGTTCCAACAAGGTTTACCCATGACCAGTCGAAGCACGGTAGGCGACGCCATGGATTCACTGGTTGAGACTTTGCTGGCACGCAGTCACGAAGCCGACGTATTGATTGTTAATGGCGGACTTGGCCCCACCAGCGACGATCTCAGCGCGCAAGCTGCAGCAAAAGCCTGCGGTGTAGAACTCAAAATGCAGCAAGAGTGGCTGGAAAACATGGAAGCCTGGTTTGCCAGTCGAGGCCGCATCATGGCACCGAGCAATCGCAAGCAGGCGGAAATACCGGCCAATGCTGAGATGTTGGATAATCCCGTCGGCACTGCCTGCGGTTTTGCGCTACAGCTCAATCGCTGCTGGATGTTCTTTACGCCTGGCGTACCCTCTGAATTCAAAACTATGGTTGAGCAGCAAATCATTCCGCGTTTGAAAAGTAAGTTTGAACTGCCTGAACCGCCGCTTTGCCTGCGCCTGACCACCTTTGGTCGCGGCGAAAGCGATCTGGCAGCGGAGCTGGAACCGCTGGCCCTGCCAGAAGGTGTGGTGATGGGTTATCGCTCTTCCATGCCGATCATAGAAATCAAACTTACCGGGCCGGCCAGTCAGCGCATCGCGATGGAGCAGGTTTGGCAACAGGTTCGGCTGCAACTGGCTGAATGCACCATCTTTGAAGGCACCGAAGGATTTCCCGCCTTGCTGGCGCGTGAATTAAAAGATCGGGATCTGCAGTTGGCGATCAGTGAACAGTTCACGGCGGGTCTGCTGAACTGGCAGCTAGCCTCAGCTGAGGTGCCGCTCAGTGCCGCAGAAGTTCTGCCGCAGCAGGCTGAAACCCTGGAAGATCAGGTAACACGCACAGCAAGCGTGGCAGCACGGCAGCAGACGCCGCTGGCGTTGTCTGTGGGCGCATTAGAAGAAGGGAAGTCGCTATCGCACTGCATACGCCTGAAGCGACGTGGGGACAGCGAGTGAAGTTTACACACGGACGGCATAATCAGGAGACGCGGCAGAAAGTGGTGGCGATGATGGCAATGAACATGCTGCGCCGCTGGCTGCACGGCAGCGAAGTCAGCACCGGTCACGGCTGGATTGATATTCTTGAAACGGTGAAGCGTTAAACAACCCGGTAAACTAAAGCACAACGGGCGCCTACGTAAGGCGCCCGTTGTGTTTATAGCGCGATCTCAATCTCACCTTTGGCTCGGCAACAACAGGGAAGAATCTCGCCCTGTTCCACAAACGCCAGCGGCGTTTCGGCGTAATACACTTCGCCTTTGAGCAAGCGCGTACGGCACGATCCGCAATAACCTTCCCGACACTGAAATTCCACACAAATATTTTGTGCTTCAAGCATTGCCAGCAGATTGGGATGATCGTCTGCGCACTCCAGCCGGGTGCCGGAAGTGCGCAGAATAACGATGGAGCGACTCATGCTTACAGCTGGAAGTCGTCGAAGTCGTTTTCACCCACTTCAGAGTCGATTTGGCCGACCAGATAGGAGCTGACTTCTACTTCCTGCGGTGCAACCTGAACGTTATCAGACACCAGCCATGAGTTAATCCATGGAATAGGGTTAGAGCGCGTCTGGAACGGTAAATCAAGGCCGACCGCCTGCATACGAATATTGGTGATGTACTCAATGTACTGGCACAAAATGTCTTTATTCAGGCCGATCATTGAGCCGCCACTGAACAGATATTCCGCCCACTCTTTTTCTTGCAGCGCCGCTTTCTTGAACAGCTCAAAACACTCTTCACGACATTCAGCCGCAATCTCTTTCATTTCAGGATCGTCTTCACCGGTGCGCAGCAGGTTCAGCATGTGCTGAGTGCCGGTCAGGTGCAGCGCTTCATCACGGGCGATCAAACGAATGATTTTGGCGTTGCCTTCCATCAGCTCGCGCTCGGCAAAAGCAAAGGAGCAGGCGAAACTAACGTAAAAGCGAATGGCTTCCAGCGCATTGACGCTCATCAGGCAGATGTAGAGCTGTTTCTTCAACGCACGCAGGCTAACGACAACCGTTTTGCCGTTGATCTCATGCGTACCTTCACCGAACAAGTGCCAATGGCTGGTCATCTCGATCAGGTCATCGTAGTAGCCGGAAATATCTTCCGCACGGGCCAGGATCTGCTCGTTGGTCACGATGTCATCAAACACCACCGCGGGATCGTTAACGATGTTACGGATGATATGGGTGTAAGAGCGCGAGTGAATCGTCTCGGAGAACGCCCAGGTTTCAATCCAGGTTTCCAGCTCTGGGATCGAAATCAGCGGCAGCAACGCGACGTTCGGGCTACGACCCTGAATCGAATCCAGCAGCGTTTGATATTTCAGGTTGCTGATAAAAATGTGTTTTTCATGCTCGGGCAACGCCTGATAATCGATACGATCGCGTGAAACATCGATTTCTTCTGGACGCCAGAAAAAGGAAAGTTGCTTCTCGATCAGTTTTTCAAAAATGTCATATTTTTGCTGGTCAAAGCGCGCCACGTTAACCGACTGACCGAAAAACATCGGCTCTTTCAGCTGGTCATTTTTGTTTTGTGAAAAGGTGGAGTAGGCCATAAAAACTGTCCAAAAGTAGACGGGACGCGCAAGAGTCCCGTGAAATGACTAAGGCGGGATAAGCTCCCGCCTGACCGTTAGATTTTACATGCGCCGCTTTCGCAGCCGTCATCCTGGATTGAAGGTGCCATGTCATCCTGCGCATCTTCAGCCCCGTCACGGGTGTTTTGGTAGTAAAGCGTTTTCACGCCGAACTTATACGCCGTCAGCAGATCTTTCAGCAACTGCTTCATTGGCACTTTGCCGTTGGCAAAACGCGAGGGATCGTAGTTAGTGTTCGACGAAATTGCCTGGTCGATGAACTTCTGCATCACGCCAACCAGTTGCAGATAACCGTCGTTGTTTGGCATTTCCCACAGCAGTTCATACTGATCTTTCAGGCGCTCATACTCGGGTACCACCTGACGCAAAATCCCGTCTTTAGAAGCTTTGATACTGATATGACCGCGTGGCGGTTCAATGCCGTTGGTGGCATTGGAGATCTGCGAAGAGGTCTCAGACGGCATCAGCGCAGAGAGCGTTGAGTTACGCAGGCCATGGGTTTTGATCTGCTCACGCAGGCCATCCCAGTCCAGATGCAGCGGCTCGTTGCAGATGGTATCGAGATCTTTCTTATAGGTGTCGATCGGCATAATGCCTTGCGCATAGGTGGTTTCATTGAACCACGGGCAGGCACCTTGCTCTTTCGCCAACTCATTCGAGGCTTTCAGCAGGTAGAACTGAATCGCTTCGAAAGTTTTATGCGTCAGGCCATTGGCACTGCCATCAGAGTAGCGCACGCCATTTTTCGCTAGATAATAAGCGTAGTTGATTACACCTATACCCAAGGTACGGCGGCCCATTGCGCCACGCTGTGCGGCTGGGATCGGGTAATCTTGATAGTCGAGCAGGGCATCCAGCGCACGAACTGCCAGCGTTGCCAGCTCTTCCAAATCGTCCAGGCTTTCAATTGCACCCAAGTTAAACGCTGACAGCGTACACAGCGCGATTTCACCGTTCTCGTCGTTAACATCGTTCAGCGGCTTGGTCGGCAGCGCGATTTCCAGACACAGGTTGGACTGGCGAACCGGCGCGATGCTGGCATCAAATGGGCTGTGTGTGTTGCAGTGATCGACGTTCTGAATGTAGATACGGCCGGTTGAAGCACGTTCCTGCATCATTAAGGAGAACAGATCCACCGCTTTAACGCGCTGTTTACGGATGCTGTTGTCTTTTTCATATTTGGTGTAAAGACGTTCGAATTCATCTTGATCGGCGAAGAACGCATCATAGAGGCCCGGCGTGTCTGACGGGCTGAACAGGGTAATATCTTCACCTTTCAACAGGCGCTGATACATCAGCTTGTTCAGCTGCACGCCGTAGTCCATGTGACGTACGCGGTTGCCTTCAACGCCACGGTTGTTTTTCAACACCAGCAGGCTTTCAACTTCCAGATGCCACATTGGATAGAACAAAGTCGCTGCGCCGCCGCGAACACCGCCCTGAGAGCAGGATTTAACTGCCGTCTGGAAGTGCTTATAGAACGGGATACAACCGGTGTGGAACGCTTCGCCACCACGAATTGGGCTGCCCAGTGCACGAATACGGCCTGCATTGATACCGATACCGGCACGCTGCGAAACGTATTTCACAATGGCGCTGGAGGTGGCGTTGATAGAGTCGAGGCTGTCACCACACTCGATCAATACGCAGGAGCTGAACTGACGCGTTGGCGTACGCACACCAGACATAATTGGCGTCGGCAGTGAGATCTTGAAAGTTGAAATCGCATCGTAGAAACGCTTGATGTAATCCATGCGGGTATCACGCGGATAACCGGAGAACAGACACGCTGCAACCAGGATATACAGGAACTGCGCACTTTCGTAGATTTCGCCCGAAACGCGGTTCTGCACCAGATATTTACCTTCCAGCTGCTTAACCGCCGCGTAGGAAAAGTTCATATCACGCCAATGGTCGATAAACGCGTCCATCTGCTCGAACTCTTCAACGCTGTAGTCTTCCAGCAGATGGCTATCGTATTTGCCCTTATCAACCATGCTGACCACCTGGTCATACAGTTTTGGTGGTTCAAACTGGCCGTACGCTTTTTTACGCAGGTGGAAAATCGCTAAACGAGCAGCGAGGTACTGATAATCCGGGGCATCGCGAGAGATCAGGTCTGCAGCGGCCTTGATAATGGTTTCATGAATGTCAGAGGTTCTGATGCCATCATAAAACTGAATGTGGGAACGCAGTTCAACCTGTGAAACGGAGACGTTGTTCAGCCCTTCAGCTGCCCAGTCCAGCACACGGTGAATCTTGTCGAGGTCAATGCGCTCCTGGCGGCCATCGCGTTTAGTAACGAGCAGACTTTGGTTCATGTCGCGTTTTTACCTTTGCGTGAGTATCCAAAAATTAAAAGAAATCCCGGTTTATACACAGCATATTCATTGTGAATAATGTTGTGGATAAACACTACATCTAGGGGTTCAGGGGGAAATTCATAACAATATGGGGGCATATTCTAGTAATTTGCTGCAGCTTAACAAGAGGAAAAAATGATGATTCTGGGCTTGTTTTTTTGCGAAATTTCCTAGGCCGCGTGTTGTAAGGCTCGCCATCGTGTCAACCGGTTTGATAAAAAATTCCCTTTCTTGAGCGACCGCTGATTTTTCATTCATTACTGACGTTTTTCCAATCTATGGACTAGCGGCTCACTCAATGGATCGAAAAACGTATCGTTAATCAGCGCGGGTTATGCATTTAAACGGTGGGTAAAGGATTCGCTAAGCAAAGGGGAGGAGAATAAATGACAGCGGGCGCGCAAACGGGTTGCGCGCCACACAGATTAGTTTTTGCTGTGACGCGTGTGGATCATGTAGTTCACATCCACGCCGCGGCCCAGACGAAACTTATTGGTCATCGGGTTGTAGTGCAAGCCGATGATGTTCTGCTCGCGCAGCGGGGTTTCATCTACCCAACCCAGTAACTCTGAAGGGCGGATAAACTTTTTCACATCGTGCGTGCCGCGCGGCACCATACGCAGCACATATTCCGCACCAAATACCGCCATCAGCCAGGCTTTGGGGTTGCGGTTGATGGTGGAGAAGAAGACTTCGCCGCCCGGTTTCACCAGACGCGCGCAGGCATGAACCACCGAGCGCGGATCGGGAACGTGCTCCAGCATCTCCATGCAGGTCACCACATCATATTTTCCGGCGTGGGTTTCCGCGTGATCTTCCACGGTTTGCTGAATGTAATCGAGCTTCACGCCCGTTTCCAACGCGTGCATACGTGCCACTTCCAGCGGTTCTGCGCCCATATCCAGCCCGGTAACCACGGCACCTTCGCGCGCCATGCTCTCGGCTAAAATGCCGCCACCGCAACCGACATCCAGCACGGTTTTACCAAATAAGCCGTTGCTGTGTTGCGCAATATAACCAAGGCGCAGCGGATTTATGCGGTGCAAAGGTTTAAATTCACCCTCGAGATCCCACCAGCGTGAGGCAACGGCCTCAAACTTGGCAATTTCCTGCGCATCGACGTTCTGCTGATGATTCTGCGGCTGTGCATTCATTGAATCGTAACTCCTGACAAAATGTTGACTGAGTATAAACGCTTAAGCCGTTGCGGCGCACCTCTCAGACATAAGGAAAAGCGGGTGAAATAGGTGGTTAACGTTCACCAGCTGAATGCAGTGTGATATACTTTCGCACCTTTAAAATCCGGGATTAAGTAGAGGGATAGCGGCTCCATGAGCGACCTTGCGAGAGAAATTACACCGGTCAATATCGAAGAAGAGTTAAAAATTCTTACCTCGATTACGCCATGTCGGTCATCGTTGGCCGAGCCTTACCCGATGTGCGTGACGGCCTGAAGCCGGTGCATCGCCGCGTACTCTTCGCGATGAGCGAACTGGGTAACGACTGGAATAAACCCTATAAAAAATCTGCCCGCGTTGTCGGTGACGTCATCGGTAAATATCACCCACACGGTGATTCCGCCGTTTACGACACCATCGTACGTATGGCCCAGCCTTTCTCCCTGCGTTACATGCTGGTGGACGGTCAAGGCAACTTCGGCTCCATCGACGGCGACTCCGCTGCTGCGATGCGTTATACCGAAGTACGCATGTCCAAAATCGCCCACGATCTGTTAGCTGACCTGGAAAAAGAGACCGTCGATTTCGTACCGAACTACGACGGGACTGAACAAATTCCTGAAGTTCTGCCGACAAAAATTCCTAACCTGCTGGTGAACGGTTCGTCCGGTATCGCGGTAGGTATGGCGACCAACATTCCGCCGCATAACTTGCGCGAAGTGATCAACGGTTGCCTGGCGTATATCGAAGATGAAGACATCAGCATTGAAGGGCTGATGGAGCACATTCCGGGGCCTGATTTCCCGACTGCCGCTATCATCAACGGACGTCGTGGCATTGAAGAAGCTTACCGCACCGGTCGCGGCAAAATTTATATCCGTGCTCGCGGTGAAGTTGAAGCAGATGCAAAAACGGGCCGTGAAACCATCATCATTCATGAACTTCCTTATCAGGTGAACAAAGCGCGCCTGATTGAGAAGATTGCGGAGCTGGTGAAAGAGAAGCGCGTTGAAGGCATCAGTGCACTGCGTGACGAGTCTGATAAAGACGGCATGCGCATCGTCATCGAAATCAAACGCGATGCGGTGGGTGAAGTGGTGCTGAATAACCTTTATTCACTGACGCAGCTGCAAACCTCGTTCGGCATTAATATGGTGGCGCTGCATCAGGGCCAGCCTAAGATTATGGCGCTGAAGGAGATTCTGGAAGCCTTTGTTCGCCATCGTCGTGAAGTGGTTACGCGTCGTACCATTTTTGAACTGCGTAAAGCGCGCGACCGTGCGCATATCCTTGAAGGCCTGGCGATTGCGCTGGCTAACATCGATCCTATCATCGAGCTGATTCGCCGTGCGCCAAACCCGGCGGAAGCGAAAAGCGGCCTGATCTCGCAGTCATGGGCGTTAGGCAACGTTTCAGCCATGCTGGAGCGTGCAGGTGATGATGCAGCACGTCCAGAATGGCTTGACGAGCAGTATGGTATTCGTGAAGGTCAATATTACCTGACCGAACAGCAAGCGCAGGCGATCCTTGATTTACGTCTGCAGAAACTGACCGGACTTGAGCATGAAAAATTGCTCGACGAATACAAAGCGCTGCTTGACCAGATTGCTGAGTTACTGCATATCCTGCAAAACGCAGAACGCTTGATGGAAGTGATCCGCGAAGAGCTGGAGCTGATGCGCGATCAGTTCGGTGACGAGCGTCGTACTGAAATCACTGCAAACAGCGCGGATATCAACATCGAAGACCTGATCAATCAGGAAGACGTTGTGGTCACGCTGTCGCATCAGGGTTATGTGAAGTATCAGCCATTAACGGATTACGAAGCGCAGCGTCGTGGCGGTAAAGGTAAATCTGCGGCGCGAATCAAAGAAGAAGACTTCATTGATCGTCTGTTGGTGGCTAACACCCACGACACCATTCTGTGCTTCTCAAGCCGTGGTCGTCTCTACTGGATGAAGGTTTATCAACTGCCTGAAGCCAGCCGTGGCGCACGTGGCCGTCCAATCGTCAACCTGCTGCCGCTGGAAGCCAACGAGCGCATCACCGCAATTCTACCGGTGCGTGAGTACACTGAAGGCTTCAACATCTTTATGGCTACCGCCAGCGGTACCGTGAAGAAAACCGCGTTGAAAGAGTTCAGCCGTCCACGTAGCGCCGGTATTATTGCCGTCAATCTGCGTGAAGATGATGAACTGATTGGCGTAGCGTTGACCAACGGCAGCGATGAAACCATGCTGTTCTCCGCCGCAGGTAAAGTGGTGCGCTTCGCAGAAACCGCTGTGCGTGCAATGGGTCGTACTGCATCGGGTGTTCGCGGCATCAAGCT
Organism: Candidatus Pantoea bituminis; assembly: GCF_018842675.1. Classification (NCBI taxonomy): domain Bacteria; kingdom Pseudomonadati; phylum Pseudomonadota; class Gammaproteobacteria; order Enterobacterales; family Erwiniaceae; genus Pantoea; species Candidatus Pantoea bituminis. Next base: position 1,136,923 of record NZ_JAGTWO010000004.1, read on the forward strand.
GGCAGAAGGCGATCGCGTTGTATCGCTGATTGTGCCACGTGAAGATGGCGCGATTCTGACCGTGACGCAGAATGGTTACGGTAAACGTACCGCTAACTCGGAATACCCAACCAAGTCGCGTGCGACGCAGGGCGTTATTTCGATCAAAGTTACCGAACGTAATGGTCCGGTCATTGGTGCGTTACAGGTCGTCGATAGCGATCAAATCATGATGATCACCGATGCAGGTACGCTGGTACGTACGCGCGTTTCAGAAGTCAGCGTCGTGGGCCGTAACACCCAAGGTGTGATACTGATTCGTACCGCAGAAGATGAGAACGTGGTTGGATTGCAGCGCGTTGCCGAGCCGGTTGAAGAAGAAGAGCTGGATTCAATCGACGGTAGCGTCGCGGAAGGTGATGAAGACATCGCACCGGAAGCGGATATCGATAATGCCGATATCGACGAAGCCGATCTTGAAGACGAAGATGACGCACCGGCTGCTGACGAAGAAGAGTAATCTTTCCGCAGCAAGTTAGGTTCGTCATAACAACGGCAGGTCAGGGAAACCCGGCCTGCCGTTTTTTTGCTTTATTTTTCAGCGTAATGAGGGTCACTTTATATCCGAATAAATCCAGCGGAGAAGCGTATCCCATTGCTAAGGAACTCCACATCCAAACGGATCGGCTGCCCCTCATTTTTTCCCGACGGGCAAATCGTCTAAAAGCACATTCAAAGATTCCCAAATAGCCCGGCAAACCCGCACCCGGCTGGCTTTTTTCGCGTGATAAAGCTAGTGTATGGGCATTCCAAATTCATCATGCGATTAATCTTGCCAACTGCGAGTTTCCTTTGAAATATCCTGTCTCATTTCGCACTACACTTCGCATTTCGCGCTACCTGTTCAGAGCGCTGGCGCTTCTGATCTGGTTGTTAGGCGCGGTACTGACCTCGTTTTACATCATCAGTGTACTGCACGATAAAGAGAGTCAGGTGCGTCAGGAATTCGCCAGTAATTACGGCCTGACAGAGTGGTATATTCGCCACTCAGCAGACATGATGCGTGAGCTGAAATTCATCACCGAAAACCGCTTAACCAATGCCAGCAACGGGCTGGATGTCTTAACCGGTATGATGCCCGGCAAATCAACGCAGCCTCAATTCACACCGCTGTTTTCCGATGGCGATTGCACCTCAATGAGTAATACCTGGCGCAATTCGTTGGATTCTTTGAGTTATTACATTAATTACTGGAAGAGTAATTTCGCCTCTTCTTATGAACTCAATCGGGTGTTCTTTATCGGTGGTGAAAATCAGTGTCTTGCTGATTTCACCATTGGCAGCAGCAATATTGATCGTGAGCGCAGCCTAAAGTCATTGCGTGAACACGTACTGCGCTATCGCAACAGCAATGAAGAAGAGCGACGTAATCCGATGTACTGGATTAATAACAGTACCCAACCGGGCGTGGGCAACTTCTATATGGTGGTGCCGGTTTATGTGGCGAATAAACTGCAGGCATTGTTGGGTGTTGAACAAAATATTCGCCTCGATGAATTCATTCAGCCCGGCAATTTACCTGTTGTGGCCACTATTCTCGATGAGAATAATCGACCGTTAATCTCTTCACGGCGTGGTGGCGTGGGTTTCTCAATGGATGACCTGCCGGATGATAAAACCTGGTTTGGTTATCTCGACGGTTATCGCCAGTTAGTCCTGAAAAAGCCGCTGCCGCCATCAGACTTAAATGTGGTGTGGTCGGTCTCCACCCATGTGCTGGTTGATCAATTAAAGCTGATGATGATCAACGCACTGCTGCTCAATATTTTTAGCGCGGTGCTGTTATTTACCTTAGCCTGGCTGTTTGAGCGCCGCATGTTCCTGCCTGCTGAAGAGAACGCGCATCGGCTGGAAGAACATGAACAGTTCAACCGTAAAATTGTCGCGTCGGCGCCTGTGGGCATCTGTATTTTGCGTACCAGCGATGGCACCAACATCCTCAGCAATGAACTGGCTCATAACTATCTGACCTTACTGACGCAAGAAGATCGCCAGCGACTCAACGAAATCATTGGCGGCCAACAGGTCAATTTTGTCGATGTGCTTACCGGCAGCAATACCAACTTGCAAATCAGCTTTGTTCACTCTCGCTATCGCAATGAGAACGTCGCGATTTGCGTGTTGGTGGATGTCTCCGCGCGTGTTCGCATGGAGCAGTCATTGCAGGAAATGGCGCACGCGGCAGAGCAGGCCAGCCAGTCCAAATCGATGTTTCTCGCCACGGTCAGCCATGAATTGCGTACGCCGCTGTATGGCATTATCGGCAACCTCGATCTGCTACAAACTAAGAAATTGCCAAGCAGTGTCGATGCGCTGGTCACGGCAATGAATAACTCTTCCAGCCTGCTGCTTAAGATCATCAGCGACATTCTCGACTTCTCGAAAATTGAATCGGAACAGTTGAAGATTGAACCGCGCCCATTTGCGCCACGTGAAGTGATCACCCATATTGTCGGCAACTACTTATCGCTGGTGGTGAAAAAACGCCTGACGCTTTATTGCTTCATCGAACACGACGTGCCGCAGGCGCTGGATGGCGATCCGTTGCGCCTGCAACAAGTCATCTCTAACCTTCTTAACAACGCCATCAAATTTACCCATACCGGCTGCATTATTCTGCATGCCTATGTATTGGACGGTTATCTGGCGTTCCGCGTGCGCGACACCGGCGTGGGCATTCCCGCGAAAGAGATGCCACGGCTGTTCGATCCTTTCTTCCAGGTGGGTAATGGCGTGCAGCGTAATTTCAGGGGACCGGATTAGGCCTGGCAATTTGTGAAAAACTGATCAACATGATGGATGGTGATATCGAGGTCGATTCTGAACCCGGCATGGGCAGCCAGTTCATTGTGCGTATTCCGATCTACCAAGGTCAGCAACCCTCGCCGCCACTGCTGGAGGGTATGCAGGACAAAACCATTTGGCTGGCGATGCGCAATGAGTACTTAGCCGAATTTATCACGCGGCAGTTGCAGCAGCAGGGCCTTCGCGTGGCGGAATATCTGGGCAAAGTGGGCAATGACGACGTGCTGCTGGCCGATTATGAGTTGGAAATGGATGCGCCATTGCGTGCGGTTATCACCTTTGACGGCGGGCATGCTGATATGCCGCGCGAACGTCAGTCGGGACGTTGGGTTCACAGCACCGCCACGCTGCATGAGTTGCCGACGCTGCTGGCGCGTATCTACCGCATTCCAGTAGAAAACGAAGCCGCAGATGCGTTGTTGTTAGCCGGTGCCGTGGAGGAGAAGGTAAACAACGACGACATTATGGTCCTGATCGTCGACGATCATCCCATAAACCGCATGTTGCTCTCTGAACAACTTGGCACATTAGGTTATCAGGTCAAAACGGCTCAGGATGGTGTGGATGCGCTTAATGTATTGAGCCGCAATGAGATCGATATCGTTCTGACCGACGTCAACATGCCTAATATGGATGGCTATCGCCTGACGCAGCGCTTACGCCAGTTGGGCCATGTGTTCCCGGTAGTGGGCGTCACGGCCAACGCCTTAGCGGAAGAGAAGCAGCGCTGTATGGATGCGGGCATGGACAATTGTCTGTCGAAACCGGTGACGTTAGATGTACTGAAGGTTACGTTAGCGATTTATGCGGATCGGGTACGGAAAACGCGGGAAGGGTAGAGCGGTAGAACGATAGGGCAGAATGAAAAGGCGGTGCTGAGTGCACCGCCTTCAGGAACAGCTTAATCTCTTTCGACTTGCGTCGCGCTAACAGAAGATAAGTAGTTCAGCAGGGCAATATCATTTTCCACGCCCAGCTTCATCATCGCCGACTTTTTCTGGCTACTGATGGTTTTAATACTGCGATTCAGTTTCTTAGCAATTTCAGTCACCAGGAAACCTTCCGCAAACAGACGCAGTACTTCACTCTCTTTTGGTGACAAACGCTTGTCGCCATAACCACCGGCACTGATTTTCTCCAGCAGTTTTGCCACGCTTTCTGGCGTATATTTCTTGCCTTTCTGCAGTGCAGCCAGTGCTTTCGGCAGGTCAGTTGGTGCACCTTGCTTCAGCACAATTCCTTCAATATCAAGATCCAATACTGAACTCAGAATTGCCGGGTTATTGTTCATGGTCAGAACGATAATCGACAGGTCTGGATAGTGACGTTTAATGTATTTAATCAGTGTAATGCCATCACCATACTTTTCACCGGGCATTGAAAGATCGGTGATCAGAACGTTAGCATCCAGTTTGGACAAGTTGTTAATCAGCGCTGTTGAGTCTTCGAACTCACCTACAACGTTAACCCATTCAATTTGTTCCAGAGATTTTCGGATACCGAAAAGAACAATTGGATGGTCATCGGCAATAATTACGTTTAAGTTATTCATCTTATTGGTTACCTTGCTGCAGCAGTTGTTTGACATAAGCGTCAATATCACTGGTGGTATTTGTAATGTTTGAATCGTCACACGCTTTAATGTGTTGTTCTAACTCTTCACAAAGCTGTTTACCTGGCGTCAAATTGAGCATGGCAAACACGCCTTTTAGGCGATGCGCTGTCTGAGCAAGCGAGGCGTAGTCCTTTTCCGCCGACTCAGTATACAGTCTCTTTACATCATCCGGTACTGTCTCAGTAAACAGCTGGAAATAGCCCCCGCTCATAAGCGGTGTAGCAGCCTCTTCTTCGGCGTCATCCTCCATAACATCATGGGACAATTGCTTCTCAATCAGCGCCAGCAACGCATCCAGTAACGCGCTGCTGAGATTGAAATTAACCCGATATTGCTGTTCGTTCAGTGCGTGATAACCTAACTCATCCTCAGCCAGCAACAAAGCCCAGCCGCTGAGTTTCGCCGGATCGTCAGTCACTAATACGTCATGATCTTGTCCTGAAATACGCTCATCTGGCGTGAGACAACGTGCGCCCCAGCTCTCTAAATGGCGACATACGATTTTGTGCACATCCTCCACGGCAATTTCTACCAGTGCGGTCACGCCGTCGAGAATTTTCTCTTCTTCCTCAACGCTTTTTTGCTCCAGCGCCAGCGGCAACTGCATATTGTAGCGTGTGCCGATGTCAGCTTTTGCCACAATTTCCAGACTGCCACCCATCTGCTTGCACAGCTGTTTGCACAGGAAAAATGCCATGCCGGAAGCTTGTCCATAACGATCCTGGCTGGTGTCGCCAAGGAACGGGAAATCAACGTTTGCCAGTTCATCAACCGTTAATCCAGCGCCGGTATCAACCAGTTCGATAGTCAGACGATCGGCACGCTGCTCCAGCGCTTTGACATCCAGTGAAATCTTGCCCCAGCGCGTGGTCGTTAAGGCGTAATGCATCAGCGTGGTCAAAACCTTACGCAATGCGCGACGATCGCCGAAACGCATCTCATCGTTGGGCTGATGATTATTCATCACCAGCGAAAGCCCTTTACGGCGCATCAGTGGCAAGCTTTCCAGCGCGATCTCATCCAGCAGATCTTGCAGATTAAATACCGTGGCATCTGGCGACCAGTCATGCGCTTCAAGGCGATTCAGCAGCACAATATCATCGACAAGGCGCGATAATCCCTGGCTCTCATCCAGCACGTCAAGCACGGTTTCGTCTTCATCGCGCTGGCTCAGCTGTACCAGTTGCGTCACCATTTTTTCCAGCGGCAGGTTGAGCGCGTGACCCAGATTCTGCAGCAATTGCTGACGCATCTGATGGTTACGATCCAGAACTTGCTGCGCTTTTTGCAGCTTCTTATTAACCAGTAATTCCCGATCCTGATCGCGCATCATAAACAGTTGGGTATGCGGCGACAGCATGCTGCGCGCGTGGCGAATCTCATACACTTCGTTGTTAATGGTTGCCTGCAAAACGCCCTGATGCTGATCGGACATATTAATGATTTTTTGCAGATTAAGATGCGGCAAAAGATGTTCTGCGATCTTATTACTCAAAATGGTGCGGTTGCTGGCGAAGTCATAAACCAGTAAACCGACCGGCAAACTGGCGACGATCTCTTCATTTAACACCCGCAGAGAATCAAGCTCTGCAGTCTGATTCTCACTGGGGCGCAGTGATTGCTGACGCAGCAGCGCCATCCCGGCAAGGGAGAGCAGGAACAGCAGCAGATTAATCAGCAACGGCCACAATAGGTTGTGCAATGTATCAACAAATAACCGGGTAACAGGGACGTGGTAAATCAGCTGCAGCGAGGTGCTGGGCAAGGTGGCAGCAATTTCAAGATTGGGGTTCGCTAACGTGATTTGCGTGCTTTCTGCTGTTTCTTCATCGCTGCTATTGGTCAGCGCTGTATCCTGACGCAGCTGGAAATTTTCCAGCGGCATATTTTGCGGAATCAGATCGTTAATCGGCAGATCAAACGCCACCACCGTTGCCAGATGTCCCGGCTGATTAAAGGTGGTGCGCACCGTAAAGTAGTGATCGTTTTGAAACGCCAGATGGCGCAACGGCGAGAAGCTTTCGCGCTCATCCAGCGCATTCGCCTGCTGAAGCATCTCGGCACGGCGGCCATCCACCAGCGAGCTAATCGCGCTCTCTTTATAGCGCGTCGCCATATCTTTCAGCGGCAGCGTAGAGATCATGATCAAGCTGTTATCCTGACCATTCAGGAAATACATCGACCAGGTCGGATTTTCTGCGCCCCATAACGTATCAAGGTAGTTTGACATGCGCATGGTCATATCAAGCGTGCTGCTGTCATGAGAGCCAAAGATCAGCGCTTCCGTTTTACGACGGGTTTTTCGAGATAATAGACATCGGGGCGCAGACGCGTCTCTTGCAAGCTGCTGCTTGGCGCCGTTCCTGCCGCGCTGGTGGCGAGGTTCTCGTATATCTGCCAGGTGGCAAAACGATACGCATCAATACGCTTTTGCATTGCGCGCGCCACATCAGTCATGGCATAGCGTTTCTCAGTAAGCCAGGCATTAACCGAGTTGTGGATAACAAAGCCCAGCGCTAATAGCAGCACCAGATTAAACACTAAAAAGAAGCGGGTGACATTGCCGGATGTCAGGGGAAACTTGTAGAACATAGCGTCTCAGATACCTGAATTATCGCGCAACCAGTCGCGCACTGGCGGCCACAGCTAACAGTAACAGCGCAATCAGCAAAAACGCGCCGCTGAGGCTGATCCATTGGGAAATGAATCCGATTAAGGCCGGACCTGAGAGAATACCCGCATATCCCAGTGTTGTCATGGCGGATATCGCCAGATTTGCCGGCATATCTTGTTGTTTCCCTACCGCATTGAAGAGCATAGGCACCGTGTTTGCTAAGCCAAAACCCACCAGCAGAAAGGCGAACAGCGCCATTTCAGGCCAGGGTAACAATACCGCTAATGTCATGCCTGCCGCCGCCGCCAAAGCGCCCGTCAGCATCACGGGATAGCGACCAAAGCGGTTAATGATTTTGTCACCGCTGAAACGTCCCAGCGTCATCGCAACCGAAAACAGCGCATAGCCGAGACCTGCGTGAGCGGGTGCCATCTCCGGGCTTTGCAGCAGCAGCAGCGCACCCCAGTCGAGCACCGCGCCTTCTGCCAGAAACAGAATAAAGCAAAGCGCACCGAGAAAGGCGACCCAGCCACGCGGGATCACTAACCAAGGTTGTTCGGGCTGATGCAAACGTTCATTCATAAAATTTGGCAGGCGCCAAACCAGTAACAGCAGCATGACCACCATGACAATCAGTACGGAGGTCAGCGGCGTAAGCGCGGCGCTTAACAGTAAGCTCACCGTACCTGCGCCCAAAATGCCGCCCAGGCTAAAAAAGCCATGAAAGCCAGACATCATTGCCCGACCTGACGCTTTCTCTACCTCAACGGCTTGGTAGTTCATTGCCACATCCAGCGTACCCAAACCCGCACCAAACACCATCAGCGACGCTGCCATTAAGGCCAATGAATCTGCCGTGGCTAATAAAGGCATAACTGACAACACAACAAGTGTTGAAAGCAGCATGACGCGACGACAGCCGAAACGACCGACCAGCGTACCGGTAACCGGCATCGCTGCCAGCGAACCAATGCCTAAACAGAGCAATAACGCGCCCAATGAGGCACCGCTTAACTGCAAGCGATCGCGTGCAAAAGGCACCAGCGGCGCCCATGCAGACATGCCTAATCCGTTGATCAGAAAGATGATGCGCGTGCCCCAATAAAGGCGGCTGTTCTGTTTATTTTGCTGTGCGGCGTCCAGTGCGGTCATAGGTAAAATTCATTAGTAGCAAAGCGGCCAAGTGTAACATCGAAGCCGCTTTTATCTGCTCGCCATTCGCTTTTATTAGGCGATTTTCAATAGCGAACTGTCGGCAAAAAGGGAGTTTACCGACTTTTTCGCGTCGCGATTCTTTTCCAGAACTTTCCTGGCATCACCGTCATCCACAAGGTGGACTTAACCCAAATTTCTTCGCGCAATTTCAGTACGTTACTTTATTAAAAAAAGTAAACCGAGATCAAAAATGTGTGCCGCATCACCCAGTGAAACAAATTTTATTAGCCGCTTGCCACCTTTTTAATCACTCTTTTTCAACCTCTTTAAGCAGTTATAGGAAACAGCTGGCAACAAATTGATATGAGAAAACAAAGATAAAGCGCACCCATTCAACTTTATAACGCGAATTTTGTTAATGATAACTAAATTAAAACATAACAAAATCTGTACATTGAAGTTGATTTTTCTGTTCGTTCCGTCAAAGATTGATCAGGTAGAAATCCGAAAATTTATGTATAACAAAATAACTTAAATTAAAAATTCACTCAATCAGCAAGGCTCATAGCCGGTCGCTGAAAATAATTGGCCATAAGGCCTTTACATTCACCAGGCAAGACGCTTTCTGCATCGCAGAAAGTGAGGTAATGCGTGGATCTTAAAAGCATAAATCTAATTTATGATTTTGAATTCAGTATATTAGCTAATCTGGTGGAGTAGGGGTTACAACATGGCAGAACTCACTCAAGGCCGAGTCGATATCATTTCTCGTGAAAACGGCACACTGATCTCTCAGTCCAACGGCGGTTTAACTCAAACAATTAACCTCGCAGAACCCAGCATAGTGCGCATCAACGGCACGCGCGCCATGGTGGTTCAATACGAACGTCAGGGTGACGATCTTATTCTGCATATGCGCGACGGCAGCACCGTACGCTATCAGAAATTTTTCTTTGACGATGTCGAAGGCGAACACAGCGAACTGGTTTTTGATGATGGCGTAAATCCCCCGGAACACGCGCTGTTTCCCACCACAGCGGAAGGCACAGACCTGGCCGCTGCGTCAGTTACACCTACCTATGAATCTCTCAACAGCGTGGATCCGCTGCTGCTGGCTGAAAATGCCAATATCTCAGCGGGTGTCTTAACCGCCGGCGGTTTAGGTGTGCTGGGTCTGGCGGGTATCGCCATCGGCGCAGCGGGCGGTGGTGGTGGCGGTGGCGGCGGTGGTGGCAATGACGGCGGCACAGACAACCCTGCGCCAGGCACCCCGACTATCAGCATCAATCCCTTTGCCGGTGACAATGTGCTGGATAACGCGGAAAAAACCGCGACGCAAACCCTCAGCGGTAACACCACTAACGTGGAGGCGGGCCAGCTGGTCACCATCACGCTGGGCGGTCAGAACTACAGCGCCACGGTCGGTGCGGATGGCAGCTGGAGCATCAACGTACCTGCCGATGCGTTAGCTGCATTAGCCGCGGGTAACACCAGCATCAGCGTTTCCGTTAACAACGCGGCGGGCACCGTAGCAACCAGCGATCTGGCGATCACAGTGGAAGCGCCGCCTGTGACCGAACCCGGCACGCCAGTCATCAGCATCAATCCATTTGCGGGTGACAACGTGCTGGATAACGCTGAAAAGACGGCAACACAAACCATTAGCGGCACCACCTCTAACGTGGAGGCGGGCCAGCTGGTGACTATCACGTTGGGCGGACAAAGTTACAGCGCGACGGTGGGCGCAAATGGCAGCTGGAGCGTAGGCGTTCCCGCTACGGCGCTGGCAGCGCTGGCAAACGGCGCGAATGTGATTAGCGTTACGGTTAATAATGCAGCCGGTACGCCAGCTGAGAGCAGTCTCAATATCACAGTGAATGGTGTGGACAGTGAGCCTGATTCACCGGTGATTAACATTGCTCTGTTTGCGGGCGACGATATCCTGGACAACAGCGAGAAGGGCACAGCGCAAACACTTTCTGGCACAACCAGCGATGTTGAAGCGGGTCGAGTGGTGACGATCACCCTTGGCGAGCAAACCTTCTCCGCCACGGTTAACGCCAATGGTAGTTGGAGTGTCACTATCCCGCCTGAGGTTTTGTCAGCACTGGCTGCAGGTTCAGTCACGATCACCGCGACGGTAAGCAACGCCGCAGGGATTGTAGTGACAGAAACGCGCGAAGTTTCTGTGGAAGCGCCAGGAATCCCTGCGGAGCCTGGCGTTACACTCACCACACCTTTTGGCGATGGCGTACTCGATCCGGGTGAAAAAGAGATTGCACAAACACTGAGCGGTTCTACCACCAATATCGAAGCGGGTCAGACAGTTACCGTTACGCTCAATGGCACAAATTATACCGCCTTGGTGGCTGAAGACGGCAGCTGGAGCGTGGTGCTTCCGGCTGACGCATTGGCTGCGCTGGCTGCGGGTAATGCCACGCTGACTATCAGCGTGACCACCGCGAACGGAACCGTGGTTAGCGAAGATTACAACTTCCTGGTCGGCACGCCAGCCGTAACGGAACCGACCATCACACTGGATAACTTCGCCGGTGACAACGTTCTCGATGAAACGGAAAAAGGTCTTGGGCAAGTTCTCAGCGGTACGACCACCAATGTTGAGGAAGGTCAGTTTGTCACCTTAACGTTGAACGGCCAGGTTTATAGCGCTGCCGTTGGCGCGGAGGGTAACTGGAGTATTACGTTACCGCCTGCGCTGTTGCAGTCGCTGGCAGCGGGAGAGTTGACGCTGGCCGTGAGTGTCTCGAATGCGTCTGGCGGCACCGCCACCGGAACGGTGGACGTCACAGTAGAAGCGGGACCGCCGACGATTGCGGCGGCAGTGTTTGCTGGCGATGGTGTGCTTGATGCCACTGAAGCGGCTGGCCCGCTGACGTTGAGTGGGACAACCACGGGCGTAGAAGCGGGAAATACCGTGTCAGTGACGTTCAACGGCAATAATTACACGGGCATCGTTGGGCCGGATGGCAGTTGGAGCATTGCGCTGCCTGATGGTGTCTTGGCCGATGTAGCGCCGGGCGCTGCATCGCTGGTGGTCATCGTCACCAATAATTCTGGCACCGAAGCCACGCAACAAATTAATTACACGGTTGCTGCGCCTGAGCCACAGCCAGGCGATCCGGTTATTAGCGTTGATGCTTTCACCGGCGATGATGTGCTGGATAACAGCGAAAAGGGCAGCGATCAAACCGTAAGCGGTACTACCACTGACGTCGAAGCCGGGCAAGTGGTCACGCTGACGCTCAACGGGCAAAGCTACAGCGGCACGGTGGAAAGTGACGGCGCATGGAGCATTAACGTTCCTTCTTCTGCGCTGACTGCATTGGCAACCGGCACTGCGAGTTTCGCTGTCAGCGTGAGCAACGCGGCAGGAGATGTTGCCACAGTTACCCATGACGTCACTGTAAATGCCCCGTTGCCGACCCTTAGCGTGAATGCTTTTACTGACGACGGCGTGCTGGACGGCATCGAGCAGGGCAGCGATCAAACTCTGAGCGGCAACACCACCAACATTGAAGCGGGTCAAATCGTTACGGTCACGCTGGGCGGTGAATCGTTCACCAGCACCGTTGCCGCAGATGGCAGTTGGCGCGTGACTCTGCCAGCCGCTACCCTTGGCACGTTAGCGGAAGGCACTAACACCGCTTCGGTCAGTGTCACCAATGTGGCAGGTGAGACGGCCTCCAGTGATTACAACTTCACCGTTACGCTGCCAGTCACAGCCGAACCAACCATTACAGTGAACGCCTTCGCCGGTGATGATGTGCTGGATGTGGGCGAAAAAGCAGCAGCCAGACGTTGTCCGGTACCACTGAAAACGTTGAGCAAGGTGCAGTTGTCACCGTTAGCCTGGACGGCCAAAGCTGGAGCGCCACGGTCTCTGGCAATGGCAGTTGGAGCGTGAGCATTCCGGCTGAGGCGCTCGCCTCGCTGGCAGCAGGCAGTGCCACACTTGGCGTTTCTGTAGCCAGTGCTCAGGGCACTGCAACCGCGTCACGGACTTTCACTGTCGAAGCGCCGGATGGCGTATTAACGGTGAATCCGATCAGTGATGACGGCTATTTGAATGCGGAAGAAACCGCCAGCCCGCTGCAAATTACCGGGCAGGCAGAGAATGTGGCAGAAGGCGCCGTTATCACGGTTAATTTCAACGGTACGGATTACAGCGGTACGGTTGACGCGCAAGGTAACTGGAGTGTCACCGTCCCTGCTGACGCGCTGACCGGCTTGCAAGATGGCATCCAAACCCTGCAAATCAGCGCAACGGACAGCAACGGTAATCCAGCCAGCAGCAGTGCAACGCTCAATGTTGTCGTAGAGAACATTCCAGATGTCAGCGTAGGCACATCAGTACTGACCGATGGCACGCTGGACGCCACGGATGCTGCCAGCGACCTCAATCTCAGCGGCAGTACTGGCGCAACCGGCGCAGGCCAGACGGTAACGGTGAATGTAGGCGGTACCGATTACTCCGCTACCGTGAGTGAAGATGGAAGCTGGACGCTAACGCTGCCAGCAGCAGATTTGCAGGCGCTGCCACAGGGCGCGAGCACCGTCACCATTACTGCCCGCGACGCAGCCAATAACACCAATGTTGAAACCCTGAACTTTACCGTCGATACCGGTCCGGGCACGCCAGCTGAACCGACTATCAGCGTTAACATCTTTGCTAACGATGATCTGCTGGATAACAGCGAAAAAGCCACCGACCAAACGCTCTCTGGATCGACCACCAATGTCGAAGAAGGACAGGTAGTTACGCTTACGCTCAACGGACAAACTTACAGCGCACAGGTTGATGCTGAAGGTAACTGGAGCACCAGCGTGCCAACGGCTGACTTAATTGCACTGGCCGCGGGCACGGCAACGGTTGATGTGAGCGTCACCAACGTTGCTGGCGCAACCGCCACCAGCAGCCACGACTTTAGTGTTGCCCCAGCTGAAGGTCTGCCGGGCATCATCACCATCAGCGAACCCTTAAGCAGCGATGGCTATCTGAACGCTGACGACGCCACGCAAGATCTGATCATCACCGGAACGGCTGTTGGCGTGGCGGAAGGCCAGCTGGTAACGGTGAGCTTCAATAATGTGAACTACAGCGGCAGCGTAGCGGCTAACGGAAGTTGGTCCATTACCGTGCCGTCTACCGCCTTTGCAAATATTGCTGATGGGCTGCAGCAGGTTATCGCCAGCGTGACGGATGCTAACGGCGCAGTGGTCAGCGATCAGGCTGGATTAACGGTTGCCGTTACTGCTCAACCGCAAGTTAATCTGGATGAAACCGCCTTCAGTGACGGTGTGCTAAGCGATGCCGAAGTCGGTAGCGATCAAATTCTTAGCGGCACGACGGGTTTGCCCAGTGCAGGACAGCGGGTTGAAGTCGAACTCAATGGAAAAATTTACAGCAGCGTAGTGAATGCGGACGGTTCCTGGAGCCTTTCGCTGCCTGCAACCGATCTCGCTTTGCTGGCTCAGGGCCCTAATAGCCTGACGGTTACTGTTACGGATGCCGCGAACAACAGCAACAGCGAAATCATCAATTTCACTGTGGACAGCCTGTTACCGGTGCTAAATCTTGGCCCTGTCGCGGGTGATGATGGGGTATTAAACAGTGAGGAAATAGCCAGCGGCCTGCCGCTTACCGGTTCAGGCTCTGCGCCGGGTGACGTGGTGACGGTGTCGCTTAACGGCGCAAACTATAGCGCGGTGGTAGGCAACGATGGCAACTGGACGGTAAACGTGCCGGCTGAAGCGTTGCAAACGCTGTCAGACGGCAGCAGTTATACCCTGACCGTTACCGTAAGCGATGCCATTGGTAACGTAATCAGCCAGTCACAAACGCTGACCGTGGATACGCTCGCCCCAGCAGGCAGCATCAATGCGCCTGGCGGGGACGGCATTCTGGGTGCCAATGATTTGTCAGAGCCGCTGATTCTCAGCGGCACCGGTTCACCGGGCGACAGCGTGACCGTTACGCTCAATGGCCAAAGTTATACCGCGATTGTCGCGGATAATGGTCAGTGGAACACCTCTGTACCCACAGCCGATCTTGCCGCGCTCACCGATCCTTCTTATCCGGTTAGCGTGACAATTACGAATGCCGTGGGGAATAGCACCACGCAAGACACCACATTGAACGTGGCGACGACGCCACCACCGCTGACGGTGGGTGATTTGGGCGGTGATGGTGTCATCAATGCGGGAGAGGCTCAGCAGCCGTTAATCGTGACCGGCGTCGGTAGCAGCGGCGACACCATTACCGTGAGTCTGAACGGTCAAACCTATAGCACGGTTGTGGGCGATAACGGCAGCTGGAGCGTCAGTGTGCCTGCGGCGGATGTGGCGCAAGTGCCTAACGGGCCACAATCGGTTGCCGTCACGGCAACCGATGCCAACGGCAACACCACAACGGTTACTGATACGCTGGAGTTTGCGACTACGCCACCGCCAGCCACAGTGACGCAGCCTGCCAGCGATGGCTACATCAATATTGGTGAACACACCCAAGATTTAGAACTGAATGGCGCAGGCGGCACGCCAGGCAATAATGTCTCGGTGGTGTTTAACGGTGACACCTACACCACCACCGTTGGCAATGATGGTAACTGGTCGGTGACCGTACCGGCAGAAGCTGTCAGCCAGTTGGGTGATGGTATCTATCCCGTGACCGTCACCATCGATGATCAATATGGCAACAGCACCACCGTGGTCTCGGATGTCACCGTAGTAGCAGAAACCGCACGTACCTTAACCATTGCGCCGGTAACGGGTGATGATGTTATCGATCGCGCCGAGCAACTCAGCGATGTATTGATTACGGGTACAACAAACGTACCCGCGGGACAGCCGGTACTGCTCTCAATTAACGGGCAAACTTATGATGGCGTCGTTCAGCCTGGCGGAAGCTGGAGCGTCACGCTGCCAGCCGGTTCGCTGGGCGGCGTTGGTACCAAAGCTTATACCGTTACCATTACTGATGCAGCAGGCAATCAGGCCACTGGCAATGGCGAACTTTCAGTCGTTACCACCGCCGATCCGGTGCTGGCGATTGCGCCCATCAGTGAAGACAACGCCTACAATGCCGCCGAATCGGCCAGCGATCTGATCATCAGCGGCAGTTCGGCGAATCTGCCCGCAGAGACTATCGTCACCGTTAATGTCGGCGGCGTGAGCTATTCCAGTGCGCTGGATGAAAGCGGCGGCTGGTCGATCACCGTACCGGCGGCGATTGCCAGTGAGTTGGATCAGGGCAATCAGACTATTACAGTCACCGCGGGCGGCGTAGAGGTGACGCAAACCGTGCTGATTGCGACCACGCCATTAGCCGCACCCGTTGTTGAAACGCCGTTTGATGACGGCGTGTTAAACAGCAACGAAGTGAATGTCCCTCAAACCCTGAGCGGCACCGCAGCGGCAGGGCAAACCGTCACCGTCACGGTGGGGGATAATAGCTATCCCACCACGGTGGACCCGCAGGGGAACTGGAGCGTTAACATCCCACCGAGCGCGTTACAGGGGCTGGGACAAGGTGCTAACACGATTATCGTTACGGTCAGTGATGCGGCTGGCAATGCCACCAGCACCACCGTGCCGATCACGGTTGACACCGGTACGCCAACAGCAACCATCAACCCTGTTGCTGGAGACGGCATCATTAATGCGGCTGAAGCAGAAAATGATGTGCTGGTGCGCGGCAGTGCCGCACCTGGCAGCAGCGTCAGTGTGGAACTGAACGGCGAAACTTACGCCGCCACGGTGGCGCAGGATGGCAGTTGGGTGGCCACCTTGCCAGCCGCCGATCTGCAAGCGCTGGCGGAGGGTCGCTACGATCTGAACGTCACGGTGACGACAGCGAACGGCAATAGCGGCACCACCTCTTCCGCACTGACTATTGATACCACTGCGCCGACTTTCGTCTTTAATTCGCCAGCTGGCGATGGCGTTCTTAACGCCAGCGAACAGGCAAATGGTGTCACCTTCACCGGCAGCGGCAGCGCCGGCGATAACGTCAGTCTGACGCTGGATAATGTGACGTATACCGGCACGGTAGATGAAAACGGTCAGTGGGCGCTGGATATTCCTGCCAGCAACCTGGCGGGCCTCACTAATGGTAACTATCCCATTACGGTGATCGTCAGCGATGCTGCGGGCAATACCGCGAGCGAGACCCGTAATCTGACGGTTGATACCAGCGCTCCGCCATTGGTCGTCAACCCGGTTAGCGGCGATTACAACCTTAACACCAACGATCTGACGCAACCGCTGACTATCAGCGGATCGGGTCAAAACGGCGATCAGGTGAGTGTGAACCTGAACGGTAAGTTTTACCGTACGCAGGTGGGTGTGAATGGATTGTGGTCGTTGCAAATTGCACCCACCGATCTACAAGCACTGCCGCCGGGTACGAATCCCCTGATGATTACCCTTACGGATGCACAGGGCAACCAAACAACGGTCACCAGCGACCTGAATGTGGCGACCGATCCACTGGTGCTGCCGACCATTACGGTTGATAGCGCAGGCTTCGCCGGTGATGGCATCTTAAACGCCGCAGAACAGCAGCAACCGCAAACGCTGAGTGGTTCAACCACCAATGTTGAACAAGGCCAGCAGGTTTCCGTCACGCTGGAGGGTACAACCTACACCGGCGTAGTGGGCGCAAACGGTGAATGGAGCATTATTCTACCTCCGGCGGCGTTGGCAACGCTGGCTGACGGTAGCCAAACACTGACAGTGAATGTGATCAACGCCGTGGGCAATACCAGCAGCGGTGAAGCGACATTCACTGTTGATAGCAGCGTGGGTGGCGTGGCTTTGGCACCGGTGAGCGGCGATAACTATCTCAATGCCGCTGAAGTTGGCGGTGAGGTTACCTTTGGCGGTAGCACCAGCAACATTGCGGCGGGCAGCATCGTTACGGTGAACGTAAACGGGGCGGATTATTCCACCACGGTCGGCGCAGAGGGAAACTGGACACTGACACTGCCTGCGGGCACCTTCAGCGACGTTGCGGAGGGTGCGCTGACTGTGACCACCACCGTCACCGATGCTAACGGCCTGACATTGGCCTCACAAACTGACACGCTGAACGTTCTAACCACCACGCCACCAGCTACCGCAGGTGTGGCGTTTGGCGATGGCATTCTCAATGCAGATGAAGCCGCTGCTAACGGGGCGATCAGCGGCACAACCGGCGTCGGCAATCCGGGCCAGGTAGTGACTATTTCCCTGAATGGCGTGGATTACAGTGGGCTGGCTGACGCAACAGGCGCCTGGCAGGTTTCGATCCCGGCCGAAGTGTTGGCAGCGCTGCCCAATGGCAGCACGCCATACAGCGTCACCGTGACCGATATTGCTGGCAACAGCAGTAGCGCCCAAGGCACTTTTGAAGTCAATACGCTGCCGCCAGCGTTAACCCTGAATGAGCCAGCGGGCGACGGCATCCTCAATGCCACTGAAGTCACGCAGCCGCTGAATCTCACCGGCACCAGTGAAGGCAATGCGCTGATTTCAGCCACCTTCAATGGCACCACTTACAGCGTTAACGCCGATGCAGACGGCAACTGGACACTGCCTGTACCGGCAGAAGCGTTTGCCGGAGTAGTCAACGGTAGCTATCCGCTGACCGTCACGGCCAGCAATGCGGCAGGTAATGTCACCACTGAAGTCAGCAGCTTAACGGTGAAAGCCGATGCTGCCAGCCTACCGACGTTGGCCCTGAATCCGTTTGCCGGTGACAACACGGTGGATGGCGCAGAACGACAAACCGATCAAATCCTTTCAGGAACCACCACGAACGTAGAGGCGGGCCAGATCGTGACGTTGACGATTGGCGGTCAACCCTTTACTGGCGTTGTGCAAGCGAGTGGCGACTGGAGCCTGACTGTCCCTTCCGGTGTGCTGACGGCGTTAGCCGATGGCACGGCAACTTATACAGTGGCCGTCAGTGATGTGGCGGGCAACGTGGCATCGGGTAATGTGACGATTACCGCTAACAGCACGGCATCTGGCCTGTCGCTGGATGCGCTAAGCGGTGATAACTATCTGAATCTGAATGAAAGCGCGGATCCGTTGATTGTGACGGGCACCTCGGCCAACGTCGGTGAAGGCGGCATCGTCACGCTGTTGCTGAACAACGTGGGCTACAGTGGCGTGGTCTCTGCGACAGGAACCTGGAATATTATTGTGCCTGCCGAGGCGCTGGCAAACCTGCCGGATGGACCACAGACCCTGACGGTGACAGCAGCAGACTCAACGGGCGCAACCCTCAGCAGCACCGCCACGCTGAATGTGATCATCAATAACTTGCCTGATGCAGCCATAACCACGCAATTGGGTGGCGGTACGCTGAATGCCACGGATGTCGGCTCTGCGCAAACCCTGAGCGGCTCAACTGGCGTGACGGGCGATGGTCAAGCGGTCAGCGTGACATTAAACGGCTCTGACTACAGCGGTACGGTCGATGGCAACGGCAACTGGAGCATCACGCTTCCTGCTGAGGCGCTGGATGCACTGGACGAAGGCACCACGGATTATGTTGTCACGGTAAGTGATGCAGCAGGGAACACCAGCGCGGTAAACGGCAGCGTCGATATTGATCTCACACCACCCACCCTTACCCTGGGCGCGGTGGCGGGAGATAACGTCGTCAATGTGGCTGAAAGCGCTGAGGTCATTACCCTGACCGGTAACAGCGATGCAACGGGCCAAACGGTGACCATTACCTTGAATAATCAGGTCTGGACCACCACCGTGGGTAACGATGGCAACTGGAGCCTGGATCTGCCCGCCGGTGTGCTGGCGGGTGTGCCTGCTGGTGCATACACGTTGACCGCCACGGTCAGCGATGCGGCAGGCAACAGTTTCACTGAAACGCGCGAGATCAATGTTGCCACTGGCGAGCTGGCGATCAGCATCGAACCGCCGTTTACGGAGGGTTATCTGAGTCAGGCTGAGGCGGGGCAAAACCAAACGCTGAGCGGCACGACGGGCGTTACCGGTGAAGGACAAACCGTTACGGTAACGCTCGGAGGAACGGATTATCCTGCTGAAGTGGATGCCAATGGTAACTGGACGCTGACCTTAGAGAGCAGCGTGCTGCAAGGGCTTGATCAAGGTATCACGACGCTTGTGGTTAACGTTGCGGATGCCGCCGGCAATACAGGCAGCCTGGAAAGCAGCGTGACGGTTGATTTCGTTGCGCCAACGCTGACCGTTAATGACATCGCGGATGATAACGTCATTAACTCGATTGAAGTTTTGCAGGAAATTCCAATCAGCGGCACCGCGTCGTTAGCGGATGTCGGACAAACCGTGACCGTGACATTTAATGGTCAGGCTTATCAAACGCTGGTGCTTTCAGATGGCACCTGGAGCGTGAATTTACCGGCCAGTGCAATACAGGGCTTAACGGATGGCGATTACCCGGTGGGGATCTCGCTGACCGATGCGGCGGGTAACACCACCAACATCAGCCAGACCGTGACGCGTGATGCCGATGCCGTTGATCTTCCTACCTTATCGGTGGGTGCGATCAGTGATGATAACTACGTCAATCGCGTTGAGGCAGGTGAGGCGCTGACGATCAGTGGCACCAGCACCAATCTGGCTGAAGGGCAACTTGTCACTGTCACGCTGAATGGTCAGAGCTACAGCGGGACAGTCGAGGCGAATGGTAACTGGACGGCGACAGTGCCCGCTGCAGATGTTGGCGCGCTGGCGGATGGTGAGCAGGTTATCGTGGTGACTGCCGCAGACAGTTCAGGTAATCCAGCCAGCAGCAGCAGCAGTTTTGTGGTGGTTGCCAGCGAGGCTGTTCAGCCCACGCTCAGCGTCAATGTGGTAGCAGGTGATGATGTGATCAACGCCAGCGAGGCGGGAGAAACCTTGGTGTTGAGCGGCGGCAGTACGTTACTGCTGCAAGGCACGGAAGTGACTGTCACGTTGAATGATATCGATTACAGCACCACCATTGATGCAAACGGAAACTGGAGCATTTCAGTGCCGGCTGACGTTGTCGCTGATCTACCGCAAGGGGCATTAACCCTGACGGTTACGGCGAATGATGAAGCGGGCAACCCGGCAAACATCAGCCACGATGTTACGGTGAACAGCGATCTGCCCGCCTTGAGTGGTATTTCACTCAGCGCAGGTGACACCTTAAATCTTGCCGAGTCGCTGCAGGATTTGGTGGTCAGCGGCACCACTGAAGCCAATCTTCCGGTTTCAGTGACGCTCAATGGCATCACTTACACCACCACAGCCGCAGAGAATGGCAGCTGGAGTTTGTCGATTCCTGCGGCCGATCTGCAACAGTTAGCGGATGGCGGAACCACCCTGAACATTGCGGTAACGGATGCCGATGGCAACACCGCCACCGATACCGCTGATCTTAACGTGGCCTTTAATACGCTGCCTACACTGACGCTGGAGCTGCCGTTTGGCGATGCCTTGCTCAGTCAAGCCGATGTGGGTATTGAACAAACGCTGAGCGGCACTTCCAGCGAACTCGCTGAAAATACGGTAATCACCGTAGATATTGGCGAACTCAGTTTCACCACGCAGGTTGGCGCAGATGGCAACTGGAGTCTGACGCTGCCAGCCAATACGTTGACCGCTGTCGCTGATGGCATTACTCAGCTTACCGTAACGGCCAATGATGCAGCGGGTAACCCAGCACAAGCGTCTGCCAGTGTAGAAGTTCTTCAGACGCCGCCAGCGCTGCCAACAATTGGCGAGACACAGTTTGGCGATAACGTGATTAACAGCACGGAAGCGGGAACGGTACAGTTGATTACCGGCACCATCGACGCCAGTGATGGGCAAACCGTGACGGTGAATGTGGATGGCAATCCACTCACAGTCACCGTTGATGCTAACGGTAACTGGACAGCCAGCTTGCCGCCAACGCTGATCGCCAGCCTGGGTAACGGAACGCACACCCTCACCGTGGTCACTACCGACCGTGCCGGCAACACGTCCGAGGCAACACAAGACTTTACCTCGGCCATCACCGCCATAGCTCAACCCACGCTCGATACACCGTTTGGCGATGGACGCATCAACGCTGACGAAGCCGCGGCAGATGGAAGCCTTACCGGCAATCTCAACATTGATAATGCAGCATCAGTGAGTGTCAGCCTGAACGGAACAGTTTACCCCGCCACGATTAATGGTGACGGTACCTGGTCACTGGAATTGCCCACAGAGTTGCTGCAAACGCTGCCCGATGGCACCTGGCCAGTCACGGTAACGGTTACCGACAATGTCGGGAATACCGCCTCAATCGACGGCTCGGTGCAGGTGGTGGTGAACACCTTGCCAGACGTGACCCTGAACCTGCCCTTTGGTAACGGTGCGCTGGATGCGACGGAAGCTGCAACCGCGCAAACGCTGAGTGGAACAACGGGTATCACGGGCGCAGGTCAGGCGGTCGGCGTGACCATTGAGGGCCTGAATAACGACCAGCCATTCAACGCCACCGTGCTTGAAGATGGCTCATGGACATTGACGTTAAGCCCCGCCGATTTGGCAACCCTGGCGAATGGCACGCACACCATCAGCGTTACGGCGACAGACATTGCGGGCAACAGCGACACGACATCACTGGATGTAATTACCGCTGTCACTGCTCCAGCACCGACCTTCGCGCCGAATCAGTTTGGCGATGATAACGTGCTCAACATCAGCGAGGCCGCCAATGGCCTGGCACTAACCGGTACCACAGGTAGTACCGGGGCCAATCAGGCAGTGAGTATCACGGTCGATGTTAACGGCACGCGTTATACCGGTACCGTGAGCGAGCAAGGTGAGTGGAACGTCAATATACCGGCAGGTGCGCTGAGTTCGCTGGGCAATGGCAGCCATACGCTGAACGTGACGGTAGTTGATGCCGCAGGTAACAGCGTGACGTCGCCGTTTACCTTTACTTCCGATCTCACCCCGCTGCGCCCAACGGTTGACGCACAGTTTGATGATGGCTTCATTAATGCGGCTCAAGCCGCAGAAGACTTCACGCTGAGCGGTACCACCGGTAAAGCGGGAGCAGGTCAGACCGTGACTGTCACCATGGGCGATGAAAGCTATGCGGCAACGGTCGATGAAAACGGCGGCTGGACGGTGCTCATCACGTCTGAAGAGCTGGCCGGTTTTGCAGATGGCAGTTATCCCGTTTCGGTGACAGCAACGGACGTTAACGGCAATACGGCGACGATCAGCAATACCTTGGTGGTCGATACCACGCCACCGACGATCACCGTTAATGCATTTGCTGGCGACAATGCGCTGAATTATGCCGAAAGTATCCAGCCACAAGTTCTGAGTGGCTCGGCAACGGGCGCGCAAACGGGTTCAGTGCTAACCGTGAGCTTAAACGGCACGGCGTTGGGTACGGCAACGGTAGGAAGTGATGGCACATGGAGCCTGACTTTAACGCCAGCGCAGTTGGCAACCTTCACTTCAGGTTCTAACACCGTCACCTTTACCGTTAGCGATCTGGCGGGTAACCCCGCGACGGAAACTGTCACCTATGCAGTGGATCTCACACCGCCACCGGGACCATTGGTAACGCTGGGTGCAGTTTCTGGCGATAACATTGTCAGCACGGTTGATCAGGCGCAGGGATCGGTAGCCATCACTGGCACCTCCGCAAACCTGGGCGCGGGCGGCGTGGTTGAGGTGGTGATTGGCACAACAACCTACACCACAACCATTGATGGCAGCGGTAACTGGAGCACTTCCGTGCCGGCCACCGCTTTTGGCGATAGCGATGGAAACGTAGCGGTAACGGTCAATGCCAGCGGCGCTAACGGTTCTGTCACTACCGGCGGCAATGTGGTGGTTGATCTTACGCCGCCAACGTTGACGATTAACAACTTCGCCACTGACAACGTGGTCAACGCCAATGAAAGCGAGGTACGTCAATCCATCAGCGGGACGGCTTCCACTTCGGAAGTGGGGCGCACCGTGGTGGTCACGCTCAATGGCAAAACCTACAACGCCATTGTGCAGGGTGACGGTAGCTGGTCTACCAATGTTCCCGCAGCGGATATGCAGGCGCTGGCTGACGGTTCGCAAACTATCACCGCTCAGCTCAGCGATGCGGCAGGTAACGTTACCAATGCCAACGAAGCTATCACTGTAGATACCTCAGCACCGCTGATTGAGCTGGACGCGTTCCTGGGTGACAACCTGATCAACGCCGCCGATATTCTGGCAACGCAGGTGTTAACCGGCAGAGCACCTGGCGCAGAAGGCGAAACCGTTTATCTCTATGCTGGCGACAGCGCGCCCCTTGCCTCGGCGGTGGTGGCTGCTGATGGCACGTTTAGTCTGGATCTCTCGCCACAGGTGCTGGGCAGCCTGACGGAAGGCGCGCTGGTGTTTGGCGTGCGTGTCACTGATGACGCTGGCAACCAAACGGATGCCACATTGACCGTTAACAAAGTGGTCAACGCAGCGCTGAATCTGGTGGTCGACTCGGTGTTTGGCGACGGAACCTTGAGTGCCGTCGATACCACTGTCGCACAGATCATCAGCGGTACTGCAGAATCGGCTGGCGTTGGAGCGATCGTCTCCGTGGTCGTGGGCGGCACTTCGCTCACTGCATCGGTGGGTCAGGATGGCAAATGGGCCATCGTGGTCCCGCCAAACGTGCTGGATCTGCTCACTGATGGCCAGTTAGCGTTGGATGTTACCTTGACCGATGCCGCTGGCAACAGTCGCACCGTAGGTGAAACGGTCACCGCCATTGTTGATGCGGTACCCGTGGTGGGGAATCTCGTCGGGCTGTTTGGTGGCGATAACCTGCTGAATATTGCGGAAGCTGCGGCGGGCCAATTAATCGGTGGCGTCATTGAAAACGCTGCGGAAGGTTCGCAGGTCACCGTGACTTTCGGCAGTCGCAGTTATACCACGACGGTGCAGGCTGGCGGCAACTGGAGCGTCACGCTGCCGACGGGCGATCTGACCTCCTTGTTGAATGGTGATTTGTCACTGGGTGTGAGCGTGACAGATGTCGCGGGTAACGTGGCGTCCAGCAGCGCAACCATCGGCATCTTTACCCAGCAGCCGTCCATCAGCCTGACGTCGCTGTTTGGTGATGGCATCCTGAATCTGGTTGATATTGCGACCAATCAGACCATAAGCGGTGTGGTAAACAACGTCGCTGCCGGATCAACGGTGACGCTGAACGTGGGCAACAGCCAGGTTACGGCGCTAGTCGGCACCGGCGGAGCCTTTAGCGCGACGGTCACGCCAGACATTCTTTCTACTCTGGCGCAAGGCAATCTCACCGTGGGGGCCAGCGTGACGGATGCGGCAGGCAACACTGCCTCAACCAGCGCAGGTATTCGCGTTGATACGATTTTGCCCACCATCTCGGTCAATCCGCTGTTTGGCGATGGTTTGTTAAATGTGGCAGATGCACTGGTGAGCCAGGTGATTGGCGGCGTTGTTGGCGGGGCGGAAGCGGGATCGCGCGTGGTGGTTTCCATCGGCGGTCAGCAATATGCAACACTAACCGATGCCAGCGGTAACTTTAGCGTTTCGCTCTCGCCAACACTGTTACAAGGCATTGCGGATGGCAACCTGACGGTGGGCGTGAGCGTCACCGATACCGCAGGCAACACCACCAGCACCACGGCAGGCGCGCTTGTAGGCATTCATAACCTACCGAAAGTGGTACTGAATCCGCTGTTTGGCGATGGTGTACTCAACCTTGTGGAGTCATTGGTCACACAAACCGTGAGTGGTACGGTCACGGGCGTGGCGGGTGGTAGCACGGTACGACTGGCGATTGGCAGTATTAGCGCTACCGCAACAGTCAACAATGATGGCACCTTCTCGACGCAGTTAACGCCAGACCTGCTTAGTACACTGTTAGGCGGCAGCTTTACCGTCAGCGCCTCGGTGACTGATGTCGTAGGTAACACCACCACCACCCTTGCCGGTGTTCAGCTGGCAATAGGCAACCAGCCGACATTAACCCTTAATACGGTGTTTGGCGATGGCGTGTTGAGTGCAGGCGATTTGGCCTCTAACCAAACCATCAGCGGCTCCAGTAGCAATCTGGCTGCGGGTTCAACCGTGAGCGCAACGCTGAACGGCGTAACCTACACCACCAAAGTGGTCAGTGGTGGTAGCTGGAGCATCAGCGTGCCAAAAGCCGATCTTGCCGCGATCGCTGATGGCACTAAAACAGTGGCCGTCACCGCCACGGATGCTTACGGCAACGTGGCAAACGGCAGCGGCAATCTCAGCGTGATTAGCCATGTCGCCCCAACCGTTGCCATC
This sequence comes from Candidatus Pantoea bituminis, assembly GCF_018842675.1. NCBI lineage: Bacteria > Pseudomonadati > Pseudomonadota > Gammaproteobacteria > Enterobacterales > Erwiniaceae > Pantoea > Candidatus Pantoea bituminis. The sequence continues at coordinate 1,162,464 of NZ_JAGTWO010000004.1, forward strand.
ACCTCGCTGTTTGGTGATAACGCGCTCAGTGTTGTCGATGTGAAAACAACGCAAACCATCAGTGGTACCGCCACCAATGCGGAAGGCTCGGTGATTCGCGTTACGGTGGGATCACAAACGTATAGCACCACAGTTAACGGCAGTGGTGCCTGGAGCTTGTCGGTATCGCCGGCTAACCTTGCGGCGATTGCAGATGGAACCTACACGGTGTCAGCCAGCGTGACCAACAGCGTGGGCAGCAGCGGCAGTGGAACAGCAACATTGGGCGTAGCCAGCCATAGCACCCCAACGGTTGGGCTTAACAGCTACTTCGGTACGGATGGCTACCTCAATATCGCTGAGTCCAATGTCGCGGAAACCATTAGCGGCACCAGCACGAATGCGGTGGGTGGGCAAGTGAGCGTCACGCTGGGTAGCACAACGTTAACCGGCACGATAGGGGCTAACGGTGTCTGGAACATCAGCGTCCCGTCAGAAATCTTGAAAGCGATTCCCGATGGCAGCCAGAACATGGTTGTTACCGTACGGGATATTGGTGGCAACACCGTCACCACTAACAGCGCCTTTAATGCCTTGTCGCATAATGCGCCGCTGGTGGGAGCCGATCCGGTGCTCAACATAGTGACCTCGCTGCTAACCGGATTTACGGTGAACGGAGGATCGTTATATGCAGCGCAGGGCTCAGTCGTGAAGGTCACGCTGCTCAATTCATCCGGCGGGCTTTCTAATGTCAGTGTTACCACCACCACCGATGCACTGGGTCGCTACAGCGCCAGGTTCACTTCCGGGCAGTTATTGTCGTTAAGTGGGTTGGTTCTTTCTGCGCTGACTGCGGCGCAAATAAAAATCACCGATGCGGCAGGCAATACCTCAGCGTCAAATGTCACGCTGCTGCTGGGATCGTTGCTGGCGGTGCCTGCTGCGACAACAGCTTTCAGCACGCTTTCTGTGGATGACACCGCGACAGCTGCTGCCGTTGCCGATCACAACTCAACTGCGTCAACCAGCACGGAAGCGACGACAAACGCCAAAGTGGCTGCAGTGGCGGCTTCCAGCCTGGTCACGGAAGCGGACACTGCCAGCGATACCTCGACCACCAGCAGCACTGAAACCCAGGATGCCACGGCAACCGCAGGCGTGGCAGCGGTTGCTGATGATCACAGTTACACCATCGGTGGTGTGGTGATCACGCTGGCGGACGGCACCACGGCAGAGGGCGCATCGGTAACGGGTAGCGCAGGTGATGACACGGTTAACGTCAGCACCCTGAACTTCACCCATATTGATGGCGGTGCGGGCACCGATACCCTGGTGCTCAACGGCGATCATATGACATTGGATCTTACCTCGTTGGGCCTGAAAGTAGAGCACATTGAAGTGCTGGATTTGGGTACAACCGGCACCAACGCGGTGAAACTCGATCTCAATGAAGCACTTAATATTACCGATAAGCAGAGTGATGATTTGGTGATCAAAGGGGCTGATGGCAGTCAGGTGATGTTGGCAAATACCAATGGCGGCGTGTGGGAAGTCACTGGACAGCGCACCGTGGAGGGACAAACCTTCGAGGTTTATCACAACTCGGCGCTGAGCAGCGATAACACCTTGGGCGATGTGTTAGTGCAACACAACTTGCAGGTACATGTGGTGTAAGCCCGCGTTGTAACGGTAAGGTGTACTGATGAATCAGCGAGTGTGTGAGCGCTCGCTGATTTTTTTATTTGCGGTTCGTGATAATCAATTTTCCAGATTTTCGCCACTATCCATCAATTGAATGAAAGATTAGGGTAGGTGCAACTGCACAGTGCAAGGCTGTGCGATGCATAAAACCGGACGTTGGTATTTTACTTTTCTCTTCTGCTGAGACTTATTCATTAATCCTTGTTACCTACGGGTAACCCGTTCCGACCAGCGGAAACGGGCCGATGCGTCTGGCCTGAACCTAATCCTGTCCGCGAGTAAATATCAATATCTCTGATGGCTTGCGGCTAATGTTCTTTTGAATCGAGGTTACCTATGTCCCAACGTGATGATTATCGTGCTGTTCGGCTAGAGTCGATCTTTCAGGCTGCCGTCAGCGATTTTGCCCTGCCTGATGTCGCACCAACATCCACTTCTGTGGCGCGTGCCAGCAGTGTGGTCGCCAGTTCAGATTCAGAGGGGCAAACATCAGCGGTTAGCCTGAATACGCTGGCGGTCAGCGCGGCAGACACGCAGGCACCGGCCGCGCTGCGTCCCTACGAACCGATCGCGATGGATGGCGTCATTGCGGGTTGGGAAGCCAACAATCGGGTGCATTTACGCGGTCAGGCGGTGGGCGAAGCGGGATCAACCGTGACCCTCACGTTTAACGATCAAAGCTGGCAGAGCACGGTGAATAAATGGGGCTACTGGAATGCCTCAATGCCGGCTGAAGCGTTGAAAGGATTGCCAGATGGCAACTACAGCCTAAAGCTGACTATCACCGATAAAGCCGGTAACAGCACCGAAAGCACGGTGGACTTCGGACTTTATGTGGATAAAACCATTAAGCCAACGGTCACGGTTGACACCATAAGCGGTGATGACGCGGTAAGCATAACAGAAGGTGTTTACGGCGTGGATATCACCGGCAGTGCCACGCATATGGCGACGAATTCAATCATCAAGCTGACGCTAGGCGATAAAACCGTGACCGGCGCGGTGGGCAGTAACGGGCAATGGATCGGCCACTTCAGCTCTGACGATCTGCAAGCGTTACAGGATGGCGTTTACAGTCTGAAAGTCACGGCTGTTGATGCCAACGGCAAATCCAGCACGGTGACTCACGACTTAACGCTGCTGACTCACTTGAGCAGCGTGCCGAAAATCCATTTCGATAAAGTCACTGATGACAACGTGATTAACCTGGCTGAGTCAAAACAGGATCTGTTGATCAGCGGCACGCTTTCAACGGTGGCAGCGGGCCAGGCGTTGGTATTGAAAGGCGGTGATGGCGTTGAACATCACGCGACGATCGGCGCAGATGGCCATTGGCAGGTGCTGGTTGCTGCGGCAGATGTCGACAAATTTATCTCAAGCGGCGAAGTTCGCGTTTATGCCATTGATGCGGCGAACAATTACACCGACGACATACTTAACCTTAATATTCATACTGTTTTAACGCCGATCTATTACGAGATGAATATTGGCGGTGATATGACGCTGAACTATGAAGAAGCGCAGCATGGCCTGACTTTCTATATCGAAGGTGTTAAGGAACTCGAAATAAACGGCAAAACCTACTTGCCGGAGCAGGGGATGATCACCCTTCCCAAGGATGATTTGATGGCGTTGTTGGATGGCGACGTCACCGCAACGGCTCATCGGTGGGATGATTATGGCAACAGCGATACACAAACGCTGGATCAGTTCTTCAAGGTTGCGGTACATGACTTACCCACGCTCACGCTCAACACGCCGTTTGATGACAACGTCATTGATGCCGCTGATGTGAATACCTGGCATCTGATTCAAGGCAGTTCCAGCCATCTTGATCAGGGCAGCATCGTCACGGTAACGCTGGGCGATCAAAGTTACAGTGCGGCGGTCAAGGCGGACGGCAACTGGGCTTTGACTATTCTTGCAGGTCAGCTGGCGCCGTTGGATGAAGGTCAATATGAGATGAAGGTGACGGCGAAAGACAGTGCGGGAAATGTGGCCAGTGCCAGTCAGAACGTTACGGTGGATACGCATGACGCGTCGGCAACGACGCTCAGTACGCTGAAGATGGATGACGTGATCGATGCATTTGGCACCTCTGCGGCGGTGACGTCAACCGCCGCAACCTCCACCGCAGAACCCGCCACCGCAGCCGCCTCACATACAGCAATCGACAGCAATTTGGTTGCCGATTCGCCTTATACCCTGGCCGATCACTTATGGCAGCACAGTGCAGCGCAGATAATGGCCTGAACCTGCTGTTATATAAAGTAAACGCCACTATGCAGACAGGTTTGGTAAGCCTGTCTGCATAGATTAATGGAAAAGACATCGCTCAAAAATCGCGCTAAAAACAAAAATATTAACAATTTCAGCCATTTTTAGCAGGACTAAGCGCGTATTCTGATCTATTAATGTTAAAGGTCGCTTAGCGTTTGGCTTTCGAACCATAAAAAATAAAGGTATTCAATCAAGTACTACGCCGTACGCGGCGGGTTCTTTTCGTACGCTTAAATCACCGGGAAAACACAATGACGATAAGAAAACCTGTTGGTGTTAATAATGAACAAAGCGCGAATGACCTTGTTTTTATGCGCCCTAAACGGCGTAGTGTTAACCGCGGCCGTAGCCGCACCGTTACCTAAAGCGGAATTTAACTGGCGTGCTGCGCCGACTGAAGAACAAATTGCCACCTTAACGCTGCGGGATGCCATTCTTCGTGCTTTTGCCCGCAATCCAAAAATATCGGAAGCGGCGGCGCAAATCCATGTCGGTGAAGGCGATTTAGATGCCGCAAAAAGTGCATGGTATCCACAAATCTCACTGCAAGGTGCGGCGGGACGTTCACATCAAACTGACTCAGCCGGTAGCCTGAACAATAACGGTTCCGGCGGTATTACGCTGAGCCAGCTTTTATATGATTTCGGACGCACCGGCGGCGCCATTGACGAGCAGCATGCGCTGTCTGATGCTTATCGTTATAGCCTGTTTGATTCCATGACCACCGTTGCGGAAGATACGCTGCAAGCTTACCTCGAAGTAAAACGTTATCAGACGCTCTCCGTCACCGCGCAAACCAATATCGCCTCGCTGGAGCGGGTACGTGATATTGCCAAACTGCGCGCCGATGCGGGACTCAACTCCCAATCTGATGTACTGCAAGCGCAAACGCGTATTGCGGCGATGCACGCCACGCTGGAGCAATATCGCGCCCAACTGCGTTCTGCTAAAGCACAGCTCACCGTGTTGACCGGCGTAGTACCGGAGAATTTGCCCGAGCTGCCGCAGGCACTGCTGACTCAACAAATCACGCTTGATAAAATTGCCTATGAAAACAGCGCTGCGGTGCGCAGCGCGCAATCTAAGCAGGAAGCGGCACGCGAGCGGGTACGTCAGGCGCAATCGGGTCATTATCCCACCATCAAAGTGCAGGCCGGACGCACCCGTTACGAGAATGATCGGCAATCCTATTGGGATGATGAAGTCCAACTGCAAGTTGAGGCACCGCTATACCAGGGCGGTGCGGTCAACGCCAAAACGCAGTCAGCTGAAGGCGAACGTGAAGCTGCACAAGCCGCTATCCAACAAGCCAAACTCACCATTAATCAGAATGCCTCAACCGCCTATGCCGACATGATTGGCGCCCAACAACGCCAGCAGGCAGGCGAAGTACAGCTGGAAAGTGCCGATCACACCCGCAACGTCTATGCGGATGAATACCGCCTCAGTAAACGAAGCCTGAACGATCTGCTCAGCGTCGAGCAGGATGTGTTTCAGGCAGACAGCTCGCGCATTACCGCGCTTTACGATGGTTGGGATGCCACCGTCCGCTATGCCGCTGCCGTGGATAATCTGCTCGATATCATGGGTATCGATCGTCAGAAGAGCAGCGGCGATCTTCTTCCTTCGCTGCAATAGCGCGTTCCCGTTTAAAGGCGTTAACTATGAGTGCACAAAATTTGAATACCGATAACTGGATTGCCGCCATGCTGCGTGTTGCGGCGCGTTTCGGTAAGCCCGCCGATGGCAAAACGCTGCGTCAGCAGATGCGTTGGTTTGAACATCTTCCCGTCGCACAGCAGTTAGAGCGGCTTTCTGGCCTGCTTGGTCTGCATCTCACCATGGTGCCGCAGAACAAACTGCGCTGGCGTCAGGAGATCACGCCAGTAGTGCTGGTGTTGGAGAATGGCAGCGTGGCGGTGCTGGAAGGCATTGATGCTGAAGGCAGCGCACGTTACTGGCTGAGCGAAGGCGGCGATGTGGTGCGTGAAGGCGAGCTGGCGCAGCTGCTAGCACGTGCGCAAGGCGACGTCGGTGTGGTGGGCGTTGCTGCACGCGGACGTGATGCACGCATCGATGAGTTCGTTCAGCCGTATGAGGAACACTGGTTCTGGAAGAACTTTCGCGGTATGGGACGGCGCATCACCGAGATCTCACTGGCTTCGGTCATCAGTAACGTGCTGGCGCTGGCGGGCATTCTGTTTTCGATGCAAGTGTATGACCGCGTAATCCCGGCGCAATCGCAAGCGACGTTATGGGTGCTGTTTGCTGGCGTATTAATTGCGGCAGCCATCGAATATCTGATTCGTCTGATGCGCACTCAGGTCTCCGATTTGATGGGAAAACGGATTGACCTGAAAGTGTCAGCCATGCTGTTTGCCAGGGCAATGAGTATTCGCAACGAATCACGGCCTAAATCCACCGGCTCTTTTATCTCGCAATTACGCGAGATCGATCAGGTGCGCGAACTGCTGACCTCCACCACCGTCGGCGCGGCGGCAGATTTGCCGTTTGTGATTATGTTTCTGTTTATCATGTCATTTATTGGCGGCTGGCTGGTGTTAATCCCGCTGGCGGCTATTCCGCTGATCGTCATTCCAGGCCTGTTGGTGCAGATTCCAATGGCGCGGCTGGCGAAAGAGGGGTTGCGTGAAGGGGCATTGCGTAATGCGGTGCTGGTGGAAACCATTGAAGGTATCGAAGATATCAAAGCGCTGCAGGCTGAACCCTATTTCCAGCGCCAGTGGGAACAGACGCACGAAGTCAGCGCGGCAATCAGTAATCAGCAGCGGTTATGGGGCGCACGTCTAACCGGCTGGGCAGCAACCGTGCAGCAGCTGACCTACGCGGGCATGTTGGTGTTTGGCGTCTATTTGATCCTCGATTCGCAAATCACCACCGGTACGCTGGTGGCCTGTAGCCTGCTTTCATCACGCACCATCGCACCGCTGATGCAGTTAACCATGGTGTTCTCGCGCTGGCAGCATGCCAAAACGGCGATGAAAGGATTGGATGAATTACTCAAGAAACCGATCGACCAGCCCGATGCCGCCACGCTGGCCCATTGTCCGACGCTTACCGGACAATACGATCTGCGTAACGTGCAATACAGCTATGACGAAGAGAACGAGAAAAATGTCCTCAGCGTGCAGCAATTCTCTATCAAACCGGGCGAGAAAATTGCCATTCTCGGCAAGGTCGGGGCAGGTAAGTCAACCTTGCTGAAGATTCTGGCCGGCCAGGCGCTGGCTACGCAGGGCAAAGTGATTGTCGATGGTGTCGATATTGAACGCATCGATCCCATCGATTTACGCCGCCAGCTCGGTTGGCTTTCAAATGATTCGCGGTTGTTCTTCGGCACACTGCGCCAGAACCTGATGCTGGGAAATCCCCATGCCAGTGAACAGGAAATGCTCCAGGCGTTACGGATCAGCGGTGCGCTGTCGCTGGTACAGCAGGACGCTGCCAGCCTTGATCGCATTATTAATGAAGGCGGGCGCGGATTATCAGGGGGTCAACGACAAATGGTGATGCTCAGCCGGCTGATCTTGCGTCAGCCGCAAGTGGTGTTGCTGGACGAACCCACCGCCGCGATGGATGAACAGCTGGAAGAGCATGTCATTCGCCAGATGCAGGGTTGGATCAGTGGCCGCACGCTGGTGCTGGTGACGCATCGCCCGGCGCTGTTGAAAATGGTCGATCGCATTGTGGTCATGGACAACGGGCGCATTATCGCTGATGGACCACGCGATGAAATTTTACGTCGTGCCACTGCACCAGCAGCGGCATCGAATCCCACGCCCGATCCCACCAAAGGAGATGCCGCATGAGTCTGGTAATGATTGATAAAGACCTTGCGCGCCACGAACGCCGGACTTCGGCCATTATCTGGCTCTGCACCGCTGCGCTGGCGCTGTTTCTGATTTGGGCCCACTTTGCGATTCTGGATGAAGTCACGGTGGGAACAGGCAAAGTAACGCCGTCGAGCCGTGGACAGGTCATTGATAGTCTGGATGGCGGCATCGTTGAACAGCTTAACGTGCACGAAGGCGATATCGTTGAAAAAGGGCAGGTTTTAGCAAAACTTGATCCCACTCGCTTTCAGTCTAATTTTGGCGAAGCGCAGGCTAAGGTGCGCACGCTTCGCGCTTCGTCTGAACGCCTTGATGCCGAACTTTCTGGTACACCCTTGAAGTTCGGCTCGGAAACCCTGCAAGAGCCGCAACTGGTCGCGCGTGAAACACAGCTGTATGAATCTCGCCGCCGTAACCTGACCGAAACCATTAGCAATCTACAGCAGTCAATGCGGCTGGTGCAGGATGAGTTGCGTCTGACGGAACCGTTGGTCGCCAAAGGCGCTGCGGGGCAGGTTGAAGTGATCCGTCTACGACGTCAGGTGAGTGATTTGCGCGGCAAAATTGATGAAGCGCGCAACGATTATCTGGTGCGAGCGCATGAAGAGCAGGTCAAAAATAATGCGGAACTGGATGCGCAATTGCAGGTGGCGGCGGGTAAAGAAGATCAGCTGACCCGCGCTACGCTCTATTCGCCGGTACGCGGGATCGTTAAAGATATTCAGGTCACTACGGTAGGCGGCGTGCTGGAGCCAGGCGGCAAGTTAATGGAGATTGTGCCACTGGAAGATCAGTTGCTCATTGAAACACGCATCAACCCGCGTGACATCGCCTACATTCGTCCCGGTTTAGCCGCAGTGGTTAAGATCACCGCCTATGATTCGTCCATATACGGTGATCTACCCGGAGAGGTCGAAATTGTCTCGCCAGATACCCTGCAAGATGAGGTAAAACGTGACCAATATTACTATCGCGTTTACGTTCGCACGCAAAAAGCGGAATTAACCAACCGAGCGGGACGCAAATTTCCTATTGTGCCGGGCATGGTGGCAAATGTGGAAATTAAAACCGGTCAGAAATCGGTGATGGATTATCTGCTTAAGCCACTGAACAAGGTAAAAGAATCAATGCGCGAGCGGTGATATATCGATCCAGCGTTTAATTCAGCATGCTTTATTACGGTGATAAATTAAGTTGGCGATTATTTGCTAATTCACTTAATAATGGGTGCTGAATTTAACTTTTCATGCGAAAAACAAGCGGCATTATTTTAACCCACTTAATTAAGTTTACGTTTTATACGGCTTGAGTGAATTTCAGGCAAAAAAATGCCGGACAAACAATGTCCGGCGGGTAATAAGGGTAAACATATCATTCGGGGTGAATGAAGGTAATAATGAAATAAATGATGATAGCGGGATCTATTGTATTCCCTGATGGCTCATAAGTTTTATCATTCAGTGCTCAGATGGCTTGTTAATTAAATCGTTGATATCAAACGCTATAAAATTGGGTTGTCATTTTGTGCTATATTTTTTACCGATATGTGCTGGTTATTAGTTCCCCAAAATTTACACTTGGAAATAACTGTTTCGCATTCTGAAACAGTTTCGGAAATTTAGTAGCATTTTCGTGATGGATTATTACCCGTTATAAAAGAACAATGGCTTGCCGGCTGAATTTTTAATCGTTCAGTTAGCAGTGGCAAATTATAAAGGCACATTACAGAGGGTAATAAAATGAAACGTCGCGTTCTCTCCCTGATGATCCCTGCGTTGCTGGTCGCCGCAGGTTCAGCAAACGCAGCTGAAATCTACAATAAAGACGGCAACAAATTAGACCTGTTCGGTAAAGTTGACGGTCTGCACTATTTTTCTGATAACGACGGCTCAGATGGCGATCAGTCTTATCTGCGCTTTGGCTTCAAAGGCGAAACGGAAGTCAGCGATCAAGTCACCGGTTATGGTCAGTGGGAATATCAGGCTGCGCTGAACACCGCAGAGTCTGAAGGCACCGCTAACAGCTTCACGCGTGTTGGTTTCGCGGGTGTGAAATTCGGCGATGCGGGTTCATTCGATTATGGCCGTAATTACGGCGTGGCGTATGACATTGGCGCATGGACTGACGTGCTGCCAGAGTTTGGTGGCGATACCTATGGCGCGGACAACTTCATGTTCCAGCGTGGCAATGGTATGGCGACTTACCGCAATACTAACTTCTTCGGCCTGGTTGAAGGCTGGAACTTTGCTGTGCAGTATCAAGGCAAAAACGGCGACGGTGATGAATCACCTAATGGCCGTGACGTTCTGGGTCAGAACGGCGATGGTTGGGGTCTGAGCACGACCTATGATCTGGGCTCTGGTTTTGGTATCGGTGCGTCTGTATTCCAGTCTGATCGTACTAACGATCAAAATGGTCAGAGCGCAACTTATGCCGATGTTCTGGGTCGCGGTGATAAAGCAGAAGCTTACACCGGCGGTCTGAAATATGACGCCAATAACATCTACCTGGCCGCGATGTATACCAAGTCCTACAACGCAACCCGCTTCGGTTCCAGCGATTCTGCACTTTACGGTTATGCCGATAAAGCTGAGAACTGGGAATTGGTTGCGCAGTATCAGTTCGACTTTGGTCTGCGTCCATCACTGGCTTACGTGACGTCTCGCGGTACCGATATTGAAGGTCAGGGCAAACAGAACCTGAAGAAATACATTGATGTAGGCGCGACTTACTACTTCAACAAAAACATGTCCACCTATGTGGATTATCAAATCAACCTGTTGGATGACAACAACTTCACCGACCAAGCCGGTATCAATACCGACGACGTGGTGGCGCTGGGTCTGGTTTACCAGTTCTAAGCTGTCAGGGAGCGTGGCGGCAAGCCGCGCTCCCCGTTCATAGACTTACGCTATCACTCAAATTCTATTCCTCGGCCCGCCACTTTTTCGGCTTCGGCGCGGTATTGACCGGCGGAACGCTTCCTTCAAATGCTGCACCTGCCAGTGTGAACGCTGAAAAACTCAGCCATTGCTGCCAGCCTGTACGCTTCGATAATGATTTTTCCATTCCACACCTCTCAGAGATAAACCCTGATTCAACAGTGCAGAATTCATGCCAGCTTGAAGGCTCTCAATGCCACGGCTTCGGTGAGGATTCTGATAGACTTTGCCCGCGTTTAAGGCGCGTAAATGCCCTTTTTTGGTGCGGGTATGCTTAATGCTGGCGCGGTTGAGATGGAGCCATATGCCTGTTGCGCTTTTGCTGCCAAATTTTGTAGCTACTAAAAGCGAACAAGCCAAGAGCCACTATGAGAATCATATAAATCATATTTTTCCTCTTTGGATTCAGCGCCCAGCTGCGAGCGGAAGCCTCCATGCTGGCAAGAGGTTGCCAAAGGATCAAGATGATTTTCACGGCTTTACAAGATATTTATGCTTTGTATTAGATTGGAATATAGTTTTACAGGTGAGGAATGATGCGTATTCAGATTAATCTGCTATTGGTGCTGTTGGCAACTTTTTTAGCAGTGAGTTGTGAGCAAGCTTCTACATCGCCGGCCATGGTGTTAGAAGGTAAAACCATGGGAACCGTCTGGCGGGTAAGCATGGCAGGCATCGATGCAGGACGTAAAGCCGCGCTGCAGCAGGCAATTCAGCACCAGCTTGATGCCGATGACGCCGAGCTTTCAACCTGGAAACCGGACTCAACGCTGTCTCGTTTTAATCAAAACAGCAGCAGCGCGCCGCAGCCGGTAAGCAGCAACATGGCGGATATCGTTACGGAATCATTGCGTATCGGTAATAAAACCGCTGGCGCGATGGATATCACCGTGGGGCCATTGGTGAATCTGTGGGGATTTGGGCCTGACAAACAGCCGACACAGACGCCCACTGAAGCACAAATTGTTGCAGCCAGAGCGCAGACCGGTTTACAACATTTGCGGGTAATCCAGGGTGTTGACGGGCAATGGCTGCAAAAAGATCTGCCGGGTTTGTCTGTGGATTTATCGACGGTAGGTGAAGGATTTGCTACCGATCATCTGGCGCGCCTGATGGAACAGCAGGGCATCAATAATTATCTGGTGTCAGTCGGCGGTGCGGTTTTGAGTCGCGGCAACAATGCCAGCGGCCAACCGTGGCGCGTGGCGATCCAGAAACCCACCGATCGTGAAAATGCAGTACAGGCGCGTGTCGCGCTGCAAGGTCACGGCATCAGCACGTCCGGCAGCTACCGCAACTATTATGAACTGGATGGCAAACGTATTTCCCACGTGATCGATCCGCTGACCGGACGCCCGATCGAACATAAACTGGTCTCCGCTACGGTTATTGCGACCACTGCGCTGGAAGCCGATGGCTGGGACACCGGGTTGATGGTATTGGGCAGCGAAAAAGCCAAAGCGCTGGCGATAAAAGAGCAGCTCGCGGTCTATTTGATCAGCAAGCAGGGAGATCAGTTTGTCAGCTGGATGTCACCGCAGTTTGCTGCTTTCCTGATTAAGCCTGAATAATATGTTGGAGAACCAAGATGCTCGATCTCTTTAGTGAAGATGAACCCTGGCAAGAGCCGCTGGCAGAAGGCGCGGTGATTTTGCGCCGTCGCGCCCGCGAAATCGCGGGCGTGTTGTATCAGGACATTTTGGCGATCGAAGCGCAAAATCCTTTTGCTCATCGCATTACGCCAGGCGGCCATCGTATGTCAGTTGCCATGACTAACTGCGGGGATTTCGGTTGGTCTACCGATTCACGCGGTTATCAATACAGCGAGCAGGATAACCAAAATGGTCAGAAATGGCCGCCAATGCCGACATTGTTTCGCAGTTTGGCTCAGGAAGCGGCGCAGGAAGCGGGTTTTTCGCAGTTTAACCCTGACGCGTGTTTGATCAATCGTTATGAACCTGGCGCTAAATTGACGCTGCATCAGGATAAAGATGAGAAGGATCTGCGTCAGCCGATTGTTTCTGTGTCGTTGGGTTTACCGGCTGTGTTTCAGTTTGGGGGTTTTGAACGCGGCGACAGCACGCAGCGCGTGTTGTTGGAGCATGGCGACGTCGTGGTGTGGGGCGGCCCATCGCGGCTGCGTTATCATGGAATTTTACCGCTGAAACCGGGCGTGCATCCGCTGGTGGGTGCCTTCCGTTATAACCTGACTTTCCGCCGCGCCCATTGATCTTTGGCGCATGCGGGCGGGCTGCGAATAACTATTGCTATCATTCCGCATCGCTTTAAACTGCAGGCTGTTTTTGTCTGCTGGATCTTTTTATGACGTTGCTAAACGTTGTTTTTCGCCAGTTTCGCTGGCCATTTATCGGGGTTATTTTTCTCACCTTGTTGAGCGCGGTGTTGGGTATTGGCATGATCGCCTTTATCAACCGTGAAATGATCGTCGCCATTAATACCTCTTTCAGCGTGTTGCCACAGTTCCTGTTTCAGCTATTGCTGCTGATGGCCGTGACGCTGGCCTCGCAGTTGGCGCTGACCCTGCTTGGACATCAGTTTGTCTGGCGCATGCGGGGCCAGTTTATTAAACGTATTTTGGACACCCACGTTGAGCGCATTGAGCAGATTGGCAACGCGCAGTTGCTGGCAGGATTAACCAGCGATGTGCGCGCCATTACCATCGCCTTTGTGCGTCTGCCGGAGCTGATTCAAGGCATTATCATTACGCTGGGTTCTGCGTTTTATCTCGCATGGCTCTCACCCAAAATGTTGCTGGTCACCAGCGTATGGTTGGCTATTACGCTGATCGGCGGGTGGTTACTGGTGTCGCGGGTTTATCAGCACATGGCCAAATTGCGTGAAGTGGAAGATAACCTTTATCGCGATTACCAAACGGTGATTGAAGGACGTAAAGAACTTCAGCTCAACCGCGAACGCGCCAGGCTGGTTTACGAAACGGTTTATCAGGAAGACGCCAATACCTATCGTCACCACATTGTGCGTGCCGATACCTATCACCTCAGCGCAGTGAACTGGTCGAATATCATGACGTTGGGTGCTATCGGCATGGTATTTTTTATGGCCAACAGCCTGGGTTGGGCCAACACCGCCGTGGCGGCAACGTTCTCGCTAACGCTATTGTTCCTGCGCACGCCGCTGCTTTCTGCCGTGGGCGCATTGCCGACCTTACTCAGCGCACAGGTCGCCTTCCGTAAATTAAACGCCTTCGACTTAGCGCCCTTTGAACCCGACTTTCACACGTTGCCCGCGCTTTCTGACTGGCAAACGTTGGAACTGCGCGATGTGCGTTTTCATTACGGCGAAAACGGCTTTAAGGTGGGACCGATTAACCTGACGCTGCGCCGTGGGGAATTAGTTTTTCTGATTGGTGGCAACGGCAGCGGAAAATCGACGCTGGCGATGTTACTGACGGGCCTCTATCAGCCACAATCTGGGCAACTGCTGCTCGATGGAAGGGCGATAGAGGCGAGCGATCTCGATAACTGGCGCAAGCACTTTTCGGCAGTATTTACCGATGTGCATCTGTTTGATCAGTTAATCAGTCGCGAAGGTGTGCCAGCAAACCCGGCGTTGGTGCAGCAGTGGCTGGAGAAGCTGAAGATGCAGGACAAGCTGAAGATTGAAGGCAATAAAGTGCTGAATCTGCAGTTGTCGAAAGGGCAGAGCAAGCGTTTGGCGCTGCTACTGGCGGCGGCAGAAGAGCGTGATGTGCTGTTGCTGGATGAATGGGCGGCCGATCAGGACCCGCATTTCCGACGTATTTTCTACCGTGAGTTGCTGCCATGGTTACAAGAATCGGGCAAAACCGTGTTTGCTATCAGTCATGACGATCATTACTTCACGCATGCCGATCGCCTACTGGAAATGCGTGACGGGCAGCTAAGTGAACTCACCGGTAATGAGCGTGATATAGCCACGCTGGATGCGGTAAAACGTACGGATACCGGGCTTTAACGCCAGATGGCAAAGCTTAGCGAAAACAGATATTGGTCAGGCGACAGCCAAGTGCGTTAGGGTTAAGGCCAGCGGAAGTCTGTTTTTCTGCTATCCTGGAATTCCTCTGTCGTCTGTGTTTATACCGGCTTAGCCTACTTGCTAAGCCGGTTTTTTAATTTCATGGGCAAGCAGAGTGATGACCTCACGATGTTGCAAGTGAAACTCCGCGCTTAACTCGGTCCCTTTGTTAAACACGTCATTAAAACGATGGGTTAATCGCAGCGTAGCGCGCTGTGCCGCTAAATCAACGTCAACCAGCTCAGCGTGATGAAAGTCCATCGGTTGATAGAGTTGCGGCCACAAAGCCTTATAAACACTCTCTTTCAGCGAAAACAGCAGCGTAGCGGCCAGCGGAAAATCCAACGGTAAGCGCTGTAAACAGCTGCGCTCTGCTGAACCCATTAACATTTCCGTCGTTTCCTCTGCGGTCGTTGCTGACATCTGCTGCTCCACATCCACACCTATACACAACGGTTGCTTTGTCGCAGCCAATACCACAATTCCTGTGCTGTGCGACAGCGATGCCTGCACACCGGCTGGCCAAAGTGGAGAGCGATCTGCTGCATTACTTAAGATAAAGTCAGGTTGGCCTAATCGCGTGAAGACTTCACGAGTCAGCATCCGGCTGGCAAGATATTCCGCTCGGCGCTTTTTAACCGCACTTTGGATGCGCAGCGGCAAAGGAAGCTGCCATTCTCCGCAGAGTGCATCCTGATAGTGGGCAACGTCAAAGCGACCGATCGCCAGCAGCGGATCGCTGTCGTTCATGTGTTGAGAAAGCACAAAGCCGCTTGCAGGAAGCGGCAGGGGAATTTTAGGGTAACGCATGCGGCATCACGATTAAGGCGAAAGCGGCATTTAATCAGTCTGCTGCCGCAAGGGCAAGTTGCCTGGAAAAGTCAGTCGTTGGGCGGGATGGCAAAACTTTTCAGTGAAACGACAAAGTGGTGATGGCCTTTACTAATGCGCGCACCGCGATCGCACCAGTGTGACGCGAAACGAAAGAAATCGTCGCTACCCATGTCGTAAGCCAACTCAACTTTGCTAATGCCTGAATGCAACATCTCTTCTGCATCTTTTAGGCTTTTCGCTTTGATGACCATAAAATTTTCCGTCAAAAATCAGGGGACTTTAGAGTAGGGTAGTTATGTGACGGTTTTGTTTCACTTTAATGAAATGCTGTCACATTGTGTCTGTTATATGATCTTGAACACGGTTGCTTGCCGAAACTATCTCTTTGAATGTATTAATGAATGGACGCAACCTGTGGCACTTTTCTGAAAGTGAGTTCAGCAACAAAGGAGAGGATATGGAAATACCGCAACTGGACACATCTCGCTTGTTATTACGTCCTCTGGTCAGAGAGGATGCGGTGCAGATTCAACAGGTTTTTCCTCGCTGGGAGCTGGTGCGTTATCTCACCCACCTGGTTCCCTGGCCCTATCCCGAAGATGGCGCGCAGCAGTTTGTTTGCGGCTCGGCCTTGCCTGATATGCAAAAAGGGGTTGCCTGGCACTGGAGCATTCGGCCACGCACTCAACCGGAAAAACTGATTGGTGTGATTTCGCTGCGGCTGGGTGAAGAGGACAATCGCGGGTTTTGGTTGATCCCGGAGTGGCAAGGGCAGGGCTTGATGAGTGAGGCGTGTCAGCGCGTTACCGATTTCTGGTTCCGCGATCTCCAGCAAACGTGCCTGCGGGTGCCGAAAGCCGCCGATAATTTGGCTTCACGTCGAATTTCCGAAAGCAGCGGTATGCGGTTGGTTTGGTCGGGACGTAAAGCGTATGTCGCGGGCGAAATGGATGCGGAAATCTGGGAAATCAATCGCGAAGAGTGGTTTCGCCGCCATGGCGAATAAAATGAAAAAGGCCGCGCAACAGTTGGCGGCCTTATAGTGGGTTACTTCTTGTCTGGCTGTGGACTCTTATCGCCAGACTCTGGTGCTTCGGATGGATCGTCTTTTTCGACTAAATGCATAATCTCTCCTCTCGTTACCCACACAACCTTGAGTATAGACAGGAATGCTCAGTTAAAAGGGATTTCAACGATAAATGTGACAAGCAGATGAAAGTATTGAAAAAATAATGATTTTTTTGTCTCACCGTTTTCAGGCATAAAAAAGCAGCCATAAAGGCTGCTTTTAGGGAATTTGGTCGGCACGAGAGGATTTGAACCTCCGACCCCGGACACCCCATGACCGTGCGCTACCAGGCTGCGCTACGTGCCGAACTGTGGGAAATGAGTCTACTGAAAATTGCTGTGAATGCAAGTTCTCAACAGACTAACTGCCTCATAATTAATCAGTTTGCAATAAAGCGCTTCTCTTCCGTGAGAACTTGCAACAGCAGCGCTAACTGCGGTTTATGATCTTTGAGGGCATTTCCTTGTGCATCATAGGCGCGATAGCTGCCGTTGTTATTCAGCACCAGCGTCACCTGCGGTGTCGTGATAACTAACTTATTCTCTTCGCTGCTGGCGACCCAGTCATGACGGCGTTGCACAGCAAAAAGATCTTCGCCCTGAGAATAATTGACTGGATTGGTGCGCACATGCAGCAGACGTTGCATCAACGTAGCCATCACGTCTTGATGATCAGTCAGGCGGCTAACCGTCTGAGCTGGAGTGTCTGGCCAGTGTATGACTAACGGAACCTGCAGATTTGCGCGATTACCCGAGCTGTCGACATTACCCTCCAACGCCAGTCCGCGCTGGGCGGTTATCACCACGACGGTGTTTTTCAGCAAATCTCGCTGCTCTAGCGTGGTCAGCACATTATGAATCTGATCGTCGATCGCGGTGCTCTGACGAAGATAGCTACGCTGGCGCGCCTTGGCATTATCACTGCTGAGATTGACGCCATTCAGTGCGACCCATGAGAACCACGGATTACCTTCGCCTTTCTGCTGATTTAACCAGTTTTGCCATTGCGTCACGGTGGCGCTGTTTGGCTGACTGTTGCTGGCGGGCAACGAATAGTCGGTCAGCAATGCCTGGCGATAAAGCGGCAGATTAAAGCCGTCAGACGAGAACAAACCAAGCTGATAACCCTGGCTGCTCAACGCGCCGAGCAGCACCGATGGCGTACGCGACGCCAGCACGCCATTCATATAGCTTGAGGAGATGCCATAAAACAGGCCAAACAGCCCTTTTTCAGGCGTATCGCCTGCACTAAAGTGCTGCGTAAACCGCACATTGTCATTG
This sequence comes from Candidatus Pantoea bituminis, assembly GCF_018842675.1. NCBI lineage: Bacteria > Pseudomonadati > Pseudomonadota > Gammaproteobacteria > Enterobacterales > Erwiniaceae > Pantoea > Candidatus Pantoea bituminis. Next base: position 1,180,438 of record NZ_JAGTWO010000004.1, read on the forward strand.
GCGAACTGGTTCAGTTCAGGCAACGCTTTTGCCATGCTGGCGCTGTTCAGGCCATCGACCGTAATCACCAGCAGATTGTTGCGCGTACCCGCGTCGCGGAAAGTGATATCACTGAGTGGATATTGCACTGACAGCGCTTCAGGATCGCCTTGCTGCACCAGTCGACGCTGATACTCCTGCGCATCCAGCAAGCCATGACGTTCAAGAAAACGGCGTGCCGTCATCGGATAAGAGAGCGGTAGGTTGGCGCGCTGCATGGTAATCGGACGATAGAAGTTAGCATCCGCCCAGATATACATCAGGTGGCTGGCGAAAAAGGCGCTGATAAACAGCGCCGCCAGCGGCTTGCCAAAGGAGCGGCGATTAAGGCTGCGCAGCTTCTGCCAGCTCCAGGTAGCGAACAGCATTTGCACCAGGAAGATCAGCGGCACGCTGATAAACATCAGTTGCCAGTCACGCGCCATTTCGCTTTGGTCGGGGTTAATGACCAGTTCCCAGACCACGGGATTGAGGTGCAAGTGAAAGCGGCTAAACACCGCGCTGTCCACCATCACCAATGTTAATCCGGCAGTGGCCACCACCGCCGATAACACCCTTAACAGGCGCTGCGACATCACCACAAAGGTGAGTGGGAAGATAATCAGCAGATAAGCCGCAAAGACGATAAAGCTGAAGTGGCCAATCCAGCTGCTATAGGCGTAAATACGCCCAGTCAGCGAAGAGGGCCAGTCGGCGACCAACAGGTAGCGACTGCCTAAAATCAGCGCGAATAAAATATTAAACAACGCAAACCAATGCCCCCAGCTGATCATCTGGGAGACTTTTTCGCGGTAGCGCTGCCGGTTGGTTACCATATTATGAGATCAAATTAATGAGCGTTATCGTCACGGACTGAAGACTGCAAAGCTTCAGCGAAAGATCGGGCCAGTGAACGGCGTTGAGCCGGGGCCACATCGTTGTTGATCAAATTGGTGACCATGTTCCCCAACACCATCAGGGAAAGGTCGGTTGGCGCCTGGTCTTTTTCCAGAACCTGCACCATTTTCGCGAGGAGTTGTTCTACGCGTTCGTCACTATAACGGGATGATTGTGGCATATCGTCGTCTAATCTCGTTTCAAAAGGCGATATATTACCGTAACAACGCGGTTTTTTCCGCACTTTTATCGAAAGCGCACCGTTGGTTTTACGCATGGAGTTGAAAGCCATTGCAGGCGGTGATTGAATACGCGCCTGAGCTTAAAGGAGAGTCTACCATGAGTCTGGATATCGACCAGATTGCCCTGCATCAGTTAATCAAACGTGATGAGAATCAGTTAGAGCTGCTGCTGCGCGATTCCTTGCTGCCCGCGACGAAAACAGTTGAGTCGATGGTGGAAGAGTTGCACCGCGTTTACAGCGTCAAAAGTAAAGCTTACGGCCTGTTTAATACCGACAGCGAACTGGCGGAAGCGCTACGCAACTGCCGCAAAGGCAACGATGATTTTCTCGCCTTCAGCCGTGCAGCTACCGGCCGTCTGCGCGATGAGCTGGCAAAATATCCGTTTGCCGAAGGTGGCGTGGTGCTGTTTATCCAGTATCGCTATCTGGCGGTGGAATATTTGCTGGTAACGGTGCTGAACAGCCAGTCCAGCATGCGTGTTAATGAGCAGATGGATATCAGCAGCACCCATTATCTGGATATTAATCATGCCGATATTGTGGCACGCATTGATTTAACCGAATGGGAAACCAATCCAGAATCGACTCGCTATCTGACCTTCCTGCGTGGTCGGGTTGGGCGTAAAGTGTCTGATTTCTTCATGGACTTCCTCGGCGCAGAAGTCGGTTTAGATACCAAAGCGCAAAACCGTGGCTTGCTGCAGGCGGTAGACGATTATTGCGACGAATCGAACCTGGATAAAAACGAACGTCAGAATTACCGTCAGCAGGTTTACACCTACTGCAACGATCAACTGCAGGCGGGCGAAGAAATTGCTTTGGAAGATCTTTCAAGCGAACTGCCGCCATTAGGCGAAAAAACCTTTCAGGCGTTTACCCAAGAGCAGGGTTACGAGCTGGAGGAACACTTCCCCGCAGACCGCAGCACGTTGCGTCAGTTAACCAAGTTTGCAGGCAGCGGTGGAGGATTAACGTTGAATTTTGATGCCATGCTGCTCGGCGAGCGAATCTTTTGGGATCCGGCCACCGACACGCTGACCATTAAAGGAACGCCACCGAATTTGCGCGATCAGCTACAGCGTCGTACCAGCAGCAAATAACTGAAAAGCCGGGCACATCCTCGCCCGGTTTACTTTGAAACAGGACATTTTCTTTTCACCTACTTTTTTGAAGTATCTCAAACAAATTAAAGATGATTTGAAATCAGCATTGCCCTCAGAGTGGCTGAACCAACATCGCTTTGTTCTCTGATAAAATCTGCAGTAAGGCCATGACGTTGGGTTCATCGTTGCCTTTTAGCCAAGCGACACTCAGCGGCAGTTTTTTTACTTTTTCATCAATGCTGAGTGAAATATAGGTCACGCCTTCGCTGTTAATGTTGCGAAACGACGTGGGAACGATCGCTAATCCCAGCCCGGCAGAGACAAAGCTTAAAATGGTCTGCTTCTCTTCAGCAAATTGCGCAATATGGGGCGTAAGTCCAGCGGATTTAAAGATATTCATGGTCAAATCGTGGCTATGCGGTCGGGTCCTGCGCTCCGGCACAATCATCGACTCCTCTTTAAAGTCCATTACGCTAACCACGTCTCTGTTCGCCAGGGTGTGATTCACCGGCACGGCAAGCACGCAGGTTTCGCGGGTAATTAAGCGCATATCAAGGCGGGCGTCGAGACTTTCCGGTGGCCGAATAAAAATCATATCCAGCCAACCCGATTTTAAACGGGGAATAAGGTTAACCGTTTTGTCTTCGCTTAAATGAATATCCGTATCTGGGTAAATTTGCATAAAGTGATTTAACAGGTGGGGAATTAAACCCTGTGCTGCGCTATCAATGGCGCCAATACGCAATACTTTCCTGCCACGTTTATTTGCTGCTCTAAATCTCAGCGCAAGCTCATCAAATTGCGTCACCAACTTTACCGCTTCATCAAAAAATTCTACGCCTTCTTGGGTTAATGCCACGTTGCGGGTTGAACGGTTTAACAACCGCACGCCAAGGTCCTCTTCCAGCAAGCGAATAAAGCGACTTAGTGACGCAGGCATCATTTCCATTCTTTGTGCTGCGCGGCCAAAATGGAGATCCTGGCCTACCGCAATGAAGCATCGCAATTGATTTATATCCATAAATTTTCCGCTCGCTCATTATTCAAATAATTTATATAAACCCGCGCCAATGATAACGCTCAGCAAATCGGCATACTGAGCTCGAACACAAAAAAATAACATTCCCTACACAAACCTGGAGCACTTTAATATGAACTCTCACCTCGAAAAAAGGGTGATGCGTAAAGTAACTCTACGCATTGTGCCCTTCATTATGCTGCTTTATTTCATCGCTTTTCTTGACCGCGTAAATATTGGCTTTGCTGCGTTAACCATGAATCAGGATTTAGGTTTTTCGCCAACGGTATTTGGTTTGGGCGCAGGTATCTTTTTTCTGGGTTATTTTTTGTTTGAAGTACCGTCCAATCTTATTTTGCATAAAGTCGGGGCACGTATTTGGATTGCCCGCGTGATGATCACATGGGGATTGGTTTCGGCCTGCATGGCTTTTGTGCAAGGCACGACCAGTTTTTATATCTTGCGCTTTTTACTGGGCGTGGCCGAAGCTGGATTTTTCCCGGCATCATTCTTTACCTTAGTTTCTGGTTTCCGGCAGCGCGCCGTGCGCAGGTCACGGCCATTTTTATGGCGGCAGCTCCCCTCTCAACGGCCTTGGGTTCCCCGCTTTCGGCGGCGCTGTTGGAAATGCACGGCTTGCTGGGTTATGCCGGCTGGCAGTGGATGTTCATGTTGGAAGCCGTTCCTGCGGTGATCTTTGGCGTTGTGGTGCTGTTTTTTCTGACCGATCGTCCGGCGAAAGCCAAATGGTTGACTGACGAAGAGCGCGCATGGTTGCAGAACACTATGCAGGCTGAAGAGCAGGCGAGGGCAGTAAAACAGGGCCACAGCAGCGTTTGGCGCGGCCTGGCCGATCGTCGTGTATTCGCGCTGGCGCTGGTCTATTTCGGCACTTCAGCCGGGCTTTACACGCTGGGCATTTGGTCGCCTCAGATCATTCACTCCTTCGGCGCGTCGTCGATGAACATTGGTTTTCTCAATGCGTTTCCAGCGGTGATCGGCGTAATCGCGATGATCCTCTGGGCGCGTCACTCCGATCGTACCGGTGAACGCAGTTGGCACGTGATAGGGGCCTGTTTGCTGGCTGCGGCGGGGCTAATCTACGCCGGTAATGTCAGTTCGCTGCTGGCAGTGATCCTGGCCTTAACGCTGGTCACGGTAGGGATCAGTTGCTCAAAACCGCCGCTGTGGAGCATGCCAACGCTGTTTCTTTCAGGCCCGGCTGCGGCGGCAGGCATCGCCACTATTAATTCCATCGGCAATCTGGGCGGCTTCGTAGGACCGATGATGATTGGCGTTATTCGCCAGCAAACTGGCGCCTACACGTGGGGGCTCTATTTCGTCGCCGGTCTGCTGGCGCTCTCTGCTGTGATCGTTTTCCTGCTGTCTGCCAATAGCAAAACTCCGCAGGCGGCTGAGCTGGCTCATCCTAAAACTCCTCATGCTAAAACCCATTAATTGATTCTGGAGAATCCTATGCGTACTTATTCTATTGCTGCTATTCCTGCTGACGGTATCGGCCCTGAAGTGATCTCTGCGGGCGTTGAGGTGCTGCGCGCTCTGGAGCGTCAAAACAGCGGTTTGAAATTTGCCGTTGAAACCTTTGATTGGGGTTCGGATTACTATAAACAGCACGGCGTGATGATGCCGGAACAGGGGCTGCAAACGCTGAAGAAATTTGACGCCATTTACTTTGGTGCGGTGGGCGCACCAGACGTTCCCGATCACATCACGTTATGGGGCCTGCGTTTGCCGATTTGCCAGGGCTTTGATCAATATGCCAACGTGCGCCCAACCAAAATTCTGCCGGGGATTACGCCACCGCTGCGTCATTGCGGACCTGGCGATCTCGACTGGGTGATTGTGCGTGAAAACTCGGAAGGGGAATATTCGGGTAACGGTGGTCGGACACATAAAGGCTTGCCGGAGGAAGTGGGAACAGAAGTCGCGATTTTTACCCGCGTTGGCGTTACCCGTATTATGCGGTATGCCTTTAAACTGGCTCAGTCGCGTCCGCGCAAGTTGCTGACGGTCGTCACCAAATCGAATGCGCAGCGACACGGCATGGTGATGTGGGATGAAATTGCGGCTGAAGTGGCGCTGGAATTTCCTGACGTGAAGTGGGACAAAATGCTGGTGGATGCGATGACGCACCGCATGACGCTACATCCGCAAAGCCTGGATACCATTGTCGCGACCAATCTGCACGCCGACATTCTCTCTGACCTGGCCGGTGCGCTGGCGGGCAGCCTTGGCGTCGCGCCAACAGCGAACATCGATCCTGAACGACGTTTTCCTTCTATGTTTGAACCGATTCACGGCTCAGCTTTTGATATCACCGGCAAAGGCGTGGCGAATCCGGTTGCCAGTTTCTGGACTGCGGTGCAGATGCTCCAGCATCTCGGTGAACATGATGCGGCAGCGCTGGTTATGGAAGCGATCGAAAATGTGTGTGCAAAAGGGATATTGACGCCAGATGTGGGCGGCACGGCGAAAACAGCGGATGTGACGCGGGCGGTAGTGGCATTTATTGAATCGAAGGTGCAGGTAGCAGAAATCGCGTAAGCGTTAACCGAACCCGGCAAGATTGCAGGCAAAATAAAAGGGCCGGTTTCTCAACCGGCCCCTCTACTTTCAACCCATTCGGCGATTAAGCGCGAACGAAGTCGATGTGGTGCAGTTTTGGCTTGAACGGGTGACGCTGAACAGCCTGCACTTTAACTTTAACTTCTTTACCATCAACAACCAGAGTGATGACTTCGTCGTAGAAGCCAGGCTTGGTCTGCTGGTTCATTACGGAATCGTGATCCAGGTCGATAGCAACAGCGGCTTCATTACCACCATAAATGATAGCTGGGAAGCGGTTCGCTGTACGCAGGCGGCGGCTCGCACCCTTACCCTGCTCTTTACGTTCTACTGCATTGATAGTGAACATTGATATTTCTCTTTATGATTCCTGCTACAGGCGACCCAGCAACAGGAGGGTTATTCAAAATCGCTGATGCACATGCAAAAGCGGGCGGCATTATAGCCCTTATGCCAAAGGCGGGCAAATGATTATCCCAGTTCATTTGCGCGGCGAAAGCGGCCTTGATAATCAAACACCTTCTCACGAATCTGCCAAAAACGACCTTTGGCGCGCGCCACCACGAAGTCGGGATGACGCAGCAGCGGTTGTAAAGCCAATACATCCGCAGCGGTTTGCCAACCCAACGGCACGCCGGGCGCACGTTGATGCGGGCGCATAAACAGCTGCTCAAACGCTTTACGTTGCGCAGGGCTTTGCAGCCGAAAACGTTCGCTAACGCTGGTGCCGTCTTCATCAAAATAGGTGGCTTTCAGCCATTCGCCTTTGTCATCGCGGCCTTGTTCCAGTGTCATGCCGCCGCAGCGCAATACCAAGGCATCCTTGAGCTTCAGCGCCGCTTTTAACATGTCGTCAGGGTCGACCAGAATTTTGTCGCACTGATGGCAGCGACGTGCGGCAATGTCATTTTCCGCTCCGCAGTCAGGACAACTTTTAAAGCGAAACCGATAATCGCACTGTTCACGTTCGCCCTCATCATCTTCCAGCACGCCCTGACAACGGCGACCAAAGTGTTCAATGATCATGCCATCAGCGGTGGTTTTACCCCAAAACGTATTGGCAAAACCGCAGGCCGGACAGAAAACCTGCACCGGCTGATTATCGCTTGCCCCTTTGGGCGCGCCCACTTCTGGCGTAAACAGATCGTGGGGATTGCCAGCGTAGTCCAGAATCAAACAGTCGGTTTTGCCCGGCGACAGGCGCAAGCCGCGCCCGACGATCTGCTGATATAGACTCACCGATTCGGTCGGGCGCAGAATGGCAATCAAATCGACATGCGGTGCATCAAAACCGGTGGTCAATACTGCGACGTTCACCAGAAACTTCAGCTGCTGCGCTTTAAACGCCAGGATTAGCGCATCACGCTCTTTAGCCGGTGTTTCTGCCGACACTAAGGCGCTGTTATCGGGCAGCAAACGCAAGATCTCACGTGCGTGCTCAACGGTTGAGGCGAAAATCATCACGCCAAGGCGATCTTCAGCAAATTCGACGATCTGACGAATAATATGCGGGGTCACACGCTGTTGCTGTTTCAATTCGCGATTCAGATCGGCCTCGCTGAATAACCCATTGGCTTGTGCAGTCAGGCGGCTAAAGTCGTATTGCACCACCGGCATATCGAGTCGCTCTGGCGGCACTAAAAACTGGTGCTTGATCATGTAACGCAGCGGTAATTCGTAGATGCAGTCACGAAACAGCGCTTTTTCATCGCCGCGTACCATGCCGTGATAGTGGAAATGATAAATCCAGCCTTTGCCAAGACGGAAGGGCGTGGCGGTCAAGCCGAGCAGGCGCAGCTGGGGATTGTGTTGGCGCAGATGCGTGAAAATTTGCTGATATTGGCTGCCGCTGTCATCACCAATGCGATGACACTCATCGACAATGACCAACGAGAAGGCGCTGTCGAACTGAGCAAGGTTACGTGCCACCGATTGCACGCTGCCAAACACCACTTTGCGCTGACTCTCTTTGCGTTGCAGGCCCGCCGCGAAGATATCGGCTTCCAGGCCGTACGCCTGATATTTGGCATGGTTCTGCGCCACCAGCTCTTTAACGTGGGCCAGAACTAACACCCGGCCACGCGCCAGCCGCGCCAGTTCCGCAATCACCAGACTTTTTCCCGCGCCGGTAGGTAACACAATCACCGCGGGTTGATTATGACGACGGAAATACGCCACGGTGGCATTAACCGCATCCTGTTGATAAGGGCGTAAGGTAAAAGACATGCTCATCACTTTTATAAAAACAGCCGTAATTATGCCATGAAAGCGCAGCAAACGCTCTGTCAGGCAGCGTCGGTTCAGGCTATACTTCCCGCACAATTTCAACGGTTAAAAACACCGTTTCAGTTTCCCTCCGCAGTAACAGGCAAAACGAATTCATGCGACTCGATAAATTCATCTCTCAGCAACTGGAAGTCAGCCGTGCCATCGCTGCACGTGAAATCCGTAATCATAAAGTGACCGTCAACGGTGAAGTGGTGCGTGACACCGCGTTCAAACTGCTGCCCGATCACGCGGTAGAGTTCGACGGCAATGTGCTGCAGATGCAGACTGGCCCGCGCTATTTCATGCTGAATAAACCGCAAGGCTACGTCTGCGCCAACGACGATCCCGATCATCCAACCATTCTCTATTTCATTGAAGAACCGATGTCGTTCAAGCTGCATGCAGCTGGCCGCCTGGACATTGATACCACCGGTTTAGTGTTATTGACGGATGATGGACAATGGTCACACCGTATCACTTCACCGCGTCACCATTGTGATAAGACTTACCGCGTAACGCTGGAGGCACCGATCAGCGATGAGACGGAAGCGCAGTTCACGGCGGGCGTACAGCTGCATGGTGAAAAGAATCTGACGCAACCTGCACAGTTAGAAATTATTACTCCCACTGAAGTGCTGCTAACCATCAGTGAAGGACGTTATCACCAGGTCAAACGCATGTTTGCCGCAGTCGGCAATCGTGTAGTGGGATTACATCGTGAGCGGATTGGCGAGATAGCGCTGGGCGAGGATTTAGCGCCGGGTGAATACCGTCCACTGACCGAAGAAGAGATTGCCAGCGTCGGCTTGCCCGATGAACTAAAACAAAAATAGCGGGAGTTTTTGTGCGCAAGGAAAAAATTCACCGGTGGGATTAGTGGTTATCCTCGGTTTATTGGCAATGTTAATGCCGTTATCGATTGATATGTATCTGCCTGCAATGCCGCAGATCGCCCGTGAATTTGCGGTGTCGGCGGGTAGCGTGCAAATGACGCTGAATCTGTACATTCTCGGCTTTGCCATTGGGCAGCTGGTGTACGGGCCGCTGGCCGACAGTTTTGGCCGCAAGCCGGTGATCACCTTGGGCACCTTGATTTTTTCCTGCGCTGCGGCAGCCTGTGCGCTGTCGCAATCTATCGATCAGCTGATTGCCATGCGCTTTCTCCATGGTTTATCTGCCGCCGCCGCCAGTGTGGTGATTAACGCCTTGATGCGTGACAGTTACTCGAAAGAGGACTTTTCGCGCATGATGTCGTTTGTCATGTTGATCACCACCATCGCACCGCTAGTGGCTCCGATTGTTGGCGGTTGGTTGCTGCTGATTTGGAACTGGCACGCCATTTTCTGGGCACTTTCTTTCGCCGGTGTGATTACCGCCGTCCTGGTGGCCACCCAGATACGTGAAACGTTAAAACCGGAACAGCGGCAGCGCTTTAACCTGCGCACCACGCTCGGCAATTTTGTCACGTTGTTTCGCCATAAACGCGCGTTCAGTTATATGTTGTCGAGCGGCTTCTCATTTGCCGGCTTGTTTACTTTTCTTAATGCCGGGCCTTTTGTTTATATCGAGCTTAACCACGTCTCGCCGCAAAACTTTGGTTACTATTTTGGCCTCAACGTGATTTTCCTGTTTGTGATGACGCTGATTAACAGCCGCGCCGTGCGCCGTTTCGGTCCAGTCGCGATGTTTCGTTTAGGGCTGTTGATTCAGTTCTGCATGGGTGTTTGGCTGCTGGTCGCCAGCGCGTTGAATCTGGGATTTTTACCGCTGGTTTTCGGCATAGCGATGTTTATTGGTTGTGTATCGATGGTCTCATCAAACGCCATGGCGGTGATTTTGGATGAGTTTCCGCACATGGCTGGCACGGCATCTTCGCTGGCGGGAACGCTGCGTTTTGGCGTGGGTGCGTTAGTGGGTGCATTGCTTTCACTGGTGAGCTTTACCAGCGCCTGGCCCATGGTCGGCACCATTGCATTGTGTTCTACGATTTCTATTCTGCTGTTTCTCTACGCTTCCCGCCCACGCGCTGCTGCCTGATCCAGGCACAGCCGTTTCGTTCTGCACCAAACCCTTTCGTCATCACACCCAGAATCGGGTGTGATGTTTCTTTTATGTGAAAAAATATAACCAAAAAAGTAATAGCATTGCGTCTAAAATGATTGTTAAGTGCTGCTGAACGCGGTACATATAGCCTAAATTGCGAGATCACTCGCAAAAAATAAAATTTCCGACATGCAGTGTTTTGAAACGAGAAGACAAGCCTTGACGTCCGTATTCTGTTTTGACCGGGAAAAGGGATTCACTGCGCTACTCGCTATTCGTCGTGAATTGAGAGTCGATCTCTGGGGGACATAACTAATTATGCTGCAACTTTCGATTGTGCATCGCCTGCCACAGCGTTTTCGCTGGGTTAGCGATCATCACAGTGCCATCGAAGCTGATGATGGGGTGACAGATGAACAGGATATTATTGCGCTACGCCTAATCAGCCACGATGGGCATCCTGCCTGGGAAATTTTGCATCAGCTAAAAGAGATACTGGCCGCAATTCAGGTCGATGGCAAAGTCGCTGAGTGCGAAGGGCAACCTTGTTTATTCATCCAACGCAGCGACGAAAGCGCCACCAACTGTTGCTTAAAAAATCAGGGTGTTGCGATTGCTGAGACCTTTCACGGGCGCTAATTTACAGGTAAAGCTAACCGGCACTCAGCTGTGCAGAAGCCAGCAGCTCACGCGTGTAGGCTTCACCCGGCGCAGCAAACAGTTTTTCGCATTCTCCCTGTTCAATCACCTCGCCCTGGCGCAGCACAATCAGCTGATGGCAGAGCGTGCGCACCACATCTAAATCATGACTAATAAACAGATAACTCAACTGACGTTGCTGCTGCAAACGACGCAGCAGCGTCAGGATCTGCTTTTGCACGGAGCGATCGAGTGAGGATGTGGGTTCATCCAGCACCATCAGATCCGGTTCTAACACCAGCGCACGCGCAATGGCAATGCGTTGCCGCTGCCCACCGGAAAACTCAACCGGATAACGATGGCGGCTTTCGGCCTCCAAACCAACTTCTTCCATTACTGCGATAACCTGCGATTCCTGCTGTACAGCGCTGAGATCAGGATGATGCACCGCTAATCCTTCAGCGATAATTTGCTGCACCGACATGCGGGGATTGAGTGAAGAGTTGGGATCCTGAAACACCACCTGAATGCGCCGACGCAGCGGCAACAGCTGCTTGCGCGGCATATGATGCAGCGGGTGTCCATCGAACCAAATTTCGCCTTGTGCCTGAATCAGCCGCAACAGCGCCAGCCCGGTAGTGCTTTTCCCGGAACCCGATTCGCCAACCAACCCCAGACTTTCACCCCGTTTCAGGCTAAAGCTGAGGTTATGTAATGCCACCTTTTCACCGACCTGACGCTTGAGTAATCCGCGGCGCAGCGGGAAAGCCACGCGCAGATTTTCCACTTTCAAAATCACGGGCGCGTCGCTGGCAAGGGGCAGGGCACGGCCTTCCGGTTCGGCGGCCAACAGCTGTTGTGTGTAGGGATGTTGGGGCTGATTAAGCAGCGTTTGGCAGCCATTGTGCTCAACCACACTGCCGTGACGCATCACGCTGACGTTGTCTGCCAGTTGACGCACAATGTGCAGGTTATGGGTAATGAACAACATGCCCATGTTGAGTTCGCGCTGTAATTCACGCAGTAAATTAAGGATTTGCGCCTGCACCGTCACATCCAGCGCTGTGGTGGGCTCATCGGCAATCAACAGTTTTGGCTGGGTGAGTAAAGCCATGGCAATCATGACGCGCTGGCGCTCACCGCCGGAAAGCTGATGCGGAAAATCATTAAGCCGCGAAGCGGGCTGACGGATGCCAACGCGATCGAGACAGGTGATAATTTCTGCTCGTGCTGCTTCCCGCCGCATGCCGCGATGCAGCGAAAGCACTTCATACAGCTGTTTTTCAACGTGGTGCAAAGGGTTAAGCGACACCATCGGTTCCTGAAAAATCATCGCTATTTGATTACCGCGAATACCGCGCAGCACACGTTCCTCGGCATGCAGCAGATCGTTTCCTTCGAACAAAATCTCTCCGCTGGGATAGGCAACCGATGAGGTGTGCAGCAGGCGCATCACCGACAACGCGGTCACGCTTTTACCCGAACCCGATTCCCCCACCAGCGCCAGCGTTTCACCGGCGTGGATTTGCAGTGAAACATCATTGACCACCGGACGAAGCGTTTCGCCCCGGCGGAATGCCACAGACAGATGATTAATAGCAAGCAGCGGCGAAGTCATTTAGATTCCTTTGCTGGGATCAAAGGCGTCGCGCACCGCTTCGCCGATAAAAATCAGTAGCGACAACAAGATCGCCAGCGAGAAAAAGCCCGACAAGCCAAGCCATGGCGCTTGCAGGTTATTTTTACCTTGCAGCAAAAGCTCACCCAGCGAGGGTGAACCGATTGGCAGCCCAAAACCCAGAAAGTCGAGTGAAGTCAGGGTGGTAATTGATCCGCAAAGAATAAACGGCAGGAAAGTCAGCGTAGCCACCATCGCATTGGGCAGAATGTGGCGCAGCATAATGCGTCCATCGCTAACGCCCAGCGCTTGCGCCGCGCGGATATAATCGAAATTACGCGTTCGCAAGAATTCGGCCCGCACCACGCTGACCAGGCTCATCCAACCAAAAATCACCGTCACCAAAAGCAGCCACCAGAAGCCAGGCTGGATCACGCTGGAAAGCAAAATCAGCAGGAACAGCGACGGCATGCCAGACCAGACTTCAATCAGGCGCTGCCCAACCAGATCGATTTTGCCACCAAAGTAGCCTTGTATTGCGCCAATCACGATGCCGATCACGCTGGAGAACAGCGTCAGCATCAAGCCAAAAAGTAACGAAATTCGCGTGCCGTATAATAAGCGTGCCAGCACATCGCCACCGTTGGCGTCGGTGCCAAGCCAGTTTTGCCCGGATGGCGGAGAAGGAAACGGAACCTGGCTGGAATAATTAATGGTGCTGTCGTTAAAACGTATCGGCGCCCATATTGCCCAACCTTGCTGCGCAATGCGCTGCTGTAGCCAGGGATCCTGATAATCGGCGGCGGTGGCCAGCTCCCCACCATAATCGGTTTCGCTGTAGTTGAAAAACAGCGGCGCATACCAGCGATGCTGGTAGTGAACGACCAAAGGTTTGTCATTGGCGATCAGCTCGGCGCAGAGTGAAAGCAAAAAAGGATGAGAAAAACCCACAGTGACCAATAGCCACGCCGGTTATCACGAAAGCGCTGCCAGCGCTGCTGATTGATAGGAGATAATGTCATCAGCGGCCCTCGAAATCGATACGCGGATCGACCAATGTGTAGGTTAAATCACTGAGAATATTCATCAGCAAGCCAATCAAAGTAAAGATGTATAGCGTGCCAAACATCACCGGATAATCGCGTTGAATGGTGGCATCGTAACCCAGTAAACCCAGCCCGTTCAGCGAGAACATCACTTCAATCAATACCGAGCTGGTGAAGAACATACTGATAAAGGTGGCGGGGAAACTGGCGATCACCAGCAGCATCGCATTACGAAAAACGTGATGGTAAAGAATGCGCCGTTCCGGCACGCCTTTGGCGCGCGCCGTGACCACATATTGCTTGCGAATCTCATCAAGAAAGGCGTTTTTGGTCAGCATGGTTAAGGTCGCAAACCCACCGATAACCGTCGCCAATACCGGCAAGCTGATGTGCCAAAGGTAATCCAGCACTTTGCTGTACCACGGTAAGCTATCAAACTGCGGCGAGGTTAATCCACGCAACGGAAACCAGTCGAGATAACTGCCGCCAGCGAATAACACAATCAACATGATGCCAAACAGAAAAGCGGGAATGGAGTAGCCGATGATGATAAAGGTGCTGCTCCAGATATCAAAGGCGCTGCCGTTGCGTACTGCTTTTTTGATGCCCAACGGAATGGAAACCAGATAGATAATCAACGTGCTCCATAATCCCAGGCTAATGGAGACCGGTAAACTCTCTTTGATCAGATGCAGCACCGATGCGCTGCGAAATAGGCTGTCGCCAAAGTCGAAGCGGACATAGTTCCACAGCATCTCGACGTAGCGCTGCCATAAGGGCTTATCGAAGCCGTAACGCTGTTTGATCTCAGCAATCACTTCCGGGTCAAGCCCGCGTGCTCCACGGTATTGATTGTCGCCAGGATTAACATGATTGAGGCTGGCGCGTGCGCCGCTGTTATCTGCGCCGCCGCCTGGTAATCCGGTGGTTTGTCCAAACTGAATATTTGCCAGCGCCTGATCAACAGGACCGCCGGGCGCTATCTGCACAATAAAAAAATTGAGGGTGATAATTGCCCACAATGTTGGAATGATCAGTAAAAACCTGCGTAGGAAATAGGCCGCCAACTGCGTTCTCCTTAGCGTTGATCAGCCGGTAAACGTGCGGCTTTGTTCACGTCATACCACCACGTATCGAGCCCGTTGCTGTAAGCGGGTTTGATGGCAGGATGAGAATATTTATCCCAGTAGGCTAGCCGCTGTTCAGCATTGAACCACATCGGAATCATATAGGCATTCCACAATAAAATGCGATCTAACGCTTGGCCCAGCGGTAACAACGCTTTGGCATCGCCCTGATGCGCCATAATCGTTTTCACGAAGTGATCAACAATGGGATCTTTTACGCGTGCGGTATTCCACGATGAGGCGATGTATTCCGATTGCCAGCTGGTTTGCAGGCTGGAGGAGGGCGTTGGCATGGCTAAATAGGCGGTAGAAATCATATCGTAGTCGCCTTCACGCCAGCGACGCAGATATTGCGAGTTGTCGATCTGACGCAGCGTCAAGCTGATCCCTAAGCGGGACAAGCTGTGCTGAAACGGCAACGCCCACTCATTGTTGGTGCCGCCGCGCAGCAGCAACTCAACCGTAAAGGGTTGGCCCGTTTTATCGTTTATCAGGCGCTGGTTTTTAATGCTCCAGCCCGCCTCTTTCAATAGCTTCAGCGCTTTCAACAAATTACCACGATCGTAACCACTGCCATCGGAATGGGGCGGGGCATATTTTTGTGTAAACAACTCAGGCGGCAATTGCGCTTTATAAGGCGCCAACAGCGCCAGTTGGTCGGCATCGGGGAGACCGCTGGCAGCATATTCCGTATTCTGGAAATAGCTGCTGGCACGCTGATAAGCGCCATAAAACAGTGCTTTGTTCATCCATTCAAAATCAAACGCTAAGCCCAGCGCCTGTCGCACCCGGCGATCGCTAAACAGCGGCTTTTCATTGTTGAAGGCCAGCCAGCGCGTGTCGGTTGAGGCAGTATTTGGCGTGGTCTCTTTGACGATATGGTGATTACTGAAGTTGCGCCCGCGATATTGCGTAGCCCACTTTTTGGCTGATGACTCTTCGCGCAGATCAAACGCACCGGCTTTAAATGCCTCGAAGGCCACGTTATCGTCGAGATAATAGTCGTAACGTATCTGATCAAAGTTAAAGCGTCCGCGATTCACCGGCAGATTGGCTGCCCAGTAATTTTTTACCCGGCTGTATTCAATAAATTGGCCCAATTTCCACTTACTGACACGGTAAGGGCCGCTCGATAACGGCGGGCGACTCAGCGGTTCGTTAAACTTTTTATCTTGCCAAAATTTTTGTGAAATCACGGGCAATGTCATCAGGCCAAGCAATAAATCTCTGTCTGGTTTTGGCAGGTCAATGCGCACCGTCAAAGGATTGAGCGCCTTCACGTTAACGCCTCTGTAAACCACACGAAATTGCGGCACGCCTTCGCTCATGAACTTTCCAAAAGTGAAAGCCACATCATTGGCAGTGATGGGCGTACCATCCTGGAATTGCGCGCGTGGATTGAGGGTGATTTCCATCCAGCTAAAATCGCTGGGATAGCGAGCGGATTCAGCAATCAGCGGATAATAGCTGCCGGGTTCATCATCAGAGTTGGTGAACAAGCGATCATAAAGTGTGTCGGTATTGACGCCGGGATTGCCACGCGAGGCGAAGCGATTGAAGTTATCGTAAGTTCCTACCACCGCCATGGTGATTTTACCGCCTTTGGGCGCAGCGGAATTGACGTAATCGTAATGCGTGAAATTAACGGCATACTTTGGCTCACCGAGATCGGCGATGGCATAACTTTCCTGAATCGTTGCCGCGTATAGCGGGGCAATAAAAGTGCAAAGCAGCAAGGTTAAAAAGCGAAGCAGTATAAGCATGGCGCTCTCTTGTCGGTGATAGCAACAAAGCGTAGCAGTATCCTAATCCCAACGGCAGGTCAGGCGCTGTGAAGCTCAAAGTAGTCGATTAACGGTTCAGGCCGCAAGGGTCTGCTGAAGATGTAGCCTTGCAGATGGGTAACGCCGCGATTGATCAGCCAGGCGGCCTGATCGCCGGTTTCTACCCCTTCTGCGACCGTTTTCATCTTCAGCTGCTTTGCCAACTGCAACACGGTGTCCAAAACAGGCGATGTCACGGTTTCCGTCCCGATGCTTTGCACAAAACCGCGATCAATTTTCAAATAATCGAAGGCATATCTTTCCAGATAGATCAGCGCGCTGTGGCCGGTGCCGAAATCATCTATGGCGATTTTGATGCCCTGACGATGCAGCCAACTAAACAGTTCACCGGCGCTTTTATCACGCACAATGGTGCGCTCAGTAATTTCAAATACGTAGCTGAAATGATCGACCGGCATGGCTTTCATCCAGCACAGAACGTCATCGCGAAATGTCTCGGAAGCCAGATGCAGCGGAGAAATATTCAGTCCCATAATGGTGCCGGCGGGAACGTGGCGGCTCAGCAGATGTGCATCACGTGCAACGAGCTGGAACAGGTGACGTGTCAGCGGAATGATCAGATTTTGCGTTTCAGCATAATTAATAAACACATCAGGCGGAATGGCGCCCTCGGTAGGATGCGTCCAGCGGAGCAACGCTTCTGCGCCATAAGGCTGACCGTTATAGGAAGTGATCAGTGGCTGATATTCCACATGGAACTCACCCCGTTTAATCCCTTGCAGAATCTCTTTTCCCGGCTGTTTACACAGCGAAAACAGCAACCAGCAGACGCCGCCCACCAGCAGCGAAAGCAGCGTTCCACTCAGAAAGATGATCTGGTAATCGCTGCGTGACAAGGTTGAGCCATACAAAACAAATTGCAGCGGAAAACCGGATAACTGAAGCTGCATCAGCGAAGGCGGCAAATCATCATTTTTAGTGACTACCTGCTGCCAACTGGTGATGGCACTGTTTTGTGCTTCCAGCGCCATGCCTGAAATCTCAGGATGATACGAAGCCAGCAGCTGATACGGTTCCAAACTTAAATTGAGCGTGGCAAACACGCCTGACTGCGTGCTGCCGGGATTTTTCAGCCAGATAGCCACAGCCGGTTTGGACGGTTGCAATGGTGTGCCGCTTAATAACTGCAAATCAGTGTCGCGCGCGGGATCGGTCTGTGCAGAGATAATATTCAGCGGCAGAAAAAAGCTGCCGGTGGCAGATGAGCAAAAGGCATTGCCGTCTTTGACCAGCAAGATAGCGCGAAGATTACCGGCAAAAGCTGCGCGCGATGTTAACTCACGATTAATCGCGTGGCAGTTAGCATGACTAAAAGGCAGAAGGGGATTGAGGGTGTTATCGATCAAGGTCGTCAACGAATGTTGCAGTGCATCTCGGCTATTCACTAATAACTGGTGGTGCTGCTTTTCGCGATGATGCCAGGTCAAATTTAATAATATTGAGGTAAATAAAACAAAGAAGACAACGCCGATAATCGCGCTACTCCAGGCGATACGACGAGGAAAAGTGGCATGGCGCATCAGCGCCGCTGACAGTGGCATGAGGTGCTTCCTCTGATTCTGTTTTTATTATTTAACTGCACACAGCTGCTCTGATGTAAGCGAATGAGAATATAACGAGATGACGGACAAAGTCTTGTTATTCTTCTGATAAACAATCACTTTTTTTACATTTACAGGGAGGATTTAGCATTTAAAGACGAAAAAAACGCTGCAAAGCAGCGTTAGATTTTCTCTGGCTGAGAAGGTGTTCGAAGCGAGGCGTTAAGTAGGGTTACGACTTAATACTCGACGGCCTTCGCGGTAGCGCTTCTTCCAGTAATTATCGTTCAGATTTGAGATCATCACACCACTGCTGGTGGAAGCATGAACGAAATTGTCGTTACCGAGATAGATACCCACATGACGACCCGTAGAACCTGCGCGGAACAGGACAAGATCGCCTGGACGCAACTTGGTGCGAGAAATCTCTCTGCCGGTATCTTGCTGCTCTGAAGTTGAGCGCGGTAAATCTAAGCCAAACTGTTCGCGGAAGGTGCGCTGAACAAAGGCGGAGCAATCAATACCCCGTTTGGTATCACCACCAAGACGGTAACGCACACCTTTCCAGACGGCATATTGATCCATGATGCGCGTCTTAACATCGACGTTGCGCACCATTTCTTCAAATTCATCCTGAGACGCTTGAAGTAAAAAACCATTCTGGTTGTTAACTTCATGATTCTCGTTATTCGCGTTATGTCCATCATACGTACTACTACAAGCTGAGAGCAGAGTTGCCAGCGCCATTGCGGGCACGATCCGCCAAATATATCTCAGAATTGGTTGAGACTTGACCATTATTCGGGTTTTCCTTCGATGTCCTTACGACAAGATTGTCGCTAGCCAGATGACAAAACGGAATGAGATTAATAAGCGAATCAGCCTAAGACAATTCCTTAATTACTAAATTGTGTTAATGACCACAATTTCACAGTAAAAAAAGGCCGAATTTTCTGCTGCTGTTGCCTCACTGCGACTGAGGTTAACCGATTACAGAGGCCGTGGCGAGTGCTTTTAATCAAATTCTTATAGGTTTTTTTGATATGAATCAATCTGTAACAGAGTGCCTACTTTATCAGCAATTATCAGGAAATAATGGAGGGAACAGCGCGTTAAACTGGCGCTAATTCGCGGTCTAGCTGGGATTTTAAGAGTTTTTACGCTGGACAGGGGAATTGACAGAAGATTTAGCCACTAAAAAGGACATAACTTTTTTGTTTTACTCTTTTTTGGTTAGCTTGCTAATAATATATTTAAGTTTTTAATAAGCGCGGGCGGTACAAATAATTGCCGTTTATCGCCCGCGCTAATCAATTACACCTGTGGCTTATATTTGCCCGGTAGTTTTCGATAAAACCAATTCACTACTGCATCACTGGCCGGCGTTAATAACCACCAGCTCAGCCCGACCAATACCACCGAAAGTGAGCCCACCGCCACATCGGTAAACCAATGTGCACCGGCCATCACGCGTGGCAATGAAAATATAATCACGATAGCTGCGGCGATGAGAAAGGCGCGCGAACCAAAATAACGCCACATGAAGCAGGCAAAGATAATGAGCATCATGCCGTGGTCGCCAGGGAAACTATTTTTCGATGCATCTTTAGCTGGAATGCCCGTCAACTCACTGACGCGATGTACATTGTCAAAAAACAGCGTTGGGCTGGCATGTTGCACCGGTATTAAATGACCAAGCTGATTCAGGATAACCGCTGTGAGTAGCATGGTGATGCCAATTGCCAATAGCTTGCGGCGACCTTGCGGTGTCTCGCGACGCCAGAACGACAGATAGAGCAATCCCATCGCCAGTAACGACACAAGATCAAAGCCACGAAAATTGGTGATTGCCACCAGTAAGGCAAATCCAGGATGCGCAACCATCTGATCGTTAAAAGTAAAAAATATCGTTTTATCCACGCCGAACCAAAAACCATGTTCAGGCGGTAAATACCACGACAAAAACAACACAACACCCAGTGCGTTAAGCAAAAGGATCGTAACAAGACGAGTAGCGTGCATAGTCCAACTCATGATTTAAAAAATAACCGCAGAACCTAACCTGGTTAGCGTAAACGACACTTCAACAATGCGGATTGTAGTTCATTCCAGTTAGATGACTGTGAATGGATCATTTCCACCCGGCTATCAACAGGCGCGGAAGCATACGTTTCGATATGCAGATCTTCGCCTTGCCGGTTAATGCTCACCGTACCATCGGCAATTCGCAGCACACCTTTAACCCGATCAATCGGCGCTAAACGTGCCCATTCCAGCAGCGGAATGGTATCGAAAACCGTTTCGCTATCAAAAATCCAGCCGCAGGCAGCGTAGCCTTGGCCTTCATTAAGGGCGCGACGCCAGCGTGACTGGCCCTCCAGGCGCAGCGCAGCGATACCGCTGGCGGGAGCCGGGGCGTGATGGTGATGTTCTGGTTGAGGAATAGGGCGAGGTGAACCGCGAGGCGTGTCTAATAATGTGAGGGGTATTTGACCGAATTGCGTCGTCACAAACGGGCGACCTTGAAGAAATTGTTCCTGCCAGCGTTGCAATGCCAGGCGATCGCTCTCATGCCAACGGTCGCTTTTGTTTCCCACAATAATATCGGCAGCCACCAGCTGATCGCGAAAATTCTCGTTTGCAACCACTCGCGCATCCCCAAGTTGACGCGCATCAAGCAGGGTAATTGTGGCGTTAAGTTGCAGCCAGGGTTGATAAACCTCTGCGCTCAGCATGGATAACAGCTGGCGAGGATGGCCTAAACCGGTGGGTTCTATCAGTAAGCGATCCGGCTTGTTCTGCTTTAATAACATGTTGAGGCCAACCTGCATTGGCAAGCCGTTTACGCAACACATGCAGCCGCCAGGAATCTCCTTCAGCGTCGCACCACGATTAGCTAACAGCGCGCCATCAATGCCAATCTCACCGAATTCATTAACCAGCACCGCCCAATTTTCATTTTCAGGTTTATTGGCCAGCAAATGCAGCAAAGTGGTGGTTTTGCCGCTGCCTAAAAAGCCGGTAAGGAGGTTAACGCGTGTCATGCTAAAAGCTCCGATAACAAAATCGCCAGGCTAAAGATGTTATCTTATAACATTGTCACCTGGCGAGAATCGTGGCGTGATTTAGTCAGCACGCCCCATGTAACGGCGTTCAGCGATATGAATGCGGATACGGTCGCCATTGCTGAGGTATTCCGGCACCTGAATCGCCAGACCGGTGCTCATTCCTGCCGGTTTGGTGCGTGCACTGGCAGAGGCTCCTTTAATGCCCGGCGATGTATCAACAATTTCCATGTCAACGGTTTGTGGCAACTCTAATGCCAGCAACTGACCCTCCATTGTCAGCACATGAATGCCAGGAATGCCGCCTTCTGGAATAAACAGCAGCTCCTCTTCGATTTGCTCTTTTTTAAAGGTATAAGGCGTGTAATCTTCGTCATCCATAAAGACATACTCATCGCCGTCTATATAAGAGAAGGTCACGCTACGGCGGCTAAGTGAAATCGCTTCAATCAGATCGTCACCTTTAAAGCGCTCTTCCACTTTCATTCCGGTACGAACATCGGTGAAACGCATTTTATACAGCGTGGCCGCACCGCGCGCGCTTGGGCTTTGAACATCAATATCTTTAACCAGCAGCAGCTTTCCATTATGGGTCACCGCCATCCCTTTTTTGATTTCATTGGCTTTTGGCATTGCAGTTCTCGCTTTCTCTGAGATTGAATTGCGCGACACGTTACTCGCGCCGGTGAAAACAGGCAATATGCCGCGCAGGTATTTTTATGGACGCTGAGAGAAGGATGGCAAAAAGCGAACTGGGCTGCTATTGTCGCGGCGAAATTCTCTGCTGGAGTGCATCATGCAATGCCGTAGTCAGTGCGGTGCCTGTTGTACGGCGCCCTCCATCTCTTCACCTATTCCCGGCATGCCCAATGGCAAACCCGCGAACACGCCCTGTGTTCAGCTTGATGACGATTTGCGCTGCAAGCTTTTTGGTTCGCCTTTACGCCCAGCAGTGTGCGCGGGTTTACAGCCCGATCGCGAAATGTGCGGCAATTCGCGCCACGAAGCGATGCTTTATCTGGTGCAACTGGAAACCGACACCGCGCCCTAATTTGCTGAAGTTTGCTGATTCTTCAAAGATTAAACGCGTTGCGTTTACAGCAGGGCGTCAGCTACACCCTCAATAAAATCCTCATTAGACTGTGAAATGTGCGTGGCTTCAAAAATATGCTACGCCGTTTGCGCATTTTCTTGCCTGCTTGAATGCGCTGTACCAGAATCCTTGAAACGTTTCAGCGTTGTCTGCGAAACCATCTTCGTAGTGGGCAGCGTCTATTTTTGCCATCAAGCTGAAACGATTCAATTTCAGCAAGCGAGGAGAATTATGTTCCAGCTCGAATTGCAGGCTATCCACACCGGGGCCAGCGCGCAAAACAAAGAAGACGCTATTCGTCAGGTTGCTGCGGCGCTGACCGCTGCCGGAAACGTCGCAGAGGGCTACGTTAACGGCATGCTGGCGCGTGAACAGCAAACCTCTACTTTTCTCGGTAATGGCATCGCCATACCACACGGCACCACCGACACGCGTGACTTAGTGTTAAAAACGGGCGTGCAGGTATTTCAGTTTCCGCAGGGTATCGCCTGGGGCGAAGATCAAACCGCCTATGTCGCTATTGGTATCGCTGCGAAGTCTGACGAACACCTGGCGCTGCTGCGTCAACTCACCCATGTATTAAGCGATGACAGCATTGCCGATCAGCTAAAAACCGCCTCGGCTGAAGAGTTGCGTGCGCTGTTAATGGGGAGAAACAAGCTGCTGAATTCAGTTTTGACACCTCATTAATCAGCATCGATGTGGCAGCAAAAGATTTAATCACGTTGCAGGCGCTTAACGCCGGACGTTTACAGGCTGCGGGTGTGGTGGATGCGAGCTACGTTGCCAACGTAATTTCTGCTGCGCCGTTAAGCCTTGGTCAAGGCATCTGGCTGAGCGACAGCGCCAGCGGTAATGTGCGCAGCGGTGTAGCAGTAAGCCGTGCGGCAACGCCGTTTGACCATCAGGGCGAGCAGGTTGCCATGCTGGTGAGTGTGGCAGCCACTGACGATCGTCCGCTGGAGGTGCTGGGCTATCTCAGCACGCTGCTGCTGAACAACAAAGCCGATCGTTTAATCAAAGCAGATGCCGCTGGCGTTTACGCGTTGCTGACCAGTGAAGTCGATGAGCAGGCAGAAGTCTTAACCGCCGAATTTACTATCCGTAACGAACATGGTCTGCACGCGCGTCCGGGCACCGCGCTGGTTAGCGTGATCAAACAATTTAATAGCGACATTACCGTGACTAACCTTGATGGCAGCGGTAAGCCAGCTAATGGCCGTAGTCTGATGAAGGTTGTGGCACTTGGCGTGAAAAAGGCCACCGCCTGCGCTTTACTGCCAGCGGCGAAGATGCACAACAAGCGCTAACCGCCATTGAAGAAGCGATCACCAGCGGTTTAGGCGAGGGGGCAGCATGAGCAGACGCGTAGCAACCATTACGCTAAATCCCGCTTACGATTTAGTCGGCTATACACCAGAGATCGAACGCGGTGAAGTCAACCTGGTAAAAACCACCGGTTTGCACGCGGCGGGTAAAGGCATCAACGTCGCGAAAGTACTGAAAGATCTCGGCATTGATGTGACCGTCGGTGGCTTTCTGGGTAAAGAAAATCAGGATGGTTTCCAGCAGTTATTCAGCGAGTTGGGCATCGCTAACCGCTTTCAGGTCGTGCCAGGCCGAACGCGCATCAACGTGAAACTCACTGAGCAAACCGGTGATGTAACTGACCTGAACTTTTCAGGATTTAACGTGACTTCACAGGACTGGGATCGCTTCACCAGCGACTCGCTAACCTGGCTCGGTCAGTTTGATATGGTCTGCGTTAGCGGCAGCCTGCCAGAAGGCGTTGATCCCGCAGCGTTTACCCAATGGATGAGTGACTTACGTACCCTTTGTCCGTGCATCATTTTCGACAGCAGCCGTGAAGCGCTGGTAGCAGGCTTGAAAGCGGCGCCATGGTTGGTCAAACCAAACCGTCGCGAGCTGGAAATTTGGGCGGGTCGCAAACTGCCTACGCTGCAGGATGTGATTGGTGCTGCACACGAACTGCGCGAGCAGGGCATTGCGCATGTCGTCATTTCTCTGGGGGCTGAAGGTGCACTGTGGGTCAATGCTTCAGGTGAATGGCTGGCTAAACCGCCAGTGTGTGACGTTGTCAGCACGGTAGGCGCAGGCGATTCCATGGTCGGCGGCTTGATTTATGGTTTGCTGATGCGTGAATCCAGTGAACACACACTGCGTCTTGCGACAGCTGTGGCGGCAATGGCCGTCAGCCAGAGTAACGTAGGCATAACCGATCGTACTCAGTTGGCCGCAATGATGGCGCGCGTCGACTTAAAACCCGTTAACTAACAGCAGGAGAGCGATAATGAAAACGCTGCTGATAAAAGATCCTTCACTGGGTCTGGCTTCCGCTTACATGGCAAAACAGCGCCTTACCGCCGCGGCGGCGCAGGCGGGTCTGACAATCACTGAAAACCCGGCAGAGGCTGAACTGGCGATCGTCATCGGTCATGAAATTCCGAATGACGCGGCGCTGAACGGCAAATCTGTCTGGCTGGGCGATGTGCAGCAAGCTGTACGTGAGCCAGAACAATTCCTTAGCCGGGCAAAAGCCGAAGCCAAAAGTTGGCAGGCGACAGCGGAAGTGGCGGCACCTGCTACCACTGCGCAGGCTGGCGGTCAAAAACGTATCGTAGCGGTAACCGCTTGTCCGACGGGCGTCGCGCATACCTTTATGGCAGCCGAAGCAATCCAGTCTGAAGCCACTAAACGCGGCTGGTGGGTAAAAGTTGAAACCCGCGGTTCAGTGGGTGCGGGCAACGCCATCACGCCAGAAGAAGTGGCCGCAGCCGATCTGGTGATCGTCGCCGCTGATATTGAAGTCGATCTGGCGAAATTTGCCGGTAAGCCGATGTACCGCACATCAACCGGTTTAGCGTTAAAGAAAACGGCACAAGAGCTGGATAAAGCAGAAGTCGAAGCGAAACCGTATAAACCTTCTGGTGCGCAGGGTAGTAACAGTCAGGAAGACAAAAAGAGGGTGGCGCAGGCGCGTATCGTCACCTGTTAACCGGCGTTTCCTACATGCTGCCGATGGTGGTCGCGGGCGGTTTGAGCATTGCGCTCTCTTTCGCCTTTGGTATCACCGCGTTTAAAGAGCAGGGCACGCTGGCGGCGGCCTTGATGCAGATTGGCGGCGGTAGCGCCTTCGCCTTAATGGTGCCGGTGTTGGCAGGTTTCATCGCCTTCTCTATCGCTGACCGTCCGGGTCTGACGCCAGGCTTGATTGGCGGCATGCTGGCGACCAGCATCAACGCCGGTTTCCTTGGCGGAATCATCGCGGGCTTTATTGCCGGTTATGCTGCCAAACTGATCAGCAGCAAAGTCAAGCTGCCACAAAGTATGGAAGCGTTGAAACCAATATTGATCATCCCGCTGTTTGCGAGCTTGATTACCGGCCTGCTGATGATCTATGTGGTCGGTAAACCGGTTGCTGGTATTATGAGCGGCTTGACAACCTGGTTAGCAAATATGGGCACTGCGAATGCGGTCCTGTTGGGCGCGATCCTTGGCGGCATGATGTGTACCGATATGGGCGGCCCGGTGAACAAAGTGGCGTATGCCTTTGGTGTGGGTTTGTTGAGTTCACAAACCTATGCGCCAATGGCCGCCATTATGGCAGCCGGTATGGTTCCACCGCTGGCGATGGGTTTAGCCACGCTGGTTGCACGACGCAAGTTCAACAAAGGTCAGCAGGAAGGCGGCAAAGCGGCGCTGGTTCTTGGATTGTGCTTTATCTCTGAAGGTGCGATCCCGTTTGCGGCACGTGATCCCATGCGCGTCCTGCCATGCTGCATTGTCGGCGGCGCGGTGACCGGTGCTATCTCCATGGCAATTGGCGCCAAACTGATGGCACCGCACGGTGGCCTGTTCGTGCTGTTGATTCCTGGCGCGATTACCCCGGTGTTGGGTTATCTGCTGGCGATTGTGATTGGTACGGCAATCGCGGGCCTGAGTTATGCAGTATTGAAACGTTCAGAAGAAGAGTTGGTGAAAGCCTAATTTTCTGCGGAAATGCATCAGCAAAAATGAAAGGGAGCCGGTTGGCTCCCTTTTTTATTCAAGCTTGCTGCTGCGCCTTCAGCCAGGCAATTTCATCTTTCCAGATATCAGGATTGATGGTTTCCAGAATCAGTGGAATGCCATCGAAACGCGAATCTTTCATTAACCAGCTAAACACGGTTTTACCGATGTTGCCTTCGCCAAGGCTGTTGTGACGGTCTACCCGGCTGCCGAAAGCACTTTTCGCATCGTTCAGGTGCATGCCGCGCAGATACTTAAAGCCAACGATGCGCTCAAATTCAGCGAAGGTGGCAACGCAGTCCTCTTCAGTGCGCAAATCGTAGCCACCCGCAAAGGCGTGACAGGTATCAATACAAACGCCAACACGCGATTTGTCTTCAACATGCTCGATGATGGTGGCCAAATGCTCAAAGCGGAAGCCCAAATTGCTACCTTGCCCTGCGGTATTTTCAATCACCGCTGTCACGTTTTGGCTTTTATCCAGCGCAATATTGACCGATTCCGCGATGCGCTTCAGGCAGGCTTCCTCTTCAATCTGCTGCAAATGGCTGCCCGGATGGAAATTAAGTAAGGTCAGTCCTAACTGATCTGCTCGCTGCATCTCATCCAAAAACGCGTCGCGTGACTTTTCCAACGCATCCATCACTGGATGCCCCAGGTTAATCAGGAAGCTGTCGTGAGGCAGGATTTGCTGCGGGCCGTAATTGTATTTTTCACAGGCGGCGCGAAAAGCATCGATCACCTCAGTGGAAAGGGGAGCCGCTTTCCACTGACGCTGATTCTTGGTAAACAGAGCGAAGGCGGTGGCTTCAAGCTCATGAGCGCGAATCACTGCCTGGTCCACACCGCCAGACGCGCTGACGTGTGCGCCGATATATTTCATGCCGTTCTCCTGAAGTGGCTATGCACAGATGAACCGGCATGATACCCGATGCGCTTAGCCCATGAAATGTTGCGCCAGCAGATTGATACCACCGCCGCCCACGATCAGCCAGCTAAACACCATCGCCCCCAACAGCAGCGGTTTGATACCGGCATTGCGCAGTGCGCTGAAGCGCGTGGTTAATCCCAGCGCGGCCATCGCCATGGCCAGCAATAAATTTGCCAGTTGATTAAGCGCGGTGACAGCGTTGGCGGGCAATATATGCAATGAGTTGAACACCGCGACCAGCACAAACAACAGAGCAAACCACGGGAACGTCACGGGTCCCTGCGTCTGCGTACCGCGCTGCTGGCGACGTAATACGCCGCCAAGGCATAACAGAAACGGTGCCAGCATCATCACGCGCAACATTTTCGCAATCACTGCGCTGTTTTCTGCATCCGGGCCAAGCGCGTGACCCGCCGCGACAACCTGCGCCACTTCATGAATGGTCGAGCCGGTAAAAATACCAAACTGCATCAGGCTGAGAGTTGGAAAAAGGGCGTGCGCCAGCGGCCACAGTAGAGGATAGATAAAAATAGCCAGCGTACCGAACAGCACCACAGTAGCGACGGCCACCGCGACTTTAGACGGTGCTGCTTTTATCACCGGTTCTGTGGCTAATACCGCAGCGGCACCACAAATACTGCTGCCTGCGCCAATCAACCACACCGTGTCGCGGTCCAGTTTCAACAAACGTCTACCGAGCAGGCAGGTTATAAAAAAGGTGCTGCTTAAGGTCAGCGCATCAATCACAATGCCGCTCACACCTACATCGGTGATTTGCTGCAGGGTAATACGGAAGCCAAACAGGATAATGCCAAGGCGCAAGAGTTTTTGCTTGGCCAGCGCCACGCCAGCATCGCAATGCGTTGCCAGCGGAGAATAAATGCTGTTGCCCACGACAATGCCCAGCATGATCGCCAACGTTAACGCGCCGAGGCCAATGCCGCTAAGCCAGGGTTGATTCGCCAGCCAGGCTGCCGCTGCGGCAATCGACGCGGTCAGCAGTAAACCGGGAAGCCAATGCTGAAAAGGTAGCTGCGTTTTGTTGAAAGTGAGTTCGGTCATCATCGTTGCTCCTGTTTGAAGTTCGATCATGCGGCTCACTAGCTTAAAAGTGAAATTGATAATATATTTAATATTAACCGGTATAAGTAATAAGGCAGGGAATATGCTGTTTGGAAGACTTCGCCGCTGGGCCGCCTTGATTAAACGAGATGTTTTAACCTTGTGGTTTGCCTGTCGCGATCCGCGTACGCCATGGTGGTTCAAATTAATTTCGGTGGGATTGGTCGCGTACGCGCTCAGCCCGATTGATTTGATCCCCGACTTCATCCCCATCGTTGGTCTGCTGGATGATGCGATTATTATCCCGCTCGGCGTGATGATCTTGCTGAAGTTGCTGCCGCGTGAAATACGTATCAGCAGTATCGAAAGTGCCGAAGTTCAACGTGCGCGTGGCAAAAAAGTGGTCAGCGGGTTCGGATTGATCCTGATGTTGCTGATTTGGCTCGGCGTATTGGTTTATCTTGTAAACCATTACGCAATGTAGGGGAAACGCATGCATATTACGCTGCGTCAGGTTGAAGTGTTTACCGAGGTATTAAAAAGCGGCTCGACAACGCAGGCTTCGCAAGTGCTGGCGTTATCGCAGTCTGCGGTCAGTGCCGCGCTGGCCGATTTGGAAGGACAGCTGGGTGTACAGTTGTTTGACCGTGTCGGTAAACGACTGGTGTTGAATGAACATGGTCGGCTGCTCTATCCGCGCGCTGTGGGTTTGCTGGAACAGGCGGGAGAAATTGAGCAGCTGTTTAAAGAAGACAACGGCGCTATTCGTATCTACGCCAGCAGCACCATTGGCAACTATTTACTGCCGGGCATGATTGCCGGCTATCGCCGTGACTTCCCGGTTTGCCGCTGGAGCTAAGCGTCGGCAACAGTCAGGACGTGATCAATGCAGTGTCAGATTTTAGGGTCGACGTTGGGCTGATCGAAGGGCCGTGCCACATGACGGACTTGGTCAGTGAGGCCTGGCTGGAAGATGAACTGGTGGTGTTCGCCGCGCCAGATGCAGAGATTTTGCAGCAGCCAGTTACGCTGGAGTCATTGGGTGCGGCGCCATGGATCTTGCGCGAACGTGGCTCCGGCACGCGTGAAATTGTCGATTATCTGCTGTTATCGCATTTGCCCTCTTTCCAACTGGGCATGGAGCTTGGCAATTCAGAAGCGATCAAACACGCAGTACGTCATGGCATGGGTATTAGCTGTTTATCGCGTCGGGTGATCAGTGATTTGCTCGATGCAGGAACGCTGGTGGAGCTGAAAATTCCGCTGCCGCGCCTGACGCGCACCCTTTATCGTATTCATCATCGTCAAAAACATATCTCAAAAGCGTTGACGCGTTTCCTCTCCTATTGCCGCGAATAACGCGTTCAAGCAACCTGTAAGCCTCATGCGTGAGGCTCCACCTTCTGGCTTAACACTGGCCTTAAGCCTGAATATTGCCGGTAAAAAGAGTGGGTGCTAATAATTTCGCGTCTATCATGAAGGTAACTTATAACAGCGCACCTTTGCTATACAGAGCAGGCTTAGCTGCTACAATCGCGCCTCATTTTTATCTGACGTAGCGTTTACACATGCATAACGACTCAAATACAACACAACAGCCTGCGTTAAGACGTGCGTTGAAAGCGCGTCATCTGACGATGATCGCCATTGGGGGTTCGATAGGAACCGGCCTGTTTGTCGCTTCGGGTGCCACCATTTCTCAGGCGGGGCCGGGCGGTGCGCTGCTCTCCTACGCGCTGATTGGCTTGATGGTCTATTTCCTGATGACCAGCCTTGGCGAACTGGCAGCCTTCATGCCGGTTTCCGGTTCTTTTGCGACCTATGGCGCAAAATATGTTGAAGAAGGCTTTGGTTTCGCCCTTGGCTGGAACTACTGGTACAACTGGGCCGTCACCATCGCTGTTGATCTGGTCGCTTCGCAGTTAGTGATGAATTACTGGTTTCCCGACACGCCAGGCTGGATCTGGAGCGCGCTGTTCCTCTGCCTGATGTTCCTGATGAACTACATTTCTGTAAAAGGATTTGGTGAAGCAGAATATTGGTTCTCACTGATCAAAGTTGTTACCGTCGTCATCTTCATCGTGGTTGGCGTACTGATGATTACGGGCATTATGCGCGGTGCAGAAAACGCGGGTTGGCATAACTGGCAGGTAGGCGATGCGCCGTTTGCCGGTGGATTTGCTGCAATGATAGGCGTGGCGATGATTGTCGGCTTCTCCTTTCAGGGCACCGAGCTAATCGGGATTGCGGCGGGTGAATCAGAAGATCCGGGGAAAAACATTCCGCGTGCGGTGCGTCAGGTGTTTTGGCGTATCCTGCTGTTTTATGTGTTTGCCATTCTGATTATCAGCCTGATTCTGCCGTATACCGATCCACAATTGCTGCACAACGACATCAAAGATATCAGCGTCAGTCCGTTTACCTTGGTGTTCCAGAATGCCGGTTTGCTTTCAGCGGCAGCGGTAATGAATGCGGTGATTCTGACTGCAGTGTTATCAGCAGGTAACTCGGGCATGTACGCCTCAACACGCATGCTTTACAACCTGGCGAGCGAAGGCAAAGCGCCGCGCATCTTCGCCAAACTGTCGAAAGGCGGTGTGCCGCGTAATGCATTGTGGGCCACAACCGTAGTCGCGGGCCTCTGTTTCCTGACGTCGAAGTTTGGTAATCAAGAGGTCTATCTGTGGCTGCTGAATACCTCAGGAATGACAGGTTTCATCGCCTGGTTGGGTATTGCGATCAGTCATTACCGCTTCCGTCGTGGCTATGTGGCGCAAGGACGCGATCTCAACGCGTTGCCTTATCGTTCAGGTTTCTTCCCGTTGGGACCGATTTTCGCCTTCGTGCTCTGCCTGATTATCACGCTAGGCCAAAACTATCAGGCATTTCTTAACGACAGCATTGACTGGTATGGCGTGGCGGCCACCTACATTGGTATTCCGCTGTTCCTGATTATCTGGTTTGGCTACAAGTTGACACGCGGCAGCCGGTTTGTGAAATACAACGAAATGGAATTTCCGACGCATAAAGACTAATTGATGATGCAAAATAAAAAGCGCGGTGTTTAGGCACCGCGTTTTTTTTGCTTTATTTGCACCAGATTAGCCTGTCAAATTGATAATTATTATCATCTGCACTATTGTGGCTGCGTTTTCTGTCCGGCCTGGCACTATTTCGCTCCGTTCGGAATTATTCACCATTGGTAAGAACAACAGGGTTAATCATGACAACGGAATCTTCACTGATTACGCAAAGGGATTCTCACAGCACCATAAGCCGTTATCGGCAGACGCTGCGTCGCCGCATGTTGTGGATTGGCGTACTGCTTTTAGCCATTTTGGCTTCGCTGATTCTCGACTTCACGTTGGGACCCGCCGGACTTTCATTACCTACATTGTGGAACGCACTGCTGCATCCCGCTGGCGTGGATGCCGGTACGCGCGTCATCGTCTGGGATATTCGCTTGCCCTATGCGCTGATGGCGATTGTTGTCGGCTTTTCACTCGGCCTTGCCGGTGCTGAGATGCAAACCATCCTCAATAACCCGCTGGCGAGTCCGTTCACGCTGGGCGTCTCTTCAGCGGCGGCCTTCGGCGCGGCGCTGGCGATTGTGATGGGAATTGGCATTCCCGGTATTCCCGCACAATGGTTTATCTCCGCCAATGCGTTTGTATTCGCGCTGTTTGCCGCGCTGATGCTGGATGGTGTAACACGTTGGACCCGAGTTTCCTCTTCGGGCGTGGTGCTATTCGGAATCGCCTTGGTTTTTACCTTTAACGCGCTGGTCTCAATGATGCAGTTCATCGCCAGCGAAGATACGTTACAAGGTTTAGTGTTTTGGACCATGGGCAGTTTGGCCCGCGCATCATGGGAAAAACTGGGTGTGTTAAGCCTCGCTTTCGGCCTGTTGGTGCCGTTCTCCCTGTTAAGCAGCTGGAAGCTGACCGCACTGCGTCTGGGGGAAGATCGTGCAGTGAGCTTTGGTATCGACGTACGCCGTTTGCGTCTCGCGACCTTGCTGCGCATCAGTATTCTTTCCGCGCTGGCGGTGGCATTTGTTGGGCCAATTGGCTTTATTGGCCTGGTTGCGCCGCACATTGCTCGCATGATGTTTGGCGAAGATCACCGCTTTTACCTGCCCGCCAGCGCATTAACCGGCGCGCTGGTGTTATCGATGGCCTCCGTTGCGTCCAAAAACCTGATTCCCGGCGTTATCATTCCGGTTGGCATTGTGACTTCGCTGGTCGGCGTGCCATTTTTCCTCAGTATTATTTTGCGTCATCGGGGGAATGTATGATGGCAGGTCTGACATTACGCGGCTTTAGCACCGGCTACCCTAAACGCAAAGTGATTGAGAATCTTGACGTGGCGCCTTTGCCGCGTGGTGAAATTACCGTGCTGTTAGGCCCCAACGGCTGCGGTAAATCGACGTTGCTGCGCGCGCTCGCCGGGCTGAATAAGGGCCGTGGCGAGATGTGGCTCGACGACGAAGAGTTAATGACGCAGCCGTTTGCCCGTCGCGCACAACGCGTGGTTTATCTGCCGCAGTCGCTGCCCGCAGGCGTGCACCTGCATGTGCTGGAATCGATTATTGTTGCACAGCGTGCTTCAGGCGGTTTACACAGTGCCGCCAGCGAAGCGGAAATTTTGCATCTGCTGGAGCAGTTGGGTATTGCGCATCTGGCGATGCGTTATCTTGATCAACTTTCCGGCGGCCAAAAACAGCTGGTAGGGTTGGCGCAATCGCTGATTCGGCGTCCGGAATTGCTGCTGTTGGATGAGCCGCTTAGCGCATTGGATCTGAATTACCAGTTTCACGTGATGGATCTGGTCCGACGCGAAACCACTCAGCGCAATATCGTCACCGTGGTGGTAGTGCATGACATCAATATCGCATTACGGCACGCGCAGCATGCTTTGATGCTGAAAGAGGGCAGGTTGATTGCTGAAGGTCAGCCAGACAAAGTGATTACGCCGGAAACGCTGGCGCAAGTTTATGGTGTAGAAGGGCGGATTGAGCACTGCTCACGCGGCATGCCACAGGTGATGATTGATGGATTAGTGCGCGAAGCGCTGGTTTGAGTTAGCGAAAAGTCGTTTGTCCCCCATCTTGCTCTTCTTGAATACGAGGTTGTTTGTCCCCCATCCCGGCCTTCCCCGCAACGCGGGGAAGGAGATGCTGCCACATGTAAACTCGGTGACAGCATGTGGCAGCGTCTTCCTCCCCACGAGTGGGGGAGGACCGAGGTGGGGGACAGCGAGTACCTAACCTTAAGTGCCAGTACTTAACCCTAAGTGCCAGTACCTAACCCTAAGTGCCAGCACCTAACCCTAAGTGCCAGCATCCAAAAGTATGCGCACTTACACGAGCAGATGCTGCGCATGGAAGCGCAGATGATCCTCAACAAAACTGGCGATAAAGAAGTAGCTGTGATCGTAACCCGGCTGGATCCGCAGCGTCAGCGGAAAATCCATCTCCTGCGCGATCGTTTCTAAACGTTCCGGCTGCAGCTGATCGGCAAGAAACTGATCGCTATCGCCCTGATCGATCAGGATAGGCAAGCGGTGCTGCACTTCACGCATCAGATGACAACTGTCATATTCACGCCACGCATCACGATCTTCACCTAAATAAGCCTGAAACGCCTTTTGTCCCCAAGGCACATCACTTGGATTAACAATGGGTGCGAACGCAGAAGCGGAAGCAAAGCGACCGCCAAGACGCAGCGCCAGCATCAGTGCGCCGTGTCCCCCATCGAATGGCCCATAATTGACTGGCGTTCACTGACCTTGAAATTGTCAGCGATCAGCGCAGGCAACTCTTTACTCAGGTAATCGAACATGCGGAAATGGCTCGACCAGGGATGTTGGGTGGCGTTGAGATAAAATCCTGCGCCCTGACCCAAATCGTATCCTTCGTCGTTTGCCACCTGATCACCGCGCGGACTGGTATCCGGCATGATCAACATCAATCCCAGTTCCGATGCTACGCGCTGCGCACCCGCTTTGGTGGTGAAGTTTTCATCATTGCAGGTCAGCCCGGCAAGGAACCAAACCGCAGGCGGTGGCGCGTCGCCTTTGGGGCTCGGCAGATAAATGCTGAACGTCATCGGGCAATTTAACACGCCCGATTGATGACGCCAGCGCTGCTGCCAGCCGCCAAAGATGCGGTGCTCTTCCAAAAGCTCCAGTGTAGATGCCATAACGCCTCCTGATTACTTTTTAAAATGCACCACAGAACGGATTGATTTACCTTCGTGCATTAAATCAAAAGCGTCGTTGATCTCTTCCAGCGGCATGGTATGCGTGATGAAATCATTCAGGGCAAATTTGCCGTCGAGGTAATCCTGCACAATGCCTGGCAGCTGGCTACGGCCTTTCACACCACCAAAGGCGGAACCGCGCCATACGCGACCGGTTACCAACTGGAAGGGACGGGTAGCAATCTCTTCACCTGCACCCGCCACGCCGATAATCACCGATTCGCCCCAGCCTTTGTGGCAGCATTCCAGCGCTGAACGCATCACGTTGACGTTGCCGATACACTCAAACGAGAAATCCACACCGCCATCGGTCAGTTCAACAATCACATCCTGAATGGGTTTTTCGTAATCTTTCGGATTGATCAGATCGGTGGCACCCAGTTTGCGCGCCAGATCAAACTTACTGGTATTCAGGTCAATGCCGATGATGCGACCGGCTTTCGCCATTTTCGCACCAATAATTGCCGACAAACCGATGCCGCCCAGACCGAAGATTGCAACGGTGTCGCCTTCTTTCACTTTAGCGGTGTTCATTACCGCGCCCATGCCGGTGGTTACGCCACAGCCGAGTAGGCAAACTTCTTCCAGTGGCGCTTCTTTGCTGATTTTTGCCAGCGAAATTTCTGGGATCACGGTGTATTCAGAGAAGGTAGACGTGCCCATGTAGTGAAAAATAGGCTTGCCGTCTTTGTAGAAGCGGGTGGTGCCATCTGGCATCAAACCTTTACCCTGTGTGGTGCGAATCGCCTGACACAGGTTGGTTTTGCCAGAAAGACAGAATTTACACTTGCCGCACTCGGGTGTGTAGAGCGGGATAACATGGTCGCCGACTTCGACGCTGGTGACGCCTTCGCCCACGGCTTCGACAATGCCGCCGCCTTCGTGACCGAGAATGGCCGGGAACACGCCTTCAGGATCTGTGCCCGATAAGGTGTAAGCATCGGTATGGCATACGCCAGTCGCAACGATACGTACCAGCACTTCACCTTTTTGTGGTGGCATCAAATCCACTTCTTCAATTTTCAGTGGTTCGCCAGCAGCCCAGGCAACAGCGGCACGGGTTTTAATCATGTTCATGCAAATCCCTCTTCAATCAATGTAACGCGCCAGAAATGATCGCGTACGGATGGTCGTGATGGTTTAAAAATAGTGGCGGAAGCGTTATTCCGCCGCTTTCAATGGATGCATCAGCTCATCGTTAAGCGGACGATCCTTAAATTGTTCAATGATTAAATATTTCAGCGCTTCAACGTTGGGGGTGAAAGCGTCACGTCGCCACATCAACCAAGTGGCGGTATCACGGTATGCCGGCGGCAAGCTGTGCGCTTGAACCCGGCCGCGATCGGGCATTTGTTTCAGCACCGAAGAGGGAATCATCGCGACGCCTGCGCCGCCTGCCACACAGGCCAGCATCGCATGATAAGACTGAATTTCCATCACGCTGTTGGGCGCGGTGTGGCTGTCGCGATACCAGGCTTCTAGCTTGACGCGGTAAGAGCAGCTGTTGCGAAAGGCGAACAGCGTGTCGGCTTGTGCATCGCGCGCATTGGTGATCGGCGCATGATCAAGACTGGTGATCAATGTCATCTCTTCGCGAAAAGCGATGCAGCCGTTGAGATCGTCGTGTTGAACCGGGCCATCCACCAGCGCGGCCGCCAGCGTACCTTCACGGACTCGCTCAATGATTTCACCCGACGTGCCGGTGATTAATGAGAGTGCCACGCTGGGAAAGCGCTGGTGGTAAGCCGCCAGTAAGCCGGGCAGGCGGGTTGCAGCGGTGCTTTCCATCGAGCCGAGCGAAAAATTACCGGCAGGTTCACCAGTACGCGCCATGCTCATCGCTTCATCACTCAACGCCAGAATGCGCTGCGCATAATTAAGGAAGTTGTGGCCCATGGGCGATAAGCGGATGCGCTGTTTCTCACGAATAAACAGATCTACGCCCAACTCTTCTTCCAACTGACGCAGACGCGTGGTGAGATTAGAGGGCACGCGATGCAGTTGTTCTGCCGCGCGCGCCAGCGAACCGCTTTCGGCAACGGAACAGAACATACGTAACTGAACTAAATCCATATCTTCTCTTCTCGTAAACAACTTGGTTAATATTATTCACTTTCCGTGAGTTTAAACATCGCGCATGGTATAAGCAAGTCAGAATAAAACATCAGGAGCTGGGAAATGGCGTTCCGTGTCGCGCTTAGCGCGTTTATTACTTTGTTTGTGGCGATGGGCATCGGACGTTTCGCCTTTACACCGCAGGTTCCCTTGATGATTCAGGCGAATCAGCTGACGCTAACCAGCGCCAGTCTGGTGGCCGCGCTGAACTACCTCGGTTATTTATGTGGATCGTTTGATGCTATGCGCGCGCATCGACGCGTTGAACTTCGCTTGCAAATGGGCATCTGGGGAGCGGTGATTTTAACGCTGCTTTCTGCCTGCGCCAGCGGTCCATGGCTGCATGGTTTACTCCGTTTCGTGATTGGCTGCGCCAGCGGTTGGGCAATGGTATTGGTCGCGGCCTGGAGCAACGAACAGTTGCATCATCATGGTCGTCCAGGCTTATCCGCCGCGGTCTTTGCCGGACCAGGATGCGGCATTTTTGTCAGCGGTTTGCTTGCGGTGTTGTTACACAGCTTTCAGGTCAGCGCGTCGCTGGCGTGGGCGGCTTATGGCGCGTTGGCCTTGATATTAGTGGCGTTGATTGCCCGTTATTTACCGCGCCGTGGAGAGTTACATCGGCCCGATCAAATGCCTGAGCCGTTAGTTATGAACGGCAAGCTTAAACGCCTGGTCTGGAGTTATAGCCTGGCGGGATTTGGTTACATTCTGCCCGCGACGTTTTTATCGCAAATGGCCGCAGCGCGCTTTCCTGACAGCGTTTTTGCTCAGTTTGTCTGGCCAATCTATGGCGGGGCATCGGTGATTGGCATTGCTATCGCTATCTTGACGCGTGGCTGGGGTCGCAGCAATACGCGCCTGGCGCTGGCATTGTGGGCGCAGGCGTTGGGCGTGCTCGCTGCTGCTGCGCTGCCGGGATTTAGCGGTTTGCTGATTGGCGCGTTATTAGTGGGGGCGGCTTCCTGGCCGTGGTGCAACTGTCGCTGCTTTATGCACGCGAATTAGCGCCACAGCACATGCGCTATATGGCAGGCATGCTCACCACCGGTTATGCGCTGGGGCAGTTAGTGGGGCCAATTTTGTCTTCGCTTTCGACCGCGTGGTTACATCGCCTCGAGCCAGCCTTGTGGGTGGCGGGGGCGGGATTGCTGGTGGCGGGACTGTTGGTTTGGCGACGATCAGCGTGAAAAGCTTTCATCACCAATCTTATTGATTGCTGGATTACCGCTGCGGAAAGTTTCACAATACGCGCTCAGAAATTCGGCCCGCGGGGAAACACCAGCGGGCGCATCACCTGCCGGAGAAGAGTAAGATGAGTACCTTAAGTCAGGAAGCCGCCCTGGTTCACGAAACGCTGCTGGCGCGAGGCCTGGAAACGCCATTACGTGCGCCAACGCGTGAAATGGATGACGAAACCCGCAAAAGCCTGATCGCTGGCCACATGACTGAAATCATGCAGCTGCTGAATCTGGACCTGGAAGATGACAGCCTGATGGAGACCCCGCATCGCATCGCTAAAATGTATGTGGATGAAGTTTTTTCCGGCCTCGATTACGCCAATTTCCCAAAAATCACCGTCATTGAAAACAAAATGAAGGTAGATGAGATGGTGACAGTGCGCGACATCACATTGACCAGCACTTGCGAACACCATTTCGTGATCATCGATGGCAAAGCCACCGTGGCGTATATTCCCAAAGATAAAGTGATTGGCCTGTCAAAAATCAACCGCATCGTGCAGTTTTTTGCACAGCGCCCACAGGTGCAAGAGCGTTTAACACAACAAGTGCTCGTGGCGCTGCAAACGCTGCTGGGCACCAATAATGTGGCAGTGTCGATTGACGCAGTGCATTACTGCGTGAAAGCGCGTGGCGTAAAAGATGCCACCAGCGCAACCACCACAACCTCGCTTGGCGGTCTGTTCAAATCCAGTCAAAACACCCGTCAGGAGTTCCTGCGCGCGGTACGTCATAGCTGAGTCTGAAGGCGGATGAGTTCTTCATCCGCCCCTAATTTCTGGATGCCACATGCAACGCTACCTCGCGCTGGATTTCATTCGTGGATGTGCCATTCTTGGCATCCTGCTGCTTAATATCGTCGGCTTTGGCTTACCCGCCGCCGCCTATCTTAATCCTGCCTGGCACAACAACCTCAGCACGCCAGATATCTGGACGTGGGCGCTGCTTGATGCTTTCGCCCAGCTCAAATTCCTGACCTTATTTGCATTGCTGTTTGGTGCTGGCCTGCAAATGCAGTTGCCGCGCGGAAGCCGCTGGCTGACGGCACGCTTATCCCTGTTGGTTTTGCTGGGTTTTATTCATGGCGTCTTCTTCTGGGAAGGCGATATCTTGCTGGATTACGGCATTATTGGTTTGGTGGTGTGGCGAATGCTACGCGACGTCCCCGCGACGCGTGCCTTGTTTCATACGGGCGTGCTGCTTTATTTGATTGGCTGCGCGGTGTTGCTGGTATTTGGTTCAATTTCCGATCCTGAACCCACGCGTTCATGGCTGCCTGGCGCCTCAGACTTACAATATGAGCAGTTTTGGAAATTGCAGGGTGGATGGGAAGCGGTACAAAATCGCCTTGATCATCTTTCATCCGGTTTAATGGCGCTGGCCTCGCAGTATGGCTGGCAGCTGGCGGGATTAATGATGATCGGTGCCGCGCTGATGCGCAGCGGCTGGTGGAAAGGGGAGTATTCTCCGCAGCATTATCGCCGTACCGCAGCGATAATGCTGGGCATTAGCTTTACCATTGCGATTCCCGGCGTGCTGGCGCAATGGCTGCTGCACTGGGAATTTCGCTGGACCGCTTTTTACCTGCAAGCACCACGCGATCTCGCCAGCCCGTTTATTAGCCTGGGATATGCTGCGCTGTGCCTCGGTTTCTGGACACAGATTTCCCGTTGGCGCATCAGTTACATGATTCAATGCGTTGGCCGTATGGCATTGAGCAACTATTTGCTGCAAACGGTGATCTGCACCACGCTGTTTTATCGTTTTGAGTTATTCATGCATTTTGATCGGCTCGGCTTGCTGATGCTGGTTCCGGCTATTTGGCTGGTTAATATTCTGTTTTCTGTCATCTGGTTACGCTTCTTCCCGCAAGGTCCTTGTGAGTGGATTTGGCGTTTCCTTACCCGGCTGGCTGCGGGTAAACCCTCCGCGCAACTTCCCAACAGATAATGACAGAGGTCACAAAGGTTGCAGAATTGTATGTAACCGTTTTCATTGATGTGACGCAATTCACGCTGTAGCGTCTTCGCCCCTGACAAAATAGCGCCGGTGTTCTTACCGGCGTGATGCCTTTCTCTTCCTCTGTGGAACTGCTGCATGATAACGATTCGTGATGTTGCCCGTCAGGCTGGCGTGTCGGTGGCGACCGTCTCGCGCGTACTAAATAATAGCAGCGCGGTCACCTCTGAAACCCGTGATGCCGTGTTACAAGCGGTTGATGCGCTGGGTTATCGCCCTAACGCCAATGCTCAAGCCCTGGCAACACAGATCAGCGATACCATTGGTGTCGTGGTCATGGACGTCTCGGATCCCTTTTTTGGCGCGCTGGTTAAAGCGGTGGATACCGTGGCGCAGCGCGTACACAAGCATGTCTTGATCAGCAATTCCTGGCATCAGGAGGAGAGAGAGCGCAACGCCATTGAGGTGTTGATACGTCAGCGCTGCAACGCACTGGTGGTACATGCGAAAACGCTTTCAGACCATGAACTGGCAAATTTCATGCAGCAGGTTCCCGGCATGGTGGTTATCAACCGCATTGTGCCGGGTTTTGAATCACGCTGTGTCAGTCTGGATAATGTCACCGGCGCATTAATGGCCTCCAGAACGCTTTTGCAACAAGGGCATACGCGCATTGGCTATCTCTGCTCAAGTCATCCTATTGAGGACGTAAGCCA
This sequence comes from Candidatus Pantoea bituminis, assembly GCF_018842675.1. NCBI lineage: Bacteria > Pseudomonadati > Pseudomonadota > Gammaproteobacteria > Enterobacterales > Erwiniaceae > Pantoea > Candidatus Pantoea bituminis. The sequence goes on from NZ_JAGTWO010000004.1 coordinate 1,220,904, forward strand.
GCGCCGTGAAGGCTGGATGCAGGCGATGAGCGAGCAAGGCATACGCCCGCAGGAGAGCTGGATTGCCAGCGCGGAGCCTGATATGCAGGGCGGCGAAGCAGCAATGGTAGAGCTTTTAGGCCGCAATCTTAATTTGAGTGCGGTGTTTGCCTATAACGACAGCATGGCAGCAGGTGCGCTCACTGCACTCAAAGACAACGGTATTCAGGTGCCACAGCATTTTTCTGTCATTGGCTTTGATGACATTCCTATCTCGCGTTACACCGATCCTCAATTAACCACTGTACGTTATCCCATTGTTTCTATGGCTAAATTGGCGACAGAGTTGGCATTGCAAGGCGCTGCAGATTTACTGGATGAAAGTGCGACGCACATTTTCATGCCGACGTTAGTGCGTCGTCACTCAGTGGCGCAAAAGCAAAATGTGGACTCCGTCACTAATTCAGGCGATTCAGCCATGTAACCGTTTTCAATCTGTGATTGTATTCACAGTTAATTAACATGGCCCTCACTATGATGGCAGCGTCTTACCGGACTGAAACATTATGTAACGCCACCGCAACGTCGAAGGGCGTGGTTTCAGCAGCCGATTAAAAGGGTTCACAACATTTTTCAGGAAGCGTTAGCGCACAGGGAAGTCAGGTTTGGATGGCAATCCAGCGGCTTAGCATAACGTTTTAGCGTATCCCGCCTTGCCAAATTATTTTACCGATTGTTCTCCCGTCGCTCTGGCGCGGTAGAGCTAAAAAGACCCTGCATAAAAAACCGGAGATACCATGAATAAGAAGGTTTTCACGCTCACAGCACTGGTTGCCAGCATGATGTTTGGTGCAACTGCTCACGCAGCTGACACCCGTATCGGCGTTACCATTTACAAATACGATGACAACTTCATGTCAATGGTGCGCAAGGATATTGAGAAAGAAGCGAAAACGGTGGGCGGCGTGCAGCTGCTGATGAACGACTCGCAGAACGACCAATCTAAACAGAATGACCAAATCGACGTTTTGATGGCGAAAGGCGTGAAAGCGCTGGCTATCAACCTGGTTGACCCAGCAGCTGCCGCCGTAGTCGTGGATAAAGCGCGCAGCAACGACGTACCGATTGTGTTCTTCAACAAAGAACCTAACGCCAAAGTTTTGGCTGGTTACGACAAAGCTTACTACGTCGGCACCGACTCTAAAGAATCGGGCATCATCCAGGGTCAGCTGATTGAGAAGCACTGGAAAGCCACGCCAGCATGGGATCTGAACAAAGATGGTCAGATTCAGTTCGTGCTGCTGAAAGGTGAACCGGGCCATCCAGATGCCGAAGCACGTACCAAATACGTGATCGACACGCTGAACAAAGACGGCCTGAAAACCCAGCAGTTAGCGATGGATACGGCAATGTGGGATACCGCACAGGCTAAAGACAAGATGGATGCTTGGTTATCGGGTCCTAACGCCAAAAAAATCGAAGTGGTTATCGCTAACAACGATGCGATGGCAATGGGTGCTGTTGAAGCGCTGAAAGCGCACAACATGACTTCTGTACCGGTATTCGGTGTGGATGCATTGCCAGAAGCGTTAGCGCTGGTTAAATCGGGCGCGCTGGCCGGTACTGTGTTGAATGATGCAGAAAACCAGGCAAAAGCCACGCTGGATATCGCTAAAAACCTGGCTGATGGCAAGCAAGCACTTGAAGGCACTAACTTCAAGATGGTTGATAAAATCGTCCGCGTACCTTACGTACCGGTTGATAAAGAAAACCTGTCGCAATTCCAGAAATAAATTTGAATCCGGGCGCGGTGAATACCGCGCCTTTTTCACGTGACCACCGTTTTTTAAGCCAGGTAAATTATGGCCAGTGATAATACGACCGCGCAGCGTGAATATCTGCTGGAAATGACTGATGTCAGTAAATCATTTCCGGGGTAAAAGCTTTAGATAATGTGAATTTAAAAGTGCGGCCTCACTCCGTTCATGCATTGATGGGTGAAAACGGCGCCGGTAAATCAACATTATTAAAATGCCTGTTTGGTATTTATAAGAAAGACACGGGAAGTATCCTATTTCAGGGTAAGGAAATAGATTATAAGAGTTCTAAAGAGGCGCTGGAAAATGGCGTTTCAATGGTGCATCAGGAATTAAACCTGGTTCTTCAACGCACCGTAATGGATAACATGTGGCTCGGACGTTATCCACGCAAAGGCTTTTTTGTCGATCAGGACAAAATGTATCGCGATACCAAAGCGATATTTGATGAGCTTGATATCGATATTGATCCGCGCGACAAAGTGGCTAATCTTTCCGTCTCGCAAATGCAGATGATTGAAATTGCCAAAGCGTTCTCTTACGACGCAAAAATTGTGATTATGGATGAGCCGACTTCCTCGTTAACCGAGAAAGAGGTGAATCACCTGTTCACCATTATTCGTAAACTGAAAGATCGCGGCTGTGGCATTGTTTATATTTCTCACAAGATGGAAGAGATATTCCAACTGTGTGATGAAATTACTATCTTGCGCGACGGTCAGTGGATCGCCTCTCAGCCACTGGAAGGGCTGGATATGGACAAGATCATCGCTATGATGGTTGGGCGTTCATTGAATCAGCGCTTCCCCGATAAAAGTAATGTACCTGGCGAGACCATTCTTGAGGTGCGTCATTTGACCTCCTTGCGTCAGCCTTCGATTCGCGATATTTCATTTGATTTGCGTAAAGGGGAGATTCTCGGTATTGCCGGTCTGGTGGGCGCTAAAAGGACCGATATTGTCGAGACACTGTTTGGTATTCGTGAAAAGTCGGGCGGCACTATTAAGCTGCACGGTAAAGCGATCAATAACCACAGCGCCAACGAAGCCATTAACCACGGTTTTGCACTGGTGACGGAAGAGCGTCGCTCAACCGGTATTTATGCGTATTTAGATATTGGCTTTAACTCGCTTATCTCCAATATCAAAAAATATAAAAACAGTATGGGGCTGCTGGATAATAAACGCATGAAAAGCGATACCCAATGGGTTATCGATGCCATGCGTGTTAAAACGCCAGGTCACCATACGCAAATTGGTTCCCTTTCCGGGGGTAATCAACAAAAAGTTATTATTGGTCGCTGGTTATTGACCCAGCCTGAAATCCTGATGCTTGATGAACCTACACGCGGCATTGATGTTGGCGCGAAGTTCGAAATTTACCAGTTAATTGCAGAGCTGGCGAAAAAAGAGAAAGGCATCATTATTATCTCTTCCGAAATGCCCGAGCTATTAGGCATTACCGATCGTATTTTGGTAATGAGTAACGGCATGGTAGCAGGCATTGTTGAAACTAAAACGACCACGCAGAACGAAATATTGCGTTTAGCGTCATTACACCTTTAATGAAGCAAGGGCTGTTAACATGAAAGCGACTACAAAAAAGAATGCGCTAACCTGGTTGAAAGAGGGCGGCATTTACGTTGTGCTGCTGGTTTTATTGGCCATTATTATTTTCCAGGATCCGACATTTTTAAGTTTAATGAACCTGAGTAATATTCTGACCCAATCCTCGGTGCGTATTATTATCGCGCTGGGTGTAGCGGGTTTAATTGTTACGCAGGGTACCGACCTGTCAGCGGGTCGTCAGGTGGGTTTAGCGGCTGTTGTGGCAGCGACTTTGCTGCAGGCGATGGACAACGCCAATAAAGTTTTTCCTAACATGGATACCGTACCGATTCCCTTGGTTATTGTAACCGTGTGTATTATCGGTGGCGTTATTGGTCTGGTGAACGGCGTGATTATTGCGTACCTGAAAGTGACGCCATTTATCACCACGTTAGGCACCATGATTATCGTTTACGGCATCAACTCGCTTTATTACGACTATGTTGGCGCATCGCCAATTGCCGGTTTTGATGCAGGCTTCTCTAAATTTGCGCAAGGGTTCCTGCGCTTTGGCGACTTTAAGCTTTCGTTTATTACGTTTTATGCCGTGATTGCCATCGTGTTTGTCTGGATCCTGTGGAATAAAACCCGTTTCGGCAAAAACATCTTTGCTATCGGCGGTAATCCTGAAGCCGCAAGAGTTTCCGGCGTGAACGTGCCATTAAACCTGATCATGATCTATGCGCTGTCAGGGGTATTCTATGCCTTCGGCGGTATGCTGGAAGCGGGACGTATCGGCTCGGCGACCAACAACCTTGGCTTTATGTACGAACTTGATGCTATCGCAGCGTGCGTGGTAGGCGGCGTCTCCTTTGCCGGCGGTGTCGGCACCGTAGCGGGCGTAGTTACCGGTGTGCTGATCTTTACCGTCATCAACTACGGTTTGACCTATATCGGCGTGAACCCGTATTGGCAGTACATCATCAAGGGCGGCATTATTATCTTTGCCGTCGCGCTGGATTCATTGAAATACTCGCGCAAAAAGTAATTTCCGCAGTAATAAAAAAGCGACCTTCGGGTCGCTTTTTTATTTGGCTGGCTTCTGCTTTTGCTCTTGTTCCAGCAGCTGTTCCGGCGTCACGGCAGGATAGCTTTGCGCATCTTCAGGTATTTCACGCACCGCCGGAATCGGCACCAGTGGGCCTAAGAAACGCGGTTCACGCTTCATGATAAACAGATCGCTTAACGCGCCTAACCGCGCCGCAACCTCACGTGCGCGAACGCTCAGCATATTTTTAGGCGAGGGCACGGCATAACATTGCGCCTGAATCCCTAAGTGCAGCGCAATAAACAGTGCGCGTTCACAGTGAAAGCGTTGAGTAATAATAATAAAGTCATTGGTATCAAACACTTTACGAGTACGGACAATCGAATCCAGAGTACGAAAACCGGCATAATCCAGCACGATGTCAGCGGGATCGACGCCCGCTTTGATTAAGTCACGGCGCATTGTCATTGGCTCGTTGTAGCTCTGTAAAGCGTTATCCCCGCTCAGCAGCAGATAATTCACTTTGCCGCTGTTATACGCATTGAGCGCACCCTGCATGCGATAAAGGTAATACTGATTAATGACGCCGGTTCGATAATATTTGGCTGTGCCTAATACCACACCAACCTGACGATGCGGCAATGCCGAAACATTCTCATAAATGTAGGGAGCAGTTTTCCAGCTAATCCAGCGATCGAGGCCAATAGCAGTCCCCACCATGAATAAGATGATGAAAAGCAGACCAATGAAAACGCGTTTCAACATGCGCGTGGGCACTCAACGTCAGGATAATTTGATGGGTCAAGGCTACTTGAGGTACATCGGGGAAGCAAGTTTGCGCCGGTTGGCTGATGCAAAATTAGGCAGTGCCGGATCTGATTCGACCCGGCACTAAAGCCGTTAAATTGAGGTACGACGATAATGACGATACTGCGGCAGCCAAAAGTTATTCGAAATAGCCAGTGACAGCACATCTTCTGACGTGACGACAGCAACGCCCGCGAGCTGTGCGGCCTTGCCTACTTCCATCGCGATGATTTTCGACACACCCTGAATATCTTTGATTTCTGGCAGCACCGGCCCTTCGCCGTCATTCACCAGCGGTGAGCAATCTGCAAGGGCGCGGCTGGCGGTCATCAACATGGTGTCGGTAACGCGGCTGGCACCTGACGCAATCACACCTAAACCGATACCTGGGAAGATATAGGAGTTATTACACTGTGCAATCGGATAGGTTTTGCCGTTCCAGCTTACCGGTGAAAACGGGCTACCGGTGGCGACCAGCGCGGCCCCGTCAGTCCAGGCGATAATATCCGCAGGCGTCGCTTCAACGCGTGACGTTGGGTTGGAGAGCGGCATGACGATAGGACGCGCGCAATGTTTGTGCATCTCGCGAATAATTTCTTCGGTAAACAGGCCAGGTTGACCCGAAACACCAATCAGAATGTCTGGCTGCGCATTGCGCACCACATCCAGCAGCGAAATAGCATCGTTGGTAACGTCCCACCCTTTGAGGTTTTCACTCTTTTGCACCAGCTTGCTCTGGAAGTTGAGCAGGTTAGGCAGTTTATCCGTTAACAAACCAAAGCGATCAACCATCATGACGCGGCCGCGTGCTTCGTCGTCGCTTAATCCTTCTGATTTCATCTGAGCGATAATCTGCTCGGCGATACCACAACCGGCTGAACCTGCGCCCAGGAATACCACTTTTTGCTCGCACAAACGGCTGCCTGCAGCACGGCTGGCGGCAATTAATGTCCCGACGGTAACGGCGGCGGTGCCCTGAATGTCATCGTTGAAGCAGCAGACTTCATCGCGATAACGCTCCAGCAGCGGCATAGCGTTCTTCTGCGCAAAATCTTCAAACTGCAACAGCACTTTCGGCCAGCGGCGCTTAACGGCCTGAATAAAGTCATTCACAAACGCATCGTACTCTTCACCGGTAATGCGCGGATGACGCCAGCCCATATAGAGCGGATCGTTCAGCAACTGCTGGTTATTGGTGCCGACATCCAGCACCACCGGCAAGGTGTAAGCGGGAGAGATACCGCCACAAGCGGTGTAGAGCGAAAGCTTACCAATTGGAATACCCATGCCGCCGATACCCTGATCGCCCAAGCCAAGAATGCGCTCGCCATCAGTGACCACGATCACTTTCACGTTCTGTTTAGTGGCGTTTTGCAGCATGTCTTCGATGTGATCGCGGTTCGGGTAAGAGATGAACACGCCACGCGCGCGACGATAAATCTCTGAGAAGTGTTCGCACGCGGCGCCGACGGTTGGGGTATAGATGATCGGCATCATCTCTTCAAGATGATTATCCAGCAGGCGGTAGAACAGCGTTTCGTTGGTGTCCTGGATATTGCGCAGATAGACGTGCTTATCGTTATTATTTTTGAAGTCCTGGAACTGACGCCAGGCGCGCTGCGCTTGCTCTTCAATACTTTCTACCGCTTCAGGCAGCAAACCTCTGAGGTTAAATTCATTACGTTCTTCGAGAGAGAAGGCGCTGCCTTTATTCAGAAGGGGAAATTCCAGTAAAATCGGGCCTGCGTAAGGGATGTAAAGCGGACGTTTACTTTCGTAGTCGAGTTCCATGCAATGATGCTCCGGTTGCGGTAGTGTCTGGCGTGACGCCGGAAAGGTAACGCCAGTTTTTTCCCATCCTGATTCAGGCTGCTGATGCATTGGCCGCGCTTATTTATCTCAATGAATAACCAAAGCAAACTATCAAGGGCAGACGCGTTTGGCAGTACTGCAATGCAGCGCAAATCAATCTGGGTAATTGTTATAACGTGAATTCTGGCGCCAGATCCTAGTAATTTTCCCGCAGAAGTACAGCACTTGTTAATAAAAGGTCACAAAACTGCTGGCGGTATGACAAAAGGTTATGCTTTGTGCAATTCAACCTGCAACAGTTCGTTGCAGCCCAGCGCCTGAAGCGTTGCTTGTGTCGCGGCAAACTGACTCAGCGTGGCATCTTTCACTTCCGCTAAAACGGCGCTTTTTACTTGATCGCAGGCTTCACCGTGCATGTTCAGCAGGATCAACGCGGCCTGTAACGGCGGCAGACTTGGATTGAACGCCGCATTTTCAGCATAACGGCCAGTAATGGTTCGCCCTGATGCGGTGATCAGCGCAACACCGCTGTGAGACTGGCTATAAGGCGCATGGCTGGCGTTAGCAGCAGCAACGGCAGCTTGTACCAAGGCATCACCTTCTGCGCGGTAGCCGTGATCCACTTCATCCATCAGTAATTCTGTGATCGCCAGATCGCGTGGGCCAAAGGCATCGGGGAGGTAATCGGCCAGCGTGCTGATTGCGCGTTGAGGCAGGCTGATACGAATCGCGGTGCCGCTGTTCAATTCGTTCATAAACTGACGGCAATGACCACATGGCGTGTAATTTACGGTGATGGTTTCCAGCCGACGCTCACCGCGCAGCCAGGCATGGGTGATTGCGCTCTGCTCAGCGTGAACGGTTTGTTGCAGTGGCGCACCGACGAACTCCATATTGGCACCGAAATACCAGTTGCCGCTGATACCGCGCGCAATAGCCCCGACATTGAAATGCGAAACTGTGGCTACCGCGCAGGCAGCCGCCAGCGGTAACAACGCAAGCGCCAGGTTATCGGTATCCAGTTGCGTTTGCTGTTGCAGATTGGCGACCTGTGTGGCTGTCAGCACAGCGTGAAAATCAGGATCATCCAAAATCGGGCGAAGCGCAGTTTGCAGCGTTGACGGCAACGCGTCGAAAGCAGCGAGGAAACGTGGGTGCATGAAAGCCTCTTAAATCATCAGGAAAAGGTGCCGGATAACGGTTATATGTGATCCTCGTCGCTCTGACAATGCAACCTGGTTTGCTTGTTTCAACTTTGCGAGATCTCTCGCAAAGTTTTAGCCAAACCAGTGCATCATCAGCGGAAAGAGAAAGGGCGCAAGCAGCGAAGTAATAATGCCGCAGATCACCAGCGCCAACGAACTGAAAGCACCTTCCTGAAAATCAACCTCGGCGCTGCGTGCAGTACCCAGCGCGTGCGAAGCATTGCCAATCGCTAGCCCCCGCGCCGCCTTGGTTTTAACCCCCAGCAGGTTAAGCAGCATGTGGCCAAACACCGCCCCTAAAACGCCGGCAATAAGCACGCAGATAGCGCTGATGGCGGGAATACCCTGCAGCGAGCCAGAAACCGCCATCGCAATCGGCGTGGTGACAGATTTAGGCATGATGGTGGCGGCAATCTCAGGTGTTGCACCCATCCATAAGGCAATTGCGGTGCCGGAAACCATGGCAGTCACGCTGCCGATAAAGCAGACGCTGATAATTGATTTCCAGCGAGCACGAATCTGATGCATTTGCTCATACAGCGGTAGCGCGAGCGCAACAACAGCAGGCTGCAACAGCTGATTAAGGATCTGGCTGCCAGCAAAATAGCGGGTGTAAGGAATGTGCAGCAGCAGCAGAATCGGGATGATAATCGCCATGGCGACCAGCAGCGGATTGATCAATGAGATTTTCAATCGCTTAGCCAGTCGACGTGCAATGTAAAAGGCCGCGATGGTCAGCGGCAGCGACCACCAAATATCAATCATCGCGCGGCTCCTTTACAGGACGCGTATGCAGTTTGTGTGTGCTCAATCCCACCACCGTTAACACCAGAAAAGTGCTGACGACGCAGGAGACCACGATTGGCCCAAACTGCTCGGTCAAAATATCGGTATAGCTCATTACGCCTACGCTGATCGGCACAAACAGCAGCGCCATATAACGAATGATGAGATGACACCCGGGTTTAACCCACTTTACCGGCAAAATTCGACAAGCCAGCAGGGCGAATAAGATCAGCATACCAATGATGCTACCGGGAATAGTGATAGGCAGTAACAGCGCGATGCCATTTCCCGCATATAAACAGAGATAAATGATGATGAAGGCGCGCAGGTAGCGCCAGATGACAGACAGCACGGTGGGCATGACAGGCTCCTGTTTTTACTGAACTTCATCATACGCATTAACTGCTTAGCGTGCTAGCGGTCACATTTACGCGGGGAAACGTTGCGTTACTGACTGGAATAAAAGGAGAAAGACGGGTTTGAAGAACACTCTCTCCCGCTGAGGGAGAGAGTGAAAAAGCTTACTTAACCGGCATGCCTGGCACTGCACCGCTGTCCACAGAGAGCACGAACAGATCTTTGCCGCCAGGACCCGCAGAAAGCACCATGCCTTCTGAGATGCCAAAGCGCATTTTACGCGGTGCCAGGTTGGCAACGATGATGGTCATTTTGCCGACCAATACCGAAGGATCGGGATAGGCTGCGCGAATGCCAGAGAAAATCTGACGCTTCTCGCCGCCCACATCCAACTCCAGACGCAGCAGTTTGTCAGAGCCTTCGACCAGCTCAGCTTTCTCGATCAGCGCAACACGCATATCAACTTTAGCGAAGTCATCAATGGTAATGGCATCACCAATCGGTGCATCGGCCAGCGGGCCGGTGGCCGCAGGTTTGTTCGCGACTGCAGCATCTTCTTTTGACGCTTCAATCAGACCATTTACTTTGGTCATTTCAATGCGGCTATAAAGTGCTTTAAACGGTGCCACCTGATGATCCAGCAGCGGTTGCTGAATGGCATCCCAGCTTAGCGCTGAGTTTAGGAACGCTTCGGTGCGTTCGCTCAGCGATGGCAGCACGGGCTTCAGCCAGGTCATCAATACGCGGAACATGTTGATGCCCATAGAACAGATCGCCTGCAGGTCAGCATCGCGGCCTTCCTGCTTAGCCACCACCCAAGGAGCCTGCTCGTCAACGTAACGGTTGGCGATATCGGCCAGCGCCATAATCTCACGGATAGCACGGCTGAATTCGCGGTTCGCCCAGGCTTCACCAATTTTCTCTGAGGCATCCAGGAAAGTTTGATACAGCGCCGGATCGGCCAGTTCGCTGGCGAGCTTGCCGTCGAAACGCTTGGTGATAAAGCCCGCGTTACGTGAAGCCAGATTCACCACTTTATTCACGATGTCAGCATTCACGCGCTGAACGAAATCTTCCAGATTCAGGTCGATATCATCGATGCGGGAAGAGAGCTTCGCTGCGTAGTAATAACGCAGGCTGTCGGCATCAAGGTGTTGCAACCAGGTGCTGGCCTTGATGAAGGTGCCGCGTGATTTGGACATCTTCGCACCGTTTACGGTCACATAGCCGTGAACGAACAGGTTGTTTGGCTTGCGGAAGTTGCTGCCTTCCAGCATCGCTGGCCAGAACAGGCTGTGGAAGTAAACGATATCTTTACCGATAAAGTGATAGAGCTCAGTGGTGGAATCTTTTTCCAGAACTCATCAAAGTCGATGTCGCCGCGCTTGTCGCACAGATTTTTGAATGAGCCCATGTAACCAATTGGCGCATCCAGCCAGACGTAGAAATATTTGCCCGGCGCATCGGGAATTTCAAAGCCGAAATACGGCGCATCGCGGGAGATATCCCACTGTTGCAGGCCCGACTCAAACCACTCCTGCATTTTATTAGCGACCTGCTCTTGCAGCGCGCCGGAACGTGTCCAGGCTTGCAGCATTTCGCTGAACGAAGGCAGATCAAAAAAGAAATGTTCAGAGTCACGCATTTCCGGTGTCGCACCAGAAACCACCGATTTAGGCTCAATCAGCTCAGTTGGGCTGTAAGTTGCGCCACAAACTTCGCAGTTATCGCCATACTGATCGGGTGACTTACAATTCGGGCAGGTGCCTTTTACAAAGCGATCGGGCAGGAACATGCCTTTTTCAGGATCGTAAAGCTGAGAAATGACGCGGTTTTTAATGAAACCGTTCTCTTTCAGGCGGCCATAAATCAGTTCTGACAGCTGACGGTTTTCATCGCCATGCGTCGAGTGATAATTGTCATAGCTGACATTGAAACCCGCGAAATCCGCTTCATGCTCTTGTTTCATTTCAGCAATCATCTGCTCCGGCTCAATGCCAAGCTGCTGCGCTTTAAGCATAATTGGCGTGCCGTGCGCATCATCAGCGCAGATGAAATAAACCTGATTGCCACGCATTCGTTGGTAACGCACCCAAATGTCTGCCTGGATATGCTCGAGCATGTGGCCGAGATGGATTGAACCGTTCGCGTAAGGCAGTGCGCACGTTACCAGAATTTTTTAGCGACTTGAGTCATAGTTTGCGTAGCTTTCTGTTGATTGAAAAAACGGGCTTAGATGTTAACCGAAGCCTACTCCGGCGTAAACACAAGCGGCGTACGCTTCATCATCGTGGGCTTCTGATAGTATTGACAATACACCGCTGAAATACAGCGTTAGAAAAATGAAAAAGGAGTGGGGATGACATCACAATCCCGAGAACCGCATACACCTGAAGCTCTGCGCGCCGTTGTTGTCGGCGTGCTGAACAGCTTTGAACATCCAACCCTCAAACGCAACCTTACCGCGATCAAGGCGCTGCACTATGTTGCTCAGCTGGATGGCAAACTGCATATCGAGCTGATTATGCCCTTTGCCTGGACCAGTGCCTTTGAGGAGCTGAAAGCGCAAACCAGCTCTGAGCTGCTGCGTTTAACCGGTACGCGCGCCATTGACTGGCGGCTCAACCACGATATTGCCACTCTGAAGCGCGTGAAAGGTCAGGCGGGTGTAAAAGGGGTAAAAAATATCGTTGCCGTCAGTTCTGGCAAGGGCGGCGTCGGTAAATCCAGTACCGCTGTCAATATGGCGCTGGCTCTCGCGGCAGAAGGCGCACGCGTGGGTATTCTGGATGCTGATATTTATGGTCCTTCCGTGCCCACCATGCTTGGCACTGAAAATGAACGTCCAACCTCGCCGGATGGCACGCACATGGCACCGATTATGGCGCATGGCCTGGCCACCAACTCTATCGGTTATCTGGTCACCGATGATAACGCGATGGTGTGGCGCGGGCCGATGGCCAGTAAGGCACTGATGCAGCTGCTGAACGAAACGTTGTGGCCCGAACTCGATTACCTGGTGCTGGATATGCCGCCAGGAACCGGTGATATTCAGCTCACGCTGGCACAAAATGTTCCGGTAACGGGTGCGCTGGTAGTGACCACGCCGCAAGACATTGCGCTGATTGACGCACGCAAAGGCTTGGTCATGTTTGAAAAAGTGAATGTGCCGGTGCTGGGTATTGTGGAAAACATGAGCATTCACATTTGCAGTAACTGTGGCTTTCACGAACCGATTTTCGGTACCGGCGGCGCTGAAAAACTGGCAGAAGATTACGGTACGCGATTACTGGCGCAGCTGCCGCTGCATATTAATCTGCGTGAAGATTTGGACGACGGTGAACCCACGGTTATTCGTCGCCCTGAGAGTGAGTTTACTGCGCTCTATCGCCAGTTAGCCGGGCGGGTTGCCGCTCAGCTTTACTGGCAAGGCGACGTCATTCCTGACGACATCGCCTTCCGCGCGATTTAACCCACGCCCGATCCGCTGGCGAACGCTGACGCCAGCGGATAATGCATCAAGACATATTTCCCTGATCGCCTTCACCCTGCGCAATCATTTGCCAGCCGTGTTGCAGGTAAAATGCCTGCGCCGCTTTATTCATTTGCAAGCATTTCAATGCACCCGTTGAGGTAAAGCGCGCTTGCACCGCTTCCAGTAAGGCGCTGCCGACGCCACGTCCTTGATAATCGGGATCAACATACAGGCTGTGCAGAAAGTTATCGTTCTCTAGCAATCCTGCAAAACCCACACGATGTCCCTCTAACTCAGCGACCAATATCGTTTCGCCAATAATCACTGCATCGAAATCCTCAAGCTTCCAATGGCTGCCATCAATCCAGTGCCAGTTTTCACGGCGTGAAGCTAAAAAGAGGGTGCGTAGGAAAGGGCGATCGGATTCAGTAAACAATCGAATGTGCACAAGTCAGCTCCTAAAAACATCTTTTCTACAAAGCTAGCAGCTAAGTTGAGAAATGATAAACCGCGTTAATACAGCGAGATTACGTGTAAACTGCGCAGCGGTGCCATTTACTCGTCTTACTTCCCGTTGCAGATCTGCTGGCTGTTCGCACGCATCCCCTTTGAGCCAAATCCTAAGGTTCGCGCGCTTGCCGCCTTTTGCAACGCGGATTAGGTAGAGTAAAGATTGATAAGATCGGCGTTTGATAGCTTTCGTTTATTTGATTGATAACGACTGCATATTAGATGTTGGCCCAAAAATTCTGTAACGTGCATCACATCTTTTAACGGAGGCCATCATGTCTATTATCAATACCAAAATTAAGCCGTTTAAAAACGCAGCATTCAAAAACGGCGAATTCATCGACGTAACCGAGAAAGACGTTGAAGGTAAATGGAGTGTTTTCTTCTTCTATCCAGCTGACTTCACCTTCGTTTGCCCAACTGAACTGGGTGATGTTGCTGATCATCACGAAGAATTCCAGAAACTGGGCGTAGATATCTATTCTGTTTCTACCGACACCCACTTTACCCACAAAGCCTGGCACGGTTCTTCTGACACCATCGCAAAAATCAAGTATGCGATGATCGGCGACCCAACTGGCGCGCTGACCCGCAACTTCGAAATCATGCGTGAAGCAGAAGGTCTGGCCGATCGTGGTACCTTCATCGTTGACCCAGAAGGCATCATTCAGGCAATCGAAATCACTGCTGAAGGCATTGGCCGTGACGCATCTGACCTGATTCGCAAAGTTAAAGCGGCTCAGTATGTGGCTTCTCACCCAGGTGAAGTGTGCCCAGCTAAGTGGAAAGAAGGCGAAGCAACGCTGGCTCCATCTCTGGATCTGGTTGGCAAAATCTAATCCCGCTTTAGCCCTTCGATCTTTCTCTCATCGGGTGCTACGGCACCCGATTTTTTGACCAGGAACTCACTATGCTCGACACAAATTTGAAAACCCAACTCAAGGCCTATCTTGAGAAATTAACCAAGCCTGTTGAGTTGATTGCCACACTGGATGATGGCGCGAAATCAGCAGAGATTCGTGATCTGTTGGTCGATATCGCGGGACTTTCTGAGAAAGTCAGCTTCCGTGAAGAGAACGATCGTCAGGTTCGTAAACCCTCATTTTTAATTACTAATCCAGGCGCAAATCACGGTCCACGTTTTGCGGGTTCGCCGTTAGGCCACGAATTTACTTCACTGGTGCTGGCATTGCTGCAGACCGGTGGACATCCATCCAAAGAAGCGCAGAGCCTGTTAGATCAGGTTACTGAGCTGGATGGCGACTTCCATTTCGAAACTTACTATTCGCTGTCTTGCCACAACTGCCCTGACGTCGTTCAGGCGCTGAACCTGATGGCCGTGTTGAATCCGCGCATCAGCCACACCGCGATTGACGGTGGCCTGTTCCAGAACGAGATTCAGGAACGCAACATCATGGGCGTGCCAGCGGTTTACCTGAACGGTAAAGAATTTGGTCAGGGCCGTTTGAGCCTGGCGGAGATTGTCAGCAAAGTAGACACCAACGCGGATAAGCGTGCGGCAGAAGAGTTAAACAAACGTGAAGCCTACGAAGTGCTGATCGTCGGCAGCGGCCCAGCGGGCGCAGCGGCAGCGATTTACTCCGCACGTAAAGGCATCCGCACCGGTTTGATGGGTGAACGTTTTGGTGGTCAGGTGCTCGACACCGTTGATATCGAAAACTACATCTCCGTACCAAAAACGGAAGGTGCAAAACTGGCGGGCTCACTGCGCGCACACGTTGATGATTACAACGTTGATGTGATTGAAAGTCAGAGCGCCATCAAACTGATCCCGGCTGCGGTCGAAGGCGGTTTGCATGCGATTGAAACCGCGTCTGGTGCAGTGCTGAAATCTCGCAGCATTATCCTGGCGACCGGCGCACGCTGGCGCAATATGGGTGTGCCGGGCGAAGAAGAATATCGCACTAAAGGCGTGACTTACTGCCCACACTGCGATGGTCCACTGTTCAAAGGCAAACGCACAGCTGTGATTGGCGGCGGTAACTCTGGTGTTGAAGCGGCAATTGATCTGGCAGGTATTGTTGAGCACGTCACCCTGTTGGAGTTTGCTGGTGAAATGCGCGCCGATCAGGTGCTGCAGGATAAACTGCGCAGCTTGAAAAATGTTGACGTGATTCTGAATGCACAGACCACGGAAGTGAAAGGCGATGGCAGTAAAGTGACCGGTTTACAATATATTGACCGCACCAACCAGACCACGCATGAGCTGCCGCTGTCCGGTATCTTTGTTCAGATTGGTTTGCTGCCAAACACACCATGGCTGGAAGGCGCGGTTGAGCGTAACAAGATGGGCGAGATCATCATCGACGCAAAATGCGAAACCACTCTGAAAGGCGTGTTTGCTGCGGGTGACTGCACCACCGTACCGTACAAGCAAATCATCATCGCCAGCGGTGAAGGCGCCAAAGCCTCACTCAGCGCTTTTGATTATTTAATTCGTACGCAATCAGCTGAGTAATTAACACACTCGCTACGCAATAACCCCGGAACCTCTGTTCTGGGGTTTTTTTAGTATCCCGCTAACGACATGAGCATCATCCACACCGGCGTGGTTATGGCTGCAAATATCGTGGAAAACAGCATGCTGGCCGCTGCCGGGCCGGTAATGACATTGAACTTCTGCGACATCAAATAAACATTCACACCCACCGCCATTGAACCCAACAACACCACTACTTTGCTCTCCAGCGGCGGTAAATCAGTTAACCACGCAATAGCCCACACCGTCATCGGTTGCAGAATCAGCTTCAGCAGACAAATGGTATAACTCTCTTTTAATCCTTCACGCACCCGGTAATGCGCCAGGCTCATGCCCAGCGTGATCAGCGAGAGCGGTGCGGCGATGGAGGCCAGCATGCGTAGCGGTTCCGCCGCAATTAACGGCAGGGGGCGCTGTAAAAAACTCCAAATCGTGCCGCTTAAAATGCCGATGATCAACGGATTTTTCAGCACGCTAATCAAGGTAAGGCCTAAACCTTTTAAGGATAAATTGCCGTGCTTAGCCCATTCCACAGAAAGGGTGAGCAGCGTCCAGAGAATCAGGCTGTTAAACACCAATACCAGCGCCACCGAAGGCAGCGCTTCGGCTCCCAACAGCGCCGTTGCTACGGGAATACCCAGCATCACGTTATTTGAGAAAATGCCGCCGAGTGCAAACACCGAACCGGCAACCCCATCTAGCTTAAATAAGCGTGTCGCGAGAGCACGCCCAACGATAAACACCAGCAAGCAGCTACCGAAAAAGCCAGCAACAGGCGAAAGTCCACCGGTGGGCTTTTATAAAAATCGCTCATGACGCGAAATAACATGCAGGGCAGGGCGACGTTGAACACAAAGCGGTTCATGCCCTCGCTGATGCTGGCAGGCCATTTACCAAAGCGGGTCAGACAAAAACCGATAAAAATGAGTACAAACAGCGGGGCTGACAAATAGATCTGATGACTTAGCGTATCCAACAAGGTAGACATAGGCGACTGAAGGTAAGTGTCTCAATAGTTTTAAGACTAACAGGTTGTCGCTGAAGGTGTAACCTGCTGAATGGCTTAAGGTAGGTAACGCGTCGGCACGTTATCCTTGAACGGTAAAACTAACCCAACCAGCGACGTGCTTGTTCATCGCTGATATCGCGGTAATAAATCCGATGGATCATCTCACCGCAACTTTTGCAGCTGGCAGTAATATAAGTAGAAAGATAAGTTCGGCCATTAGGCGAAACTGCACCCTGACGGGTAATATTAATCTGGTGCCAGCGGTGCCGATGGGGAATAAACGCTAAGAATCGCATCATACTTCCTGAAAGTATAAAGTTCCGTCTTTATTATGTTCTTAACTCCATGAAATAAGTGCTTTTTGCTCTGTGTTTTGCGCAGGTTCTTTATTATTTATAATTCAGATAGCAATGGGATTTAATTAAATTACCGTTATGAGCTATTTCTGATTAAATTATTTCCGTTTGTTTTTAAACCCGCTGCATTAAGCCTGTTTTTAAGGGGGAAAGGGTTGATCGAGATCATGCGATACGCTTCAAGATAACATTTATCTACCTTGCTTTAGTTTTCACGCTTCCTTATGCTGCAAGCCGTAACAATGACTCGGGGTGCCGCTTTCTACCAGGAAAGGGCTAACAATAAAAGGACGAAGTAACATATGCCAATTCCAGCTTACCTATGGCTTAAAGACGATGGCGGCGCATTGATCAAAGGCTCTGTTGACGTTCATGGACGTGAAAACAGCATCGAAGTGCAGGGTTTTGCACACGGTGTAACTCTTCCTGTTGACCCGACCACTGGCAAAATCACCGCCACTCGTTCACATATGCCTGTCAGTTTTGAGAAGGAATTCGATGCATCAAGCCCGTATCTTTTCAAGGCTGTGACAACGGGACAAACACTCAAATCTGCCGAAATCAAATGGTATCGCATTAGCGATGCAGGCCAAGAGGTTGAATATTTCAATATGCTCTTCGAAGGCGTGAAGATCGTTTCTGTTTTGCCGGGGATGGCAAACATCAAAGCTAGCAGCGGGCAAACTAATCACGTTGAATCGGTTGCAATGATGTATGAAAAAGTGACCTGGCGTTACACTGATGGCAATATCCAGCACTCTGATGCATGGAATGAAAGATAAAATAAACTGGGCTAAGCCCGGTTCTTATATTTCTTAAATAAAAACAGAGATATAATCATAGTTAGTATTGTTTCGATGAGAGACATTGCCACCAACATTTGACCAAATGCTCCTTCAGCATCGTGAAAGCCTAATTCAGATGTAAAATCAATAAACCACGAGGTGTTAGATTTAATTACTGGTATAAATATTCTATAGTTCAACCACATAAATAAAAAAAACATCAAGGCGAAGGATAGCGTCTTCTTCGGAATCACTGATGATTTAGCACACACCGGAAACTCCTCCGTCGATTACTTCAATTGTTCCATACGAATACAATTGTGTTCCGGGGATGTTTGTATTTCCATATGTATAAGTCATTAGCGCCTGCCTTATTTTAATGAAGTCACTACGGTGCTGTAATGTTATACATCCCTGAGAAATCCCTGCCGGACCAATTGGATGCAATCTAAAATTCCCCCTTTCTACGCCATCAATGAATGTTTTGTCATCAACGTATGAATCTTGTCTAAATAGTCCAAACCATTCCGCGTGAATTACGGGGGTATCCGTTGGCCATGTCCAAGCCTCACGGCTCATTGTGTACAGCATGGACTTAAACCCATTAACAGGACGTTTCACGATGTGATAGCGACCAAGCGGGATCGGCCCTTTAAAAGGTACAGCGGCACATGCGGCATTGTTGCGATACTGATCATTGCCAGAAAACGCCATAAAGTGCCCTATACCTGGTAGTATGAGGGGAGAGAATTGTGCGCCTGTAAGAATGAACTTTCCGTTGATTGCCATTTGGCTTTAATCCCTTATTAGTAAACCAATCTTATTATAAGGTTTTTATTGCTGATTTAAAGAAATCATCAGAATTAACAATGTATTAATTACAATTTCAAAAGCTTTTAGCACGGTGGTAGGCTCTGCCAGAGGCTCAGTCACGCTCCCTAAAGAGTACTTGGTTAACCTCATCACAACGCGTTTGGTGAGTATTGCCTGATAGGGGGTAGGTAGGGAGGCAAGGGAAATAAATTACATTTGCTGAGATAAAATTTAGGATCGTCTTTTTAATACATAAATTAGCTGGGGCCTCAGCCCCAACTCCTGACAGATTCATCAATCGACGTTCTAGAGGTATTTGATGGTTTCTTATCGCAGGTTAACGACGGAACTAAAGGACGCTATAGCAACCTTCGCCGTGGGATTGTTTTTGCAGGTTCTGATGCATACAGCAAGTTACGTTTTCATACGTCGATGAAAAGTGCATTCCAATATGTTAGTCCACTTGATGAAGGAAATATCATTACACAGAGACGTGAAATCTTACCCAATGTTCAAACATTCACAATTCCTGGCATTGCAGTTGACGTAATTAAAATCACAGACCCACTTCTAACATAATGGCGAAGATTAATATTCAAGATGACGAAGGCAATAGCCTTATCATCGACAAAATCAACGACAGAATGTTGGTTAGCTTGATTAATATCAGCCGATTAGCAGCACATTACAAAATAACTCCGCAACTTGTAGCCTTAAGAACCTGCAAAACATTTATTGATGGTGAAGAGAAGCCTTACCGGAGTTTGGTACGGCGATTAACTCGCCAGTTAGAAAATAGAGTAAAACGCCTTAATGATTGATCCTCGCACTGCGAGGATTTTTTGTATAGGGCTTCTGCGCGTTATCAAAGCGGTCAAAGCGGTTTACAAGCTGGGATCAACTCACCTATGATTGCACTGAGTGATTGAGCAATCATTATCAAAATATGCTTATCTATCAATGACTAGGGGTGCCTTTTGGGCTGAGATATACCCTTTGAACCTGATCTGGATTAATGCCAGCGTAGGGAAGTCTGATGCCTGACCGCATTTGCCTTCTTGTTCGCCGGTTGGGAGTTATGATGACACATCAACCTGAACACCTTTCTGACGCGCACGTCGCGCGTATCCTGCATCAATTTCGCCAACACGCGCCGCTGGTTCATTGCATGACCAATGATGTCGTGCAAACCTTCACGGCCAATGTACTGCTGGCGCTCAACGCGTCGCCTGCCATGGTTATCGATCCTGAAGAAGCTGCGCAATTCAGCGGTTTTGCCGACGCGTTGCTGATTAATGTGGGCACCTTAACGCAGGATCGTCAACTCGCTATGCAAGCCGCCGTTACCGCCGCCAATCAAGCTGGCACGCCATGGACACTTGATCCGGTTGCGGTGGGCGCGCTCACGTTACGCAGCGCATTCTGCCAGCAATTGCTGAGTCAAAAACCCGCCGCTATTCGCGGTAATGCCTCTGAAATTTTAGCGCTAGCACAGCAAGCTGCGGGCGGGCGAGGCGTTGATAGTCTGCATCAGGCCGATGCCGCAGTGGCAGCCGCTCAGCAGCTTGCTCACGATTATCACACCCTTGTGATCGTCACCGGCGAAGTTGATTACGCCACTGATGGCTTACGCACCTTAACCATTTCCGGCGGTAGTCCACTGATGACACGCGTAGTCGGCACGGGCTGCGCGTTATCGGCGGTAGTTGCCGCTTTCAGCAGCCTGCCGGGCGATGGCTTGCTCAACGTTGCCTGTGCATGTCGGGTGATGGCGCTGGCAGGGAAAAAGCGGCGGCGCAAGCGCAAGGGCCGGGCACCTTTGTCGCCGCGTTCCTTGATGCGTTATGGATGCTGGAGGTGGCAGCATGAAGCGCATTAACGCCTTAACCATCGCCGGCACCGATCCCAGTGGCGGAGCCGGGATCCAGGCCGATCTCAAAGCTTTCTCTGCGTTAGGCGCTTATGGCACTAGCGTTATTACTGCGCTGGTGGCGCAAAATACCTGCGGCGTGCAATCGGTTTACCGCGTGGATCCTGACTTTGTCACGGCGCAGTTGGATTCAGTGCTGGATGATGTGCGCATCGATAGCGCGAAAATCGGCATGTTAGCGGAAACCGCGATTGTGGAGCGCGTGGCTCAGCGCCTGAAACGAGCCAGTTTACCCTTTGTCGTGCTGGATACGGTGATGGTGGCCAAGAGCGGCGATGCACTGCTTTCACCGGATGCGATTGCCAGCGTGCGTGAACTGTTATTGCCACAGGTTTCACTGATTACCCCGAATTTGCCAGAAGCCGCCGCGCTGTTGAATTGTGCAATTGCGCACAACGAAGATGAAATGCTGACGCAGGGTGAAGCGCTGCTGGCGTTGGGTTGTCAGGCGGTGCTGATGAAAGGGGGACACCTGAGCGATGAGGAAAGCCCGGACTGGCTGATTACGCGCTCAGCTCAGCAACGTTTTACCGCACCTCGTGTGAATACGCGTCACACACATGGCACCGGTTGTACGCTTTCGGCGGCGCTAGCGGCGCTGCGTCCGCGCCATCAAAACTGGCAGGAGACATTAACGGAAGCCAAAGCCTGGTTGCAGCAAGCCTTGTTACACGCTGATTCACTGGAAGTGGGCAAAGGCATTGGGCCGGTGCATCACTTCCATCAATGGTGGTAAGGAGAGAGACTAAAACGGGGCTTTTTCCTGGGGATCCGTCTGAAAAATGGAGTCAGCAATTTGCGTCATAGCGTGAATAAGGTCCAGGCTGTGGGGGTCGAATCGGCGGGTGCCGGTTCACCCTCGACAGCTAACAGGAGTTGACATGACGGACATCGTACAGTTATTGGGCAAAGAAGCGGATTCCCTTCTTCAACATCGCTGCATGACCCTTCCAGCGGAAAGCCTGTATTTACCAGGCGCGGATTTCGTTGATCGGGTAATGATCGACAACAACCGTTCTCCTGCGGTACTGCGCAATATGCAAACGCTGTATAACACCGGTCGCCTGGCGGGAACCGGTTATCTCTCTATTCTGCCGGTCGATCAGGGTGTGGAGCATTCAGCTGGCGCCTCGTTTGCCGCTAATCCGCACTATTTCGATCCCAAAAACATTGTTGAACTGGCGATCGAAGCGGGCTGTAATTGCGTAGCATCAACCTACGGTGTATTGGCTTCCGTATCGCGTCGTTATGCGCACCGCATTCCATTTTTAATGAAGCTTAACCACAACGAAACGCTGAGTTATCCGGCGCAATACGATCAAACGCTGTATGCCAGCGTCGATCAGGCGTTCAACATGGGCGCGGTAGCGGTTGGCGCGACTATTTACTTCGGTTCAGAGCAATCACGCCGCCAAATTGAAGAAATTTCTGCGGCTTTTGAGCGCGCACATGAATTGGGCCTGGTCACAGTATTGTGGGCTTACCTGCGCAATAACGATTTCAAAAAGGATGGTGTGGATTATCACTCCAGTGCGGATTTAACGGGTCAGGCGAACCATTTGGCGGCGACGATTGGTGCCGACATCGTTAAGCAGAAAATGGCGGAAAACAACGGCGGCTATAACGCGGTGAAATTTGGTCATACCGATGAGCGCGTTTACACCAAGCTGACTACTGAAAATCCCATCGATTTGGTGCGTTATCAGTTAGCAAACTGCTATATGGGCCGCGCCGGGTTGATCAATTCGGGTGGCGCGTCAGCGGGTGAAACAGATATTGCCGAATCAGTGCGTACCGCCGTTATTAACAAACGTGCCGGTGGCATGGGATTGATTCTGGGACGTAAGGCGTTTAAGAAATCGTTGAAGGATGGCGTCGCGCTGATAAATGCAGTGCAGGATGTTTATCTGTCAAAAGAGGTGACGATTGCGTAAGAGGTGAGTCCTCTGCGCGCTGCCCCCATCCCGGCCTTCCCCGCGAAGCGGGAAGGAGACGCTGCCACATGTCGTCTCATCACTAACATAAAGCAGCATCTTCCTCCCCCATTTTATGGGGGAGGACCGAGGTGGGGGCAAACGACCTCGCACTTCAGAGGATTGAGGTGGGGGACAAACGGCCTCGCACTTCAGAGGATTGAGGTGGTGGCAAACGATCTCTGCGCGCTGCCCCCCATCCCGGCCTTCCCCCGCGAAGCGGGGAAGGAGACGCTGCCACATGCCGTCTCATCACTAACATAAAGCAGCGTCTTCCTCCCCCATTTATGGGGGAGGATTGAGGTGGGGGACAAACGGCCTCGCACTTCAGAGGATTGAGGTGGTGGCAAACGATCTCTGCGCGCTGTCCCCCATCCCGGCCTTCCCCGCGAAGCGGGAAGGAGACGCTGCCACATGCCGTCTCATCACTAACATAAAGCAGCATCTTCCTCCCCCATTTATGGGGAGGACCGAGGTGGGGGACAAACGGCCTCGCACTTCAGAGGATTGAGGTGGGGGACAAACGGCCTCGCACTTTAAAAGAATAAGGGGACAAACGACTCAAGGCCCTTCAAACCATTCACTGTTGCGTTCGGCAATGGGCGTTATCGAGAAAATCATCTCTTGTAGATGGCGGCGCATCGCTGCTTCTGCGGCATCGGCATCATGAGCTTGTAGCGCTGCGAAAATTTCCTGATGCTGCTCAATCAGACTTTCCGGGGAGAAACTTCACTCAAGGTTAAAAAGCGCACCCGATCCATCGCCGCCTTGATATTTTCCACCGTTTCCCACGCCAGCGTGCAGTTGATGCTCTCAGCAATTAAACGGTGAAACTCATCATCCAGGCTAAGAAATGCCTGGCTGTCATGCCGCTCAGCAGCCATTTTTTGCAACTGCAAATTGTGTTCCAGCGCCATCAAAGCCGGCGACGCGATCTCCACTGCGGCACGGCGAACCACCGCAATCTCCACTGCTTCGCGGATGAAACGCCCATCGGCTACGCGTTTAGCGGAAATCTTACGCACGAAGGTGCCACGTTGTGGCAGCACCTGTACCAATCCGGCTTCTGCCAGCTTAATAAAAGCTTCACGTACCGGCTGACGTGAAACATTGAAGCGAGCAGAAACTTCTTTCTCAGAGAGCAACGAACCGGGTTGAATCACACAGGTGACGATATCTTTGCGCAGATAACGGTAAATCTGCTGGTTCACTGGCTCGCTGGTGGTAATGGTATAAGCGATCGTCATGCGGCAATGTCCATATTACGGCTGACATAAGCCAGCCCGTAGAGAAAGAATCAGTCTAATCAGCACGCTGCATCTGCGCCAGTGCTTTTGCTACCGAACAATCATGCCGCGTTCATTATTTGATGTACGGTAGCGCGGGCGCCTTGCTGCACCAGTTGCTGATAAAAATGCGTTAATCGGGCAACAAAGTCACCATTTTGTGCCAAATCTTCGCCAAACACCGCGTTCATCCCCAACAAAGCCCGCACGCGAGCTTCACCGTCTTCGCTGTTTTTCACACACTCGGCCAGCGCATTTTTCAGAGGATCTCGTATCTCAATCGGCTGGCCTTGTTCATCTACACCGCCGACATAACGCATCCAGGCGGCAACGCCAAGCAGCAGCAGGTCGCAGCGGCTGCCGTTACGCAGATGCCAGCGCAGACTATCCAATATCCGTTGCGGCAACTTTTGGGTGCCATCGGTAGCGATCTGATAAGTACGATGTTTAATCGCGCGGTTTTCATAGCGGGCGATTAACGAGTCGGCGTAGGCTTGCAAATCTACCCCTTGAGTGCGCAAGGTTGGCGCTTGCTCATCCACCATTAATGCGCGAGCGGCGGCCCGGAAGTGGCTGTCATTCATGCAATCGCTGATGTGTTCGTAGCCCGCCAAAAAACCCAAATAGGCGAGGAATGAATGGCTACCATTCAGCATCCGCAGCTTCATCTCTTCAAAAGGCAGTACATCGTTTACCAGTTCGGCACCGGCTTTTTCCCACGCTGGGCGGCCGCTGACAAAGTTATCTTCAACCACCCACTGAAAAAACGGCTCTGCTTCTACGGCCACCGGATCCTCCGAACCCAGACGCGCGGTGAGCTGCTCGAAAGCGCTTTCAGTCATGGCAGGTACAATGCGATCAACCATCGTGGAAGGGAAAGTGATGTGGTGCTGAATGTAGTCGGCTAAATCGTCATCCTGACGCTGCGCCAGTTGCACAATCACATTGCGCGTGACATGGCCATTTTCCGGCATATTGTCACAAGACATCACGCTAAACGGCGCTAACCCGGCGTCGCGACGGCGGCGGATTGCCGCCAGTATCAGGCCAGGCAAAGAGCGTGGCGCGTCTGGCTGGGCAAGGTCATGCACGATATCAGGGTGATCTGGATTGAGATCACCGCTGGCAGGTAAATGGCAATAACCCTTTTCCGTTACGGTCATCGAAACAATGGCGACGTCTGGCTGGCTCATGGCGTCAATCACCGCCTCGATTCCGTCGCCTTTGCCGTGCAGCGCAGCAGTGATCACGCCAATTACGCGGGTATTCAGCGAGTCGTCGGCCATCTCTGTCACGGTGTAGAGCAAATCCTGTTCACGCAGCGCCTGAATAAGTGCGCCGCTGTTGAGATTCACTTCGCAATAGCCCCAATCTGAACCTTGCTCAGCCAGCTTGTCGCTGCACAGCGCCTGATGGGCGCGGTGGAAGGCGCCAAAGCCAATATGCACCATACGCGTTTTAAGTTTGCTACGGTCGTAGCGCGGGCGCTGAACGTCAGCGGGAAGGCGATCGATATCTAACATAGTCTGTCCTTATGGCAAACGGGGCGCCATGCGCCCCGTAATCAGTAATGCATTAACCGCGTCCTGCTTAAACCGAAACCGGTTTGTCGATGGTTTTCGGACTGCGAATCACAAACAGCACCAGGAATGCACCCACGGCGGCGACACATCCCGCCAGGATAAAGGCGCTGTCGAACTTGCCGGTGTGCTGCACAATGAAGCCGGTCACGATGGGACCGATGATGCCCGACAAACTGCCCACCAGATGAATAAATCCACTGATGCTGCCGACGCGGCTTTTGTGCACGACATCCTGAATAATCGCCCAGTAAATCGCGCCGGTGATGTAGAGGAAGAAGATCGATATCGACATCATCATCACGGCAGGCACCACATCTTTTATCGTACCCGCCAGTGCGACACAAATGGCGGCAGCAAACAGTGAGACCACTAACACAATTTTACGTGACAACAGCAACTTGCCAGTGATGTTGAAGATTTTATCGGAGATCAAGCCGCCGAGTGCCAGGCCGACAAAGCCAACAATCCACGGGATCATCGTCGTGATGCTCATGGCCTTGATATCCAGGCCATGCGCCTGCACCAGATAGGCCGGGAACCAGCTCAGGAAGAAGAACAGAATGTAGTTGTAACAGAAGAAGGCAAATGCGGTGACCAGGATAATGGGCTGACGCAGATAATAGCCAAAGGGATGAGCAGTTTGCGAAAGGTCAGCTTCATCATTCGGGTTTTCAGCCTTCATATGATCAATCAGCGCACGCTCTTTTTCAGTCACCAGCTTGCTTTTTGCCGGGTTATCCGCCGCAAAGAACAGCCAGATGGTCATCCAAACCAACCCGATGCAGCAGACGATAACAAACGCTGGACGCCAACCGTAAGCAAGTGCCAGATAACCGATGATTGGACCGGCAACCGCGCCGCCCAGCGGTGAACCGGCGCTCAGCAAACCCATGGCGGTTGCTGCCTGTTTTTTCGGGAACCAGCCGTTAATAGCTTTGTTCGCCGAGGCGCAAATTGGGCCTTCCGCCATGCCGAACAACACGCGCAGAATCAACAGTGACCAGAAACCGGTGGCCAATGCGGTCATGCCGCAAAAAATTGACCAAGCGCCAACAGCCACGGCGAGCACGATTTTTGGGCCAAATTTGTCGGTCGCCAGGCCACCAACAAAGTTAAACAACGCATAGCCGAAGAAGAAGCTACCGAAAATCATGCCGAACTGCTCAGCATTAATCGCCAGATCTTTTTCCAC
Source organism: Candidatus Pantoea bituminis (assembly GCF_018842675.1). Classification (NCBI taxonomy): domain Bacteria; kingdom Pseudomonadati; phylum Pseudomonadota; class Gammaproteobacteria; order Enterobacterales; family Erwiniaceae; genus Pantoea; species Candidatus Pantoea bituminis. Next base: position 1,247,674 of record NZ_JAGTWO010000004.1, read on the forward strand.
CATTGGAACAGTCAACGACAGCGCTACGCGATCGAGGTAGTTGATCATGTAGACAAGGAACAGCAGCAATACGAGGGTCCAGCGCAGATTCTTGAACATAGAAACTCCGTGATCTGTTTTCTACTTGTAATAGGCCGGCGGGTACGTACCGGCAGAGGACACCTGGTGTTCAGGCTAGGTTAACGCATTTGAAGAATCACCTTGCAGCAGGTACGTGGATCTTTTTCGAACAGCGTCATCGCACGTTCGATGTCGTGCAAAGGGAAATAGTGTGTGACCAGCTTCTCCGGCTGGATTAACCCTTTTTCCATCCATTCAATGACCTGCGGAAAGCGATGGCTGTTCAAACGCGAGGTAAACAGCGACAGCTCCTTGCTGGTTAAACTTTGCTGAGTAATGCTGCACGGCTCGCCGGAAAAACCGAGTAAACCGATGCGCGCAGCCGGTGAGGCGAGGGCGGCCGCTTCAGCCAAAATCGTAGGGTGGCAGGCAGCATCAATAATCAATGTTGGCTGTAACCCTTCTAACTGCGCCGCCAGCGGCACGTCAGCGTTGTTAAAGACGCGATCCGCACCGTTCTGCAACGCTAATTCCAGCCGCTCAGGTAGACGATCTACCACCAATACCTGATCCACGTTATAGACGCCTTTCAGCACCTGAATAGCGGTTAAACCCATCGGGCCTGCGCCGTAAATTAACGCAACATCTTGCTGCTGCGGCTTGAGAAACGCAGTGATGTTTGCCGCAATGGTGAAAGGCTCAACCAAACTGGCCAGTTTGTCGGGAATTGAGGCGGGCAGACGATACGCATTTTTCGCCGGAGCCACCGCATATTCACTGAAGCCGCCGTCACGATGCACGCCAATGACCTGTAATTCCTTGCACACATTTGGCCGGCCTACTGAACACGGATAGCAAGCGCCACAGCTCACCACTGGGTCGACCGCCACACGTTCACCGAGGCGCACAGCATCAACGCCTTCGCCTAAAGCATCAATCACGCCAAAAAACTCATGGCCAATGACGCGGGGATATTTGGCAAACGGATTATGACCATGCCAGATATGCACGTCAGATCCACAAATACTGGCAAACTGCACCTTAACCCGCACTTCACCCGCAGCGGGTTGCGGCATTGGACGTTCGGCCAGCACCAGCTCGCCAGGTTGCTCAATAACGACACTTTTCATTGTGTTCTCCTTACCAGTTCCACAGCGTGCCATCTTCGAGGCGGGCTACGGGTAAATAGGCAGGTTCATAGGGATATTTCGACGCAAGTTTTTCATTGAAGTCGATACCTAAACCCGGTTTGTTGCCCGGATGCATGTAACCATCTTCGAACGTCCAGTTGGCGTCGAACAGTTCCATCATCTGCTCGGAGAAGCCCATATATTCCTGAACGCCGAAATTGGGTACCCACAGGTCAAAGTGCAGCGCAGCAGCCATGCAAACCGGCGAGAGATCCGAAGGGCCGTGCGAGCCGGTGCGAACCTGATACAGCGAAGCAAAATCGGCAATACGGCGCATACCGGTGATGCCGCCTGCGTGGGTAATGGTGGTGCGGATATAATCAATCAGCTGCTCTTCAATCAGCTGTTTACAATCCCAGATGCTGTTGAACACTTCGCCTACCGCAATTGGCGTGACGGTATGCTGACGGATCAGACGGAAACACGCTTGGTTTTCAGCAGGGGTCGGATCCTCCATCCAGAACAGGCGGTAATCTTCCACGCTTTTTCCGAAGCGCGCGGCTTCAATTGGCGTCAGGCGATGATGCATGTCATGCAACAGATGCTCGTCAAAGCCAAACTTATCGCGGATCGCTTCAAACAGCTTTGGCGTAAAATCGAGGTATTTTTCGGTTGACCATAATTGCTCTTCTGGCCAGTTACCTTTGGTAGCAGGCTCATAAGCCAGACCTTTGCCTTTTGCCATGCCGTAAGTGGTTTTCATTCCGGGTACGCCGCATTGGGCGCGAATCGCTTTAAAGCCCAGCTCTTTATGTTTGGCGTAATCGTCCATCACTTCATCAATAGAATGCCCGGTGGTGTGGCAATAGACCATCACGCCGGTGCGCGATGCGCCACCAAGCAACTGATAAAGCGGCATGTTGGCGGCTTTGCCTTTGATGTCCCACAGTGCCATATCCACGGCAGAAATCGCAGACATGGTGACAGGGCCACGACGCCAGTACGCACCTTTGTAAAAGTATTGCCAGATGTCTTCGATTTGATGCGCATCGCGGCCAATCAACTGCGGGCAAACGTGATCTTTCAGATAGGAGGCAACAGGTAATTCACGGCCATTCAGCGTCGCGTCGCCAATGCCAGTTAAGCCTTCATCGGTGGTGATCTTAAGGGTGACAAAGTTTCTGCCTGCGCAGGTTACAAACACTTCCGCGTTAACAATTTTCATCGATGTAAGCCTTTATCCAGCGTTCAATGATGAAAAAATACGCGCATTAATACTACCATACAAGTTGATGTAGCGAAGTTGTGAACAGAATCACACTGTGCTTAACAGGTAAGGGGAAGTTTCAAAGAGAAAAGGGCGGCGCACCGCCCCTTGAGCCAGCATCAGGCTAATAGCGGACACTGTGGTGGTAAGCGACAACTCAGCGCGCCGGGCAGAACATCGATATGAAACTCACGGCCCGACAGCGGCTCGCCATCAAGGTTGAAGGTCATTTCATGCGGCGAAAGAATATGCAGCGATTGCAGCTTCTTTCTGACAATGCCTGGATTGTCATCGTCGCCGGTCAATGAGTGCATCAATGTGGGCAACAGCTCCTGTGCGGTAACAATGCTGATATCGAGTTGCCCATCGTTGATCAACGCCGAAGGACATAAGCGTTGTCCGCCGCCTGCCTGACGCCCATTGCCGATGCCGATCACCAGCGCATCGCCTTGCCAGTGAAAATCTGGCCCGCTGATTTCGCAACTGTCGGCTTTCAGGGTATCCATGCGCATCAGGCCATGAATAAAGTAAGAGACGCCGCCGAGTGCAGACTTTAACTTCTCTGGCGTTTCAGTGGTAATACGCGTACCAAAGCCGCCGGTTGCCATGTTGATAAAATAACGATCCTGATTCACGCGAGCCAAATCGATCATGCTGGCTTTGCCCTGAATCGCCAGGCGCAACGCCGGTTCCATCTCGGCGGGAATGCCGACGCTGGTGGCGAAATCATTGGCGGTGCCCAGCGGCAGGATACCTAAAACAGGGCGTGCTGAAGCCTCGATAGCGGCCAGAGCAGTTGCAATTTCATTGATGGTGCCATCACCGCCGCCTGCAACTACGGTTTCAGCTTCCAGCGTAATGGCTTCATCTAAATAGCGCTGTCCATCACCTTTCTCCCAGGTGACGCGCACAGCAATATTAAAGCCTTCATCACGCAGTGTATTGATAGCTGCGCGCAGATCTTCGTTACCTGCGCCTTTGCCATTGAGGATCAGTAGCGTTAGCGAATTTTTGTCCATTATTTTTTCCTGGAAGATCAGCTCAGAGCAAAGGTTATAGCACAGCTGAGGCTGTAAAAAGATTGGCGAATGGGAGAAAAAGAAAACCCGCGCGGGGGAGCCGGGCGGGTGAATGAGGTGGTTCCTGGTAATACTTGCTTTATTGTTACTCGTTCGAAGCAGGCGCGACTATAAAACAGGGCGAAGCGGCGGTCTGTGATCCTACTCTAACTTCGTCTAAATGTTTCCAATAGTTAACGTTTTGCCATGGGGATCACGCGTGCTTAGACCTTCGGTGAAATTTCTCAGCAGTAAACTAAATGACAAATCAACCGTTTCTGGCACTTGCATCCAGACGCGATGTCCGTCACCGGGCGCAACATCGATCGCTTCGCCGCGCGCATTTTGCAGGGCATCCAGCGTACAGATCAGATTGCCTGAAGGGGTCATAATTTCCAGACTGTCATGCAGCATAAACTTATTTTTCACCGCTACTTCTGCCCAATCGCCACGGCGTTCGCCGGTAAACTCGCCAACAAATTGCTGTCGCTCGGAGATCGAATAACCTTGCTGATAATTTTGATAGCTGTCATGCGTGTGGCGCCGTAAAAACCTTCGGTATAGCCGCGATGCGCCAGGCCTTCCAGTGTCATCAGCAGTTCAGGATCAAAGGGTTTACCGCTGGCTGCATCGTCAATGGCGCGACGATAAACCTGAGCGGTGCGCGCGCAGTAATAGAATGATTTGGTGCGGCCTTCAATTTTCAACGAATGCACGCCCATTTGACTCAACCGCTCAACGTGCGCCACAGCGCGCAGATCTTTGGAGTTCATAATGTACGTGCCGTGTTCATCTTCAAAGGCACTCATTACTTCGCCCGGCTTCATCTTCTCTTCCAGCAAGAAAACCTTGTCGGTGGGCTGACCTTTACCCAAGGTCGGTGTGATATTTTGCACCTCAACCGGCTGATAAATTTCAACAATATTACCCACCTCATCCTGCTTGCCTTCTTCCACTTTATACTCCCAGCGGCAGGCATTGGTGCAGGTTCCCTGATTGGGGTCGCGTTTATTCATGTAGCCAGAAAGCAGGCAGCGGCCGGAATAGGCCATGCACAGCGCGCCATGTACAAACACTTCCAGCTCCATTTCTGGCACCTGCTGACGGATCTCGGCGATCTCTTCCAGCGACAGCTCGCGAGAAAGGATGACGCGCGTTAATCCCATTTGCTGCCAGAATTTCACCGTCGCCCAATTCACGGCGTTAGCCTGCACGGAAAGATGGATTGGCATCTGGGGAAACGCCTCTCTGACCAGCATGATCAAGCCTGGATCGGACATGATCAACGCGTCCGGCTGCATCTCTATCACTGGCGTTAAGTCACGTATAAAGGTTTTAAGCTTGGCGTTATGCGGTGCGATGTTCACCACCACATAGAATTTTTTACCCAGCGCGTGTGCTTCGTTGATCCCTTGAGCGAGGATTTCGTGGGTGAATTCATTGTTGCGCACCCGCAGACTGTAGCGTGGCTGGCCAGCGTAAACCGCGTCAGCACCATAAGCAAAGGCATAGCGCATGTTCTTCAGCGTTCCCGCTGGAGAAAGAAGTTCTGGTTTCAAAGGTTTTCTCACTGATGTCAGGTCAGCATGCCGCCGACGACGGTGGCACGTATAGGGCCGTGGATAACGGCCCTATAAAAGGTGCGGAATTGTAGGCTGTGAGCAGCCGTAGGTAAATTGATCCAAATCAATCTAGATCAAATGACAGAGATCGGCTTCCCAGCGGTATCCCATGCCATACACCGCACGGATAAAGGGTTGCTCGCTGTCGAGATTCTCCAGCTTGCGACGCAGGTTTTTGATGTGGCTGTCGATGGTACGATCGGTAACGACGCGATAATCGTCATAGAGATGATTTAGCAGTTGTTCGCGTGAAAACACTTTGCCCGGCTCCAGCGCCAGGGTTTTCAACAAGCGAAACTCGGCGGGGTTAAATCCAGCGGTTGCTCGCGCCAGCTTGCCTGGAAACGGCCTTCGTCAACTTTCAGTAGCGACGATTTCTGCGCCTCTTCCGGCGAACGTTTTACCCGACGCAGAATAGTTTTAACTCGCGCCACCACTTCACGCGGGCTGAACGGCTTGCACACGTAATCGTCGGCACCGATTTCCAGCCCCAGCAGGCGATCAATCTCTTCGGTTCGCGCTGTCACCATGATGATTGGCAATTCAGAGAAGCGGCGGATTTCCCGACACAACGTTAAGCCATCGGTGCCGGGTAGCATCAAATCCAGCAGCAGTAAATCAGGCGGCGAGTGCTGAACGTAATCCAGCACCTCGTTGCCGTGCGCGATATGGTGCGTGCGGTAATTGGAAGCCTGAAGATAATCAATCATTAACTGGGCCAATTTTGGCTCATCTTCCACGATAAGAATTAGCGGGTCTTGTTTTTCCTGGCTCATAATCTGCTACGCATGAGGAACATAGCGCAATTGTAGCGTGATTTTCAGGCCACCTAAATCAGAGTGCTCTGCAGAAATATTGCCGCCGTGTGCTTCGGCGATATTTTTACAAATCGCCAGTCCCAAACCGGAGCCGCCGCTGGCACGATTACGTGAGCCTTCGGTACGGAAGAAGCGCTCAAAGATTTGCGTCTGATGATCGCCATCAACGCCGGGTGCGCTGTCGTCAAAGGTCAGCGTCCAGTAAGGTGCTTCATAAGCAATGCGCACCTGCACGCTGCCGCCCGAATCGGTATAACGCAGGCTGTTTTCCAGCAAATTGGTAAACAGCTGCATCAGCCGATCGGGATCGCCAAAGAACGGCGCTTGTGCTGGCAGAAACAAATTCAATGTTAAGCCATGTGAACGATAGCGTTCGGCGAAGCTGCCCGCCGTGACTTCCAGCAGCTGCACTAAATCGGTGGCCTGTTTACGATAGGCGAGGGCACCTTCATCTGAAAGCGAGAGTTGATGAAGATCGTCCACCAGTTTGGTGAGTACCACCACTTCACTTTGCAGCGAGCCGAGCGCTTCGGGCGTCAGCTTACGCACGCCATCCTGCATCGCTTCCAGTTCACCACGCAGAATAGCCAGCGGCGTGCGCAGCTCATGCGAGATGTCGGCCATAAAGGCGCGACGCATGCTTTCGTTCTTCTCCAGAGAGCTGGCGAGACGATTGAAGTCATGCGCCAACTGACCCAACTCGTCATGGCTGCTGACTTCAACCCGGCTGGCAAAATTGCCTGCCGCCAGATGATGAGTACCATCGACAAGGCGTTTCACGGGTGCCAGCAATCCGCGAGCGATGATCCATGTCACCAGCGCGGCCAGCAGCGCTGACAATCCCACGATATACCAGCTGGTTCGCCGCTGTTGCTGATCAAAGTTGATATCGGTACTGCGCGTCAGGCGCTCCGGTGGCGACCCGATCACCCAACCGACAATCTTGCCATTGGTCAGCGTGATATTGCGGCGCGATCCCTCTTGTGGAACCGGCGATCGCGGGCCAACCAGCACTTTATATTGCTGATCGATAACCCAAAACTGCGTGCGCCAGCCGTGCGGCGGCAGCTGGTTGTTGCTGTCGGGGTTTTGCTCCAGCGAGCGCAGAATATTAAACACCAGCCGATCGTTATTGCGCACGAAATCCCAATTACCATGCTGCTCATATTGGTCTGCCAACGCATCACTGAGCATGTTCAAACGTTGCTCATTGCCACGCTTGATGTAATCGACAAAGCCATGTTCAAAACTGAGGCGCACGCCCCAATGCATGGTGATCAAAACCAGCATGCAGGTGGCGAAAATCGCCATAAAAAGTTTGGCGCCAATCCCGAGGCGCAAGGTCGGTTTCATTCACTTCTCCGACGTCGCATATCGACGTTTTTACTGAGATCTTTGGGTACACGCCAGAACACCAGCGCGGGCAGGATAATGATCAGCGCCATACACAAGTAGGCATAGACAAACATCTGGTGGCTGGCTGCGCTGTCGCTCGCCGCATCCTGACCCAATGCGCCCAATAACAAACCGGCGATGGTGACGCCAATACTCATGGAAAGCTGCATGATCATCGACAGCAAGCTGTTGCCGCTGGAGGCGAGCTCATCGGGCAGCTCTTTCAACGTCAGGGTGTTCATGGAGGAGAAGCGAATCGCGTTGACCATGCCTTGCAGGAATAACACCAGCGGCAGTAGCCAAATCCAGCCCATTATTGCCACCAGCGGAAACAGCAACACCACCAGCGCGAGTCCAATGGTGGAGCCGACCAGCACGTTGCGGTAGCCAAACACGTTGACGATGCGCACCACGATGCGTTTCATGCCCATGTTACCAAGCACCATCGGGATCATCATCAATCCCGCATGAAACGGGCTGTATCCCATGCCGATCTGCAAGAAAATGGGTGTCATAAACGGCAACATGCCGCTGCCGATGCGGCCAGTGAAGCTGCCGAGCAAGCCAATGGAATAGACGCGATTGTCGAACAGTTTCAGGCTAAACAAGGCGCGTTCGTTGCCGCGTGCATGCATCAAATAAAAAATCAGCGAGAAGAAGCCAATCAGGATCATTGCGCCGAGCAGCAACGCTGAACCGCCGCTGCTGCGTTGACCATCAAGCGCCAGCGTCAGCGTGGCCATCCCGGCGGCCAGCAGCACAAAGCCGAGGAAATCGAAGCGTCGCGTCGGCATAGAATAGTTCGGCATCAGCATGATAGTCGCAATAGCGCCAATGATGCCGACCGGAATATTGATTAAGAAGATCCAATGCCAGCTGGCGTATTGCACCAGCACGCCGCCCAGCGCCGGGCCAAGTAGCGGGCCGATTTGTCCTGGCAGCGTGACAAACGTCATCGCCGACATATATTGTTCACGCGGGACGATTTTCATCACCGTTAAGCGCCCAACCGGTACCATCATGGCACCGCCAATGCCTTGTACCACCCGCGCCATCACCAGTTGATCTAGCGTGGCAGAAAACGCGCACAGTAGCGATCCGAGGCTGAAAAGAACGATAGCGGTAAAAAAGATATTACGGACACCGAAGCGGTCGGCCAGCCAGCCGCTGACGGGCAACATCACCGCCACCGTTAACAGATAAGAGACAATAACCGAGTGCATATGCAGCGGGCTGACGCCAAGATCGTGCGCCATCGACGGAATCGCAGTATTGACGATGGTGGTGTCCAGCGTCTGCATAAAGAATCCGAAAGCGACAATCCACAGCTGCCAGCGAACTGTCGCGTTCTGCGTACTCATTAAGGCGTCTCCTAATTTTGTGTAGCGTTAACGGCGTGATGTCGTTTTTTACGGCGCAACTTATCCATCATTAAATAGACCACCGGCGTGGTGTAAAGCGTTAACAGCTGGCTCATGACCAGGCCGCCCGCAATAGTGATGCCAAGCGGTTGGCGTAGCTCCGCGCCGTCGCCGCTGGTTAACATCAACGGCAGCGCGCCAAACAGCGCTGCCAGTGTGGTCATCAGAATCGGGCGAAAACGCAGCAGACACGCCTGGAAAATCGCGTCACGCGCGCTGAGATTGCCGTTGCGTTCCGCATCCAGGGCAAAGTCCACCATCATGATGGCATTCTTTTTGACGATGCCAATCAGCAGTAAAATTCCGATCAGCGCAATCAAACTGAATGGCGTATCGAACAACTTTAGCGCCAGCAATGCGCCCACGCCTGCCGAAGGCAAAGTCGATAAGATCGTCAGCGGATGGACATAGCTTTCGTACAGAATGCCCAGCACGATATACACCGCCGCAATCGCCGCCAGCATCAACCAAACCTGGCTGCTTTGTGACTGTTGGAAGATTTGCGCGGTGCCGGCAAAACTGCCGCGCACGCTGCTGGGTACGCTGATCGCCGTCATAGTACGATCAATCGCTTCTGACGCCTGCGACAGCGAAATGCCTTCCGGCAGGTTGAATGAAATGGTGGATGCCGCCGATAACCCTTCATGGTTTACCGACAGCGGTGCGTTAGCCGGCTGCCACTTGGCGAACCACGACAGCGGAATCGCTTTGCCTTCGCTGTTAATCACGAACATCTGGTCCAGGGCGCTGATGTCTTGGGTGTAGCGCGGATCCACTTCCATCACCACTTTGTACTGGTTGAGCGGCTGATAAATAGTGGAAATCTGTCGTTGACCAAAGGCGTTATTCAACAAGCTATTGGCATCGGTAACGTTTATTCCCAAACGCGCCATGCTTTCGCGATCATAAGTCAGCGCCATTTCGCTGCCTTTGTCTTGCTGATCGGAGTTCACGTCAGCTAACTCGGGCAGGGCGGCAAAGGCTTGGCGAATCTTCGGTTCCCAGGTTCGCAGGTCGTTGAGATCGTCTGACAGCAGCGAATATTGATAGCTGGCATTGGATTCACGCCCACCAACCCGAAGATCCTGCACCGCATTGAGATAGAGGTTTGCGCCAGGTTCTTTCGCCAGTTTGATTCTCAGCCGTGCAATTACTTCCTGCGCGCTTTCGCTGCGCTCCGACAGCGGCTTCAACGAAATAAACATTGAGCCGCTGTTGGTACGCATACCGCCAGTAAAACCGACCACGCTTTCCACCGCCGGATCGGCCCCTACGATGGTCATAAAGTCTTGCAGCTTGCTGCGCATCGCCTGAAACGAAATACTCTGGTCGGCAGAAATAAAGCCAGAAAGGCGGCCGGTATCCTGCTCGGGCATAAAGGTTTTGGGAATGCTGATAAACAGCCAAACCGTTAGCGCGATGGTGCCCAAAAAGAGCAGTAGCACCCAACGGGCATGATTGAGCACCAGATTTAGAGAACGTCCATAACCTTGCTGGATCGCCATCAAGATGCGACCAAAACCGCGCTGGCGCGGTTGGCTACGCGGCGCGTGGGGTTTGAGCAAATAGGCGCACATCATTGGCGTTAGGGTGACGGAGATGAATAACGAAATGACAATCGCCACGGAAAGCGTAATCGCGAATTCAGCAAAAAAGCGACCAATCAGGCCGCCGATCATCAGCAATGGCAGGAACACGGCAACCAGCGATAAGCTCATCGATAGCACGGTAAATCCCACTTCCCGCACGCCTTTCAGCGCCGCCGCCAGCGGCTTCATGCCAGCTTCAACATGGCGCGAAATGTTTTCCAGCACCACTATCGCGTCATCCACGACAAACCCAGTAGCGATGGTCAGCGCCATCAGCGACAGGTTATTCAGACTGAAGCCGCACAGATACATCGCCGCAAAGGTGCCGATCAGCGAAACCGGCACCGCCGCCGCAGGGATCAGCGTGGCGCGACCTGAGCGCAAGAAAACAAACACCACCAAAATCACCAGCACCACTGCAATCACCAGCGATTGCTCAACTTCATGCAGCGACGCACGAATGGTTGGCGAGCGATCCTGCGCCACCTGCAAATCAATGGCGGCAGGGATCACTTCATGCAGTTCTGGCAGCTCCGCACGGATGTGATCCACGGTATCAATTACGTTGGCTTCGGGCGTTTTTCGCACCACCAGCAGCACCGCAGGTTTACCGCGCGACATCCCGGCGTTGCGCACGTCCTGCACCGAGTCTTCGACGGTGGCGACATCCGACAATTTTACCGCTGCGCCCTTGTTGTAATGCACCACCAACGGCTGATATTCACTGGCTGTTTGCAGTTTGTCATTGGTACGCAGCTGCCAACGCTGTTCGCGGTCGTCCAATGCACCTTGCGGGCGGCGCTGGTTGGCATTCGAGATCGCTTCACGTACTGCATCCAGCGAGACGCCCTGATTAAACAGCGCTTGTGGATTCAGCGCCACGCGTACCGCCGGGAGTGAACTGCCGCCGACGGTGACATCGCCGACGCCTTCAATTTGCGCCAGCTTTTGTGCCAGCTGCGTTGAAGCGTAATCATAGAGCTGGCCCGGATTATAGGTATCTGAGGTCAGCGTCAGGATCATGATCGGCGCATCAGAAGGGTTGGCTTTGCGATAAGTTGGACGGCTTGGCATGCCGGTTGGCAACAGGCTTTGCGCAGCATTAATGGCGGCCTGCACATCGCGCGCCGCGCCGTTGATGTCACGATCAAAATCAAACACCAAAATGATGCGCGTGCTGCCCAGTGAACTGGTGGACGTCATTTCGCTGACGCCTGCAATACGCCCCAGTGAACGCTCCAGCGGCGTTGCAACGGATGACGCCATGGTTTCCGGCGCCGCGCCTGGCAGCGAGGCGGAAACGACAATGACCGGAAAATCAACCTGTGGGAGTGAGGCAACCGGCAGTAAGCGAAAGCCGAGGATGCCCGCCAGCGCAATCGCCAGCGTCAATAAAGTGGTGGCGACAGGCCGATGGATAAACAACGCAAAGAATTTCACCCTTGCGCCTCCGAATGATGAAAACGGCGGCGCGTAGCATGAGCCAGACGATCAAACAGCAGATAGATTACCGGCGTGGTAAACAACGTCAGAATCTGGCTGAGGATCAAGCCGCCAACCATCGCAATGCCAAGCGGATGACGCAATTCAGCACCAACGCCGGTACTGAGCATCAGCGGCAACGCGCCCAACAAGGCTGCCAGCGTGGTCATTAAAATCGGGCGGAAGCGCAGTAAACAAGCCTGATAAATGGCGTCATAAGGCGCCATGCCTTGTTCTCGTTCAGCGGCCAGCGCAAAGTCGATCATCATGATGGCGTTTTTCTTCACTATCCCGATCAGCAGGATGATGCCGATAATGCCGACAACATCCAGCTCGTTGCCACTCAACATCAGCGCCAGCAACGCGCCAACGCCTGCGGTTGGCAGCGTTGAAAGAATGGTAATCGGATGGATAAAGCTTTCGTACAACACGCCCAGCACGATATACATCGCGACAATAGCGGCGACGATCAGCCAAACAGTGCTGCTCAGCGCCGCTTCAAAGGCCAGCGTGCTGCCCTGAAATTGTGTCATTACGTCTGAAGGCATACCAAGCTGCGCTTCGGCTTGGGTGACGGCGTTGACGGCATCTTCCAGAGAATAACCCTCGCCAACGTTGAACGAGAAGGTGGCAGAGGGAAACTGGTCGAGATGGCTGATGCTAAGCGGCGTATGACGCTGCTCAACCGTGGCAATCGCGCTCAGCGGCACGCTGCCGCCTTCACTGCTGGCCAGACGAATCGCATCCAGACTTTGCAGTCCTGGCGTGGCGTGATTGTCCTGCTCCAGCACCACACGATACTGATTGGCCTGCGTATAGATGGTTGAAATCAGCCGCTGACCAAAGGCGTTGTACAGCGCGTTATCCACATCGGCCATGCTGATGCCTAACCGGCTGGCGCTGGCGCGGTCGACATTGACGTAGGCTTCCAGTCCTTGATCCTGCCAGTTGCTGCTGACATCTCGCAGCTGCGGCAATGTATTCAGTTCAGCTAACAGCGCGGGCACCCAAGTACTTAACGATTCCAGCGATCCCGATTGCAGCGTGAACTGATAAGGCGTGCGGCTGGCCTGCGTCTCAATGGTTAAATCTTGCACCGCTTGCAACCACAGCTGCACGCCAGGAATCTGACTCACCTGCTGCTGAAGGCGCTGTTGTACTTCGGGAATACGATCTTCGCGCTGATTGAGCGGTTTGAGGTTGATCTGCAAACGCGCGCTATTCAACGCTGCATTGGTGCCGTCAACGCCCACAAAGGAGGTCAGGCTCTGCACCGCCGGATCTTTCATGATAACGGACGCCACATCGCGAGTGCGTTCCGCCATATTGGCGTAGGAGACAGATTGTGGCGCCTGCAACGTGCCCTGAATAATGCTGTTGTCCTGCTGTGGGAAGAAACCTTTTGGAATCGCAATCCAGAGCAAAACGGTTAAAGCCAGCGTGCCGAGCGCAACAGATAACGTCAGCCAGGGATGATTTAACACGCGCGTCAGACCCCGGCCATAAACGGCAATGATGCGGTCAAACATCGCTTCGCTGGCGCGGGAAAAACGGTTCTGCTTACGCAGCGATTCGGCGCTAAGCATGCGTGCGCACATCATCGGCGTGAGCGTCAGTGACACAATCCCTGATATCAAAATCGCTATCGCCAGCGTAACCGCAAACTCCCGAAACAGACGCCCAATCACATCGCCCATAAACAGCAGCGGGATCAACACTGCAATCAGCGATAAGGTCAGTGAGATAATGGTAAAACCAATTTCCCCCGCGCCTTTAAGCGCGGCGGTTAGCGGTTTCTCCCCTTTTTCGATGTAGCGCGAGATGTTTTCGATCACCACAATCGCATCGTCCACCACAAAACCGGTGGCGATGGTTAGCGCCATCAGCGTCAGGTTGTTGATCGAGAAGTCGAGGAAATACATCGCGGCAAAGGTACCAATCAGCGACAGCGGCACCGCCACCGCAGGAATAATAGTGGCAGGAATGTTGCGCAGAAACAGGTAGATGATCATGACGACCAGCGCCATTGCCAGCATTAACTCATGCTGCGTATCGCTGACCGAGGCGCGAATATTGGTGGTGCGATCGGTCAGTACTTTGACGCTAACCGATTTGGGCAAGGTGGCGGTAAGCGCTGGCAGCATAGCGTTAATGTTGTCGGCGGTGGCGATGATATTCGCGCCCGGCTGACGCTGCACATTTAGCACAATTGCCGGATCGCGATTTGCCCACGCGCCCAGCCAGCTGTTTTCTGCTCCTTGTTCGATGGTCGCGACATCGCCCAATCGAACTGGCGCACCATTGATATAGCTGATAATCAACTGGCGATAATCTTCTGCTGATTTCATCTGATCGTTAGCAGAAAGCGTGATTGAGCGAGTCGGGCCGTCGAGGCTGCCTTTGGCTGAGTTGACGTTGGCGTTGCTGATGGCGCTACGCACCGTTTCGCTGGTTAATCCCAGCGCCGCTAATGCCTGTGCGTTCATTTTTACGCGCACCGCCGGGCGCTGTCCGCCCGAAAGCGTGACCAGGCCAACGCCGGAAACCTGTGAAATTTTCTGCGCGATGCGCGTTTCCACCATGTCCTGAACTTGCGTCAGCGGCATACTGCTGGTGGTGACGGCAAGCGTCATAATCGGCGGATCGGCAGGATTGACCTTGCTGTAAACCGGTGGATTTGGCAGATCATTCGGCAACAGATTGGTCGCCGAGTTAATCGCGGCCTGAACTTCTTGCTCAGCCACATCAAGCGGCAGCGTAAGCTGAAACTGTAGCGTAACCACCGATGCGCCGCCGGAGCTTTGCGAGGCCATCTGCTTCAGACCGGACATCTGACCAAACTGACGTTCGAGCGGAGCGGTGATAGAAGAGGTCACCACATCAGGGCTGGCACCCGGATAAAGCGTGACTACCTGAATTGTCGGGTAATCGACTTCGGGCAGCGCCGACACCGGCAAAAACGGTAGCCGAGCACGCCCGCCAGTAATAGGGCAATCATCAACAGCGTGGTGGCGACCGGGCGCAGAATAAACTGGCGTGACGGCCCACCGCTGGACTCAGGAGGCTGCACCTGCATTAATCACGCTCTCCTTTTGACGGCAAGGTTGCGCGGCTATTGCGCGCGGCGGTGCTTTGCGGCGCAATGACTTCTACCTTCGCACCTTCAGTCAGGCGATCTAATCCGTCGGTGACGACTTTTTCACCGGCATCTAGCCCAGCGGTGATCACCACTTTCTGGCTGTCCTGTAATCCTGCGGTCACACTTTTTGCTGACCTTGTTCTCACTGTTAACTACCCAGACAAAATGACCTTCGTTGCCCATTTGCAGGGCAGCGGTGGGGATCACAATCGCATCTTGTAACGTGTTGACCTTCAAGCGTGCGTTAACGAATTGGTTTGGAAACAGCAGATCGTCTTGGTTATCAAAACGCGCTTTGATTTTTATGGTGCCGGTGGTGACATCGATCTGGTTGTCCAGACTCAACAACGTACCGGTAGTGATCAGGTTTTGATTACTGCGATCCCAGGCTTCAACCAGCAAGGGCTCGCCGCTTTTTTGCGCGTTTACTATTTGGCTAATGTTGTTTTCCGCCACGCTGAAGACCACATCAATCGGATGCGTTTGCGTAATGATGACAATGCCAGTGGTATCACCGCTGGTGATATAGTTGCCGACATCGACCTGTTTCAAGCCAACGCGTCCGTCAATGGGTGAAGTAATGCGGCTGTAAGTAAGGTCAAGTTGAGCGCTGGCCACGCTGCCTTCGTCGGCTTTCAGCGTGCCCAACGTTTCATTCACCAGCGAACGCTGTGTATCGAGTTCTTGCTGCGAAACCAACGACGTTTTCGCCAGCTTTTCAAAACGCGCTAAATCGCGACGGGCGTTGGCGAGCGTTGCCTGATCTTTCGCCAGCTGGCCTTGCGCCTGCGTTAAGGCGACCTGATAAGGCCGCGGATCAATTTCCGCAAGCAGTTGGCCCGCTTTGATTTGCTCTCCTTCGGTGAAATGAATAGCCACTAAATCACCATTCACTCGACTGCGTACCGTAACGGTGTTTGCTGCGGTGACTGTCCCTAATCCGCTGATAAATTGCGGCACGCTCTGCGTCGTCGCGCTTGCGGCTTGTACCGGTGCAAGTGGACGGCGAGCGTTGGCTCCGCCTTTACCACGCTGCGGCTGCGCATCAGCCTGGGTGTCGGTATTCGGTTGCGTTGGGTGTTGCCACCAGTAATAAGCGCCTGCTGCTGCGGCAATTACCACCAGCACAATCAGGCTTTTTTAGTAAAAGGATTTCGGGTGCTCATCGTTTTAATTGCTCTCCAGCGGTGTCGTAGTCCCATCAGGCAGGTGAAAAAAGGGCAACCTGCAAACGACCTCATTGTAATCGCCTCTGCCAGGCAGAAGTTGAAGGAAATAAGGATAACTGTCAGGTCAGGGTAAGTATTCATTTTCTGACACTATTCCATCTGGAATTGGCATTAACGATTCATTTCTCTTTGCGATACCCTTCAGACTTCAAGCTGCATGAACGTTAACGGCACGCGTTGCCCCGGACACTGACTTAAGTCAGTTCGCGAGGATTCACACGTTTGCCGCCTTCCTGCAACTTGAATTAACCAGGGTACAGGCTGATTACATACCGTCTCGATTCGCTTACAGGAGAAACTCATGAGTCACGTTGAAACCCGGCAGTTAGGTAATAGCGGCATCGAGGTTCCGTTATTAACGTTTGGTGGCAATGTCTTTGGCTGGACCGTTGACCAGAACACCTCATTTTCGTTGTTGGATGCGCTGGTGGAGAAAGGATTAGGGTTTATTGATACTGCCGACGTTTATTCACGTTGGGTGCCTGGCAACAAAGGCGGTGAATCGGAAACGATTATTGGCAACTGGCTGAAGAAAAGCGGCAAGCGTGACAGCATTGTGCTGGCGACCAAAGTGGGCATGGAGCTTTCACCTGATAAAAAAGGGCTGAAACCGCAATACATTCGCCAGGCCGTGGAAGAGTCGTTACGTCGCCTGCAAACCGATTACATCGATCTTTACCAGGCGCATCGGGATGATGAAGAGACACCGTTAGCGGAGACGCTGACCGCCTTTGATTCATTGATCAAAGAAGGAAAAGTACGCGCCATTGGCGCTTCAAACTATGGTGCAGCGCGATTGCAGGAAGCATTACAGATCAGTGAACGCGAAGGGTTAGCCCGCTATGAAACGTTGCAACCCGAGTACAACCTTTATGATCGTGCAGGTTATGAAGCAGAGCTGGAAAAAGTAGTGACGGAGCACGGTTTAGGCGTCATCAACTATTACTCACTCGCCAGCGGCTTTCTGAGCGGTAAATATCGTATTGCCGCAGATGCCTCTAAAAGCGCGCGCGGACAAAGCGTGATAGAAAAATACCTTAATCCTCGTGGATTAAAAATTCTTGCGGCGCTGGATGAGATCAGCAGCGCGCATCACGTTTCGCCCACTCAGGTTGCGCTTGCCTGGCAAATTGCCCGTCCGAGCATAACAGCACCGATTGTGAGTGCAACATCGCTTAAGCAACTGGATGACTTGGTGGGTGCCACGCAACTGAAGTTAACGCAGTCAGAAATTGAACAACTGGCAGCAGCCAGCCAAAAATGAGCAACAGGGGCGGATGCGCCCCTTTTTATTCGTCATCATCCCGATTCTTTTTATCAACATCGCGTGTGATAAAAAATGCGAAATGTCTGCATAGAATGACCAATAAGCGATCTCATTCACAAATGTGCTAACGCACTGCTATTTTGCTGAATCGTGCGCACTTTTTTATAATTATTGAACTTTTCTTAGCACTATCCTCCGTGAGTCCTTCCCAGTAACTCACATAAGAATAATTCTCATGAAAAGTAAAAAAGCAGTGCAACGCTTTCCGCTGCGTCGCGTCGCGACCGGCACCTTAATGTTCGCGATGTTAAGCGGATCGGCGATGGCAGCCGACGCGCTGAGTTCTGACTCAGAGTGGATGTTTGGTGATTGGGGCGGTTACCGAACGCAGCTGCAAAACGATGGCATTAAATTCGATGTTAATTACACCATGGAAAGCGCGGCAAACTTAGCGGGCGGCGCTGACACCAACACCACCATGCGCTACAGCGACCAATGGTCGTTTGGCACCAATTTCGACCTGGAAAAACTGCTTAACTGGCAGGATGCGGAATTCCAGATGACAGTCACTAATCGTGACGGACAAAACCTGTCAGAGCAGGTTGCTGACAAGCGCACCGGTATGTTGTCCTCCGTGCAGGAGGTCTATGGACGTGGCCAAACCTGGCGTCTGACGCAATTCTGGCTGCGCAAAGGCTTGTTCGATAATGTGGTGGATATCAAAGCGGGTCGCGTCACTGTGGGCGAAGATTTCGATAACTTTGATGGCAATCTGTTCCAGAACCTGGCGCTCGGCAGCGGTCAGGCAGGGAACTGGCGTGGCGATCGCTGGTTCAACTGGCCGGTTTCGCAATGGGGCGGCCGCATCAAGCTGAATATTACGCCAGAGGTCTTCTTCCAGGTCGGTTTCTATAACCAGAACGCAGCGAACTACGATCGCGGTGATGGTTTCCGCCTTGATACCAGCAATTCTGAAGGCAATATGGTGCCGGCAGAATTAGGCTGGACGCCAACCTTTGGCCCGCAAAAATTGCCAGGTAACTATCGTCTTGGCGGTTATTACTCATCAGCCAACGGTGATGTGTATGGCAGCTGGCGCAACGGCGCGTATCAGGATAAAGACCACGCCTATGGCGGCTATCTGTTGTTGCAACAACAGTTGACGGCGCAGGATGGCGACGTTAATCGCGGTATAGGTGTACGCGTTCAGGCGGTAATGAACGACCACAAAACTTCAAAAACCGACAACTATCAATCTATCGCTTTTACCTGGAAGGGGCCGTTTGATGCGCGTCCTAAGGATGAGATTGGTATCGGTGCCGCACGCATTCATGTGAACAGCGATTACACCCGCTCGCTGCGTCAGCAGAATGGCGCTAACGGCGAAACTGATTTTGATAGCCCAACCTATCTGCCGGTTCAGGAGGGTTCTGAATACAACTATGAAGTCTATTACAACGCGAAAGTCACTAACTGGATGTCGCTGCGTCCTAACCTGCAATATGTCACCGCGCCGGGTGCAGTGAGCGAAGTGAAGGATGCGTTTATTGGTGGGATTAGCGCGAATATCGCGTTCTGATTGGATAGCATAAAGGCGAGCAGTGCTGTCACGCATAAAGAGAGCAACAGAGCGCTTCAGTTAAGTTAGCGGGGCGGTTCCACAGGGAGGTGAGCTCGCTTCGCAAGCAGATGCGCTAACTTTGGCTTCTCTCTCAAGCCAAAGTAAAAAAAGCGGCCCTTGAATGGGCCGCTTCGCTATGTAGAGTATGCAAATGCTAAGCAAACATCACTTCAGCCCATCTCGCTAATCCTGCTGTAACCGAGGCGAAATCATCGCCGCCAGCGATTGGCGTATCCGGTAAAGCTTGCTGCAACGCGGCGCGCAGCAGAGGAGAACGGGCGCTACCGCCGGTGAGATAGATAACATCGGGTTTAATGCTGCTGGTAGCAAGCGCCAGATGAACCTGCTCAAGAATTTTCTCTAGCGGCTGGTTGATTGCGTCGCGCAGCATCTCTACGCTGATTGCCGCCTGCAAAGAAGGCGCAATAAAGTCGAGCGCTGCGTCAGTTTCGATGCGATCTGACAGCGCAATTTTGCTCTCTTCTGCGGCACGCACCAGACGATAACTGAGTTTCTGTTGCCACACTTTCAGCAGGCGTGCGACAACATCGCCATTTTCGGCATCACGGACGAGATCGCGCAGCAACTTACCGCAGGCTGCCGAGTAAAACTCACTCTGAGCGGGAACGTCATTGATCGCAACTGCATTCCACCAAGGCAAAGCGGGCAGGGCGGTGCCTTTTTGGGTATTACCGCCGAGCCCGAGCAACGGCATCAGGGTTTTAAACGCGAGAGTAATATCGAGATCGTTACCGCCAACGCGGCAACCGCTGTGACCAAGCAAGCTTTCACGGCGATCGGATTGATTGCGCCATTGTGGCCCCATCAGCAGCATTGAGCAGTCTGTCGTACCACCACCGATATCAACGACCAGCACGCGTGTCTCTTTTTCCAGCGTTGCTTCAAAATCAAGTCCTGCCGCTACCGGTTCGAACTGAAATTCCACATCACGGAAACCGGCGCGCTTCGCTGCACGCAGCAAGATACCTTCTGCCTGTTGGTTCGCGTCTTCACTGCCCAAGCCCTGAAAGTTAATTGGACGGCCAATGACGGCTTGATCGATCGACTGATCGAGTTGGCTCTCACCTTGCTGGCGAATATGCAGCATCATGGCGCAAACCAGATCTTCAAACAGCGCGATCTGCTGTGGCTTCAGGCCGCTGGCACCCAGAAATGATTTAGGCGATTTAACGAACCACACATCTTCAGGATCAACCATATAGTGTTGCAGCGCGGTCAGACCAAACTGCACGCTGCCGGGCAGGACATCGATGTCCTCTTCGCGGTTATAACGCAGCGCACGCTGCAATAACGCGGTGGTTTCACTGTCAGGGGTAGCGACTTGATGATGGCGATACAACCATTCGCTAATGGATTCGCGCGTTGGTGCACAGATCATTGAAGGCAGCAGGCGCTGACCATTTTCCAGCGTCAACAGACGCGGCGCGCCGTTTTCGCTTACCGCAATAGAACAGTTAGCCGTGCCGTAATCAAATCCTATGAACATTTTCGCCCCCATGCCGGAAAAAGGGGGCGACTTTAGCGCAGCTTTAAGAAGCTGGCAAGACACTGTCTGATCAATCGTCCTGGGATAAAACCACGCTGGCCGCCAGGCTGCTCAATGGCTGACGCTCGGCGATGGCGCTGCCCCAGACGCCATGAACATCCAGGCTGGCCAAGGTATTTAATACCGCAGGCACGGTAACTGGACCGGCCAAAAGCGCAATATTTCGTTGTTCGGCCTGGCTTTGAATAATCGACACCAGCATTTCGTCCATCAAATTGGTATGCACGTTAGCCACCAGTTCAGGCGCCAGCAGCAAACAATCGATCATGTCGCCCGTGAGTTGATTGAAGGCGTCAAGGTTACGTCCAAAATGCTCAAGCATGATGCAACAGCCGCTTTGCTGTAACTGGAGTAGGGAAGCCTGAAGGCGATCGCTGCCGTTTATTACGTTTGCCGCGTTAAGCGCGAAACCGCTGCGGCTGGATGACAAACCCGCTTCGTTAAAACGTTTGCAGAGACGTTGTACGAACTCAACATCATGCAGCGCGTTGGTATTCAGCGGCAAAATCACGGAGATGTTGTTGTCATTCAGTGCGTTAATATCGTGGCGGAAAAAGGCTTCAACAATATTGTTATCGAGCAGACGCTGCAGCGCTTCATCCGGCAAATTATTGCGTAACAGCGATTCGTCGATAAGCGTGCCGTCAGCAGTGAACAGCTGAACGTCCAGTAGCCAGAATGAGGTGAGTTTAGGCGTTTGCGGCGGGGCAATTGCCCAGGCAGAGAGCTCAACCTGCAAGTCGTTGAGCGTTGTGGCATCGAGTCGCTGATTGCTGCCCGCTAACGGCAACTGATGTTGTTCATAGACAACATAGCGCCCACGGCCGCTGCGCTTGGCGTTGTAACAGGCAATATCCGCTTGCGATAACACTTCGCTGCTGTGGCAGTTTTCAGCGGAAATTTGCGTTAACCCGGCGCTGGCACCGACCTGATAAACCCGACCAAGCCACTGAAAGCGGTAGTCATTCACCGCGCTGACGATACGCTGCACCACTTCGCGTGCCTGATCGACCTGGCATTCTGGCATTAGCAGAGCAAACTCATCGCCGCCAAGGCGTGCAAGGAAATCACTGCTGCGCAGACGATGCTGCATTAACTCTGAAAGCTCACGCAACAGGGCATCACCGGCGGCGTGTCCGGCGGTGTCATTGACCGCTTTGAACTTATCGAGATCGATAAAGACCAGAACATGCTGGTGCTGATGCTCAGCCGCATCCATCAGTAAGAGTTTGAGCTGGTGCTCGAAACTGGCGCGATTGGGCAAACGCGTCAAGGTGTCGTGTAAGGCGCTGTAACTCAGACGTTTCATGACTTTGCGTGATTCACTGACATCCTGAATAACCATCACGGCGCCCATTTCTGCGCCTGCCTCAGATTTAAGCGGCGTGATGCTGTAATGGATATCCATTTTTTCACCTGCTGGCGTATGCAATACCAAATCTTCCACTAAATCGGGTGTGGTTTTTTCAGTTGGCAAATGGCACAGCAGCAGATTTTCAATTTGTGGACCGTGGCGTCCCTGCGTGATGTGCAACAGTTCACTCAGCGGTTTGCCTGCGGCATCCTCTTGCGACCAACCACTAATCTGCTCAGCAATCGGGTTCATAAAGGTAACGCGCATCTCTTCATCGGTGCTGATTACCGCTTCGCCGATGGAATCCAGCGTGATCGCCATACGCTCTTTTTCCTGGAACAGCGCTTCGTTAAGATTGCGCAGCGAAGTGATGTCCTGACAAATGCCCAGCATACGTTCAATGCGGCCTTCCTGGCTCAGGATGCGATTGGCTTGCGTACGCAGCCAGCGTTCGCCGTCAGGCAAAGTGATGCGATATTCCATTTGGAATGCACTGCGTTTCTCAATGGCCTGTTGGATAGTTAGCGCAGCATGTTCACGATCGGCCGGGTTCATCAAGTGCAGCCATAAATCGTAGCTCGGCGATTCGTGAGGTGCGAGGCCAAACAGCGCGTACATCCGCTTGTCCCACAACATTTCACCGGTCAGTAAGTTCCATTCCCAAACGCCGATGCCGCCGGCTTCATTGGCCAACGTGATACGTTCCATCAGGCGACGATTAACTTGTTCACTCTGCTTGAGCTCAGAAATATCAATGATCTGTGCAATGAAGTAGAGCGGCTGATAGGCGGCATCACGCACCAGCGAAACCGTCAGGCGCGCCCACACAATTTCATTGTCCTTGCGGAAATAGCGTTTTTCCAGGGTGTAGGAATAGATCTCACCTTTTAACAGTTTGTCGAGCTGGATGAGATCGTTACTGAGATCGTCGGGATGCGTCATTTGCTGGAACGTCAGGCGTTTTAGTTCATCTTCAGGAAAGCCCAACGTCTGGCACAGCGAATGGTTCACCTGCAACCAGACACCCTGCGGTGAGACCAACGCCATGCCGATAGCGGAATATTCCATGGCATGACGGAAGCGGGTTTCGCTTTCACTGATATGGTTCTTTTCACGACGAAACGCATCCATCACCAGCGACATGACATGGCCAGGAATCAACACCAGCAAGAACGGCAGCCAGCTGCTGATTTGATCGAGCTGGCTGCTACCGCGGCCCACCGTAACGAGGTCAAATGCCAGCAGCATTGAGATAAAACAGGCGTTGAGGAAAAACAGCACGAAGGCTTCAAGTTTCGATAAACGTACCGCACACCAGAACAGGATCACCACAATAAAGGTGAACGGCCACGGCAGGAAACGCAGCGCCAGATAGCTGGCGGTAAGCGTCACTAACAAGGTGATCAGCAATTCAACTGAGTGGTGTTCTTGAAAGCTACGGCGCTTTAGGGGCCAGGGAAACAGCAGCAATACTGGTCCAAGTGCCAACATGCCAATAACTTCAGAAATGACCCAAGTATAAAAGAAGGGAACCGAGGCCTTACCACTGACCTGCAACATCCACATGGCTAATACGCCGCCAATGAGCGGTGTAACAATGCCAACGGAAAAAATAAACCGTGCCCAGTCAATCAAGGTGTTAAGCGGTGCCCGGCGATCAAGCAGCAGACGCAGTAATATCCCACCCAGCACTGCTTGCACTGAGTTGAGTAAAGCAAATTTCAAATTGGAAAACGCGGGGCCAATAATCAAGGCGTTAGCGAAAGCTGTGCCAATGACACAACACAGCAATAATAAAGGAACCTGACGCGATGGACAGCGAAAAACCACCACCGTCATTAATGCGGTAGAGAACCACAGTGGGGAGATTTTGCCGCTCACCATGATCAGCTCAAGGCAAAATAGCGTGAGAAAAAAGCGGTGATGCCCAGCATCAATCCGTTTAAGACGCTGTTTGGTGTTTTGTTTTGCGAGGACAAAATATCAATGGTCATGCATAAACCCAGCTGCGTGCACCGCTTCGCAGTGGCGAAATATGCACCTGTTATTCTCTTTCGGGCATGCTAGCACATTCAGCAAAGAATACTGTCGCGAAATCACTTTTGTGCGTTATTCGGCGGATTGACTGGCCTTTTATCAAAAAAAGGCCATCACATTGATTATTGGCGGAAAAGATCGGCGCGGGAAAACGGTTTTTCTAAGCCTGCCAGATTCGCAGAAAAGCGTTCAAGGAACTGCTGCGTTGTGGCGACGCGACCCTGTCCCAGCAGCAACAAGGGGACCAATAACACAACGCTGACCTGCGGCCAGCTAAAGCCTTTTAAGGCAGTGCGGCGCTGAGATATCAGGAAAGCCGTGCTTAAGGTAAAGCCCAGCAGTAAACCAGTAACGACTTCGCTTTTTGAGTGTGCATGGATAACCAGCCGCGAGAACCCCACCATCAGCGGAATCAGGTAGCCCACACCGAGAGCAAACCCACGCCATAAACTCGACCAGCGGCCAGAAATCAGCCACAACATCACGGGCCATAAGGTGGCGGACATGGCGCTATGACCACTGAAACCGGTGAAATTATAATGAGCACTGCCAATACCAAAGCCGAGAAACAGAATTTTTGACAGGCTAACAAACAAGCCAGCCAAACCAAACGCCACGATCCAATAGAGCACCGTGCGGCGATTGTCACTTTTCCAGGGCAGAATCAGTGCGATGATCACCGCCGTCGGGATCAGCAACATACTGTCGCCAAAATAGGTCAAGGTCTTCCAGAGCATACGACTCCTTGTGAATTAGTCAGGCACGATGATTTCCGCAATCATTCGGCGAAAAAAGCGTTTCGCCAACGCCGCTAAATTCAAATCGAGAGGGTAGCTAGTTTATCGATGAAATGATTAGCTTCCAAAGGGGAAATTCTGAAAAGCTTCTGGCGCCATTTCTCTGGCATCAAAACGCCGAAATCCCTATACTTAGCGCGAACTCACCCTCTCCATTTAGGCCCGCTGGCTGGGCGCGCATTCCGTGTACAGTCATTGGCTCCAGTTATCAGGTCTTTAAAAGTATGACTGACAAGTCTCATCAGTGCGTGATTGTTGGCATTGCCGGTGCTTCCGCATCCGGTAAAAGTTTAATTGCCAGCACGCTCTATCGTGAAATCCGTGATCAGGTTGGTGACGAGCACATCGGGGTCATTCCTGAAGATGCTTATTACAAAGATCAAAGTCACCTCACCATGGAAGAGAGGGTTAAAACAAATTATGACCATCCGAGTGCGATGGACCATGATTTGTTGCTGCAGCATTTGCGTGCAGTTAAAGCCGGAGAAGATATTCATCTGCCGGTTTACAGCTACGTTGAGCACACGCGTACCCAGGAATCTATTCATCTCAAACCCAAAAAAGTCATTATCCTGGAAGGTATTTTGCTGCTGACCGATTCGCGTCTGCGTCAGGAACTTAACTTCTCAATTTTTGTCGACACACCTCTCGATATCTGTTTGATGCGCCGCATGAAACGTGACGTCAATGAACGAGGTCGATCGATGGATTCAGTAATGAGCCAATACCAGAAAACGGTGCGTCCAATGTTTTTGCAATTCATTGAGCCGTCCAAACAGTATGCCGATATTATCGTGCCGCGCGGCGGAAAAACCGTATTGCGATTGATATCCTTAAAGCCAAAATCAATCAGTTTTTCGAATAACCCACGTCCAACTGGACGTGACGCGAACGGTGCGCTGTAGTAACCGTTCGCTACACTTACGTCATGGAGTTACGTCAATGAGATTATGCGACCGCGACATCGAAGCCTGGCTTGATAACGGTAAGCTGGCGATTACGCCGCGCCCACCGGTCGAGCGTATTAATGGCGCCACGGTCGACGTGCGTTTGGGCAACCAGTTCCGTACTTTTAGCGGTCACACGGCGGCATTTATTGACCTGAGTGGGCCAAAGCAGGAAGTTAGCGCGGCGCTGGATCGCGTCATGAGCGACGAAATTGTGCTGCCGGAAGGGAAGCCTTTTTCTTGCATCCCGGCGAACTGGCGCTGGCGGTCACGCTGGAATCAGTCACTATTCCAGACGATTTAGTCGGTTGGCTGGATGGCCGCTCCTCGCTGGCGCGTCTCGGATTAATGGTGCACGTGACCGCACACCGTATCGATCCTGGCTGGCAAGGTCGCATCGTGCTTGAGTTTTATAACTCCGGTAAATTGCCGCTGGCGCTACGTCCCGGCATGCTGATTGGCGCACTGAGTTTCGAGCCGCTCTCCGGCCCCGCTGCGCGACCTTATAACCGCCGCGAAGATGCTAAATACCGTGGCCAGCAGGGTGCTGACGCCAGCCGTATCGACAAAGATTGATTTCACTGAGGATGTCATGAGAAGAGTGATAACCACGCTGGCCATCTTGTTAGTGGTGGTCGTAGCGGGAATGACCGCATTAGTATTACTGGTGAATCCCAACGACTTCCGTGCCTATATGGTGCAACAGGTTGAGCAACGCAGTGGTTATCACCTTGAACTGCAAGGCGATTTGCGTTGGCACGTCTGGCCGAAGATGAGCATTCTGGCCGGCCGCATGAGTTTAACCGCGCCTGGCGCGGCGCAGCCGGTGGTTTCAGCAGAAAACATGCGGCTCGACGTGGAGCTCTGGCCTCTGCTGTCGCATCAACTGAGCGTGAGTCAGGTGATGCTCAAAAACGCCGTGGTACGCGTAACGCCCGATAGCGCTGCAAAAGCGCCGCAAAACGCGCCGCAAGGGCCGCGGAATGCGCAGACTTCCACTTCATCTAACGGTTGGTCATTTAATATCGGTCAATTGCAAATCGCCGATAGCCTGCTCATTTGGCAGCAAGCGGGCGGCGACGAATTTAACTTCCGTAATTTTAATCTCAACCTTGATCAAGACGACAATAAACAGGCCACGATTGCGTTGAATACCAGCGTGACGCGTAATCAGCGCAGCGCAACGGTAAACCTAAAAGGTGAGCTGGATGCGTCGCAATATCCACATCGCCTGAGCGGAAAAGTTGATCAGCTCGATTACGCGCTTGCCGGTGCCAATATCCCGCCACAGGGAATAAAGGGTTCGCTGAGCTTTGAAGGCAGCTGGAATGGTGATAACCAACAATTTTCAGTCGCTAATTTACAGCTGACAGCTAATGACAGCGCACTCACCGGCAATGCCGAAGGCAGCCTGGCGCTGCCACAGCGTTTAGCGCTTAATCTTCAGGCTACCTCTCTGAATTTAGATAATTTGATGGCGAATGCCCCCGTGAATGAGGCTGAAGGTGCTCAGCACGCCACGGTTGCACGCGCGCCTGTGATTGCCGAGCCGCGAGAAAGAAACAATGCCGATTCACCGCTTAACACCTTGGATCTGGCACTGAAGCTTCAGGCTAAGAGTGCGGTTTGGCGTGGTCTGGCGCTCAGTGATTTACAGCTTGATGCCAGTAATCAGCAAGGTCTGATGACGGTGAGTACCTTGAAAGGGGCGCTTGGGTCGGGCAGTTTCTCTCTGCCGGGAACCGTTGATATTCGTCAGCCTGAAACGCGTGTCAGTCTGCAGCCAGAGTTACAGCAGGTTGCCATTCAGCCGCTGCTTAAAGCGCTGGAATTACCCGAATCGCTGCAAGGGACGGTGAGCTTGTCCGGGCAACTTTCGGGTGAAGATCTGACCGTTGAGGCCGCGAAAAGAAACTGGCAGGGCAGGGCGGCAATCAGCGCCAACGATCTCACCCTGGCACAAATCAATCTGCAACAAATGGTACGCCGCGCTGTGGCACGTATCAGTAATCGTGTAAGCAGTGAAGACAAGGATGGGCAGGGCATTAAACAGATTGCGGGTCAGGTTGTACTTAATCGCGGCGAATTGGACTTTAGCGAGCTAACGGGCAGCGGCCCGCATCTTGCGCTGCAAGGCAAAGGGCAGGTGAATCTTCAGCAACAACTGCTGGATATTACACTCGGCTTGAAACTCAGCGGCTGGACGGGTGATGATAAACTGGTCACTGCGCTCTCAGAGCAGACCATTCCACTGCGCATGTTTGGTCACTGGGACAATGTGCAATATTCATTGCCTGTTGATGATGTCATTCGGAATCGGCTACAAAATGAAGCGAAGTCGCGGTTGAATGAGTGGATTGATCAGCAGCAAGATAATGACGACAAGCGGAATATTAAAAGTTTATTGCGCCCTTAATGGGCGCGCTTATTACACTTCGTAATCCGCCTCTGTTTTCTGTTCAACGATCTCAACCTTTTGCACGCGATGGTTTTCCACCTGCAAGGTACGCAGCAGGTAATTGCCTACCTGTAACTCTTCACCCTCTTTGGGAATATGTTGCAGGCTATCCATTAATAAACCCGCCAGCGTGTGGTAGCTGCGCTTATCATCCAGCGGCAATTTTACATACATCGCGAGATCTTCCAGTGGCATGTGTCCGTTAGCAATCCAGATGCCTTCGCCATTTTGCTGAATGTCATAACGCGCATCAATTTCCCCCGCTTCATTGGGTAAATTACCCGCGATGGTTTCCATCACATCACTCAATGTCACCACGCCTTCCACAGAACCAAATTCATCCACAACAAAAGCGAAGTGCGTATGCGCCTGGCGGAATTGTTCAAGCGCCAGCAGCAACGTTAAGCGCTCTGGAAAGATTAACGGCTGGCGTATCAGGGCGCGTAAATCTAAAGAATTCTGATGCAGCGATTGATGAAGTAGGTCAATAACATGTACAACGCCCAGCGGCTCGTTGGCGTTATCCGTGATTAACAGGCGAGTATGTTGGTTGCGGTCGAGTCGCGCCATAATCTCAGCCGGGTCGTCATTCAGATCGATATGTTCCACATCATGACGTGAGGTCATGATGCTGTTTACATGTCGCTGACCTAAGCCCATCACGCGCGCAATCATGACGCGTTCCTGACGGTTAAACAGCACATGAGATTCGCTGTCAGCGATCAACGATGACGTTTTAGCATCCAGATCGGCGCGTTCAGATTCACCCCGTAATAAATGCAGTACGGCTTCAGCGGTACGCTGCCTTAAAGGACGACCGGCAGACAAAACGCGACGACGGTTAAATTGCGCTAATTGATTGAGGGCTTCAATCAATACTGAGAAACCTATAGCGGCGTATAGATAGCCTTTGGGGATCGCAAAGCCGAAACCTTCAGCAACCAGACTGAACCCAATCATCAGTAAGAAGCTCAGACAGAGAATGACAATTGTTGGATGGCTGTTGACGAAGCGGGTGAGAGGCTTGCTGGCAAGAAGCATTAGCAGAATTGCAATAGTGACTGCGGTCATCATGACAGGCAAATCGTTAACCATGCCGACGGCGGTTATTACAGCATCCAGCGAGAAGATGGCATCCAGAACCACAATTTGAGCCACAACTGGCCAGAATTTAGCACCGCCTTTTTGTTGACCATCATCGTTATCGCTGCCTTCAAGGCGCTCATTCAGCTCTGTTGTGGCCTTAAATAACAGAAAAACGCCACCAAACAGCAACATAAGGTCACGTGCGCTAAAAGCGTGGTTCCAGAGGGTGACCAGCGGCTGAGTTAGCGTAACCAGCCAAGAGAGCGAGGCGAGCAGGAGTAACCGACACACCAGCGCAAGTAACAAACCTATCACGCGAGCGCGATCACGGAGCTTTCCTGGCAGCTTCTCAACCAGAATCGCAATAAAAACTAAGTTATCAATCCCCAGCACTAACTCAAGAACGATAAGCGTGACTAATCCTGCCCAAAGCGAAGGATCGGTTATTCCCTCCAACATGCCTTATTCACCTGAATGTATAAAAATGAGTTTTATCTGATGATAGTGGAGCTTAAAGCAAGCTACAAATAGCGCCTGGCTTAGCATGCTCTTAAGTGACCTGAGATTGTTCTTGTCTTGTAACGTATCGAGCTAATCACGTTGTATTAAATTGGCAAACAATACAAGGACGCGTAGACGAGTAAATAAAATTCATGAGGATCTTATTTCTCTGTAATTCTTATACGATTTGGTGGGGGTAGGGATATGGAAAAAATCTGAAAATTAGAGAAAAGATTGCACGCCGTGACTGATATCAATACTAATGGCTGGTAGTCTTTTTCCTAAAATAGTGCAGGGAAGGCGGGGCCTACTTGTAAACAAGCCAGTAATAACTAGTATAGCAACGGGTTAGTAAATGTCTGCGCTAATGAGACAATTCGTGCAGTGATTCGGCGTTTAATGTCATGAATTGTGATCTCGTCCTCTAAAAGTGGCGCTTTGCATCTCATTTTAGTGGATAACCGGCAAGGAAATATGACGAACAGCGGTATTGGCAGCGACAGCCAAGGGCGGTAGCGTGCCTGAATTGCTTTTCTCGTTTATTAAACAGACGATTACCGCGCAGGAAAAAGTCGGACTAATCTGTTGGTATTTATAACAATTTTCTTGTTTTTATTGGTAAGAGCATTGGCGTAAACGCCGCAGGAGCTCCCTAAGAAACGATTCAACCTGAACATTCATCACTGCTCATTTAATACACAAGGTTGGAGCGTTACGGGTTTAAGGAAATAAAATAAAGAGTTAAATATGCGCGATACAGAATTTACGTTTAAAAGTCTTATCACCAAATTATTGTTAGCTTGTTCAGATTTAATTTGTTTCAACGCAGCTTTATTTATTGCGATGGCGCTTATTAATATGATGTCTGATTCACCTTTGGCAGATATTTCTGAAAAAGAACTCAATTTAAAAATAGCCACGCACATTTGCTTATCAATTATTAGCGTGGGTTGGTTCTGGGTAAGGTTGCGTCATTATACTTACCGCAAACCTTTCTGGTTCGAATTAAAAGAAATTTTTCGTACCATTCTTATATTTTCTGTTATTGATCTGTCGATCACGGCATTGTCTCAATGGCAAACTTCGCGCTTCCTTTGGATATTAACTTGGATATTAGCGCTGATTTTAATTCCAAGCTGTCGCGCACTTTCAAAGCGCCTTTTAAATAAATATGGCTTGTGGAAAAAGCAAACCATCATCATCGGCAGCAACAAAAATGCCCATGAAGCCTGGCAAGCGCTGCAAAGCGAAGAAGTGATGGGCTTTGATGTCATCGCCTTCTATGACGTCGACGGTAGCGGCCCTCATGGCAGCATGTCTGGCGTGCCGGTGCTGCGTGATGAGCAAGAGCTGTGGAATCTGACGAATAGCGAAACGCAGTTTATCGTGGCGGTTGAGTTCGAACAGAGCCAGTACCGCGATATGTGGCTGAAATCGCTGGCAATGCATAATTGCCGTTCAGTCTCTGTTATTCCAACCCTGCGTGGCGTGCCGCTTTACGGTACGGATATGGCTTATATCTTCAGCCATGAAGTGATGATTCTTCGTGTGCAGAATAACCTTGCAAAACGGACATCGCGTTTCCTGAAACGGGCTTTCGATATCGTCGGTGCGCTCTCAATCATTTTGATGCTGCTGCCTGCACTACTGGTACTTGGCTTCCTGGTGGGCCGTGACGGTGGTCCGCCAATTTATGGGCATGAACGTGTAGGTTTGGGTGGACGTAAATTCAAATGTCTTAAATTCCGTTCGATGGTGATTAATTCGAAAGAAGTTTTAGAAGAAGTCCTGCGTACCGATCCTATCGCACGTGCGGAGTGGGACAAAGACTTCAAATTGAAGAACGATCCACGTATCACCAAGGTCGGTCACTTTATTCGCAAAACCAGCCTTGATGAATTGCCGCAGCTCTGGAACGTTGTGCGTGGCGATATGAGCCTGGTAGGACCGCGCCCAGTAATTGAAGATGAACTCTGTCGTTATGCCGGTGATGTTGATTATTACCTGATGGCAAAGCCAGGCATGACGGGATTGTGGCAGGTCAGCGGCCGTAATGACGTTGATTATGAAACACGTGTGTACTTCGACTCGTGGTATGTTAAAAACTGGTCTCTGTGGAATGATATCGCCATTCTTTTTAAAACAGTGGGTGTCGTACTGAAGCGGGATGGCGCGTATTGATCAGAGGGCGAGAAGGAGAGCGTAAAACGGGCGCTCTCTTATTTAATGCCGTTGTTAGGTGTGTCGTTAGCTGCCCTATTCAAGGACGCGTTAAGTCGTCATTTATAACGGGTAATGATGGGTTCGCCTTATTTCGCCTTGTTGACCGGCGGCTACAAAAAAGACAGGAGCAAGGATAATGAACGACAAGTTCAGTGCTTAATTAGGTAGTTTTTACTTTTTGTTGGACGCTTACACAGCGGCGTATTCGCCTCTATCAATCAATAACTGATAGCGAAGATCTAAATGATTACAATCAAAATGAAATTGATACCTTTACTGGTATCCGCCACTTTTCTCTCAGGGTGTACGATCCAACCAGGTCAGCACCTTTCCACATCGGGAAAAGATGTCATTGAGCAACAGGATAGCAACTTTGACATCGATAAATACGTCAACGTTTTTCCATTAACACCGCGTCTGGTCGAGCAGATGCGTCCTAAGCCGCTGGTTGCCCAAGCCAACCCAGCGTTGCAGAATGAAATTCAGAGCTATGAGTATCGTATCGGTGTCGGCGATGTTCTGACTGTCACCGTGTGGGATCACCCTGAGTTAACCACGCCAGCAGGTCAATACCGCAGCGCCAGCGATACCGGCAACTGGGTACATTCCGATGGTACGATTTTCTACCCATACATAGGTCGAGTTCGCGTAGCGGGCCGCACTGTGGGTGATGTACGTAATGAAGTTGCACGCCGACTTGCACAGTACATCGAAAGCCCGCAGGTTGATGTCAGCATCGCCTCGTTCAAATCACAGAAAACCTACGTAACCGGTTCGGTAACGACATCAGGTCAGCAACCGATTACCAACGTGCCATTGACCATCCTTGATGCTGTCAATGCCGCTGGCGGTCTGACTGCAGATGCAGACTGGCGTAACGTTGTGCTTACGCACAACGGTAGCGAGCAACGTGTTTCCCTGCAGGCGTTGATGCAAAACGGTGATCTGAGCCAGAACCATCTGCTCTATCCAGGCGACATTCTGTACGTACCTCGTAACGATGATCTCAAAGTCTTCGTCATGGGCGAAGTCAGACAGCAAACTACCCTCAAAATGGATCGCAGCGGCATGACGCTGGCAGAAGCATTGGGTAACGCACAGGGCGTAGATCAGACCACGTCTGATGCAACCGGCGTGTTTGTTATCCGTCCGATCCGCGGCACCAATCGCACTAAGATCGCCAACATCTATCAGTTGAATACCCGAGATGCGGCATCGATGGTGATGGGTACTGAATTCCAACTGGAACCTTATGACATCGTTTATGTCACCTCCACGCCGCTCACGCGTTGGAACCGCGTAATTTCGCAATTGCTGCCAACCATCGCGGGCATCAACGATGCGAGCGAGGCCGCACTGCGTTTCCGCAACTGGTCTAACTAGGTTCAACCATGATTACGTCCGTGTTAGTCGTGTGCGTTGGCAATATATGTCGCTCTCCCACCGGGGAGCGCTTGCTCAAACGTGCGCTTCCTCAGACTCGGGTAGCCTCTGCAGGGCTAGGTGCCCTAAAAGGTTATCCGGCAGATCCGACCGCCAGCGATGTGGCCGCCATTCATGGGCTGTCGCTTGAAGGTCATGAGGCTCAGCAGTTAACGGCAGAGATGTGCCGTGACTATGACCTGATTCTGGTGATGGAGAAGCGTCATGTGGAGCAGGTCAATCGCATCGACCCGGCCGCACGTGGCAAAACCATGTTGCTTGGGCACTGGCTCAATCAACGAGAAATTGCGGATCCGTACAGAAAAAGCCGTGAGGCCTTTGAAGAGGTTTACGGGTTACTGGAAAACGCTACCCAGAAATGGGTCAACGTATTAAGCCGATAGTTGGGATTATCCATGAATATAAAAAACAAGGTTATGACCGCGCCGAGAGAGGATTCGAATGGATGGGATCTGGCGCATCTTGTGGGACAGCTTATTGATCACCGCTGGATCATTGTTGCGGTTACCGCCTTCTTTATGCTGGTGGCAACGCTCTACACACTGTTCGCTACACCGATTTATAGCGCTGACGCTTTAGTTCAGGTTGAGCAGAAAAATGCCAGCTCGGTACTGAACGATCTAGACAGCCTCATGCCGGCTACGCCAGCATCCGATACTGAGATTCAAATCCTTGAGTCTCGTATGGTTATCGGTAAAACCGTGGCTGATTTGGGATTAGATACTGTTGTTGAGCAGAACTACTTCCCGGTTATCGGTAAAGGTTTGTCGCGTCTGATGGGCAATAAGCCGTCTGATTTGGCTATTTCGCGTCTGGAAATTCCACGCACCATCGATAAACGTACCGTAGAACTGGAAGTAACTGGACCAGACTCTTATACCGTTTCTAAAGATGGTGATGAGCTGTTCAAAGGTAAAGTTGGCCAGCTGGAAACGCATGGCGATGTCACCATGCTGGTGAGCGGCATTAATGCTGATGAAGGCACGAGCTTTAATGTCACTAAGCTGAACGAATTGCAGGCGATTAACTCTGTGTTAACTAACTTGTCCGTTGCGGACAAGGGCAAAGACACCGGCGTGTTAGGTCTGGAATATCTGGGTGAAGATCCGGAGAAAATCAGCAAAGTCCTGAATCAAATCGTTAACAACTACCTGTTACAGAACGTTGAACGTAAGTCTGAACAAGCAGAGAAGAGCCTTGAGTTCCTGCGTAAACAGTTACCGGAAGTCCGCTCTAAACTGGATGTTGCTGAAGACAAGCTGAACACCTTCCGTCGTCAGAACGACTCGGTTGACCTGTCACTGGAAGCGAAATCTGCCTTAGATTCATCTGTTAGCGTGCAGAGTCAATTGAATGAACTGACGTTCCGCGAAGCGGAAGTTTCTCAGTTGTTCACTAAAGATCACCCAACCTACCGCGCATTGCTGGAAAAACGCAAAACGTTGGAAGGTGAGCAGGCGCAGCTGAACAAGAAAATTTCAGGCATGCCGCAGACGCAGCAAGAGATCTTACGTCTGACGCGTGATGTGCAGTCAGGTCAGGAAATCTACATGCAGTTGCTGAATCGCCAACAAGAGTTAGGCATCAGCAAAGCCAGCACCGTGGGTGATGTTCGTATCATCGATGGCGCCGAAACGGCTAACTCGCCTGTTGCACCGAAGAAAGCCTTGATTATCGCTGCAAGCTTGATCTTTGGTCTGTTTGTTTCGGTTGGCCTGGTGCTGCTGAAAGCCTTGCTGCATCACGGTATTGAAAACCCGGACCAGCTGGAAGAGTTGGGCATGAACGTCTATGCCAGCGTCCCGCTTTCCGAATGGCAGCGTAAGAAAGATACCGAAGCGCTGGCGCGCCGTGGCAATAAGGTGAAAACCGATCCGCACGACACGCTGCTGGCATTAGGGAATCCAACTGACCTCTCTATTGAAGCGATTCGTAGCCTGCGTACCAGCCTGCATTTCGCCATGATGGAAGCCAAGAACAACATCCTGATGATTACCGGTGCGAGCCCGGGTATTGGTAAAACCTTTATCTGTGCCAACCTGGCAACGCTGGTTGCAAAAGCGGGCCAGCGTGTCCTGTTCATCGATGGTGACATGCGCCGCGGCTATACCCATGAGCTGCTGGGTGCAGAGAACAAGTCTGGCTTATCCAATATTCTTTCTGGCAAAACTGAATTCAATCCAGCAATGATTCAGAAAGGCATTTACGGCTTTGACTTCATGCCACGCGGTCAGGTGCCACCTAATCCATCTGAGCTGCTGATGCACCGTCGCATGGGTGAGCTGCTGGATTGGGCGAGCAAGAACTACGATTTGGTTCTGATCGATACACCACCGATTCTGGCCGTCACCGATGCCTCAATCATCGGTAAGTTGGCAGGAACCTCGCTGATGGTGGCGCGTTTTGAAACCAATACCACCAAAGAAGTGGATGTCAGCTTCAAGCGCTTCGCACAAAACGGCATTGAAATTAAAGGCGTGATCCTTAACGCCGTGGTCCGTAAAGCGGCCAATGCTTATGGTTACGGTTATGACTATTACGATTACGAGTATGGCAAACCAACCAAAAGTTAATTATTGAGTGAATAAAGGGGCGGTTTGACCGCCCTTTTTATCGCACTGTTTGAACGACGACACGCAACGATTTACACAGGTGATTCTGTATTTAACGCGTAAAACGCGACAGACGTGACGTCGCATAACAAGCGTCAATCACAGAATGCATCAGCAACAGAACTGACGTCCGCCCACGCATCCATGATGATTAATGGCGCGACACGCTGAGAATGTAGCCGGGAAGGCAAACAGCGTAAGTCACTGTTAGCGTGACAACTTGTGGAATTAAGGAATCACACCATGGCTCCATATTGGTATATAGCAGGGTTTTTGTTGTTGCTTTCGCTGGTCGAAATCCTGCTTAAAAAAGATGAACGTACCACGCATATTCTTACCTACCTGCTTTGCATTGCTACTATCACACTGATTGTTTTTGGTGGTATTCGTGGGCTTGGCACCGGGATGGATGATTACCAATACCGCAGCTTCTTTGTCGATTTCGTTCGACGCATTGAAGTCAATGGTTTTGCGAATACGGTTGCTTTTTTCCGTTACGAACCGCTGATTTTTGCTATCGCCTGGCTGACCAGTCTGTTTTCACACAATGCCAGTGCGTTTCTGTTTGTTTTCAGCATTCTGGCAGTATCGACCAACGCTATTTTCTTTAAAAAAATGTCGCCTTATCCAGTGCTGGCACTGGTGCTCTACTCAGCACACATTTTTATCAATAAAGACGTTAACCAGATCCGCTTTGGCTTAAGTTCCGCACTCTTCCTTGGGGTGTTGTGGACAATCTACCTGAAACAGTATTGGTGGGCGTTTGCCTTTTTTGTCCTCTCATTCTTAAGCCACAACACGGCGGTCATGGTCGTAACAATTGTGCCGTTTCTGTTTATTCGAGATTCCCGCTGGTGGCCGGTGCTCATTATCGTTGCGAGTATTCCGCTTTCCGTCGTAGGGGTACCGGCTTCATTGCACTGATTGCCGGACATTTAGGATCGATGGGGGAAAGGGCGGCTGGATACAGTAATGAAGCATCCAATGCGGGTGATGGCAGCGTGGTATCGGTTTCTAACCTCAAGAACATCATGCTGGTATTTATCTTTGTCTATTTCATGCTGAGCAATCAGTTAAAACGAGACAATTACGCGCAGTACCGCCTTAATTATTTGCTGATTTTGAGCTTTGCGATCGGCGGCGGTGTCAGGATCTTCTTTTATAACTATTCATCCGGCGCACGCTTATCGAACTATTTGTTGCAGGTTGAGCCGATTATTTTAACGTCGCTTATTTATCAGTCGAAGAAAATACTCAAGCCGGCGATGTTTGCGATGTTTGCTTTCTTCCTTGTTTATTACCTCTATTACAACACGATTTCACTTAAGCAGGCCGTTGTAGGCTATGAAGTTGCTCGTGAATTCAAATTGTTTCATTAATTGATGAGAGGAAATATGAGCAAGAAGTTGATGGCAGTTCTGTTGGTGGCTGCGCCTATGCTGGCGCAGGCTGCCGATGATAAAGCCGCATTTGTTATTGCGGCTTATGGTGACTCAACGACCGCCGGCGTTATTTCATCTGGTGGTCGTAATATCATTACTAAAAACAACGAGATGAATTATCTTCATCAGATGTTGAAAGACAAATATGGTGAGGGCATCCAGTTAAAAAACCACGGTTCTCCCGGCGCACAGGCGGCTGAATTGGTTTACAGCCAGGATAACAAACCCCATCTCGACTGGGCAGAACGTATGGCGAAGTCTGATGCCAATATGATTCTGCTCAACTATGGCATTAACGATGCACGTATTTACTTTTTAAAGATAAGAAAGCCCATCAGGAAAGCCCGGAAGAGTACAAGCGCATCATGACGGAACTGGTCAAGGTAGCCAAAGCCAATAACAAATTGGTAGTGCTGCAAGAGCCTAATCCCATCTGTGGGCGCGCCGAACGCTGGAATGTCTGGCCTTACGTTTATCAATTAAATGAAGTGGCCAAAGAGCAGCAAGTTCCTATTGTGAAACAGTTCAGTCTTATAAAGGAAAATCGAGACTGGCAATCTGAGATGTCACCGGATTGCATTCATCCTTCCGAGATGCTTTATAAACAAAAAGCACAAAGAACCTTCGATGTATTAAGCGCCACTTTCGATAGCGCTTTATCTAAACACAGCAGCTAACCCAACCCAGACTATGTTGCTTTAGGAGCTGACATGTATGTATTAATCATGGTGCTGTCATTTTGTCTGGCGCTTATTATTTTACGTGTATTCTCCTTTCATAAAGGGGTCTATAACGAAAGTGGCATCAAAAGTATCTCTGGCTTACGTGCCCTTTTAGCAAGCATCGTGGCGTTCTCCCACTTTGCGCATTACATTTATTCGCTTGATGGAAAGTGGATATTCGATAAAGACTACTTTGC
Organism: Candidatus Pantoea bituminis; assembly: GCF_018842675.1. Classification (NCBI taxonomy): domain Bacteria; kingdom Pseudomonadati; phylum Pseudomonadota; class Gammaproteobacteria; order Enterobacterales; family Erwiniaceae; genus Pantoea; species Candidatus Pantoea bituminis. The sequence continues at coordinate 1,286,158 of NZ_JAGTWO010000004.1, forward strand.
CTGGTTCTCGGAAGGTAACTTCTTTGTTAACTCCGGAAAATTCGGCGTGTTGCTGTTTTTCATGATCTCGGCGTTTCTGTTTTATCGCTGGTTAGACAATGACACCATGACGCCCGGCCAGCTCACCTATAAGCTCTTGAAATCGCGTATTCGCCGTATCGTCCCGATGTTCTGGTTCTCCGCATTCGTCATCATCGTGATTGGGCTGGTAAAAGGTGATCTGATCGTCGGTGCTACAGCGGTGAAAGATGCGGTACTGTGGTTACTGTTTATTGGCAGTTATCACATTGGCGATTATGCAACGGCTGACGTCAACGCAGGTGTCGAATGGACGCTTCGTCTGGAATGGCTGCTTTATCTCTCCATTCCGCTGATCTATGTCATCAATCGTGCCACTAACGGCAAATACAAAACGTTGCTGATCCTCGGCTCAATTGGGGTGATTTTCTGTGTGGCTGTGGGCTTGCGCCTGTGGGGTAAAACCTACACCGATCCACGTCCCGTTCTGGGCTTCGCGATGGGGTACATGGCCTACAAACACCGTGAGCTGTTTGTTCACTATAAGCACTCAAGCCTGGCAGCCTTAGCGGTGATTTTACTCACCCTGTTTTCGCTCGCATTTACCAGCAACACCTTCTTTTACCTGATTTTCCTTTGCTGCCTCACGGTGATATTTTTCATCGTCAGCAGCGGTAACGCCGTGTTTGGCATTCTGGAAAACAAGACCCTGATGTCCATTGGCGAGGTTAGCTACAGCCTGTATCTCATTCATGGTGTGGTGCTGTATTTCATTAAGCAGATTCCGCTGACGCTGATTCCTCACTCAATCCTGGTTTACACCTTGCTGTCGACCGGCTTTTTTGTCGCTTCTTTCTATGTAGCCAAGCTGACTTATCTCTACGTGGAAAAGCCGTTTATCGGCAGTAATAAGAAGAAAAAAGTGGCGATCAAAGCGTCGCCAACAAATTAGGACATCACCGGTTACCCTTGGTCATCCATACGTTATATCTTTGAATTTGGAACTGTTTTTAATGAGGTGCTGGTAATGAAGGATATTCGCTTCTCCATCGTAATTCCCGCTTATAATGCGTCAGAATCGATTGTGACGACGCTGGATTGCGTCAAGGCGCAAAGCTATCGCAATTTCGAAGTGATCATTGTGGATGACAAATCCATTGATGCTGCCGCGCTGGCAGAGGTGGTTCGCAGCGAGCGTTATCAGGATTTGGACATTAATCTGGTGCTCTCTGAGGTCAAGCTCAACGGTGCCGGTGCACGTAACAAAGGCATCGAGTTAGCTACCGGCGATTACGTCAGCTTTCTGGATGCCGATGATGAATGGCATGCAGATAAACTGCTTCATGTCAGCGAGAAAATTGCTCAGCTGGACGCGCAGGGCAAGCAGAACTTCATCATCTTTAGCCAGGTAAATATTTATCAGGATGGCTCTTTTCTGAAAGTGATGCCGATGCAGCCGCCAGGTAAAGATGAAACGGTCGCTGAGTATCTGTTCGGCTGTTACGGCTTTATTCAGACCAGCACTATCGTGTTGAAGCGTGAAGATGCGGCCAAAATCCAGTTTGATACGCGCTATATCCGCCATCAGGATTATGACTTCTGTATTCGCGCCGATCGCATGGGCTACGACTTCGTTATGATCGCTGCGCCTTTAGCTAATTATCATCTGGTGACCAAATTTGGTTCCAAGCACAAAGGCGAGTCAGTGAAGTATTCGATTTTCTGGCTGGATACGATGAAACCGCACCTTACCTCGCGTGACATTCACACCTATAAAGCCTTTAAACTGCCGCTGCGCTACAAAATGGACGGCAATTCGCTGATGGCGAGCCTGAGCTTTGCGCGCTATTTCTTCCTCACCAATAAAGACAACCGCGCTTACTTTATGAATCGCCTGAAAGACAAGGTGAGAGCGCGCTTTGGCGGAGAAAAAGCGCTTTCCTGATGCAGTTTTGCTCATCATTGCTCCTGAACTCAGGAGCAACCCTTTGGATACACTTTTTCTTTTATTCAGGTATGAAGATGAATAATCAAGTTGGAACCGTCGGCATTGTTATGCCTATGTACAATGCACGTCAGACGGTATTACGCGCCGTGCAATCGGTTATCAATCAGGGTCACACAGACTGGCACCTTTACCTGATAAACGATAAATCAACCGATGACTCGCTGGCGTTCGTGCGCGAAAATTGTCAGGATGCACGCATCACCATTTTGGATAACGCCGTTAATATGGGCGCCGCCGAGACCCGCAATGTTGGGCTGCGTGCGGCTAAAGAGGAGATCATTGCTTTCCTCGACAGCGATGACGAATGGCATGCTGACAAGTTGGCGCAGCAAGTCGCAGCGATTGCCGCCGGGGATGATTTTGTGATCACCGAGTATCACTACAAAACCCAAAAAGCTGACCACGACATTACCTACTCAAAACCCTACCTCCAACAAGAAAATTTCGTGAAGAAGCAGTACCGCGTCTGTTTTTCATCGGTCTGTTTCCGCCGTCCGCCGCAGGGTATTTTTTTCCAGCGCAAAGGCCACGAAGATTTCCTGTTTCTCTACGAATTGTTCACTCGCTACAAGCAAGCACGCGTTATTCAGACAATTCTTGTCAATTATTACGAATTAGGTGATTCACTTTCGCGCAATAAGAACAAAGCGGCGAAGTGGCACCTTGAATTATTAAGAATTATCTATAAAAACAATCCGTTAAAAATCTATTACTATTACGGCTGGTATATGGTGAATGGTGTGCTGTTTACCTTGAAGCATCGTTAAGCCGATCGGCAGGATTGTCTTTTACTCATTTTGAGGTGGATTGCGTTACATGAAAAAATTGTCCTGGTGATCAAAGATGCCTACTCGTATGCGGGCACCGAGAACATCTGTAACTTCATGTCAGAGTGTCTTGGCGAAACACACGATGTCACCGTTTACTCGTTGGAAGGCAGCGGAAAAACCTTCTATCCCTTTGAGCATGTGAAAGAGATCGTTAGCTTTGAGGGACACAGTAATCCAATTAAAAGCGCCGTCAGCCGTATCCATGAGGAAGATTTTGATACCGTTTTCCTGATCAGCATGGGTCGCCTGAGTGTGATGTTCGCTTTCTGGAACCTGATGTCGATGAAGAAAAACGCGGCAAAGCCTACGCGTGTGAACACATTGCAATTAATTCCTTCAGTAAGCCCATCAAATTCCTCAAGTATCTGCTGCTGCGCTACTACGATCGCGTAATTGTGCTGACCGATAAAGATCATCAGGTTTTCAATCGTTGGCACATTCCTAGCAAACAAATCCCTAATCCTGTGGTGTTTAAAGCCTTTCAGCGCCAGACGCGTAACCGTCAGGCATTAGCTGTGGGCCGTTTAGATCATCAAAAGGGATTTGATCTGTTGCTGGATATCTGGCGCGACTTCGCCAAAACCCATCCTGACTGGACGCTGGTGATTGCCGGTGATGGTGAACTGCGTCAGCAGTTGCACGATCAGGCCGCGGTATTGGGTATCACAGACAGTGTTAATTTTGTCGGCAAAGTCAGCAATATCAATGATTACTACCGCGACAGCGATATGGCGCTGATGACGTCACGCTATGAAGGCTTACCGCTGGTGTTACTCGAGGCGAAAGCATGGTCGCTGCCGGTGGTGGCCTATGACTGCCCAACTGGGCCACAAGAGATCATTAATCACGGTGAAGATGGATTTCTGGTTCCCATGAACGACAAAGCGGACTTTCTGGCACGCATGAACCAGCTGGCCAGTGATGATGCGCTGTTCTATGCCATGAGTGAAAAAACAAAAGAAACCGCGCTGAAATTCGACGGTAATCAAATCAAGCAAAGCTGGCTGGCGTTGGTTTAACTCGGGTAAATCCTACCCAATTGCAAAATGCCTCAAGGGACTAAGCCTTGGCCGATAACACGGCCTCATTAACCACGGGATATGTTGCATGAAAAGAAGAGAAGTGTTGCAAAGCGCAGCCTCAGCCATTGTTGGTGCCCTCTCTGTGAGCACCTTTTCCAGCTACGCAGCAAAAAGTAATGGTATTGCGCTTAAGCCGGTTGATGCCACCGCTGTACCCAAAAGCGACGTACCGATCTTAACGCCAGAAAATGTCTATGCCATGCCACCTCAGTTCTGGCAAGGTTTTGAAGGTAAATTATGGATTGGCAAAGCGGGCAGCGATGCCAGTAAAGCAGGTAACCAAATTCCTGTTTTTCTGCGTGATGCCAACGGTAAAGTCTCTGAGATCAGCCAGCCCATTTCGCTGAACAAAGGCAACTTTGCTCAATTCATTCATGACAATGCCGCGTTGATCGCCGATCCGTCGCATTCCATGGCCGTCGAGGACAGCAACGGTCAAACGCTGTTTAACATTGCTGATGTGAGCCGTCCAGGGCAGGCGGATTTTAGCCAACGGCTGGCACAGCCCACGGGTTATCAGCTGATTGGCGAAATTCCTTCGGTGGAAGAGCTGCGTAAAACGCGTCCGCTGTTTGAAGGAGCAAAAATCAAGCTGAAAAGCTGGCACGCGGGCCTTGAAGTTGGCGGCGGTGAGTTCGTCGGCAGTTTCCAGGATGCGAAAGATGATGACGGCGTTAATTTTGCAGGGCAGGGTTTTCACTGGCGTCGCGTTATTGAAGATTACAACCGCCTGACGCTGTTTGATTTTGGCGCGATTGCAGATGGCAAAACAGATACCGCGCCTGCGATTAAAGCGATGTATCAATGGTCGCTAGCCGCTGATCTGCAGATTTGCGTGCAGTTCCCGGCAGGTACCTTCTTTGTTACGGCCTGTGATTTTGGCCCAGATAATATGCGCTTCTTCCGTATTTCGGGCGCGATGGTGAACTTCGGTTATTTTCCTGCGACCACTTTGGTGTCCGACGGTAAATCCGATTTTATCTTCAAAGTTAATGCTCGCTGGGTGGAAATCTCCAACCTGATTTTCAACGGCAACACGGATACCCATCCCAACCAGCAAGGCTTGTTTAGCAACAGCTGTCCGGGAGGACAATTCTTCCGCGGCTCATGTTTACGCTTCACGCATGTGGGTGGCACGGCATTGAGCCTGCTGGATACGCTGGATTGCAAAATCGACCAATGGTACGCGTCACGCTGTACCGGTGATGTCATCAAAGCCGGTTGGTCTGGCCAGAAAAAAGGCAACTGGGATCACAGTACGGCGATTGAGCTGTCGAATTTCAACGCCCAAAACTGTCGTGGCGGCAAGGTATTGAATCTGCCGCGCTGCGCTCAGTCCATCATTCATAATGGCTGGATCGAGCACTGCGACTATCCCGGAGACATCTCTAACGGGCAATGGATCGTTGATGCACTCAGCCTGGAAGATTGTAAAAACCCGCTGATAGCGCACAACTCGCGCTTGAACATGCGTCAAACCAGCCTGCAATCAGGCAGTTGGATTGATAACTCTTCGCAGGGCGATCGCTGGCTCAGTGTTTGGGAGATGGGTTCGACGCGCGTTGAATCTTACGGTGTCGCCATTGATGGCAGCCTTAATTACAACTACATCACATCGCGCTGGCGGTTGGAAAATAACTCAAACCAACAAACCTGGTTTGAGCTGGGCAGCCTCTATTCCCCTGATGTCGGTGATTCATGGGAAATCGAAATTTTTGGCCAGTCGCAATTCAATAACGGTACTGACTCGCAGCCGTTAATGAATGTCGTGAATGACAAAACAACCGGTGGCCGTGCGGTGATCCATGTTCAACGCAAGAAGGGCAAGTCGGAAGCCAGCTGGTCTGCCGAAGGAAGCTGCCCGGTGGTTGAGGTGCGCTACGTTGCGCAGCACGACACCGATGTGCGTGTTTTCGTCAAGCTGGCAGGCTGGACGCCTGCCGCAGTGGTATTGGTGAAAAGCACCGGCAAAACGCGCTTTGATACCGGCCGCTGCGCCCGCGTTAACGCCAAAATGGTGCCTCGCCAATCCGCCGGGCGGCGAGGAAAGCAAAAAAGCGCCTCAGCGTTTCAGCCTGCACAACGGGAAAGCGGGCATTGGCGCGAACGAAGAGGGCGATCTGCTTATTGCCTCGCGTCCGCTTTCTGACGATCAGGTTGATACCAGTAAGCCTGCAGGATTTGTCTCGGTAGTCATTAATGGCAAGCAGGTCGCGATGCCTTATTTTGCCATCAAGTCATAGCATTTAAACGGGCCGCCACAATGGAGGCGGCCAGCAGTTTCAGGAGCGGTTTTTTGGGTTTATTTGCCTTATTGCAGTGCTTTAACAGAGTTCACTTAGCCAGTTTGGAAGATGGCGGCTTGCAGAATTAAAAAAATTTATTTGGAGTTTTTATGAAAATTTTATTGGTGGGTAACCATACCTGTGGGAATCGTGGGGATGGCGCGATTCTTCGTGGACTGATTGATTCGATGCAGTCCGCGCGTAGTGATCTTGATATCGATGTCATTAGCCGTTATCCAACCAGCTCTGGTTATTTGCTTCAACAGCACATTCAGCAAGACTCGCTGTTTTTGCATAACAGCAAGTCAGGTAAAGGATTGGTCGGTTCAGTAAAGCGTAAAGTCGCGAACCGTCTGATGCCTGACATCATGATGGCGCACTTGGGCAAAGGCGGCTTGTATAAATCCTTTTCTGTACCAGCGCACCTCAAAGCCTTTACTGAAAGCCTGAAACAGTACGATGCAATTATTCAGGTTGGCGGTTCATTCTTCGTCGATCTGTATGGCGTTACCCAGTTTGACCATGCGCTGTGTGCCTTGATGGCGAAGAAGCCGATTTACATGATTGGTCACTCAGTCGGCCCGTTCCAGAATCCTCGCGTTAACGCCCTGGCGAACTTTGTGTTTGACCGCGTAAACAGCCTGGTATTGCGTGAATCTGTCAGTCTTGATCTGATGAAGCGCGATGGTGTGACCAGCTCTAAAGTTGCTGCCGGCGTTGATACCGCGTTTTTGGTTAAAGCGCGTGAAGTTGAAAATCCAAGTCATAACTTGCGTCACTGGCAATCTATTATCAGCGCGCGCAAAACGATCGCCATTACCGTGCGTGAACTGGCGCCGTTTGACAAGCGTCTGGGTGTGACCCAGAAAGAGTATGAAGAGGCTTTTGGGCGCGTCATTAACGCGATGATTGCCGAAGGCTATCAGGTTGTGGCTTTCTCAACCTGTACCGGCATCGACAGCTACGCGAAAGATGACCGCATGGTGGCGTTAACGTTACGCGATCACGTTGCACAGCCTGAGCATTACCATGTCATCATGGACGAATTCAATGACCTTGAATTGGGAATCCTTTTAAGCCACTGTCATTTGACGATCGGCACTCGCCTGCATTCCGCCATTATTTCCATGAACTTCGGCACGCCAGCCGTTGCGATCAACTACGAGCACAAGTCGATGGGTGTGATGAATCAGCTTGGTTTGCCGCAGATGGCAACGGATGTCAAAAGCCTGATGGATGGTTCGCTGATCGACAAGGTTAAGACCGTTCTTGCTGATTACGACAACATCAAGCACAAGGTCGACACGGCCGTTGCGAATGAAAGGGAAATTGGCAATCGGATCACTGAAGAGATTCTCAAAGTATTAGGGTAATCAGATGAAGCTGACTTTTTTCACCATGCGTTTCCCGGTTGCCTCCGAAACCTTTGTTTTGAATCAGGTAACCCATTTTATTGATGCCGGTTACGATGTGGAGATTATTTCGGTATTTCCCGGTGATTTGGTGAATCGGCACGCTGCCTTTGATGAGTATGGGCTGGCGGCTAAGACACATTATCTGTTGCCGGAAGAGAAAGTCTCGCTGGTGGATAAGCTGATCCAGCGCCTCAAGCTGGTCTTGCCGAAGATAACCAAATCTTCGCTGCTTCGTTCGCTCAATGTGCGCCGCTATGGCGCACAATCCAGCAAACTGTTGTTGCCATCGATTGTGGCAAATGCGTCCCAGATTTTCACTGCTGATGTGTTTCTGGTGCATTTTGGTTATGCAGGTGCGCTCGCCAATAAGTTACGCGAGTTAGGCGTGCTGAAGGGCAAACAGGCCACCGTGTTTCACGGTGCTGACATTTCACGTCGACACATTCTGGAGGAGCACAAACACGATTACATCAATCTGTTTGAGCAGAGCGAACTGATGTTGCCGATCAGCCATTTATGGGAGAACAAGCTGATTGAGATGGGTTGCCCGCCAGAAAAAATTCATGTTACCCGCATGGGAATTGAGCCTGAGAAATTTAATTTTCAGCCGCGTCAGGGATTTCATAAACCTTTGCGGATTGTCTCGGTTGCACGTCTCACTGAGAAGAAAGGACTGGATGTCGCGGTGAAAGCGAGCGCAATTTTGAAACAGCGCGGTGGCCAGTTCCAGTACACCATTATTGGTAATGGTGATCAGGATGAGATGATGCGCGGCTTTATTGCCGAAGAGGGCATGGAAGATTGTGTGACGATGCCAGGCTTCAAGCCGCAGAACGAGATCCGCAAAGCATTAAGCGAGGCTGATATCTTCCTGCTGCCGTCTAAAACGGCTGCCGATGGTGACATGGAAGGCATTCCCGTGGCACTGATGGAAGCCATGGCGGTCGGTTTGCCGGTGGTTTCTACCTTTCATAGCGGCATCCCTGAACTGATTGAAAACAATGTTTCCGGCTGGTTAGTTGAAGAAGATGACCCGGAAGCGCTGGCGGATACCTTGCTGAAACTCTCACAGGGAGAAGTGGATGTCGCGCCGGTAGTGGCAGCGGCTCGACACAAAGTTGAGACCGAATTTAATCAGCATATCGCTTATGGCGAGCTGGCACAGATTCTGGAGCGATTGGTGTGAGTGGATTTAAGTCACAGGCGATTTGGTTGTTTGGCAGCACCTGTTTTTCGGCGGTGCTGCAGGTTGCACAACTTAGCCTTCTCGCCCGTAAGCTGGAAACCCATGAACTGGGGCTTTTAGCCATTATTAACGCCATTCTGGCCGTAGCGGGTGTACTTCAGGATATGGGCATGAGCAGCTATCTCGTGCACCGTCAGAACATTACTCGCCGCGAGCAGAGCACCATTTACTGGGTGAACGTCTCACTCAGTTTATGTACTGGCTTGATCATGCTAGCGATTGCCTTTCCGGTTGCCTGGTTCTATCACCTGCCAGAGCTGGTAGGTCTGATCATGTTGACCAGCCTGAACTTTCTGGTGTTGGGGCATTTGTCGCAATACCAGGCGCACTACATCAAAACCAAGCGGATGGTCTCGCTGGCAAAAATTGAGATGGGCACCAAGCTGTTCGCCTTTCTGTGCGTAGTGGCGATGCTGCAATACACCTCGCTTACGGTGGCCGCGGCCATACTCGGTCTATTCATTAACGCCTTTACCCGCATCATTTGCATGATTGTGCTGGGCGAGAAATCATGGCGTCCCACGTGGGAATTTGATAAAGCGACCTTTATTGGCGCGGTGCGTTACGGTAGCTATCAGTTGGGATCGCAGACGATCAATCAGTTACGTACCCAAGCCGATGCGCTCGTGGTGGGTAAAGTGATGGGCGCGGAGATGCTGGGGGTTTACTCACTGGCGAAAGAGCTGGTATTACAACCGCTGAAGCTGGTTACACCGGTGATTAACCGTTTAGCGCTACCGCGTTTTGCAGAGAAACAGCAGGATCCTGAACAGCTTAAGAAACTGTTCCTGAAGGGAACGCTGGCGATTATGTTGTTCAGCAGCGCCATGTATTTTGTTATCGGCGTCTTCTCTCCGGTTATCGTGCGTGTGCTGTATGGCACATCCCATGAGCAGGTTTATCATCTGATCCCGCTGATGTTGTTATTCGGTATGCTGCGTCCAATGGGTGGTTTGACCGGGGCGATTTCGCAAGCGAACGGTCGCACTAACGTGGAATTCTACTGGAACATTGTCGCGAGCCTGGTGGTATTAGGAGTATTAGCCACGACCTTCATCTGGCCAAATGTCCTCTACGTTGCATTAACGCTCTCTATCTCTCAGGTATTGATATCCGCGCTGGCACATCCTTTCTTTATCAAGCCGGTGATTGGTATTCGCTTTATGCCCTATGCGCGTCAGTGGATGTCAGTTTCAGTGGTGTTCGTTGGGCTAATGATGCTGATTAATCACTTCAATTTGTTTGTAATGCCGGAGTGGTTTGAGCGCTGGTTGTAATGCCCTGTTCCCCCGAAGAGTCCGTGTGTAGAAACGCAGCTTAACAAGGGGACGAACGGAGCAATACCTGGCAAGCCTGGCTAAGCTCCGGCGATGTAAGTTCAGGGTATATAACGTCAAATTATACGGGTGACACGGTGTCGCCCGTTTCTTTTTTGGCTGGCCTCAGGGCGTTTTCTTATTTCATGACGGATCGGATTTGTGTCCAACCGGATCGAATTTCATTTGGCGATTACTGATTGTCTTTCCTCATATTCTGCACGCTCTGTCCCTAGGTAAAAAGCCGAATTTCCATGATTTGACAGTCAGTTAGTGTAGGATTTTCAGATAAAGATTATACTTGCAGCTCTGGCCGATCCTGCATAATCGATCCACATCTTCACTTCATTAAACGGAATAAACATGACCAAGCTTAAAGCAGTAATCCCGGTTGCGGGTCTCGGTATGCATATGCTCCCTGCGACTAAAGCCATTCCGAAAGAAATGCTGCCTGTTGTCGACAAACCGATGATTCAATACATCGTGGATGAATGTGTTGCAGCGGGCATCAAAGAGATTGTGCTGGTCACCCATGCTTCCAAAAATGCGGTGGAAAACCACTTTGATACGACTTACGAGCTGGAAGCATTGCTTGAAGCGCGCGTTAAGCGTCAATTGCTGAGCGAAGTACAATCAATCTGTCCTCCGGGCGTTACCATCATGAACGTGCGTCAGGCACAACCATTAGGTCTTGGTCACTCCATTTTGTGTGCCCGCCCAATGATTGGTGATAATCCGTTCGTCGTGGTACTGCCAGACGTGCTGCTGGATGATTCCACCGCTGACCACCTGCGTTATAACCTGGCAGCGATGGTTGCACGCTTCGAAGAAACCGGTCACAGCCAGGTGCTGGCGAAACACATGCCAAACTCTGATCTCTCTGAATACTCGGTGATTACCACTGAAGAACCTATCGACAACCCAGGCGATGTTAGCAGCATCACCAATTTTGTTGAGAAGCCAGAAAACCCGGCTGAACTGAATTCCGATCTGGCTGCGGTAGGTCGCTATGTTCTTTCTGCTGATATCTGGGCAGAACTGGAGCGTACCGAGCCAGGCGCGTGGGGTCGTATTCAGCTGACCGATGCTATCGCCAGCCTGAGCAAGCAGAAAACGGTAGATGTTTCGCTGTTAACGGGTAAAAGCTTCGACTGTGGTCGTAAGCTGGGTTACATGCAGGCATTCGTTTCATACGGCCTGCGTAACAACGCACAAGGTCGCGATTTCCGCGAAGCTATTCAAAAGATCCTGGCGAAGTAACCTTCAACATTCACGTGCCGCGTGTTTACGCGGCAGACTGAAAGGAGTTCACATGGCTATTTTAGTAACGGGCGGCGCAGGCTATATCGGCTCCCATACGGTGCTGGCATTGTTGCAGCGTGGCGACGACGTTGTTGTGCTGGATAACCTGTGCAATGCCTCGCGCGAAGCCATCAGTCGCGTAGAGAAGTTATCTGGCAAGAAAGCCACCTTTGTTGAAGGCGACATTCGCGATCGCGCCTGCTTGCGCGATCTGTTCGCATCTAATGATATCTCTGCCGTGATTCACTTCGCCGCGTTGAAAGCGGTAGGCGAATCAACGCGTATGCCGCTTGAATACTATGAGAACAACGTAGCGGGCACCGTGGTGTTGCTGGAAGAGATGCGCAGCGCAGGTGTCTGGAACTTTATTTTCAGCTCTTCTGCCACCGTCTATGGCGCAGATGCGCCGGTTCCGTACGTAGAAACCACGCCGATTGGTGGAACGACAAGCCCGTATGGCACCTCGAAGCTGATGACTGAATTTATCCTGCGTGACTTCGCCAAAGCCGATTCAAACTTCAAAGCGATTGCGCTGCGTTATTTCAACCCAGTTGGCGCACATGAATCAGGCGAAATTGGTGAAGACCCAACAGGTATTCCAAACAATTTGCTGCCTTACATTGCGCAGGTTGCGATTGGACGTTTAGAAAAGCTGGGCGTGTTCGGTGGTGATTACGATACGCCAGATGGCACCTGCCTGCGTGATTACATTCACGTGGTTGACCTGGCAGAAGGGCACCTAAAAGCGCTGGATCACTTAAGCAAGGTGGAAGGGTATAAAGCCTATAACCTTGGCGGCGGCAAAGGTTTCTCAGTGCTGGAGATGATTAATTCATTTGAGAATGCTTCTGGTAAGAAGATTCCATTTGAGATCAAACCGCGCCGCGACGGTGACCTGCCAGCGTTCTGGGCTGATGCGTCGCTGGCCAATGATGAGCTGGACTGGCGTGTGACGCGCGGCATCGATGAGATGATGCGTGATACCTGGAACTGGCAGAGCAAGAATCCAAATGGTTTTAAATAACCGTTAAGCTTTAAAAGGCGAACAAACGTTCGCCTTATTTTCTACGATTTGAAATCCCATCTTGAAATTCACAGAATTCTGATTGCAGCTTGTTGACGCATCAGCAACCATCATCTACGCCTTATAGGCGGTTATTACTTGAACTAACACCCGATATTTGAACTCATTTCGTTCGTCATTCTGAAACCCGAGTGATAGAATTTGCCCTTGTTAAATGATTACTCAGCTTAAATTATTTCAGTAATAAAGCGATATCTATCAACGGAATACTGAAAATACGCAAAGTCGTGATTACAGCGTTCTACTCTAGCCAAAGATCATCAGCATCGTGGGAGCTGTAACCCAAGGGCGGTAGCGTGCCTAAAGATTGCTTTTACTTATCTGCTTACATGCAGGCAGCAATGCCTACGATAGCTTGTCAGGAATAACAAAACGTTATGAAGATTTTAATTACTGGTGGTGCAGGTTTTATTGGTTCGGCGGTGGTGCGGCACGTCATTGATCAGACGGATGATGAAGTCATTAATGTCGACAAATTAACCTACGCGGGTAATCTTGAGTCTCTTAAAGACGTGAGTCAAAGCTCTCGCTACCACTTTCAACATGTTGATATTTGTGATGGCCAGGCAATCACCCAGGTTCTTAATGATTATCAACCTGATGCCATTATGCATCTTGCTGCTGAAAGCCATGTTGACCGCTCAATTACCGGCCCGGCTGAATTTGTGCAGACCAATGTCGTGGGAACCTACACGCTGCTAGAGGCCTGCCGTCAATATTGGTCAGCGCTACCTGAAGAACGTAAAAGTGCATTCCGCTTTCATCACATCTCAACTGATGAAGTTTATGGCGACTTGCCACATCCTGATGAAATGGAAGGTGAATTACCGCTGTTTACGGAAGAAAGCTCCTACGCGCCAAGCAGCCCCTATTCTTCTACCAAAGCAGCCAGCGATCATTTGGTCCGCGCATGGGGCCGCACCTACAAATTGCCAGTCATTGTTACCAACTGTTCGAATAACTATGGCCCTTATCACTTTCCTGAGAAGCTTATCCCACTGATCATCAGCAATGCACTCGCCGGTAAACCATTACCTATTTATGGTAAAGGGGATCAGATTCGTGATTGGTTATATGTGGAAGATCATGCCCGCGCGCTTTATACCGTCGTTAAGCAGGCTCAACCCGGTAGCACTTACAATATCGGCGGACATAATGAAAAGAAAAATATCGATGTTGTATTGAAAGTATGTGAATTGTTAGATGAACTTCGTCCGAAAACCACGCCTTATCGCGATCAGATTACCTATGTCCAAGATCGTCCTGGCCATGACCGCCGTTATGCTATTGATGCGAGCAAAATCGAAAAAGATTTAGGCTGGAAACCACAAGAGACTTTTGAAACAGGTTTGAAAAAGACGGTGGAGTGGTATCTCAACAATGCACAATGGGTTGAGCATGTTCAAAGTGGTGCGTATCAGAACTGGATCAAAGAAAATTACGAGAAACGCAGCTAATGGATATTCTTTTATTTGGTAAAAATGGTCAGGTAGGCTGGGAGCTACAACGAGCGTTGGCTCCCTTGGGCAACCTTATTGCGCTAGACCGTCATTCCGCTGACTATTGCGGCGATTTCGAAAATCCTCAGGGCATAGCGGAAACCGTACGTAAGTTGAAACCGACGGTTATCGTTAATGCGACAGCTTATACGGCGGTTGATAAAGCTGAATCGGATAAAGAGAAAGCGCAGCTGGTAAACGCAACGGCAGTTGAATTCTTAGCTAAAGCAGCAGAAGAGTGTGGGGCGCTGCTAGTGCACTACTCAACAGACTACGTTTTCAATGGCTCTGGTGATAAACCATGGAATGAAGACGATGCCACTGAGCCGATGAATGTCTATGGTGAGACCAAACGGCAAGGTGAGCAGGCTATTGCACGCAATATGAGTAAATACCTGATTTTTCGCACCAGTTGGGTATATGCCGCCCGCGGCAACAATTTTGCTAAGACAATGATTCGACTAGCTAAAGATCGTGAAACACTTTCAGTCATCAACGATCAGTTCGGCGCGCCAACTGGTGCTGATTTGTTAGCGGATAGCACCGCTCATGCAATCCGAGTCGCGTTGGTCAAGCCGGAAGTCAGTGGGTTGTATCATCTCATTGCTTCTGGAACCACAACGTGGTTTGAGTATGCGGGTATGGTTATCGCCCAGGCTCGCGCTAAGGGCGTAGAATTGCAGGTTCAAACTATTAATCCTGTAGAAACCGCAGCATTTCCTACTCCCGCAAAACGCCCGAATAATTCACGTTTAAACACGACTAAATTCAGAGAAACTTTTGGATTAGTGTTACCTGAATGGGAAGTTGGCGTGACTCGTCTCATCGACGAGCTATACGAATAATACATATTTTGATGGAAGATCAATCAATTAAAGGGCTTAAAGGGTGAATGTCGTGAAGAATAGCAAAGGTATTATATTGGCGGGTGGCTCAGGCACGCGCCTGTATCCGGTGACCATGGCCGTTAGCAAGCAGCTGCTACCTATTTATGATAAGCCGATGATTTATTATCCGCTCAGCACATTAATGCTGGCAGGCATTCGCGATATTTTGATTATAAGCACTCCGCAAGATACACCTCGTTTTGAAAGTCTGTTAGGTGATGGTTCTCAATGGGGAATTAACATTCAATATAAAGTGCAGGAAAGCCCAGATGGCTTAGCTCAGGCATTTGTATTGGGTGAAGAATTCATTGGTAACGATCCTTGTGCACTTATCTTAGGCGACAATATTTTTTACGGACACGATCTTCACAAACAACTTGAAGAAGCCAGTAAAAAAGATCAGGGCGCAACCGTATTTGCTTACCATGTCCACGATCCTGAAAGATACGGTGTCGTTGAGTTTGACCAAGATGGCAAAGCCATTTCACTTGTCGAAAAACCTGAAGTGCCGAAAAGTAATTACGCTGTTACCGGACTTTATTTCTACGATAATAGCGTGGTTGAACTTGCAAAGAATCTCAAGCCTTCGCCGCGTGGTGAGTATGAAATTACCGACATCAACAACCTTTATCTTGAGAAGGGCGAACTTTCGGTATCGATTATGGGCCGTGGTCATGCCTGGTTAGATACCGGTACCCATCAGAGCCTGATCGAAGCGAACAACTTCATTCAAACGATTGAAACGCGTCAGGGACTGAAAGTTGCCTGCCCAGAAGAGATCGCTTATAGAATGGGCTTTATTGATCGCGAAAAGCTAAAGGAATTAGCGAAGCCATTAATGAAAAACGAATACGGTAAATATTTGATGTCGCTTTATGAAGGTCGCCTGTAATGAAAGTTATCGAAACTAAAATTCCTGATGTGAAAATCATTGAGCCTTCGGTATTTGGGGATGAGCGAGGTTTCTTCATGGAAACCTGGCAGCAGAAGAAGTTTGAAGAACTGGTTTGCCCACGTCAGTTTGTTCAGGATAACCACTCTAAATCCTCGAAAGGTATACTTAGAGGGCTGCATTATCAAACCGAAAATACGCAGGGAAAATTAGTACGCGTAGTTTCAGGTGAAGTATTTGATGTAGCCGTTGATATGCGTAAATCGTCTCCCACATTTGGTCAATGGATCGGCGTGTATCTGTCAGCGGATAACAAGCGTCAACTCTGGGTCCCTGAAGGTTTTGCACATGGATTCCTCGTCACTTCCGACAGTGCAGAATTCGTATATAAATGTACAAATTACTATAATCCAAATGCCGAACATTCATTATTGTGGAATGATGAAACTGTCGGAATAGAATGGCCTATCGCTGGCGGCCTGCAGCCTCAGTTATCTGGTAAAGACAAAGAAGGCCTGAGTTTCGAGAAAGCAGCCTATTTTGAATAACACATTAAGCCAGAAATTAATCCTGGCTTTCAAATTTTGATCTTCGGAAGTTGAAATTAATCTAAATTGACGCAAAAAAATGAATGAATGTGGTCAGATAAGTATTTTAATGGCGTCATATAACGGCGAAGAATTCATTGAGAAACAATTAGATTCGATACTCAAGCAAAGCTACCAAAATTGGGTTTTATATATTTCAGATGATGGTTCGACAGATACTACTCTATCTATCATTGAAAACTTTTCAACTAAACTACCTTCTGGAAAAGTAATTTTACTGAGAGGCCCTGGAAAGGGTTTTGCAGAAAATTTCCTGAGTATGTTGAGAAACAAAAATATAAAATCTTCTTATTATGCGTTTGCGGATCAAGATGACATATGGCTTGAAGATAAATTAATGACTGCTGTAAATACATTAGCCAATGTATCGGAATCTTATACCTATTTATTGTATGGGAGTCGTACAACATTAGTTGACGCTGATGAACAGGTTATAGGATTGTCGCCTCTGTTTAAAAAAGCATAGGGTTCAGAAACGCGCTTTTACAGAGTTATGCTGGTGGCAATACGATGGTCTTTAATCATCACCTTAAAAGTATATTTGAAAATATGCCAGATGATCTGAAAATAGTGTCACATGATTGGATTCTCTATATTTTATGCTCTGCATTGAATGGGCATGTCGTTTATGATGAAGTTCCAAAGATACTTTATCGCCAGCATCACAATAATTTGGTTGGAAGTAATCAAGGGGTGATGTCTAAGTTAAACCGCCTGAAAAAACTTTTTCAGGGGAATTCAAAGTATGGGCCTTGGTTAATGAAAAGGCATTGAATTCAATCTTCGAAAGTATGTCATCTGAAAATAAAAAAATCCTTGTTAACTTTTATAAGGATGGCAGGCGTGGGTTAGTTTATCGTCTGTCTGGTTTTTTAAATGCAAAGGTATATCGCCAAAGTAGTTTGGAAACGGCCGTTTTCATGATAATGACAATATTCAAAAAATTAGTTTAAACAGGTATTCTAATGAAAAGAATTTTTATGGTTCTTGCCCGTTTGGTGTTAAAAATAATTATATATACATATTATGGGTTATTATCACTGCGTGATAGCATAAAGACAAAAAAATATAATAATATTAAAATACAGAAAGAGTATAATGGTGGGAAAGTAATGCTTCTCGCTTTATATGAAAAGAAGCAATTGAGAAACGATACGCTCGAGCTTCTAAAAGCGGCAAGAAAAGAAAATGTTTTTGTAATTGCAGTGAATACATTGAAGTTAGAGCAGGTTAATTACCCAAGTGATCTTGTGGATGTCTATATTGAAAGAGATAACTACGGTAGAGACTTTGGAAGTTATAAGTCGGGAATGAGTTACTTCATTGATAAAAAAATGGATGCAACTTGTGAAAGATTATTAATTATCAATGATAGTGTATTCTTTTCTAAACTTGGGTTAGATGAATTCATTCATTCACTGTTTAATTCTGAAATTGAAGTGTTAGGTTCAACTGAAAATAGCCAACACTCACACCATTTAGGTTCATTTTGCATTTCTGTTGCCGGGAAAATAACTCGAGAAGATAAGTTTAAAGCTTTCTGGCAAGATTACAAACTCTCAAACGTTCGCCCTTTAGTCATTAAGCGTGGGGAGTTCGGGTTGAGTAAAGTTTTAAAGTCACTGACAAGTTCAGAACAGCACTTTAAATCATTATATAACGTTTCTTTTATGGAAAAGAAACTGAGTACCGATCATGATTTCCTTGCTGATTACTACTATTACCGACGCGAAGGCGAAAGCTCATGGCATAATAAATCAGTGACTTCAATTGTTGAGAAGGATGAGGTTTTATTATCCTATTACAACGCTTATGTTACCGAAAAAGAGATGGAGCCGCGAGCGCTGTTGGCCAGCTCCGTTGAAACAAATACATTCTTGCGTAACGACGGTTCAAAGAAAAAGGAAGTTGATACATTAGATTATTTGACGGTGGTTGAATTTTTAAAATCCAATAATGATACTAGTTCTCGATATGCCCTGCAGTTTCGTCAACGTTTAATAGGTATTTATTTAAACGAGTTTACGCTTGGCTCTCAAATTCATATCAATTGCCTTGCCTTACATCATTGCGGATTACCCATCATCAAATTAGATCTTATTTTTCGATGTGTCTGTAATATAAATGACATCATAAAATTGCGTGACCAATTGGACGAGTCGCAGCAAGAAGAATTTATGACGCTGATGTTATCAAGGTTGTGTGGGGATAAATTCCTTGTGGGTATTAATCGCCTTGCTTATCAATTTGGAATTTTATAATGTCGTTTCTAAAAAATCCGTAGGACTTGATGACTTCTCATCAGCACTGAAAAACTTCCATGTTGTTCGCGTGATGGGCGGACAAGATATCAGAATGCGCTATAAGCGATCTAAGATGGGGCCATTTTGGATTACTATAAGCATGGCCGTAATGATAGCAACCATGGGATTAGTTTTCGGTAACTTATTCAAAACAGATGTTAAAGAGTTTCTCCCTTATTTAACATTAGGGCTAATTACATGGAGCTTTATTCTAAGTTCAATTTCAGAAGGATGTGATGCTTTAATTTCTTCTGAGGGTATTATCAAGCAACTCCCCGTTCCATTACATGTGCATGTTATGCGTGTAATTTGGAAAAATTTAATTATTTTCTTGCACAATATTGTAATTCTTCCCTTTGTATTATTAGCTGTGGGGAAAGGGCTGAGTTGGACTGCTTTATTAGCAGTGCCAGGTTTCCTGCTTTTAATCCTCAATTTAACATGGCTATTAATGATCCTTTCAATGATCTGTGCGCGTTTTCGTGATATGACACAGATTGTATTAAGTATTATGCAGGTAATATTCTACCTCACGCCAGTAATTTGGATGCCCAAACTTCTTTCACATCGTGCTGGCGAATTATTACTTAATTTGAATCCTCTGTATCATCTTATTGATTTGGTAAGAAGCCCTTTGTTAGGCACTATGCCAATGGTAAGTAGTTACATTGTGGCGATTGTAATGGCTGTTGTAGGACTGACCGCATCAATTGCCATGACCAGCAAATATAAATATCGCGTTCCATATTGGGTATAGGTAAAGAAATGGCTCTGATAAGATTTGAGAACGTTGGTATTGATTTTCCTATATTTAATGCACAGGCCCGTTCTATAAAAAAGAATTTCATTAATTTTGCTACTGGTGGAAAAGTTGGCAGTCATAACGGCAAAGTTGTGGTTTCCGCACTGAACAATCTGAATTTTGAAATTCAGGATGGTGAACGTGTAGGTTTGATTGGACATAATGGTGCGGGTAAAACAACCTTACTCCGTATGTTTAGTAAGGTTTATCATCCCACTACGGGTAAAGCAACGATTGATGGTGATATTGGTTCACTTATTTCTATCTCTTTAGGTATTAACCCGGAATTTACGGGCAGAGAAAATATTTATATAAGAGGCGCTTTACTTGGTTTGCGCAAAAAGGAGATTGATAGCAAAATTGAAGAGATTATTTCCTTTACTGACTTAGGCGATTTTATTGATATGCCGGTAAGGACTTATTCTTCAGGCATGCAAATGCGTCTTGGATTTAGCGTTAGTACAATTTTTACGCCTGAAATACTGCTAATGGATGAGTGGCTTTCCGTCGGGGATGAAGGCTTCAAAGAGAAAGCAGAGGAAAGACTGACTAACATCATTAATTCTACGAAAATTCTTATTCTTGCTAGCCATAGTAACGAATTATTAAGAAAGACGTGCACGCGTATTCTCTGGCTAGAGCATGGCACAGTAAAAATGGATGGCACGCCAGAAGAAATTTTGCCGCTTTATTTCAAGTCCAATATGAAGCGTGGTGATTTATTAGTCTCAGAGCCCCCACAATAAATGTGATTTTAGCTGTAAATAATGTATTTAACTATCGCACCAAAAACTACCTTTCCGTTTCAATCATGAGTTAACATGTTTGCCACATTTGTTCGTTGAATCTTGGCGATTTAACGAGTGACCTTCAGACAGGAGTAGATAATGTCAAAGCAACAGATCGGCGTTGTAGGTATGGCAGTAATGGGCCGCAACTTGGCTCTTAACATTGAGAGCCGCGGTTACACTGTTTCTATCTTCAACCGCTCACGCGAAAAGACTGATGAAGTCATCGCTGAGAACGAAGGCAAAAAACTCTCACCTTACTACTCCATTGAGGAGTTTGTTGATTCACTGGAGAAACCACGTCGTATCCTGCTGATGGTGCAGGCGGGAGAAGCTACTGACAAAACTATCGCTTCACTGACTCCGCATTTGGATAAAGGCGACATCCTTATCGATGGCGGCAACACTTTCTACAAAGACACCATCCGTCGTAATAAAGAGCTTTCTGAGCAAGGCTTCAACTTCATCGGAACCGGCGTTTCCGGTGGTGAAGAGGGTGCCCTGAAAGGTCCATCCATCATGCCTGGCGGTCAGAAAGAAGCTTATGAACTGGTTGCACCCATCCTCGAGAAGATTGCTGCCCGTGCTGAAGGCGAAGCCTGCGTAACCTATATCGGTCCAGATGGCGCTGGTCACTATGTGAAGATGGTGCACAACGGTATTGAATATGGCGACATGCAGCTGATTGCTGAAGCTTATTCACTGCTGAAAGGCGCACTGAATCTTAGCAACGAAGAACTGGCTAAAACCTTTAGTGAGTGGAACGACGGCGAGCTAAGCAGCTACCTGATCGACATCACCAAAGATATCTTCACTAAGAAAGATGAAGACGGAAAATATCTGGTTGATGTAATTCTGGATGAAGCCGCGAACAAAGGCACTGGTAAATGGACTAGCCAAAGCTCACTGGATCTTGGCGAGCCACTGTCGCTGATCACTGAATCGGTGTTCGCACGTTACTTGTCTTCACTGAAAACTCAGCGCGTTGCAGCGTCTAAAGTTTTAAGCGGCCCAGAAGCAAAAGCCTTCACCGGTGACAAAGCTGAATTCACCGAGAAAGTGCGTCGTGCTCTGTATTTGGGTAAAATCGTTTCTTACGCTCAAGGCTTCTCACAGCTGAAAGCAGCGTCAGATCAATATAGCTGGGATCTGCATTACGGTGACATTGCTAAGATCTTCCGCGCGGGTTGTATCATTCGCGCCCAGTTCCTGCAGAAGATCACCGATGCTTATGCAGACGACGCGAGCATTGCAAATCTGCTGTTAGCACCTTACTTCAAGAACATCGCTGATGAATACCAGCAGGCGCTGCGTGATGTGGTTGCTTATGCTGTTCAAAATGGTATTCCAACGCCGACCTTCTCAGCTGCGATTGCATACTATGACAGCTATCGCTCAGAAGTTCTGCCGGCTAACCTGATTCAGGCCCAGCGTGATTATTTCGGTGCGCATACTTATAAGCGTACGGATAAAGAAGGTGTATTCCACACGGAATGGCTGGATTAATTTAAAAAGGCTTCCTTCGGGAAGCCTTTTTCACCCCACCAATAACTCACCACTCCTAACCTCATTCTCGCCCGCCAACCTCACTACCAGCATCCCCGCCGTAGCAAAGCGTACCCAATGTCGTGCATACAAAATTCCACCAAACTCTGCCACAAGCGGCGTTACTTGATCAGTCACCGGATCGATAATCTCCGCGACGACTTCGCCCGATCGGATATGCGCGCCTAATGGTTTACGATGCAGGATTAATCCCGATACAGGTGAATGGATATACTCGCAACCCGACAACGGCGTAGGCGGGTTTTTCAGGGCAGGGGAAGCGATAGCAGTGCCTTCGCTATAGCGCTCTTTGATCATGCTCGACTCATCGGTCGCTTCAATCACGTTCGGTGCGCTTAAACCAACACCATTTTCAGCGTTAACACTCACATCTTCGCCGCCAGAGCTCACCGACACTAATTCGTCGCCACCAATGACAGGCGCGGCGACTTCAACGGAAACCGTAGGTTCGCTACCGCCAATATAGCCACCTTCTTGCAAAGCAGAAATAATCGCATCCGCATCTTTCTCAGCCTGCTCCGGGCAAACATCACGCACACCACGTAATTCCAGCGTCACCGGTAACAAGCCTCGCGGCATCGGGTATTCTTTACCGAAAATGTCTGCCAGTGTTAACCAAGGCTCGCAGCAAGCTTCATCAAAGGGTTCACCACCCGAAATCTGTGCCAGCAACTGGACTTCGCTGCCCAGCCAACGCGCCAGCGGCTCAATATCTGGCCAGGCATGTGGCGTGGTGTATAAATGCGGCACGGCTTCCCAGTCACAATGCAGATCAATCATTAAATCGGCCTGGCTTGCCATACGCATCAAGGTAAAGCGCTGCGCATCCAGTTCGGTTTTAGGAATGGTGTCGCGGTAGTGAAGGTCGATGGCGTTACGAATCAGTCTTTTATTATCATACTCACTTTGCGTAAACGAACCTGAAAGCTTCTCCGCTAGCGCCTCACCTAAAGACGGAAACTTGCGATTAAAGTCCTGACCAGAAAGTGTATGGAATCGGCCTAAATGTGTGCCATGCCAATGCTGGCTTAACGCCAAAGGGTTCGCGACGGGTACCAGCGTAAAGGCTGCTTTTAACTGGCCAGCACATTCCAGAGCTTGTAAACGCTTCTTTAAAAACCACGCAACCGCCATGCCGGGCAGTTCATCGCCGTGTAAAGCCGCCTGAATATAGACCTGTCGTTTATTGTCTTCGCCGAAGTGGAAACTAATAATTTCGCGTTGAGTGCCTAACGATGCGCTTAGCAGAGGATGATGTTGTTGATGCATATCGGTCCTGTAATCGGCTGCGGGCGAGAAATGTAACGCCCTCTAAATGAGCATAAAAAGAAAAGTATAGTGCTGAATAACAACAGGCGGCACAAATGCCGCCTGTGATATTACTGCTGAATTGAGATATCAGTCGCGAAATAGGATTTCTGAATCTTATCGAAGGTGCCGTTTTTCTTGATTTCCGCGAAGGCGTTATCAAGCGCGGTTTTCAGCTCGGCATCGCCTTTACGTAAGCCGATTGCTGTACCGGGACCAATAATCGGATCTTGCACAATTGGGCCAGCCAGCTC
The DNA here is from genome assembly GCF_018842675.1 of Candidatus Pantoea bituminis. Lineage (NCBI taxonomy): Bacteria > Pseudomonadati > Pseudomonadota > Gammaproteobacteria > Enterobacterales > Erwiniaceae > Pantoea > Candidatus Pantoea bituminis. Next base: position 1,309,651 of record NZ_JAGTWO010000004.1, read on the forward strand.
GAAATCTTTACCTTGTGGATGCTTCAGAAAGCCAATAGCGGCCTGAGCAGCATCGGTGAAGACCGCATCCAATCGACCTGAAATCAAATCGCTTTCCACCTGCGCCTGATCGCCATACGGAACCACGTTTACGCCGTGCGGCTGCCATTTTGCCAGCGCATAACGCTCCTGCACGGTACCTTGCTCAACGCCAACCGTTTTGCCTTTCAGCGCTTCAGCCGTGGGCAAAATACCCGAACCTTTGCGGGCAATCAGCTGGGTGTGGGTGTCATACAGCGGCACGGTAAAGTCAATTTGCTTCATTCGTTCTTCGGTGATGCCCATGTCTGAAAGGATGGCATCAAATTTACGCGCCTTAAGCGCAGGGATCATGCCGTCGAACTGGCTTTCTACCCAGACGCATTTAGCCTGCATTTGCTCACACAAGGCATTACCCAAGTCGATATCAAAACCAACCAGTTTGCCCTGCGGCGTTTTGGATTCAAAAGGAGGATAGGTGGGATCGACAGCGAAGCGTACCTGTTCAATTTTTGCCTGCGCGCCGAATGCACAGCCTGCCATCATCGCCATAACCAGCGTCTGACGCAGACGTGTTTTAGTGAAAAAATTTGCCATTGTAAGGTCTTCTTTATTCGTGATGTTGAACAATGAAGATTACCTTTCACCTCTGGTGATGGCAATTACTGGATTATTTTCACTACGTTAGCATTACTGAATGTGCGGTAATCCTCTGTATTCATTATTACCGAGTAGTCCAGCAAACCGGCGTTGAAGGCAATCTCGCTATACCGTTCAAACAGCAACGGATCAACAACCAGTTTTAATGCCGGATGAAAACTAAACGGCGGAATCGCGCCAAACACGCAGCCCGTCAGCGAATCCACTTCGGCTGGGCTGGCCAGCGATGCACGGCGTCCGCCAACAGCATCCGCCACTTTTGTTAAATCCGCTTGTTGATCGGCGGGTAACACCGCCAGCACATGCTGTTTAATGCCGTTGCCTTTCACATGACACACCAGCGCTTTGGCGCCTTGTCCCACTTCAGTACCGCGAACAGCAGCCACCGCTTCGCATTTGCCGGTGGCTTCATGGTTCATCAGCCGATAACGCGCTTGATGCTGATTAAGCAGGGCGATCAGTTTTTCATGTGTGGTCATTGGACTCTCCATGATCAGCAAGCTGGATTAATAATGTTTTCAGCATATGCGGTTGGCGAGGTAATACGCCTAACTTAAGCCCTAAAGGTTTACATGCTCGATTTAAGGTGCTTAGCGTGGTGTTCTCTTTATCCTGCTCGATATCAGATAACGTTCGACGGCTGATGCCCACCAGCGCGGCATAGCGCTCTTGCGAGAATCCCAACACCTTTTTACGTAGTTGCATTAATAACTCGCCTTGCGACAGCTTATCCTCAATAACCTGCTGAAGCAGTTCAAGTAACATGGCTTCACGCTGAAAAGGCGATATCGTTATCTTCATAGTCGCCATCCTTCGATGCGTTGGTCTAAATAATCAAAACCAATAGCCGGCAAATTCAAAATTGAGCACCCATTTGCTGCGCATATTTCAGGTTGTAGCTTGCATAATTGTTGCGATCTATAGGGTCAATGACATAGTTGAATTAGAAGGCGAGGGCGGCGGCGCTTTCACGGCCTTTGCGTGGCTCTTTGACGTCCAGAAACGCAATATCGTGCCATTGATTATCGACAAACAATTGCAGGGTTAACATGCCGCGCCTCTGTTGAGCAGTATATTGCTCAATATTAGTGTTTTTAGGTTTATTTTTTGAGAAAAATACTGCTCAAAATTATCATATGACCACAATTTTGAGCAGCATATTGCACGATTTACTTATGACGAGATCGCAGGTTAGCGATGATGGTGCTGAAGTCCAGATCCTGATCCTGCAATAACACCAGCAGGTGATAGATCAAATCCGACGCTTCGTTGGTCAGCTCATGGCGATCGTTGACGGTGGCCGCCAGCGCGGTTTCAACGCCTTCTTCACCCACTTTTTGCGCGATGCGTTTGGTGCCGCTGGCGTAGAGTTTTGCGGTGTAGGAGCTTTCTGGATCACCATTTTTACGTGAAGCCAGCAACTGCTCCAGCTGATACAAGAAAGTCCAGTCTGGCGCAGCGGGTGAAAAGCAGCTTGACGTGCCGAGATGGCAGGTTGGGCCAATGGGATTCGCTAAGACCAGCAGCGTATCGTTATCGCAGTCAGGTGTGATACTCACGGTTTTCAGGAAGTTGCCGGAGGTTTCGCCTTTGGTCCACAAGCGATTTTTGGTGCGCGAGAAAAAGGTGACGTTGCCTTCTTGCAGCGTTTTTGCCAGCGCTTCTTTATTCATATAACCGTGCATCAGCACTTCGCCTGATACGCTGTGCTGTACGATTACCGGCATCATGCCTTGCGTTTTGTCCCAATCAAGTTGGGCCAGTTGTTGAACAGTTAACACGCGCGAATCTCCACACCGTTGTCGATCAGAAAGCTTTTCAGCTCACCAATATTGATAATCTGTTTGTGAAACACCGACGCGGCCAGTGCGCCATCGACGTTGGCCTGTTCAAAGGCCTCAAGGAAATGCTGCATAGTGCCCGCGCCGCCAGAAGCGATCATTGGTACTTTACAAACTTCACGCACTTTTTTCAGCTGCACCAGATCATAGCCGTTACGCACGCCATCCTGGTTCATCATGTTTAACACGATTTCGCCCGCGCCGAGTTTCTGCACTTCCTGCACCCAATCCAGCGTTTCCCATGTGGTAACACGGGTGCGGGATTCGTCGCCGGTATATTGATTGACGTGATATTTACCGGTGCTTTCATCAAACCAGGTATCAATGCCCACCACAATACACTGCACACCAAAGCGGTCAGCAAGGCGGGTGATTAAGGAAGGATCGGCCAGCGCGGGCGAGTTAATGGAAATCTTGTCAGCGCCGAATTCCAGAATGCGCGCCGCATCTTCGGCAGATTTGATACCGCCCGCCACGCAGAACGGAATATCGATCACTTCAGCAACGCGTGATACCCAGCTTTTATCCACCACACGACCATCGGATGATGCTGTAATATCGTAAAACACCAGTTCGTCTGCGCCTTCTTCAGCGTAACGCTGCGCCAGCGGCACGATATCACCAATGATTTCGTGATTACGGAACTGAACGCCTTTGACGACCTGACCGTCACGTACATCGAGACAAGGAATTATCCGTTTTGCCAGCATGAGATTGCCTCCGAAACTGTGAATTTGCCTTCCAACAATGCGCGTCCAACGATCACGCCCTGCACACCGCTGCCGCGGAGCGCGGCGATGTCGCTCAGTTCGCCGATGCCGCCAGATGATTGAAATGCAATCTCTGGATAGCGCGCAGTCACTTCCTGATAAAGCGCCACGTTGGAGCCGGTTAGCGTGCCGTCACGCGAAATATCGGTACACAATACATGCTTCAGGCCAACGGGCTGGAATTGTTCAATGACATCTTCCAGCGTCACGCCGGCGGCTTCTTGCCATCCGCTGATCGCCACTTCTTTGCGATTATTCGTGTCAATGCGCACGTCTAATGCCAACACAATGGCCTCAGCGCCAAACTCTTTAAACCACTGTTTCACTTCTGCTGGCTCTCTCACCGCCGTGGAACCGACTACCACACGGCTTGCACCCGCATCCAGCAGGGCTTTGACATCTTCGCGGGTGCGAATACCACCACCGACCTGCACGATGGCATCAACGCCATTCAACAAGGTTTTCAGCAGGGGAATCTGGCGTTTTGCCGGATCTTTTGCACCGGTTAAATCCACTAAATGCAACACCGCTGCGCCTTGGCTAGCGTATTCCTGCAAACGCGGGAGCGGATCGCTGCCGTAATCACGCTGCTGACCATAATCACCCTGATGCAGGCGAACCACTTTGCCGTCAATTAAATCTAACGCGGGGATAATCATCACATCTCCAGGAAGTTTTTCAGCAACTGCGCGCCCGCTTTGCCAGAGCGTTCTGGGTGGAACTGCACGCCGAAGAAGTTATCTTTTTGCAGCGCCGCCGTGAACGGTAAACCGTAATGGCATTGCGCGATGGTGCTGGCGTTAACCGGCATGGCATAGCTATGGACAAAGTAGAAGTAGCTGCCTTCGTCAATGCCACGGAACAGATGATTACCCGCTTGCGCGGTGATCTGGTTCCAGCCCATGTGCGGCAGCGGCAAACCTTGCGTATCCATCAGCGAAACCGGTTCGTCAACAATGCCCAGCGTTGGAACCCCGCCGTTCTCATCACTGCCGCGCCCCAGCAACTGCATGCCGAGACAAATGCCCAGCACCGGTTGAGTACAGGCTTTGATTAGCTCGATAAGGTCACGCTCTTCAAGCTGACCCATTGCCGCTTTGGCGGTGCCAACGCCCGGTAAAAACAACTTGTCGGCACGCAGTACCACGTCAGAATCGCGGCTAACAATCGGCGTATAACCCAGGCGTTCAACCGCCCATTTCACCGAAGAAAGATTGGCGCAGCCGGTATCAAGGATCACCACATTCATCACAGCACTCCTTTGGAACTCGGAAGGGTGTTGCCATCCACGCGAATCGCCTGGCGCAGCGTGCGGCCAAAGGCTTTAAACAGACTTTCAACGCGATGATGATCGTTTTTACCTTTGGTTTTCAGGTGCAGCGTGCTCATCATGCTGTAAGAAAGCGAGCTGAAGAAGTGCTCAACCATTTCGGTGCTGAGATCGCCAACTCGTTGATAATTGAATTCAGCTTTGAACTCAATGTGTGGGCGGCCAGAGATGTCTAATGCACAGCGCGCCAGGCATTCATCCATCGGCAAAACAAAGCCGAAACGGCCAATGCCACGCTTGTCGCCCAACGCTTTTAACAGCGCTTCGCCTAGCGCCAGGCCGGTATCTTCAACCGTGTGGTGATCGTCAATGTAGAGGTCGCCTTTCACTTCGATATTCATGCGGAAGCCACCATGCACCGCAATCTGATCCAACATGTGGTCGAAGAAACCGACGCCAGTGTTGATCTTGCTGCTGCCTTCGCGGTCTAACCAGACTTCTACTTTGACTTGGGTTTCTTTGGTGTTGCGGTTCACCAACGCGTAGCGGTCACGCTTAGTCAAACGCTGCTCAATGGCGCGCCAGTCTTCACCTTCGGCGCCATAGCGGATTGCCTCAATACCCATGTTCTCCGCGAGCTGAACATCAGTCAGGCGATCGCCAATCACATAGCTGTTGGCTACATCAATGGCGCCTTCAGCCAGCCACGCATCAACCATTTTGGTTTTTGGCTTGCGGCAATCGCAGTTGTCATCCGGCATGTGCGGGCAGATCAGCACATCATCAAATTGAATGCCTTGCGATGTCAGGATTTGCATCATCAGATTGTGCGGGCCATCGAAATCCGCCTGCGGGAAACTCGACGTGCCTAAACCATCCTGATTGGTGATCATCACCAGACGATAACCGGCGGTTTGCAGCGCCAGCAAAGTGGGGATCACGTTGGGTTCAAATGCCAACTTGTCCATGCGATCCACCTGAAAATCGGCAGGCGGTTCAGAAATAATGGTGCCGTCGCGGTCAATAAAAAGGGTCTTCTGGCTCATGCTTGCTCCACAGATAAAGCTTGCAGCGCGGCGATCACTCGCTCGCACTCTTCACGCGTGCCGATGGAAATGCGCAGGCATCCCGACAGGCCCGGATTTTTGTTTTGGTCACGCAAGATAATGCCCTGATCCCACAGCGTTTTGAATACCGTTGGCGAATCAGTGAAGCGCGCCAGCACGTAGTTGGTGTCACTGGCAAAAGTTTGCTCGACGCAGGCGCACTGAGCGAGCTGCGTTAGCAGCCAGCTGCGGTTGTCGTTTAACTGGGCAACGTGTTCGCGCATCAATGTAATGCCTTGCTCGCTCAATGCCTGAGCCGCTACATCTGCCACCGGCGTGGCCAGTGGATAGGGCGCAATCACTTTCAACAGCAGATCGATAACCGGCTTGTTTGCCAGCGTAAAGCCGCAGCGTAAACCCGCTAGCGCAAAGGCTTTCGACAGAGTGCGCAGCACAACTAAATGTGGATAATCTTTCAGCCAACCGGTCAGCGTCGCTTCCGGGCAGAACTCAATATAGGCTTCATCTGCTACCAATAGCGCTTTACCGGCGGTCATATCCAGCAGCTGGCGAATATCATCCGGGTTGATCAGGTTGCCGGTAGGATTGTTCGGACTACAAAGATAGACAACCTTCACGCCTTCCAACTTGTCGGCAATCGCGGGTAAATTCAGTTGCCAGTTATCCAGCGCCGGAACGGTGCGATACTCAATGCCGATGGTTTCGGCGCTGACGCTGTACATGCCATAGGTGGGAGGACAAAACAGAATTGCGTCTTTACCGGGTTCGCAAAAGGCGCGCATCAGCAGTTCAATGCCTTCATCTGCACCACGGCTTGCCAACACATTCTCAGGCTGCAATCCGGCATAGGCTGCGTAGCGTTCAATCACTAATTTTGGCTGGCATTCTGGATAACGATTCAGTGTCTGCTGCGAAAGCTCAAACGGCACCGGCAGCGGAAACTCGTTGGCGTTGAGCCACACATCGCCCTGACCACCCAAGCGACGCGCCGACTGATAGGGCGTCAAAGCACGTACGTTTTCGCGCGCCAAATCTTCAATATTCATGCTCATGCTTGCTCCTTCAGTGCGGCAACGCGCAGGGTAACGGCATTTTTATGGGCATCTAACTGTTCAGCAGCGGCCAGGGTTTCGATGGTAGCGGCAAGGTTCATGAAACCTTGTGGCGTCAGCTCTTGTACCGTCATACGTTTCTGAAAATCCGCCAGTCCCAGGCTGGAACAGGTCGCGGTATAACCATAGGTTGGCAAAACGTGATTGGTGCCTGAAGCGTAATCACCTGCAGACTCTGGCGACCAGTCACCGAGGAAAACCGAACCTGCACTGGTAATGGAATCCACAAGTTCACGCGGCTGGCGCGTTTGAATGATCAGATGCTCAGGGCCATAGGCATTGGAGATTTCCACGCATTGCGCGATATCACGCGCCACAATCAAACGGCTGCTTTCCAATGCCTGGCGAGCAGTCGCCGCACGCGGCAGTTGCGCCAGTTGTTGTTCTACTGCCTCGGCGACACCTTCAGCCAGGGCTAAAGAAGGCGTCAACAAAATGACCTGTGAATCGGGTCCGTGTTCCGCTTGTGACAACAGATCAGAGGCGACAAACGCTGGCGTTGCGCCTTCATCAGCAATCACCAGCACTTCCGATGGGCCGGCAGGCATATCAATTGCCGCGCCATCTAAACGCTGGCTCACTTGACGTTTGGCTTCGGTAACGTAAGCGTTGCCGGGCCCAAAAATTTTGTCGACGCGCGGCACGGTTTCAGTGCCAAAGGCGAGGGCAGCAATGGCTTGTGAACCGCCAACCTGGAACACCTCTTCTACGCCACACAGCTTCGCAGCATAGAGGATCTCATCAGCAATTGGCGGTGGGGAGCAAAGCACCACACGACCACAACCCGCAATACGCGCTGGCGTTGCCAACATCAGCACGGTGGAGAACAACGGCGCGGAACCACCGGGAATATACAAACCAACCGATTTTACCGGACGCGTAATTTGCTGGCAGCGCACGCCGGGCTGCGTTTCAATATCGACTGGCGCGAGGATCTGCGCATTGTGAAAGGTTTCAATATTGTTCACCGCAACAGCCATCGCCTGTTTCAGCGTGTCGCTTAATCTGGCGCTGGCCTCTTCAATTTGCTGCGGCGTGACGCGCAAGTTTTCAACCTGCGCCTTATCGAAGCGCGCGCTAAAAGTGCGCAACGCTTCATCACCGTTGGTTTTAACCTGATCAAGCACGTCGCGAACGGTTTGAGTGATGCTTTCTGAGGCGGCGATTGCCGGACGCATCAGCAGCGCCTGCTGCTGCTCCGCGTTACATTGCTGCCAGTTGATTGGGGTTGCAAAGGCCATGGCTTACTCCATCATCTTCTCAATCGGCAGCACTAAAATTGAGCTGGCACCCAACGCTTTCAATTTTTCCATGGTTTCCCAGAACAGGGTTTCGCTGCTGACCATGTGCATCGCCACGCGAGATTGATCGCCGGCTAAGGGCAGAACGGTAGGACGCTCGGCACCAGGCAGCAGTTTGATCACTTCTTCCAGACGATCGCTGGGTGCGTGCATCATGATGTATTTCGACTCACGCGCTTTAATGACGCCCTGAATACGCGTCATCAGCTTGTCGATCAGTTCCTGTTTCGCACCTGGCATCTCGCCGTCACGCTGAATCAGGACGGCTTTCGAACGATAGATCACTTCGACTTCACGCAGGCCGTTGGCTTCTAACGTGGCACCGGTTGAAACCAAATCACAAATGGCGTCCGCCAGGCCAGCGCGAGGCGCAACTTCAACGGAACCATTCAGCATGCAGGTCTTAAAACTCACATTTTTTTGATCGAGGTATTTTTTTAGCAGGTGAGGATAAGAGGTGGCGATACGCGAGTTGTGCAAGCATTGCGGGCCGGTATATTCATCATCTACCGACATCGCCAGTGACAGGCGACAACCGCCAAAATCCAGGCGACGCAGTGTAAAGTAGCGTGGATCTTCGCCTTGCGCGCGGCGGGTCAGCAGTTCTTCTTCCAGCACGTTTTCGCCAATAATACCGAGGTCGACCACGCCATCCATCACCAGGCCAGGAATATCGTCATCGCGCACGCGCAGAATGTCGATAGGCATATTCTCCGCAAACGCAATCAGGCGCTGCTGCTGAAGGTTGATTTTAATGCCACAGCGCGCCAGCAGTTCGCGTGAATCATCACTCAAACGGCCAGATTTCTGCATAGCTATGCGTAAACGGGTGTTATCTAACATGGTTCCTGTCCTCTTAATCCTGTCCTGAATGTTTCGGTTGCGTCAGCCCATAAAAAACCCCCGGAAGACGATCTTCCGGGGTTCTCTTGCGTTCACACCACTGGAAGATCTTAACAGTCTCCCAGCACACATCGCCTGAAAGACTAGTCAGGATGATGGTGATGATGGTGGTTAAACTGAACGCGTGTCATATAAATTCCGTTGATGAATGAGTATTCATTTATGTGCTAATTAACCTAACCAGGATGAACTCGATTGGCAACCCTTTTTTAGCGTTACCTTCAGATTCATTTCAGAAAGCACCGAAACTCATTTGGGCTGGTTTGCAATGCGCCTCAGCACTAGTATGAATAACATCTTGATGCGCAAAGCCAGGAGTCAGATATGAAGAAGGTCGCAATAATAGGTTTGGGATGGCTAGGCATGCCGCTGGCGATGGCGTTAACGGCACGCGGCTGGCAAGTGACTGGCAGCAAAACCACACCGGATGGCATCGACGCGGCACGGCGCTGCGGCATTGAAGCTTTTCAACTTGAGCTCACGCCAGAAATGATCTGTGAGGCTGAAGATCTTGAGCCGCTGTTAAATGTGGATGCGCTGGTGGTGACTTTGCCCGCCAGCCGAACTGCCGAAGGTGGCGAGAAATATCTGCAGGCGGTACAAAACGTGGTGGACAGCGCACTGGTGTATAACGTCCCACGCATTATCTTCACCAGCTCTACATCGGTCTATGGCAATGCTTCCGGCGTGATGCGCGAAAACAGCCCACTTCAGCCAGAAACGGTGGCAGGAAAAACGCTGGTGGAATTGGAAAACTGGCTGCATAACTTGCCGGGCACCAGCGTGGACATCTTACGGTTGTCAGGACTAGTTGGACCTAAACGCCATCCTGGCCGTTTCCTGGCCGGTAAAAAAGATGTCCCAAATGGTTCACAAGGCGTGAATTTGGTCCATCTGGACGATGTAGTAGAGGCCATTATGCTGCTGTTGCAAACCCCAAAAGGTGGCCGAGTGTTTAACCTTTCCGCGCCAAAACATCCTACCCGCGCAGAATTTTACCCCAGCGTTTCAAAGCAGCTAGGACTTGAGCCACCCCAGTTCTTGCCGACTGAAGGCCAAGACAGCGGCAAACTCATTGATGGCACGCGCATCTGTAGCGAGCTGGGTTTTGAATATATTTATGATGATCCGGTTAAAATGCCTTTGGAGTGATAGACGATAATTAAAATTTAGCTTTAGCCCTCAGGCGAGGGCTAATTTACAAACAAAATGACATTTATCTACTATATAGGCTTATTTAAAAGTCTGTATCCAGCTTTAACCAAGGGTGACGCATTATCATTTCTATCATAAGCCTTTTAGTCGCTGGTGCGGTATCTTGTCTAAGCATAGAGATACCATGAACCCTATAGCGACATAATATTTCTGGAACATAAGCCGCAGTCATACCAGCGTCAACGAACTTGCACCAGAAATCATAATCTTCCCATCCCCCTCCATATGAGTATATCCCTGAACCTGCGCCCAGGAACGTTTGGATATGAGTGCCATGGCATCAACATAGTTACCATGTACAAAATGTCTTTTATTCCATACTTCAGAGTGACCTAATCTAGTAACATCCCCGAAGTGTTCATGCTGAGTGTAAGCCGCATCAAATTCTCTATTTCTCATGACGTCATAAAGCCGCCCGAGTGCGCGAGGATAGATCATATTATCTGCATCTATCACGAAAACAAGATCTGTGCGAGAGTAATCAAACGCTGTATTTCTTGCTTCAGCCAACCCTTGGTTTCTTGAATGCTTAATTAGTGATGCGCGAGCAAATCTGTTGTTATGTATTTCCATCCATTTTTTGACGGCACCAACAGAGTCATCTTTAGTTGAACAATCGTCAATAACAATAATTTCAATATACTTATGAATTTGTGCATGTATTGAATCTAAACATTCAGCAACAAACTTTTCATAATTAAATAAGCTTACAGCCACAGTAATGCCTTCAACGTGAGCATGCTTTCTATTGATTTTTTCATATATAACATCGAAGTTTACAAGCCGAGAATTGATTTTATTCATGATAATCTCCGCTTTCTACCGTTGTTATGAATTTTACAATTTGTGCTGTTCTGTAGGAATCACTGCTTGGATTGGTCAGCATATCTGTAGCTTGGCCAATTACTTTTTTGCCATTTCTTTGCCATCTTCTGCTTTCAATAACCAATCTATCAGATTAGGAAGATGCTTTAGTTCATCATGGAAAAAATGCACATTTGGCTTTAAGTGCGGGTGAGGTAGGCAGTGATCTGATACAACTAGAGCTCCAGAACTCATTCCCTGTCTAACCATCCTGTGCCACTCAAAATAAGAAAACTCGTCCCTGTGCACATTAAGCGATATTTTGGAAACCCCTGAGAGATGGCCGGCAATACGTGTCAAAGATTGATCGTCGAATCGCGCCCGGATCGGCCCATAGCGACCTCTGCGGTAATAGATGAAAGAAGGGTATTGGGCAAAAAATGATGCATTTTTGCTAAAGAAAGTTTCTCTTCTTGGGCTCTCGCTGCCAAAGAAAGAAATATCAATAGGCCTATTATCCCAGCTATCAACCTGAAAATTAAGTGATTTAGCTTCAGGGGGAAGAATTCTAACAAGAGGGTGAAAAATATCTTTCTCAATCAACCAGTTATTTCTGATTTCCGCGCCTGGCTCAAGATGCATGCTTGGTATTTCAGCGTTATTAAAAAGTTGTGCAGCTTGAGGGGAAATATCAAAAACACCTTTAGCGGAAAGAATAGATGATATGCTTTTAGCAAACCATTGAGTTTGCATTTGTTCAGTATTCCAAACGTAAGATGTCCTTAAAACATCTTCAGTCATCCATATCACACCGCGACCTAAAGCAAAAAATTCATGGGGAGCAACAAATATAGAAAGTTGACTTCTAAGCTGGACTTCATAATTTTCGTCCCTTACTTGAACATCTACCCCAGCTCTTTTGAGAACAACTGCTAAATCTAGAGCAAGTTCCTGCATAAAAATGTTGCCTAACGAGCTAACAAATATGTCAGCCTTAGGGTATTTTTTTGAAAAATCTGTAAAAGCTTGGGCATGCTCGCTTGAGTTTAAAACAAGCTCGGGATGATCGAGTGCTTTTTCATCAAGGTTAGAAAGGATTCCCAGTACGCGTGCTATCTGCTCTCTTTTAAATAAAGTCCGGCCCTCAATAGCACCAAAATTTACTGCATGCCAGCTCGGGCTGATGTTAGCTGCAGCAACATCAGGGTGCATATTTTTATATAGCTGCTCAGAAAAAATTCTTAATTTGGATATTCTCTTAACCGCTATCGACTCTTCATCATTAGAAGAATTGTTGCTTGACGTTGAATTTAATGTGATTTTCTGATTCATATAAGTTATACCTAAGTTATTTAAAGGTTTTGCGAAATGTTTTCCGAACAAACTTAGGCAATTTGGACGCAATAATATTAATTTTTGTCATTAACTTCCATGTTGTTGAACCGAATATTTCGGACAGTCTTCCGTTTGATATTTCAAGCTCTTTTCTCAAGTTGTTTATTTCAAGTTCATTCGGGGTGTTTTGTAAAATTTGTCCTAGGTTTGTTTTGTGAACGAGTTGACCGCCTAACTCTGCTCTGATTCTTGCTTCATTGGCTGAGTGATTTATCTCAGCTGCTTCGAACTGTTCTTCCCAGTCATTAAGTTTTATTTGAAGCTTGCGTTCAGAGTTTTCACGCAGTGCCATTTGCTCAGCCAAGCTAGCTTGCGAGTCTTTCAGAACTTCAGTTAGGCGATCAATCTCTTCTTGCTGATTTTTTATTGTCTGAGAATCTTCGCCACACTCTTTCAAAGAGTGCTTAAAGGAATTAGTATCATTTGCTAAGCTTGATGAAGAGTTAATGAACTTCAAATTTAAAAATCTAGCTTTCATTGAATGTTCATATATTGCCTGGTTTTTATAATAGTCATTTGGCATCATTATGACATTCTTTTTAAGAAAAGCGGAAAGAATAGATATATGGAGCCTGTCAGTTAAAACACTTTCATATGACTGTATATAAGATGCCATGCTAAGAGTAGCATAATAACAGAATTTAGGGTTCTTCCAGTAATCTCCGTTCCAGGACAAAGATAAGTCAATATTTTCATCGCTAATTGCAATATTTTTAGATGATTCACCATCGGTTCTTAACGCAAAGAGAACGCCTTCGCCTTTCTCGAAAAGCTCAGAAAAATGTTCATCATCGAGGTAAAATGTTACATCATGCGATAAATGAGTTTTATTTTCGTTAGCTCCGTTTAGTAAAATCAATTCATAGGAAACAGGCTCACGGCAGAAAATTTCTAGATTATTATGCGTTTCTGCAATTATTTCTTTGTAACCAACTACTGTGTGTGGAAGCAAAATTATTCTTTCGTTTTTTCTGTGCCGCCAAATGATTTTTGCAACGTCTTCATATTTACCTTCAATGAGATTTCCACCTCCACCAATGATAACAATTTTATCATCAACCTTTTCATCCTGAGAGTATGATGTGTATGAGATGTTATATTTTTCGAATAAGGTGTAAGTTGCATATGCTATAAATCCATCGCCAGCATTACCTGATTTTGGAAAAAAAGCCACATGTTTACCCTCAAGGGTTTTTAAAGTTTCAATAAAACGGTCGTGTTCGAGACTTTGCATTGCAAATCCTGTGGGAAAGTGAAATTATGTAACTGAATTGTAGTTTATTGACATGGTGTCAAACAAGAACTATCAAATTTTTTTGATGGTTCTTGTATTAGACGAGCCCGCATAGAGCGGGCTAGATTTAATATTTCAAGGTTAAAGAGTTTCTTAGCATGCTGCATGTGAATGCTACAAGACTTATATCAAAAAGAAATAATATTCTTTGTTCTGAAGCATAGACTGTCGGAGAAACCCCTACAGCTACTGTTACTAATAAAGATAACGATAAAAAAACAAAGCCAATGTAGCTCTCAATGTTTTTCTCTAAACAAAACCAAAGCATGGAGGCAATAGATGCTAATGAGAAAAAATAAGATGTATATATTGAAATTTCATTCCAGTTATTAGGTTCTATAGTGAATATAGCAGAAAAGTATTTATGGAATACGTCGCTTGGGTTATTCGTCACTAAAAAGAATGCGTTAAAAAGGCAAAGTGTGCTAAAAGCTATAATGTCTTGAAAGCCAAATGGTTTTTTGTGCATAATTGCTTTAAATAAACACGTAAATGATGCAGAAAACAATAAGAAGTTCGTTCTATCTTTGATGTGAGCCTGCACTCTATCCATGCCTAAGCTAACCTTTTGAAAAAAACTATAACCTTGAATTTCAGGCATGTAGTGATACGCTTCAATAATGTAACGGATATGGTTGCCAGGGCTTAGAAATAAGATGGCAGAAAAAAATAGCGAGAAAGAAAAAAGATAAAGCTGAAAGTTGTATAAGTTCTAGTAGAGATTATGAATAGAATTGAAGCTATAACAATACATAATGCAGGTTGTTCAGTGCTGCAAGCTATAAATAATGCTATTAAAGATAAAGTCTTTTGGTAAAGTCCTGTTTGTTTTTGTCTGAGTAGTATGTCAACTGCGTATAATCCCATTGATACGGGTAGTAGATAGTTATATGCTCCAGTAATCCACCACATAGAGTCATTGGCTACTGATGGTGACATGATCATGATGAGACCTAAGGCTAATGAAATGCCTTTAATAGAGCTAATGCTTTTTCTAAGCGTAAGTGACCATATTGAATAAGCGCATAATAATATGCACATAGGGATCATTAATTTCCAGAACCAATCGTAATTTATTGTTAATAATAGCAATGCTTCAATAGCATATCTACCAGACCATTTTAGGTATCTAAAGCTGAAAAATTCAAAAAATGATTTATTATCCAAGGCATGTTTAAAGTATTGATCATCTTGATCTGGTCTCATAGTTAACCCTAGAGAAACTAAGATTAATAATGAAATAATAAATGCTATTAGATACATATCTGTCGATATGTTTTTATTTTTAGTGGCAAACATATTCATCCTTCGAAATAACATCTTTGTTTATGATATTTAGCGTTATAGTGGGTTTTTTTATGCTAGTGTCTGATAAAGATAAGGCGCCATAAAAACCATATCTTGCGCGTTCATTGTTTAACTTGAAAGCAGTACTTACATCCGGACGAGTGGTTGTCTTCGAAGGGATGACATACTCTTTATTATTTATTTTTACATTTATAATTAGATGTCCTTTTACAGGGTATGTATTGTTAAATACCCATCCACGAACAAAAATCTTGTTGTCATTAAAGGTACATTCATCGATGAAAAATTTCATAGTCGAGTCATTCTTTATATCGTATTTTTTTCATTAAAAGCATTTAAATGATTCCATGAGGCATGCATTAAGTACGAAACCATGAGGCTTCCCAAAAGCATAATCATCAATGCTCGCCTTTTTAAGATTTCAAACATTTTTGTTCCTATTATTTTTCAAAATATAGCGAGGCCTTTTTTTAGTTTCTAAGTAAATTCTGCCAATATACTCACCCAATACTCCTATGCCAATTAATTGCACTCCACCTAAAAAAAGAATCGAAGCAAGTATGGATGAATAACCAGCAACAGAATTGCCAAAAATTATTTTATTAATAATCATCCATGAGCCATATAAGAAGGATGATGCAGCTGTAAAGAATCCAATATATGTCCAAACACGAAGAGGAAACGTAGAAAAGGATGTGATGCCTTCAAGCGCAAGATTCCATAGCTTCCATCCATTAAATTTCGTATGACCTGCTACTCTTTGCGCGCGCGTATATTCAACGACATCTATCTTCCCTCCAACCCAAGACAATATGCCTTTCATGAAAAGATTTTTCTCGGGCATTAGCTTAATTTTTTCAACTATATTGCGAGACATTAGCCTAAAATCACCAACATTCTCTTCAATTTTCGGTGAGCTAATTTTATTATGCAACCTGTAAAACCACTCCGCCGATTTACGCTTCAAATGACCATCAGTTCCTCGGTCAATTCTTTTAGCTAGGACTACATCCGCCCCTTTCTGCCATCGGTCGATAAGTTTGGAAATAACTTCAATTGGGTCTTGAAGGTCAACATCAATCGGGATGATGGC
This sequence comes from Candidatus Pantoea bituminis, assembly GCF_018842675.1. Taxonomy (NCBI): domain Bacteria; kingdom Pseudomonadati; phylum Pseudomonadota; class Gammaproteobacteria; order Enterobacterales; family Erwiniaceae; genus Pantoea; species Candidatus Pantoea bituminis. Next base: position 1,325,702 of record NZ_JAGTWO010000004.1, read on the forward strand.
CTCACCAGAAGCGTGTTCAAGACCAGCAAAAAGGGCCGGCTCCTTGCCAAAGTTACGCGTGAATGATAGTTGTTTTACGAGTGGATCATTTAATGATAGAGCGTTAATGATTGCTTCTGTCGCGTCTTTGCTACCATCATTAATAAATAATATTTCGACTTCGTATTCGGCCAGCTCATGCCGTACCGTTTGATAAAAAATGGGCACCGTGTCTTCCTCATTGAAGACAGGGACAATCAAAGATATCTTCATTTTTCTTACACTTAAAATTATATACTTAGAATAAAGGAAGCCGCAAACCAGACCGCTTGTTGAAAAGACAACAAGAGTTACAGGTTAAAATTTAAGACAGTCAGCGTAGGAGCCAGGCATGACAGCAACTGTACCTATGAAGCATACATACATCATATATAAAATGGTTATTACTTGACTACTGAATGTCCAGTGTGCATTTGCAAAAAAAGAGAACATTACAGCTACATATAGAGCCATGGAGTTTGAAAGCGGCTGAGATTGTCTGTTTTCAACAAGGTTTGGATAAATAATCAAATTAATCAATTGGTTAACCATTCCAGTGCTAACGTGCCTTGTAAAAAGCTTAACCATATTTTTTACCGATAAGTGAGGTGAGATAATTCTGACATCTAGTTGGAAGCCGATCAAGATAGTGCAGGAAAATTGATAAGACATCATTTTGGAATGGAAAAAAGCGCCGGCGAAGGGGAAAGTAGTGTTCCACTTCTGTCTCAGCAGACTTACGGGGTGAGTGATTAAAACGTAGATACTCGCTGCGGCTTCATTCAGATAAATTTCCTTCCACATCAACCGCTTCACTTAAATCCTTCCCGTTACGCAACATGTACTATGTGAGGTAGATATGGGATTTGTATCACCTGCACAGGACTAAAATGAGTCTTGGCTCGACCTTAACCAGCTGTTAGTGATTATCCGACGGCTACGTTGCTGATCGAAAGCGATGAAGGCTTCGTGCTCGTTTATCGGGCGCTATCGGTCAAAGTAGGTGATAAGGTCGCGTATAACTTTTTGGGTGAAGCGGGGATCGGCAGATTTATGAATCAGGCCATCATCATTGAAGAGGGTGAGGCAACAGAGGGAGACTCTCTGGAATATGTCACCATAGTTGGCAAATGACATATGAGCAATAAAAAATCGTGTATTTATAATAAACAAGTGCTAGCAGATTTAATGCTATTCCAGTGGAGAGTATTGTTTTTTACTGCTGCTTATTTTTCTATAGGGTGAAGCAAAATTACCAAGCATGAAATTTATTATTATGGAGAAGATAAGGAGCGGTAAATATGAAATATCCCAGTAGCCATAGAAAAAACTTGCAATACAGAGCCACAACTTTCCGACTCTATAAAAATTAAACTGATTGAGCGAAAAATAAATTATTAGTGAGCGTGGAAGGAATGCAAAAATGAAAGGTGTTGAGTTAAATAGCATTTAATCACTCACCAAAATTATATATAAAAATATTAGTTGTTATAACTAATCCAAGCGTATTGAATAATAGAACAGTACTTAATCCACTCTAGGTGGCTTAATTACTCTTTCTTTTGAAGCGTCATAGTCCAGCCAAGAGGTAATATTTTAATGTCCATCTTTTGTCCTATGGCAACCTTCTCAAATCTTTGTATATCATTTATATACCCTACTTCTGGAAGGTTAGGAAGGCGAAAATATTTTGGTGTTAGCAACAAGAAAATAATAAAACCAGCCTAAAGAGTAAAATTTTTATATTTTGGTAAAACAGAAATCAAAGAAATAGCTAAACATGCTAAAGCAATATTTGTGACATGGAAATACTTTCCTCCACTCTCTGTATTGAATATAAGAGGCCATTGAGGTTGATCCATTACATTTACTGGACGAGCAAGAGCAAAGCCGATCATTAAAACTGGAAATAAGACTAGCGTTTTTATCCTACAGCCGTACTTAAAAAAATCAAAATAATGCAAACAATTATAAAAAATAACAACGTTAATATTTCCGTGAGATGCCATAATTCTTGCCATTTCAAATGGCATAAAAGAACCATGAATAATACGACAGGATATTATGTCCGCTAATTAACCAAAGTGATATCCCAAAGATGAATTAGGACTTGTGGCTTCTGAGGTTGTAAGAATAGCAACTACCTGAAAAATGCAATATACAGCCATTGTCAAGTCAAATAAATTAATTTGGCGAATCGCGTCAACAATACCGCCTCGATTAGAAATTCTTTTTATAAGCAAGCATGGTGCGATAAAAACAACAAATGGGCCACTTAAACCGCTTACTATCAGAAGAATGAAATCATGTATCTTTTGTGAGGTTGTTTCCGCTTCCTTTGCAATAACAATAGTCAATAAATACATTGAAAGATACCAATGTGATTATCGCTTGTACAGCGGCGGCCAACCTTGCTGCTGGCTTGCTAGCAACTATCACAAATAGTGTTATTGATATTATTCTTGGGACAGGAGTAGCTATCACAGCCGTAATTGATAACCTTGTGTTGTCAAACAACTGGTTAAGCGTGGCCGGGAATGCATTAACAGTCACAGGTGACAACCCTCAGATTAATGGCAACTCATTTTACGGTAACATGCTTAGTACTGGAATAAGCACAAAGGCATGCATTATCGTGACTTCAGGAATTGAGGGGATGGTGATAGGAAATAACGCGAGCGGATTTGGCTCATTTATCTAGGGGTCAGGAACTACAATTTCTTACTGGGTGTTCACTGGCAATACTTTGAGAGATATGACTACCAGATTTAGTGATTTAAGCTATTTCCCATTATCGCAATATCAAGGCAACATTCATCGAGGAGCTGCAACCGACTCTTCCTACACCACCCCATCAGGTGCGTTCGTAAAGCAGGGAAGATTCAGAACAGCAGTGACGGTGTCGACGGTGGCGGAACCGAATGGATCTTTTACTGTTACAATTCCCGCCGATGTCTTTGCGGAAGCGCCAGCATGGGGAAGAGCTACACCGATAAATGTCAGCGCGGACTATTTACTTTCATATGCCTCTAGTGGAAGCACTGCAACATCCGCTAAGTTTTATATCAGGAATGTTTCTGGACCTAACATAAATGTCTTCTCCTGCCAGTTTGAGTTGTCTGGCGAATAGAGAATATAGGCCATCAAGTGATGGCCAATTCTTTATTTCTTAATCAACATCATCGTCCAGCCAGGCGGGTTAATTCTAAGGGTGACGTGATCGCCCACCTCAGCTGATTGCAACTTCTTCAAATCGTCCTGATATCCTACATCTGGTAGTTTATTCATCCTGAAATCCTGTGAAGAACCTATCAAAGCTATTGCTAACAATGCACTAAAAACAATGTCTTGTCCCTTCGTTATTTTGCTAACAATGAATAGAATGAAGCAGAAGAAAGCGAAGTTAGTCACGAAAAAATACCTTTCCCCATTCCCTGGGCCGAAGAACACAGGCCACTGCGGGTCGGTTATACTCATCATTGGCTTTGCTAATGCGAACCCAAACATCATAACAGGAAATATTGCAGCCGCCCTGAAGCGCCAACCTCCTCTAATTAGGAAATAGAGAAAAGGAATGGAAAAAATAACGAATAGTAAAGCGCAAAGATGTTTATCTTCTGGCATGAAAGACACTATGTCGTTTTTTGTAAAGGTTCCGCCAATTATTCTATAAGAAATAATTTTAATCAACACGCCTAAAGATGCACCAAGTGGCGCGGATGATCGCGCTGTATCTGGAGCTCCAAGTATAGCTACTACCTGAATAATGCAGCATGTCGCCATTATTGCATCAAAAAAATTTATTTTTTTTACGGCTTCAAAGACATTTCCACGCTCATGCAACCTCTTAAGTAGAAGACAAGGAGCAATAAACACAACGAAAGGTCCACTCAAGCCGCTTATAATTAAAATAACGAAATCATGAATTTTTGAAGAGGTGTTATTTGGGTTGTTTGCCAAAACTATAGTCATTAAATACATTGACAGATACCAGTGAATGTTTGTTATGTTAACAAACCCCTCTGATATATTAGGCATCAATATAAGATAAAGTGCAGCAGCAATGCGAAACTTTATATCAATGAAAGACATTCTTTTTGAAATTAAGAAGCAGATGAGAAAGCAGCGGATTGATATTGCAATGATGTTGGAAACTAATGCAGCGTTGCTAACACCAAACAGTATGGATACTCCATAAGTCAGGCGAGATATTGTTTGATAATACCCATTCTGTGGAAGTATCAAAGATGACCAGAAGCCATTATTATAAATTCCAGCAAGCCAAATTTTACCATCCTCAGCCCAAGGCTGGGCATGATTGATTATGTCTGGTCTGCGCAATACCATGATAATTAAGGAAATTATGAATACTGCCACTGTAGTATAAAGTTCCCTCGAACTCTTTGCACTAGAATCAATCATGTGTCTTCCTGGGTTGTAACATCCGAAAATTTAAAGAATTAAACTGTATGGGGCATGCGTGGGGCAAAAAAAATTGCCGCAATATCTCCCGCTCTTAGCTAACTGGACGGATCACATTGCGGCAATGCTCTGCCTGTTACCTGAAATTGCGCACAATAACTCGCTCTTAAAGTTACTCCAATGTGAACTAATAATGTTTACAAACCCCTCCGCAACGTTAGGCATCAAGATAATATAAAATGCTAATGCTAATGCTAATGCGAATCGATATTTTATCTCAATGAAATTCATTCTCTTTGAAAGAATGAATCCTATTAAAAAGCATCGAAGGAGTACAGCAATTACATTTGCAGACAAGGCTGCATAAGAAAGCCAAAAAAAATTGAAATTCCATACGTTAAGCGTGAGATAGTCTGATAATAGCCATTTTGGGGCAGTATAAGAAATGCCCAAAACCCATTATTATAGATCCCAGCCATCCATACCCTACCATCTTCAGCCCATGGCTGAGCATGCATAATAATATCTGGCCTGCGTAATGCAAACAGAATAAATGCTATTAACATGAAACCAAATAATAGAGGTAAGCTAAGATATTTACTATTTTCTTCCTTATCATCTCTTATTAAATTCATCTCAATATCCTAAATGTCAGCTTTGGGGGTTATAGTATTAAAATTGATTTTTTATGCTTAAGTTAGTTTGGCATTATCACTTTTTTTAGAAATTATATAACGTGGCCTGCCTTTTGCTTCAATATAAATCCTACCAATATATTCACCTAATACACCAATCCCAATGAGTTGAATCCCGCCAAGGAATAACATAGAAACCATTATTGAAGGATATCCCTTAACTGGATTACCCCAAACGATAGTATCAATAACCATCCAGACGCCATAAATAAAAGAAAGCATGGCCACAAGTAGACCAATATATGTCCACATACGCAGAGGGAATGTTGAAAAAGAGGTGATTCCTTCTAGCGCTAAATTCCAAAGTTTCCAGCCATTGAATTTCGTTGTTCCGGCAACTCGGTCGGCTCTAATATATTCAACCACTTCGGTTTTACCACCAACCCAACTAAGAATGCCTTTCATAAAGAGATTCCTTTCCCGCAACAACTTTATATTTTCAACAATGTCGCGGGACATAAGACGAAAGTCGCCTACGTTTTCTTCAATTTTTGGCGAGCTAATTCTATTATGAAGTTTATAGAACCATTCTGCTGTTTTACGTTTTAAGTGGGAATCTGTACTGCGATCAATACGTTTAGCCAAAACAACATCAGCACCCTTTAACCACTTATTAATCATTTCAGGAATGACATTAATGGGATCTTGTAAATCAACATCAATTGGAATGATTGCTTCGCCGGTGGCGGCTTCAAGCCCCGCAAATAATGCAGGCTCTTTACCAAAGTTTCGGGTAAATGAGATATGTTTTACGAGAGGATCGCTAGATTCTATCTGGCTTAATACTGATTCAGTGCGATCAGTGCTGCCGTCATTAATGAATACAATCTCAATCTTATACTCTTTGAAAGGCTCGAATTCTCGAACGGCATCATAAAAAAGCGGAATGGCTTCTTCTTCGTTAAGAACCGGCACAATTAGAGATATCTTCATTTACTCTCCCTGAAGATGAAAAACTTTGAGTAGACGAAACCACATACCAAGCTGATCCCTGAAAACAGCACCAGCGTCACGATAGGGTGTACATGTAAGCGATCTGCAATCCATCCAACGGCAGCGGCCATTGCTCCCATAAACGCGAGATACAGGAAATACCGCGAGGTAGTGGCTTCAGCGTTGAAGGTCCACTTAGCGTTTGCGAAAAAAGAAAAGGTGACTGCTATGCAAAAAGCGACAAGGTTGGAGATGGACTGCTGATAACCGAGGGCATACATACCCGCGAAAACAGCCCAATGCAGCAGAGTATTGATCACCCCCACTGAGGCGTACTTAGCGAACAACCTGATCATTTTTACTATCCAAAATCGAAAAGAGGCCGATCTTGTCATCACGCCCGCAGGATAGCAAGTTTTGGTAAAGAGAACGTTAGCAACTGTAAAGTTAAAGCTTAGATTCAAAGCGGTGGTGTTGAAAATTCGCTAATAAACCTGAACTTTTTCTTAGTATGAGTGAATTTTGAATCTTATTGGATTGTAAGGAAAATCTCATTTGAGGGCATTTATCTTGAAAGGAAAACAGCAGGAATTACCCGTACTGATTGAAAGCTTTATTGAAGCTACGCCGGCTGATTTTTTTAAAGCAACTCAGCAGCCTGAAAATATTGCTGTGCTGAGAAGCTCACATAATCCTTCCTTGGATCATCTATGTGAAGGCGCAAAGGGAGCTTTTGCTTCTGCATTAAAGCGCAAGGATGAAACGCCCGCTGAATTACACCCCTAATCGATCCCGTATCGCATACCACACCGCGCCCATCGCGGTTAACGGTACTTTAAATCGTCGTCCGCCGGGGAAGGGTAGGTGAGGTAAATTGGCAAAGGCATCAAAGCGCTCTGCATCGCCGCGCAGGACTTCGCTGATTAACTTGCCAGAGAGATGCGTGCAGGTGACGCCGTGTCCACTGTCGCCCTGCATAAAATAGACGTTATTCTCCAGGCGGCCAAACTGCGGCATGCGCGACAAGGTCAATAGGAAATTCCCGCTCCAGCCAAACGCCAGTTTCACATTCTGCAACTGAGGAAAGGTACGAAGAAGTTTTGGACGAATAAGTGCTTCAATATCTCGTGGATCGCGCGCACCGTAAACCACGCCGCCGCCGTATAACAAGCGGTTATCGGCGGTAAGGCGGAAGTAATCCAGTAGGTAGTTACAATCTTCCACGCAGTAATTGTTGGGTAACAGCGACAGCGCCTGATCGCGACTCAACGGCTCGGTTGCGACAATTTGTGAGCCGCACGGCATGCTTTTGCTGCTAAGGCGTGGTTCGACTTTGGTCGGCAGGTAAGCGTTACCGGCAAAAATCACAAATTTTGCTGTGACTTCTCCCTGCGCTGTTTTCACTCGATTCGGCGAGCCATAAACCACGTTCAACGCGGCAGATTGCTCATAGATGCGGCCGCCGTGGCGGCGAATGGCTTCTGCTTCGCCCAGAGCCAAATTGAGCGGATGTAAATGCCCGCCACGCTTATCCAGCAGGCCACCAATATAGCGCTCGGTCGCGACTTCCCGGCGAATGCCGCGTTCATCTAAAAGTTCAAGATCGTGATTACCATATTGCGCCCACAACTTTTTCTGATTACGCAGGTGGCCCATTTGACGCGCATTTAATGCCGCAAAAATGCCGCCGGGGCGATAATCACAGGCGATCGCATAACGATCAATACGATCGCGGATGATCTCGGCACCTTCAAACATCATGCTGCCGAGCATGCGCGCGCTCTCTTTCCCGTAACGCTGTTCAATCACATCGACGTCACGGCTGTAAGAGTTCACCACCTGGCCGCCGTTGCGACCGCTGGCGCCATATCCGACGCGGGCCGCCTCCAGCACTACCACGTCATAACCCGCTTCGGTCAGGTAGAGGGCAGCGGATAAACCGGTAAAACCGCCGCCGATAATGCAAACGTCACACTGAATACTCTCTTGCAATAGCGGCCACGGTTCATGAGGATTGGCTGTTGCAGCGTAATAACTCTCCACGTAATTCATCACAACCTCCTCAAAACGCAATTTTTATTAAAAATTGGCGGGCGTATGGGCACTGATAATGCGACATATGTGATCGGTGGTATTGGTAAAGCTGTGCGGCAAACCGGTGTCAATAACGTAACTTTCACCCGCATATAAATGAAAACTTTGCCCGTTCACCACTAAGGTGATTTCACCTTCCAGCAGCGTGCCGGTCTCTTCGCCGGGATGACGCAATTTCTCACCCGTGCTGGCACCGGGCTGATAGGTTTCCAGCAGCATGCCCAGTGTGCGGCGGCTCTGCCCGTTATGAATGAGCTTGAGCGACACGCCCTGGCTGCCTATCTCCAGTAAATCGTCCGGGCGAACGATGATTTTTGGCGTTGAATCCGCTTTGGCTTCAGAGAAGAACTCCGACAGCGATAAGCCATATACTTTTAATAATTTCTGTAAGGTGCTTACCGCCGGGCTGACTTTATCCTGCTCTATGGTGCTAATTGCGCTGTGTGTTAAACCTGCAAGTTCAGCGACGCGGCGCTGAGACAATCCCAACTCTTGCCGGATTTGCGATAAACGCCTTCCGGGGGCCAGAGTGGCATCATTCATGTTCTCTTTTCCTTGTGGTAACGGATTGCGGCCTGAATAAATCCATCGAACAACTGACGTGACGTTGCCGAGCTTTCCGCTTGCCATTCAGGGTGCCACTGCACCGCCAGGGCAAAGGGATGATGATGCAGGCTGACCGCTTCAATCAGCCCGTCGGGCGCGCGCGCTTCGATGCGTAATTGTGGACCCAGCTCGCGGATCCCTTGTTGATGCAGTGAGTTTACTGTCAGCGTGGTGCTATCGAGCAGGTTGCTGAGCAAGCCATCCGGCTCAACCGTGACGGCATGCGCTGACGCATATTGCTGATCAAGCGGCTGAGAATCATCTTCATGATGACGCTGAAACTGGCGATGCTGGCTAATCTGGCGATACAGTGCGCCACCATTGGCAACCACAAGTTCTTGCATGCCGCGACAAATGCCGAACAGCGGCATCTTTTTACCCATGGCATGCGTGATCAAACTAAAAGCCAGCCGATCGCGGCCAGGATCGCTATGCAACTCTTTGCCTTCTTCACCATATTGCCAGGGTTCGATATTGCTGGGGCTACCGGTGAGCAATACGCCATCCAAAATCGTCATAGCGTTTTCTAATAGATGAGGGGCGTGCATTAAATGATGAGGCAGGGCAAGCGGGACACCGCCCGAGGCCAACACGGCGTCAAGATATTTGTTATGCACCGTTTGCGTGGGATGACCGCCTTTATCGATCTGGCACATCGTTACGCCAATCAAGGGTTTGTCAAAAATAATGCCCATTTTTCCCCTCACTTGCTGTTCGAAATATCAACCGAAAAAGCGCGATTGGTGCTTAAGTGTGCAATATTTTGTCAATCTAGCAATCTGTTGCGGGTTCTTCAAACAGATTTGTTACATTTGCACACTTTTTGTGTTGGCGCTATGTTAGAAGGGTGGCTGTTATTTTGAGCATTGCGCAAACCATTTACGGGGCGGGTGAGATCATGACAAACCTGGTAGAAGTAGAAGACTTTACGCGTCATAGCGAAGAGAGACGAACCAGCGCGTTCCAGCTTGAGGTGAAAGCCTGGCTGGAGCGCCATCCTGAAACGCAGTATGTCGACATCTTATTAAACGATTTAAATGGAGTCTTTCGCGGTAAACGCATTCCGGTTTCCGCGCTGCTTAAACTTGAAAAAGGCTGTTACTTTCCGGCATCGGTGTTTGCCATGGATATTCTCGGCAACACAGTAGAAGAGGCCGGTCTCGGACAATCCCTCGGTGAACCTGATAATCTGTGCCTTCCTGTTCTCAATACGTTAGTTCCTTCCGCTTCCGATCCTGAACACATTGCGCAACTGCTGTTAACCATGCGCAACCAAGATGGCACTCCCTTTGACGTTGAACCCCGAAATGTCCTCAATCAACTGTGGCAGCAGCTACGCAATCGAGGCTTGTTTCCGGTGGTAGCGGTAGAGTTGGAGTTCTATCTGGTGGACAAAAAGCGTGATGCGGAAGGCTTTATTCAGCCGCCTTGCTCGCCCGGCAGCGATGAGCGCAACATGCAGAGCCAGGTTTACTCAGTAGATAATCTCGACCACTTTGCCGATGTCCTGCGTGACATTGATGAGATAGCCAAACTGCAGGGCATTCCTGCCGATGGCGCGCTGGCAGAAGCGTCGCCAGGCCAGTTCGAAA